>NZ_JAQQBV010000005.1:0-284180 GCF_046030735.1 Paraburkholderia xenovorans
GAAGTAAGCGTCGGCGTCGGGGGGCCCGGGGGGGGGGGCCCGGGGGGGGGGGTTCGCGTTGGCGGGGGGGGGGGGGGGGGCGCCGCCCGGCGGCGGGGGGGTGTGGTGCCGGGCGGGGCGCGCGGGGGCGCGCGCCGCGTAGCTGAACTTACTGACGATGATTGTGTTGTTCGCCCGGCAACTCCGCGCCGTGCGCGCGGATTGCCGCGATCAGTTCGGCTGGCGTGATTTCGTAACGCACCTCGCGGTGAATGCCTGGCTTGCGCTCGTCGACTTCGATCAGAAGAATGCCTTTGCCGTCTTCGGTCGATTCGAGGCGCAGCGAGCGGAGTTCGCGCGCCGTTGCGTCGTCGTATTCGGTGAGCAGGGCCATTGACCCGGAGGACCCGGTAGTGCGCATCGAGTTGTCCTTGTTACGTTGTTGATCGAACCATTGTACGGGCAGGTTTGCGCGCCGTCTGTCGCGCCACACTTACACCCTGGGAATTCGCCCGTTCTGCTATATGCTTGCCGGCGCACCGCGCTGCGCGTTGCCTGGCGCGGCTCGCCGCCTGATAGCGGCGTGACGCGTGAGCGTCGCAGCCAGTTTAACGCGACTCCACGAAACGACGGATGCATTTTTCGTGCCCCGTCGCGGTGCACTTGTTCGAGCCCTGTTGTCATGGCAGTGACGCATGCGTCGGCTAGGCGAAACCCGTTTCTTCGGTCTTGCGGGTACGGTCCGCTTCAAGTTGCCGCCGACTTTGCCGGTTTTGTGCGGCGGGCTTGCGTGGTAAGCCTGGGCCAAACGCTTGCGACGGGAGCTCGCGCAAAAAAATAGCCCGTCCGGAAAGGACGGGCCGTTAAACGCCGTTGTTACTCGGGTCAGCCGGCCCTTGCAACCATGGGCGCTGACGGTTCTATCCTGGTGTGTCGAAATGGGACTGTCGAGGTGGGAGTAACGCCGATCTATCAGACCATTGTGGCTTCATCCCACTCGGGCTCGCGCGCCGTGTGCCGCGACGATCCCGGTGCGGAGGTCGGGCGCGCCGTCGTGGCGGTGTGTCGGGCGGGTGTCGCGTCGGCAACGGTGAAGAGACGTACGGCTTCGTCCAGCACGTCGGCCTGCTCGGCGAGACGCTGCGCGGTGGCCGCCGCCTGTTCCACCAGCGCGGCGTTCTGCTGCGTGGCGCCATCCAGATGCGAGACTGCCTGGTTCACCTGGCGAATCCCTTCGGCCTGTTCGTTGCTCGCATTCGCCACCTCGACGATGATCGACGACACCCGGCTCACCGCCTCGTCGATCTCGCGCATCTGCGAGGTGGTGCGAGCGACCAGTTCGGTGCCGAGCGCCACTTCGGTGGCGCTTGCCTCCACCACCGATTTGATTTCCTTCGACGACGCCGCGCAACGCTGCGCCAGCATCCGCACCTCGCCCGCGACGACCGCGAACGAGCGGCCCGCTTCGCCCGCGCGCGCGGCTTCGACGGCGGCATTCAGCGCGAGGATGTTGGTCTGGAACGCGATGCCGTCGATCACGCCGGTGATGTCCGCGATACGTTTCGACGCAGCCGTGATGCTCGCCATGGTCTGCTCGACCTGGCCCGCGATCTTGCCGCCGACAGCCGCCGCCGCTTGCGCGTCTTTTGCCAGATCGAGCGCGCGCACGCTGGCGTCGGCGTTGGCCTGCACGGTGGTGGTCAGCTGCTCCATGGTGGCGGCTGTTTCTTCGAGCGACGCGGCCTGCAATTCGGTGCGCCGCGCGAGATCGACGTTGCCGCTCGAGATTTCCCGCGCGTTGTCGAGCATGCCGGTGATCTGCGCGCGCACGTCGTAGACGATCGCGGCGAGATTCGCCTTCAGTTGATTCAACGCCTGCAGCACGTCGCCGAGATCGTCGTGACGCGCGATGGTGAGATCGGCGGTCAGATCGCCGGCGGCGAGACGGGTCGCGAAACCGGACATGTCGTGGATCGGTGCGCCGAGCTGTCGCGTCAGCATCTGCCAGGAGACGAGGCTGACCGCCGTGGTGACGCCGAACGCGATCCAGAACGGCACGGGCGGCATGCCGCCCCATGCGGCGAGTCCGGCCAGCAGCAATGCGGTCGGCGTGATCGCATAGCCGAGCGCCGCGCGTGTCGTGACCGGCAGACGCATCAGCGCTTGCAGACGGCCGCGCAGGCCGGTGCGCACCGCCACGCCGCGATGCAATCTGAACGCGCGCGATTCGCCGCTGCGAATGCGTGCATACAGTGCCTCGGCGGCGCGCACCGCGGCGCGCTCCGGCTTCACGCGCACGCTCAGATAACCGACGACCGCGCCTTTCTCCACCACCGGCGTGACGTTCGCCTGCACCCAGTAGTGGTCGCCGTTCTTGCGGCGATTCTTGACGAGCGCGGTCCACGGACGGCCGTCGCGGATCGTCGTCCACATGTCGGCGAACGCTTCGCGCGGCATGTCCGGATGGCGGATCAGGTTATGCGGCTGGCCGATCAGTTCCTCGCGCGTGTAACCGGACACGGCGATGAAGGCCGGATTGCAGTACTGAATGCGGCCAGTCAGGTCGGTCGCGGACACTAACATCTGCGACGAAGGGAATTCGTATTCGTGCCCACTGACGGGCTGATTGTTGCGCATGGCTTTCCTTGCGGGTGCGTCCGCGAGTGTTCGCGGTCATTACGGCTATGCCGCAATTAACGGCATTACCCCCGCACTCTTTAGGGATTCCCAGCAAACCACTCAGGTTTTCCGGGCATTGAGCCGTTAATGCAGGGTTGCTTGATGCATACCGGTTGAGCTGGGGCAATCGGTGCCGGATGCGTGCCGTGCTACCTCTAAAAGCGCTACACTCCGCCCGAACCAACGCCCGAACACGCAGCAGGCATCGCAGATGCATTTGTCACGGCGACGATGCCGCCGTCCGCCTGCGCAAGCCGTGCTCCTTTTCGCAAGCCGATGCAGAAGATCCTCGACAGTACCCAGGAGTCGCTGACTCTGGCGTTCGCATCGCTCGCCCAGAGCGCGAAGCGCCAACGGCGCCTCTATCTCGCGACGATCGGATCGTTGATGCTGATCGTCGCGATCTTCGTGCTTCTGCTGGCGGCGCTCGCCGCCGCGAAGCAACTCGATTACCGGCGTAACTTTGCAGTCCAGAATGCCAGCGCGATCTCGCTGCTCCTGAATCGCGAAGAGTCGTTTCTGCGTCGCGCGGAATTCACGCTCGCCTTCTATCACGGCACCGCCAACGTCCTGTCCGCGCCCCGTGCCGTCGACGAATCGATCCGGCAGAGCGGTTTTGCGCGCGGTACGGTCGAAGGGATCGACGCGCAGTTCGACGTGTTCGTGGGCGAAGCCACTCGCGCTGCCTGGGGACCGAACTTCAGCGCGAATCTTTGGCGCGTGTATGAAGCGGCACAGTCGACGCTGGTGACGCAGATGTCGTTCGAGTTGCGACAGCGCGCGACCCTGATCGGGCTCAGCGAAGATTACGCGGCGGTTCTGCCTTCGCTTGCCGTGCCGCCTAGCGGCGCCGCGGCCGGTGCGTCGGCGAATCCGTCGTCGTTGCAACCGGAAACCGTCGGCAAGCTGCGCGACACGCTCGAGCGCGAACTGCTGAAGCAAACCGGCAAGCGCGTGCCCGGCAAGGGCGAACGCGTGTGGCTCGGTCCGTATCTCGATCCGCTGCAACGCACGCCGGTGATTTCGGCGGTAAGCGCCTTCTATGCCGACGACACCCCGGTCACGCTGATTGTGATGAGCGTGCCGGTCGATGCGCTCGCCGCGTATCTTGCGCGGCCCACCAACGAGGGCACGCTACTGCTGATGACGGCGGACCATCGCGTGATCGTGTCTTCGCCGCCCCTCGATGCGCAAACCACGCAGATGCTGGAGGATCTGACCGCGCGTTCGCACTTCGATGAGTATCGGCACACCAACGACGGCATGGTGTTGAGCGAGCCGCTGCCGCACGGTTTCGGCTCGCTGGTCGGCTTTATCTCGTGGCGCGCGCTGATCGCCACGCTCCGCTGGCAACTGGCGGTGCTCGCAGCGCTGATGTTGCTGACTTTGCTGACGATTGCGCTGACCGCGCGTTACTGGGGGCTGCGCCTGCTGAACAACGCGTTCGCCGAAGCGTCGCGCGCGCTCGAAAGCGAGACGATCAACCAGATTCTCGTGAGCGCGACGCCGGTCGGCTTGTGCATCGTCCGGCACAGCGACTATTCGATTCTGACGGCCAACGCGCTTGCCGAAACCTTGCTGCATATCGAAACGGGCAGCAACCGGTTGCCGCCGCACATCGGCGCGGCGTTTCGCGCGCAGCGGCCCGATCAGCCTTCCGTTGCATCGTTTGCGAAGATCGCGGCCTTCGGCGTGCCCGCGTTGCCGCACGCTGCTTCGCTGGACGAGGACGGCGCGCTGCGCACGCAGTTTCTCCAGTTCACTTACGCCCCCGCCCGCTATGCCGGCGAAAACGTGCTGTTCTGCGCGATTCTCGACGTCAGCGCGCAGCACACACTTGAACAGCAACTGCGGCTCGCACAGCAGAACACCGAAGCGATGATGCGCGCACGTTCGAATTTCTTCGCGTCGATGAGTCATGAAATCCGCACGCCGCTGAACGCGCTGTTAGGCAACCTCGAACTGTTCGCCCGCACGCCGGGGCTCGAAGTCCACGCGCAGCGGCTCGGCGCGCTCGGCGTCGCCGCCGATGCGCTGCGTCGCATCGTCAGCGATATTCTCGATTTCTCGAAGATCGACGCCGGCGAGATGAAGTTGCTGAGCGAGCCGTTCCGTCCGATCGACGACTTCGAAAACATCGCGCTCTCGTATGTGCCGATGGCGGCCGAACGCGCGATCCGTTTCTACTCCCATCTGTCGCCGACGCTCGACCAGGTGCTGCTCGGCGACCGCACGCGCATTGCGCAGATCGTCAACAACCTGCTGAGCAACGCGTTCAAGTTCACGTTGTGCGGCAAGATCACGCTGAAGGCCGAAGTCACGCACGATTCGCAAGGACGGCCGGTTCTCGCTTGCCGGGTCAGCGATTCGGGCATCGGTATGAATGAGGCGCTGGTGGCGCGCATCTTCAAGCCGTTCGAGCAGGGCGAAGCGAGCACGTCGAGTCGTTACGGCGGCACGGGCCTCGGTTTGTCGATTTGCGCGCGGTTATGCGAACTGATGGACGGCCAGATCACGGTCGAAAGCGTGGTGGGCGTGGGCAGCGCCTTCAGCGTATCGATTCCGCTCACGCTGCCGCCTGACGCGCTGCGCGAGCCGGTTGTCGAGCCCGCTCGCCGCGGCAACGTGCTGGTGGTGTGCCGCGAGCGCGAGTCGGGGCATCTGCTCGGCGAATGGTTACGGCGAGCCGGCTGGGTGGACCATGCAGTCACGTCGATGAGCAGTGCGCAAGCCTGGTTGCGGGTGAACCGGCCGGACGCGATCGTGATCACCGGGGAATACGGGCTCGACGCGATAGCGGAGTTGCGCGCGGTGCAGCCGGCCGGTGCGGTGTGGGTGACGCGCAACGGGCCGCATCGGCCCGCTTCGCGTGCGGAGGGCGTGCTCGAAGCGACGGAATTCAGCCGCACGGCGATTCTGTCGGCGGTGGAACTCGCTACCGGGGGCGCGGTTGTCGCCGGTGCTGCCGCCATCCCGGCGGCCGGCTCCGCAGTGGTGTCGACATCGATCCTGTTGCCGGCAGCAGTGCCCGATCCGGCGCTGCGCGGTCTGAAGGTTCTGATTGCAGAAGACAATTCGCTGATCCAGACGCTGATCGTCGAACAACTCGACGCGTTGGGCTGCGCGCCGACGATCACCGGCGATGGCCGCCAGGCGCTCGACGCGTTTGAGCAGGCCGATTTCGACATCGTGCTGACCGACATCCACATGCCGGTCATGGACGGTTACGCGTTGCTCGCCGCGTTGCGTGAGTCGGGTGCCGACGTGCCGGTGCTGGCGTTTAGCGCGGTGACCGAGCAACAGCCGGGCGCAGGATGGCGCGAGCGCGGCTTCAGCGGTTATGTGGCCAAACCGGCGTCGTTGGGTGAGCTGGAGGCTGCGTTGCTGGCGGCGCTGTCCGCGCGGCCGGGTGCTGCCGCGAGCGATGAAACGTCGTTTGACGCAACACCCATGACGTTAAGCGCCGACGACAAAGCGCGCTATACGGCGATGCTCAAGGCGCATCTGCAAAAAGATTTGCCGCGACTGCTGGCGATCGTCGACGAGGAAAACCAGCAGGCGTTACGCGACTGGGCGCATAGCGCGTCCGGCGCGTTCATGCTCGTTCAGGAGCCGCACTTCGCGCAGCGATGCCGCGAGTTGCAACGGCTGTGCGATACGAGCGAAGCCTGGACGACCGAGATGGACGAACGCGCGGTCTCGCTGCACGAGGCGCTATGCGATCGCTTCGGACTGGACGAGGAATCGATGCATTGAGCGAGACCGGCTCGCCGCGCGTGGGCTTTCACCGCTCCCACGCCGCGTCGATTCAGGCAGGCCGCTTCGCGATGAAGTCGATCTCCACCAATGCGTCGCGCGCCAGTCCGGTGACACCGATGCAGGTTCTGGCGGGCAGCGCGTCCGCGGGGAAGTACGCGCGGTAGACCGCGTTCATCGACGCATAGTCGCGCTTGAATTCCGTCAGGAAGATCCGCGCGGCAACCACGTGTTGCAAACCCAGCCCGACGCCTTGCAGGACGAGCACCAGGTTGTCCATCACGCGCTGTGTTTGCGCGACGACACCTTCCGGCAGCGGTGCGTCGTCGTCGGTGGGCGAGGTCGGCATCTGGCCGGTCAGGAATACCCAGCCGTCCGTTTCGGTCGCGTGAGAGAACGGGCCGACGGGCGTCGGCGCGGACGGGATCATCCAGAAAGTGGGGCTTGAGGTCATGGCGGAGCGCGCGAGTGTCGAGGAATGGACGAGGCGCTAGGCTAACCGATCAAAAGTCCGGCGACAGCGCGGCTTACGGTGTCGGGTCGGGACCGGCGGCGCGCGCGGTGGGGGCGGGCGGTGTCGGCGATGCGCTTTGCTTTAGCGTAACGATGGGGCCGAGGAACTGCTCGACATGCGGCAGCCAGATCGGGATCGAACGATCCACCGAAAACATGCCGTGACCGTCCCGGCCGAACGGCGGTTCGTACACCAGTTGCCCATGCCCGCCCGCGGCTTCGAACGCGCTGAACCAGGTTTTGACGACCTCCGGCGCAAAGTACTGATCGTTCTCGACGTAATGCCACAGCACCGGAACCTGCGTGGTCGATGCGAAGTGCGCGAGCGTTTGCGCCATCTTCTCGGGTCCGCAGGGCTGGCCCGGATGACGTGATGGATCGCCGCCGCGTCCACCGGAGAAGTTAAGCACCGCGACGAGTCCCTTCGGCGCATAGCTCGCGGCCGCGAGCGACGCGAAGCCGCCCGCCGATTGTCCGACCAGGACGACCTTGTCGCGATCGACTTGCGGCAGCTTGTCCGCGAATGCGATGGCGGCGAGCAGGTCCTGCGCGGCCGCTTGCCCGGCGCCTTCGAAGTCGGGGTTCTGGCACGAGCCGGTGCCCTCCGCGTATTCGCCGCCGGTGGCGCCATAACCGCGGCGGATCGGCACGATCACGGCGAAGCCGAGACTCACGAACTCGCGAATCTGCGCGAGCTTGCGGAAGCGGCCGACCTTGAAGCGATCGCGAGCGTTTGGCGGACTGCCGTGGCTCAGCACGATCAGCGGAAACGGCCCGGCTCCGTCGGGCATATAGGTGGTCGCGACGAGTTCGCGGGTGTGCTCGCCGAACAGACCATGCTCGGTCATCGGCACCTGAACGACGGTCTCGTGAATATCTTCGGCGACGGGGTCGCGTTCGTCCGCGCAAACCGAAGCCGTATAGCCGGCGAGCGCGATCGTCATCGTGGTCGCCGCGATCAGACTGCGCGCCAGCGCGCGTGTGGGATGGGTGAAGAGCATCAGCGAACACCTCGGCATTGTTGTTCTGTCGCGCGCGGTATTTTCGCGCGATCAGATCAAAACACCGGAACGCATGCGGGTCAAGCGCGTGTCGGGCGCAACGCCTCCCATGTCGCGTGCGCACCCGTCGGCTAACCGTGTTCAAGTTTCGTAGGCCATCGGTAGAGCCAGCATACGTTCCCCCAAATCATGCATAACCGAGCATAATCGGGTGTCAATAAGTCCTTGCGCCATGCATAAAACGGGCTATACTGCGCTAAAACGCGCTATAACGATCAATGCCCGGTTTCTAGCTTAGATCGCGATCTTGTCCGATAGCGCGCGTCTTACCAACCGGAGATATTGCCTTGAACGATCTCATCCAGGACGCTCACGCGGTCCTGCTCCCAGCGTTTGGCGGCCTCGAACTCGACGACGTCGTGCTGCGCTATCTGGACAACGGCGGCGTTTCGCTTCTCCCCGGCGAAAGCCGCGAAGAATATGTGGCGCGCGCAATGAGCGACGAGCGGCGTGCGAACGAGTCGGCCGAGCAGTTCGAAAGCATGACCGCGCTCGCGCGCGAACGCGCCGGCGCGGGTGTGATCATTGCGATCGACCAGGAGCTTGGCGGCATCCAGCGCCTTCATCAGCTTGCGCCCTCGCTGCCGGACTTCGACAAGGCCCGCGAGCTGTCGGCGGATGAAATCACGCGGCAGTCGGCCGCGGTAGCGAAAGCGGCACGCGCGCTGGGCGTCAATCTGTTTCTCGCACCGATCGTCGATGTCGTATCCGGCATCAACCCGTGGCTCGAGGGGCGCAATCTCGGCGTCGATCCGACCGAAGTCAGCCGCATTGCCTGCGCGTTTGTGCGCGGTGTTCAGGCCGCCGGTGTTGCTGCGACGGCCAAGCATTTCCCCGGTCATCCGCTGACCCGACTCGATCCGGCGCTTCATGAGGCGATCGTCGAGGCCACGCTGGACCAACTCGAGCCAAGTCTCGTCGTGTTCAAGGACGTGATCGGCGCCGGCGTCAGCGCCGTGATGTCCGGTCCCGCTTTGGTGCCGGCTGTCGACGCCAACGAGCCGTCCAGTACGTCTCGTGAAACGCTGTCCTTGCTGCGTGATCAGTTTGGTTTCCAAGGCCTGATCATTTCGGACGACCTGGATGCGCCGGGTATCTTGCGCGGACGAACGGTCGAGGCAGTCGCGGTGGCATCGCTGGTGGCGGGCGCCGACCTCCTGCTCGTGTCGAGCCAGGCAGGCCTCGACACGATCGTCCGGACGATCGTCGACGCGGTGAAGAGCGGGGCGCTCGCGCACGAACGACTCGCCGACGCAGCGCGGCGCGTGCGGTCCCTCGCGCGCCAACTGGAAACCGGGCATGACGCCGGTATCGCTGGCAACCTGGGCGGCTAACCATCATGAGCGAACTCTCCCGCCATGCGCATGCGGTGCTGTTGCCGGTGCTCGAAACACTCGAAGCCGACGATTCAATTTCCCGCTTTCTGGAGAACGGAGGCAAGAGCCTTCTGTTCGGCGAGACAGGCGAAGAGTATGTGTCGGGGCGAATGAGCGAACAACGGCTCAGGCGGGAAACGCCTGACGCCTGGCATCACGCAATCAAAACCTTGAAGGCACGCGCAGGCGGCGAGTTGATCTTGGCGGCCGATGCGGATATTGCCGCCGTGCATCGGCTGCAAGGGGTTGCTGCGAAGTTGCCGGCGCGCGACGCGGCGCAACGCATGCCGGAGGCCGAGTTGGAGCAGGCCTGCTTCGAGGCGGCGCGTGGCGTAGCCGAGGCGGGCATCAACCTGGTCCTTTCCCCCACCGCCGACGTGCTGACCGGTGGCAATCAATGGCTCGACGGCCGCACATTGGCCGACGATCCGTCGACCGCGTCGCGAATGGTGCGGTCGTACATACGCGGCGCGCGCCGTGCGGGTCTCAACACCACGCTGAAGCATTTTCCCGGACACCCTGTGTTGCGAGGTCATCCGGCGAAAGACGATGCGACGGTGCCCCTGTCGCTGGACGAACTACGCGCTCAATGGGGCGCTTTCCAGGCGGGAATCGACGAGGGTGCGAGTGCGGTAATGATGGGGCCGGCGCGCTTCGAGGCTTTTCAGCCGGCCGTAGCGGGATCGCTATCTGCTGACCTGATCGCGCTCTTGCGGGGCGAATTGAAATTCACCGGACTCGTGATGACGTGCGATCTCGACCACAAGGCGACTATCGGCAACCGCTCTGTCGCCGAGACCGCGGTTGCCTCACTCGCGGCCGGTGCCGATCTGCTGCTGCTGTCTCCGAATGCGGTGCCGCACATCGGGGAGATCGCAAACGCGATCGTCGCGGCGGTCGAGGGCGGCAAGCTCGATTTGTCGCGGCTCGAATCAGCCGCCGGTGCGGTCTACAGGTTGACTGCGCGCACCGTCTAATGGGATGCGACGAGTACTTGCACACCGAGGTCGGTAAATGCGCGAATCTGTTTTTTCGGCGCATCGGCCTCGACGATAATGGTCGAGATGCTGTCGATAGACGTGACGTTATGCGTCGCGACGCTGAGCAACTTCTCGTTGATCACGGCTATCGCCGCTGTTCCGCTTCGGGTCACGACGGCCCGTTTGAATGACGCGTCTTCGAGACTGAAGACCGTCAATCCTTCCTGCGCGTCGATAGCACACGCGCCGAGAAATGCGAGGTCGAACGACAGCCTCTGAATCGCCTCGACCGCAAGCACGCCGACCGTGCCGCCAATCGTTTTATCGACCTGCCCGCCCAGCGCGATCAGCGTCACGTTGTCCTTTTCCAGCAGCGCGGATGCGATGACCGGCGAGTTGGTCACGACAGTGAGTTTGAGATCGGCTGGAATCGCTCGCGCGATCGACAGGTTCGTGCTGCCGGTATCGAGAAAAACGCACTGGTTGTCGTTCAACAGCGAAATGGCGGCAACCGCCAATGCGTCTTTGCGCTCGGGTTCCCGCTCCATCCGATGCTGCAGGTTGCCGTCGTTAGGCGGAATGGCGACCGCGCCCCCGTACACTCTTCTGCATGCGCCCGCTTTGGCGAGATCGCTCAGATCGCGGCGAATGGTGTGTTCGGACACGCTGAATTTCGCGGACAGATCCGCCGCGAATACCTTCCCTTTTGATGCGAGCAGCGAGCGGATGTACTGCTGACGCTCATCTGGAAGCGCCTCGTAAGTAAGCATGGACGAACCCTATAAGCGAGCTGTACTGAGCAATACCGCGCATTATAGAGTAGGCGATTGCATTTTTACGCCTGGATGCGGGTTGTCAACCTTCTCCACCCCACACCATGGTTGACTGGTCACCGGTCATGTATTCGCGTATCTCCAGCGGTAACGATTGATCGCTTGGCAGCAGAACCGTTGCTTCGCGGAGGTGCTTCTTCCGAATGGAACCACGGTCGACGAAACACAAAGCGAGGCGCGTTGAAAACGGTTGCCGGAAGGAGGACGAGGCGACGCCCGTGACCACGCCATAAAGGAACCGGATGGGTCGCCGATGTTGTGGCGTGAGCACGGAAAAGGTCATTTCGTTTTTCTGACGCCCTTCGAAATCGATCATGAAAATCCGGTCGCCGAGCAGGAAGCAGAACCCGTGATAAGTGAAGGAGTACGCAACCTTGTTGGTGCTGTCCTGCAATGGGAAACGCTCGACAGTCACGTAGCGCACGGCCGAATCGTGTTCATAGATGCAGGTGACGGAGCGCAGAATCCGCCCTTTGTAGATCGACGAATTGTGATACCGGTGATAGACGCCGAGGAAGTCTTGCAGCGGCGCAACCGACGATTTGATCAGCGGCAAAAATCTTACGAATTGCGGGGCCGACTTCAGGTCGAGCGGAAGTTCATATTCGAGGCCTTCATAGAAGCTGCGGAATTCAGCAGGCGGCATGAACAGATCGCCTGGCTCCATCAGGAAGAACTTCGATATCTTCAGAAGGACCTTCTGCGAAGGAACATGGTAGCCGGCAAGATATTTGTTGAACTGCTGACGATTCACGTTGAGCTTGCGGCAGAAGTCCGCGACCGAATCGAACGAAGCCACCAGCAGAGACAGGTTAGTGGCGAGATTTGCGAGGTCTTGCTGTCGGTCCATGTCTTTGTATGGGGAAAAGCTTCGGACTGTGCCGAATTGTTTAGCGGGAATGTCGAGCAAGCCAGGGTTGGCCACGCTGTGAATCGCCGGATGGTACGCGCCCGTCGGCGCTATGCCAACTGATAAAAACCCCGCGAAAACCACGTTGTTTTAGCGACGTGAGTCGCCACGGGCCAGCAGGCCTTGCCGTGATTCAGTGTACTGCTTTCCGTGCGTCACAGTGCGTCTCGTTTGTGCCGTCTGCGAAATTGAGTGCATTTTTTTAGTAGCAAATACTCCTCTCCAACGAGCAGGCGGTGTCTTTGAGCGGATCGCCGCATGAGACGCTAAATCCGAAGGAGACGAGATTGAAGCTAACGGGCGCACAGGTCATTGCGCAAGCAATGAAGAACTACGGCGTCCAGTACGTGGCCGGTGTGCCGGGCCGAGACTGCCTGCCGCTGCTGGACGCATTTCTCGATGGCGGCAGGGAAATCCCGTTCATTCAGGTGATGCAGTCGAGGAGCGCCGTCCACCTCGCCGACGGCTTCCATCGTGCGTGCGGCCGGCCTATGGCGCTCATCGGCGGGGTAAGCGGCAACGACATGCCGATGCCGACAGACATGACTGTGATGGAAGCGCACGCCAGCGCGGCGCTGATGATAAGTGGCCGCAGCTTTGCAGGGCCTGCGCAGTACGCGTCCTCTTCCGAACGCGGTCCGCTAGTCAACAGTAGCGGTGTCACGCGCTGGAGTGTGCAGAACGCAGCGCAGTTGCCGGATGTTTTGCAGTCTGCGTTTGGCGTGCTGCTGGCGAGTCAGCCAAAGCCTGTGCAGATGGAGGTGTCTCTCGATGTTCAAAGCGAGCCGCTCGAGATCGACATGCATGCGCTCCATGCGCAACAGTTGGCAGAGCCGCCGGCAGCGGATCCTCGGTTGGTCGAAAAGGCGGTGGCACTGCTGCTGTCGTCAATGCGGCCGGCGATCTTCGTGGGGACGGGGATCGGGACCGAAGCAATCGATGCGAAAGACGCCCTCCTCGAACTGGCAACCCGGCTCGGCGCGCCGGTGGTGACGTCGGCCGGCGCGAAGGGCGTCGTACCCGAAGACCATCCGATTAGCGGGCTGTCCGCCGGGAATTTCGGTACTGGGGTCGGCAATTCGATTCTCGCGCGTGCAGACCTGCTTCTCGTGGTGGGCTGCAAGGACGCCGATTGGGCCGGCATTCCCGATGTACTGCATGCGGCCGGCGATTCGGTCGAACGGATGCTGATCCGCGTTTCTCTCGCCCCCCCGCAGGACGATCAAAGCTGGGAGCTGGACTTTCATGCAGATGCAACCCGCGCGCTTCGCGACATGTCCGTTGCGATATCTCCCCAGCGATCGCGGCGCGCTGTGTCGCGACACGAGCGCTGGCTCGCGACGATAGAAGCACTGAAGACGCAGTGGCTGCAACTCGTCGCAGAGCGCTCGTCGGTGCTCAAGACGCCATTTTCGGCGCAACGGCCGATCAGCGTGCTTCAACGCGTCATGGAGCGGGACGGAGTTGTCGTCGCAGGACCAGGCACCGCGTTGATGGCCGTTCAGCAGGTGTTCCGCGCGTACCTGCCGCGCACCCAACTCACTTGCGCGAATTCGCCCGCGGTCGGTTGGGCGGTTCCGGCGGCCATCGGCGCAAAACTGGCGGTGCCGGCCAAGGATGTCGTATGCGTGGTCGGCGACGGCGACTTTCTCCAGTCTCTTCCGGAGATGGCCGTGTGCGTGATGCACGGTTTGCCGCTGGTGTTCGTCGTGCTGAATAACTGCGGACACATGTCGACCCGGTTCCTGCAACAGAAGCTTCTGGGCCGGCATGTCGGCTCTGAATTCAACATGCCCAACGGAAGACCCTATTCACCGGATTTCTCCGACATCGCTCGAAGTTTCGGACTGGAGGCCTGGCGCGTAGAGCATGAATCTCAACTCGAACGAGCATTGAGAGGCGCGCTGTCGAGCGGCGGACCGGCGCTCGTGGAAATTCTGACTGCCCGTGAAGACTACGCGTCGCTCGCGGGCTTTTGCGGAGGTTCCGGATATTCGGTGGAAAAGAATCCGACGCGCCGTCCCGAAGGGAGTGCTGTCGAGTGAGCGTATTGGGCACTTCGGCAATGCATGGATCCAGCGCGCCGCGTTCCGTTTTTGGTTGATGTCTTACTACAGAGGCGAGTTTATGGAAGTAGATACGAGTCGCAGACTGAACGTATCTCTGAAGTCCGGAGATGCGAACGGACGCGCAAAGTCGCGGTCGCCGCGACGCAAGCAGTTTTTGAATCCCGCGGTCGTTACGTTGACGCCGAGCATCGTCGTGCTGACTATTGCGGTCTACGTGTTTATCGGCTGGTCGGTGCTGATCTCGTTCACGAATTCGAAGTTCGCACCGAATTACGATTTCGTCGGACTCGCGCAGTACGTGCGCCTGTGGAACTCCGATCGCTGGAATGTGGCCGTCGTCAACCTCGGTCTTTTCTCCGTGGCGTTCATGGTCATCTCGCTTGTCATCGGTCTGCTGCTCGCGATTTTCCTCGACCAGAAGGTGCGCGCCGAAGGGACGCTCCGAATGATCTACCTGTATCCGATGGCGGTCTCGTTGATCGTGACCGGTACCGCGTGGAAGTGGATTTTGAATCCCGGCCTCGGACTCGAAAAGCTTTTTCACGACATCGGCTGGACCAGTATTCATATCAATTGGCTGATCGATCCGAAAATGGCGGTTTATACGCTGGTGATCGCTGCGGTCTGGCAAACAGCCGGCTTTGTGATGGCGATTTTTCTCGCAGGACTGCGTGGCGTCGACGGTGAAATCGTCAAAGCGGCGCAGATGGAAGGCGCCGGTGTGTTCCGCATCTACTCGACGATCATCATTCCGATGCTCCGATCGTCGGTGTTCAGCGTGATCGTGATTCTCATCTATCAGGCTGTGCGCTCATTCGATCTGGTCGTTGCGCTGACGAATGGCGGCCCCGGCTTCTCGAGCGATCTCCCGACAACGTTCATGTACAACCTCACCTTCAGCCGCGGCCAACTGGCTCAAGGCGCGGCGAGTTCCGTGATGATTCTGCTGGTCGTGGTCGTCATTATTGTTCCGTATCTCTTTTCGGAGTTTAAGCGTGAGCACCACGATAGCCTCTAATCTCGCCCATCGTCCGGCGCGCCCCAGAAATCGCCGCCGGACCCTTACCCGGACGGTCAGCCGCGCCGTTCTTTACGCGGTGCTGATCGCGTTCGCTGCGTTCTTCATCATGCCGCTGGTGGTGATGGTGTTCGCGTCGCTGAAGGACATGGCGGAGATCCGTTCGACCTCGATACTCTCCGTGCCGCTGAGACCGACTTTTCAGCCGTGGGTCGACGCGTGGCAAAACGCGTGTGTCGGCGTCGATTGCGTGGGTTTGCGCGGCTTTTACTTCAACACCGTCTTGATGGTCGTGCCGGCCGTCGTGCTGTCGGCGCTGTTCGGCGCGCTCAACGGCTACGCGCTGACCAAGTTCAATTTCAGGGGATCGCGTTTCGTCTACGGGATCATTCTGTTCGGCAGCTTTACGCCGTATCAGGCCGTTCTGATTCCGCTCGCGAAGACGCTCGGTGTGCTGGGACTCTCGGGAAATATCGGCGGACTCGTTCTTGTGCATACGATCTACGGCCTCCCGTTTACGACGATGTTCTTCCGCAACTACTTCATGACGGTGCCGCAGGATCTGATCAAAGCGGCGCGAGTCGACGGTGCGGGTTTCTGGACCACCTTCCGCCATATCATCCTGCCGCTTTCGGTACCGATGATCGTGGTGACCGTGATCTGGCAATTCACCGGCATCTGGAATGACTTCCTGTTCGGCGTGTCGTTCACGAGCGGGCAGAACACACCGATCATGGTGGCGCTCAACAACATGGTGAGTGCGAGCGCGGGTGAACGTCCGTACGACGTGCATATGGCGGCGGCGTTGCTGGCCGCGTTGCCCACGTTGGTCATTTATGTTCTGGCTGGTAAATATTTTGTGCGCGGGCTGATGGCCGGCGCGGTCAAGGGGTAATGATGGCTTCTTTGCATATTCGGGATGTTCGTAAAAACTACGGCAACGTGGCTTGCCTGAAAGCCATCAGCATCGACGCCGATGACGGAGAATTCCTGGTTCTCCTCGGGCCTTCGGGTTGCGGCAAGTCGACGTTGCTGAACGCGATCGCGGGGCTCGAACCCGTATCCGACGGCGAAATTATTATCGACGGCACCGTCGTGAACGACATCGAGTCCGCTAAACGCGATATCGCGATGGTGTTCCAGTCCTATGCGCTTTATCCGACGATGACCGTGCGAAAGAACCTGACGTTCGGCATGCGAGTGCGTGGCGCATCGAAGAGCGAGCAGGAAGCCGCAGTGCAACGCGTGGCGTCGATCCTGCAACTCGACCAGTTGCTCGACCGGAAACCGAGCCAGTTGTCGGGCGGCCAACGGCAACGTGTTGCGATGGGCCGCGCGATGGTTCGCGAGCCCAAGATTTTCCTCTTCGACGAACCGTTGTCGAACCTCGATGCCAAGCTGCGCACGGATATGCGCGCGGAGATCAAGAAGCTGCATCAGCGTGTGGGCACGACCACCGTCTACGTCACGCATGACCAGATCGAGGCGATGACCCTCGCCACCAAGATCGTGGTGATGAAGGGCGGAGAAGTTCAGCAGATCGGCACGCCTGAAGACGTGTACGACCGGCCCAATAACCTGTTTGTCGCGCGCTTCATCGGCTCTCCCGCGATGAATTGCATCAAGGGCAAACTTCAGGGTGATGGAGCGGCCGCCACGTTTGTCGGCGGTCCGGACAAGAAGCGTCCGTTGAAAATTGCGCTGGGACAATTGTCGATTGCACAGCAGCGTCATATCGGGCGCGAGATCGTACTCGGCATCCGGCCGGAGTGGTTCGCGCTGAACGCCGACAGCGACGGCTTCGAGGCGATAGTCGATGTGGTCGAGCCGACCGGCGCCGACAACTTCGTGCTGGTTTCCGCAGCGGGTGAGCCGCTCATGACCCGGTTCGCGCCTGGCGTGGGGAAGGTGGGCGAAACCGTGCGACTGAGTGCGAATCCGAATAAGGCTCTGATATTCGACGCGGTGACGGAAGAGCGCGTGGCGTGACGATCGAAAGACGGGACGGGCATTGACCGGGATTTTGGCTGCCGATGTACTGGCAGCTTCGATTCCCGCACGGCCTTTTCAGGCACGTCGGACGCTCGCGGCCACATGCGACGATTGAAAGGCGCACGCGACACTGCCTGTACGATATCCTTCTCGGCACTACAAGGACTGGATGCCCTCTTTCGAAATGAAACGAACAGTGTCGATGAAGGATGTTGCGCTCGCCGCGGGGGTTTCGCAGCCGGCTGTTTCGTACGCTTATAACAAGCCGTCCGAGATCTCCGAGGCTCAGCGTGAACACATTCTGAAGGTCGCGAGGAAGCTCGGATATCCAGGTCCGAATGTTCGAGGAGGCAGTCTGCGCTCCGGGCGCGTCGGCGCAATCGGCCTGATGATTTCCGACGAGCTTCCCTATGCTTTTATCGATCCGTCAACTACCGGGCTCCTGCGTGGGATAGGCGAAATCGGAGAACTCGCGAACGTTGCTCTCGCACTATTTCCGCTGCAAAAAGACCTGGTCAATCAGTCGGGGGAACCTGGCAGCGTCAGCCTCGCGGTGCGGGGGTTTGTCGACGGCCTGATCGCGTACAACTTGCCGGACGACTACCCGGTCGTCGCGATGGCGCGCAAGCAGAACATTCCGTTCGTCGTAGTCGACGCACCGATTATCGAAGGCACGCCGTTCGTCGGCATCGACGACTTCGGCTCAGGCGTGATCCAGATGAAACATCTTCTCGACCTCGGTCATAGCAAGATCGGCATTATTGCCGATCGTCTGAGACCTGATGGATTGAGAGGGCCGGTCACGCAAAAGCGCTTCCAGCAGTCCACGGAAAATGTGGTGAGAGCTCGCCTCGAAGGATATCTGTCGGCGGGAAAAGCCGCGGGCCTGGGCTTTGACGACATGGTGATCATCGAGGCGGGCGGATTCGATCGCGCGTCCGGCGATTGGGCGGCCGAACAGATCCTGGCGAGCAAGGGATTGACCGCAGTGGCCGCCACGTCCGACGTGATGGCGCTGTCTTTCCTGACGATCGCCAATGAGCGCGGGGTGTCCGTTCCAGACCAACTGTCCGTGATCGGATTCGACGATATTCCCGAGGCGGCGGCCGCCGGTCTGACAACGATTCGGCAGCCTCTGATCGAAAAGGGCCGGCACGCTGCGCGCCTATTGACAGAACTACTGAATGCGCCGCCTTCGAAGAGGCCTCCCGCCACCCGGATCATCCTGCCGACCGAGTTAGTCGTTCGCTCGACGACAAAACCTCGGCGGAAAAAACGCAGCTAAAAAAACCGGCAGGCCATTCGGCCACGCCGGCTCGTCGTTGCCAAGTTGCCGCGTTGCCGTTTTTCAGCGAAACGTCTGCGCCACGCGAATGGCGTTGGCGGCAATCGTCAATGCGGGATTGACTGCCGCGGACGAAGGGAACCACGAACTATCCACAATCCATGCGTTGTCGACGTCGTGCAATTTGCAGTTCGTGTCGAGGACGCTCTTCGCGGGATCCTTGCCCATCAAAGCGGTGCCGCACTGGTGCGAGTTGGTGGCAATGCCCATACGCTTTGTGAAGACAAACGGATACCCGGCCTTGCGCATCATCGCGATCGTTTTTTTCACGAGCTCTTCGTGGGCTCGAAGATTGTTCGGGCGCCAGCGCACCTGAATCCGGCCTTGCTGCGCATTGAACGTCACGCGATTCTCCGGGTCCGGCAGATCTTCGCTGGTGAGATAGAGATCGACGCTATGGTCGGTGACATAGCGCGATACGGCCTTGGGCAACCACGGATACATGCCGGTCACCATCGGCTCGCGAATCTTGCCGAGCATCTGAATGTTGCCGAGTGGAAAGCTATTCCACTTCGACGGGAGATACCAGTCGTTGATCGCGAGCGTCTTCTGGAAGAAAACCTGGTTGAAGCGTCGTGGATCGACCGCGAGCATGAACGTGCTGTTGTGAACCATGTAGTTGCGGCCCAGAAGTCCCGAACTATTGCCGATTCCTTCCGCATGGTTTTTGTCCGCGGATCGCAATAGCAGCGCCGACGAATTGACTGCACCGCATGCCAGCACGAATCGATTCGCTTTGATGCGAACCGGCAAGCCGTTTCGGGTACCACGAGCCTCTTCGATCCTGCTGCCGTCGGCGGACATAACGAGGTGGTCGATCTTCGTCTGAACCATCAATCGCGCGCGGCCGCTGGCGACCGTCGGGCGCAGTGCAGAGACTTCCGCGTCGGCCTTGGCATCGACCATGCAAGGGTAGCCGTCGCATGTCGAACAGAGTACGCATGGCCGGCCATCGCCGTAATCGACCGCGGCAGGCATCGCAAAAGGCTGCAAGCCTTGAGCCTGCATTGAAGCGTGCAGCCGATGCAGCGCCGGATCATGCTCGAGCGCGGCAAACGGATAGTCGCCGGAGCGCCAGGGCTCGGTCGGATCGCTGCCTCGCTGGCCGTGGACCTTATACAGCCGCTCGGCTGCGGCATAGTGCGGCTCCATATCGGCATAGGTGATCGGCCACGCCGGGGACACACCCTCGGCGTGCTCGATCGTGCCGAAGTCGGCTTCACGGAAGCGCGGCAGCATCGCGCCGAATACCTTGGTATTGCCGCCGACGTAATAGAAAACGCCTGGCGAAAACGGCTTGCCGCTGTCGTCGATCCAATGCTCGGCGTTGCGATAGCGCCCCTCGCCGAAGACGGATTCGGTCGTCCAGTTCTGAATCTCACGGGGCAGAAAATCGCCGCGCTCCACGATCAGCACATCGAGGTTCTGTCCGGCGAGGCTGTGGGCGAAGGTAGATCCGCCCATCCCCGAGCCGATGATTACTACGTCGCAGGTCATCACGCCATCGTCGCCAGGAACGACCGTCTGCACTTCGCGCCGGGTGATCGGCGCGAAGGCATCAAAGTCGGACACTGCGCGATGAACAATCGTTGCATCGCTCATACTGCCTCTTCGTTTTACAGATGTTGTTCCGATTGACGGAACTGCGTGTACTCGTCCTGGCGTTCATCGGTAATGTACGCCGGAATCGGGAAGTCCCACCAGCCCGGCACCCACGGACCGGCCGCGTCGCGATCGGTGGGAATCTCGATCAGTACCGGCGCGTTCGAATCGAGCGCTTCCTGCAGGATCGGTTCGAGCTCGTCGTTGCTGTTCACGCGGAACGACTTCAGACCGAACGCCTTGCCGAGCGCTTCGAAGTCCGGGGAATACGGCGTGCCGTCCGGGTGATTGAACTCGGTGCCGATATGACGGCTCGTCTGCTTGCGCTGGCCGCCGCGAATCGACATGTAGCCCGCGTTGTTCTGAACGATGAACACCACCGGAATGTTGTTCGTCACGCAGATAGCGATTTCCTGCGACGTCATCAGGAAGTCGCCGTCGCCAAGCACGCAAACCACCGGTCGATGCGGCGCCGCCAGCTTTGCACCGATTGCAGCCGGTACGGCCCAGCCCATTGACGAGAATCCGCCCGAGGTCAGATGGGTGCGCGGTTCGTACACCGGGAAGGTCTGCTTGACCGCGCCCTGGGTGTTGCCCGAACCGACCACGACGATCGTGTCGCGCGGGAAGATCTTGCGCAACGCGCCGAGCGGTCGCTGCGAGGTGAAAGGAAAACGATCCGAGTCGCGGCGGGTCGCCAGTTTGGCTTCCCATTCGGCTTTGTAGCCGGCAACCTGATCCAGATACTCGGCGCGTTCGACCGAGTCGCTCTTCAGCGCGTCGACAATGTGCGCGAGCGCATATTTCGCATCGGCGACAATGCCGACCGCGACCGGATAGTTCTTGCCGATTTCATGCGGGTCGATGTCGATATGAATCAGGCGGCCAGGCGGAATCGAGAACGTGACGCCCTTCGCATAACTCGACGACGACCAGTCGGTGAAGCGGCAGCCCACGGCCAGAATCACGTCCGCGGTCGACGCGACCTTGTTGCCGCACAACGTACCGGTCTGGCCGACGCTGCCGGCGAACAGTTCGTGATCCTCAGGGAAGCCGCTCTTGCCGTTCCATGTGGTGACAACGGGGATTTTCCATTTCTCGGCGAGCGCGAGTACTTCGGCCGACGCCTCACCGGTGATCACACCGCCGCCGATCACGATGACCGGGCGCTTCGCGCTGCGCAGTACGTCCGCGGCTTTGCTCACCGCGGCCGGATCAGGGAAGACCTTGCCGACCGGCACACGCTCTTCGAGATCGTGAAGCGTGACTTCGGCGGCTTCTGCCTGCGTGTCCATCGGAATCTCGACGTGAACCGGGCCCGGACGCCCCGTCACCATCGCACTGAACGCGCGATGCATGACGAACGGCAGTTCCTCGACGCGCTGCACCACCCAGTGACGCTTCGACACTGCCTCGGCGATCTTCGGGAAGTCGTTGTCGGTGTAGCGTTCGAGTTCCTGCAGCAGACCGTGTCCGCGCATGTGCGTCGGCGGCCCACCGGTGATCAGCATCACGCTGGTCGAATCGGTGAACGCGGTTGCCATACCGATCACGGTGTTGCTGGCGCCCGCGCCAATCGACGTGACCGCGGCCATCGGCTTGCCGGCGACCCGGTAATAGCCGTCTGCCAGATGGACAGCGCTTTGTTCGTGGAACACCTGGATGAAACGGATTTCCGAATCCTTCTCGAGAAATGCGTCGGTGAGCGTCCAGATACCGTGACCGGGTATCCCGGCCACGTATTCAACGCCGTAGTTCTTCAACGTCTGAGCGACGATTTGACTGCCTGTGAGCTTTGCCATTTCCAGATCCTGCAAAGGTGAGATAAAGAGCCGCGCGGGATGACACGCCCGGGCGGAACACTGCGCTTTCGCTGAAACGAATCAGATGTTCCTGATGCAAACTCGCAGTCAGGTACGGGCCGCCCATTGGAGACCTTGCCGCGTCATCCGGCGTACGTTGGGGTCCGACAGATTGCCGGTGTCGTGTCCGATCGAGTGATAGAAAACCCGGCCTTCGCCCCATTGCTTGACCCACGCTGCCGGACACTTGTTGCCCTTGAGCCAGGGAAACGGGTTGCCGTCGAACGTGGTGTCCGCCAGCACGTGGTTATTCGGGTCGACCTGCACGTAGTACTGTTCCGAGCGGACCTCGAAGTCCTCCACACCGTGCATGACCGGGTGCGAGCGATCCGTCACGTTGACCATGTAGGGATGCGGGTAGCCTTCGCCGGTGGGGTGTTCAACGAACGATCCACCCAGCACCATGTGATATCGCAGGCTGGCGCGAAACGACGCGGCGGCGCCGTGCCAGGCCGCGAGTCCTGTCCCCTTTTCGATCGCTTCGAGCAGGCGGTTTTCCTGCGACGTCGTCAGCGTCTCGGTTGTGACCGCGTTGTTCCAGCCGATCACGATCAGGTCGAATAGGGTGAGATCACGGTCGAGCGTAAAGATGTCCGTCGATTCCTCGACGTCCCAGTCGAGCTCCCTGAATAGCTCGCGAGTCCATGCGGCGACCTCGTAGGGGAAGTGTCCCGGCCAGCCGCCGTAAAGATGAAGAACGCGTGTCATGATCAAACTCCTGTGAGGGGATGTCGATTGGCTTATACGTATAAGTCGTTGAATGCTGCGACTTCAAATTGAAGGTGTCAAGTGGGTAGAGACCTGGGTTGGGCGCCTTTTCCCGTTTATCGGATGGGAGCGGCGCGGAGCGACGCAAGGCGTGCGTCACATGGCGTCGAGCTTTTGCGATCCGCGAAATTGAATTCGGAAATTTGATTCCAAATACTGCATGTCATGCGGGCGCAACTCGCGGAGGTCACGCGTCGATCTGATCGTGCTTGCAGGCGCTGCGTCTCGTCGGTGCGCCACAGTGCGTCACTTCGAATGCGGGTGCGAAATTGCCTTTGCGGTGACGCGCGCCGAAAATTTAGTGGTCCAGTTGAATATCGATTGAAATGTCCGCCATATCGCGTCGAAGCCGGTGATGCAGGGTGATGCGAGATGGCACTCGGAATACCCTTGGAGGTCAGTTGTGATTGAGTATCTTAAGAAGAGCAAGCCCCTCGACGTCCAGACGGAGATTGCGACCCAGGTTCGCAACACCGTGGAGACGATCATTGCCGATGTTGCCGCCAACGGCGACGCGGCGGTGCGTGAATATTCGAAGAAGTTCGACAATTGGGCACCCGCGTCGTTTCGTTTGACCGACGAGGAAATTGCCGCGTGTGTTGCTACCTTGTCGGAACTCGAGCTTGCGGATATCAAGTTCGCGCAGCAGCAGGTGCGCCGTTTCGCCGAGGTTCAGAAATCGGCGCTGAGGGACGTTGAAGTCGAAACGCTGCCGGGGGTCATCCTGGGTCATAAGAACGTGCCGGTGAACTCGGTAGGGTGCTATATCCCCGGCGGCAAATACCCGCTGCTTGCATCGGCGCACATGAGCGTGCTGACGGCCAAAGTGGCCGGCGTAAAACGGGTCGTAGCCGTGGCGCCGCCGTTCGACGGCAAGCCGCACCCCGCCATAGTGACGGCCATGCATCTGGCCGGTGCTGACGAAATCTACTGCGTCGGCGGTGTGCAGGCGGTCGCCGCGCTGGCGCTCGGCACGGAGCAGTTCGCGCCGGTAGACATGATTGTCGGTCCGGGCAACGCGTACGTTGCCGAGGCCAAGCGCCAACTGTTCGGCAAGATCGGCATCGACCTGATTGCGGGCCCGACGGAAACCCTCGTCATCGCAGACGAGTCGTCGGATGCCGAAATCGTCGCCGCAGACTTGCTGGGACAAGCCGAGCATGGTGTCAATTCGCCTGCCGTGTTCCTGACGAATTCGAGAGAACTTGCCGAAGCGTTGCCGGCGGAAATCGAGCGTCAGCTAGCGATTCTGCCGACCGCGGCGATTGCGTCGGTCGCGTGGCACGACTACGGCGAGATCATTCTGTGCGACACCGTCGACGAGATGGTGGAAGAGGCCGATCGCATCGCGTCGGAACACGTGCAGGTGATGACTCGCGACCCGTTGTACTTCCTCGAGCACATGACCAACTACGGCGCACTTTTCCTCGGCGACCGGACGAATGTGTCGTATGGCGACAAGGTAATCGGCACCAACCATACGCTGCCGACGATGAAATCCGCGCGCTATACCGGCGGTTTGTGGGTCGGGAAATTCATCAAGACCTGTACCTATCAGCGCGTGCTGACTGACGAAGCCTCCGTGCTCGTCGGCGAGTATTGTTCGAGGCTTTGTGCCATGGAAGGGTTCGCCGGTCACAAGGAGCAGGCGGACATCCGCATTCGCAGGTTCAGCAAACCGGCGTAGATCATCCGGGTTTGAATGTTGTCCGATAGTCGGCACTCGCGAGAGTGCCGATTTTTTTTGAGTTCGACTCCGGCGGTGACGCAGTTTGTGCGTCGATTTGCGACACAAATAGGCCGCTTGCGAAATTGAGCGTTGATTATTGGGCTTCAATACTTCGACGCAAGTGAGGATGCATCACACATCGATGTGTCAGGAAAGTGACTCAGGATTCGAAGAATTTCGTTAAGCGGTGAACGGTTAGTTCGATTTGGCAGAGCGACGATCCATGAGCAAATCATCTACTCATTCAGTATGACGAATAAAAAACAGGAGACCCGACTCCCCACGATTTCTTTGCAAGGCCAGTAGTAAGTAAGCGATATTTCCGGCGGTGCAGCGGGAGAGTAGCCAACGGTACACGCCGGAATTGTTCCTCAATACAAACATCCAGCAGGGTGAGTCAATGAAACGTCAGATTTTCTCCGTAGTCGCTCTTGGTGCTGCCGCCTACGTTACGGGAGCTCATGCTCAAAGCTCGGTTACTCTTTATGGCATCGTCGATACGGGGATTGCGTACATTCACAATAGCGGCGGTCAGAGTTCGCAGTGGAAGTTGTCTTCCGGCAACCTGTCGGGCAACCAATGGGGCGTCAAAGGCACCGAAGATCTGGGCGGTGGCCTCACGGCCAACTTCCAGCTCGAGAGCGGATTCGATCTGGGCTCCGGGCAATTGGGAAACAATGGGCGTGAGTTCGGCCGCCAGGCATTCGTCGGTCTCGCCAGCACGACGTACGGTGCGTTGACGCTCGGGCGCCAGTACGACCCCGTCACGGACCTGTTGCAGCCGCTCACGGCCGACAACTACAGCGGTCTGTTCGCACCGCCGGGCGACATCGATAACTACGACGATAGCGCGCGCTTCAGCAATGCCATCAAGTGGACGAGCCCGACGTGGGGCGGCGTGGTTGTCGAGGCGATGTATGCACCCGGCGGTATCGCGGGTTCCACGGGTTCCGGGCAGACGTGGTCGGCTGCGGCCGCGTATAACAACGCCGGATTGGGCGTGGCCGGCGGCTTCCTGCACGCGGATAACGGCAATACCGCGCTTTCGACGCGCGGAACGACGACAGCCGACAGCTTCTTCAATAGCTCGGTTAATGCCGCCTATGCGTCGGCGCGATCCATCAACATTGCACGCGTCGGCGGTCAGTACGTGATGGGTCCCGTGACGGCCGGCGCCGCTTATTCGTACACGCAATACAGCGCGGACGCCGCTTCGTTGTTCACCGGATCGGAGCATTTCCAGAACGGCTCGATCTTTGCCATCTGGATGCTGACGCCCGCATTCGAGCTGGCCGGCGGATACAACTACACGAAGTCCGGCGGCAATTCGTCGGCGACCTATCACCAGGCGAATCTGGGCATCGACTACCTGTTGAGCAAGCGCACCGATGTTTATCTCGCCGGTGCGTACACGCATGCCAATGGGCAGAACGGAGCAGGTGACGCTCAGGCCGTGGTCGGATCGTACGACGTCGACGCGGGCAAGCAATCGCAGTTGCTTGCCATCGTCGGACTGCGTCATAAGTTCTAAGGTTTAACGAGGGCTGTGCGATTTGGCGCCCGCGGTCGACTCCAGCCGTGGGCGCCTCTTTTTAACCGTTGCAGCGAGGGTAAACACGTAGTTGGCCGATGTTGACTTGAAAATTTGAACGGTCCAGCATAAGACTTATACGTATAAGTGATGCGATGTGAAGCTGTGCAGGACATGACCGTGCGACGAGCGCCGATATCTCTTTCGCAGTTTTGATCGTCTGGCTCCTTTGGGGCGGATGCTGCTGGAGAATGGTGATGAATGACCGCGCGCCCATGGATATCGGACGGCAGGACACCGACCTGCTGGAAAAATTCGGCTACAAGCAGGAGCTCTCGCGTGGGATGTCGGGCTTCGGCAACTTTGCCGTGTCGTTCATGGCCATTGGGCTGTTCTGGGCGCTCGGCGCCAACATGCAGCAAGGTCTCGGAACCGCGGGCGCCTTCGGCATGACGGTGACGTGGCTGATCGGCGGCGCGCTGGCCTATGTAACCGCGGCCTCGTTGGGCGAGATCAGCTCGGCCATTCCTACTGCGGGCGGGCTGTATCACTGGTCGTCGGTGTTGGGCGGCAGAGCGTGGGGGTGGGCCACTGCGTGGATCAATCTGATCGGCTACGTGTTCTCGGCGGGCGGGACATCGGTCGCGTTCTACCTGCTGTTCAACCAGCTGATCCTCAGCGGCATTTTGCATATCGACACCTCTCATTGGGGATACTGGCAGCAGGTCGCCGGCGTGGTCGTCGTTATGTGCAGTTGGGCCGTGCTCAATCACGTGGGTGTGCGGACACTGTCGCGGTTCGTGACCGCAGGCGCTTACGTGACTTTCGTGGGCGCCGTCGCGCTGATCGGCGTGATGCTTTACAACCTTCATCTAACGAACCTCGCGCACATCTTCTCGTTCACGAACAATACGGGCGACGCCGGCGGCGGCGTGGTTCCGCATACGGAGAACGCGCTTCTCACCTTCGGGTACGCGTTGCTTTTGCCCATGTGGATCGTGACCAGCTACGACGCGGCGGCTCACGTGTCGGAGGAAACGGTCGACGCCGCGCGCGCCGTTCCAAAGGCGATGCGCACTTCAGTGATCCTGTCCGTCGTGATGGGCGCAGCGCTGCTCGTGCTTTTCTACATGGCGATGCGCGATCCGGTCGCAATCGCCAGAAAAGGCGGTGACGGCTTTTCGACGCTCTTCGAGCAAATCCGCGCACCGCGTCTGCTGAAGGACGCCATCATCGTTTCGCTGACGATTTCGGCTTACGTTTGCGGCGCCAGTGCGTTGACGGGGCTGTCGCGCGCGGTGTACTCGTTTTCGCGCGACCAGGGCTTGCCGAAGTACTTCAGTCGCGTATCGCCGCGCTTTTATACGCCGGTCACGGGAATCTGGGCTGGCGCGCTCGCCGGCATCGCCGTGACCTTGTACTCGTCGACATTCAATGCGCTCGTTGCCGGCACCGCGCTGTTTTATCAACTGGCGTACGGAATGGCGATCGGCGCGGCGATGTTTGCCCGCAATCGTCGCTACGGTCCTTATCGGCTCGGTGTTTTGTCGAGGCCGTATGGCGCTGCCGCGATCATCGGCGGGATCTTTATCATCTGGGTCGGCTTGCAACCGCCGACGGATATACTGATCCACTATTTCGTCAGCTTTTTGATCATTCTTGTCGTTGCGTGGTTCGGCCTTGAAAAAAGGCGTTTTCCGGGGCCGCCGATCACGAGCAAGGCAGCGCGCGATAGCGAGGTCTCCAGCCCCGGCTATGCAAGGGTCGAAACCGTGCGCTAAAGGGCCTGCGCCGCTCATCGCATCCGGAACCCCAGGCTTGACCGCGTCCGCGTCCGCGCCCGCGTCCACAACCGCAAAAGCAGTTCTACTTCAATCAGTTCATGGCTTCTGATCTCGCTCAACGCAGAACTTCGTTCAACACTCGCTAGGCTGCAACGCGCGCTATCTTCTTTGTGGCCGGTTACGGAAGAGCGTCGTGGGCGCCGCTAGTGCCGTTTGTCAAAGCCAGAGTCGGACTTGACGATGGTCAACTCGGCCTTCTATTGCTTTGCCTCGGCGCGGGTTCAATGGCGGCGATGCCGTTTGCCGGCGGCCTCGCGGCGAGATTCGGCTGCCGGGCGGTGATCGCGTTCGCAACCGTGGCGCTTTGCGCAACGCTCCCCGCGCTTGCGTTCGTCGACGATGTGCCCTCCGCGATCTGTGTGCTGACGCTGTTCGGCATGGCTGCCGGAGTAGTCGACGTCGCGATGAATATTCAGGCGATCGAGGTCGAGCGCGAAAGCGGGCGCTCGATCATGTCGGGATTTCACGCGTTCTACAGTGTCGGCGGTATCGGCGGCGCTGCGGGCGCGAGCCTGCTCCTTACCGCGGGTCTATCGCACGGCACATCGACGATCATCGCCACTCTGCTGATGGTTATCGCACTGTGCTATGCGTATCCCGCATTGATCGCCGAACCGCAGACGAGTCAGGCAACGCTTTTTGCCGTCCCGCGCGGCATCGTGCTGGTACTGAGTGTCTTCACGTTCATTGTCTTTTTGGCTGAGAGCGCTGTACTGGATTGGAGCGGCGTGTTCCTGACGGCCGAGCGCGGCATGTCCCACGCTTACGCCGGATATGGATATGCGGCGTTTGCGGCAACCATGACGGCGGGCCGACTGATGGGCGACCGGATGGTCAGCCGTCTCGGTAGAACCCGTATCGTGATCGTGGGCAGTTTGTGCGCCGCGGCCGGTTTTGCACTGGCCGCCTTCGCGACATCCTGGGCGGTAGATTTGCTTGGATACGCGCTCGTCGGAGCGGGATGTTCGAACATCGCGCCGGTTCTGTTTTCGTCGGTCGGCAAGCAGAAGCGGATGCCGACCAGTGCCGCCGTTTCAGCGATGACCACGATCGGCTACTGTGGGGTTTTCGTCGGGCCGGCGCTCATTGGCGCGGTCGCGCGCTATACCACGCTGGCCACGGCATTTCTCGCGGTTGTCGTTCTGCTAACCATTATCGCGGCGAGTGCGCGAACGGTTCTTCGCGGCGAGTAAGTCGGCTCGCCGTTTACGGTTATCGATTCAATCTGCGACTTTAGCGGTCGCGATAATCACAAAGAGCATGGCGGCGATCGTGAGAAACGCCGTTTGCAGGCTGGCATGCTCGGCAATGTTGCCGAGAAAGGCGGGCCCGGTCAGCATCCCTGCGTAACCGATGGTGGCGACAACCGGCATCGCCACCGCTATCGGCATCACGTGTTGTCGGGCGACCACCAGAAAAAGGCTCGGCACGATGTTAGCCAGTCCGAATCCGACCAAAGCGAAAGACAGCATCAGGATCAGCCAATGATTCGCTGCCACGAGCGACGTGATTCCGAGCGCTGCGAGTAACGCACCTGCCCGGAGAACGCGGCGTGGTTGCAGCGACCTGGAAAGAAAATCTCCCGATAGCCGTCCGGCGGTCATGGCGATCGCGAAGCAGGCGTAACCGTAGCCCGCGCGAGAAGGCTCGAAGTCTTTCGCGGTAGTGAGGAATACGCCACTCCAGTCGAGCATCGCGCCTTCCGCAAGAAACGAGATGAAGCAAAGAACACCGATCCAGAGAACACGTCCTCGTGGCAGTGTCAGAACGAACTTTGATCCTTCGCTCGTGGCTGCGAGAAAGTGTTTGCCGTAGTAACTCCAGATGAAAACGAGGATCGCGCTGACACAGGCGACAGCGAGTTCAGCGGTCAAACCCGCCGAGAGCAATGCGCTTACACCGGTTGCTCCCGCAATGCATCCGATGCTGAACCACGCATGGAAGCCCGACATGAGCGGTTCGGCGTGAGATCGCTGTACGACAGCGGATTGCAGATTCATTGCCGACTCGGTGACGCCGAGTCCCGAACCAAAAATCAGCAGGCTGACGACGAGAACAGCGGGACTTTCAGTCGTCGCCAGCAGAAAGAGACACACGCACACCACGGGCCCCGCCGACAGGATGATCTTTCTGCATCCGAAGCGGGCCGCTAGCGCGGTCCCGATAGGCATTGCGACGAGACAGCCGAGCCCGAAGCAGAGCAGTGCGAAGCCAAAGTGACTATCGGACAGATGCAGACGCAGTTTGGCCAGCGGCGCTAAAGGAGCCCACGCAGAAAGGAACAATCCGAAGGAGAAGAAGCCGGCACGTGTAGAAGCGCGCGCGGACGAGGAAGACGCAAAACTTCGGCTGACGCTTGTGGTGTCCATGGGGTCTTTGAGTAATGGCGGAAGCGGAACCCGGCACGCGCCCGGACGGGCGCCGGCCTTCGAGTGTAATTGGCGTGTCGCGTGCATGTAACTTCGCAAACCGGCTTTCGATGACGCACCGTGACGCGATGAACCAGGTGCATACCGTGCTGTTTCGTGGGACGCAAAGTGACGCAATTCGCGCGCCGGCTTGCGTCAGGAATGCGGCGCTCGCGAAATTGATACCGCTTTATTAGTCGCGGACGATAGGGTATCGGCGCGCATGTTGCGTGCCGCCACGCCATTCACAGGAGACGTGCTGTGCAAGACCAGAAGATCAGAGTGTCGATCATCGGCTATGGGTTCGTTACCCGTCACTTTCATATGCCGTTGATCGCCAGCGTGCCGGGTCTGCAACTCGTTGCAATTGGCACTCAGCGTGCGGAGCAGGTCACGCTTGACGACCCGTCTATCGAAATTCTGAGCCCGGAACAGGCGGCCGTTGCCGAGTCGGTCGACCTCGTGATCGTCGCGAGTGTCAACGAAAGTCATTACCGGTTCGCGAAGCTCGCACTCGAAGCCGGCAAGCATGTCGTCGTTGAAAAGCCTTTCACGCCGACGCTCAAGGAAGCGCGCGAACTTGCGGCGTTGGCCAAACGTGTCGGCAAGCATCTGGCCGTTTTCCAGAATCGCCGTTGGGACAGCGACTATCTGACCGTGCGTGATGCGATCCGTCACGAGAGTCTCGGAGATATCGTCCATTTCGAATCGCACATCGACTGCTACGCGCCGAACGTCCCGCAAGCCTGGCGCGAAGAGCCGGTGCCTGCCGGCGGAACGTGGTTCGACCTCGGCCCTCATGTGGCCGATCAGGTGCTGTTGCAATTCGGACTGCCGGAGTTCGTGACTGCATCGTTCGCGCAGCAGCGAACCGGGGCGAGGACCGACGACTGGTTCACGGTCGTCCTCGGCTACGGCCGCATGAGGGTCGTTCTGCGCGGCGCGCAAGTGGTGCCGGGATTCGGCATGCGTTTCCTCGTACACGGCACGAACCGCTCAGTGATGAAGCAGGCGCAGGACATTCAGGAGCAGCAGTTGATTGCGGGCCTGTTGCCGGGCAACCCATCGTACGGCGTCGATCCTGACGACGCGTATGTCATCGACCCGGCTGACGCTTTGTCAAAGCGACGTGTGGTGCCGGCAACGCGAGGCGATCAGTCCCAGTTCTATGTTCAACTGGAACGCGCGATCCGTGGTGAAGGTCCGAACCCGGTAGCGCCGGCAGAGGCAGTAGCGCTCATTGCACTTCTGGAAGCCGCTTCGATTTCAGCGGCAGAGGGCCGCTCCACGACATTGTCGTTGACAGAAGAAGAGCGTGTGGCCTTCGAGAACGACAGACGCTCGCATTTCTGAATCGTCGGCGTCAGCGGAGCGGAATCCAGAAACGGAAAAGGATGGGCATGGCGATGGTTGACTATATCGTGGTGGGAGGCGGATCGACCGGGTGCGTCGTTGCATCCCGCCTGAGCGAAGACAGCGATTCGACGGTGACGCTGCTCGAGGAAGGGCCGCGCGACAGCAGCCCGTATATTCACATTCCCGGCGCTTACTACAAGACGGCGCAAGGGCCGCTGCTGAAGCGGATTCCGTGGGTGCCGATGGCCGAGCAGGGCCGCAAGGACATGCCGACGATGGTGCAGGCGAGCGTGCTCGGCGGAGGAAGCTCGGTTAACGCGATGATCTACATTCGGGGCGTGCCGTCCGATTACGACCAGTGGCGCGACTCCGGCGCCGCCGGTTGGGGATATGAAGATGTACTGCCGTACTTTCTCCGGGCGGAAGACAATGAGCGCTTCAGCAATGAAAGTCACGGCGTGGGCGGACCGCTCGGCGTCTCCGATATCAGCCATATTCATCCTTTGACAAAGGCGTGGCTGAAAGCCTGTCAACAAGCCGGCCTTCCTTATAACGAAGACTTCAACTCGGGTGACCCGACGGGATGCGGGCTTTATCAGATCACCGCACGCGACGGCAAAAGAAGCAGCTCGGCGGTGGCCTATATCCGCCCCGCCGAGGGTCGGCCCAATCTGACGGTGCGCACCGGCGTGCGCGTGACGCGGATTCTCATCGAGCGGGGCCGCGCGGTCGGCGTCGAATTTGTCGAGCACGGCAAGTCAAAGCAGTTGCGGGCGCAGCGAGAAGTCATCCTCTGCGCCGGCGCAATCAATTCGCCCAAGCTCCTGATGCTCTCAGGCATTGGACCACGAGAGGAACTCGCCAAACACGGTATTGAGGTGCATGCCGACATCGCGGGCGTTGGAGAGAATCTGCAGGACCATATCGAGATCTCTCTCGTGTATCAGCTAAAAGGACCGTACAGCTACGACAAATACAAGAAGCTGCGCTGGAAGGCCATGGCGGGTCTGCAATACGCGCTTTTCAATAGCGGGCCGGCGGCATCCAATCTGATCGAGGGCGGCGCGTTCTGGTGGGGAAATCGCACGGAATTGACGCCTGACATCCAGTATTTCCTGGTGGTCGGCGCAGGGATTGAAGAGGGCGTCGACAGTGTGCCCGGAGGTAACGGCTGCACCGTCAACCTCGGACAAATCAGACCGCGCTCGCGTGGGTTCGTCACGTTGAACAGTCGCGATCCTTTAGACGTGCCGCGCGTCGCTCCAATGTATTTCAGCGACGCCTACGATCTCGACGCCGTGGTGGAAGGATGCGCGAAGGCAATGGACATCATGGACCAACCGGCAATAAGGAAATACATCGAGCGCCGGTTCGTGCCGTTTCAACCCGCGCTGGAGCGTGACGAATTACGCCGCTTCTGCCAGCAGGAGGCGCACGCTGCGCTTCACCCCGCGGGTACCTGCCGCATGGGCACCGATGCGCTCGCCGTGGTGGACCCGGAACTCCGCGTGTACGGTATCGAGGGGCTGCGTGTCGCGGATGCGTCGGTTATGCCGAATCTCATTTCGGGCAATCCCAACGCGGTGTGCATCATGATCGGCGAGAAAGCCTCTGACCTGATTCGCGGCCGGGACACGGGCGTAAAGGCACAAGCTGAAGTGAGTCGGTCGAAAGGAAAAGTGATCAGTCTGGTCTGATGCTCGCGCGGAGCGTTGGCTTCGCGGTTGTTCTGCTTGCTCTGCCCTTCTATCGAAGGGCAGAGCAAGCATGCGTTGCAATCAGACGTTTTTGGCTGCGGCGAGAAGCTTCTTGACGGCGTCGGCTGACGTCATCGAAGGGGTGTTCACGAACTGCGTGACGACATCGACGTAAGCTGCACGGATATCGCGTTCGAGTGCCGCGTTTTCGATGAACGACGGCATCACCTCGCCCGCTTTATTGCCCGCCGCACGGTCTGCAAAATTCACCTTCGCGCAGTCGTCGAATTTGTCTTGCGCTACGTCGATCCGCGGCGGCAAGGAGCCTTTGCGCAGGTTGAAGCTTTCCTGCACGTCACGGTCCATCACCGCATTGGTCAACAAGGCCTGGTTTGCCTGCGTAGCCGGATTCTTCTGCTTGAAGAACGTGAACGAGTCCAGCACCCAGATAAACGCGTGGCCGCTTCCCGGCGTTGCGGAGCAGACGAAGTCGACACCGGGTTTCTTGCCTGCGCGCAGGAATTCACCCTTTGCCCAGTCCGCGTGAATCTGCATGCCCGCTTTGCCGTCGATGACCATCTGCGTGGCGACGTTCCAGTCGCGGCCTGCCCGATTGGGATCGGTATAGCTGATGATCTTCCGGAGTTCATCGAACACCTTGATCATCGTCGGACTTTGAATCGCGGCCGGGTCATGGTTGATGATCGCCTTCTTATAGAACGCCGCGCCGCCCATGCCGACCACGAGATCGCTGAAGATCTCGGCTTCTTGCCAGTCCTCACCGCCCAGCGCGACAGGAATGATGCCGTCCTTCTTCATCTTTTCGGCGAGGGCATTGAATTCGTCCCATGTGGTCGGGACTTTATCGCCGTATTTCTGGAGGATCTTCTTGTTGATCCAGAACATGTTCTCGCGATGCTCGTCCATCGGCGCGCCGTACCAGGTGCCCTTGTACTTCAAATAGGGAATCAGCTCCGGTGTAACGAGATGATCCCAGTTACCGGCCTTCGCGTAGCTGTCGATGCTTCCAAGCTCGTTCTGCTCCGCGTAGGAAAACAGCAGTTGAGGCTGCGCCTGAGCCGCAGCAGGTGCGTTGCCGGCAGCCAGACGGGCTTGAAGCGCTTGCTGCTGGTTCGCGCCGTCGTCGCCGGCGATCGCGCTATCCTTCCAGCCCACGCCCTTCTTTTGCAACGCATCCTTGAGGGCCTGAAGTGCGTACGACTCACTGCTCGAGGTCCATTGGTGAACCACTTCGACCTGTTGCGTCTGCGCAGCAGCGATGCCGCTAATAGCAAGGCTTGCCACCGCGGAAGCGACAACACGCGCCAATACTTGCCCCTGCTTCGATTTCAGTTTCACAGCACAATCTCCTCATAGGTGTCGATATTCATCGCTGACATTCATCACTTTTGAATGGGTGAGCGCAGTTCCGAGTATTCGAGGGCAAATTAACGTATGCAATTTCGCTACCTTGAGTTTTGCGACGCTAACTGACGCGCGGCTAGCGTCGATTTGCTTCTGCGGAATAAGTGCGTCGGGTTGCGTCTGCGAATGACGCGGTTGCGAAATTGCTAAGCGGATATTGGGTGGTCAAACTGGTTCCGTTATCGTGGCAACAGACCAAAGGAATCGGAGATGATTGGGAAGGAAGACACACTCGTCCTGCACGCGACCGTTGCGAAACACTCGAACCTGGTCACGGACATCGACATCATGCGATCCGTGGGCTTCGACGGTGTCGAGCTATCCAGCAACAAGATCGAGAGCTATCTCGACGCGGGCTATTCGATCCACGATCTGAAGCAGCTTCTTGCCGATGTGTACGTACCGGGCATGGGCTTTCTCATCGATATCGAGCGACAGGGGGAAGACGCCGAAGCGCTCTGGAGTAGAGCGCGCGAAATTTTCCATCTTGCGGCTGCTGCGGGTGCAAAAGGTGTTCAGGTTCTGACGGGGCCGGTCAATGTCCAGGCGGTTATCGAATGGTCTGCGTTCGGGCGCACCGACCACTACGCCGGCGTTCTCGGTTATCCGGAAGACGAGCAGATTGCGATAACCGCTAAAAATCTTGCGGTGCTCGCCGATATGGCTGAAGAAGCCGGGCTGTTGCTGTACCTCGAGACGCTTTCATGGTCGCCGGTAAACGGACTTGAGAAATCAGTCCGGTTGATCGAGCGGGCGGCGCGCAGCAACGTCAAAGTGGTGGTCGACTACTGGCACTGCTACACGTCGGGCGTCACACCTGACGACGTCGCCAGATTGGACAAAGATCTGATCTACGGCGTGCACGTCTGCGATTCGCTTCATTTCGACGGCGGTATTCCCAACGAGAGCGTGCTCCGCGATGTGCCGACCGGCGCTGGAGTACTGGATCTTCAGGAATGGACCGATGCGGTGAGGGCGACCGGATACAAAGGGTGGTGGAGTTGCGAACTGTTCTGCAAGCGCAAACAGCAACAGAACGGCTATCTGGTTGCGCGTGAGCTGAAGTCGTTGATGGAGACGCTGGTTCGACCTGTTCCCTTCCGGAAAATGGTTTTATGAAAATCGCTCACGTTGCGCTCTGGACGAATGACCTCGACCGGGCGTCCGACTTTTATCGCGACCTGTTCGGGGCCGAGATCGGCGAGACATACAGAAGTGAACGAACGCAAGGATTCAGTTCGCGCTTTGCCCGCTTGCCGGAGGGACCGGCGATCGAGCTGATGCATGTGCCGAGGCTGGCGCCGCAGTCGGTGGACGACCATCGGGTCGGCTGGGCGCATATTGCGATTTCGCTCGGCAGCGAGGATGCCGTGATGGCCGTCGCGCGGAGGATGGAGTCCAACGGGACCTTGGTGTCAGGTCCGCGTTGGACAGGCGACGGCTATTTTGAAGCGGTTATTTCGGATCCGGATGGCAATCTGGTTGAGGTGACGGTTTGACTCGCCCCTCCCCCCGCCTTAAACCAACCCCGTCGCGTAATAAACCGCGATCACGACAAACACCGCCAGCGTCTTGATGACCGTTACCGCGAAAATATCGCGATACGACTGACGATGCGTCAAACCCGTCACCGCCAGCAGCGTAATCACCGCGCCGTTATGCGGCAACGTGTCCATCCCGCCGCTCGCCATCGCAACCACCCGATGCAGCACTTCCATCGGAATATGCGCGGCTTCGGCACCCTTGATGAACGTGTCCGACATCGCTGCAAGCGCGATGCTCATCCCGCCCGATGCCGAACCCGTGATACCCGCAAGCGAGCTCACGGAAACCGCTGCGTTGACGAGCGGATTCGGGATGCTCTTCAACGCATCGCTGACCACCAGAAAACCCGGCAACGCGGCGATCACGCCACCGAAGCCATACTCCGACGCGGTGTTCAACGAAGCCAGCAGCGCACCCGCGACCGCGGCCTTCGTGCCGATCGCGAAACGCTCGCGCACGCGGCCGAATGCGGTCACCACGACCATCACGATGCCCAGCAGCAGCGCACCTTCAACGGCCCAGATCGCGACCACGCTCTTGATCGTCGTCGTGACCGGTGCGTGGATGCCCGGCAGGATCTCCGGAGCGATCGTGTACGACGCGCCGTACCAGTTCGGAATCCAGCGGGTCAGCAGAAAGTTCGCGACGCCGACCAGCACCAGCGGCGCGACTGCCAGCAACGGATTCGGCAGTTGCTTCGATTCGACGCGTTCCGGCTCGTTGAGCAGATCCGTGCCGTAGCCTTCGCCCTTGGCCATCGCGGCACGGCGGCGCCATTCCAGATACGTGAGCCCGACCACGATGATGAACACCGAACCGATCACGCCGAGCACGGGCGCGGCCCACGACGTGGTCTTGAAGAACGTGGTCGGGATGATGTTCTGGATCTGCGGGGTGCCCGGCAGCGAATCCATCGTGAACGAGAATGCGCCGAGTGCGATCGCGCCCGGCATCAGACGCTTTGGAATATTGCTTTGACGGTACAACTCGGCAGCGAACGGATAGACCGCGAATACCACCACGAACAGCGACACGCCGCCATAGGTGAGCAGCGCACACACCGCGACGATCACGGCGTTGGCACGCGAGCGGCCGATATAACGGATAGCGGCGGCCACGATCGATTCCGAGAACCCGGATAGTTCGATGACCTTACCGAACACCGCGCCCAACAGAAATACGGGGAAGTAAAGCTTCACGAAGCCGACCATTTTCTCCATGAAGATGCCGGAGAACACCGGCGCGACGGCCGACGGATCGGTGAGCAGCACAGCGCCGAGGGCGGCGACCGGTGCGAAGAGAATGACGCTATAGCCGCGGTACGCGGCGAACATCAGAAACGCCAGCGCGGCGAGGACGATTACAAAGGACATTGAGTCTCCGAAAGCTTGGTTGTTCTACGTGTACGCGATCCCGATACGGCAAAGGCACGGCGCCCGCAAATGCAGGTTCCATGCCACAGCCGTCGCAGCCGCCTGCCCGTTGATTTCCCGGGCCGGAGCTCGAAACGTGATGCGGCCGATTGTACCCAAACGTCTCTGAAACGGGACGCAAAGAGGCCGAACGTGGCCGGAAATGAGGTTAAACCCCTAAGTGGCCGTGTTTTTGGCGGTCTCTATGGTGAGATAAGATAGTCTATGAAATGAGACAAGTGCAAGTAAAACGATAGCTGGAGACAGCCACACCATGATGAACGATTGGGCGGGCTTGCCCGCCACCTACGGCGACGTCCTGCGCCGTGCGATGGATTCGCTGTTCCGCACTTTCGAAAATTTCAGCGAAGGCACGTTTATCGTCGACGCGGATGCACGCGTGGTGTGGATCAACAAACGTTATGCAGCGCGTTTCGGGTTCTCCGATCCGCAGCAGGCGATCGGCCGCGATTGCGAAGCAGTGATCCCAAACAGCCTGATGCGTGAAGTCGTCAATACCGGCAAGCCGATTCTGCTCGACATCCTCGAAACGGATCGGGAGCCGCTGGTCGTCACGCGCCTGCCGTTGAAGGACGATGCCGGTGAAACGGTGGGCGCGGTCGGCTTCGCGCTGTTCGACGAACTCAAGGCGCTGACACCGCTCTTTTCGCATTACTCGCGTGTGCAGCAGGAACTGATCGCGACGCGTCAGTCGCTCGCGCAGGCCCGGCGCGCCAAATACACGTTCGGCAGCTTTGTCGGCACGAGCGCGGCCAGCCTCGAAGTGAAGCGTCAGGCGCGTCGCGCCGCCCAGGTCGAATCGCCGGTGCTGCTGCTCGGCGAAACCGGCACCGGCAAGGAGCTCCTCGCGCATGCGATCCACGGCGGCTCGGCGCGGGCGGCGCAGCCGCTCGTGACCGTCAATGTCGCGGCCATCCCGGATACGTTGCTCGAAGTCGAGTTTTTCGGCGCCGCGCCGGGCGCCTACACCGGCGCAGATCGGAAAGGCCGCGTCGGCAAGTTCGAACTGGCGAACGGCGGCACGCTGTTCCTCGACGAAATCGGCGACATGCCGCTGTCGTTGCAGGGCAAGTTGCTGCGCGTGCTGCAGGACAAGGAGTTCGAACCGCTCGGCTCGAACCGGATCGTGCGCGCAGACGTGCGGATCATCGCCGCGACGTCGGCGGATTTGCCCGCGCTCGTCGCGGCCGGCCGGTTTCGCGCGGACCTGTTCTATCGGCTGAACGTGCTGACGATCCAGGCGCCGCCTTTGCGCGAGCGGCTGCCGGACATCGAGGCATTGGCCTACGCGATGCTGGAGGATCTGTCCACGCAGGTACGCGGCGCCAGTCACTTCGAATTGCAGGACGACGCGCTGCGGCTTCTGTGTTCGTACGACTGGCCTGGCAACGTGCGGGAATTGCGCAACACGCTCGAGCGGGCGGTGATGCTGTCCGACAGCGAGCGTATCGACGCGCGGGCGCTGGCGCCGTTTCTCGGGCCTGTTCGCGACGGCGGCACGCGTCAGGCGAATGCGCCGCTCAAGTCGGCTGCCGCGCAGTTTGCGGATGCGACTGCGGATGCGCCCGTTCCCGCACTATGGAGCGACGCGATGGCCGCATTCGAACAGCGTTTCCTGAGCGATGCGTTGCGCGCCAACGGCGGCCGCGTGATCGAAACTGCGGCGCAAATCGGCATGGGCCGCGCGACCCTGTACAAGAAGATCGCCGCTTACGGCATCGAGCTGTGACAACGCGGGGCGACATCGACTGACGCAGCGCATTTGCCGCATGGCACAATCGCGTCATCGAAAAAACAAGATGTGATCGGGGTTTCCAATGAAACGCAGTCTCTCCTCTTTCGCGTACCTGGCTCGCGCCGCGTTGGTCGTCAGCGGCATTGCCGTGTTGGGCGGGTGCAGCAGCAGCGCGCCGCTGTTTTTGTCGGACGGCCGCCCGACGACGCTGGTCCAATGCCCGAACGGTTCCGATTCCTGCGCGCAACAGGCCGCGGCGAGTTGCGGCGGCGCGTTCGACGTGGTCCGCCAGACCAATGAGAACGGCACGCTCAATCTGATCTACGCCTGTAAGGCGAAGTGACGCCTCGCCGGCCATTGCGCCGGCGCTTCGAGTTTTTCAAATAGCTGCGATCTTTTCGTTGTGCCGGCGTGCTTTCGCCGCGCGACGGCCGCTTCTGCTTTCCACCGCGCAGTCTCTCTCAACGCTGCGCGCGTCAATGCCGCTGCCGCCCACCTATCTTGCGGAAAGCCATACGGTGGTCATAAAGCTCAAGCACTAATGTCTATTTTGAAAACGCCTTATGATGCGTTATGCATTTTCCAGTGCTGCTTTATCGATTATTTATCTGCAAGTCGAGGTTAATCCGGATGCAAAGCAAATTTGCCTCCCGACGAAGTCGGTGCGGCGGCTAACGGAACGTGAAGATCACTCGCAGTATCCTCGTACGTAAGGCTCTACCGGCAAAATTAACGAGGAGGTTTTTCCACCTGTTTAACATTTAAATACGGAGTTAAGAAACATTTTCCGTTGTGAGCAGCACGGGGAAGTAATAACGGCATGTTTTATGCTTTTGAGACAGTTCAACGAGTAATTCCGGGGAAAGCAATGAATCACCACCAACTCGAAAAAGATATCGAACATCTTGAACATGTAATCTCGCATATATCCGCTGAAGACCGTATTCCGTTGTCATATTGGCGTCACCGCCTCGATTCGATGTCCGGCGCGACGCTGGTGCCGGCGCAGGCGAGCCGCGTCAAACGGCTCAATGCCGCGCTTTCGGCGCTCGAGGAGCGGCAGAAAACCTGAACCTACGCCGCCGTGGATGCCGGATGTTCCGTCTGACCGGGTAACGTTTTCTGCAAAAATAGGGGAACATAGCCGGCCCGCCACACGGGCGCCCCGGTATCCACTTCCAGGACCATCATGCATCCAGCAGGATTTTCAGCATCCCGGCTGACGGCGCTCACGAATGCGATGCAAGGCTATGTCGAGCGACGCGAAGTGGCAGGCGTTGTTTCGCTGGTCTGGCGGCGCGGCGAAATCGGCTACTTCGAACCGCTCGGTCTGCGCGACGAAGCCGGCCAATTGCCAATGGAGCGCGACACGCTGTTTCGCATCGCGTCAATGACCAAGCCGGTCACCAGCGCGGCGATCCTGATGCTGATCGAGGAAGATCGTCTCGCGTTCGACACGCCGATCTCGCTGTGGCTGCCCGAACTGGCCGCGCCACGCGTGCTGCGCGACCCGTCCGGCCCGCTCGACGAAACCGACCCGGCGAGAGCGCCGCTCACCGTGCTCGACCTGCTCACGCACCGCGCCGGCTTCGCGTATCACTTCACGTCCACGGGACCGTTGGCCGATGCGTATGCCGCCGCTTTCAACGGATTCGAAGCCCACGGCAATATCGGTGCGTGGCTGAACCGGATCGCGGGTTTGCCGCTGATGTTCCAGCCCGGCACCCGCTGGCACTACGGCATCGCGACGGATGTCCTCGGCGTGCTGATCGAGCGTGTGAGCGGCATGTCGCTCGGCGAATTCTTCCGCACGCGAATCTTCGAGCCGCTCGGCATGCGCGATACGGCCTTCTGGGTGCCCGAGCCGCAACTGACGCGGCTGGCCACGGCCTACGGCGTCGATCCCGGTTCGCGGCGGCGCGTGGTGGAGGATCATCCGTCGACGAGCCGCTGGGCCAAAGCCGACCGGTTTCAGAGCGGCGGCGGCGGTCTTGTGTCGACGGCGCACGACTATCTGCAATTCGCGCAACTACTGCTCGGCCGCGGGCGCGTCGGGGCGACACGATTGCTGTCGCATCGCTCGGTCGATCTGATGCGCTCGAACTTTCTGACGCGCGACCAGCGCCGCGTGCCGGCTTTCGGACAGATTGTGTGGGCGGGTCAGGGCTTCGGTCTCGGCCTTTCCGTCGTCGACGATCCCGCGCAGCAGCTTGCGCACGGCTATCGCTCGATCGGTTCGTTCGGCTGGCCGGGCGCTTACGGTACGAGCTGGTTCGCCGATCCCGTGGAAGACATGATCGGTCTGATGCTGATCCAGCGTCGTGGGATCGAAGCGTTTCCCATGGCGGTCGACTTCGAGCGCCGCGTGTACGATGCGATTGACGATTGAGCGCGCCGCGCGGATCGGCCGCCGAGCCGTACGATCGGCTGTCGCGAGTAGCGCTGCGCCGGGCGCTCTATCCGGTACCTTTTTCGTCTGATAGTGTCCGCCAAAGGGACTTCCTCCTGGGGCGCCCGTCTGCAGTTCGTCAAACCGTTCGGAGCATCCGTCATGGCCTCATACAAGCAATTGACCGCGCAACTCGAAAAGCTTCACAAGGAAGTTGCCGTGGCACGTGAGAAAGAAATCGCGCAGGCGATCGCCGACATCAAGCAGAAGATCGCCGAATACGATCTGACCGCGGAAGAGCTGGGTTTCTCGGGCAAGTCCAAGGCGCAGCGCAAACCGGCATCGGTTGCCAAGTACCGCAACCCGAAGACCGGCGAGACGTGGAGCGGCCGTGGCCGCTCGCCAGGCTGGCTGGCCGGCAAGAATCGCGAACGGTTTCTGATCGATGCCTGAACTGCCAGGCGTGGTACCGGAGCGCGAGCTTTCACTCCGCGCTTTTTTCTGAAGTGAACCCGCGCAGCGTTTTTTCCGCACCGCAGCGGAGTCCCGAAAACGCTCACCTTTCACGCATGCCGATCTACCGATCCGTGCGGCGGTTCACGTGCATCACATCTGTTTCTGATTGTTCGGTGAGCCAGGCGTCGGCGTAGTTCGCACCTCTCTTTGCGCTTGTCCGGCGTGGCTCCAGCAACCCATCACGATCGGCGCTAACCCTTGTCAGCCTTTGCTGGTGCGCCTCTCCAGTCAGGAGAAGAATCGCGCGGCCCGTCTTCACGGGCGTCTGACGCTGCACTATCGAACATCTGCAGTGAACCCCGCAACACGTTGCCGGTGCGCGGCCGTCTTCCACTGACATCACCTTTGGCCGCGCTTGGAGCGTCGCCATCTCAGGTCCCGAAAACCCTCACCTTTGCGTGAAAGGGTCTGCTATGCCCCTCCGCTCGGGACAAACCCGGAGTTGAGTTCGCCTCATACCCCACATCAAAACTCATCGATACAGGGCCGTTGAAGCGCCGCCGCACAATCGGCCATCCACTCAACACCGACGGAACAAACCATGAGCGTATCGACGGACAAACAACTCTTTATCGGCGAGGGCTTCGAAGGCCCAGGCGTGAACCTCGCGCATATCAACGTGCTGGTCGGTCCGCGTAACGGGCCGGCGGGCCAGGCCTTCGCCACCGCGTTGGCGACGCCATCCGCGGGCCATGCGCCGTTCGTCGTGATCGCGCGGCCGGGTGTGCCGACCAAGCCGCTGACGCTGTACGTGAACAAGGCGCAGATCGGCAGCGACTTCCACGGCAACGCAACGTGGGGCGCTTCGCAAGCGGGCATCGCGAAGGCGGTGGCCGAGTCGCTCGAGAACGGCACGCTGCCGCCGGAAGCGGAAAACGATTGGGTGGTGGTGTCGGCGAACTGGGTCAATCCGGGCACCGACGATCTCGACGCCGTCTTCGAGAACAACTACCGCGCGTGCAAGAACGCGATCGTCGCGGCGATGAAGGGCTTGCCGCATCGCGACGAAGTGTTCGCCGCCGCGCGCGAAGTCTCGAACCCGTTCTACACCCCCAAACAACGCTGATACCCGTAAGCGCGATTCGCATGCCGGCGGGCCGTCTGATGCGATCGCGCGAAACAGCACTTTCACGAGATAGGGAAGGAGATACTGCAATGGAATACATTCGCCTCGGCCAGTCTGGCCTGAAGGTTTCGCGACTGTGCCTCGGCACGATGAACATGGGTACGCCGCAATGGAAGCCGTGGATCTTCGACGAAGCGCAAAGCGAGCCGATCGTGCGGCACGCGCTCGAAGCCGGCGTGAATTTCATCGACCTCGCCGACTTCTATTCGACCGGCGTCGGCGAAGAAGTGTTGGGCCGCATTCTGAAGCGTCTCGCGCGCCGCGAGGAAATCGTGGTGACGACCAAAGTCGGCTACGACATGGGCGCATATCAGAACGCCGGCGGCCATTCGCGCAAGCACATCATGGACGGCATCGACGCGTCGCTCAGGCGCCTCGGGATGGATTACGTCGACATCTACATGCTGCATTTCTTCGACGTGAACACGCCGGTGGAAGAAACGATGGGCGCGCTGAACGACATCGTGTGTGCAGGCAAAGCGCGCTATATCGGCGTGTCGACCATGTACACCTGGCAGTTCGCAAGGATCATGCAGGTCTGTGAGCGCAATGGCTGGCACAAGCCGATCAACATGCAACTGCAACTCAATCTCGCGTATCGGGAGGAAGAGCGCGAAATGATTCCGTATTGCCAGGATCAGGGCGTCGGCGTTTCGGTGTTCAGTCCTTTGGCGCGCGGTCTGTTGACTTGCGATCCGAACTCGACGCGCAATCAGACCGATTTCTTCACCGCGCAAATGTACGGCGATATCGCGTCGCGTGAGATTGCGGCGTCGGTCGCGCGCGTGGCGGCCCGGCGTGGGGTGTCGGCGGCGCAGATCGCGCAGGCCTGGGTGCTCAATCACGGCGGCGTGGCGAGCATGCTGGTCGGCGCGGATACGCCCGCGCAGTTCGATAGCGCGGTGGCCGCACTCGGCACGCATCTCAACGCGGACGAGCTGTTCGAACTCGAACGCAATTACACGCCATGCGATCTGATCAACGATTACACGGCGGGCAAACGAATTGCGCGCGAGCCACGGCTTGCACAAGGCGTTTTCGACGAAACCCTGGAGAAAGCCGCATGAACGAGTTTCTCCGGACCGGCCATTACATCGGCGGCGAATGGCACGAAAGCGCGAGCACGTATGCGGTGTTGAATCCCGCGACCGGCGAAATCGTCGCGCAGGTGGCGAACGGCGGCGCGGCGGAAACCACGCAAGCCATTGCCGCTGCGGAGCGCGCTTTTCCGGCATGGCGCGCACTGACGGCGAAAGAGCGCGGTGCGCGCGTCAAGCGTTGGGGCGAACTGATGCTCGACAACCGCGACGCGCTAGCCGAACTGCTGACGCTCGAGCAAGGCAAACCGCTCGCGGAAGCGCGCGGCGAAGTCGGCTATGCGGCAAGCTTCTTCGAATGGTTCGCCGAGGAGGCGAAGCGCAGTTACGGCGACGTGATTCCGAGCCCGAACCCGCACGCGAAGATCATCGTGACGCGCGAACCGGTCGGCGTGGTCGCGGCCATTACGCCGTGGAATTTCCCGCTCGCGATGATCACGCGTAAAGCCGGGCCGGCACTGGCGGCGGGTTGCACGATGGTGCTCAAGCCGTCGGAAGAGACGCCTTTGTCGGCGTTTGCGCTGGCCGTGCTCGCCGAAAAAGCGGGTATTCCGCCGGGCGTGTTCAACATCGTCTCCGGCGATGCCGTTGCGATCGGCGGCGCGCTGACGGAATCGGAAGTCGTGCGCAAGTTGTCGTTCACCGGTTCGACGCGCGTCGGCAAACTGCTCGCGAAGCAGTCGGCGGATACGTTGAAGAAGCTGTCGCTGGAGTTGGGCGGCAACGCGCCGTTCATCGTATTCGACGACGCGGATATCGAAGCCGCCGTGCAAGGCGCGATGGCCTCGAAATTCCGCAACACCGGGCAGACCTGCGTGTGCGTGAACCGTTTCTACGTGCAGGACGGCGTGTACGACGCGTTCACGCTGGCGCTGACCAAAGCCGTGCGGCAGATGCGCGTCGGCAATGCGCTGCAAGGCGAGGTCGAGCAGGGTCCGCTGATCAATCAGGCGGCGCTGAAGAAAGTCGAGGCGCACGTCGCCGACGCGTTGAGTCAAGGCGCGAAAATCCTCACCGGAGGAAAACCGCACGCACTTGGCGGTACGTTTTATGAACCGACGGTGCTGGTGGACGCATCGAAGTCGATGCTGATCGCCGCGGAAGAAACGTTCGGGCCGGTGGCCGCGTGCTTCCGCTTCACGTCCGAACACGAGGCGATCGCCGCCGCCAATGCCACGCCGTTCGGTCTGTCCGCGTATTTCTACACCCGCGACCTCGCGCGCGCATGGCGCGTGGCGGAGGCGCTGGAAAGCGGCATGGTCGGCATCAACGAGGGGATTCTGTCGACGGAAGTTGCGCCGTTCGGCGGCGTCAAACAGTCGGGGCTCGGCCGTGAAGGTTCGAAGTACGGGCTCGATGAATACACCGAACTGAAGTACATGATGATGGGTGGCCTCGGACGGTAGTCCCGGCTTCCCGCGTTGAAGCGTCCGCCTCGTATTGCATGCATGGAGGCGGACGAAGCCGCCTGGGTCGGACCTATGCCGACCGCGCGCGGGCGGCCCACAAAACGAAGGAGACAGCGTGAGCAATCAGGATATCCATACGGCCACTCTCGGCCTCGCCCCCACGATGCCGTCCGCCGCAGCGGCCATGCGTGGTCCCGTTTCTCTCGACGACGTGCCGCTCAATGCGTTTCACGTCAAGATCGCCGGGCTGACGTTCGGTGCGCACTTTACCGAGGGCTTCGCGCTCGGCACGATCGGTTACGCGCTTGCTTCGCTGAATCGCCAGATGCCTCTCGACGCATTCTGGATGGGCATGATCGGCAGTTCCGCGTTGATGGGGATCTTTGTCGGCAGTCTGATTTTTGGCTGGCTGTCGGATAAATTAGGAAGGCAGAAGATTTTTCTGTTGAGCTTCCTGATCATCACCGCGGCAGCGTTTGCGCAGTTTTATGTGCGATCGCCGTTGGAGTTGTGCGTATTGCGCGTGCTGATTGGCTTCGGCATGGGTGGCGATTTTGCGGTCGGCCACGCGATTCTCGCGGAATTCTCGCCGCGCAAGCATCGCGGTACGTTGCTCGGCTCGTTCAGCGTGGTATGGACGATCGGCTATGTGGTCGCGAACGTGCTCGGCATGCACTATGCCGATGCTTCGCCCGATGCATGGAGATGGTTGCTCGCATCGGCCGGTGTGCCTGCGTTGATCGTGCTGGTGCTGCGCATGGGCACGCCCGAGTCGCCGCGCTGGCTGAGCGGCAAAGGTCGCGTCGCGGAAGCGAAGGCGGTCGTACTCAAACACTTCGGCCCCCACGTGACGCTCGACAGTGGCGACGACGAACACGCGCAAGCGCGCGGCGGCTTCATGCGGCTGTTCCGGAAAGACCTGATTCGGCGGACCATTTTCAATTGCGCGTTCTTTGTGTGCCTCGTGATTCCGTATTTCGCGATCTACACATTTCTGCCGACCATCCTCAAGGCGATCCATCTGAACGATGGCTCGGGCGCCGATTTCCTGTTGAACGGGTTCCTCGTGCTCGGCGCATTGATCGGCATCTGGCTCACGATCAAACTGTCGCGCCGCGCATTCCTGATTGGTTCGTTCGCGGTGACGTGTTTGTCGCTGGTTGCGCTCGCCGTGCTGCCCGAGTCCGCAACGCTGGCGATGATCGTCGCGTTCGCCGTGTTCACGCTGACGATGTCCGCGTTCTCGAATCTCGTCGGCGTGTTTCCGCCGGAGTGTTTCCCGACCGAGGTGCGCGCGTGTGGCGTCGGGCTGGCGATCGCGTGCAGCCGGCTGGGCTCGGCGGTCGGTACGTTCCTTCTGCCGTTGGGGATCGTCCATCTTGGTTTTCACGCAACCATGATGGTGCTCGCGGCCGTACTGCTGATCGGGATGCTGGTCTCGATCGCCTGGGCGCCTGAGACCAAACACCTGACGCTCAACGAAGCTAGCGGCGCGTAACACGACGCAAATACTTCGGCAAAAAAACCGCCGCACCGGTAACGGTGCGGCGGTTTTTTTATTGGGTGCTCGAAGTCTCGGCCAGGCCGTTTATCCAAAGGGCTTAGGAAAAATCTCATTTCAAATAAGCAAAAAGAATCCACTAATCGGAAATATTTCGAATTGCCATCAAGAGTCGGGATGAAATCAGAATCGTCCTAGGTACTAGTGCCGCGCTGGATTTTAGTATTCCGTTGCGCCTGAACGATCGGCCAATGATTCGAAGAAAAGCCGTTATTCCCGGGCTCGAACATTGGAACACCCGAGGGCGAATGGCGAATCTCACTGAATATCAATCGCCGATTCAATATTTCTTAACTCAATTGGAGCAACAAAATGAAATCTTTCCTCCCCGCAATTGCGATCGCTGCTGGCGGTTTGCTGGGCGTTGCATCGTTCGGCGCCCACGCGGCGGACGGCACGATCGCCTTCACTGGCACGGTTTCGGACACCACTTGCTCGATCAACGGCACAGCATCGGGCTCGCCCGCTAACCTGGCTGTCACGCTGCCGACGGTTTCGGCAGGCACGCTCGCCACGCAAGGCGCGGTTGCCGGCACGTCCAGCCCGACCGACATGACGCTCGCACTGAGCGGCTGCTCGGGCGCGGCTACCAAGGCGGTTGCCACCTTCGAAAACGGTCCGACCGTTGCCCAGGACACCGGTTATCTGACTAACCAGGCCGCTTCGGGCCAGGCGTCGAACGTCCAGGTGCGTCTGCTGAACGCGTCGATGCAACCGATCAACATCACGACCGGTGCGAACAACGACATCGCTGGCAACGGCGCAACCATCTCCGGCGGTTCGGCAAACATGAAGTACTTCGCGCAGTACTACGCTACGGGCAAGGCAACGCCGGGCGTAGTGAGCACGTCGGTGCAATACACGATGCAGTATCAGTAAGCGATGACCGGGGGCGTTCGCTTAGGTGAACGCCTTTTTTACGGCCTCATTTCAAGATTAAGTTCAAAGGTGCTGTGATGAAGTTGCTCGAAAAAATCACGATAGGAACCGGTTTTGTCTGTGCGCTACTGGCAGGCGGCGCACAGGCAAGCGTGACGATCGGCGGTACGCGAGTGGTGTATCCGCTCGAGCAGCGCGAAGTCACGGTCAAGCTGGACAACGACAGCCACAATCCGTCGCTCGTACAGGTATGGATGGACGACGGTAACGCAGATGCCAAGCCCGGCGATATCAAGGTGCCGTTTATCATCACGCCGCCGATTTTCCGGATGGATCCGAAGAAAGCGCAGACACTGCGCGTGATGTACAGCGGCGAAGCGCTGCCGCAGGATCGCGAATCGATCTACTGGCTCAATGTGCTGGATATTCCACCCAAAGCGGACGCGACTTCAGGCGTGAATTCGTTGCAATTGGCCTATCGCACCCGCATCAAAATGTTCGTACGTCCGGCCAAACTGCCCGGCAAGCCAGAAGACGCACCCGCGCAATTGAGCTGGAAAATCGGAGTGTCGCCAGATGGCAAGGGGCAGGCAGTAAGCGTCTCCAATCCGACGCCCTACTACGTTTCATTTAGCGAAGTCGATGTAGAAAGCAGCGGTCACCTGTTCAAGAACGAACAGGGCGGCATGGTTGCGCCGCATGCGTCGGCCGTGTTGCCGGTTGCAAAGATGAATGGCGTATCGGCCGGCGCGAAGGTTCACTACACCGCGATCAGTGACTACGGCGGCGCCATCGACGGCGACGCGACACTCAATCCATAACGCGCATCAACCGGCTGTTCGGTCGGCAGCCCTGCGCCTAATTGCATAAAACCCACTTCGAGTAAATGGCGTGCGTTGCATCAGCAACGCACCGGACGCCGCACGCCTGTTGCAAGACATCGGAAGTCAGTCAGATCATGAAACTCTCACCTCGTCATCAGTCGCATGCTCGCATCTGCGATTGTTCTGGTTCGTTCGGCCTGAACCCCGTTATCGCCGTTGTCATGTCGGTGTTCGCGGGGCTTGGCGGCACCCAGTCGGCGAACGTGAATGCGGCAGAAAGCGTCGACAAAATCGCGGCGGTTCAATTCGATACGACTTTTTTGCGTACGGACCCGGCGCAAACCGTGGACGTTGGGCGTTTTGCGCGCGGCAATACGGTGGAGCCGGGGGTGTATGCCGTCGATCTTTGGGTCAACGAGATTCGCGTGGCGCGTCAGGATGTGCGCTTCGTGGCTACGCATGACGGTCACAGCTCGCGTGCATGCTTCAGCCGTCAGATGCTGGAGACCTTGGGCGTCGATTTCGACAAGGTCGCGGCGGATACCGGCACAAAGCTATCAACGCATGCTAAAACCGATGCAGTCAAAGACACGCATGCCGCCGCGAGTGCAAGCGCCGCCGCGGCCGACGACGAATGCGTCGACCTTGCCGCAATCGTGCCGGGCGCAACGATCGACTTCGACTTCTCCGAGCAGAAACTCACGCTGAGCGTGCCGCAGAAATACATGCGCAATGCCGCGCGCGGCTATGTGCCACCCGACATGTGGCAAACCGGTGTAAACGCGGGCTTTGTGAGCTACAACGCGAACACTTATCACACCGCCGGCTCGGGCATGGAGTCGACGCAAAGCTACCTTGGCCTGAACGCGGGTTTGAATATTGGCGCATGGCATTTCCGTCATCAATCGTCGATATCGCAGGCGACGGGCCAGGGTTCGCATGTCGACAACATCGCGACCTACGTGCAACACGACGTAGCCGCGTTGAAATCACAAGTGACATTGGGCGACGGCTACACGACCGGCGACGTGTTCGACAGCGTGCAGTTCCGCGGCGCGCAGATCGCCACCGACGACCGCATGTTGCCTGAATCCCTACGTGGCTACGCGCCGGTGGTGCGTGGCATCGCGGAGACGAATGCGCGTGTCTCTGTCCGTCAGAACGGTCAGTTGCTCTATGAAACCAGCGTGTCGCCGGGTCCGTTCGAAATCAACGACCTGTATGCGACCGGCTACGGCGGCAACCTCGACGTAACGGTGACCGAAGCCGATGGCCGCACCAAGACTTTCACGGTACCGTTCGCGTCGGTGGCGCAATCGTTGCGGCCCGGCACGACGCGTTTCTCGGTGACCGCCGGACAGTTGCGTAACGACTCGCTCGTAACGAAGCCGAACTTCGCGCAGTTCACGTTGCAACGCGGTCTCACCAACCTGCTGACGGCTTACGGCGGCGGCGTGGCGGCTAATGGCTACGTAGCGGCTGACGTAGGCGCGGCATTGAACACCAGGTTTGGCGCGGTTTCAGCCGACGTTACCGGTGCGCAAACGCAAATCCCGAACCAGAGCACGATGCGCGGCACCAGTCTGCGCGTTGGCTACAACAAGTTCATCGATCCGACGGACACCAATATTGCGGTTGCTGCTTATCGCTACTCGACCGCCGGCTTTATGAATCTGTCGGACGCGGCCTCGGTTCGCGATCTCGCGATGCGTGGTGGCGATACGAATTCCGTCTATCGTCAGCGCAATCGCTTTCAGCTCACGGTCAATCAGAACCTCAAGAGCCATGGAACCGTGTTTCTGAGCGCTTCGTCGCAGCAGTACTGGAATCACAGCGGTAGCGATACGTTTTATCAAGCCGGTTACACGAACAGTTTCAAGTACGGCACATACAGCATCACGGCGGGGCGTACCCGTAGTTCGGACGGCTCGATGTCCAACCAGTACATGCTCAGCACGACGCTTCCGCTCGGCCATAGCCAGCATGCGCCGTTGTTGTCGACCAATCTGTCGAGCTCGGGCGGCAACACCAATCTGCAAGCCAACCTGAGCGGCTCGCTCGGCGACGCGAACCAGTACTCGTACAACGCGTACGGCACATATGCCAGCGCCAGTGGCGGCCGCTCCGCCAATACCGGTGTGATCGGTGCATGGCGCGCGCCGTATGCGCAGATGACGGCGTCGGCGAGTGCGGGATCGGGTTCGAGTCAGATGTCTGCCGGTATCAGTGGCACGGTGGTCGCGCATCCGGGTGGCGTGACTTTCTCGCAAACCGTGGGCGATACGTTTGGCATCGTCGACGCGCCGGGCGCAGCGGGCGCAAGCGTGACGAGTTCGCCGGGTGTCAAGCTCGATAGCCGCGGTTACGCCGTGGTGCCTTACCTGACGCCGTACGGGATGAATACCGTCGACATCGACCCGAAAGGAACCTCGACCGATGTCGAATTCGAGTCGACTTCGGAACAGGCTGTGCCTCGCCTCGGCTCGGTGGTGATGCTCAAGTACAAGACGGTAAGCGGCCGTGCGGCGTTGATTCGCGCGCCGCAGCTCGGTGATAAGGCGTTGCCGTTTGGCGTGGACGTGGTTGACGGCAATGGTCGCAACGTCGGCGTTGTCGCGCAGGACAGCCGGATCTTCGTGCGTGGTCTGGAAGACAAGGGGTCGTTGTTTGTGAAGTGGGGCGAGGCGGCGTCCGAGCAGTGCCGGATCGATTATGTATTGCCGAAGCAGACGGGTAAGGCAACCGCGGCTTATACGTCTGTGGAGGGGCATTGCCTTGGCGGAGGCGAGTCACTTCACTCGCGCAGCAGTTCTGCAAATTGAAACGATTGAATTGAGAAGGTGCCAGCTATGTTTATGTTAACGCTTTCACAGCGTGGGTGTTGTCCCAGAGTTATTTGGTGCAGACGGCAGGCCGATCGCAGTCACGATTTTGTGTACCACGGAGCCTTTTCGCTGAAGCGATTTTTTGCATATGGCATGTTGGCTTTGATTGTTAGTTTGGTATCCATGTCGGCGAATGCACGCTTGGTTTGCTCGGCCACCGTGAGTGATCAAAACCTCGCTGTTGGTACCGTTGCTGTACCCTCGAATGCGTCTGCTGGATCCACAATAACTACGCTCGCACCGACCACGTTCCCACTGTCGTGCGCGTTTAATACGACAGGGACTCAAAGTACTTCGACAACATTTCAACTGTATCTGCCGACCGGTGCGTCGACTGTGGCGGGTTACACCGATGTTTTCCTCACCAACGTGTCTGGCATTGGCATTCGGTACAGTGTCAGTTCGGCGAAATGCAACATCGCCAATAAAGTATTGAACAACACCAGCGGCGGCTACATATTTGACTGCGGTACTTTAACCGGCGTGATTGGCGGCGCGGCGATCACGGTCGATATTACGTTGACGGCCTCATTTGTGGTCACCGGCAAGATTGCTCCCGGTGTCGTGTCTCTCTCGTCAGTCCCGCCGGTGCGCCTTGGCTACTTTTCATCAGACGGTGGCTTGGGTAGCCAATTGTCGGGGTTCGCCTACTCTGGCTCTGCGTCGGGAACATTCATGGGCGCGACCTGCTCCGTCAGCCAACCAGCCCTTACTGTGCAACTGCCTACAGTGTCCACGTTGGCGCTCTCGTCCGGTGTCGGGACAGTTACGGGGCCTATCGCTGTTCCGTTGTCGCTCAACTGCACAAGCGGAGCAAAGGTGTGGATCACGCTGACTGATAACGTCAATCCTGCCAACACGGGTAATACGCTTCAGCTTTCCTCGGACTCGACAGCTCAAGGGGTCGGTATTCAGATACTAAACGGCTCAGGAGCGCCCGTTTCGTTCGGAGCGGATTCGGCGGCGGTCGGCAATAAAAACCAATGGCTAATTGGTGATTCGCCAAACGGCCTCTTGTCGGTCCCATTGACAGCACGTTACATCAGCAAAGGCATCGTCACTGCAGGGACCGTGAAGGCGCTCGCCACGTTTACGATGTCCTATCAATAATGCCCCGGCGACCGGGAAATGGTTCGGCCAGATAGCGCGTAGGAGATCGTTCCGGTCTACGCGCTATCTGGCCCCCAAACCGCATTTCCCGACGCGCATCCCCATGACGTGTATCATTCGCACCTTGCGCTGTTCTGCGCTGGCGATTCCCGTATTGTCGAACGCTCGTTCGTGACCCGGTTCCGACGCGGTCGAGTTGCCATTGTGACGAGGGTTCCCAGCCCAACTCCCGCAGCTCGACGCCGCCGCGCCTAACGTGGCAGACCAGGGGCCACAAGCCTTTGGGGATCGCCCGAACCTCTATCAGTGACCGCCAGACCCGATGTCAGTCTCCGAACTCAAACGCCGCCGCACGTTCGCGGTCATTTCCCACCCGGACGCGGGCAAGACCACGCTCACTGAAAAGCTGCTGCTGTTTTCGGGCGCGATCCAGATCGCCGGTACCGTGAAGGGTCGCAAGAGCAATCGCTACGCGACGTCCGACTGGATGGAAATCGAAAAGCAGCGGGGCATTTCGGTGGCCAGCTCGGTGATGCAGTTCGAGTACGGTAACGCCGTCATCAACCTGCTCGACACACCGGGCCACGAAGACTTCTCCGAAGATACCTATCGCGTGTTGACCGCGGTGGATGCCGCCGTGATGGTGATCGACGGCGCGAACGGCGTCGAAGCGCAAACGCTCAAGCTGCTCGAAGTCTGCCGCAGCCGCAAGACGCCGATCGTCACGTTCATCAACAAGCTCGACCGCGAAGTGCGCGAGCCGCTCGAGCTGCTCGACGAGATCGAACAGCATCTGGGCGTCGCCGCCGTGCCGTTCACGTGGCCGATCGGCATGGGCAAGGACTTTCAGGGTGTCTACGACATCCAGCGCGACCAGGTGCGTCTGTTCCGCGCCGGGCAGGATAAGGCGGGCGGAGAAGTCGAAACGCTGCAAGCGCTGGGTGACGAAGAGGGCGAACGCCGCTTCGGTCACGCGTGGGTCAAGGCGAAGGAAGAGATCGACCTGATTACCGGCGCGTCGCCCGACTTTGATCGCGAGCAGTTCCTCGCCGGTCAGCAATCGCCGGTGCTGTTCGGCTCGGCGATCAACAACTTCGGCGTGAAGGAAATTCTCGACGCGCTGGTCGATCTGGCGCCGCCGCCGTCGATGCGGATGACCGTGCAACGTCCGGTGATGCCGGACGAGCCGAAATTCACCGGCGTCGTGTTCAAGGTGCAGGCGAACATGGATCTCGCGCACCGCGACCGCGTGGCATTTATTCGCGTGTGTTCGGGGCATTTCGAACGCGGCATGGCCGTGAAAGTGACGCGCACGAACAAGACGTTCCGCGCGAATAACGTGGTGACGTTCCTGTCGCAGCGTCGTGAGACGGTTAGCGAGGCGTATCCTGGCGACATCATCGGGATTCCGAATCACGGCACGTTGAGTCTCGGCGATACGCTGACCGAAGGCGAACAATTGCAGTTCGTCGGTTTGCCGTTTTTTGCGCCGGAAATTTTTCAGACGGTGGAAGTGGTCGATCCGATGCGCGCTAAGCAGCTCGGTGAAGCGCTGAAGCAGCTCGGTGAGGAAGGCGCGATTCAGGTGTTCCGTCCGGAAGTCGGCGGTTTGATGATTCTCGGCGCGGTTGGCCAACTGCAATTCGAAGTGGTGTCGCATCGGTTGTCGACGGAATACAAGGTCGATGTGCGGATGGCGCCGGCACGTTACCGGATGTCGCGCTGGGTGACCTGCGACGATGCAGCGGAGTTGCGCCGTTTCACCGATTCGTACGCGGCGCGGATTGCGCTCGATGCATCGGATGCGCCGACGTATCTGGCCTCGCATGTGTCGGAAATCGAAGTCGCGCAGAAAGCGTGGCCGAAGATCGTGTTCAACGAATTGCGCGAGCATTCGGGCGCGCCGTTCAAGAAAGCGATGTAAGCCGGCGTATCGTGGAGAGCACCAGGCTCCGCCTGATTCCTCTTTTACATAACGCGCCGGAACTCAGTCATTTGCGCCCCATTTGCGAATCAGCGTGAATGGGTGTGGCGCAATTGGCGTCAACGAGGTGGGATGCCGGAACCGCTCCAACACGGAGCGGACGTACGGCTTCTGAGTTCCGGGAGCGGCTGTTGATTGCAATTGAGACTGTGGCCATAACGGTACCGTTCCAGATCGCCACTGTCGTTCGTGTCCCCACGCAACCCATCAATGACCACGCCGACCCGCGCCATGCGGATCCCCAAATGAGCGAAGTCTCGTTGATTCGACTCAACCGGCGGTGACGCAGCGCACTTACATAGTTGCGCCGCTCGCGTACAGGGTCACCCGGAGGCTGCCGGTAGAATCTGCTGTTGAGTCATGCCAAGGCAACAAAAGCTGCTGGCGATAACCCAAACATCGGTTCTGGATGCCGGGACGTCTGACTACACTGAGTTCTCCATCACCAACACATGACAGGAGTGACTGTGGAACTGACCGACTTCAACACACTGACTTTCGACTGCTACGGCACGCTGATCGACTGGGAAACGGGTATTTTCGAGGGGCTGCGCACCCTGCTGGATCGCGTGAAGCCGGCGCTCACGCGTGATCAGGTGCTGGAGGCTCATGCCCGTCACGAATCGTCGCAGCAGAAGTACACCCCGGCCAAGCGCTATCAGGACTTGCTGCCCATCGTGTACAAGCGTCTCGCCGAAGAATGGGGCGTTTCGTTCACGCACGAAGAGTGCGTGGCTTACGGCCAATCCGTTCGCAACTGGCCTGCGTTCGACGATACCGTAGGCGCGCTGCAGTACCTCAAGAAATACTACAAGTTGGTCATCCTATCGAATATCGACAACGAGAGCTTTACGTACAGTAACGCGAAGCTGCAGGTCGAATTTGACGCGATCATCACAGCGGAAGACGTTGGTTCGTACAAGCCGTCGCCGCGCAACTTCGAGTATATGATTGAAAAGCTAGGCGATCGTGGCATCAGCAAAGACAAGATCCTGCACACCGCAGAGAGCCTTTTCCACGATCACAAGCCTGCCAATGAGTTTGGTCTGGCGTCGTGCTGGATTTATCGCCGTCACTCGCAGCCGGGTTTCGGCGCCACGATGAACCCGGGCGCGCAGCCGAATATCGACTTCCGTTTCAACAGCATGGCGGACCTTGCCAAAGCGCACCAGGAGGCGCTGCTGAAGAAGTAAGCGGTTTGGTAGAGCTCTGGCGTGGTGCGCGCTGACCGCCGCGTCAGTAGCTTTTCCCGTTGGCGATTTCGGTGGGTTGCAAATCTTAAGACGGAGGCTGGTGTGCAGTTGACCGATTTCAAGGCACTAACGTTTGATTGCTACGGCACGTTGATTGACTGGGAGTCCGGGATAGCCGAGGGCCTGTCGACACTCACGGCCCGTCTCGCCAATCCTCTTACACGCGATCAGGTTCTCGAGGCGCACGCCCGGCACGAGTCTTTTCAGCAGTTGGCAACCCCGGAGCTGCCGTATAACCGACTCTTGCAGGTCGTCTACAAGAGACTCGCCGAAGAGTGGGGCGTCAGATATTCCTGGGATGAAGCTGTTGCCTACGGGCACTCAATCCGCGACTGGCCGGCATTCCCGGACTCGGCGAGTACGCTCCAGTATCTGAAGAAATATTTCAAGCTTGTGATCGTCTCCAACGTCGATAACGAGAGCTTCAGATCCAGCAACGCCAGGCTTGCGGTGGAATTCGACGCCATCGTGACCGCGGAAGACGTCGGGGCCTACAAGCCGTCACACCGAAACTTCGATTATCTGTTTGATGTGCTGACTTCGATTGACGTGAAGAAAGAGGAAGCCCTTCACATTGCGGATAGCGTCTATCATGATCATCAGCCCGCCGGGCAGCTCGGGCTGCGCTCATGCTGGATTCATCGCCGGTTCGAACAGCGCGGGTTTGGCGCGACACTAAGAACGCTTGCTGAGCCTTCAGTCGAGTTCAAGTTTACGAGTATGGCCCAGCTGGTCAAAGCGCACCATGAGCAGTTGTCAAATGGATAGCACGACGATCTTCGATTGACATCGCAGCCGACACCGACCAAGCACGTTATGAGCAATCGACAGAAACTCGACCGGATCGATATCAAGATCCTTGCCGAACTGCAAAAGAACGGCAACATGACGAACGCGAACCTCTCCAGTGCCGTCGGGCTCTCAGCCAGTCCCTGTTTGCAGCGTGTGAAACGTCTTGAGGCCGCGGGCATCATTTCGGGCTATGGCGCCCATATCAATCTGACCAGACTGACCAGCACGGTCACGGTCTTCACGGAGATCATGCTCCATGACCACCGCCGTGAAGACTTTGTGCGCTTCGAGGCAAATCTGCGGGACTTCGACGAGATAATCGAGTGCCATTTGGTGAGCGGCGGCTATGACTATCTACTCAAGTTTCTCGTCAAGAACATCGGGCATTATCAGGAGGTTGTCGAGAAGCTGCTCGACCGTAACATCGGCATCGAAAAATACTTCAGCTATATCGTTATCCGTACACCGTTCGTCAAACATGCTGCTCCGCTCGACAAACTGCTCGCGGACGATGAGTAAGTCACGACGGCGTCTTTTTCGGCGATCGATTAATCCAGTCCGCCCTGACAGAGATACTTGATGGACAGATAGTCGTCCAGTCCGTATTTCGAACCCTCGCGTCCGTAGCCGGATTCCTTGACGCCGCCAAAGGGCGCGGCCTCGCTCGCGACAGCACCTTCGTTGACGCCGATGACGCCGGCTTCGAGTCTGCGTCCGACGCGCTCGATACGTCGCACGTCGCGCGTATAGAAATAGGCGGCAAGTCCGAATGGCGTATTGTTGGCGAGGCGGATCACTTCGTCTTCGTCCTCGAACCGGAAAAGCGGAGCGACAGGGCCAAAGGTCTCCTCGCAGCAGACCAGCATGTTAGCGTTGGCCCCTGTGAGTACGGTCGGCGCATAGTAGTTGGTACCCAGCTCAGTGAGCCGTCGCCCACCTACGAGCACGGTCGCGCCATTCTGGACCGCGTCGTCGACGTGCCTCGCGATCTTGTCGATGGCGCGCTGGTTGATCATCGGGCCAATCTGGGCGGACGCGTCGCTCGCCGGCGCAACCTTCAACGCACCGACACGCTGGCTCAACATATCGGCGAACTGCTCATAGATCTTTGAATGAACATAGATGCGATTCGGACACACGCAGGTTTGGCCGCCGTTGCGAAACTTGGCGGCCATGACGCCCGTGACTGCCGCATCGAGGTCGGCATCGTCGAAGACGATGAATGGCGCGTTGCCGCCGAGTTCGAGCGAGAGCTTCTTGAGAGTACCGGCCGACTCTCGTGCCAGATGCTTACCGACCGCCGTCGAACCGGTGAAGGTAATCTTACGGACGCGGTCGTCTGCCAGCCAGTCGGCAACGGCCGCGATGCCTTCGTCACGGGCGGCGGCGATCATGTTCAGCACGCCGTCGGGCACGCCGGCTTCCTTCGCAAGGGCAGCCAGCGCGAGGGCGGTCAATGGCGTGTCTTCCGCCGGTTTGGCGACGACGGTACAGCCGGCAGCGAGAGCAGGTGCAATTTTGCGCGCAATCATCGCTAGCGGGAAATTCCACGGTGTAATCGCTGCGACGATCCCGACCGGCTCTTTCACCGCGGTCATGCGCTTGCCACGCTGTTGCTGCGGAATGATATCGCCGTAGATACGCGTGGCTTCATCCGCGAACCAGGCAACGTAGGACGCACCGTACGCAACTTCGCCGCGGCTTTCGGCCATCGGCTTACCCTGTTCCATCGACATCAGCGTCGCGAGGTCGTCCGTGTTCTGCACGATAAGCGCATGCCAGCGACGAAGGATTTCCGCACGTTCGCGCGGCAGGCGATCACGCCAGGCCGGAAAGGCTTGCGCTGCCGCGTCGGTTGCCGCGCGGGCGTCGGCTGCACCGCTATTCGCGACCTGGGCGACGATCTCGTCCGTGGCAGGGTTGATAACAGGATATTGCGCGCTATCGGATGCATCGACCCACTTTCCGCCAATCAGGTTCTGGCGATGTAGAAGTTCGCCGCGTGTGAGTTTGAGAGCCATTGTCTTCTCCTGCAAAATGAACGTGTAGCGCGCCTATCGACTGAGTTTGCGCCGCTACAGGGAAAGGTTATTAACCGTCTGAACGGAGAGAGCTCAGGCGTGCACTTTCTCCGCACTGCGCAGAGCCGCGCGCACGTCTTCCTGCGCGAGGATGTCGTCAAGCGTTTTGCGCACTCTGTCGGTCATGAGCTCGACTTCGTCGCGCGAATAACAAAGTGCTGGAGCAAACCCCAGAATGTTGTCGCCGAAAGCGCGGAAAATGATTTTGTTCCGGTAGGCTGCCTCGAAAATTCGGGTCGACAGATTCAGTGCGGGATCGAAGCGTGTACGAAGTTCTTTATTAGAGACGAGTTCCAGCGCACCGAGCAGACCACGATGACGCGAGTCGCCGACAAGGGGATGGTCGAGCAGGCCATCGAGGCCGGCTGCGAAGTGCTCGGCCTGAGCGACGCCGTTTGCAAGCAAGCCACCTTCCTGATAAAGACGCAGCACTTCAAGGCCGATCGCTGCGCTGACCGGGTGAGCCGAGTATGTCTGGCCGTGCCCGACTGCATCGGCGCGCGAGCCGCCGTCCGCGATACCCTGATACACCTCATCAGACATAAGAACCGCGCCCATCGGCGCATAGCCTGCGGTGAGTCCCTTGGCGACCGTCATCAGATCAGGCTCAACGCCCTCGGATTCACAAGCGAACATGGGTCCTGTACGACCGAAGGCGGTGATCACCTCGTCGGCTACGAACAGGATGTCGAGCCTGCGGCATGCTTCGCGCATCGCCTTTAGCCAGCCTTTGGGCGGGACAATGACACCACCGGAACCTTGCACAGGTTCGCAGAAAAATGCGGCGACGTTTTCTGCACCCAGTTCGCTGACCTTCGCTTCGAGCGCGGCTACCGATGCCGCGACAATTGCCTGCGGATCGTTCGGGGTCGCGCTTCGATACTGGTACGGCGAACGAATATGATGTTGCCCGCGCAACGGCACATCAAAGTTGCGATGGAAGCTGGAGATGGCCGTCAGACCGGCGCCGGTTGACGATGAACCGTGATACCCGCGCTCGAGGGCGATGATGTGCTTCTTTGACGGCCGACCGGTAGCGTTGAAGTAATGGGTGATGAACCGGATCGCCGAGTCGACGGCATCCGATCCTCCCAGCGAGAAGTAGACGTGCTGCAATGATGCGGGAGCGAGCGCCACGAGCTGTTCCGCCAGTTGAATCGCAGGCGTCGAACCGAAGTGAAAATATCCGGTGGCGTACGGAAGCCGACTCATCTGTTCCGTCGCGGCCCTGACAATACTTTCTTGCCCGTAGCCTGTGTTCACACACCACAAGCCGGCGAATGCGTCGAGCAGTTCGTTGCCGTTCGCATCGCGCAGCCATGCGCCACGGCCTGACTCGAGTATGGTGACTCCACGCTCTTCATGAGCGCGGTAGTTGACGACCGGATGAATCAGATGCCTGCGGTCTGCCTCGATAAGTGACGCAATCGACATGATGTACCTCTGTGGAAAATGGAACCGTTATGCGTGTCATGCTACGCAACGAACGCAGTAGAAACACGGCCCAATCTGGACATGTGCAAGCAGAACGGTTTTGATTATTTGCGCGCGGCAGCACTTTCTGCGGTCGTTATCGTCACGAGTGGGACTCGTCCGCGGGCACGACGAATAGCGGTGCTGGAAAAGGTTCGGCGGTTCATGCTTTCTCCGTTTCCCAGCTTGGCAATGGCGAAGCTTGCGTCGAATCAGACTCGCTACGCTGGTCGAGCCACTGCGCCAGATGAATCGCAGTTCTGCCGGTTGTATTGCGAATCTGCGAGCGGCAGCTGAAGCCGTCGCTGATCACCACGGTGTCCTGACTCAACGCATTGATAGCCGGTACAAGTTCCGAAGCGGCGACCGACATGGCGATATCCGCAGTACGGGTGTGATAGCCGAATGCACCGGCCATCCCGCAACAACCCGTCGCAAGGACTTTCCCTGAGCGTGTTGAGTCTTTAAGCATTTGTGATTCCGCTTTCGTTCCGCCACAGGCTTTCTGATGGCAGTGACCATGTACGGCGACGTCTTCATCCAGCTTTGGCAACGCGACGCCGCTGTCTTGCAGAAGCTCGGCGAGCGTCTTCACTGAGGCCGCCAGTGAAGCAGCGCGAGCGTCGGTGGGGAACAGCGCGCGAAGTTCGTCGCGGAACACCGAAAGACAGCTCGGCTCAAGCACGACGACCGGCGTTTGAGCTTGAATGACTTCCGATAGGGCGCTCATGATGGATTCGAGATTGCGCCGCGCCTCGTCAAGCAAGCCGGCGTCATACATGGGCCGGCCGCAGCAGACCTGCTTGCTCAGGAGTTGAACCTGGAATCCATGCGACTCGAGAACGCGCACCGCTGCTTCGAGAACGTCAGGGGAAAACCCGTTGTTGAATGTGTCCGTCCACAACAGAACGCGTCCGCGTTGAGTCGCGATGTTTGCGTGGCTCGTCGCAAGCAGCTGTCTCGCGCTGTGACCGTTTCTGAACGCTTTGCTTGCGATGGCGGGAAACCGGACGTCCGGCGCGAGGCCCGCGTACGCGCCGATCTTTCGAAACGCGCGATTTCGCATCACCCTGTTTGCCGCACCACTTACGTGTGTGGCGAGCGGCAACCACTTTCCGATACGGCCGATCATCGCGTCCATGATGGGGCGGCGCTTGTGCTTGAAATACTCGTAGAGGAAATGGCTCTTGTATTTCGCGATGTCGACGTGAGTCGGACAATCGCTTTTGCAGCCTTTGCACGCAAGACAATGGTCGAGCGAGTCTTTTACAGCTTCGCTCTGCCAGCCGTCTTCGATTACTTCGCCCTTTAGCAGTTCGAAAAGCAGCCTGGCACGACCGCGCGTCGAGTACTTTTCTTCGCGGGTAGCACGGAAACTGGGGCACATCGTTCCACCGTCCAGTGAACGGCATTTGCCCATTCCTATACAGCGTTCCGTGGCGCGCGCGAAGGTGTCGGGATTGGCAACGTTTCCGAAAGAGAAATGGCTTTTGATTTCAACGCGCTGGTAAGACGGACCGAGCCGCAGATTCTCGTCCACAGGCATGGCATCGATAAGCTTGCCGGGATTCATGCATCCCAACGGATCCCAGATTGCCTTGAACTCCCTGAAGGCCTCCATGAGTTCGGGGGAATACATCAGCGACAACAGTTCTCCCTTGGCCTGACCGTCGCCGTGTTCGCCTGATAGCGAACCCTCGTATTTGACGACCAGTTGCGCCGCCTCGACAAGGAACTCGCGCCAGGTATGGACGCCCTGAGCATTTCGAAGGTCGAAGGTAATGCGTGAATGTATGCATCCGTCGCCGAAGTGCCCGTACATGTTGGTCTTGTAGCCGTAACGCGTCACGAGGGCCGAGAACTCCCTGAGATATGCGCCAAGATGCCGGGGCTCGACGGCCGCGTCTTCCCAGCCGACCACCGGATCCGGTTGCGACGGATCGTCTCCGATCGAAGTAGCCGATGCGCCAGTTTCGCGCACAGACCACAGGCGTTTCATGAGACTGGCGTCGACCACCACGCGTGACGATGGCTTACCAGGAAATGCTTTGCCAAAGCTCGCGGCCGTGTGTGCGAGTGACAAAGCCCGGTCACTATCGGTCGCGCCGAATTCGACCATGAGCCACGCATTTCCATCGGGTAGTTCGGCAATGTCCGCGAGAGCGAGGCCGCGCTCGCGGAGACCCCCGACGATACCCGTATCCAACCCTTCCATCGCGATCGGTCCGAGCGGCAACAACTGGGGAACGCAATCGGCGGCGTCGAAGATCGTCGGAAAGCCAAATACGACGAGAACCCGATGAGTCGGGTTCGTCACCAGCGTGGTCGTGGCACGCAGCACCGATACACACGTGCCTTCCGAGCCGACCAGCGCACGGGCAATATTGAAGCCATTTTCGGGAAGCAACTGGTCGAGGCTGTAACCGGAGACGCGCCGTTTAAGCTTGGGGAAACCGGCACGGATCGCGTCGCCATATCGGTCTACCAGTTCCAGAAGCTGCGTGACGATCGCTGCGCGCCGTCCGCCCGCATCGAGGTGCTCCTGAAGCGTTTCGGCATCCGTCGGGCCGACCCAGAATCGTGCTCCGTCGTACGTCAGGATTTCCATGGCCTCGACATTCTCGGCCGTCTTGCCGGCCATCACAGAATGGGCGCCGCAGGAATTGTTGCCGATCATCCCGCCGATCGTGCAACGGCTATGGGTCGCGGGATCCGGCCCGAACGTGAGGCCTTTGAGTGCGGCCGCGTCTTTTAGCTGATCGCAGATGACACCTGGTTGAACCGTCGCAATGCGAGCTTCAACATCGATGTTCTCGATTGAGGTCAGATGCCTGGACGCATCGATGATGACCGCGGCGTTGACCGATTGGCCGCACATCGACGTGCCGGCGCCGCGTGTCAGAACGGGCATGCCGGCGTCGTGGCAGGCGCGCATGATTTCGACGACGTCGTCGATGGTACGGGGAACGACGACGCCGATCGGGACCTGCCGGTAGTTCGATGCTTCCGACGCGTAGGCCGCTCGCGATCCGGCGTCAAAGCGAATCTCTGCGGTCGTGTCGTTTGCAATACGGCGCTGAAGCGCGAGCAGGGCGTTGATATCGTGCCGGGGAAGAGCGGTTGCGCTGGTCATTTCAATCCATACGGAAGACATGTTCGGGGACGCCCCGCGCAGGACCTGTCGTCAGGTCGAACGAGTGCGGCAGGGCAAAAAGGTGTGCCCCCACGTTCCGTATTTAAGCCTGAAGCAAAAACGCTGTCTTCCTGCGAAACATAGGAAAAAGCCGGCTAATCTTCGCGGAGCCGGTACAAGGCCATGGCGACCTGAAGCTGGAAGCGAAGGCTGGGGTCTTCGAGCGAGACGGACAGAATGGCTTCAATTCGTTCAAGCCGATAACGGAGCGTGCTGATGTGTATGCCCAGCGCCTTCGCAGTGTTGGCAAGCTGGAAGCCCTCGTCGGCAAGCGTACATACGGTCTCGAGCAGCGACTCGCCGCGGCGGTTGCCTGCCAGTGGCGTGACGAGGCGCTCGACGAGCATGTCGCGTGCATCGGCGTCGCCCATCAACGCGCGGGGGAAAAGAATTTCGTCGAAGTGATGCAGGCGTCCGGGTCTCAGTGTCGACACCAGCGCGTCCACGTCCTTGGCTCCGATTGCCATGCCACTCACGCCGGCATGGACGCGACTGACGGCCATCGCGGCGCGGCGGTCGGAGACGGACTCCCAGAGCGCGTCGAGCGATGCATCGGACGGGACGATGAACTTGATCTGGTTCAGCCAGAGTGCTAACAACACCGGCAACTGTTTTGCGCGCAGTTGCCGTTTCAGGTTTTCGACGAAGCGTTCCCGGCGTTCGAGTCCTTCCGTGGTGAGCGGAATGGGCTCGTCGAGCAGCACGAGGCAGACGCGATACTGCTTCGATTGACTCCATCCCGACACTCTGGCTCTCTCGAGCGCGCTGGTCGACGGGTCGAATTCGCCGTCGAGCAGGCCCGCTACCAACGCGTAGCCCAGCCGGTCTTCCTGCTGGCTCAGTTGCTGTTGATGCATCAGATGGAGCGCCGCCACTACGCTCGCATGTTCAATGGCGCGCGAGTCCAGTTCATCCATTTCAGAATCGTCGAGATCGAGCCAGATGAGTGCAACGGCACGGTCGTGCAGTCGGACAGGAAGACTCAATCTTTGCCGCACGCCGCCAGTCTCGCGAAATGCGACTTTGGTCGGACGCTCCACATTGGCGAGATCGACTGACGCGCTGTCGTCACGTACAGCGGCCAGTAATCGCGGTTCGAGTTAGGCGAGATCTTCGGCGCTGCCCGAACCGCCGAGCACGTGACCCGAGGTGTCGCTGAAGGTGACCGCGCGCCCGAGCAGATTGCATAGTGCGGTCGCGATATCGGACAGACTGTTTGCCGATACGGCTGCATTGGTCAACGCTCGATGAAGCTGCTCCGAGCGCTCGATGATCTCGCTCTGGAAGTTGATGATCTTGGCGAGTATCTCGTGTGTAACCTGGCTGAACTGTACGGCCCAGGGAAGCTCGAGCAGCGGCAGACCGACACGGTCAGCTTCGGCGATTGCCTCCGGCGAAAAGTGCTCCCTGAAATGCGGCACCGCGAGCACGACGCCCGCCAGTCCGATTTCGCTCAGTTTCTTGACCAGGTCGCGAGACGCGGCCTCTTCATTGGGCCAGTTGTAGCCCGTGGTCAGCAGCAGCTCGCCGGGTTTGACCCAGTCTGCGATGTCGGGGTGGTCCACCATGTGAACCCACGAAATTTCCCGCTCGAGATCGTGTTCGCCTGCGACGACCCGGGCCTGGCGGAGTACCGTTTCACGTATTGCGGTGTCGAGTTTCATCACGCCTCCAACGACGTGATACGCCGTGCAGCCAGGTCGTCGTGTTGCAGGGTCATGTATTGGCGGGTTGACGATATCCAAACAGAACGCCGAGCAGGCTGATGGCAGCGGCGAAGATCACGTAGAACGCGGGCGCCATTGCCGTTCCCGTCTTGCTGATGAGCCAGGTGAGGATCAGCGACGCGAACCCGCCGAAGGTCATCACAGCAAGGTTGTACGCGACCGACAGTCCGGTCGACAAGACCTTGGTCGGGAATATCTCGGACAGCGCAGCCAGGATCGGCCCGGTGTAGATCGCGATCAGCACGCCGAAGACTGCCTGAAAGATGCAGAGCGTGGCGAGCGACGGCGCGGAGACGATCATGGCGAACAGCGGCCACGCGAGCAGAAGCATCGCTGCCGACGACCCGGCGAGGAGTAACTTGCGGCCGATCTTGTCGGAGAGCCAGCCCGTAATCGGCGAACACACCGTGATCACACCACCCCCCACCATCGCCGCGATAAACGACGCGGACTGCTGCAGCTTCAGCACCTTCACGGAGAAGGTCGGCATGTAGAACAGGATCACGTAGATGCAAACGGTCCACAGCACGACCATGGAGAAGCTTGCGAAAGCCTGCCACGGGTAATCGCGCAGTACATCGGAGAGCGGCGTCTTGGATTTGTCGGTGGTGTGCAGGAAAACTGGCGTTTCCTCGAGATTGCGTCGGATGAAGAAACCGATCGGTCCAATCAGCAGGCCTGAGAGGAACGGAATTCGCCAGCCCCAGCTTTCGATATCGGCAGTCGACAGGCCGAGCGTGAGGCCGGTGCCGAAGCACGCGCCGAGCAGTACCGCGAAGCCGATACTGGTTTGAATCCAGCTCGAGTAATAGGCCTTCTTGCCTTTCGGTGCGTGCTCCGTCAGGAACGCGGTTGCCGTACCCATTTCCCCGCCCGCCGAGAAGCCCTGCAATAGCCGCGCAACGACGATCAGACAGGGTGCCGCCATGCCGATCTGCGCGTATGTCGGCGCGAGACCGATGAGCGCGGTCCCAGCACACATCAGAAGAATGGTCAGCGACAAGGCCGCTTTGCGGCCCGCACGATCCGAGTAGATTCCGATCAGGATGCCGCCGAAAGGTCGTACCAGAAATCCGACGCCGAAAGTCGCCACTGACAGCATCAACGAAGACAGATCGTTGCCAGTAGGGAAGAACAGCTTTCCGATGATGATGGCAAAGAAGCCGTACACCATGAAATCGAACCATTCGAAGCCATTGCCGAGAACGGTGGCAACAATCGCACGTCGCCGCGCGCTGCGTTCCTCTTTGTATGCTGAAGTCAAATTTACCGTGTTCATCTCCACTCCTGACGCTTTCTGTTAGCTTCTTCAATCGTTTCAGGCGCTCCGTGGTGTCACGTGCGTCCGTGAAGTCATTGAACCCGGCCACAAATCGCATAGCTATCTACCTAAGAATGGAAAAACACCTTCCATATTAGTGTCTGAAGTAGGAGAACGACCGGCATCGAGCAAAATTACACCGGGTTCGTCTTTCGTCAGAGGAACGCAGTGGGAATCTGCGCCAACGAGCATTTCGAGCGACGGGGCGACGGCTTTCCCCATCATTTCAAATAGAAAATTGTTCAGTTCTTCCTACTTCCAGTAGGTATCTGTCCGATTTCTGGATCCCTACCATTGGCACGTCCTTTGGAGGTGACCTCGTGAGTAAAGAACAGAACCCGGCCAGCGATCTGGCTGCTTTGCGTAATACCTACGTGCCGCGTGGCGTCGCGACCGCACATCCCATTTTTGCCAGCCGTGCGGCCGGTGCTTATCTGTGGGACGCGACAGGGCGCAAGTATCTCGACTTCGTCGGCGGTATCGGCGTGCTGAATGTCGGTCACAACCACCCGGCCGTAGTCGCTGCGGTACAGCAGCAACTCGAATCGTTTTCGCATGTGTGCTTCCAGGTAGTGGGCTACGAGCCGTACGTGCGGCTCGCGGCTCGTCTCTCGGAACTGGTCGGACCCGGTCAGGGATATAAGTCGGTGTTCTTTACCACTGGCGCGGAGGCTGTCGAAAACGCGATCAAAATCGCGCGTGGATATACGAATCGCCCTGGCGTCATTGCATTTCGCGGCGGCTTCCATGGCCGCACGTTGCTGGGTATGACGCTGACGGGTATGAGCGCACCCTATAAGCAGAATTTCGGTCCGTTTGCTCCGGACGTTTATCACGCACCCTATCCGAACGCGTATCACGGCATTTCTTCGACCGATGCGCTCGACGCGCTGAAGCAGATTTTTAGCACACAGATCGCCGCCGATCGTGTGGCTGCAATCATTCTCGAACCTGTTCAAGGTGATGGCGGTTTCCTCGCAGCACCGCCTGAATTCATGCGGGCGCTGCGCGCGCTCACCGAGGAACTCGGCATTGTTCTGATCGTGGACGAAATCCAGACGGGCTTCGGGCGCACAGGCGAAATGTTCGGCTTCCAGCACTCGGGCATTCAGCCGGACCTGGTCACGGTGGCGAAGAGTCTGGCGGGCGGGTTGCCTATTTCGGGCGTCGTCGGGCGTGCGGAAATCATCGACGCGCCGCAACCCGGCGGGCTCGGCGGAACCTACGGCGGCAATCCGCTGGGATGTGCGGCAGCCAATGCGGTGCTCGATATATTCGAACAGGAGAACCTGATCGAACGCAGCCGCAAGATTGGCGTGCAACTGCGCGACGGTCTTGAATCGCTTCGCGAGTCCCACAAGGAAATGGGTGAAATTCGTCAAACGGGCGCGATGGTGGCGGTCGAGTTTGTGACGGACCGCACGACAAAGGCTCCGGCTGCTGCGCTGGTGCAGCGTGTGCTCGACGCCGCTCAGGAAGAGGGCCTGCTTCTGATCAAGTGCGGCATCGAACGCAATGTGGTTCGCTTCCTCGCGCCTCTCACTGTGTCGGACCAGGACGTGGCGGAGGCGCTGCAACTGTTCGGGCGTGCATTGGAGGCCGCGAAGCGGGCTGACTAGGCGATGAATGCGGCGCAAAACGGCGTTGGTGGGATACGTCTGTGGCACGCCCGCCTCGCGGGGGTGAGCGCATGCGCAAAGCAGGTGTTTCCCGTCGTCAATCCGTCGACGGGACTCGCGATCGCTCACGTCGCTTCATGTGGACGACAAGAAGCTTTGCTTGCGCTCGAAGGCGCCAGTCACGGCCTTCTTGCGTGGAACCGCAGAGAGGCGGAGTCGCGGCGCGCAGTCCTCACCCGGTGGCGTGACCTCATCTGCGCGCACGCCGACCGCCTTGCAACCACCATGACACTGGAGACGGGCAAGCCTATCCAGGAAGCTCGAGCCGAGGTTGCGGACGCATTGGAGATCGTCGGTTACTGTTCCGATATCGCCGGTCTGACTGACAATTCAACTGTGGTGAGCCAGCACGGTCTACGACAAGTGCACTGTCGAGCGCGACCGGTCGGCACAGTCGTTTGTATTGCTAACTGGTGTCAGCCGGTCCTGACTGTCGCCAGGTGTGCCTCCGCGGCTCTTGCTGCCGGTTGCGTGGTGATACTGAAGCCGTCGTCGCGCGCTCCACTTACCGCGATAACGCTTGCCGATTTGTGGAGCGAAGCCGGCGGTCCCCCCGGAACGCTGCAGGTCGTCACGACCCATGACCCCATAGCAACCGTCGACGTGTTTTTGTCCGACCTGCGCGTCGGCATGGTGACGTTCACGGGCAGTATCGAGGTGGGGCAGTATCTTGGCCGGAAATGTGCGGATGCGCGCAAAGCGCTGACGCTTGAAGTCGACGGCCAAACGCCGATCCTGGTGTTTCCGGATGCAGACCTGGAACGGGCGGCGGACGGAATCATTGCCAGCACGTTTATGCGCAACGCAGGACAGGACTGCACGAGTGCCAGCAGGCTTTATGTACACGAAGGGGTTGCCGAGCGTCTATTGGCACTTCTGCGCGCGAGAGCAGCCGCGTTGCGCTCGGGCGATCCGCTCGACCCCGACACGCAGATCGGGCCGGTAGTCGACAGCGTGAGCCTGATCATGGCGCGCGAGCAGATATCGCATGCGCTTGGTGAAGGCGCACGGCTGATAGTCGGCGGCACCCATAAGGGCGGATTGCATTTTCCGCCCACTATCGTCGATAACGTTCGTGCCGACATGCGCATCGTGACGCAGGGACGCAGTGGCCCGCTTCTTCCGGTCTTGCGGTTCATGGAGGTCGACGATGCGATCGAACTGGCAACGTCGACTGCAAAGGGCGGGACCGCGTGGGTTTGGACCAGGGATCTTGAACAGGCACAACACGTCGCTCATGAACTCGGCTACGTCAATGTCTGGATAAACGACGCGGGACGCGCGTTGACGGACCCCTTTGCCTTAACCGCCGGCCGGATGTCGATGTGGCCGCCGGCTTGCCTTCATCCCTACCTGAAAGCCATGCGGCTCACGATGGCAGCGTAGAGAATGTATTTTCAGGAAACACAATGAGCGAAATCACGCCGTACGAGCTTTTTCCATGGTCGATATCCGCGTAGGCAAGGTCGTGCGCGTCGAACCGAACATCGAAGCGAAGCTTGGTGTCGAGCAGGGCACGAAGGTCTTTTGACTCGGAAAGGCCGCTAACGCGCGCACCGAACGTTGTGCGCTCGCATAAGTTATCAGGAGAATATATGTCGAGTCCTTCGAAACCTGCCATTGAAGTTGGCGAAGAAATGGTGGCTGGCTTTGCGAAGAAAGGCTTGGGCCAGGTGCGACCCTCAACGACGCGGGACCGTGGCGATGGGCCGTTTCGCAGACTCGTCCTGCGCGGCGCGACGGTGATCGACGGCACGGGGGCACCGCCGTGGGGCCCGGCGGATATCGTCATCGAGGGCGACAGGATCGCGGAGATTTCCGCAGTCGGTGTACCCGGCCTGCCCATCGACGATAGCCGCCGCCCGGCTCAGGGCGACCACGAGATCGACTGCACCGGAAAGTTCGTCACGCCTGGTTTCATCGACAGCCACGCTCATATCGGTACACCCTTTCACGCCGAGAACGGCGAGATGATGCCGGCGGACTACATCTACAAGCTGTGGCTCGCGCACGGTGTAACGTCGGTGCGGGAAGCCGGCTGCATGAACGGTCTTGCGTGGACGTGCGAGCAGAAGGCCGCGGCGGATGCAAACCGTATCGCCGCGCCCAATCTCTATCCCTACGTTTATTTCCCCGCGGTCAACGATTACCTGAAGACCATCTTTACGCCGGAAGAAGGCCGCGAGTGGCTTCGACAGGTACGGGACAAGGGGGCCGCCGGGGTCAAGTTCTTTGGCGCGTCCCCTGCGATCATGCAGGCCGCGCTTGATGAATGCCAGAAGCTCGGTCTGCGAACCTGTTGTCACCATGCGCAACTTTCGGTCGGGCGAATGAATGCACTGAAGACCGCGCAGTGGGGCCTCACGAGTACCGAGCATTCATACGGTCTTCCGGAGGCGCTGTTCGACGGCCGCACGCTGGCGAGCATCGATGACAACTACAACTACAACGACGAATATCTGCGCTTCTCGACGGCCGGCCAGACATTTCTTCAGGCAGCGAAACCCGGCTCCCAGAAGTGGAACGATGTCCTCGACGCCTTCCTTGAAGCGGGGCACACGTTTGTACCGACGATGAATGTCTACGATGGCAATCGCGACCTGATGCGCGCGCGCCGCGCGGAGTGGCATGAGTCGTACACGGACAATACGACGTGGAAGTACTTCCAGCCGCAACGCGGCGGCCACGGTGCGTATTTCTATCGCTGGTCCGTCAGGAACGAGGTTGAGTGGCGAGACAGCTTCCGGATCTGGATGCTGTTCCTCAACGATTACAAGAACCGGGGAGGGCGCGTATGCCCAGGAAGCGATTCGGGCTTCATGTTCCAGATCTATGGTTTCGGATTCATCCGGGAACTCGAGTTGCTCCAGGAAGCAGGCTTTCTGCCAATGGAAGTGTTGCGCGCAGCAACGTTGCACGGCGCGGAACTGCTGGGAATCGAAGATCAGACGGGTCTTCTCGAAGTGGGGAAGCGCGCCGATCTGCTGGTGCACAATCAGAATCCGCTGTCTGATTTCAAGTTGCTGTACGGTACCGGCGCACTCCGCCTGAACGACGAGATTCGAAGCCTCGAACAGAAACGCGCACTGGAGATGACCGTCAAGTCCGGCGTGGTGTTCGATGTGGCGAAACTGCTCGAAGATGTTCGCACTATGGTTGCGTCGAGCTGGCCTGACGGTCAGTCGCCTTTCATGAGCGATGCAAGATAATGAGCAAGGAAGCGTCTGGCACCCGGTTCGTGATCCTGGCGGGCAAACTCGGTAGTGGGAAGACGTCGCTGGTCGAAGCGTTGCTCGACGCCTCCGATCTTGCGTCGACTACCGGCGTCATTGTCAACGAGATCGGTGCGATCAATATCGATGGCGCGGTCTTGTCCCAATCGGCGCGGGGCGTTGCGATGGCCACGCTCAGCAACGGATGCGTCTGCTGCTCGTTGACCAATGATCTCGTCACGACGGTCGAAGAGCTGGTTGCTTCCCGGGCGCAAGAAGCCCTTCCGCCATTTGAGCGGATCATTCTTGAATGCAGTGGGCTTTCGCGTCCCGGTCAGGTAATGGGTTCTTTGGCCCAGCTCTCGCAATTAGGTCTTCGAGTGCAAATCGTCAGTACCTACGATTGCAGCCGCTCCCCACTCGGCGATGACGAATCCGACGATGCAATTGCGCAACTGACAGCGGCGCACAGCATCGTTCTGACCAAGGTCGACCTGGTTAGTCCGACACGGCGAGCGCAAGCAGTCGAACAGGTGAACGCGATCAATCCTCTCGCGCGTGTCGTCAACGAGTTCTCGTCAACCGTGCGGGCGAGGATGGCTTTTCGCGATGCTGACCCGCAGTCGGTGACGATCGTTCCGCCGGTTATCGGCGAGCCCGGCCAGCCACGCGCGTTGCTGCATCCGCGGATAAGAGTGTTCCGCGCGCGGTTTGTGAATATCCCCGAATGGGAGCAGGTTCTCGATTGGTTTGAGAACATCGCCGGGGCCACGGGAGATCGGCTTTTACGAATGAAAGCGATCGTAGCGGGGCCGATGGGTAGTGACCGGGTGCTTATCCAAAGTGTCGGCAGCACGTTTGCTGCGCCGCGCCGTCTTGCTTCTTCTGATATTCACGACATGTCCGCGGTATTCATCGTTAGAGATTGCGCGATGGCAGAACTCGAAGAGGTTCCGACGGAGTGCGACGTACGGTGGACCTCGCTACAAAACTAATTATCTAACAGGGCCAATATGCGCTCTTCATGCGGCGGTAGACTACTTCCAGATTGCGTAACGTGAACAGACTACTGATACGACATCGTGAACGTTGCTTTTGCGGTTGCCGTACCGGCTGTCACGTCGCCGGTCCGGATGAATCGGGCGGTCAACGGAATATTGATAGCGCCACCCTCGGACGGACTGGACATTGCCGAAAACTGATTGAGATTGCCCGCAGCGGCTGAATCCGCACCAAACGATATCGGTCTGTCGTTATAGAGGACCTGATATCCGACTCCCGCTGCGGTGGAGTCTGTTCCTAACGATAATGTATTGCTCGTGTTACCCGGCGCGGTGGCATCGGTAAGTGTCATATACGCCTTGACCCCAGGATCACAGTCCAAGCCGATATTGAACGGCGTCGTTGCATCCGAGGATCCGACTGAGGGCAACTGGCTGGTGGTGGTCTGGGCCATGGATACCGCGACTGACGGGGTGGTGACGGAACAGGTCAGCGTCGTAAAACCGCTGCTGACGTCGCCGCTGAAAAGATTACCCCAGTCAGTAAATGAACCCTGGTTGTTGATCCCAGTACGAATATCTAAAGCGGGAATCGTAGTAAGCGGCCCCGTGACACCGTTCGTGAGTTTCACGAATTGCGCCGACACGGTAAGGGAATAGATTTGACCGGGCGACACCGCCTGATGCATTTGATGGCAGGTGATCTGAAGCACCGCGCCGGACACAGTGGCGGGGAGGCCGTTGCAACGTGTCGCTGCGCCGTTCGAAATCGTATATCGCACTCCGACACTCGGGAGATTGGTTGGATACACATTCGTGTAACCTGGAATAAGCTTTGCCGCAGAGTGCCAGAACTGCACGAAAATATCCCGGTCGGCGTCAGGATCACCCGAGCAATGCAGCTTCAGTTCGGTTGAGTAGTTCGGGGTCGTGCTGCCAATGGTTGAATCTCGCCCGAAGCCCGATGTGCTCAGCACCGGTGAAAAATAGAATGCCGACGACGGCGCGCAAGTGACGTTTGCGGCCTGACTTTCGACGGATCCAAACGTAAATTGGGCGACGATAAAAAGGATGGCCCCTAGCGTTTTCCAAACAACTCGATACTTTGAGCGAGTCGCCAGACTGCTTGAGAAGTATTGGACTACAAAAAAACAGGCTGTATGGAATAGTCCATACAGCGTTTTATAAATCTGACTCATTATCCTTCTCCAATTGGTATTGAAGGCGTCAATTTTTGATCAGTGATGCGATGCGATATTAAAACCAGGTCGTGCCATTCAATTGAAGAGAGCTTGATTAACTCGCCTAACTGGGGGTGTCCCCATTCGCTTGAAGTTGAGTTGCCGCGAGACGGAAGTGCGGCATGGCGCATACACCATATGGTCGTCAGATGGCGCTGCAATAACTATGGGAAAATTCCCAAATTGATGAATGGCTCTATTCAGTGGTGAGCTAAATCTGAGGTAACGGGTTGGCGAGGTCCATCTTCAAAACCTCTTCCCGCATCCAACCGGAAAACGCCTGCACATGCTCAAGCGCCGCGTGGCGTTGCGCCACGTCGAGCCAGTACCCGAAGGGCCCGGTTACTTCGATATCCGAAAATTGCGCGAGACTGCCGTCCGCCAGTTCTTCGACGATCATGTTACGGTCCACCACCGCAAGACCCGCGCCTTTACGCGCCGCGCGGATCGCCTGCTCCAGCGTAGAAAACTCGATGCCGTTGTCCGCATAGCGTGCCGGCAAGCCGGCCTTCGCCAGCCAGTTCGGCCATAAGTCCAGGCGCGCTTCGTTGTGCAGTACGTGCAGCGCGGGCATGTGTTCGAGCAGCATGTCGAGTGATTCGGCGAGCAGACGCGGCGTGCCGACCAGCGCGTGGCGCTCGATCATCAGCAATTCCGAATGCGTGCCGGGCAGCGCGTCCCGGCCGAAGCGGATGACGCAGTGACAGTCTTCAGTAGGTGAAGTGCGCACGGACAGCTCGACATCCGGCAACTGGTCGGCCAGCAAGCCGAGCCGCGGCGAGAACCACTGTGTCGCAAAGGTAGGCGGCACGGCGACGACGAGACGCCGTCGCCCTTTGGTTGCGGTGATCTGACGGAAGCCGCGCTCGATCGTGTCGAAGGCGTCGGAGAGACAGGGCAGAAATTGCAGGCCGGCCGGCGTCAGACGGATGCCCTTGTGATCGCGCTCGAACAGCTTCGCGCCGAGCGATTCCTCGAGCAGCTTGATCTGGCGACTTACCGCGCCCTGCGTCACGCACAGCGCAATCGCCGCACGGTTGAAGCTCATGTGCCGGGCCGTTTCTTCGAAGAAGCGCAACGCGATCAGCGAGGGCAAGCGCCGCATAAATCACCTTCTTTCTCTTCATTTATCCGCAGCGAGATGGCTGGTGCCGGGTGCCCGTTCGCGGAATTCATGGTGTGTTACGCGTTGTCTCCGACGCGCCGTGCCGAGCGTCAATCCGAGCGCAGATTCCAGGGAAAAAATGCGCAGTTCGGCATCCGCAGGATTGTCGCATTTTGACCGGTATTTTGCCTGCACACGCTAAAAAAATTCTGATGTGCGTTGCTTGCGGATCAGGCGACATGCAACGCGCGACAAGGTCCAATCGAGGCCCGAACAAGGCCCGAACAAGGCCCAACCGAGCCCCGAATCCACAAGCGCCGCGCAAGCCCCCCGACTTCGCCTATCCTGACGACTGACCAAGACGCGCCCCTTGTCGGCGTCGTGCTTTCCATTCCGCGGAGCGCCCGTGACCGTCCGTAATCTCGATGCTTTGTTCCGACCCAAGTCCGTCGCCGTGATCGGCGCTTCCGAGCGGCCGGGGAGTACCGGCGCGATGGTGTGGGCGCGCGTGCTCGAAGGCGGCTTCGACGGCCCCATCTGGCCCGTCAATCCGAAGTACGACACGCTCGGCGGCCACGCGGTGAGCGCCGACGCGGGCGAGCTGCCGCAGGCGCCGAGCGTCGCGGTGATCTGTACGCCGCCCGATACGTGGCCTGGCATCATCCACAAACTTGGCGGGCTCGGCACGCGCGCGGCGGTGATCGTCGGCGAAGTGCGCAGCGACGACGATCGCCTGCATCTGCGCCACGCGCTTTCGGCGGCGCGGCCGAATCTGTTGCGCATCGTCGGGCCGGGCAGTCTCGGCGTGGTGTCGCCGGCGCTGCGCGCGCATTTCGGCGCGCCGTCGTGCACGGTAAAGGCGGGCGGCGTCGCGTGGGTGTCGCAGTCGAATGCGTTGACGAATGCCGTGCTCGGCTGGGCAGAGGCGCGCGGGCTCGGCTTTTCGCATGCGGTGGCGCTGGGCGGCGAGGCCGATGTGGATGCTGGCGACGTGCTCGACTATCTGGCCAGCGACCCCGGCACGCGCGCGATCCTGCTCGAGCTGGACACGGTGCGCGCGGCACGCAAGTTCATGTCGGCGGCGCGGGCGGCGGCGCGCAACAAACCGGTGCTGGCGTTGCGCTCGGGCCGCGCCGACCCGGCGGACGGCCTCTACACGGCCGCGTTTCGCCGCGCGGGCATGGTGCGGGTCGATTCGCTCGACGATCTGCTCGACGAAATCGAAACGCTCGGCGTCGGCCGCGTGGCGGCGGGTGCGACGGCCACGCTGATCACGAGCGACAGCGGCCTCGCGACGCTCGCCTGCGACGCCTTTGCCGCGGCTGGCGGCATGCTCGCGTCGTGGCCCACCGCCGTGGACGCGGCACTGGCCGAAGCGCTGCCGCACGCGCTGCCCGGTAACCCGCTGAGACTCGGCGACGACGCGCGCCCCGAACACTTCGGCACCGCGCTGAAACTGCTGGCCGAACATCGCAGCAGCGGGACGGCGTTCGTGGTTCACGCGTCGACGCACGGCGCGCCGGTGGACGACGTCGCGCGGGCGTTGATCGCGAATCAGCGCTTTGCGTATCGCGGGGTGCTCGCGTGCTTCTTCGGCGGCGTGGATGCGGCGACGCGCGACGCACTGCACGCGCAAGGCATCCCTGTGCATACGACGCCGCAGCGGCTCGCGCGTGCGTTCGCGCGTCTGGTCGATTACCGGATGGGGCGCGAATTGTTGATGCAGACGCCGGAGGGTTTGCCGGCGCAGATTCCCGCATCGATCGACGCCGCGCAGGCGCAAGCGCGCGCCGCTATCGCCGCAGGTGAGCGCCAGCTAACCGGCGAAGCGGCGGCGCGGCTTCTGGAGCGTTTTGGGCTGCGCGTTGAACCGAATGTGGATGAACGGCTGAAGGGATCGTCGGCAGAGGGCTCGACGCAAGGCTCGACGCAGGGAGCGGCGGAAGATTCTACGTTGGGGCCGCCCCCAGACGATTGTACGGAGCGGGCCGCTGCGTCCTCGCCCAAACCGGTCGTCGACCTCGCCGTCGAGCTTCACGACGACGACAATTTCGGCCCGGTCTTCCGCTTCACCGCGCCGTCGGCGGACGGCGTGTCCGAGCCGCTGCGCGTGTACGGCCTGCCGCCGCTCAATCCGATGCTGGCGCGCGACATCGTCTCGCGTTCGCGCTACGCGCGGCTGATCGCGCCGGAGCCCGCGCTGGCCGCATTGACGGCGCTCTCGCAGGCCGTCTGCGACGTCAAGGAAATCGTCGGCCTCACGCTGACGCTGCGTGTATTCAGAGAGCGCGTGGTCGTCGTCGAGCCGGCTCTGCGCATTGCATCGACGCGCAGCCGGCTCGCGATCGTCCCCTATCCGCGCCGCTTCGAAGAGACGCTCGACTGGCAAGGCCTGCGTGTGACGATCCGGCCGATCCGTCCGGAAGACGAAGCCGCCCATCACGATTTCGTCGAAGCGATGACGCCGGAAGACTTGCGGCTGCGTTTCTTCGGCGCGGTGGGCAGCTTCGACCACTCGCAGCTCGCGCGCATGACGCAAATCGACTACGACCGCGAAATGGCGTTGATCGCGACGGTTACCACCGAAGAGGGGGGCACCCGCACGTTGGGTGTCGTGCGTGCCGTCGCCGATCCTGACAACGAAACCGCCGAATTTGCCGCCGCGGTTCGCTCCGATCAGAAGGGCCGTCATCTCGGACAACTGCTGATGGACCGGATCATCCGGTACGCGCGGGCACGCGGCATCCATTGGCTGGTCGGCGAGGCGCTGCGGGAAAACGCTGCGATGATCGCGCTGGCGAGATCCTGCGGCTTCACGATCACGGCGACGGAAGACCCGGGCGTGGTCGGTTTCAGGATGGCACTGGATGAAACTTAAGCCGGCAGCTTCGCTGCGGCTTCGTCGACCTGGGTGCGGGTGACCGACAACTCTTCCAGCAACGCTTCAGCGTAAACCGCGCCGGTCTCGCGCTCGAGGCGCGCGATCGTCGCCGCGCAACGGCTCGCGTCCTTCAGCGTCGCGATGAACGGTTTCACCGATTCGCCCGCCTTGAAAGCGTCGAACAACGGAACGCGGATGTCGTCCGGCAGCGGACGCGCGGTCCATTGATACGGCTTGCCGTTGAACGTGAACTGCGGCGGCAGCGCGCGCTCTTTCTTCGCGGCCGGAATCAGGCCGAAGGTGCGCGCGGCGTCGCCGATCTGTTCGGCTGAAAACAGCTCGTCGGGGCTGATGTCGAATTGCTGAATGAAAGTCTCGATGCTTTGCATCGCCGCAGCGCGATCGTCGCGGCGCTTCTGCGCGTGAGCGACGATGTCGCGCAGTTCGTCGGCTTCTTCAGGTGTGATCGTGAAGCTCGACTGCTTCTGCTGGAGTTCGGAAAAACGCTGGAATTCGGAATCGTTCAGAAGTTTTGCCATTGCTTGATCGAGGGCGCACATGGGAGAACCATGCGGCGTGATTTTTGGAAGGGTCGCCATTCTAAACCATGTGCGCGCAACGGCTAGACAGCGGCCTCCCGAAACATCGACAACGCCTGCACCGTCTCGCGCAGCAGCACGGTGGCGGCCGCCAGAGTCGGCGCGACGTATTCGTCGATGCGCCGCAAGTACGGGCAGGTCAACACCGCGATCGCCTGTCCCGACGGCCCAAGAATCGGAAAGGTCAGATCCGTCACGCCGAAGGTTTGCTGACTGTCTTTCTGCGAAAAGCCGGCCTTCAGAATCTGTGCGCAGGATTGGTCGAGCGCAGCGCGGTCGATCGTGACTTCACCCTTTACCTTGGTGTGCTCGGCGAGCATCTGCTCGCGCTGCTCGTCGCTTTGAAACGCGAGCATCACGCGGCCCGAACCGGTGTCGATCAGGCCGACCCGCGAACCGAGCCGCACCGCCATTCCCCACGTGCCCGGCCCATCCACCTGCGCGATGACGAGCAGATTGCCGCGGTCGTACACCACCAGGTGACACGATTGTTCGGCCGCATCGGCAAAGCGCTGCATCAGCGGCAGCGCTTCGGAGATCAGACGGTTCATCGGCGGATGACGATGCGCGAGCGCATACAACTTCAGGCTCAGCGAATAGCGGTCGCCGGCCGCCGAGCGCACCACGTACTGCCGCGCGACCAGACGCTCCAGCATCCGGTACATCTCGCTCGCGTTGCGTCCCAGCAGTTTGGTGATTTCGGCGCGTGTGAGCCCGTCCTTCTGCCCGGCAAGCAGTTCGAGGATATCGAGACCCTTGTCCAGCGCGGGGGCGCGGTAACGGTCGGCGTCGTCTTTGTCTTCTGCGTCCATCGTGAGCGGGGTTCCGTGTGCTGTTCTCATTATCTGGCGCGTGAGTGTAAGTGCGGGGCGAATCTCGTGCGAAGCGACCGCCGTCCAGGGAAAACACGGACGATTGGTGCAGTGCACTCTGCTTGACTTACCAAAGTCCGTCTATGAATAATACGTTCATTGGTGAATTAGCGCACGCCAATTACGAGATAGAGAAAACGCCAGGCCTCCTCAAGTTTTTTCGCCCCCTCGGCGGCCTGGTGCGAAGCGGCAAGGTTGGGGGCGCTCAATAAGAAAGTGCAGGACGAAAGTGCTGGCCTCTGAGGCCGGTTCACGCAGTTCCCCACAATGAAGAGTAGGAGACACAACCATGACGTTCGCGAAAGGGCCGCAGACGGTCCGCCGTTGGTTCCGCAGTTCACTCACTGCCGTAGCCGCGGCAGCGTGCGTAGCGGGGCTTGCTGCAAGCAGCGCCGCGCAAGCCGCCGACACAGGCAAGATCGGCCTCGATCTGCCGCTTCTCACGTCGCCGTTCTGGCAGGCGTACAACAACTACCTGCCCAAGTACGCGAAGGAGATGGGCCTCGACATCCTCGCGCCGGTCAATTCGAACGGCGATCCGGTCCAGCAGATCACCGACATGAACAACCTGCTGAACCTCGGCGCCAAGGGCATCGTGGTCGGTCCGCTGGATTCGGCGGCAATCAGCCGCGCGCTGGATGCCGCGGCCGCGAAGAACGTGCCGGTGGTCGCCGTGGACGTCGCGCCGACGCAAGGCAAGGTCGCGATGGTGGTGCGTGCCGACAATCATGCGTACGGCGAGAAGGCGTGCAAATACATCGGCGATCACGTGAAGTCGGGCAAGGTCGTGCAGATCATGGGCGACCTCGCGTCGGTGAATGGGCGTGACCGTTCCGAAGCGTTCCGCGACTGCATGAAGAAGGGCTATCCGGGCGTGACGGTGCTGGAAATTCCGGCGGCGTGGAAGGGCGATGTCGCGGCCACCGCGCTCGATAGTCTGCTCACCGCGAATCCGGACGTGAAGGGTATCTACATGCAGGCGGGCGGCGTGTATCTGTCGCCGACGCTGCAAACGCTGCGCCGCAAGCAACTGCTGTTTCCGGCCGGCAACGCGAAGCACATTGTGATCGTCAGTAACGACGGCATCCCGCAGGAGTTCGAGGCGATCCGTCGCGGCGATATCGACGCCACCGTGTCGCAACCTGCCGATTCGTACGCGAAATACGGTCTCTTCTATATCAAGGCAGCGTTGGCCGGGCAGACCTTCAAGCCGGGTCCGACCGATCACGGCAGCACGATCATCCAGCTGGCGCCGGGTCTTCTCGAAGATCAGTTGCCCGCGCCGCTCGTGACCAAGTCGAATGTCGACGACAAAGCCTTGTGGGGCAACACCGTCAAATGAGCGGTCAAATGAGCGAGCCGACGCCCTCCGTGCCGGTGGTCGAAGCGTTTGAGGTCACCAAACGCTTTGGCTCCACGGCCGCGCTGAAAGACGTGAGCATCCGCGTGATGCCCGGCGAGTCGCACGCGCTCGTCGGGCGCAACGGCGCGGGAAAATCGACGCTGGTGTCGATCCTCACGGGTCTGCGCAAGCCGGACACCGGCGACGTGCGTTTCGGCGGCGCGGCCGCTCCGTCGATCGCGGATCGCGACGCGTGGCGCGAACGCGTGGCCTGCGTCTATCAGCATTCGACGATCATCCGCGATCTGAGCGTCGCGGAAAATCTGTTCATCAACCGGCAGCCGTCGCGCGGCGGCATGATCGACTGGAACGCGATGCGCCGCGCCGCGCGCGAATTGCTCGACCACTGGAAGATCGACGTGCGCGAAGATGCGCGCGCCGGCGATCTGACGGTCGAAGCGCGGCAACTCGTGGAGATCGCGCGAGCGTTGTCGTACGGCGCGCGTTTCATCATCCTCGACGAGCCGACCGCGCAACTCGACGGCGACGAAATCAAGCGGCTGTTCCGCCGTATCACCGAACTGCAACGCGAAGGCGTGACGTTCCTGTTCATCTCGCACCATTTGCAGGAGGTCTACGAGATCTGTCAGGCGGTGACGGTGCTGCGCGACGCGCGGCATATCGTCAGCGCGCCGGTGTCCGCGTTGCCGCGCGAGCAGTTGATCGAAGCGATGACGGGAGAACGCGGCGGCCTCGCCGTCGCCGATGCGGCGGCGCGCGACGCGCTGCCTGCGGATACCGCGGTCGCACTTGAAGTCAAGGATCTCGTGGGCTCCGATTACGAAGGCGTGTCCTTCACGGTCAGGCGCGGCGAAGTGGTGGGCTTGACCGGCGCGACGAGCAGCGGTCGCACGAGCGTTGCCGAAGCGATTGCGGGGTTGCGCGCGGCGAGAAGCGGCGCGATTCGCGTCGACGGAAAAACGCTGCCGCCCGGCGACGTGCCCGCGGCGCTCGCGCACGGCATCGGCTGCGTGCCGAAGGATCGCCATCACGAAGGTTTGGTGTTGACGCAATCGGTTGCCGAGAATGCGTCGATGACGATCGCTCGTCTACTCGGCAAATTCGGCATCGCGCCGCCCGCGAAGAAAAACGCGTTCGGCCAGAAGATGATCGACGCGCTCGGCATCGTCGCGCAAGGTCCCGAACATGTCGTGTCCGGTCTGTCCGGCGGCAATCAGCAGAAAGTGGTGATGGCGCGCGCGCTCGCCACCGACCCGAACGTGCTGGTACTGATCGACCCGACCGCCGGCGTCGACGTCAAATCGAAAGAAGCTTTGCTGTCGGTCGTGGACCGCGTGCGCGAGGACGGCAAGGCCGTGCTCGTCGTCTCCGGCGAACTCGACGATCTGCGCACCTGTGACCGCGTGCTGGTCATGTTCCGTGGCCGTGTCGCGGCCGAATTTCCCGCCGGTTGGCAGGACCACGATCTGATCGCATCCGTTGAAGGAGTCAGTCTCCATGAAGAATAGTGTGCCCAGTCCTGCATTCGGCTCAGCGCAAGCGCAGCCGCAGCAGTCGCTCCCTCAGGCGACACGCGGCAAACGCGCGCGCTCCGAACTGGCCCGCCTGCGCGAACTGGCGCTGCTGCCCGCGCTGGTGTTGCTGATCGTGATCGGCGCGTTCGTCAGCCCGAGCTTTCTGACCCGCGCGAATCTGATCAGTGTGCTCGGCGCATCCGCCGCGCTGGCGCTGGTCGTACTCGCGGAATCGCTGATCGTGTTGACCGGCAAGTTCGATTTGTCGCTCGAATCGACGGTGGGCATCGCGCCCGCTGTCGGCGCAATGCTCGTGATGCCTGTGGCGTCTGCCGGATTCGGCACGCAATGGCCGGCGGCGGTGGGGCTGCTTGCGATCGTCGTGGTCGGCGCGGTGATCGGTTTCATCAATGGCTTTCTCGTAGTGAGGCTGCGGCTGAACGCGTTCATCGTCACGCTGGCGATGCTGATCGTGCTGCGCGGCATGCTAGTCGGCGCGACCAAGGGCGGCACGCTGTTCGACATGCCGCCGTCGTTCTTCGAACTCGCGACCACCATCGTGCTCGGCTTGCCGTTGTCGGTATGGCTTGCCGCAGCGGCGTTCGCGATTGCCGCCTTCGTGCTGCGGTATCACCGGCTCGGCCGCGCGTTGTACGCGATCGGCGGCAATCCGGAAGCGGCGCGCGCGGCAGGGATTCGCGTCGAGCGCATCACGTGGGGCGTGTTCGTGCTCGGCAGCATTCTCGCGTCGATCGGCGGTTTGATCGTGACCGGCTATGTGGGCGCGATCAACGCGAACCAGGGCAACGGGATGATCTTCACGGTATTCGCGGCGGCGGTGATCGGCGGCATTTCGCTCGACGGCGGCAAGGGCACGATGCTCGGCGCGCTCTCCGGTGTGCTGCTGCTCGGCGTCGTGCAGAACCTGCTGACGCTCGCCCAGGTGCCGTCGTTCTGGATTCAGGCGATTTACGGCGCCATCATTCTCGGCTCGCTGATGGTCGCGCGTCTCGCCAGCGGCGAAGGCCAGAACTAAATGCATATGCACGACGGAGACTTATTTTGAGCTGCCCCCTGGATACCGATGTTTGCCTGATTCTGCTGAGCCCCGCCGACAACTGCCTGATCGCAGGGGCGCGTCTGGAAGCGGGTACGCAGGTGCAAATCGAAGGCGTGCTCGTGACGCTCGCGAAAACGATCGACCTCGGCCACAAAGTGGCGCGCCGCGATCTGGCGAAAGATGAAAAGGTGCTGCGTTACGGCGCGGTGATCGGCCATGTGACCGAGGCGGTGGCGCGTGGCGCGCATCTGCACACGCACAACCTCGAAAGCGATTACCTGCCGACCTATACCCACGACGCGGGCCACGAGTTCGTCCACCACTGAACTGTGCACAATGACGCGGCCTGCGGGCCGCGCTGGAACGATCATGACTGACACTTCCGTAGCATCCGCCGCCACGCAGACACTGCAAGGCTATTTGCGCAGCGACGGCCGCAAGGGCATCCGCAACGTGGTTGCGGTCGCGTATCTGGTCGAGTGCGCGCATCACGTCGCGCGCGAGATCGTCACGCAGTTTCGCGAGCCGTTGGACGCATTCGACGATCCCACTGCCGAGCGTGAGCCGCCGGTGCATCTGATCGGATTTCCGGGCTGCTATCCGAACGGCTACGCGGAGAAGATGCTCGAGCGCCTCACTACGCATCCGAACGTCGGCGCGGTGCTGTTCGTTTCGCTCGGCTGCGAGAGCATGAACAAGCATTATCTGGTGGACGTGGTGCGCGCGAGCGGCCGTCCCGTCGAAGTGTTGACGATCCAGGAAAAGGGCGGCACGCGCAGCACGATTCAATATGGCGTCGACTGGATTCGCGACGCGCGCAAGCAGCTCGCCGCGCAACAGAAAGTACCGATGGCCTTGAGCGAGCTCGTGATCGGCACGATTTGCGGCGGCTCGGACGGCACCAGCGGCATCACCGCGAATCCGGCGGTGGGTCGCGCGTTCGATCATCTGATCGATGCCGGTGCAACGTGCATCTTCGAAGAAACCGGCGAACTGGTGGGCTGCGAATTCCACATGAAGACGCGCGCCGCGCGGCCGGAACTCGGTGACGAGATCGTTGCGTGTGTGGCGAAGGCGGCGCGCTATTACTCGATTCTCGGCCACGGCAGTTTCGCGGTCGGCAATGCGGACGGCGGCCTCACCACGCAGGAAGAAAAATCGCTCGGCGCGTATGCGAAGAGCGGTGCGTCGCCGATTGTCGGCATCGTCAAGCCGGGCGATGTGCCGCCGACCGGCGGCCTGTATCTGCTCGACGTGGTGCCGGACGGCGAACCGCGTTTCGGTTTTCCGAACATCAGCGACAACGCGGAAATCGGCGAGCTGATCGCGTGCGGCGCGCATGTGATTCTGTTCACGACCGGCCGCGGTTCGGTGGTCGGGTCGGCGATTTCACCGGTGATCAAGGTGTGCGCGAATCCGGCTACATACCGCAATCTGGCGGGCGACATGGATGTCGACGCGGGCCGCATTCTCGAAGGCCGCGGCACGCTCGACGAAGTCGGCCGCGAAGTGTTCGATCAAACCGTGGCGGTGTCGCGCGGCGCGGCGTCGAAGTCGGAGACGCTCGGTCATCAGGAATTCATTCTGACGTATAAGACTTTCGAGCCGGTCGGGCCGGCGTGCCTGCCGTCGAACGCGGCGCCCGCGCATCGGGTGGTCGCGATCGCGTCGCACTGAGTGCCAAGCGCTGCGAGGCGCCGCCTGCCGGCGAGCGGGCAAACATTGTTCGCGCGTGTTAAAAACTCAACGATATTGGATGGGACCCGAGTAACGCGTCAACGCGCGAACTCCGGTCGACATTGGAGACGCGGTCAATGACGGCAACGATCGGTTCGAAGATCGGACAGCGGCGCGACATCGGCCGCCGCACATTGCAGGTGACAGGATTAGGGCTCGGTACGGCGCCGCTCGGCGGCCTCTATCGCGACCTCTCCGACGAGGAAGCGCACGCGACCGTCGCGGCTGCATGGAACGCGGGCGTGCGTTACTTCGATACGGCGCCGCATTACGGCAACACCAAGGCCGAGCATCGTCTGGGCGACGCATTGCGCCGCTATCCGCGTGGCGACTACGTGCTGTCCACCAAAGTGGGCCGCCGCTTCGTGCCGCGCACCACGCCTTACGATCCGCGTGACGGCTGGCAAAATCCGCTGCCGTTCGAAGCCGTCTACGACTACACGCACGACGGCATTCTGCGTTCGTTCGAAGATAGCCAGCAGCGGTTGGGTATCGTCGAGATCGACATTCTGCTGGTGCACGACATCGGCCGTGTCACGCACGGCGACAAACATCCTCATTACTGGCGGCAATTGACCGAAGGCGGCGGCTTTCGCGCGCTCGACACATTGCGCTCGTCCGGCGCGATCAGGGCGGTCGGCCTCGGTGTCAACGAAGGCGCCGTAATACTCGACGCGATGGCCGAGTTCGATATCGATTGCGCTTTGCTCGCGGGCCGTTATACGCTCCTCGAACAGACTGCACTCGGCGACCTGCTTCCCGCATGTCAAAAGCGCGGCGTCAGCATCCTGTTAGGCGGCGCGTTCAATTCGGGCATCCTGGCGCGGGGTGTCGAAGGCGATCTGAAATTCAATTACGGCGCCGCGCCGCGCGAAGTGATCGAGCGCGTCGCGCGGCTCCAGGCGGTGTGCCGCGACCACGGTGTGCCGCTTGCCGCCGCCGCCTTGCAGTTTCCGTATGCGCATCCGGCGGTGGCCACTGTGTTGACCGGCGCGCGCAGTGTCGACGAATTGCGCGAGAACGTGGCGTCGTTCGAGCAGCCGATCCCCGCGGCGTTGTGGTCCGCGTTGCGCGACCAAGGCTTGCTCGATTCGCGCGCCCCCGCGCCCGAGGACTGATTTTGACGATGCATATCGATGCCCACCAGCATTACTGGGACCCCGCTCGCGGCGACTACGAGTGGCTCACGCCGGAGCTGAAGCTGTTGTACCGGCCGTTCGGCCCTGCGGATCTCAAGCCTTTGCGCGAAAGCGCGGGTGTCGAGCGAACCGTGGTGGTGCAGGCTGCGCCGACCATCGACGAAACACGCTACCTGCTGGATATCGCGCGCAACGAACCTTCTATCGCAGGTGTGGTGGGTTGGGTGCCGTTGCTGTTGCCCACCGCGCCGGCGTTGATCGATGCGTTGGCGCGCGAGCCGAAGTTCAAGGGCGTGCGGCCGATGCTGCAAGATCTTCCCGACGACACCTGGATCGCGAACCCCGATCTCACGCCCGCGATCGAAGCGCTGATCGCGCACGATCTCGCGTTCGACGCGTTGATCTACGCGCGTCACGTCGAACCGTTCGAAGCGTTTGCGGCGCGTTTTCCGGCGCTGCGCGTGGTCGTGGATCATGGCGCGAAGCCGCCGATCCGTTACGGTCAGGCGGGCTGGCACACGTGGGCTGCGGCGATTACGCGGCTGGCGAGCTTGCCGCAGGTGGTCTGCAAGCTGTCGGGACTCGTCACCGAGGCCTCGCTGGGCTGGACCGCGGAAACGCTGCAACCCTACGTCGATCATCTGTTGAAGTCGTTCGGTCCCGCGCGTTTGATGTGGGGCAGCGACTGGCCCGTGCTCGAGCTGAATGGCGATTATCTGCAATGGCACGCGGTGGCGAACACATTGCTCGCGTCGTTGAGCGACGCCGAGCGCGAAGCGGTTTTCGGCGGCAATGCCGCCGCGTTTTACCGGCTTTGAACTGATCGAGACACGTCGTATAAATAGCAACACGCCTAATCAACTGGAGTCGGAGATGACACAAAGACTGGCTGGCAAAACGGCCCTGATTACCGCAGCAGGACAAGGCATCGGCCTCGCCACCGCGGAGCTGTTCGCGCGCGAAGGCGCACGCGTGATCGCCACGGATATCCGCATCGACGGACTCGCCGGCAAGCCGGTCGAGGCGCGCAAGCTCGACGTGCTCGACGGCGCGGCGATCAACGCGCTGGCCGCCGAACTCGGCACGATCGACGTGCTGTTCAACTGCGCGGGCTTCGTGCATGCGGGCAACATTCTCGAATGCAGCGAAGAGGACTGGGACTTTGCTTTCAATCTGAATGCGAAGGCGATGTACCGGATGATCCGCGCGTTCCTGCCCTGCATGCTGGAGAAGGGCGGCGGCTCGATCATCAATATGTCTTCGGCGGCCTCGAGCGTGAAAGGCGTGCCGAATCGCTTCGCGTATAGCGCTTCGAAAGCCGCGGTGATCGGATTGACCAAATCGGTGGCTGCAGACTTCATCACACGTGGTGTACGCTGTAACGCGATCTGCCCGGGCACGGTGCATTCGCCGTCGCTCGAACAACGGATCGTCGACCAGGCTGCGGCGCAAGGCGCGTCGCTCGACGCCGTGCAAGCGGCTTTCGTCGCGCGTCAACCGATGGGCCGCATCGGCAAGCCGGAAGAAATCGCCGCGCTCGCGCTGTATCTGGCGTCTGACGAATCGTCGTTCACCACAGGTCATGCGCACGTGATCGACGGCGGCTGGTCGAACTGACGCACACTGAACCTCGCTGAAACCCGAATCGAATTTCACTGAAAGTAAAGGGAAGTGCAACGATGAAACTGCTTCGTTATGGGCCGAAAGGCCAGGAAAAACCGGGCCTGCTCGACGCGCAAGGCAAGATCCGCGATCTGTCGAAGATCGTGCCCGATATCGACGGCGCCGTGCTGAGCGACGAGAGCCTCGCCAAATTGCGCGCAGTCGATCCGGCTTCGCTGCCGGTAGTGGAAGGCAACCCGCGCATCGGGCCGTGCGTCGCGAAGATCGGCAAGTTCATCTGCATCGGCTTGAATTACGCTGACCACGCCGCGGAATCGAATCTGCCGGTGCCCTCCGAGCCGGTGATTTTCAACAAGTGGACGAGCGCGATCGTCGGTCCGAACGACGACGTCGAAATCCCGCGCGGCTCGAAGAAGACCGACTGGGAAGTCGAACTCGGCGTGGTGATCGGCAAGCCGGCGAAATATGTCGACGAAGCCAACGCGCTCGATTACGTCGCCGGTTACTGCGTGATCAACGACGTGTCCGAACGCGAATGGCAGATCGAACGCGGCGGCACGTGGGACAAGGGCAAGGGCTTCGACACCTTCGGCCCGATCGGTCCGTGGGTCGTCACGCGCGATGAAGTCGCCGATCCGCAGAACCTGAACCTGTGGCTCGAGGTAGACGGCCACCGCTATCAGAACGGCAGCACGAAGACGATGGTGTTCGGCGTCGCGAAACTGGTGTCGTATGTGTCGCAGTGCATGAGCCTGCAACCGGGCGACGTGATCTCGACCGGCACGCCGCCGGGCGTCGGCATGGGCGTGAAGCCGAATCCGGTGTACCTGAAGCCTGGCCAGACGATTCGTCTGGGTATCGAAGGTCTGGGCGAACAGACGCAAAAGACGTACGCGGCGGAGTAAGTTGCCGGCGTAGTCGTCGATGGTTGAAAAGCCGTTTCTGCCTTCATGCAGAAACGGCTTTTTTCATGAGCGTGTGCTGTGGCTATTCAGCCGCGCTGTTTCGCCAGCAGACGCGTGAGCAACGCGACGAGTTGATCGACGTGTCGGTCTTCCGTGCGCCACGACGACACGCTGATCCGGAACGCGGGCCGGCCCTGCCACACCGTGCCGCCGAACCACGTTTCGCCCGACGCCTGCGCTGCGTCCCGAATGGCGATGGTTTGCTCGTCGGTGGCGGCACGCACCAGTACCTGATTCAACACGACGCGGTTCAGCACGTCGAAACCCGCGGCACGCAAACCGTCGGCGATGCGCGACGCCTGCGCGCAATGCCGGTCGACCATGTCCTTCACGCCGCTGCGCCCCAACGAGCGCAACGCTGCCCAGATCGGAATGCCGCGCGGACGACGTGAGAACTCGAGATTCAGATTCTTCTGCGAATCGTGTGCGCCGTTCAGATAGACCGCGTCGCTGTTCATCGCCGCGGAGATCGCCTGCGCGTCGCGGCAGATTGCCATCGCGCCGTCGTAGGGTGTGTTGAGCCATTTGTGGCCGTCGGTCGTCCAGCTATCGGCGCCGTCGATGCCGTCTGTCAGCGCCCGTTTCGACGACGCCCGCGCCCACAGGCCGAACGCGCCGTCTACGTGGACCCATGCGCGCGCCGCCTTGGCCTGCGGGATCAGTGCGGCGAATGGATCGAACTCGCCGGTGTTCACTTCGCCCGCTTGCAGGCAGAGGATCGTCATGTCGTCGAGTGGCGGCAGTTGCGCCGGATCGACCCGGCCATGCGTATCGACCGGTGCAAGGATCACGTGCTTCATCCCGAAGCCGAGTACGCGCAACGCTTTCTTCACCGTGATGTGCGCGGTTTCCGAAATCACGACGCGCACGGTCGGCGCGCCGAACAGGCCGTCGTTGTCGAAATCCCAGCCCTGGCGGTCCAGCAGCGCGCGCCGCGCCGCCGCGATGCAAACCAGCGTGCACGCCGTCGCACTGGTGCCGAAGCCGATCGCGGATTCGCGCGGCAGATCGAGCGCGTCGAGCACCCAGCGCGTCGCGATTTTTTCGATCGTGGCGGCGACCGGCGAATTGTCGAAGGTCGACGCGCATTGGTCCCATGCGCCCATCAGACGCTCCGCCGCCGCAGCCGCCGGCAACACCGCGCCGATCACGAAGCCGTAGTAGCGCGGACCGTTCGACGCCACCGTGCCCGGCGAGCCGTTTTCGTCGAGCAGACGCAGCACGTCTTGCGGCGGGTGGCCGTGTTGCGGCAGTGTTTCGTCGAAGGCGGCCAGTTGCGCGAGCGCGGCGGCGTCCGGAAACACCCGGCGTGTGCCGACGCCGGCGAGATAGGTGTGGGCGCGACGGTCCGCGTCAGCGGCTAGAGCGAGTTCGTCCATATCGGTTCCTGGTGGCTGGAGGCTGGAGGCTGTGAGTTTGTTTGCGAGATCAGAGGTTGGCGAGGGCGTGGCCGAGCTTTTGCAATTCGGCGTCGATCCGTTTGTAGTAGGTGAATTTGCCGATCCGTTGCGCGCGCACGAGGCCCGCGTCGGCGAGGATTCGCATATGGCGCGTGGTGGTGGCGGGCGCGATGCCGAGCTTCTCGGTGATGAACGTGCAGCACACGCCGACGATTTCGATATCGGCGTGGTCCTGATACGGGAAATGTTGCGTCGGCTCCTTGAGCCAGCGCATGACGGCGAGGCGGCTCGCATTGGCGAGCGCGTTGATGCGGGTGAGGTCGTCCGTCATGAGGGGTGCTTCAAAAGGTGGTCAACGTTTCGAATATTAGCTAAATGACGAAATGTGAGCAACCAGACGAGCGAGCCGTGATGCGGAGGTGGGCGTCTTGCCAGGAAGCCCGGCTCACCCCGCCGGTTCGTGCTCGCCGGTCTCGCCGATACGATTGATCGTGCCTTGCGCGACCGCGACGAGTTTTTCGCGGTCACCATCCATCACGTAGACGCTGCACTGGCAGGTCGCTTGATGCCGACCCGCGTAGACGACCTTCGCGCGCGCGATCAGCGTGCCGTTCACCACTGGCCGCAGGTAGTTGATCTTGTATTCGCCCGTGACGACCTTCGGCCCCAGCGACAGCGCGCCGGCGAACGTCAGTGCGTTGTCGGCGAGATAGCTGATCACGCCGCCATGCACGAAACCATGCTGCTGTCGAAGTTCGTCACGGATCGGCAGGCAGAGCGTCAGTTCGCTGGTGCCCGTGTGCATCAACTCGGCGCCTAGCAGCATGCTGAACGGCTGGGCGTGCAATGCGCCGCGCGCCCGGTCGAGAAGGTCGGTCATCGTGAATCCTTCGGGCGTGGCCCGGGGTGACATCTGCACTGGCGTGCGTTGTGCAGTCCTTACCCACTCTAGGAAGCGGTGGCGCATTGCGTCAAGGTTCTTCGAAAATAACTGCCGCGCATTGTTGTGGGAAATGATTGGAATCGCGGAGTTGTCCGATGAAAAGGGGACGTAAGGCGATCTTTGATGAGATCGGCCTTAAGGAGAGGGTTCCGCATGCCGTAAACCTAGAATGTAGGTGTTCACGCGGACTCGTGACGACGGGAGGATCTGTTTGGTATCGCGTCGATCGACTCGATCGATGCGCGGTTGGCGATGTTCCGTGCCGTCAGCCTCGTGATCCTGGCGGCGCTGATGGCCGAGTGGTGGCTTCGCTGCATCAACGGACGCAGCAATTGAGGGCGGCGTTGTCGGTATTCGAAATTTCGGAATCTGTGTTGCGTACGCAACATTTCGACGACGCCGATGGTCGTGACAGAGACTTCGCGATTTCTTAAGTAAGCGCAATTTGAGCGTACATACGCTCAAAAAGAAGGTATCGGGCAAAAGAAAATGGCCCGCCGAAGCGGGCCATTTTGCATCAAACGCAAGCGCCTGATGTTGCCTGAGCGGACCTAAGAAAACTTAGGCCGGCTGGATGTTCGCAGCTTGCTTGCCCTTCGGGCCTTGCTTAACTTCGAACGTCACTTTTTGGTTTTCTTGCAGGGACTTGAAGCCGCTGCCTTGAACTTCCGAAAAGTGCGCGAACAGGTCTTCGCCGCCGTCGTCCGGCGTGATGAAGCCAAAGCCCTTTGCATCGTTAAACCACTTCACAGTACCTGTTGCCATTTTTGATCCAGTAAATGTTGTGTGTTGCATTCGCGACCGCTATTTCTCAACACGAGATCGAGCGCGAAGTACGAGTTGTATCACGTCTTTATGAAGGACGCCAATCAACAAGTATTCGGGTATTCCCGCGACTCCGCCTTTTTGCAGCCTTTTTGGGCGTCCGCAGGCGTTTCCAGGGGGTGTCCCATCCGGTAGGGTAAACTGTTTGTATTACTCTTCCAGGAAAAACATTGACACATTATTTGCAAGAAGAACTTACGTCGTTCTGGAGTCGTTTGACCCCGTATCTCGCGGTATTGGAGTCTAAATCACCTCAAGAAGGCGCCCTGGATCCTGTCGGTCGCATTACGGTCGACAGTGAAAATCACCAGGCTTTCGCCCTTCATATCACCGATCAGAAGCCGCTCGGCGACGTATCGGAAACCCCTACCGGTCACAGCGCAACTTACACGCGATTTAAATCCGCGGACGCTGACTGGGGACCTTGGCAACGCGAAGAATATTGACCGACCGGATGGTTGGCTTATGCGTGGCGAGTGGTGGCTGGGCGCCAGTCAACCGCGGTCCGGCTGAAATCTAGCCGGATTGCGCTCGGAAAGTGTGGTTGTAGCGTGCTTAACGACGCGGCAACGCATCAAAAGCGGTTGCGAGATGGTAGGGCGTGGTCGACGGCATGTCGGCGCGCGCGACTTCGCCAGCCGGCGTTTTGCATTCGTACCAGCCTTGCGGACGCAAAAAGCGTTGTTGAAAAAGCTCGATCTGGCGCGGCAATAAGGCCAGCGTGGCAGCGTCCTCGTGACTTGCGAGCGCGCGCAGATATTCGGTCTGGGCCCAGATCCGTTGGGTCGCGTCCTTGATCCGGCCGTTTTCATCGAGCGATGCGCACACGGCGCCCGTCTCCTTATCCACGCCATACTGCTGCGCGAAGCCGAACGCGCGGTTCAGCGCCGCTTCGAGACCTGACGCGTCGAACAACGTGCGCGCCTGCCTGATCAGCCAGAACCACTCGAACTGATGACCCGGCTCGAGACGGTTATCGTCGGCGCCGATCGGCAGTTCGGCGATGCAACCGGTCGGCGCATGCACAAAGTTTTCTGCGATGGCGTCGGCAAGGTGACGCAATGCGGCGTCGAATGCGTTATCGCGGGTGGCCTCGCGGGCCGCGAGCCACGCTTCGGTCAGATGCATCAACGGATTCTGGATCGGGGTGGCCGTCACGGCGCTGAAGTCGGCGTTAAGCGCGCTGTTGAACAGATCGCCGTCGGCGGCAAAGTTCGACTGGATCAACGCCGACGTGCGATGCAAGACTTCCAGCGCGTCACGATTTCCCGAGCGTCGGCCGAATTCCGCGCACGCGAACACGACGAATGCGTGGGTGTACAAGTCTTTGGTCGTGTCGAGCGGTGCACCTTGTGCGTCCACGCTGTAGAACCATCCGCCGTCTCGCGTGTCCTGAAAGGTGTGCATCAGCGAGTCGAACAGCGTCTGCGCGTGAGCCGCGTCGCCTGCCTGCGAGAACACGAACAATTGCCGCGCGCACGCCATCGCCCGGTAGCGCTCGGCGGGCAGCGGCTGGGCGTTTTTGGCACTCACTGCCTCGTACGGCAATTGGAGCGCCGTATTGAAACCGGGGCCGCGCCATAGCGGCAGCACCACGCGAGTGAAGTGGCCGCGCAACGCATTGGCGAGCGGGATCGTGGAAGCGAAGGTGTCCATGGTCTGCGTCATTCAGTCAGTCAGGCACGGTCGTTCGGCGGCCGCGCGATAAGGTGCGGGCAAGCATAAAGCAAACGGGAGCCACTGGCATCCGGTGCATGCCGCGACTTCGCTTCAGATAATTTCAACACGGAGGAAAAACAATGTTGGGGAACCTCGAACTCATTTCTCGTCTGGTGCTGGCTGCGGCGCTCGGCAGCGTGATCGGTTTCGAGCGCGAACGGCTTTCGTGGGCCGCGGGGTTGCGCACGCACATGCTGGTTTGTGTGGGCTCGGCACTCATCATGATCGTTTCGGCGTACGGTTTCGCCGAGGTGCTGAGCGGCGAACACGTCGTGCTCGATCCGTCGCGGATGGCCGCCCAGGTGGTGTCCGGCATCGGCTTTCTCGGCGCCGGTTCGATTCTGCTGCGCGGCGAGATCGTGCGCGGGTTGACGACGGCGGCCAGCCTCTGGTCGGTCGCGGCGATCGGTCTGGCGGTCGGCGGCGGCCTTTATACGGCGTCGATCGCGGCGACCATCATCATTCTGATCATTCTCGCCGGCATCAAGCCGCTCGAACGTCGTTTCATCACGGTTAAGCAGCGGCGCCAACTGACGATGATCGTCGAGCGCGGCGCGATGACGTTTCACTCGCTGCATGACGAACTCGGCGCCGCGAGCCCGCGCGTCAAGCAGTTCGTGATGCAGCAAAGCGACGACGCACCCGAGTGCGATGAAGTCATGATTACGCTGCATCGCGTGTCGAATACTGAATATGAGGCGATCTGCTCGCGCTTGCGCCACTTGCCTGGCGTCAAGCAGTTCCGGCAGGACGAAGCGTCGTCCTGAAAAGAGGAAAATCGTCGGCGAATGGCTTCGGCTGGGGCGGGCGGCCATGCGACAATGCGGGCTCGAAAAATTCCAACGGCATTGACGAGCGGAGCTCGGCGCCCGCTTTCCGGCGACGACCGCTTTCTTCTCTATGGCAGATTCCGCAGCATCCACGCAGTCCCGGCCTTCGCGCGCCGCTTCGAAGAAGCGACGTCAGGCCACCGTCTCGACCGAAACAGAAAACAAGCTGGCGCGCGCTGCGCGCTCGGCTCAACGCCTCGCGCAACTGAGCGACCTTTCACGCGACGACAGTACGCTCGACCTGTTCCCCGACGATCCCACCCGCGCCACGCTCGAAGCGATGAACATCGACGTGCGGCAGGGCACGTTGCATGGATTCGAATTGCCGGATGTGGTGCTGGCGGCCGTCGGCGCGATCGATGCTGACGGGGCGCCGACGGCACCGACGGCCGCGCGCCGTGTGTCGCGGGCGAGCAAGGTAGATGAAGCGGCGCCGGTTTATGCGCAGCAACTTAGCGGTTTCGAGGTGGATACGGCTGCGGTAGTGGATTCGCCGCGGGGTGATTTGGCGTCGGTGGACGTGAAGGCGGCGGGGGAATCGCGTGCGCAGGAGGGTGCCGCTGAGGACGCAGCGGTGAATTCGAGGGCTGAAGCGGGCGCCGCTGAGGCGACCTCGGGCTCTGGAGAGAAAGCCGCTGGAGGCAACTCCGTCGAAGACAAAGCGGCCGCAGACAACGCGGCGACCCGCACCCCTGCGGCGCCGCTCACGCCGGCGATGGCGGCGGCAACTGTCGCGCGCAGCATCACGGCGCTGCGTCAGGCGGCTGAGGCGGGTGCTGTGGCGACGGATCCGGCGGCATCGGTCTCGACGTCGGCTTCAGCTTTAGCTTCGGCTGGCCCGAAGCCGCCGCAGCGCGTCGCCGCGACCTTCGTCAAGGCGACGACGGCTTCACGCGAAGCCGCGACGGTTGAGCCGACGGCGACGGCAATCGATTCGGCGTCTGCCGAATTCGGCGCAGCATCATTTGGGGCGGAGACTGCTGCAAAATCTTTGTCGGCTAACACGGCTAACACGGCTAACACGGCTAACACGGCTAACACGGCTAACACGGCTAACACGGCTAACACGGCTAACACGGCTAACACGGCTAACACGGCTAACACGGCGAATACGGCGAATACGGCGAATACGGCGAATACGGCGAATACGGCGAATACGGCGAATACGGCGAATACGGCGAATACGGCGAACCCTGGCGATGCATTTGCGGCCAAGAAGTCCTCTTCAGGCGACGCGAACACGGCGGCGAGGTCACCTTCGGGCGACGTGCCCGCAAACGCCTCGGTGGGAAACCCTGCGGCGAGCACAAACCCCACTGCGGGTTTAAAACCCGCTGCCACTGCCCAGTCGCTTCGCGAAGCCCAACGCGCGGAAGCGGCCGCTGCGGCGCTGCGCATCACCCCTGAACTTGACCGCGCGCGCGCCACGGCGTTTGCCGACACCGTCGATGCGTTGTACGGTGTGATCGCTGATCAGCGTCACGCGGCAACCGACCATTCGCGCCGCATGAAATGGATGTTGTCGATCGTGGTGGGCGCGCTGCTGGTGACGGTCGCGATCGGCATTACGCAGACGTTGCTGCTGATGCGCCTGACGCGCGAAACAACGGCCCAGCAGCATCGAATCGAAGAGATGATGCAGAACCAGCAGGCCGCGATGGCGAGTTTGCTCGACACGCACATCGCGATGGCCAACGCTGCCGCCGCGGCCAATGCGACGGCCCAAGCGGCACCCGCGACGCCGCAGAACCCGCAACCCGCCACGCCGGCTCGCGCGAAGCGTTTAGTGCGGACGCAGCACGCGCACAAGCCCAAAGTAGTCAACGCGCATTGACTTTCAGTTACCGCCGCGCCGGCGCCAGCCGGCTGCGGCGGCCCGCTTCGCCCTTCGCGCCCGCTTCGCCCTTCGCGCCCGCTTCGCCCTTCGCGCCCGCTTCGCCCTTCGCGCCCGCTTCGCCCTTCGCGCCCGCTTCGCCCTTCGCGCCCGCTTCGCCCTTCGCGCCCCTTCGCCCTTCGCGCCCCTTCGCCTTCGCGCCCCTTCGCCCTTCGCGCCCCTTCGCCTTCGCGCCCCTTCGCCCTTCGCCCTTCGCGCCCACGCGCCCACGCGCCCACGCGCCCACGCGCCCACGCGCGCCGACCAGCCCCAATCAAGCACGTTCACTCAGGCCCCTTTTCACCCGCCCTATCTCAAAAAATAGGGACGTTGTCATGGTGCGACGCATCAACGCCTGAAACCCCGTGACAACGCGCCATGCCCCAGAAATTGCTGCATTGCACTAGCTTTTTCCTAGGGAAAACCCTATTATTCTTCTTAAGGGAAAACCCTAGCTAATGCAGTAACCAACCGGGAGTCGCCATGAACGTCATCTTTGCATTGTTCCAAAAGGTCAGCGACCTCTTTGCGTCGCCCCATCTGCCGCTGGATTCGGACTACTCGTATGAAGCGCGTAGCCGCGAAGCTCAACGTGTGCGCCGCGCGCAAAGCACGTTGTTCGGCGTCAAGCTGAGCGACTAAGAGCCAGCAAGCCAGCCCGAGCGCGAGAAATCGCGCGTCGTGGAGCGTACCTCGGGTACGCAAAAAGCGTCATCGAAGCCACAGCCCGCAAATGCGTGCCGTGGCTTTTGTTTTTGGGGCGCCGTTTCCCTTATTTTTTGCCGCTTCCGAATATTTCCCCATCGAAATGAATGTAACGGCGGCTGACAGGATGCCTACGCGCTACCCACCTGATTCACCACGCATAGCCCGCCGGACGGGGCGTTGACGGAAACAGGGACCTCCCGCGCGCCTTTCTTTACCTGAAATGTGCGCTTACAAGTGCTCACGTATTCGCAAAGGTTGGCCCGCTAAAGTGGGTCCCAAGCGTACGGCACTGATCCGATTCCGAATTCGAACCCATCGCGGTTCGATGACAACTCGACTAACCGGCGCTGGCTTAAACAAAACTCTGGGGAGGTCTCTATGAAAACCTTTAACAAGACATCGCGTTCGATTCTTGCAACTCTGCTGGCCGGTAGCGCCTTGCTGGCCGCGGGCAGCGCTTTCGCCCAGGAACGGGTGATCATCGGTAACGGTCCGGCCGCTTACGGGCAGCCGCAGATGATGCCGGTGGGCGTGTCGATCAACATCGGCTGGCACGGCGATCGTTACTACGACGGCCACCGCTATTGGGCTCACGACGACTGGATGCGTCATCATCCGCACGACTACGATCCGCATCACCGCGACGACCATCGTCCGCCGCCGCGTTATTGATTTGGCGCACGCATGACGACCCCGCTCAACGCGACGTGAAGCACAACGCGGCGTGAAGTCCATAAAAAGTCCACAAAGCCGGTCCTTCCTCGCGGAAGACCGGCTTTGTCGCGTCTGAGCCTGAAAATGGGCGCGCTGCGCTATGCTCGAAAGCTTTCATCGAAGAAAGCAGGAGCGCGGCGTGGACAAAGCAGTGATTGGTGTAGTGGGCACGGGGTTGATGGGCGTCGGCATTGCGACGCAGAGCGCGTTGCACGGACACCGGACGATCGTCCACGACGTCGACCCGGCGCGTCTCGCGAGTGTTGCGCCGAAAGCCGAAGCGGTGCTCGACGAACTGATCGACGCCGGGCGTATCGACGAATCCGCGAAGCACGCGGCGCTGGCGCGTATCGAAACGCACGCGCAGCTCGACGTGATGGCGTCGGCGCACTTCGTGATCGAGGCGATTCCCGAAGTGCTCGAATTGAAGCATCGTCTGTATGCGTCGCTGGCTACGCTGCTTGCCGCCGACGCGATTCTTGCCAGCAACACCAGCGGCTTTCTGCCCTATCAACTGGCCGCGCCATTACGCGCGAAAGAGCGGTTCGTGATCGCGCATTTCTGGAATCCGCCGCACATGATCCCGCTCGTCGAGGTCGTGCCGGGAACGGCGACCGCGCCGGAAGTGACCGAACAGACCGCCGCGTTGATGAGCGCGATCGGCATGGAGCCGGTGGTGCTGGCGAAGGCGATTCCGGGATTCGTCGGCAATCGGCTGCAGTTCGCGGTGTTGCGCGAGGCGTTGAACATCGTGCGTTCGGGCGCGGCGACGCCGGACGTGGTCGATCGGGTGATGAAGGCGTCGCTCGGGCGACGTTGGGGTATCGTCGGGCCGCTGGAAGGCGCGGATATGGGTGGCCTCGATACCTTCCTCGACATCTCGACGCATCTGATGCCGGAGCTCGCCAAAGACGAAGACGTGCTCGACCTGCTGCGTGCACAAGTCGACGCGGGCCGAGTGGGTGTGCGAAGCGGCGCGGGGTTTTATGACTGGGATGACGCGCATCTGGCGCGCGTGAAAGACGGGCGGAAACGGGTAATCAGCCGGGGGTAATGGCGGCGTGCGACAGATAATTCGCACGCCCATCAATATGCAATACGCTTAAATCGAGGCGTGCGAATCGAATAATATGAATCAAGATAAATTTCAAAATACTTTCTATAAATATTGAGTGTAATAATTCAGTAATAAAAAGTTCGGCAATTAAACCTAAAGATCGCTCGATCTGCGTCGTTATTAGTCATACGAAAGATGCGGCTAGTTAGAAAGTCGCACGAAAGACCAAACCGATCGAGCGAGTCCGCAACGCAAGTTGCGTGAAAATAAAAATGTTACCGAGCATACGGGGACGCTGCGCGGGCCAGGAAGCCGTGCATGCGTATTACCGCCAGACCAGTCTGGTCATGGCTTTGCTGGCCGCCACGCCTTCGTGCGCGAATGCGGTTGGTATTGTCGTCGACGGTGGCACTGCAACGGCTGTTTCAACTTCTGCTAATGGGCACCAAACCGTCAATATTGCGCCGGCCGTCGCAGGTGTTTCGAATAACACTTACAACAGTTTCAGTGTGGATGGCGCCGGCGCTACGCTGAATAACAACGGCATTAATGCCAGAACGATTGTCAATCAGGTCACGAGCACCAATCCCAGCATTATCAGTGGAGCGATCGACGTATCCGGTTCAAGAGCGAACGTGGTGCTGGCCAATCCGAACGGTATTACTGTCAATGGCGGCTCATTCGTCAATACAGGCCGGCTTACGTTGACTACCGGGCTTGTCAGTTTCAAGGACACGGTACCGGTCGCCGGAATTCCGGAGCGGGATATCGTGCTCGACACCAGCACCGGCACGATCATCGTCGGTCCGCAGGGATTGGCGAGCGCGCTGATCGGACTTGATCTGATCGCGAAGAATGTGCAGATCAACGGGCCGCTCACCAACGGGTTCACGTCGCCGACCGCTTACGTGCGCACCGTGGCGGGCAGCAGCAATGTCACGCTGAATACGACCGTTTCGCCGAACGACAACAGCAACGACTGGCTTACGCTGAACCCATCCACCAGTACGGCGACCGCCAGATCGTTCGCAATCGACATTACCGCCGCCGGTAGTTTGTCGAGCGGTCGCGTGCAACTGATCGTCACTGACAAAGGTCCCGGCGTGCGCAGCGCCGGGCCGATGAACGCCACGCTCGGCGATTTCACGCTGTCGTCGAACGGGTCGGTGCAGTTTTCCAGAACGACGCTGACGGCGCAGAACAATCTCGACTTGCAGGTGCAGGACAGCATCGCGTTCTCCGATACCGCAGTGAAGTCGAACGGCGGTTCGGCGACACTGGCCGCGAGCGGCAGTGTCGCGCTGACGGGCAGCAGCGTGCTCGCCAATACCGGCATCGATTTGAGCGGCGCGGGCATTGCGCTCGCGCAAGACGCCGCGGCGCAATCGGTGATCGCTTCGGCAACCAGCGGCGTGGTCCTGACCAGCACGGGCGACATCACCAGCATCGGCTCGCTGATACAAGGTCAGCAGAAGAACACGCTCGACACGGCATCGCTGGGCGCGGTCACGCTGAAGGCAACCGGCAACGTGCTGAACCAGTCGACGCCTGCTACCCAGCTCGGCGTCATCTACGGCGCGAACGGCGACGTATCGATAACGGCCGGCGGCTCGGTGACCAACCAGAACGCCCGCATTCTGTCTAACCAGAATCTCACGATCGCTGCAGGCGGCGACGTCGACAACCTCGTCGATCATTCGAGCGGAGTCAACGGCGGCGCGCCTGTCAGCTATGCCGACCGCATCTGGCGGCTGATCTTCGTCGAGCATCGGGACAACGGGTTTTCCGTCGACTATGGCGCGATTGCCGATCCGGCCAAGCTCTCATACATCACCGCCGGGGTCGGCAATGTGACCATTTCGGCGCAGAACGTACACAACATCGGCGGCACGATTCAGGCGGAAGTCGATCCGGCACACCCGAACGTTGGCGGATCGATATCGATCACCGCGCGCGATCAACTGGTCACGCAGGGTGTTTTCACCGGACAGGCGACGTACCGGCAGACGTGTTTCTTCTTCTGCAGTTCGAGTTCGTCGAGCACGGTGCAGGCCTATGGCGGCGTGATCCAGGCGAACAACGACATCAGCCTGAAAGCCGGCACGCAGATCACCAACACGGGCGGCGTCGTGCTGGCGGAGGGCAAACTCAAACTCGATGCGCCGAAAACACTCGCGCAAGCGGTGCTCGGTTACTCCGCGATCAATCGCACGCACGACCTGAAAGCGTGGTTCGGCAATTCATGGTCGGCGATTTTCGCAACGGATACCGGCGGCCTGTTCAGCGGCGGTAACGGCCAGGTCGAACTGACGGGCGAGGCGGATATCGACGGTGGCGTGTTCAGCGCGCCCGGTGGCATCAAGGCCGCGGGAGGCGTGAACACGATTCGCGTGCCGTATCACGCGCCAGTGACGATCGGCAATCACAACCATCTCGGTCTCGTGTCGTGGTTCGGGCTATGAAGCGGGCTATGAAGCGGGCGATGCAGCACCGCGTCCCCCGTCTTGCACGCTGCACGCTGGCGATCCTCGCCGGCGCGGCGGCGGCGCGCGGCTTCGCGCAGACGCCGCCTGGCGTGCCGAACAGGATCCGGCGCAACGGCTCTTGCAGGAACAGCGCGACCGTCAGCGGCGCGACGAGATCCAGCAGGCGCCCGCGCAGATCGACGTACAGCAGCCGCCGGTCGTCAATCTGCCCGAAGGCGCGGATGTCGAAACGCTGCCTGACGTCGAACCGCTGTTCAGGATCGAGCACATCGATTTCACCGGCGACAAGGTGCTCGGCGCGGACGCGCTCGACAGGATCGCCGCGCCGTTCATCGGCAAACAGCTCGGCCGCAATCGCATCAATCTGCTGCTGCGCCGCGTGACCGAGGCGTTTATCGAGCGCGGCTACATCACGACGCGTGCTTACCTCGGCGCGCAGAATCTTGCTTCGGGCACGCTGAAAATCAACCTCGTCGACGGCAAGGTGTCGGTTTTTACGCTGAACGGCAAACCGCTGCGTCCGCGCGATCCGAACGAACCGTGGTACAGGACGCATGGCGGCGGCCTGCTGACCGACGCGGGCACCGCATGGGCGTTCGCCGACAGCAGCGGCGACATCCTGCGCCTGCCGGATCTCGAACAGGGTGTGGACCAGATCAACCGGTTGCGCCGCAACCAGGCCGAGATCCAGATCATGCCGGGCGAGACGCCGGGCGACTCCGTGGTGGCGATCACCAACCACTACGGCGACCGCGTTTTCTACGACCTCGGCATCGATAACTACGGCAGCTCGCAAACCGGCACGTTGCGCTATCGCGCCGGTGTCGAAGCGGACAACCTGATCGGGTTGCAGGAGTCGCTGTCGTTCAGCTACGTCGGCACGCAGGACAGCAATGCAGTCGTGTTTTCCGCGGCGGCACCCTACGGTTATCAGACCTTCAGCTATACGACGTCGCTGTCCGAATACCAGCAGACGATCAGCGACGTCGCGCTGCTCCAGGGCCGCACGTTCAGCCAGATTCTCGGCTGGAACGACGTGCTGAGCCGCTCGCGCGCAGGACGCACCAGCGTCGACGTCACGCTGACCAAAATGCGCACGGAGCGCACGCTGAACGGCATCGACCTGGCAACGCAGGACCTCACGGTACTGCGTGTCGCGCTGAACGGCTTGCGCCGTTTCGTCGCGCACGATCAGGCGGCGGCCGCGACGTGGGACGTCGGTGTGTCGCAGGGTTTGCCGTGGCTCTCCGCGAGTCACGACGGCCCCGATATCGAAAAAGAAGATGCGCACAGCCAGTTCACCAGGCTCGATGCGACCGCCACGTTGCAGGTCGCGCTCGGCACGCTCGCCGGTACGCAGTGGACCTATCGCGGCACATTGCGCGGCCAGTTGAGCCGCGTTGCGATGTTCGGCAACGAGCAGATTTTCCTCGGCGGCATGGATTCGGTGCGCGGCTTTACCGAGGGCGGTATTGCTGGCGACAGCGGTTTCTATCTGCGCAACGAGGCCGCGTGGCAGAACGTGCCGGTCTGGCACGACGCGCATCTCGAACCGTATGTGTTTCTCGACGGCGGCAAATCGCATCTGATCGCGCAAGGCGGCTGGCCGACGCTGATGGGCACCGGCGTCGGCGCACGCGCGCAATGGCGTCACAACACGCAAACCGTCACCAGCGAGGTGCTGCTCGGGCAGGCCTTGCTCCAGCCGGCCGCACTCGGCAAGAAAGCCACCGTGCTGCTCGCCACACTCAACTGGTCACTTTGAAGAGGTTCATATGAAACATCGTGCATTCGTCGCCGGGATTCGCAACGTCACGCTGATTGCCGCGCTCGTTACAGCAGGACTCGCGGCCGGCTTCACGAGTGCCGCGCACGCAGCCAGCAAGCCTTCGGCGAAACCTTCCGCGGACAAGGCCACGGACGCTGCCGGCGGCCCGCTGCCGGCGAACGGCGTGGCGCGTGTCAACAACGTGGTGATCACGCAGGACCAGCTCGACCAGGCCGTGCGCGCGACGAACGCGCCGGACACGCCTGCACTGCGGACGTCGGTGAAGAATCAGCTGATCGCGCGTGAGCTGTTCCGCCAGGCCGCGGAAAAGCAGCACTACGAATCGCGTCCGCAAGTGGTCGCGGCCGTCGAGCAGGCGAAGACCGCGGCGATGACCGCTGCTTATCTGCGCGATCAGGTCAAGCCTGCGCCCGTCACCGATGACGACGTGAAGGCGAAATACGACGCTATCGTCGCGACGCTCGGCGAGAACGAATACAAGCCGAGCGCGATCGCCGTGAAGGATGCCGACACCGCGCAGACCGTGCTCACGCAATTGAAGAAAGGCACCGACTTCGCGCAACTCGCGAAGCAGTACAGCCAGGGTCCGGGCGCGGCGCAAGGTGGCGCGTTGAACTGGATTTCGTTCAGGACGCCGATCCAGCCGGGCAATACGCAGAACTGGCCGCAACCGCTTGCCGAGGCGCTCGTCAAGTTGCCGCAAGGCGGTGTGTCGAGCACGCCTGTGCAGATCGGCGACGCGTACTGGATTTTGCGTGTCGACGAAAAACGTCCGACGCAGATTCCGCAATACGACCAGATCAAGGACGCGCTGCGCAAGCAACTCGAACAGGTTGCGCTGGAGAAGGCGACCGCGCAGGTGGTGGTCGATCTGATGAAGAACGCACGGATCCAGCAGCAGTAACGGCGAAGTGCAAGCAGGTCTCGACAGGTTTTCTGCGGGGACGACTTCAGCAGATGGCTTACGAAAACGCAAAAAGCAAAACGCAAAACAACACGCAGAAGGGAAATCAGGGAAATGAATTTCGACATCAAACGGGCGCTTGCTGCCTGTGTTGCAGTAACTGCAATGGTGACGCTCGTGGGTTGCGCCACCTATTACAAGCCTTTCGGTGTAGCGGGTGGCTACCGGGACCGGCAGATTGACGATCAGACGTTGCACGTCGAATTTCACGGGAACGGCTACACGTCTCGCGACACGGTGCACAAGTACTTTCTGTACCGCTGTGCGGAGCTCACCCAGCAGCATGGATTCAAGTATTTCATGGTTGTCCCGCCTGCTTTGTCGGGCGCAATTTCGCCGACGGCCAATCTTGTCGGAAGCAAAGGCTTCGATCACAAGCTGATGCAGAAAGTCCATTCTTCCCCGCCCATCATCATCTACAGCGGCGGAGGCGGCGGTGCCGTCTACCCCACCGATTCGTCGGACATCCGCATGTTCAACGACGACGCGGTGATGACAGCAAAGACGCTCGGTTGGGATGCGGCTGAGGTGATCGAACAACTCGGGGCGTTTGCTCACAGCAATAGTCAGACGCCTGCTGAACTTCCGAAGGCATGGGTCTTCGAGCCCGGTCGCCCGAAAGTACGGGCAGAAGATCTGTTGCCGAGCGTGCCGAAAAGAAGCGCGGTGTCCGGGACCTGATCGTGTAGCAGAAACATCGAATCCCCGTCCAAGGCGGGGAGTGCGACAGCCGGGGAAACGCTGTCGCGACCGTGATGCCGATCCGTCGATCCGCACCACGGCTAATTAAAAAAGACGAAGAACGAGAACGACCATGAGAGTTTCCACGCGCAACGCTTTACGCCAACTCGAGCAAAGCCGTCAGACGCCCGACGAACGCCAGCAGCGCGGCATGCAGTCCGCGCGCGAGCGCTGGTCGGTGCCGACGTCCGCGCATGCGGTTCGCGGGTACGGCATCTGGCAGCGCGCGGTGTCGGCGCTGGTCGCGTTGACGCTGTTCGCCGGTCCGCTCTCGATCACGTTCGAACAAAGCCGCGACGCGGCCGGCGTGCTGGGCGCCGGCAGCCGTCGTCTGGATAACGAAGCATGGCAGCGTATCGTCGATCTGAGCGGGCTGCGGATCCGCTTTGCAATGCAAACGGCGCAGGCCGCGCCGATCGTCGATCCGACTGCGCCGATTACGTTTCAACCGAAGATCACGCAAACCACCGGTGCGGGCGGCGGCGTGCCGGTCGTCAACATTACCGCGCCGAACGCGGCGGGGATTTCGCTCAACAAGTACAACACCTTCAACGTCGATCCGATCGGGCTGATCCTGAACAACAGCCTGATCGCGGGCACGTCGCTGACGGGCGGCAATCTGCAGGCCAATCCGAATCTCGCGGGCCGCACGGCGAGCGTGATCGTCAATCAGGTGACGTCGACAGGTTCCGCGTATGCGAGCCTGCTCAACGGTCCGCTCGAAGTGTTCGGCGCGCCGGCGACCGTCATCATCGCGAATCCGAACGGCATCACGACGAACGGCACCGGCTTCACGAATACGATCGGCGTCACGCTGTCGACCGGTACGCCGCAATTTCTGAGCGATCTGAAGGGTACCGTCACCGACTTCAACAACGCCCAGGCCATCGGTTATAGCGTGACCGGCGGCCACATCCAGATCGAAGGTAACGCGGGCGCGAACGGGCCGGGCGCCGGCATCGAAGGCACGGTCGGCACGATCGACCTGATCGGCGAGACGATCGGCATCAACGCGCCTTTGTACGCCGGTTCGCGAATCAACGTCATTGCCGGGCGGCAGTTCGTGTTGCCGTCGGCGGTGGGTGATACCGGCACTACGTACACGACCTCCACGAACGGATCGGACAACACGGCCAGCGGGATCAACAACGCGAACGGTCGCGCGAACAACGGCCTTGCAATCGATGCGACCGCGTTCGGCGCGATGACCGCCGGCCAGATCCAGGTGATCGGCACGGCGGCCGGCATGGGCGTGCGCACCGATGCGCAGATGGCGGCCAATACCGGCGATCTGCTGCTGTCGTCGAACGGCGATCTGACGGTGAACGGCTCGGCCGCGCAACAGCAGGCCACGCTGCAGGCAAGCGGCAATCTCACGATGACCGGCGCGCACGTGGGCGTCGGCAACTACACGATCGATGCGAACGGCGATGTCACGTCGACCGGGACGATCCTGACCGGCGGCAAGCTCGCGGTGACGGCGGGCGGTAACGTCAACGTGGCGAACGCGCAATCGAACGGCGATACCGCGGTGACAGGCGGGGCAAATGTCACGCTCGGCGACGTGCAGAGCGGCGGTGTGCTCGCGGTGAACGCGCAAGGTAACGACGGCGCCGGCGACATCAACCTGAACGGCACCTCCGTGGTAAGCGGTGCGACGAGTTTGCAGGCCGCCCGCGACGTCAACGTGAACGGGCAGACCAGCGGCAGCACGCTGCACGCGACGGGCGGCCGTGACGTCAATGTGAACGGCGCGTTGCAAACCTCGGGCGATCTCTCGCTGACGGCCACGCAAGGCAGCGTGACGGGCAGCGGGACCGTCAGAAGCGGCAACAACCTCGCGCTGACGTCCGGTCAGAACATCAGCGTGAACGGACAGGTCACCGCGCAAAATGCGGTCGCACTGGGGGCGGGTCAGGACATCGCGGTGAGCGGATCGCTCGCCAGCGGTACGACGCTGGCCGCCGATGCCGCACGCGATATCTCGGTCGTGGGCTCGTTGCTCGTCGGCAGCGACGCGCAGGTGAGCGCAGGGCGTAACCTCGATGTGCCCGGCGTCGTGATCGTGCAGCAGGACGGCGCGTTCAACGCGCAGGGCAATCTCACCGGCAGCGGCTCGGTGGCCTTCGGCCAGAACGGCTCGCTGACCACGGGTCAGGATGTCGCGTTCACCGGCAAGCTGCTCGCCAATGGGCTGCAAGTGACGGCAGGCAACAGCGCAAGTCTCACCGACGTGCAGGCGGGCGGCGCGTTCAACGTAGCAGCCAATGGCGTCAACGGCGGTGGCGACGTGACCTTCAACGGCAACGCGGCAGCGGTCGGTGCAGCGACCGTGCAGGCAGCGCGCGATGTCGTCGTCGACGGCACGCTGGCGGGTGGCTCGCAAGTGACGCTGACGGCGCAGCGCAATGTCGGCGTCGCTACGACGGGTACGGTGCAGGCGGTCGGCGATCTGGCGGTCGCGGCAGTGAACGGCAGCGTGAATTCGAGCGGCACGGTGAACGGCGCGGCGAAGCTTGTCGTCAACGGCGCGCAGGATGTCGCGCTGAGCGGCGCGACGAGTGTGACCGGCGACACCACGCTGACGGCAGGGCACGATCTGAGCATCGGCGGCACGCTCGCGGGCCAGGGCGCGGCGACGCTCAGCGCGGGGCATGACGTGAACGCGGGCGGCAGCAGCGGCTTCGTCAAGGATGTGAACGTTACCGCCGCGAACGATCTTTCTGTGACGGGCGCGCTGCAAGGCGCGAACGTTTCGCTGACGGCGGGCCGCTCGGTCGCGCTGAACAACGTGCAGGCGAACTCGGCGCTGACGGTTGCGGCAAACGGCGGCACGCTGGCAGTGAACGGCCAGGTGGCTTCCTTGTCGAGCGCGACACTGACTTCGAGCGGTGACGCATCGGTCAGCGGCGCGTTGCAGAGCGCGAACGGATTGAGCGTGGCGAGCGGCGGCAATACGTCGATTGCCGGCAGCGTCGCGTCGAACGGCGACGTCACGCTGAAGAACGCGGCCGGTTCGCTGACGAGTACCGGCAACATCCAGTCCGGCAACAACCTGTCGATCCAGGCCTCGCAATCCGTCGACCTCGGCACGCAAGGCACCTCCGCGCTCGGCGACCTGACGGTCGACGCCGGTCAGAACCTGACGATGAACGGTTCGACGGTCGCGCAGGGCAACGGCACGTTGACCGCCGGCGGCGCGATCACCGGCGCGGCGACCAGCGCGTTCGGTCTCGCGGCGAATGTCAGTTCGGGCGGCGACACGAACCTGACCGGTTCGTTGCGCGGCGCCACCGTGCAGACCCACGCGGGCGGTTCGGCCACATTGCACGATGTGCAGGCGGCATCGAGTCTCGCGCTGGCGGCCACGCAGGATCTGAACGTCACCGGTGTCGTTACAGGCGGTGCGGGCGTCACGCTGAATGCCGGGCAGAACATCGGCATCAGCGGCTCGATTCAGTCGGCTAACGATACGGCGTTGACCGCGCAGAACGGTAGCGTCAGTTCGACGGGCACGATCGCCAGCAATGGCGCATTCAATGTGCAGGCGGGCACGGACATCAATCTCGGTGGCACGACCACCGCTGCGCTCGACACGACGCTGAATGCCGCGCGCGATGTCAACGTGAGCGGGATGCTCGCCGGGCAAGGGCAAGGCGTTGTCACGGCCGGCCGCGATATCGCCGGGGCGGGCACGATGACCTTCACGCAGGCGGCCACGCTGAATGCCGGGTGCGACGTCGCGCAGGGCGGTTTGATTCAGGGGCAGGCGGTGCAGGTGACGGCCGCGGGCAACATCGGCGTGAATAACGTCGAATCGGCGAGCACGATTGCGCTGAATGCGAACGGCACCCACACGACGAACGGTCCGGGCAATGTCACGGTGAACGGCTCCGTCGCCGCGGCGGGCGCAGTGACCGCGATGGCGCAGAACGACGTGACGGTGAACGCGGCCGGCAAGATTGCGAGCGGCACCACGGTCGCGATCAATGCGCAACACGACGTCAACGTTGCGGGCGCGGTCGAATCGGTCGGCGACGCGACGCTCACGGCGCAGCAAGGCAGTCTGAACGCGACGGGCGGCATCAATAGCGGCGGTAAGCTGAACGTGACGACGGGGCTCGATCTGTCGCTGGGCGCGAGCACCACTGCGGTCGGCGACGCGACGTTGAGCGCGGGCCGCGATGCGCTGCTGAACGGTCTGCTGATCGGACAGGCGAACGGTATCGTGACGGCAGGACGCGATATCGGCGGCGCAGGCACGCAGGCATTCACGCAGGCGGCGAGTTACACCGCGCAACGCGATATCGCGCTGATTGGTGGCGTGCAGGCGAACGTTATCGATGCAGTGGGCGGCAACAGCGCCGCGCTGCACGACGTCGTTTCGGCCACGACCTTGACGCTCACCGCGAACGGCAACGCGGGTGGCGGCGACGCGGCGATCACCGGCACCGCGACGGCGCCCGGCGTCGTCACGTTGAGCGGCGCGCGCGATGTGTTTGTCAGCGGTTCGCTGACCACCGGCGATGCACTCACGCTCGCGGCACAACGTAACGTATCGGCGAGCGGCACCGTGCAAACCACGGCCGGCGATCTGACCGCCAAAGCGACGACCGGCAGCATTGCGTTGACCGGCATCACAACCACGTCGGGTGCATTGAATCTGAGCTCGGGGCTCGATACGCAACTCGGCGGCCGGATCAATGCGGCGAGAGAGGTGAGCGTCCAGGCGGGCCGCGATATCCAGTTGAGCGGAGCGCTTGCCGGCCAGCTCGGCGGCGCGCTAACGGCGTCGCACGATATCAACGGCGCGGGCACCGCTGCGTTTGCTCAGGCCGCAACGCTGAATGCGTCGCATGATGTTGCGCTCACCGGCGCGTTGCAAGGCGCGAGCGTCGCTGTGACGGGCGGCAACAACGCGGGCCTCGGCAGCGTGCAGGCGGTGACCGGCAACCTCGCCGTCATCGCGAACGGCAACGCGGGCGGCGGTGATGTGACGCTCGGCGGCACGGCGACCGCATTCGGGACGCTGGCGCTGCAGGCGTCGCGGGATGTCGGCGTTGGCGGCACGATCAACACGGGGAGCGCGACGACGATCTCGGCGGCTCGTAATGTCACGCTCGCCGATGTCAATTCGGCCGGCGACCTGACGCTCACTGCGACCAACGGTAATGCGAGCGCGGCGAATCTCACGACACAAGGCAATCTGACTGCAAACGCGGGGCAAGCGTTGAGCGTTTCCGGCGCGACGACAGTGGGCGGCAACGCGCAGCTCACGTCGGGCGGCGACATGACGCTGGGCGGCGGCATCGGCGCGCAGAACGTGGGCACGCTGACGGCGGGTGGTTCGATCAACGCGGCATCGGTCGCGTTCGGCCAGCAGGCTATGTTGAACGCGGGCGGCAGTATCGGCGTGACCGGCGGCGTCGCAACTAATGGCGCGTTGAACGCGACAGCGGGTAACGATCTTTCGATGGGGGCCGCGCAAGCCGGCGGCGCGATCGCGTTGCAGGCGCAAGGACATAACGGCGCAGGCGACGTGAACGTGAGCGGTGCGCTCGCTTCCGGCGCAGCGCTCAGCGTGACGGCCGCGCGTGATGCGACGGTGAGTGGGAATGTTTCGTCGACTGACAAGATCACTGTCGCCGCGGGCCGCAATCTCACGACGGGCGGCACCGTCGGTGCAAATTCCGATGTGACGCTGACTGCGACTGGCGGCAATCTGAGCGTCGGCAGCACGGTGACGAGTCAGGGAAGTTTCAGGGCCACGTCGGGCAGCGCGCTGACGTTGAACGGTGAACTGGTCAATGGCGATACGACGATCAGCTCGGGTGGCAATGCGGCGTTGAATGGTGCATTCCTCGGTCTTGGTTTTGCGACTATCAATGCGGGCAGTTCCATTGGAGGCGGCGGCTCGCTGACGTTCGGCAAGGACATTGCGATCGGTGCGGGTGGCGGTATTACGCTCGGCGGGATTCAGGGCGCGGGCCTGTTCAACGCGACCTCCGCGGGCGATATGTCGTTCGGTGCGACGACTGCGGTAGGCAATGCCACCGCGCGTTCTACGGGTGGCAGCGTGAGCTTCGGCGGTGCGCTGCAGTCCGGCGGCAACGTGACGATCCAGGCTGCGCAGAACGCGACGGTGGCGGGTGCGGTGTCGTCGATGGGGACGGTGAACGTCACGGGGACGCAAGGCAACGTGAATGTGGCCGGTGTGTCGTCGAACGGTGACACGACGATGAACGCCGGACAGACGCTCACCTTGAGCGGCACGAGCACGGTGGCAGGACAGTTCACGCTGGGTGGCGGCAACGTTACGTTGAGCGGCTCGCAAGGCGGCTCGAAGAACGTGAGCGTGACCGCGCAGGGGACGCTCGATGCGAACCAGGCGTCGATGGTGTCGACGGGGAACATGCAGTTCAGCGGCACGAACGTGACGCTGGGGGCGGTGATTGTTGGCGGCGCGTTGACGGCGACGGCGACGAATCAGCTTTCGCTGGTCGGGTCGGCAGTGGATGCGGTGGGGGCCGCTACGCTGACTTCGGGCAACGGGTTCTATAACGCGAGCCAGGTGCTGTCGGGCGGCGCGCTTTATGTGTCCGCGCCGGATCTGACCAATGCGTCGGGTGCTTCGCTTGCGTCGACTACCACCACGACGGTCAACGCGACGAACTTCACGAATGCGGGTCTGGTGAATGGTTCGTCGACCCATGTGACGGTGGCGGGTGGGTTGAATAACACCGGCGGTTCGTTGATGGCGGTGAACGGTCTCACGATCAACACCGGCTCGCTGAACAACCAGAACGGGATCATCTTTGCGGGGAATCCGAATACGCCGGATGAGCAGGTGACCGGCGATGTTTCGCTGACGATCAATGGCGGGAATGGTTCGTTCTATAACGCCGGTGGGCAGTTGCTCGCGCAACGGAACATGGGTGTGAGCGCGGTGAACATGGCGTTCGATCCGTCGCAGGGGACGATTTCCCAAGGCGGTCAGTTGTCTATTACCGCAGGGTCGATCAGTAATACCGGGACCTGGAATTACGGCGGGCAAGGTGTGACGCTGACGGGGCTCAATGGGATCGCTAACTACGGGAAGATGACGGGGACGGCGGGGCTGACGCTTTCCACTAATGGCACGTTCACGAATTTTGGGCAGGTTACGGGTAGTGACGTCACGTTCAATGGGACATTGAGCAATGCGGCCGGGGCGGTGATGCATGCGGACGGTACGCTCGCGCTCAATGGGAATACGACGAATCGCGGGACAGTGGAGGCTGGCAGCACGCTTTCGGTGACGGGCGGGAATTACGATAATCAGGGGGCGACGACGCAGTCGAAGGGGGACGCGAACTTTAATATCGGAGGGACGCTTACTAATACTGGTGGGTCGATATTTGCGGGGAATAACGTCAATATTAGCGCGGGGGCGGTCGTCAACGATCAAACTGCACCGGGCCCCGCCGTTACGACCACGTCTACAATCAGCGACCCATCGTTGCTCTGGACTGGAGCAGTTGGCACGGAAGCTTACTCGTACCAGTATAAGTACGGCGGAGAAAATGGCTTCGAAGGCGTAGCGGGCGTGACCGTAAGTGCCACGCTGGGCGATCTGCTATCCCCAACGGGGTCGGCGACTGGAACATCGATTGGGCGAGGGATTGGTTTTTGCCAGTCGAATTGTGGACTTGTTGCGTCCCAGCCCTACGGCGCTTCGGGCACCGTTACGTTCAATGACTATCAGGGCGTCTGGACCGTAGGCGCGGCTCCCGATCCAACTGCGCAGGCCTCCCGAACGTTCACGCTACCGTCGGTCTATCAGACTGCCCAGACGCAGCATGCCGGAACCTCTGGTGTTATTTCTGCCGGAAATTCGATCACGCTGTCGGCAGGTTCCTTGTCGAATCGGGGGGGGCAGATTGCTGCGCAGGGCAATGTTTCGCTAAATGTTCAGTCGCTGGCGAACGGTGCTATCGCACCTACGCTCGCGTACCAATCCACGCAGGTAGTCGATCAGGGCCAATATTCCGCGTTTCTCTCGCAGATTGCAGCGTTGGGCCTGGTCGGCATATCCCTTGGCGGCCAATCTGGTAGCGATGAGTGTGACTCGCAGGGTTGCGGAATTGGCAGCGGCCTGCCACCAGACACTTTCCAGATTGCTACCGGGTCGGCGGCGCCGACGTCTACAGGCACGCTCGTTTCGTCCACTCCCACGGGCATGATTGCCGCTGGCTATAACCTGGTAGTCAACGGTGGCAATCTGGTCAACGGGGGCTTGCTCTACGCCGGCAATAACGTTGTCGTAGGCGCCGCGAGGCTAAGCAATCAGGGCGGTAATCAACAGAACTTTTCGTCGCAGGTGGGTTGTGCGGCAGGTGTGCCGAGTTCTGCTTGCGGAACGGGCGGGAACACCCGCGGCTCGAATCCGACCACGACGACTTTCGGCTATAACCAGAGCGACGCAACGATATACGCCGGTAACGATCTCGTGATCGCGGCCGGTCAGATCAACAACACGTTCGGCAATCTGCTTGCGGGTCATGACATCGTGATCGGCGGTGTTGGCACGACCGCGAGTTCGACTACCCCGGCGACGAGTCTGAACAACACATCGGGCAATATCGTCGCTGGCAATAACATCACGTTGAACGTCTCGGGCGCTATCACCAATAACCTGCCACCGCCCGTGCCGGTGCATCAGAACTATGGCATGAGCGAGCAATACTCGGGCTGTATGACTGCAGGCGGCTATAAGGAAAGCTACTGTGAAGGCTATGTCGATCAGCAATCGGGTAGTTCGTCGGTCATCAGCGCGGGCAACAACCTGCAGATCAACGCGGGTAGTCTGACCAACATTGGTAGCCTTATCGCAGCGGGAAATACCGCGACGATTGCAGTCAGCGGTCCGGTCGTAAATGAAGCACAGACGCTCAACGCCTACTGGCACTCGCACTGGGTTCAGGAAACGGGCCTGTTCAGCAGCGACAAGCGCCATGACGTATGGGCGTGTGGATCGCCAGCGGAGTGTACGGCGCTGTATGGCAGCGCTTATACGAGCGCGGGCGGTACGATCGATCCGCCGCAACCCGTCGGTAACATCGCTGCGACGATCCAGGCACCTAACCTGTCTATTACTTCCGGCGGTCAGATTCAGAACGTCGGCAATGTGATCGGTACGTCTGTTTCGCTGACGGGCCAGAAGCTGATCAATGGCATTACGACGGCCAACACCTATACACCGCGTGTGAACGCACCGTCGCAAGTGATTTCGCTGAGTCCGGTCGATCTGCCTGGGCTGAACCTGTCCACGCCACGTGCGGTCGGCGGCACGATTCCGACGCCGGTCGCGGGTAAGGCATCGTATGTCGACGGCTCGCTTGGCGCGTCCGCGATCGGCAATCTGAGTCCGCAGGATCTGTTGACGGCGCTGCCGGCCAATCTCCAGCCGAGCTCGACGCTGTTCTACTACAACCCGCAGGAAGAAGATCTGTTGCTGCAGCAGTCGGCCTTGCAGCAGACGGGCAAGGCAAGCTTCATCGATGGGTTGACGTACGACAGCAAGACCAACACATCGGTGACGGAGCAGGAGAAGGCCTATCTGTACCAGAACTCGCTCGACTACGCGAAGGCGAACAACCTGCAACTCGGCGATGCGCTGACGCAGACGCAGATCAATGCACTCGACAAGCCGATGCTCTGGTACGTCGAGCAGACTGTGCCAGACCCGACGTGTTCGGCGACCGGCTCGGCCACATGCCCGACCGTCACCGCGTTGATGCCGCAGGTGTATCTGCCGCAGAACACGAGTGCGATGTCGGCGGGCGGCAACATCACTGGCACAGACGTTACGCTGAACTTCGACAAGGGAAGCGGCGGCAGCATTCTGAACACCGGGAGTATTGCTGCTTCCAGCACGCTTACCGTCAATACGGACTCGCTGACCAATCAGGCAAACCAGGTCAACGTCGGTGAGATCTGGAGCTACGTCAAGGACGAGGGTTACTCGAAGACGACCGGCACCGAGGTCCAGCCGGGCGGCTTCATGAGCGCGGCCAACATGGATCTGAACGTACAGACGCTCAGCCAGATTGGGGGCGCGCTGCAGAAGCTTAATGCGGACGGCACCGTTGACCAGGGCGGCACCCAGCAGTTGCTGACGAGCCTGCAGCAGCAACTCGGCAGCGCCTTTGCCCGGTCTACGCTCCAGGACAACCTGCACACGGACTTTATCGCGCAGGGTGGTGGAGTTCCGACTTTTGTCGTTGCCGCAATTGCAATTGCAGCGTCGATCGTGACCGGTGGGGCGACACTTGCTGCGCTAGGGCCGGTTCTTTCGGGCGCGCTGGCGGGCATGGTCGGTGGGTTTGCATCTCAGGCGTTCTCCGGGAATGGTCTTGATGTCGTTCAGATCGCAGAGGCCGGTGCAGTCGCCGCGCTGACGGCGGGAGCGTTTTCGGCAGCTAACGTGGGAGGGACAGCGGCTCTTCAGACGCTCGGTGGCAAGATTGCGAGCGGCACAGTTACAGCAAGCGATATCGGTAGTGCCGTTGGGCTGATTGCCGAACGAAGCGTTATCACGGCAGGCATTGACACGGCCATCTATGGCGGAAGTTTTGGAAACGCGCTGGGACATAGTGCCCTCAGCGATGTTGCGGCGGTAGGTGCGGCTACGATTGGTGCTGCGTCTATGAACAACCAATCCATGTTCGCTGAAGGGGGGGCGGGGTATGTACTGGCTCACGCCGGTCTAGGCTGTGCAGTGTCGGCGGCGGAAGGTACGGGGTGCGCTGGAGGTGCCATTGGCGGGGCGGCTAGTGCGATTGTGGCACCGTACTTGGTTGATCAAGCGGGCGGACTAGCTAACCTGACCGATGGACAGCGTACCGCAATCGTCGGGGCGTCGACGTTGCTGGGTGGATTGGCGGCCGGCGCACTTGGACAAAACGCGGCAGGTGGTGCTAACGCGGCTACAAATGAGTCTCTCAACAACTCGACAAACCCCGAAGATCTCGCGCATGGCAAAGATTTGATACCACTTGAGAGTGGTGGTGGAAACGGGATTGGTACCGGTGGTAACAGTGCCGATAATACAGCGCTGGGAGATATTGCCAGTGAGCTTGGCAGCGCTGTAAGCAGCAAGGTCAGCAGTGCATGGAATTCGGCTGCTGAGTGGGTAGAGACCGAGTTTGGATTTACTACCACCCCGGCCACAAACACTCTTCCCACAAATTACGCTGTAGGTAAGGCAGCTGAGGTCGAGGTGCAAAACTTCGTAGCTGACCAGCCTGGCGTTACCGTTCAGCCGCAAGTAAGTCTTATTAATGGTTCTACGCGTGCGGTTGCGGATCTCGGAGTTAACGGGGTGCCAAATTCGACGGTGCGATTGCCACTCGGCTATGTGGCCGAAGATCTCAACGGAAACATGCTGGTCGACGCGAATGGCAATCCGGTGACCTCAGTTAAGCTAAACGCACAAGGACAGGCAGTCTTGGAAGTCAAAACTGGCGGAGCAACCACAACATCGAATCAGAGTACGGTATATCCGGCGGTACAATCGGGCACGGCCTCCGGTACTGGGCAAGGAACCAATGCGGCGAAAGCTAATATGAATGGACCTCTTTCGCCTACGCCCGTCGTTATTGTTCGAAAGGTTAACTAGCTATGGGCACACTTAAAACGGAATTATTTGGACTTTGCAAAGATGTTGCTGTCGAATTTCATGGATGGGAGTTCTCTGCCGGTAAGTTCAAAAATAGCTCATTGAAGCATACGGAACTCATTGTCGATCCGGGTCTTTCTTTTGATCGTGGGTTTGGTCACCTCCAGCCAAGCATTGCCTTGAATAACAAGCGCGCGACAAAGCTGAGTAAACAATTGCTTGGAGAGGCAATACCGACTGCGATCGTTAGCTTTCAGGTCATCGCTCATCTACTGACGGCTACGCCAGAGCCGCTCAGGTTGTCCTGCCTCGTTTGCGACGATAAGGCGCAGTACATGTCAACTGTTCGTCAGTCCAATCGCTTTAGTGAAGGTGTGCTGGAAGACCTTGATGCGCGGTCGATAGATCTAAAGAATGCACCCACTGTGTTGGCCGCTATGCTGAGAGACGGAATTTCGTTTATTGAGGGGCACTATAAATTAGTCAATGAGGAAAGCTTGTTGGGAAATCTCCCTGCGAAATATTCAACTCGCAACGAGATCCCTTATGACGAAATGGAAAGGCAGAAGGGCGTGATGATGTGCCTCGTACATATCCTTCAAGGCGATTTTGATTTTTTGAATCGTTACCGGAGTGAAGATTTCAAGACGGTATTCCCAAAGCGGATGGGCGAATTGGATAAGATTGGGACTGCGCTACCAGATTTGAAGAGACGCTTCGTGGAAACGGGCTCAGTTATTTAGCATGGCATGGAGTTGTTGCCACAAACAATTCGCCAAATTTCATTATTTCGCCCGGCGGAACAGCTTATCCCGTTCCCAACGGTGCAACTGGTCCCACGCCTGTAGTCAATCCTTCTGGGAACCAGACGGGTGTAGCATTCACGGGCGGCCAGGGTGGCGCAAACGGGCAAGTCTCGACAATGCGTATCATGAACCCGACAGATGCGCGCGGGAGCAGTCCTGGCTATCCAGACGGCTACATCAAATATGAGAATTCAGTGCAGCCGAAGCCGCAAGGAGTTGACCCATACACCGGCAAAACGTTGCCGAACTCTCAATCGCATTTCCCAATTACCAAGTGAGCGCGATATGGATGAAACCAAACTTTCAGTGATCATTGGTAGGGCTGTCATGGACGCGGATTTGACGCCTCAGGACGCAGGTTTGTTGTTCGAAGAAGAGATTACGCTGAATCTTTATAACAGGTACACGGTGACCGGTCTCATCGGCCCCAGCGCAAAGGCACTGATCGGGTCACGAGTGACGAATGTCACGGAAACTAGTGAGCACGCGATCCTCGAATTCGATTCCAATGTCCGCATCGAAATTGACTTGACTGATGATGCATACACGTCGCCAGAAGCTATGCAACTGCGTGTTCCCGGGAGTCCAATCATGATCTGGAGTTAGAGCGTGTTAGGGACTTTATGAGAGACCTGGTATCCTGGCGGAATGAAAAGAGCAGACCGCAAAGGGTATCCGACGGGTGTGTCGGACGAAGAATGGAGTTTCGCAGCGTCCTATCTGACGCTGATGGACGTTGGTGCGCCACAACGCAAATACGAACTGCGCGACATGTCCGCAGGAAAGAACCGGGAGGGTTCAGAGGAAGAGGCGCGATCTCTCGCGCCTCTCTCTACCACTCTCCTCCTCTTGCTCGTTTCAATGTTTTGGTGTGGTCACCAATGTGTTCGCATCTCTGCGCACAGATTTTCGACTCGCTGGCGTTTCGAGCTCATCATCTGACCTAGGCATCTCCAATTCGCCCGCTGCCTCTGCAAGCAGATTCGCCGCAATTTTTGAGGTAATACGACTGTGAGCAATCCCTCGTGCATCAAGCGCGATCACTTGATATAGCTCTCGATCGCATTCAAGATCGCGCGCGTACTGTTCAATTACGCCGAGCATCAGTTCCAGCAGATTGTGCTGGCGCGTGCGTTCGTCGGTGGTGAGAATCGGAGTTCTGCGGATAGACGCTGTCAGTGTGGCGAGCTTATCGAGTTGATCGATATGCCGTTCGTAGGCGTGGAACGTTGCCAGTGCGAGTTTCTCGTATTGGAGCGCGTCGACGGGTGGACGTTGTGAGGGGATGGTCGGCTTGTTCGTCTTGATCATGTTGCGATTCCTAATCAATCCATGAATCGCCCGACACTCGCGGATGGGGTGAGCGGGCACGTGACGAGGTTGACAGACCGGGAGGTAAACCATAACCGGCGGGCCTTACGGCCCCCTCGCCACGGCCCACCCATTGAAAAAGGGCGTGCATGTGGGAGCACTACCCACTTTCGCGGGCAGTGCGGCTTACCTCAGCGAGCTGTCAAACCCGCGCCGTTTTGTCTAACGGCAGGAACAATCTAAACCAAATAATTTTCGGGACGAGCAACCGAACAGGCTAACCGCGCGAATTATAACTAATCTTTACACTTGTCCCGGCGTCGTCCTGGAAGAGAAGGGAGCGCGTCAAAAAATGTAGGACATAAGTCGCCTAGCCATGAAGGCTAGATCGTCTCTGCCGTTGTTAAGAGCATTACAACAACGAGTATCTATGTGTCGCGTACGGTCGGCGGCACGATTCCGACGCCGGTCGCAGGCAAGGCATCGTACGTCGACGGTTCGCTTGGCGCGTCCGCGATCGGCAACCTGAGTCCGCAGGATCTGTTGACGGCGCTGCCGGCCAACCTCCAGCCAGGCTCGACGCTGTTTTACTACAACCCGCAGGAAGAAGACCTGTTGCTGCAGCAGGCGGCCTTGCAGCAGACGGGCAAGGCAAGCTTCATCGACGGGTTGACGTACGACAGCAAGACCAACACATCGGTGACGGAGCAGGAGAAGGCCTACCTGTACCAGAACCCGCTCGACTACGCGAAGGCGAACAACCTGCAACTCGGCGATGCGCTGACGCAGACGCAGATCAATGCACTCGACAAGCCGATGCTCTGGTATGTCGAGCAGACTGTGCCAGACCCGTCTTGCACGGCGACGGGCACGGCTACGTGTCCGACCATCACGGCGCTGATGCCGCAGGTTTATCTGCCAAGCGATACGAGCGCGATGTCGGCCGGCGGGAATATCTCCGGCACTGATGTCACGCTGAACTTCGGCAAGGGAAGCGGCGGGAGCATTCTGAATACCGGAAGCATTACGGCTTCCGACACGTTGACGGTCAATACTGATTCACTGACGAACCAGGCGAATCAGGTCGATATCGGTCAGATCTGGAGCAAGGTTAAGGGCGGGTACGTCGAAGAGACGGGCACAGTGGTTCAGCCGGGCGGCTTCATGAGCGCGGCGAATATGGATCTCAACGTGCAGACGTTGGATCAGATCGGTGGCGCGTTGCAGAAGCTCAATGCGGATGGCACCGTTGATCAGGCCGGCACGCAACAGATGCTGGCTGCGTTGCAGACGCAACTGGGATCGAATTTCACGCAGACCTCGCTTAGCGACAATCTGCATACGGACTTCGTGAAGGAAGGCGGTGGGTTGCCGACTTTCGTGGTGGCGGCCATTGCTATTGCAGCGTCGATTGTGACGGCTGGGGCGGCGGCGGCCGCAATGGGCGCCACAATGGCAAGTATGACGCTCGGTCAGTCCATCGTTGTGGGCGCACTTTCGGGAATGGCGGGCAGCGCGGCCAGCCAGATTGCATCCGGTAACGGGCTGGATTTTGGAGCGTTGCTTGAGGCCGGTGCCGTGGGGGCTCTTACCGCAGGGTTGACCAACGGCATCACTTACAACAGTACGACGGGGTCGCTTGGGCTGGGCAATCTTGATCAGGGGTTGAATAGTCTTCCGCAGAACGTGAGTACGTTGGGACAACTTGCGGGCATTAGCAATATTGGAAACTCGCTGGGTCAAGTGGCGCAAGCAGGGTCAGTTGCCGCAAGCAATCTGCCGGGACAACTCATAGCCCTTGGCGCGACCGCAACGATTAATGCAGGTGTTGAGACGGCGATTGAGGGAGGCAGCTTCCTCAACCACTTGCAAGCGGTGGGCATTAGCGATGTGGCTGCGGTTGGGGCTTATGAAATCGGTAACACTTCTGCTCCGCTTTCGCTTCAGAACGTGCTGGAACATGCAGCATTGGGCTGTATCGCCAGTGCAGCGAGTGGAAGTGGGTGTGGTGGGGGGGCCATTGGTGGGGCCGCGAGTGCGGTTGTGTCGCCGTTGCTGCTGGGTGTGATCGATCCGACGCATGCGCCGTTGGATAATGGCCAGCTCGCAGCACTCAGTGCATTCGCGACGCTGGCAGGTGGAGGTCTCGCCGCGCTAGCAGGTGTGAATACGCAGGGTGCGGCAACAACTGCGCTGAATGAGGCGCTGAACAATACCGCCGAGCATTGGGACAAGCCGGGTCAGCAGAAAGAGGCGGAGAAGTTCACGGTGTCGCCGACGGCGCCGCAGACCTCGACGGATCCGCAGCAGGCGCAACAGGGAGGCGGGGGCAACAGTGATCCTGAAGCGGTGACGGTGGGCAAGGGCACTCCGGCGCTCGCCGCTGGTGCCACAAACAATACGGCTGGGAGTCCGTCGTCGACGTACGATACGTCTATTACGAATGCGGGAAGCGAATATCTGAACGTAAAGACAAACGTTACCGCCGACCAGTTCGAGTCAAATTTGATTTCGAACGGGTATAGCGTTACTAACCAGGGTACCAACAAGAACGGTTCCTTCACCGTCCTGAACAACGGTACTTCGACGTATACCATCTATACACGCACAACAACGGGCCAAGCTGGAGGTCAGTACTTTGGACCGGGCGGTGTGTCGGCGAAGTTCTCTCTTAACCCGAAGTAGCAGGGAAATGTTGACATGAGCAAAATGAGTGCTAGTGGCCGATTGGCGGCATTTGAAAACGTAAAGCGATCGGTAAACGTTGACACGTTACTACCGAGCCTGGTGTTCGCCGGAACGTGGGCAAAATTCTTTTTTTGTGAATCTGATCGTATCTTTGGTGCGCACTTTGTCGGCGCGGTGACGGAGCTGATGCGCTTGGAGGGTGGCACGGTAGCGTGCCTTGCTAACCTTGATTTAACTCCTGTCTCGGAGTTAGCTGGCTTCGCAGCAATTTATGTAGATCGAGCCACGACCACTGAGCAATATCGCGATGCACTGCAGGCAGGTGGCCCGCAGAGTGGCTGGCTTTACAGGATGGATAGGTATGCCTGCGCCTCAGACGCGGGCTCATGGTGCATTTACTGCGAGAAGAGTAACGATGTAGCGGTGATCGCGTTGCGTGATAATTCCGACGCTGATTGGTCACGTGGCCCGCTTACGCAGCTATGGGCTAAACCAATCGAGGAATTGGTCGACGGAGGTTCTTCTCCGCTCTTTCCGTTTGATATGTTGGTGCCGGATTGGCGGAAGGGGCTAATCGACACCTATGGAAATGGCCCATCGCACGATGGCTACGACGGGTAGCGGGCAGGTTATTGCCGCGCGCTCCTGACTTGTTGCCACAAACAACGCGCCTCTCGGTCTTGGTTCAACCGGACGGGCTATCCCGAACAACCTGCAGGAGCAACTGGCTCTTCAACAGGCGATGTCGAACCCGGCGGCTGGAGTACAGTTGCCCATCCCCCTGGGCGACTCGCGGTGGCCGGCCACCGACGGTTGGGTGAAAATGTCGCAAAACGTGAATGGTGTCGAAATACACTACGTCCGGAATGTCAACTCCGGTGCCGTTGATGATTTCAAATTCAAGTGAGAGCTATGCGCGCCCTTTGTAAATCGAATACCGGTATAAGTCTTCCGGAGAACGCGCGCTGTCGCGGTGAAACGGATCGCACTGAATTTGCGCCCCTTAAAGTCGGCGACGAGTACATCGTCTACGGCCTGATGTTCCTATTCAGTCGGGTCGACTTTCTAGTGTGTCCGGAAGGCGCAGGTCCTTATTGGATGCCAAGCAATTTATTTACGGTTACGGATTCGGCCACTCCTGCATGGCAAATATGTCTGACGGGACAGGTTCGTGACTACCAGGGGTTGCTAGCGACGTTCGGTATTGCAGCGCTTGTCGGCTACGACGCGTTGGTTAGTGACTATCAGCATTACGTCGGAATTATCGAGCGTGACCCTGTTCAGCTCCAAAGGTTTTTCGCCGCAAAGCAATCGGTAGACCAATGGCAGAGCGCTCGGAGCGGGAGTGATCTGATTTAGGTTTAGCAACGTGTTGGTGTTGCCACAAACACGGCAGCAGGAACCGCGAATTCAGTAAGTGGTGCTAGGCTTGGTATGCAGCTTTCGGCTGAGGAGGCGGCTGGCGCTCAAGCGCGCCAACGTCGATCTCAAGTTATTCGGACCACGCCATCCAACAAATTGCGGGCCGAGACGGTGGGATCGGTGTTAGTCAAGCGGCGGTTGATGATGCGTTTGCGAATCCAACGGCCATCCAGTATGTTCCGAGTAAATATGGTCCGACTTTCAAATACGTCGGGCAGAACGCAACCGTGGTGGTCAATCCAGAAGGCAATGTGGTTACCACATGGGGTACAAGTGCAGCGGGAGTCGGGAAATGACAATGACGCTAACCGATCGTCAAAAGGAAATCGTAAGCCACTTGCGTGTTAAAGACGCAGGGAAGAGCGCAACAGCGTTTGATAGCTTGGAAAACGGGGAAATGACCCTTTCCGAAATTGATGCGCTTTGCGGGCTTATCAATGCTGAATTCATGATGGAAGGCATATTGCCGACTTTTGAACCGAACGAGTACGGGTTAGAACTGGAGAGATTGCTTGATCTGATCAACAGACCTCGACTGAGCTCATAGTCTTGTTGCCACAAACAGTCCATCGGCATTGCAACAGGGATCGAATTTGTTCTCATCGAATGCACCAGGAACCGTCCAGATCGGTGGAACGACGCTGACCGAACTACCGAATACTAAGAACAACCGCAGAAGCTTACGTTTCCCCTAATAAGACGCTGACCGCGCACGGAGCAAGTAATGACTATCCGAAAATCCTTATTATTCACTGCACTCTTCTCCGCAGGATGTGCAGCGCTATCCGCCTACCTCAACCTCGCCGGCACTAGTTCATCAACCGTTCCAACTCAACCCGTCTGGATGATCGAGTTGCACATCGGCGCAGCGCTATTCGGCGCATTGTTATTCTCGCGATTCATAATCGGAAGTCCGGCCGCCCTAAACGGGCCGTCGTCAAAATCCACTTACGCGGTAGGCATGGTCCCGCGCATAGGCGCAGTCAACTTCTTCATTCCCGGAAAAAACACGTTCTTCTCCTTGAAACGAAACACCCAATTGCTGGGGTTTATCGCCTGCCTGATGATCCAGTTCATCTCGGTTCAAACGGCGCCTTTGGGCGGAGCGCATCCTGACCAGTCCGGACGCCCCGCGCGCATGAACGCATCGAAGGGAAGCTTGGCCACGTAATCGCAGACGATGGGACTGCGCCACGATTCACCTTCCAGCAGTTAAAAGCACTCTGCGGTATAACTACAGCCTCGCTTCCCACACCGCAAACCCATGCCCCACTACTTCTACGACCCCGCCACCGGCCACGGCCTCCCGCACGACCCGTTCAAAGCCATCGTCGCCCCGCGTCTGATCGGCTGGATCTCCTCGCGCGATAAACAAGGCACGCTAAACCTCGCGCCCTACAGCTTCTTCGGCGCGTTCGCCACTTTCCCGGCGATCATCGGCTTCTCGAGCGAAGGCCGCAAAGACAGCGTCTCCAACATCGAAGCAACAGGCGAATTCGTCTGGAACCTCGCGACAAAGCCACTCGCGGAGCAGATGAACCGCTCATCGGCGCCGGTCCCGCCGCACGTCGACGAATTCGAACTCGCCGGGCTCACACCCGCGCGAGGCCGCAACGTCGACGTGCCGCATGTCGCCGAATCGCCGGCGGCGCTCGAATGCAAGCTGCTGCAAGTGATCCGTCTGCACAACCTGAATGGCGAACCGATGGACAACTATCTATCGCTCGGGCAAGTGGTGGGCGTTCACATCAACGAGGCGTATCTGAAAGACGGTCTGTTCGACACGCACGCCGCGCAGCCGATCATGCGCGCGGGCTATCGCGCCGACTACGCGCAAATAGGCGAGATGTTCGAGATGTATCGCCCGACCGCCTGACCCTGAGCATTCAAGAAAACGTTTGAATCGGCACGCGCCGCGCAATCCGGCGCGTCATCGAACTGATCGCGTTCCCGCACGCCGCCAGCCAAAAGCCCAAAAATCTGGCCCGCTTGATGCTTGCAAACGACACGCCAACATATCGTTCCAACCGCCAGCTCACTCGATAGGAGCGCGATCATGCCCACCGAATTCGCCACGCAATTCAGTCATGTCCGTCCGCAAGACACGTCCTACGTGGATCAGGGCTTACGCGACTTCTTTCTGTACCGCGATCTGGGCATCGCGCAGGCCACCGGCGGCAAGGTGCTCGCGCAACTCGTCAAGGCGAATCACGCACCAGAGCAAGGCACCGGCTGGCACCGTCATGAGGCCGATTTCCACATTGTGATCATGTTGAAGGGGTGGGCGCGCTTCATGTATGGCGACAAGGAAACGCTCGTCGCCGCCGGCGATTGCGTGCATCAGGCGCCGGGCATCGTCCATTATCTGTTCGATTACTCGGAAGATATGGAGTACATCGAAATCGTGTCTCCGGCGGATTTCAAATCGATCGAAGTAGAAGGTCCATGCGATGTGCCGGCCGTCAAGCCGTGGAAAAGCGTCGTGGCTTGAGCAACCCATAAAGCACGTGCGACGACGCCCGGACGACTATTGCGTCGCTCGCGGTCGCCGCCTAGGCGTCTGTGCTGGTTGCGGCTTGATAGGCTTGATCGTAGACCCGGAGTCCCTCTGCGCACCGTTCACCGCAGCACCCACTTCGACGTCCACCACCGCCGTAGCAGCAGGCGCGGCCACCTGACTATCCGCCGTCGCCACCGCCGCCACCGGCCGAATCGTGCGCGCCTTCGAACTCACCAGCACCGCGCGCGGCTCGTTGTCGTAAATCACTGCCCGCACCCGCGGATAAATGTGCCGCTCCCAGCGATGTCCATTGAACACGCCATAGTGCCCCACGCCGGTCTGCACATGATGCGTCTTCAGATACGGCCGTAGCTTTTCGCACATATCTTGTGCCGCGAGCGTCTGACCTACCGCGCAGATATCGTCTTTCTCGCCTTCAACGGTCAGCAGCGCGGTGCGCCGAATCTTCGCGGGCTCGATGAGCCGCCCTTCCACTTCGAGCTCATGCAACGGCAGCGCATGCCGCTGAAAAATCGTATCGACGGTCTCGAGATAGAACTCCGCCGTCAGGTCCATCGTCGCGAAATATTCTTCGTAGAAGGTGTGAATCGTGTCGGCCTTCACCGGATCGCCCTTGGCGCGCTCGTGATACATCGTTTCGAACGAGTCGAGATGGCGGCCGAGGTTCATCGCCATGAACGCGGTCAGTTGCACGAAGCCCGGATACACGCGCCGATGCGCGCCGGCAAAACCGAACGGCACCGCGCTGATCAGATTCTGCTCGAACCACTCCAGCGGCTTGCTTTTCGCGAGCTCGTTGACGCGCGTCGGATTGATGCGCGTATCGAGCGGGCCGGCCATCAGCGTCATGCTGGCGGGTTGCGCGGGATGGTCGTCGGCGGCCATCAACGACACCGCGGCGAGTGCGGCGACCGTCGGCTGGCACACGGCCAGCAGATGCGCGCCGGGCCCGATCGCCTCGGTGAAATCGATCACATGTCTCACGTATTCGTCGAAGCCGAAGCGGCCTTGACTCAACGGCACGTCACGCGGGTTGTGCCAATCGGTGATGTACACATCGTGCTCGGCCAGCATCGTGCGCACGGTGCCGCGTAGCAGCGTTGCGAAATGGCCGGACATCGGCGCAATCACCAGCACGCGCGGCTGCGGATGAGACAGCGCGGAGTCCTTGCGAAAATGCAGTAGCGAACCGAACGGCGTGCGCGCGACGACTTCCTCGACGATCGGTGTCGGCTTGCCTTCCGCCACCACGCTATCGATGCCGAACGGCGGCCTCACCGGCGTCAGTCCCGCGAGCGTCAGCAGTTCGCAGGCGGCGCGCATGGAACGGCCGTGCGGCGAATCGCCGAATGCGGGCCACGCGTCGAGCGAATGGTTCATCAGCGCCGCGCCGTGCCGCAGCGGCAACATCATGTCGGCGAAAGCCTGATAGGCGGGATATGCGAACAGGTTCATAACCTTCGCACGAATGCAGAAAGGGAAGGAGCCCGAATAGAGGCAAGTCATGTGCCAATCGCAATGCCGCACTCGCGCGACTGCCGCCACGTTGGCATAGCATTTGCGCGCTTACTGGCGGCGGGCCGAAATTGCCGCGCTTTGGTGCGCGGACGCACGACAACGTGCACACGTCGCATCGGGCGTCGTCCGATGCGCGATCTGGAGGGGAAACGTATGGCGAATACCACGCTCACCATCAGCAGCAAGAATTATTCGTCGTGGTCGATGCGCGGCTGGCTGCTGACGAAATTTAGCGGGCTGCCTTTCGAAGAGGAAGTCGTGTCGATCGATGATCCCGCCGCGCGCGCCGAATTGCTGCTGCTGTCCCCGTCGATTCTGGTGCCATGTCTGTTTCACGACGGCATCAAGATCTGGGACACATTGGCGATTGCCGAATACCTCAACGAGTTGAAGCCGGAAGCGGCGTTGTTGCCGAAAGACACTCGTGCGCGAGCGCATTGTCGTTCGATTTGCGGCGAGATGCATTCGGGTTTCGGCTCGCTGCGCTCCGCATTGCCGATGAACCTGAAGGCGCATTTTCCGGGCTTCAAGGTGTGGGCCCGTGCGCAATCGGACATCGATCGTATCGTCGCGATCTGGAGCGAGTGTCTGAAGCAGTACGGCGGTCCGTTCCTGTTCGGCGAGCGCACGGCGGCGGATGCGATGTATGCGCCGGTCGTCACGCGTTTCGTCACGTATGACGTAAAGCTCGATCCGGAGATCGTCGACTACGGGCAGCGCATCATGGCGATGCCGGAGATGCTGGAATGGATCGCCGACGCGCAGCAGGAAGTGGAAGAGATCGACGAACTGGACGTCGAGTTTTGATCAGGAGCGCGGCGGCGGCATTGCCGCCGCGCCACCAACCCACAAACTCAAGCACAACACCAGCCGGAATCAATCGCGCCCGCTGTCGAGCTTGAACACGCTGACCACTTCCGCGAGCCGCGCCGCCTGATCGCGCAATTCAGCGGCCGCGAGTTCCGCCTCGCCGACGATCGTCGCGTTCTGCTGAGTCGCCTCGCCGATCTGCGTGACGGCGAGATTGACCTGCTCGATGCCGCCCGACTGCTCGCGCGACGCCACACTGATCTCCGCCATGATCGCGCGCACCTGGCCGACCTGTTGCACGATGCCCTGCATCGTCGAACTCGCTTCTTCGGCGATCCGGAAGCCGCTTTCGACGGTCGCCGTCGAACTGGCGATCAGGCTTTCGATCTCTTTCACCGCAGCCGCGCTGCGCTGCGCGAGCGCGCGCACTTCCGAGGCCACCACCGCGAAGCCCCGGCCGTGTTCACCGGCGCGCGCCGCTTCCACGGCGGCGTTCAGCGCGAGGATGTTGGTCTGAAACGCGATGCCTTCGATCACGTTGGTGATCTCGGCGATCTTTTGCGACGAGCGGCTGATCTCGCCCATCGTCGACACCACGCGTTCGACCGCGCGGCCGCCTTCGAGCGCCGCATCCGCGGCGTTCGTGACAAGCGTGTTGGCCTGCGCGGCGTGGTCGGCGTTTTGCTGCACGGTGGACGTGATCTGCTCCATGCTCGCGGCCGTTTCTTCGAGACTGCTGGCCTGCGTGGCGATCCGCGCGGCGATGTTGCCGCTGCCGGCAGCGATCTTCGCGGTGCCTTCCGACATATCCGTCGAGGCATGCCGGACCTGCGAGACGATGCGCGCGAGACCTTCGCCGATACCGTCGATCGATTGCATCAGGCGGCCGATTTCGTCGGCGCGGATAGCGCCGTCCTTCGCGACGCGCACGCTCAGATCGCCCGACGCAAAGCGCTCGGATGCTTTTGCGGCTTCGTCGAGCGGACGGGTCACGAGGCGGCGCGCAGCGATCAGAAACACCACGCCGAACGCGCCCACCAGCACGAAGCCGAGCAGCAGGAATGCATCGCGGGTTCGGGTGACGTCGGCCATGACCTCGTCGCGCGGCGCGATGCCGCCCACCAGCCATTGCCATTGCGGCACCGTGACGAACGAGACGAACTTGTCGTGCGCCTCGCGTTCGCCGAGCGTCGCGTCGGCCGAGCTGAATTCGAGTTGGCCTTCCTTCATGTCGAGCATCTGCTGATACGGTGCGTTCGCATTGTCGGCGCTCTGGCCGGCGGCAGCCGGATGCACGATCAGCTTGCCGCGATCCGCGCCCTTCGACGCGTCCACCACGAAGTAATAACCGCTGTCGCCGATCTTCAGCTTGCTGATGCCGTCCTTGACCGACTGGATTTCGCTGTCCACCGTCACGCCGACGAACAGCGCGCCGATCACGCGGCCGTTGGCATCGGTAATCGGCCGGTACTGCGTGATCAAACGTTTGCCGAACAGCGCGGCAAGTCCCGTAAACGGCTTGTTCGCCATGATCAGCGCATAGGCAGGCGACTTGCGATCGAGCAGGGTGCCGATCGCGCGCGAGCCGTCCTGTTTCTTCAGCGAAGTCGTCACGCGGATGAAGTCGTCGCCGCTGCGCGCAAACACGGTCGCCACCGCGCCGCTGCGTTCGAGAAACTGGTCGGGGATCGAAAAGTCCATGTTGAGGACTTTGTCGCCGGCCTTGATGGTCGGCGTGGCAGTGCCGTTGACGTCGACCTTCTGCGTTTCGTCGAGCGAGTAGCCGGCGGGCAGGAAGCCGGCGAATAGCGACATCGAACGGTCGACTTCGGCGGATAGCGCCTGGTCGAACAGCGCGATCATCGCGGCGATCGAGCGATCCCGGTCGGCGATGCGTCCGAGCACCTGCTCGCTGACCTGTTTGCCGGCGGTGCGTGTGAGTGTCCACGTGAAGGCGGCGAATATCAGCGCCACCAGCACGCACGACAGCACGGCCAGTTTGACGCCGACGCTGACGCGGCGCAAAGAGAGAGATTGCATGGGCGATTGGGGTAATGAAAAGACAGGAGAGGGTGTAGACCACACAAATGCACGGTTTACACCTCTGTCAGGATTACGGCCAATCGCCGTTGTTTCTTGAGAATTTTGCGAAAGTATTTCGTAATGAAGTCGCGTCTACAACGGTCGGGGGCACCGACGGCTCACCATCTTTTCACCGTCGAGTCGAGCCGCGCCAGGTCCGCAACAGCAGCGCGTTGGTGACCACGCTCACGCTGGAGAACGCCATCGCCGCGCCGGCCAGCATCGGGTTCAACAAGCCGAAAGCGGCAAGCGGCACGCCGATCAGGTTGTAGACGAACGCCCAGAACAGGTTCTGCTGGATCTTGCGCCAGGTCTTGCGCGAGATGTCGATCGCGTCGGCCACCAGCGCCGGGTCGCCGCGCATCAGCGTGATGACGGCCGCGTGCATCGCGACGTCGGTGCCCGTCGCCATCGCGATGCCGATGTCGGCCGCGGCCAGCGCGGGCGCGTCGTTGATGCCGTCGCCGGCCATCGCGACAATCCCCGCGCTACGGATTTTCAGGTCGCGGACCACGCGGGCCTTGTCGTCGGGCAACACTTCGGCGTGGAATTCGTCGATGCCGAGCGCGTTGGCGACGCTGGCCGCGCTGCCGTGGTTGTCGCCGGTGACGAGCACGCTGCGGATGCCCATTTGCGCGAGCCGTTCGATCGTGGCGCGGGCGGTCGGTTTCACGGTGTCGCCGAAACCGATCAGCGCGAGTGCGGTGGGCGCTTGCGGCGCGCGCTCGATCAACCAGGAGACCGTGTTGCCGGCGGCTTCGAGTTGCTGCGCGCGCTCGACGAGTTGCGGCGACGGTGCAATGCCGAGCTCGTTGAGCCAGCGCGTGCTGCCAAGCGCGATGGTGCGCCCGCCGATGTCGGCCTCGACGCCGCGGCCCGGCACCGCGCGTGCGGCAGTGGCCGTGACCGGAGCGGTCGATGTGCTCGAAGCGGCGGCGGCCGCCGCCTCGTATGCCTTCACCACGGCCCGCGCGAGCGGATGGTCGCTTTGCCGCTGAACCGCCGCGGCCAGCGCCAACGCCTCGTCGTGACCGAGGCCGCCGACCGGCTCGAACGCCGTCACCGACGGTTGTCCGACAGTCAGCGTGCCGGTCTTGTCGAACGCGACGATCGTCACCCGATGCGCGGTTTCCAACGCCTCGGCGTCCTTGATCAACACGCCGTGCCGTGCCGCGACGCCCGTGCCGGCCATGATCGCGGTGGGCGTCGCGAGGCCGAGCGCGCACGGGCAGGCGATCACCAGCACGGCGACCGCGTTCAGGATCGCAGTTTCGCCGCCCGCGCCGGCGAGCAGCCAGCCCACCAGCGTGAGCGCCGCGAGCGCCAGAATCGTCGGTACAAAAACTTCGCTGACCCGGTCGACCAACCGCTGGATCGGCGCTTTCTCGGCTTGCGCGCTTTCCACGAGACGGATGATTCGCGCCAACGTGGTTTCCGCGCCGGTCGCCGTGGTGGTGACGGCGATCGCGCCTTCGCCGTTGATCGAGCCGGCGGTCACCGGATCGGCCGCCTGCTTCGGCACGGGCATGCTTTCGCCGGTGATCAGCGATTCGTCGATATGCGTGCGGCCTTCGAGCACCGCGCCGTCGACGGGCACGCGTTCGCCAGGGCGCACGATCACGACCGTGCCGACCCGCACCTGGCCGAGCGGCACGTCGCGCTCTTCATTGCCGACGCGAATCCGCGCGCGCTCGGGGCGCAGCGCGTTGAGCGCGCGGATCGCATCGGTGGTCTGGCGTTTGGCGCGCGCCTCCAGCCATTTGCCGAAGCGCACCAGCGTAATCACCGCCGCCGATGCTTCGAAATACAGATGCATCATGTCGCCCGGATGGGTGGCGAGTTCATAGACGCTGATCCCATACGCCGCCGACGTGCCGAGCGCCACCAGCAAATCCATGTTGCCCGCGCCGGCCCGCACCGCCCGGTAGGCGGCGCGATAGAAACGCGCGCCGAACCCGAACTGCACCACCGAGGCAAGACCGAGTTGCAGCCACGGCGAAAGCATCGCGTGGACGCCGAACCACTCGGCGATCATCGGCACCACGAGCGGCACGGTGAGCGCGGCCGATACAAGCACGGCGACGAACTCGCGGCGGGTTTGCGCGCTTTTCGCGTCGGCGATGGCGTTGGCGTCGGCAGTGTCGCTGGCGCTGTCGGATGCGTCGGGCGGCGCGAGCAACGTCGCTTCATAGCCCGCTTTCTTGACGGCTTCGAGCAGCGCTTGTGGATCGGCCGGCGCGTCGCCGAAATCGACGCTGGCCGTTTCGGTCGCCAGATTCAGTGACGCGCGCGCGACGCCCGGCACTTTCGCCAGCGCCTTTTCCACGCGCGCCGAGCAGGACGCGCAGGTCATCCCGCCGATTTCGAGTTCGGTTTGACGGGGCACCTCGACGGGAGCATGAGACGGGCGCGGCGGCGTGGCAACAAGTTCGGTCATGGTAGGCAAGGTCCATAGCGGCATCAGGCCGCGCGATGAACCCAGTATTAACCCTCCCATGATAGGAAGGTCAAGGATGTCCTTGCGATTATCAGGGGAGTCGGCGGCGCTTCCTTTTGTCGCAAGTCGGAGCGCGGCGGCGCATCGCGCATTTTTGCTTCACTTTTTGCGCTTGCCTGGTGAGCAAGGATGCGATACAACGCGATGTTGTCGGCATCGCGACCCGCGGGCTGTCGGCGCTGGGCCTGGGGAGGCCGGGCGTCGGCGGCGACCGCCGGGCACCGACGTTTCTCCCTGGACTGCACGTTCCGTCACCTGAACGAATGATAAAAAATCGCCGAGTATTGTTTTCGCTTCACTGGACCTGCGCATCGTTCGCAGGCCTCGCATTTCTGGCCGGCTGCGCGTCGACCCCAACGGCGACGCAAAAAACCACGGGCTGGATCAAGGACGAAGTCGCCGATTCGTACGTTTTCGGCTATCCGCTGGTGCTGATGGGCGTCGCGCGCGACGCCGCGGTCGGCACCGATCCGGGCCAGGCGCCGATCAATACGCTGCGCCACGCGCAGGCTCTGCCGCCGGTCGGCGCGGTCAATCCGCCGCAACCGAGTCTCGATACACTCGATTCGACCGGCTGGCTCGACGTCGGCAGCGAACCGGTGATCGTGTCGCTGCCCGACTCGCGCGGCCGCTACGTCGACGCTCGCGTGCTCGACATGTGGACCAACGTGGTCTGGTCGACGAGCGATCAGTTCGCAACGCGTGCCGCCGGCGTCAAGGCGCAGACGCTTGCGTTCGTCGGGCCGGGCTGGCAAGGCACGCTGCCGAAGGGCGTCAAGCGCATCGATCTGCCCACCCGCAACGCGTGGCTGAGCGTGCGGATCCAGTCGAACGGCACGCGCGACGTGACCGCGGTGCGCAAGCTGCAACGCGCGATCCGCGTCGCGCCGCTGTCCGAGTTCGTGGGCGATGCGCGCTCGGCGTCGGTGGCGCCGCCGCGTAGCGACGCCGCAGCCGCAGCGGCGGCCGCCGCTTCCGGTACGCCGGCCGCGCAAGTCGCCGCGCTCGATGCGAGCGGTTTTTTCAACCGCCTCGCGCAAGCGTTGCCCGACAACCCGCCGACGCCGGCCGATCCCCATGCGCTGAAGATTCTGACGGACCTCGGCGTGAGCCCCGGCGATCCGGTCAAGCTGCCGAACGCGCCCGAAGCCATCGCCGCAGGCCTCGCCGACGGTCACGACCGCGTCGTCACGCCGCCGTCCAATCTGCTGAGCGGCAACGGCTGGAACTGGTTCGGCGACGGCGTGGGCAACTACGGCGCCGACTACGCAATGCGTGCGTATGCGAGCGCCACGCAGCCGGGCATCGGCACTAAAGACGACGAAGTGCGCGCGGTCGTCAGTCAGGACAGCGACGGCCATGCGCTGAACGGTGCGAATCGCTATGTGATCCATTTCGCGCCGAACCAGTTGCCGCCGGTGCGTGGTTTCTGGTCGATCACCGCTTACACGAAGGACGGCGCGCTCGGCGAAAGCGCACCGGCGCGAATCGCGGTCGGCGATCGCAATGGCGCACGGCGCAATCGCGACGGTTCGCTCGATGTGACGGTGTCGTCGGCACGCAGCAAGAGCGGCAACTGGCTGCCCGCGCCGCGCGCCGATCTGCAACTGGTGCTGCGCCTGTACGCGCCGAAATCGCAAGCCACCGACGGCACCTGGCAACCGCCCGCAGTCGTGCGTCAGTGAAATGACGGCGATGCACGATCGATGCATCGCGCAAGATGAGTCCGTGGCCTCCCGGCCGCGGACTCGCAACATGGCAATGCTCCCTCCCGCGTCGTAGTTCCAGCGATTGTGTAAGCCCCAACTTACATTTGTATCGCACGTAAGAATCACCACTTATACTGCCGCTTGCGGGATTTTCGTTTCGCGACGGCCTTGCCGCCGCATTACCCAAGACCGAGCATGGCAAGCCTCAATAAAGCATCACTCGCTTCTTCCATGCAGACCGTGCGCGGCGTCGCGCAGTCGCGCCGTACCCGGCGCGTCATCACGGGTCTGCTGATCTTCCTCGTATTGTTCGGTCTGCTGGGCTTTTTTGCCGCGCCGCCTTTGATTCGCCACATCGCCGAGCAGCAGCTCAGCAAGCAGCTCGACCGGCCCGCTACGATCGGCCGCATCGCATTGAATCCCTATACGCTCAAACTCGAAGCCGATCGCGTGCATATCGGCGAGCGCGGCGGCGCGGGCGATTTCGTCGATATTTCGCGGCTCATCGTGCAGCCGTCGTGGAGCTCGCTGTTTCGCGCGGCGCCGATCATCGACGAAGTGCAACTCGATTCGCCGCGTTTTCATATCGTTCGCTACGACGCGCAACGTTTCAATTTCACCGATCTGATCGAGAAGTTCTCGAAGCAGCCGGCCAAGCCCGACAGCAAACCGACACTCTTCTCGGTGTCGAACATCCGCCTCGAAAACGGCCAGATCACCTTCGACGACAAACTGCTCGGCGCGACGCACGTGATCGATCAGTGGAAGCTCGGCATTCCGTTCGTCGCCACGCTGCCTTCGAAAACCGACATCTTCGTCGAGCCGCTGCTGCGCGCGCGGATCGACGGCAGCCCGCTCGCGATCGACGGCCGCACCAAGCCGTTTGCGGCGTCGCGTGAATCAGAGGTATCGCTGCGTTTCGACGGACTCGACGTGCCGCGCCTCATGTCGTATGTGCCGACCAAACTGCCGGTGATCGTGCAGTCGGGCAAGCTGTCCACCGATCTGAAGCTCAACTTCGTGGTGTCGAACGACGCGCCGTCGCTGCGCGTGACCGGCACGATCGATATGAACGACGTCGACCTTCGCGATCAGAGCAAGGCGCCGTTCTTCGCGGCGCGCGAATTGCATGTCGCGGCGGCGCTGCTCGAACCGCTGAAAAGCGTCTATCACTTCGACGAAATCCGCATCGATGCGCCTACCGCCAATCTGGCGCGCGATAAGGCCGGCGTGCTGAGCGTCGAGAAGATGTTTGCGCCGGCGAAGTCCGCCGAGCCTGTGGCGGCTGTGGCGGCTGTGGCGGCTGCGGCGGCCGCTTCAGGCGCCGCGGCGGCGTCCACGCCGGCCGCACCCGCAACCACCGCGAAGAACCCGGCGAGCGCGCCTACGGCGGCCTCCGCTGCGGCAGGCCGCACCCCGGACAAAGACCAAGCCGCGCCGCCGCTGGACCTTGCGATCAAGCGCTTCGCTCTCAACGACGGCACGGTCAACGTTCACGACGAAGCGGCCTCGCGTCCGGTCGACGTCGGGATGCAGCAACTGGCCGTCACACTGACCGATTTTTCGACGCTCGCCACCGCGCCCGCGCACTACACGCTGAACACCGCATTCAAGGACGGTGCCGGCTCGCTCGGCGTGGCGGGCGCCTTCGGCCTCGTTGCGAAGACGGCCAGCGCGAAGCTCGATCTGAAGTCGTTGAAGCTTCCACTGCTGCAACCGTATCTCGACACCGCAACCGCAGCGCAAGTGGTGGATGGCGCGTTGTCGGCGACGGCCAATGTCGGCGCGAACTGGTCGAAGTCGCCGGCGGCGGTGATGGTCGGCGAATCGCAACTCGATCTGCAATCGCTCAAGGTCGCGACACGCGGCGCCAAAGAGCCGGTGATCTCGCTCGCGCAAGGGCAGGTGACGGTCAAGCAGGTCGATGTGGCGGCGCGTACTGCCGAGGTTGGCAACGTCGCCACGACCGGCCTCGTGATCAATGCGCAGCGTCTGAAAGACGGCAGCATCGATCTGGCCGCACTGGCCGGTCCGCACGAGGTCGAGCAGCAGCGCACGGCAATTCACGCGGTGAAGAAGGCACAGGCGCAAGGTCCCGCGTGGCACTACAAGATCGGCGAACTTACGCTGAAAGACGCGACCGCCAATTTCACCGACAACACCACGCCGCGCCCGGTCAAGCTGAGCGTCACGCCGCTGCAACTGAAAGTGCAGCAGATCAGCGACGACCTGAGCCGCCCGCTGCCGATCGATCTGCAAGCGACGCTCAACAAGAGGGGCACGCTCGGCGTGAACGGCAACGTCACCGCGACACCGCTTAAAGTCGCCGTCAAGGTGGACGCGAACCGGCTCGACGCAGCGGCATTCGAACCGTATTTCGGCGGCAAGCTGAACGCACTGATCGCGAGCGCGTTGCTCAATGCGAAGGGCGACCTCGCGCTGAGCCAGGCGAAGGCGCTGAAAGCGACGTATCGCGGCGACATCGCGCTGGTCGACGTGCGGATGCTCGACAAGGCCACCTCCGACCCGTTCGCGGGCTGGGGCTCGCTTGCGCTGACCAACCTGAAGGCCGACTACGACGAGCACGGCACCGTGGTCGACGCGGCTCGCGTGACGTTCACGAAGTTCTATGGCCGCGTGCTGCTCGACGCGCAAGGCAAGCTCAATCTGAAGGACGTGGTTGCGCAGGAAAGCGGCAACGCGAAATCGCTGACGCGCGACAAGAGCGGCGCCGAGCCGGTGCCGTTGACACCGCCGGCCGCGTCCGCGCCCGAGGTGGCGTCCGCGCCGGCGCCGGCTTCCTCGGCCGCGCCGGCTACCGTCACGGCCGCGACGCCGCCGCAGAGCCCCGTCAAATTGCACTTCGGCCAGCTCGTGTTGCAGCAGGGCCGCGTGACCTATACGGACAACTTCATCAAGCCCAACTTCACCGCGAATCTGGTCGGCATTCAGGGCACGGTCGGCGCGTTCGGCACGCAATCCACCACGTCCGCACCGGTAGACATCGCCGCGAAGCTCGCGGCCAATGGTCCGTTGTCGATCCGCGGCACCGTCAATCCGCTGATCGCGAAGCCGGCGCTCGATCTGACCGCGAGCGCGCACGATATCGAGCTCACCAATCTCACGCCGTATTCGGCGAAATACGCCGGGTATCCGATCACCAAGGGCAAGCTGAATGTCGATCTGCACTACAAGCTCGACAACGATCAGCTCAACGCGAATAACCATATCTTCATCGACCAGCTCACGTTCGGCGATCACGTGCAGAACGATACGGCGACCAAACTGCCGGTACGTCTTGCGATCTCGTTGCTGAAGAATTCGCGCGGCGAGATCGATGTGAATCTGCCGGTGTCGGGGTCGTTGTCGAATCCTGAGTTCAGTATCGGCGGCTTGATCTGGCATGCGGTGCTCAATCTGTTGCAGAAAGCGGTGACCGCGCCGTTCTCGCTGATCGCCAACGCGTTCGGCGGCAATGGCGAGGAGTTGGGTTATGTCGAATTCGAGCCAGGCTCCGCGCAACTGTCGGACGCGGGTGACAAGAAACTCGACACCATCGTGAAGGCACTCGTCGACAAGTCGTCGATCCGCATCGATCTGATCGGCCGCGTCGATCCTGCTGTCGACGAACCGGCATTGCGGCAGCGCTATGTCGAACGCCTCGTCAAACAGCAGAAGATCAAGGACGTGGTGGGCAATGGCGAAAGCGTGGATCTGTCCGCAGTCAACGTCGATCCGAAGGAATACGACAAGTATCTGACCAAGGCGTACAAGTCGGCGGACTTCAAGAAGCCGCGCAACTTCGTCGGCCTGACGAAGAGCGTGCCCGACGACGACATGAAGAACGCGCTAGCCGCTAACGCGCCGATCGACGACGCCAGCCTGCGCGATCTCGCGCAGCAGCGGGCGCAAGCCGTGCAGCAGTATTTCGACGGCAAGATCGACAGCAGCCGCGTGTTCATCGTCGCGCCGAAGCTGAACGCGGACGGCATCAAGGATAAAGGCGCGACGACGCGCGTGGATTTCGGCTTGAAGTGATGCGGTCAGGCGGCTGATGAATGCGCGTGTCGCCGCGGGATTTCACCCCGTGGCACGCGCTTACGCGCCGTGGGCGGTCTGAGAACCCGAGTCTGAGCTGTACGACCTCCTCTATGCGACGTGAATTCTCGCGTCGCGTGTTCCTTATGTCTTCTAGGAATTTTCCCATTCCACGTCCGGCATCGGCTCTTCATACTCGAAGGCTTCCTAATAAAATGCGCTCGACGCAGAAAGCCGATGAAACTCCAGGTAACGATCCTCGCGTGCGCGCTGGCCCTGTCAGGTTGCGCGGACCGTGCCGCACGTGATCGACTCGGTATCGAAGATGCCACCGTATTGGAAACGGGCGTAGCCGCGTCGCAGGATGAAGCCGCAGGGGCGGCAAACAGTCAATGGATCGATGCCTATGCGTCGATCGTCAGCAGTGAGGCCGCGCTCGCAGCGTTGCAGCAGCGGCTCAATCAGTTATCTACCAACAAGAACGATTATTTCCGCGCAAAGGCGCAGTGCTGGATCGACGCCGGCGAGCAGGCGCGGCAGCTCGGCGACCATTGGGGTTTCGTTGAAGAAGCCATCGGGCAGGTCGCCTTGATTACGATGAGCCTGGAAAAGGGCATTCCCATCTCGGCGGCGAATCCGGCGTTGCGCACGGTGTCGACGGTCCGCCCCGATCTCTGGAAGATCGTGAATACGATCAAGAGCGATCCTGCGATTGCCGCGTGTCCTGATGCGCAACAGCCTCTCGCGTGCGGCGAGGTCGAACTGATGCAAGCTGGGCATGATGCGTGGACGCGAAGTTTCTCCGCTGCTGAAAAACGCCTGCCCGAGATTCAGGATAATTTGCGCAAAGCGGCGGAAACGGCGTTGCAGTGCAAGCAGACAAAGGTGCAGACACAACCGGTGTCCACCGTGCCCGCACCCAGAAAAATAACCTTGCGCGCCGACTCGCTATTCCGGTTCGGCGGTGGCGACGAGTCGTCGATCCTTGCGGTCGGCAAAAAACTGCTCGATAACGTTGCGGCTGGCTTGAAGCAAGTTGCCGCGGTCGATGAACTCGAGATAACGGGTTATACCGACCGCCTCGGCAGCGATGCATACAACCAGACTCTCTCCCTGCAACGCGCGCAGACGGTCAAAGCTTATCTCACAGCGCACGGGGTGACCTTGCCGATGCGCGCGCGAGGTCACGGCAATTCAAATCCGCCAAGCGTCTGTCAGCAAAAGAAGCGTGCTGAACTGGTGCGGTGTCTTGCGCCGGACCGCCGCGTCGAGATCGAGTTCGTGCTGGGTTCGCATTGAAACGCGTTGTTCCGGGGCGTACCTGACGCTATCGATGCGTGCCGGCTGCGTCGCGCGAGCGACCTGCTTCTTGCTGTACCTCCGCCTCGCTTGAGGTTTTTAAATCCGATTCCTTGCAGTCCTCCACCGATAGCGGGGACGCTTTGTGCGCATTCTCTTCGATAGATGCGCCTCCTGGGGTTGCCGCGACAACGACCAGGTTGACAAGGGGATACCTTCATAAGGAATGCAATACATGTCTACTATCCTGGTTATCGACGACCATCCCGCATTTCGTCTCGTCATCAAAATGCAACTGATGCAATTGCTCGGCGTGGCAGACGTGATCGAAGCCGACAACGGACAAACCGCCGTCGAAATGGCCCGGCAATATAGGCCGGAACTGGTCATCCTCGACCTCGATATTCCGCGCATCAGCGGGCTCGACGTGATTCCGCGCCTCAAGCTCGCTCATCCGCCCATGCGTGTGCTGGTGCTGTCCGGGCAGGATCCGGTGACTTTTGCGCCGCGCGCGATGCGTTCCGGGGTACACGGATTCGTCGGCAAATCGCAGGAAATGAAGGAGATCATGCGTGGGGTCGAGGCTGTGTTGGCCGGCTATACGGTGTTTCCTGTCGCTGCGCACGGTTCCAGCATGGCCTCTGCTGTGGAGTCGGTGAAAGAGGAAGACAGGCTCGCGCAGTTGTCCGACAAAGAGTTGGTGATTCTCCAGATGCTATCGAAGGGCCTGTCCAACAAGGCGATTGGCGACGCGCTGTTTATGAGCGACAAAACCGTGAGCACGTATAAGAGCCGCATTCAGGAAAAGCTCGGCCTGTCCTCACTGGCGGCGCTGATCGAATTCGCTTCGTTGCATCGGTTGATCGATTGAGTCTTGCGAACCTTGAATCTCAGGATGCTTCCGTGAACGCTTGTTTCGAACCGTTCGAACGCCGCTACCTTGAAGCGCTTTCCAGAGAAGGCGTTGATCTTCACACATTCCTGAATGGCTGGCGCCATTCGGTGGAAATCGACCTTCAGCAAGTGAGCAACGCCGTTCTCAAACGCGACATCGAAGGGCAACGTACGTCGTTGCATAGATTGAGCGGAGCTGTAGGAATGGTCGGCGCGCGTAGCCTTATGGAGGCATTGAACCGCGCCAGCACCAGGCCGCCTGAATCCGAAGCCGGCGCTATCGAATGGCTCGTCCAACGCGCCAGAACCTTGATGACGCAACTCGAGATAGAGGCCGCTCGACACCGGAGCACCGTACGATGAATCGACCTCTGGCGCTGATCGAAGGCAACCTGGCCTTCCCGAAGCCAAAGCCATTCGACGGTTTGCCACCGCCGTTCGGCTCGCGACGACAAGACGCGCAAACGGCGTCTCAGCACCTGATGCCAACCCCGGTGCAGCGCTCGTTCTGGCCGGCGCCGGCGCACAGGTTGCCGCCGCGTGTGAGACACATCCTGTTCTACAAGGCTGCGCCGAAACGCGCGGAAGCCTATCGTTTCGACGCGGAAATGGCGGAAGCGAAGCGCTACCTTGAAATGGGCAGCGGTCGTCCTTGCTCGACGCGTTCTGACCATTTGCTTGCGGCGTCGATTTTTGCGGGCTGCACGATAGCGTTGACAGGGTTGTTGATGATCTGCTCAACGAAAGACACGGCTATCGCGCTGAAGAGTCCCGCGCGTCAAACGTCGCCGAAAGCCGATTCGCGTCAGGTCGCAACGGTGAGCCGCAAGGAGCAGACTGCCGCCCCGTTGCCGTTTGCCGGCCCCACCACGCATGCTGCACAGTCCGCAAAGGCTACACAAACCGCGTCCTACACTGAAGACCAACCCAAACCCGCGCCAAGGCCCGCGAAGCGAACCAGGGTGGCGCGTCTGACGGGCGTCGAGGTCGGCCAACGTATCGAACTGAACCGCGCACTGACCCGCGCGGTGAAACCAGCGGCACGCCCGACCCTCTCGCAACAACCCGAATGGACAGCGCGCCAGACAGCAGCAGAAGCACCTTCCATCGACGAGACCGCGTTGCTCAAATGGGCCGATCAACAGCGACGCTCCACGTCGACCACGCGCGCCACCGTGCCGGTTCCCACGCCCGGCGGTACTGATTGGAACTCGCACATGACCCAACGCCGGATCACGGATAACCCCGACGCATTCCAGGCAAACGGCGCGAAGCAATAACAGGCGAAAAAAAAGCCCGGCCAAAGCCGGGCTTCTAAAGTCGGCTGCGTCCTCCACAGGACGCAGCCCCTGCAAAACAGCCACGCTGTTTGCGTTACAGCAAGCTCAAAAACCTTAAGCAGCCAGCAGCGAACGCAGCACGAACGGCAGAATCCCGCCGTGCTTGTAGTAGTCGACTTCGATCGGCGTGTCGATACGCAGCAGAACCTGCACGCGCTTCTCTTTGCCGTCCTTGCCGCGAATCACCAGCGTCACTTCCTGTTGCGGCTTGAAGTCCGCGCCCAGGCCTTCGATGTCGTACGTTTCTTCGCCGGTGATGCCGAGCGATTGCACGCTATCCGAGCCCTTGAACTGCAGCGGCAGAACGCCCATGCCGACCAGGTTCGAACGGTGGATCCGTTCGAAGCTGCGTGCGACCACAGCCTTCACGCCCAGCAGTTGCGTACCCTTCGCAGCCCAGTCACGCGACGAGCCCGTGCCGTACTCTTCGCCTGCGAACACGATGGTCGGCGTGCCGGCGTCGATGTACTTCATCGCTGCGTCATAGATCGACTCTTGTTCGCCGCTCGGCTGGTGAATCGTCAGGCCGCCTTCCACGCGCGTGCCGTCTGCCTTCGCCGGGATCATCAGGTTCTTGATCCGGACGTTGGCGAACGTGCCGCGCATCATCACGTCGTGGTTGCCGCGGCGCGAGCCGTAGCTGTTGAAGTCGGCCTTCTGCACGCCGTTTGCCTTCAGCCACTTGCCTGCCGGCGAGTCTTCCTTGATCGAGCCAGCCGGGCTGATGTGGTCGGTCGTGACCGAGTCACCGAAAATGCCCAGCGCGCGCGCGTTCTTCACGGCGGCGATGCTGTCGGCCGGCGTCATCGAGAAGTCCTTGCCGAAGAACGGCGGCTCAGCGATGTAGGTCGACTTCGGCCAGTCGTAGACTTGACCTTCTTCGCCTTCGATCTTGCTCCACAGGTCGCCCTTCTTGGTCAGCGACGAGTAGTTCTTGCGGAACGCGTCGGCGTCCAGTGCGAACTTGAGCAGCGCGTTGACTTCTTCGCTGGTCGGCCAGATGTCGCCGAGGAAGATGTCCTTGCCGCCCTTGCCCTTGCCGACCGGTTCGGTCATCAGATCGCGCGTGATGTTGCCGGCGATCGCGTAAGCGACGACCAGCGGCGGCGAGGCCAGGAAGTTCGCGCGGATGTTCGGGTGAATACGCGCTTCGAAGTTACGGTTGCCCGACAGAACCGCTGCGGCGACGATGTCGTTCTTCGTGATCGCTTCGTTCAGTTCCGGCGTCAGGTCGCCCGCGTTACCGATACAGGTCGTGCAACCATAAGCGGCCAGCGTGAAGCCCAGCTTGTCGAGGTACTTCAGCAGATCGGTCTTCGTCAGGTATTCGGTCACGATGCGCGATCCCGGAGCCAGCGACGTCTTGATGTGCGGAGCGACCGTCAGGCCGGCTTCCACAGCCTTCTTCGCCAGCAGGCCGGCGGCCAGCAGCACGCTCGGGTTCGATGTGTTCGTGCACGACGTGATCGCGGCGATCAGGATGTCGCCGTTCTTCACGTCGACGCCGTTGCTCGTCGTGTATTGCGCGTCCAGATCCGCTTCCTTCTTCGCGAAGCCGTTTTCTGCAACCGGCTTCGAGAACAGGTCGCTGAACGTCGACTTCACGTGACCGATTTCGATACGGTCTTGCGGGCGCTTCGGACCTGCCAGCGACGGCGTGACCGTGCCCAGATCCAGCGTGACGACCTTCGTGTAGTCGATCTGGCCGGCCTTCGGAATACCGAACAGACCTTGTGCCTTGAAGTAGTTTTCGAACGCGGAAATTTCCGCGTCGGTGCGGCCCGTGCCCTTGAAGTAGTCGATGGTTTTTTCGTCGACCGGGAAGAAGCCCATCGTTGCGCCGTATTCCGGCGCCATGTTGCCGATCGTCGCGCGGTCCGGCAGCGACAGCGACTTCGTGCCTTCGCCAAAGAACTCGACGAACTTGCCGACAACCTTTTCCTTGCGCAGCAGTTCGGTGACGGTCAGGACCAGGTCGGTCGCCGTCAGGCCTTCGCGCAGCTTGCCCTTCAGTTCGACGCCCACCACGTCCGGCGTCAGGAAGTACACCGGCTGACCGAGCATGCCGGCTTCGGCTTCGATACCGCCCACGCCCCAGCCCACCACGCCGATACCGTTGATCATCGTGGTGTGGCTGTCGGTACCGACCAGCGAATCCGGGTAGTACACCGTGTCCGCGCCTTCGGCCTTCTTGTGCACGCCGCGTGCGAGGTATTCGAGGTTCACCTGGTGAACGATACCGACGCCCGGCGGCACGACCTTGAACGTGTCGAATGCCTGCATGCCCCACTTCATGAACTGGTAGCGCTCGTTATTGCGCTGGAATTCCAGTTTCATGTTCAGATCGAGCGCGTTCTTTTCGCGGAAGTGATCGATCTGCACCGAGTGATCGACCACGAGATCGACCGGGACCAGCGGTTCGATCGATTTCGGATCCTTGCCCATGTGTTTCGCGACACCGCGCATTGCAGCGATGTCGGCGAGCAGCGGCACACCGGTAAAGTCTTGCAGCACGACGCGCGACACGACGAACGGGATTTCGTCGACGCGCGCTGCGGTCGGCTTCCAGTTCGCGAGTTGCTCGATGTGTTCTTCGGCGATCTTCTTGCCGTCGTAGTTACGCAGCACCGATTCCAGCACGATACGGATCGAAACCGGCAGACGGTCGATCTTGATGTTCAGTGCCTTGCCGAGTTGCGGCAGGGAGTAGAACTTGCCTTTGCCGGAACCGCTGTCGAATTCCTTGAGCGTTTTGTGGAGGTTGTGGGCCATGGTGTTTTCCTTGGTTTGATCGCGGAACTACAGTACTTAACTAAATGACATACAGATCGACGTATTCATTGACCGGCATGGCTTCGAGCCTTGCCTGATCCAGCGACACGTCGAGAATCGCCAGTTGTTGCCTGACCGGAAAGCGGCGCGCGAGGTTGGTCTTGAACTTCTCGACCAGCAACGGAATCCCGTCTTCGCGACGTCGCTTATGACCGATCGGGTATTCGACTACAACTTCATCGAATGTCGACCCGTCGTTGAATTCGATCGTCAGTGCATTGGCGATCGAACGCTTCTCCGGGTCGTGGTAATCCTTGGTGAACTGCGCGTCTTCGACGCATTCCATCTTCGCGCGCAGCACGTCGATGCGCGCGTCCTGCGCGATCGAATCTTCGTAATCCGCAGCCGTCAGGCGACCGTGGATCAACGGCACGGCGATCATGTACTGAATGCAATGATCGCGGTCGGCCGGATTGTTCAGCGGGCCTTTTTTATCGATGATGCGCAGCGCGGCCTCGTGCGTGCGGATCGTGATCTTTTTGATGTCTTCGACACGTTTGCCCGCAGCAGTGAGTTGCGCGTGCAAGGTCATGGCCGCTTCCACGGCCGTTTGCGCGTGGAATTCAGCGGGAAACGAAATCTTGAACAACACGTTTTCCATCACGTACGAACCGTACGGACGCTGGAACCTGAACGCGTTGCCCTTGAACAGCACATCGTAAAAGCCCCACGTCTTCGCCGTCAGCACCGACGGATAGCCCATCTCGCCAGTTTTCGCGATCAATGCGAGACGTACGGCGCGCGAGGTCGCATCGCCCGCGGCCCACGACTTGCGCGAACCGGTATTCGGCGCATGCCGATACGTGCGCAGCGCATGTCCATCGACAAAAGCCTGCGACACCGCGTTGATCAATTCGTCGCGGCTCAAACCGAGCAACTGGCCGACCACCGCGGTGGAAGCCAGTTTCACCAGCAGCACATGATCGAGCCCGACCTTGTTGAACGAGTTCTCGAGTGCGATACAGCCTTGAATTTCGTGCGCCTTGATCATGCCGATCAACACGTCTTTCATCGTCAGCGGCTTTTTGCCTGCTGCGATGGCGCTGCGCGACAGCCAGTCGGCCGTTGCCAGAATGCCGCCGAGATTGTCGGACGGATGCCCCCATTCGGCGGCGAGCCAGGTGTCGTTGAAGTCCAGCCAGCGGATCATGGCGCCGATATTGAACGCGGCCTGAACCGGGTCCAGCTGGAACGACGTGCCCGGCACCTTTGCGCCATTGGGGACGATCGTGCCCGGCACGATTGGTCCCATCAGCTTGGTGCAGGCCGGGTAGGTCAACGCCTCGAGTCCGCAACCGAGCGTATCGATCAGACAGTTACGCGCGGTGTCCAGCGCGAGCGTGCTGTCGATCGAAAATTCCAGCACGTAATCGACGATATCGGCCAGGACCTGGTCCGGGTCGGGTCGCACGTTGGAAATCGGAGCGGACATCGGGGAGTTTTCCTGATGTAACGATTAGTTCGAGTTGTTGATCGCGTTCGATTGCGTCGGAGCCGGTGCGCCTTGCGCCATGGCTGCGGTCTTGCACTCGTCGGCGAGGCGCGAGCTGTCCTTATCCGAGAACAACATGGCCTTCGTCGGGATCACGACGAGATCCATACCCGATGCGGCATCGTGGAAGCGGTCGGCGCCCGTGGTGGTCGCTTCGCGCGGCAGGTTGTAGTTCTTGTTCGCCCAGTGAACCGTGACGATCTGGTCACGTTTCATGTCGCCCTTCAGTTCGAAAGCGAGGCCTTCGTTGCACGACCACTTTTCCGCGCCGTCCGGTACCGGATCGACCTTCGCTTCCTTGGCCGGATTGGCTTTGCGCTTGATCAGACGCTTCGGCTGCGGGCGCTTTGCCACCGCCTTGGCGGCCGGCTTCGTGGTGGTCGCCGTTTGCGCGGTGGCGTCAGTCGCGACGGTCAGCATCGTCGTGGACAGGGCGCCGATTACGGCGGCGATCATCAGCTTTTTCATGGAGAAAACCTTATCTAGTTTCAGTTGAACTGTATGCGGGATACCGATTCGGGCAACCGCGAGGTTGAACTGCGCGCGCTTTGAAAGCACACAGCGACCGCTATTTTCTCCTATTTAGCGGCACGTACTTCAAATTCTCAGGTCCGGTGTAATTCGCGCTCGGGCGGATGATCTTGTTATCGATCCGCTGCTCGACGATGTGCGAGCTCCAGCCGGCCGTGCGGGCGATCACGAATAGCGGCGTGAACATCGCGGTCGGCACGCCCATCATGTGATACGACACCGCGCTGAACCAGTCGAGATTCGGAAACATCTTCTTCGCGTCCCACATTACCGATTCCAGACGCTCGGCGATATTGAACAGCTTCAGGTTGCCCGCTTCCTTCGACAGCTTCTTCGCGACTTCCTTGATCACCTTGTTGCGCGGGTCGGAGATCGTGTACACCGGATGGCCGAAACCGATCACCACTTCCTTGTTCTCGACACGCTTTCTGATGTCCGCTTCGGCTTCGTCCGGCGTTTGATAACGCGACTGGATCTCGAACGCGACCTCGTTGGCGCCGCCGTGTTTCGGGCCGCGCAGCGCGCCGATCGCGCCGGTGATCGCCGAGTAGATGTCCGAGCCCGTGCCGGCGATTACGCGGCCGGTGAACGTCGACGCGTTGAACTCATGCTCGGCGTACAGATTCAGCGACACATGCATTGCGTCGACCCACGCCTTCGACGGCTCCACGCCATGCAGCAGATGCAGGAAGTGGCCGCCGATCGAGTCGTCGTCGGTTTCGACCTCGATGCGCTTGCCGTTGTGCGAGTAGTGATACCAGTACAGCAACATCGAGCCGAGCGAGGCCATCAGCTTGTCGGCGATATCGCGCGCGCCGGGCAGGTTGTGGTCGTCTTTCTCGGGCAGCACGGTGCCGAGCACGGACACGCCGGTGCGCATCACGTCCATCGGATGCGCTGCGGCCGGAATCCATTCGAGCGCCGCCTTGACGTTCGCGGGCAGGCCGCGCAGCGCCTTGAGCTTCGTCTTGTACGCGGTGAGTTCGGCTTGCGTGGGCAGCTTTTCGTGGACCAGCAGATACGCGATTTCCTCGAACTCGCAGGCGCTCGCGATATCGAGAATGTCGTAACCGCGGTAATGCAGATCGTTGCCGGTCTTGCCGACCGTGCACAGCGCGGTGTTGCCCGCCGTCACGCCGGACAACGCCACAGACTTCTTCGGTTTAAAGCCGCTTTTTGAACCGTTCTCGCCTTGCGTCGTCTCGCTCATCTCCCGCAATCTCCTTTGTGCCTGCTCGTTGATTCTGGTTGAACCGCGCGTTGAAGCTCGTCTTCTCGAACTGCCTGTTCGATGCTGTCCGCCTGCATGCCATGCGCGAGAGCGCCGCTCAGCGCTGCTGCGTCGACCGCGGCGCGGATCACCATGCTCATGATGCGACGTGCCCGTTAGTGTCGGCGCCCACTTTCGCAAAAAGGGGCGCCGCATCTTGCGGAACGTTCCGGCCGGTCGATTGCGCGCGACGCAGCACCGACCAGTAATAGCGATAGCTGGCCCGGTCGTGCAGCGTATCGCGATGACGCGTCGGTCCCCATTGGGCGGACTGCGCGGCCAGCAGAATTTCGGTGGCAATGGCGATTTCTTCGTCGCGCGGCGCGAACGCGGCGACGATCGCCTCGATCTGCGCCGGATGGATGCTCCACATCCGCGTATAGCCGAATTCGTTGCGCGCGCGGGTGGCGTCGTTCGCGACCACGCTCATGTCGCGCACTTCCGTGCTGACGTTGTGCGACGGCACCTTGCCGTATGCATGGCAAGCAGCCGAAATCTCGAGCTTCGCGCGCCGCACCAGCGGATGATCGAATTGGCCCGGCGAGCGCATCGCGGTATCGGGAATCGCGCCGTCATGCGCGGAAACGAAATCCATCAGGCCGAAGCTGAGCGCCTCGACGCCGGGCAACGCGGCCAGATCGAACACCCGCGTGAGCGCACCGTGCGTTTCGATCAGCAATTGCACCGGAACCGGCTGAGCGATGCCGAACTCGCGCCGCGTCGCCTCGATGAACGCGACCATTTCGGCGGCGTCAGGAACGTTGCGGATCTTCGGCAGCGTAATGTAAGCCGGCGCCCGTTTGGCGGCCCGCAGAATCAGGCGAACGTCGTCGCGCCAATGCGCGTGACCGAAGTCGTGAATCCGCACGCCGACGCGACCAAAGCAGTCATGCTCGCCGCCCAGCAGCGACGCGACCAGCTCCGCGTGTTCGGCTTCGCGGCCGACTTGCGCGCCGTCTTCACAATCGAGCGTGATGTCGAACACCGGGCCGAGCTGTTGCTGCAATGCGAGCGATTTCAGCATCAGCTTCTCGCTGCCGGCGTAGTGATCGCAGGCAGGCAGCACAGCGGGCGGCGCTTCGCCGTCAAACAGCACTTCGGCGGGTGTGAGGGCGCGCATCTTCGGCGTCAGGATTCTGGGTGGTCGGATGGGGATTCGGATTCGGACGCGCTCTGCCCGGCGATCAGCAGGCCATCACGCAAAGCGCGTTCGAATCAGGGGCGAATACTGGCACGACACATTGCGACGTGAGCTGCAATTTCGTGGGGTGCGTCAGCATTCGCACGTAAAAAACCGGAACCCGCCGCGATACCGCATTGGAGTTCCGGCTCATATCTGCATCAGTTGTTTAGCCGAGCAGATGTTGAACGCCTTCGCGTTCTTCCAGCAACTCTTGCAGCGTGCCGTCCATCTTTTCGCGCGAGAACGCGTCGATTGCCAGGCCTTCCACGCGCTTGTATTCGCCGTTTTCGCACGTAACCGGCACACCGTAGATGATGTCTTCCGGAATGCCGTACGAACCGTCCGACGGGATGCCCATCGTGACCCACTTGCCGTTCGTGCCGAGCACCCAGTCACGCACGTGATCGATTGCCGCGTTAGCTGCCGAAGCCGCCGACGACAAACCGCGTGCTTCGATGATCGCTGCGCCGCGCTTGCCGACGGTCGGGATGAACGTGTTGCGGTTCCATTCTTCGTCGTTGATCAGCTTGGTCAGGTCCTGACCTTCTGCGGTTGCGACGCGGAAATCCGGGTACATGGTCGGCGAGTGGTTGCCCCACACAGCGAGCTTTTCGATCGATGCGACCGGCTTGCCCGACTTCGCGGCCAGTTGCGACAGCGCACGGTTGTGGTCCAGACGCAGCATCGCGGTGAAGTTCTTCTTCGGCAGATCCGGCGCCGACTTCATCGCAATGTAAGCATTCGTGTTGGCCGGGTTGCCGACCACCAGCACCTTCACGTCGCGGCTCGCGACTTCGTTCAGCGCCTTGCCCTGAACCGTGAAGATTTCGGCGTTGGCCGACAGCAGGTCCTTGCGTTCCATGCCTTTCGAACGCGGACGCGCGCCGACCAGCAGGGCAACGTCGGCATCCTTGAATGCGACCTTGGGATCGTCGGTGATCACGACGCCCGACAGCAGCGGGAATGCGCAATCATCCAGTTCCATCACGACGCCTTTGACGGCGCCTTGCGCTTGCGGCAGGTCGAGCAGTTGCAGGATAACCGGCTGATCCTTGCCGAGCAGGTCGCCATTGGCGATGCGGAACAGCAGGGAGTAAGCGATTTGACCTGCGGCGCCGGTGACGGCAACGCGCTTTGCGGGCTTAGCCATTGAGAAATCTCCAGGACGATGCGTTAGACGCTAGGGAAAACGCCATTCTATATGCGCGTTCAGCGAAGCGTTGTGAAACACGGCGGAATTCACTGTTCGCGTACGGCCTCGGAATCTGCCGAGGCTATGCGGCGCGCTGCGGCAAGACCGCCATGCCGGAAACCTGTACTGCCGAGCGGGGGCGAAGGTGACGCGCCGGGTAGCCGCTGCACGATGCGGGCTCCTGCAAACAGCGCGTTTCGGCAAGCGTCTGACCAGCGAATGGCGGCGAATCGAAACCTGGACTGCGTGGGGAACGGCGTGGTGCACAGAGGTGGCCGGTGCGTTACGGCGCTGCATTGCGTACTGCAAAACAGTGGCCGAAAACCCCGCAAACCCTTGCTCGACAGGGAGTGTAGGAGCCGTCAGACACAAAGTCAACATTATCTTATGTCTTATATAAGACATATCTATTGCGGGGAAAACCCTAGACGCCGCCCAGCCCTTTATGATGAAATGCGCGCATGACTTCGAACCCGGCAAACACCACCAATCCCAATGGCCATGGGGCCGCGGGCGAGGGTGTATCCGCTGCCGCGCCCGCTGCGTCGCCTACGTTCAGCCCCTTGTACCAGCAGATCAAGGGCTTGATTACGCAAAGTCTCGAGAGCGGTGAATGGAAGCCGGGCGAGATCATTCCTAGTGAAGTCGAACTGGCGGTCAGATACAAGGTCAGCCAGGGGACGGTTCGTAAGGCAATCGACGAACTCGCGGCCGACAACCTGCTGGTGCGCCGCCAGGGCAAGGGTACGTTTGTTGCAACGCACAATGAAGACCGTGCCCAGTTTCGCTTCCTCAGATTACTGGCCGATGACGGCGCGGAGCATCCGCACGTCAGCCGGTTGCTCGAATGCCGGCGTTTGCGCGCTTCGGCGGACATCGCCCGGCAACTCGACCTGAAACCCGCCGATCCGGTGGTGCTGATCAAGCGCCTGCTGCAGTTCGACGGCGAAGTCACCGTACTCGACGAAATCTGGTTGCCCGGCGCGGTGTTTCGCGGGCTCACGCTCGAGCGGTTGTCGGAGTACAAAGGGCCGCTCTATGCGATGTTCGAAACGGAATTCGGCACCCGCATGATCCGCGCGACGGAGAAGATCCGCGCGGTCGCGGCCGAGCCCGCGGTGGCCGATCTGCTGCATGTGCCGGCGGGTTTTCCGCTGCTGTCGGTCGAGCGTGTGTCTTATACGTATGGGGATCGGCCGGTTGAAGTCCGGCGTGGTTGGTATGTCACAACCGGGTATTACTATCAGAACGATCTAAGCTGAATCGGGCTGAGCGAAGGCATTGCGTCCCACACGCGTGCCTTCTGGAAGGCGCCTTTGTTGCGCGTGCTGTCACGGACCTGTCGTGGTTTTCGCTGCAGCGCGATATGAAAAGGCGCTAAAATTGCGGATTAGTGTGACTACATAGTAGGGGTCTAGCATGGCTGAAGCCGTAAAAAAACCGAGGCCGGAGTTCCGGAACATCGGTATCGGGCAGATATTGACGGCGTATCGTCTCCCACTAGCGGGGCGTGTGTCGATTCTCCATCGTTTGAGCGGTGGTCTGCTTTTTGTTTTTCTTCCGTTCCTGCTGTACCTCTTCGATCAGAGCCTGACTTCCGAGCTTAGTTTCGAAGTCTTCAAAGGTTTCCTCTCCAACATCATCGTCAAGCTGATCACGCTGGTTCTGGCGTGGGCCTTCCTGTTCCACTTCTGCGCAGGTATCCGCCATCTGGTGATGGACACCAACCACAACGCGGTCACGAAGGAAAAAGGCAAGTCGACCTCCATCGTGGTTCTCGTCGTGTCGTCGTTGCTCACCATCGCATTCGCGGCAAAACTGTTCGGAGCATTCTAAAAAATGTCCTCTAATAACCGAATCGGTTCGAAGCGTCTTGTCGTCGGCGCTCATTACGGTCTGCGCGACTGGCTGGCGCAGCGCATTACCGCCACGATCATGGCGATCTACACGGTCATCCTGCTCGTCTGGTTCTTCGGCGCGCGCGATTTCTCGTACGACGGCTGGGCGTCGATCTTCGCCACGCAATGGATGAAGCTCGCCACGTTCGTCACGCTGCTTTCGCTGTTCTATCACGCGTGGGTGGGTATCCGCGACATCTGGATGGACTATGTGAAGCCCGTTGGCACGCGCCTGTTCCTTCAGGCACTGACGATCGTCTGGCTGCTCGCATGTGCGGGCTACGCTGCGCAGATTCTCTGGAGAGTGTAAAAGAATGGCTGCAATCAAGAATTCTCTGCCGCGTCGCAAGTTTGACGTGGTTATCGTCGGCGCAGGCGGCTCCGGGATGCGCGCTTCGCTGCAACTCGCGCGCGCCGGTCTGTCGGTTTGCGTGCTGTCCAAGGTGTTCCCGACCCGTTCGCACACGGTTGCTGCTCAAGGCGGCATCGGCGCGTCGCTCGGCAACATGAGCGAAGACAACTGGCACTATCACTTCTACGACACGATCAAGGGTTCCGACTGGCTCGGCGACCAGGACGCGATCGAGTTCATGTGCCGCGAAGCACCGAACGCTGTCTACGAACTGGAACACATGGGCATGCCGTTCGACCGCAATGCGGACGGCACGATCTATCAGCGTCCGTTCGGCGGCCACACGGCCAACTACGGCGAAAAGCCGGTGCAACGCGCTTGCGCCGCGGCTGACCGTACCGGTCACGCGCTGCTGCACACGCTGTACCAGCAGAACGTTCAAGCCAAGACGCAATTCTTCGTCGAATGGATGGCGCTGGATCTGATCCGCGACGCCGAAGGCGACGTGCTCGGCGTGACCGCGCTGGAAATGGAAACCGGCGACGTTTACATCCTCGAAGGCAAGACCACGCTGTTCGCCACGGGCGGCGCGGGCCGGATCTTCGCGGCGTCCACGAATGCGTTCATCAACACCGGTGACGGCCTCGGTATGGCCGCGCGTTCGGGCATCGCGCTGCAGGACATGGAATTCTGGCAATTCCACCCGACCGGCGTGGCCGGCGCGGGCGTGCTGATTACCGAAGGCGTGCGCGGCGAAGGCGGCATTCTGCGTAACTCGAACGGCGAGCGTTTCATGGAACGCTACGCGCCTACGCTGAAGGATCTGGCGCCGCGCGACTTCGTTTCGCGTTCGATGGACCAGGAAATCAAGGAAGGCCGCGGCGTGGGTCCGAACAAGGATCACGTGCTGCTCGACCTGTCGCACATCGGCGCCGAGACGATCATGAAGCGTCTGCCGTCGATCCGCGAAATCGCGATGAAGTTCGCGAACGTCGATTGCATTAAAGAGCCGATTCCGGTTGTGCCGACCATCCACTATCAGATGGGTGGTATTCCGACGAACATTCACGGCCAGGTCGTGGGTACGTCGCGCGGTCACGAGGAGCCGGTCAACGGTTTCTACGCAGTGGGCGAATGCTCGTGCGTGTCGGTGCACGGTGCAAACCGTCTCGGCACGAACTCGCTGCTCGACCTGGTGGTGTTCGGCCGCGCGGCCGGCAACCACATCGTCAAGCACGTGCGGGAAATCAAGGAACACAAGCCGCTGCCGGCGGACGCCGCCGATTTCGCGCTGTCGCGTCTGGACAAGCTGGACAAGTCCTCGTCGGGCGAATACACGCAAGACGTCGCAAACGATATTCGCGCCACGATGCAGGCTCACGCGGGCGTGTTCCGCACGTCGGAGCTGCTGGCCAAGGGCGTCGAACGTATTCGCGAAGTGGCTGAACGTGTCGACAACATCCATCTGAAGGACAAGTCGAAGGTGTTCAACACGGCTCGCATCGAAGCGCTGGAAGTGGCGAACCTGATCGAAGTGGCTCGCGCCACGATGGTCTCCGCCGAAGCGCGTAAGGAAAGCCGCGGCGCGCACGCGCAAAACGACTTCGAACATCGCGACGACGAAAACTGGATGCGCCACACGCTGTGGTTCAGCGAAGGCGATCGCCTCGACTACAAGCCGGTTCACATGCAGCCGCTGACGGTCGAATCGGTTCCGCCGAAAGCGCGGACGTTCTAAGGCACAAGTCAAAGGAATTCAGAAATGGCTAAGCGTACATTTGAAATCTACCGCTACGATCCGGACAAGGACGCAGCGCCGCGCATGCAAACGTACGAGATCGAAATCGACTCGCACGAACGCATGCTGCTCGACGCGCTCGTCAAGCTGAAGGCAGTGGACGAAACGCTGTCGTTCCGTCGCTCGTGCCGTGAAGGCGTGTGCGGTTCGGACGCAATGAATATCAACGGCAAGAACGGTCTGGCTTGTCTGACGAACCTGAACGATCTGCCGCAAAAGATCGTGCTGCGTCCGCTGCCGGGTCTGCCGGTCGTGCGCGATCTGATCTGCGATTTCACGCAGTTCTTCAACCAGTATCACTCGATCAAGCCGTACCTGATCAACGATACGCCGCCGCCGGAAAAAGAACGCCTGCAGTCGCCGGAAGAACGCGACGAGCTGGACGGTCTGTACGAATGTATCCTGTGCGCCAGCTGCTCGACTTCGTGCCCGAGCTTCTGGTGGAATCCGGACAAGTTCGTCGGCCCGGCAGGTCTGCTGCAAGCCTACCGTTTCATCGCGGATAGCCGCGACGAAGCGACGGGCGAGCGCCTCGATAACCTGGAAGACCCGTACCGTCTGTTCCGTTGCCATACCATCATGAATTGCGTCGACGTTTGCCCGAAGGGCCTGAACCCGACCAAGGCGATTGGCAAGATCAAGGAATTGATGGTTCGCCGCGCAGTTTGATATGAGCGGCCCTAGCTCCCTCGTGCGCTGCCCCTTAACAGGGTGGTCTGCGTGGGAGCGCCCCGGCGCGTACTGACATGAACACAGAAACATCGCATCAGTCCGACCCTCTCCGCCGCGCGCGCCTTCGCTGGCGTGCTCGGCGGGGCCTGCTGGAAAACGATCTGATCTTTGAACGTTTTTTCAGCCGATATGAGCATGACCTCAGCGATGCCGATGTAGGCGCACTTACTCGCCTTCTCGAGCTGAGCGATAACGACCTGATGGACTTGCTGCTTGTGCGCAAGGAACCGGAAGGCGAACTTGCCGACCCGGATGTGATCCGGGTGCTGGAGCTGTTGCGGAATGCCTGAGCGCCGCTAACGTCTAGAGCGCCGCTTCTCCGTCGTTCCCAGGCGTGCAATTATCGAAACCCTGTTTCCATACTTCGATTGAGGATGTGCTATGACCCCGTCAGATGTTAAAGCCACGCTATCGTTCAGCGACAATTCGCCGAGCGTTGAAATGCCGATTTACAAGGGCACTCTCGGCCCGGACGTGATCGACATCCGCAAACTGTACGGTCAGACCGGCAAGTTCACGTACGACCCGGGCTTCATGTCGACGGCGGCTTGCAATTCGGCGATCACCTACATCGACGGCGACAAGGGCGAGCTGCTGTATCGCGGCTACCCGATCGACAACCTCGCGCAAAACGCCGACTTCCTCGAAACCTGCTATCTGCTGCTGAAGGGCGAACTGCCGAACGCGCAGCAGAAAGACGAGTTCGTGAACACCGTCACGAAGCACACGATGGTGCACGAGCAGATGCACTTCTTCTTCCGTGGCTTCCGTCGCGACGCGCACCCGATGGCGATTCTGGTCGCCGCAGTCGGCGCGCTGTCGGCGTTCTATCACGACTCGCTCGACATCAACAATCCGCGTCACCGTGAAGTGTCGGCCATTCGCATGATCGCGAAGCTGCCGACGCTGGTCGCGATGGCGTACAAGTACAGCATCGGCCAGCCGTTTGCGTACCCGAAGAACGACCTGTCGTACAGCGCGAACTTCATGCACATGATGTTCTCGAACCCGTGCGAAGAGTACAAGGTCAACGACGTGCTGGTGCGCGCTCTGGACCGTATCCTGATCCTGCACGCGGACCACGAACAGAATGCGTCGACGTCGACGGTGCGTCTTGCCGGTTCGTCGGGTGCGAATCCGTTCGCGTGTATCGCAGCGGGTATCGCGTGTCTGTGGGGCCCGGCGCACGGCGGCGCGAACGAAGCCGCACTGAACATGCTGGAAGAGATCGGCTCGGTCGACAACATCCCTGAGTTCATCAAGCAGGTGAAGGACAAGAACTCGGGCGTGAAGCTGATGGGCTTCGGTCACCGCGTCTACAAGAACTACGATCCGCGTGCGAAGCTGATGCGCGAAACGTGCCACGAAGTGCTGGAAGAGCTGGGCCTGCACGACGACCCGCTGTTCAAGCTGGCCATGGCGCTGGAAAAGATCGCGCTGGAAGACGAATACTTCGTGTCGCGCAAGCTGTACCCGAACGTCGACTTCTACTCGGGCATCGTGCAGCGCGCGCTGGGCATCCCGACGTCGATGTTCACGTGCATCTTCGCGATGGCACGTACGGTCGGCTGGATTGCACAGTGGAACGAAATGATTGCCGATCCGGAACAGAAGATTGGCCGTCCGCGTCAGCTGTTCATCGGCGACACGCAGCGTGAAGCAAAGCCGATCGCGCAACGTTGATCGATTTTGACTCTGTGTGGCTCGTGGTGCTGGATTGATCATGAGCTACGCAGAATTCTTGCTTGATGCATCCGTCAATGTTTGGTGTTCGCACGACACGTCTCAACGGTCCCGGCGCTAGCCGGGAGCGCTTTTCTAGTTGATCTTTCCTCGCTTTCCCGTTTCTTACCCTGCGCAGGCAAATAGCTCCTGGTCTGCAAGGTGACGATTCCCCGGCAATGGTCTAGGCCGTGAAATTCTTAAGTATCAAGTTTCCACGTCACGCGGTATTGAACAGTTCCGGGTACTTGTCGGCAATGTTCGGATCCTGGAAATCAATTACGTGATCCAGGCCCTTCTTCGTCCTGTTTTATCGAGCTGATATCTAATAAGCATTGAATGCATCTACTTAAACGTTTGCAGGCTAACGCGACCTTGCGATACCGCACGCTTGTAGTAGCCAAAGTAACGCAAGACGTTTAATGTCTATGTTCAGAAAAGTGTCAGGCGTATTGATTACTAAATCCTGTCAAAAAATAATCGAATAAACACGGGTGATCAATAAAGACGATCGTTCGCCACTTCATTAGAACCGGGGTTTCAAATGGTGACTGCAAAAGATAATCGAGGGCATTTAATCAGTGAACCAACCGCGGAGCAATTGGAGATACTGAGGGCGGAGCTGAGACAGCTCGAGGAAGCGGACCCAAAGAAGTTTTCATTCGGTCACGTCATCGTGCCGCGCTCCGGCATCTGGCAAAACGAGTTGGTGTCCGCGTTTGCCTTGGGGCGAGCGCAGTGCGAGAGCGCTTCGCGCTATTTGCGTAATCCAAAGCGTGAGCTGCTGTTTGCAATTGCTCAGAACGATACGCCGAACGCGTGGGCAATTTCTTGTGGCGAATTCGATGCCGTACTTATCACATCCGGATTCTGGCTCAAGCTACGCAAGCGCGCGGCGTGGTTGGTGGAAGCAATGCGGGTTCGCGCGATTAAACAGGCGTTGCCGAAAGATTCCTTCCAGGCATCATTCCTGAACGATTTCGCCAATGGCTTGCAGGGACGTTTGCGGCAGTTGCATATGATCCTCGTGCAGACCGCGACGAACTATATCCTCGGCCATGAGTTCGGGCACCTCGCGTCGGGGCATCTGGTTTTCGCAACTGCGAGCGAGTCGGCGGTGGACAAGCATGGCTTTCACGCAATCGACAGCGCTGCCGAGGGTCTGTCTAAAAGCTCGATGCACCAGGCGATGGAACTGGACGCCGACGTGCAGGGTATGGCATGGGCCAAGAATATGATTGCCACTGCGCGGCCTTCGGACGAGAGCGAAGGCGTTCAGGGTACAGGCGCGCTCCTGCGATGGATTCAAGCCGATCCTCTGCGCGTTAATTTCGTGTCGCTCACCGGCGCGCTCCTCGCTTTCGGGACTTTGGGCGCGAAGGGCTTTTCGATCGGCGCACTCTACAAGGAGCGCAGCCATCCTCCCACGAGCCTGCGGGCGAAACTGCTCGTCGATACGCAAACCATCGCAACAAACGCGGCAAGGCCGGATTTAGCCGAGCGGAACAGTGCTTATGCCAAAGAGGCTTTGCTTGCCGCCGGGCTTGGCGTCGCGTATGAGTTCATGAACAAGTTGGACAAGAATCATCCGGAATCTGCGCAGGTCAGGACGTATCTGGAGCAAGCGGATTTCGACGACCTTGCCGAGACCACGGTCGAGGAAATGGGGCTTGCGGCGCCGACCCCGAAGCGCAGACGAATGCTCGACTATTACGTTACGGCTCTCGCGCTCCGCTGGCAGGCGCTGTCGCCACAATGTGCGCCGCGAGCTCGGTGGCAGCCTGGCTATACGACGCCTTGGACCACGATCAATCTGCGCCAGAATCGGCGCTGACGCGTGCTTGTCGTTGTCGCGTGATCGCATGAAGGTGCGATCGCGTTACGACGATCAATCTGCAAACTTCCTACCTACCCGTTCAGACCAATGCGAAGCGTAAATTCCACGTGGGAGATGCACTCACATTTGTTTCAATTTCCGTGCACGTGCGGCGGCGAGTTTCAGGTAGACCGCTTTCAGATACTGGGTACCCAGCCCATGACGGAGCGGGCGCGGATCAGGTGCGAGCAATGCGAAACAGTGCGTGAGGAGGACTTCGAAATCAGCGCAGCGCTGACCAGCGATGCAGCCTTCGGCCCACTGCTCGCGCGGCGGTGGCCGGCGGCGGCCGGCAAACCTTATCCGATGGCAGAGCAAAAGCTGCCCCGCATGGACGAGCAACATGAGTTCAAGACGTTTGAAATCAACGGACGGTGGCAGGTCATCGGTGCGCGCTCGGGCTCCATGGGGTCCGCGTATCTGTGCGTCGACAAAGCCGGACTATGGCCGACGGTAGTCTGCAAGCGTCCTCTTTCGCCACGGGACCGCGAGTCGCATCTGAGAGAGTGTCAGCTCCTGATCAGCCTTACGTGGCGCGCGGGCGTGTCTAGCGCGCACGTTGTCGAAGTCATCGACATCGACTCCAACTTTCCGGGCAGTCCGAATATCGTGCTGGAGGCTGTATTGCCCGGCCCGAGCGGTTGCATGACGGTGGCCGACTGGATCGAGCACGAATTGGTGACAGACGTCCTTGCGTCCGCATGGATCGATCATATTGCAACCGCGCTGCTTCACTGCAGAGAGATCGTGCCGGGCTTCGTCCACGCCGATCTCAAGCCGGACAACATTCTGGTTGCGCCAGGTTATATCTGCAAGATCGCGGACTTCGGGCTGTCGGGCTGGCAGGATAGTCCCGGTGTGGCCGGCGCGCCGCTGTACAGGGCGCCTGAGCTATGGGCAGAGACACTGGAGCCGTCGACTGAATCGGATGTCTATAGTCTCGGCTGCATCGCCTACGAGCTTTTGACGGGACAGCATCCGTTCGCGCAGCATCGCGATACGGAGAGCCTCGCTCATGCGCATGCCAAAGAAACGCCGGCGCCGCATGCTCTTGTGCCGCAGATCGTGTACGACTGTCTGTCGAAGAAGCCGGCTGAGCGTCCATCGCTGGAGAGCCTGGCGACTCATTTCAACGATCGCAGTACCCGACGCAAGCTGCGCAAGAATGGCCGCGGCGGCGCCGTCAACGGCGCTGCCGCGCTGATCAGCCTCGGCATGCCTGAGCTTGCGCTGGAGGTTCTCGAGAAGATCGGCGGCGCGGAGGACAGCGTGTTGCTGAACCGGGCCGTTGCGCTCTCCCAGTTGCACCGGTTCGATGAGGCCGATGAGCTTTATCAGAAGCTGATCGCGTCGGGCAAGGTGGGCGCCATTGCGCAGCACGCCGCCAACCTGCACCGACAGGGCAGGTCCAGTGAAGCGTTGGCATTGCTGGAGCCGTTGCTCGCCAAGGGTGACGCGAGCCTTGGTGCGCTGGTAACGGCGTCTGCCGCGCTCAACGATCTCAACCGGCACGAAGAAGCGCTGACCATGGTGGATAAAGCCAGGCAAATGGACCCTGGACACACTGCCGTGCTGTTTCAGAGGGCTTACACCTTGTTGAAGCTGCGCCGCTGTTCTGCTGCGAAACTCGCCGTTGGGCAACTCGTTGCACTGACCGGCCCGACGGCGTATGTCGACGCGCTTCACGAGCAGGGCCGGCAGATCTGTCCGAAGCTGTTTCCTGCCTGACGCGCGGAGCCGTTGTCGCAAATCGCTCGTATGGTAGTGTCGATACAGGTATCGCCAGTACCACCCAACTCCATGTTTTTTATCGGTTTTTCCGCTGTTAGAGGCTCCCGGCGCGAGGTTCTGCGTGGCATAATCAACCGACACAGTCAGCCCGCAGTTCATTACTACCCCGCATACCATGGCACAGACTCTCTACGACAAATTGTGGAACACCCACGTGATCCACACGGAAGAAGACGGTACGACGATTCTCTATATCGACCGTCACCTGCTGCACGAAGTCACCAGTCCTCAGGCGTTCGAAGGCCTGAAGCTCGCTGAGCGTCCGGTGTGGCGTATCAGCGCGAATCTGGCAGTGTCGGACCACAACGTCCCCACCACGGATCGCAGCCACGGCATTGCCGACCCGGTCTCGAAGCTGCAGGTCGACACGCTCGACACGAATTGCGACGCCTACGGCATCACGCAGTTCAAGATGAACGATCTGCGCCAGGGCATCGTGCACATCATCGGGCCGGAGCAGGGCGCTACGCTGCCGGGCATGACGATCGTCTGCGGCGATTCGCACACGTCTACGCACGGTGCGTTCGGCGCGCTCGCGCACGGCATCGGCACGTCGGAAGTCGAGCACGTGCTGGCCACGCAAACGCTCTTGCAGAAGAAAAGCAAGAACATGCTGGTGAAGGTCGAAGGCCCGTTGCCGCGCGGTTGTACCGCGAAAGACATCGTGCTCGCGATCATCGGCAAAATCGGCACGGCCGGCGGCACCGGCTACGCGATCGAGTTCGGCGGTTCGACGATTCGCTCGCTGTCCATGGAAGGCCGCATGACGGTCTGCAACATGGCGATCGAAGGCGGCGCGCGCGCCGGCATGGTCGCGGTCGACGATACGACCATCGACTACCTGAAGGGCCGTCCGTTCTCGCCGCAGGGCGTCGAATGGGATCATGCGGTCGAGTACTGGAAGCAGTTCAAGTCGGACGAAGGCGCGCATTTCGACCGCGTGGTCGAGCTGAACGCCGCCGAGATCGTGCCGCAAGTCACGTGGGGCACGTCGCCGGAAATGGTCACCGCCGTGGACGGCCGCGTGCCGGATCCGGAGCGCGAGAAAGACCCGGTCAAGCGCGACGCGATGGAGCGCGCGTTGAAATACATGGCGCTCGAACCGAATGCGCCGATCGAGTCGATCAAGCCGGACAAGATCTTCATCGGCTCGTGCACGAACGCGCGCATCGAAGACATTCGCGCCGCGGCTTATGTCGTCAAGAAGCTCGGCCGCCGCGTCGCGCCGAACATCCGTCTCGCGATGGTCGTGCCGGGCTCGGGTCTCGTGAAGGCGCAAGCGGAGCGCGAAGGTCTGGACAAGGTCTTTACCGACGCCGGTTTTGAATGGCGTGAGCCGGGTTGCTCGATGTGCCTCGCAATGAATGCCGACCGGCTGGATCCGGGCGAACGTTGCGCGTCCACGTCGAATCGTAATTTCGAAGGCCGTCAGGGCGCCGGTGGCCGCACGCACCTCGTGAGTCCGGCGATGGCGGCGGCTGCGGCGATCGAAGGGCATTTCGTCGATATTCGCAAGCTCGGATAAATCGCTTCGGTCATTCGGTCACATTCGGTCAATAGGCGGTTTTTGATTTTTGCCGGCAGTGCGCGGCGCGGCTTTCACGCTGTCACGCGCATCGCCCGGTCTTGAGACAGGCGCAAGCGTCATGGATAAATTCATCGTACACACCGGCGTCGTGGCGCCGCTCGATCGCGAGAACGTCGACACGGACGCGATCATTCCGAAGCAGTTCCTGAAGTCGATCAAACGCACGGGTTTCGGTCCGAACGCGTTCGACGAATGGCGTTACCTCGACCACGGCGAGCCGGGTCAGGACAACTCGAAGCGTCCGCTGAATCCGGACTTCGTGTTGAATCAGCCGCGTTATCAGGGCGCCTCGGTGCTGCTGGCGCGCAAGAACTTCGGTTGCGGCAGCTCGCGCGAGCACGCACCCTGGGCGTTGCAGCAATACGGCTTCCGCGCGATCATCGCGTCGAGCTTCGCCGACATTTTCTACAACAACTGCTTCAAGAACGGGCTGTTGCCAATCGTTCTGACCGAGCAGCAAGTCGATCACCTGTTCAACGAAACGTACGCGTTCAACGGCTTCAAACTGACGATCGATCTGGAAGCGCAAGTCGTGCGCACGTCGGACGGCGGCACCGAGTATCCGTTCGAAGTCGCAGGTTTCCGCAAGTACTGCCTGCTGAACGGTTTCGACGATATCGGCCTCACGCTGCGTCACGCTGACAAGATTCGCCAGTTCGAAGCCGAGCGGATCACGAAGCAGCCGTGGCTCGCGCACCGCATCGTCGGTTAAGCGCTGGCGGCTGATACCGCTGCTGGTTCAAAGCTCAAACGTCTCGAAGAAAGAAACCATCAAGGAATTCGCATGAAGATCGCAGTCTTGCCGGGCGACGGCATCGGTCCCGAAATCGTTAAAGAGGCCGTCAAGGTCCTGAACGTGCTGGGCGAAAAGTTCGAACTCGAAGAAGCGCCGGTCGGCGGCGCGGGCTACGAAGCGAAAGGCCATCCGCTGCCCGATTCGACGCTGGCGCTGGCGAAGGAAGCCGACGCGATTCTGTTCGGCGCCGTTGGCGACTGGAAATACGACAGCCTCGAACGCGCGCTGCGTCCGGAGCAGGCGATTCTCGGTCTGCGCAAGCACCTGCAACTGTTCGCGAATTTCCGTCCGGCGATCTGCTATCCGCAACTGACGGGCGCTTCGTCGCTGAAAGAAGAAATCGTTTCGGGTCTCGACATCCTGATCGTGCGCGAACTGAACGGCGACATCTACTTCGGCGCGCCGCGCGGCGTGCGTTCGTCGCCTGACGGTCTGTTCGAAGGCGCGAAGGAAGGCTTCGACACGATGCGTTATTCGGAACCGGAAGTGCGGCGCATCGCGCACGTCGCGTTTCAGGCCGCGCAAAAGCGCCAGAAGAAGCTGACGAGCGTGGACAAAGCCAACGTGCTCGAAACGTCGCAATTCTGGCGTGACGTGATGATCGACGTGTCGAAGGAATACGCGGACGTCGAGCTGTCGCACATGTACGTCGACAATGCCGCGATGCAATTGGTGAAGGCGCCCAAGGCGTTCGACGTGGTCGTCACCGGCAACATGTTCGGCGACATTCTGTCCGACGAAGCCGCGATGCTCACCGGCTCGATCGGCATGCTGCCCTCTGCTTCGCTCGACAAGAACAACAAGGGTTTGTACGAGCCGTCGCACGGTTCCGCGCCGGATATCGCCGGCAAGGGCGTCGCCAATCCGCTGGCCACGATCCTGTCGGCCGCGATGATGCTGCGTTACTCGCTGAACAGGGCGGAACAGGCCGATCGGATCGAAAACGCGGTGAAAAAGGTGCTGGAACAGGGTTTCCGCACGGGCGACATCCTCACGCCGGGTTGCAAGCTGGTCGGCACGGTGGCGATGGGCGATGCCGTCGTCGCGGCGCTTTAAGGCGCTTTGACTGACAGGTAGGATCGGTTGAGCATTCGGGTGTCAAACCGCCTGAAAGCTGCCTTTAAAACGCGAATTGGCCTTCAAACAGGCCGATTCGCGCGTAATATGGACGATCGCGGCGCGCGTTGACGTCGCCGGATTCCGGTTTTCGTGTATATTGTCGCGATGGCGCACACAGCTCAAATCTCCACGATTTCGAAACTGCTCGGCAAAACGGCCCGTGTGGTTGCGCTCGCCATTACCACCAAAACGATTACCCCGAAAACGATCACGAAACGCTGATCGTCCGTCGTGCCCGCTTATCTTCCCCGCGCGGTCACTGCGGGCAAAGTGCGGGGAAGTTTCCATTCGAAGGGTATGAAGTCATGAACGTAGGTCTCGTAGGTTGGCGCGGCATGGTCGGCAGCGTCCTGATGCAACGTATGCAGCAGGAAGGCGATTTCGATCTTATCGAACCGGTGTTTTTCAGCACCAGCAATGCGGGCGGCAACGCGCCGTCGTTCGCCAAAAACGAGACCAAGCTCAAAGATGCGACAAGCATCGAAGACCTGAAGAAGTGCGACGCGATCATCTCGTGCCAGGGCGGCGATTACACGAACGACGTGTTCCCGAAGCTGCGCGCGGCCGGCTGGAACGGCTACTGGATCGACGCGGCTTCGTCGCTGCGTATGAAGGACGACGCGGTCATCATCCTCGATCCGGTCAACCTCGACGTGATCAAGAACGCGCTGGTCAAAGGCCAGAAGAACTTCATCGGCGGCAATTGCACGGTCAGCCTGATGCTGATGGCGCTCGGCGGCCTGTTCCGCGAAAACCTCATCGACTGGATGACGGCCATGACGTATCAGGCCGCTTCGGGCGCGGGCGCGCAGAACATGCGTGAGCTGCTGCAACAAATGGGCACGCTGTACGGCGCGGCGAAGGAAGACCTGGCTGATCCGTCGTCGGCGATTCTCGATATCGACCGTCGCGTGCTGGCCGCAATGAACAGCGACCGCATGCCGACCGACAATTTCGGCGTGCCGCTCGCCGGCTCGCTGATTCCGTGGATCGACAAGGATCTCGGCAATGGCGTGTCGAAGGAAGAGTGGAAGGGCGGCGCGGAAACCAACAAGATTCTCGGCAAGCCGGCTATGGGCGCGCCGGGTTCGATTCCGGTCGACGGCCTCTGCGTGCGGATCGGCGCAATGCGCTGCCACTCGCAGGCGTTGACGATCAAGCTGAAAAAAGACGTGCCGCTGGACGAAGTGAACAGCATCCTCGCGTCGGGCAACGACTGGGTCAAGGTCGTGCCGAACGAGCGCGAAGCGTCGATGCGCGATTTGTCCCCGGCGGTGGTCACGGGCACGCTGACTGTGCCGGTCGGCCGGGTGCGCAAGCTGGCGATGGGCGGCGAATATCTGTCGGCCTTCACGGTCGGCGATCAGCTGTTGTGGGGTGCGGCCGAACCGTTGCGTCGCATGCTGCGCATTCTGCTCGACAAGTAAAGTAAACTACGCGATTACGACGCGTAGAAAACTCAAAAGCGTCGCGAGTCTCGCGACGCTTTTTTCATTGTGTGCCCCGAATATCTTGTCTTTTTCCAACCGCAAACAAGGGCTGCGCGCTGACGCGCCAGGAGTCCCGATGAACCTTCGACTCTCGTCCCTTCGGGCTACGTTCATGCATCGAGCCACCGGCCGCCTGACGGCCGCGGCGGCGCTGGCTTTCGCGCTGGCCGCTGTGAGCGCCGGCAATGCGATTGCCGCGCCGGGCGATGCCGCGAGCGCCCCGGATGGCGCCGCCGTTTCCTATGCCGCCGGCAGTCAGATCACGGTGAAGCCAGGGCAATCGTTGAACGACATCGCGATCGCGGTGACGCAATCGCACGACCGGGCGACGCTCGCACGCGCTTCGCGCGCGATGTTCGACGCGAACCCGAATGCCTTCATGAATCACGATCCGAGCCGGTTGCGCATGGGCGCAGCGTTGACGGTGCCGGCGCTGGATGCAACCGGTGCGGCGGCGAGTGCTGGTTCGACGCCAGTTGTTGCGACGTCGTCCGCGGTGGCCGGTTCGGCGCCTGTTGTCGCGGCGGCTGTGCCGGTGTCCACGCCGAATGCGGCGGTGGCGGGCGGCGTGGCGAGCAGTGTGGCGCAGGTCAATGCGGCTGCGGCTAGTGCAGCGAGTGCAGCAAGTGCAGCAAGTGCAGCGGCCGCAGCGTCGGCGACGCCTGCTGTGGCCGGAACGGCCAGCGCGGCGGCCGAGGCCGCACCGGTGGTGCCGGGCAGCGCGGTTTCGTCGGCATCGGCGCCCGTGGCGGGTTCGCAGGCAGCGGCGCCTGCCAGCGGCACGCATGAATGGTCAGGGTCGATTCAATCGTCCGCCAGTGAGGCCGGGCAAGGCGCGTCGGCGTCTGCTGGAACCGCCGCGGCGACGGCATCGCAAGCACGTGTGCAGGTGTCCAGCCTCCAGCAGTTGCTCGCGCTGAAAAATCGCGTGTTGATGGAATTGCAGAAGCACGGCATCGGCGGATCGGCTCCTGTTTCCGCTGCGGCAGTTGCGACCAGCGGTGCTCAGGCCGCGGTGGGCGCTTCGTCTGCGGCGGCTGTGTCGGGCCAGCCGGGCGCGGCGACATCCACGGCGAACGCAACTGGGATGTCGGAGACTAGCCTCAGTGTGGCGGCGGCGATCGGTGCGGCGCTGGTTGTGCTGCTGGCGGCGCTGCGGATGGGGCGTCGCAAGCGTGCGGCGGCGGCTGCCGCTGCGGCAGCCGAGGGGAGTCTGGCTCGCGATGCGGCGCTTGCCGCAGCCAACGCGTCTGCCGCGCAGGACGTCATGACGACGCGTGAGGCGTCTCCTGTTGACGGCGTGACCGACGTAAGCGATGAGGTGGCCGTGCGGCATGCGGCAACTGAGCGCGAGGCGGCGGAAAACGATGCAGCGCGCGTGACCGATGAGGCGAGCGTGCGGCATGCGGCCACTGAGCATGACGCGACGTATAGCGACGCAGCGACGCGTGAAACGGCGGAACGCCAAGCGGAGCTTCGCGTCGCGGCGGAACGTGCGGCGGCGGAGCACACAGAGGCAGAGCGCGCAGCAGCCGAACGGGCAGCGGCCGAACACGCAGAGCGCGCAGCGCCAGACCAATCGCTAGCAGGCAGCACATCCGCACATGACACCACCACAGCCGAGGCGGTCGATCACCCATCCGAACAGTCGGCTTTCCCCGCACCTGATCAGCAAGCATCGCAGGATCACGCCGCCGCAAGCGCCCACGACGACGCGCCGCATTCAAACCCGGACACCACCGAGCCCCCCCACACCGCTGCCGAAGCCGAACCGCTTCCCGCGGAGCATCACGAAAACCTCGAAGTCGCCACGACGGCCGCGAGCCTCGCAGCCGCCGCCGAACTCGGTGCCGACGCGTTGCCGCTGACGTCCCTCGAACCGGTCGAAGAAACGTTCGAGCACGAAGAGCCGCAGCACCTCCAATGGGACGACGAGCCGGCACCGTCTGCGGAACCGGCCGAGCCTCACCATGAATACGCACCGCCGCCGATCCCGGTCGAGCAAACGCAGCATGCCCCGAAAGCGCCCACTGAATTCCCGCGCGATGCCCTCGACGCGTTCAACAGCCTCGATATGCCGCTGCCGCCGCGAATCGAATCGGATGACGACCTGATCGGCTTGCCGCCTTTGACCACGCATCCCGTTGCGTCGCCGGAAAACACCGCACGACAAGCCGTCGCACCGCACGATCCGCAAGACGCCCCGCACATCGCCGATGAAATCGCTGCCGGAACCGCTGGCGCCGCCGCTGTCGCGGGCCTCGGCGCGGCCGGCTTCGGCGCACTGAAGCTCGATTTCGACCTCGAGTTGCCGCCGAGCCCAGCGCAGCCGTTACCGGCCTTCACGCAAGCCGATCTCGGACGCATCGCGCGCAACAAGCTGGATCTGGCCGCCGAATACATCGATCTCGGCGATCTGGCCGGCGCGCGCACGCTCATCAACGAAGTGATCGAGGCGAACGATCCCGCCACGCGCACCGAAGCCCGCGCGTTGCTGTCGACGCTAGCGCCTTTGTCGTGAAGCGCATTGCGTTAGGGATTCAGTACGACGGTTCGGCATTCTGCGGCTGGCAGTCGCAGCCGCACGGCAACACCGTGCAGGACGAACTCGAACGGGCGTTGCGCGAATTCGCGCAAACGCCGGTGCAGACCGTGGTTGCCGGTCGCACGGATACGGGCGTGCACGGCCTGGGCCAGGTGGTGCATTTCGACACCGAACTCGATCGCGCGGATAGTTCATGGGTTCGCGGCACCAATGCGTTTTTGCCGAAGACGGTCGCCGTGCAGTGGGCCAAGCCGATGCCCGACGAATTCCACGCGCGCTTCGCGGCGTTCGAGCGTACTTATTACTATGTGCTGTACGTCAATCCGACACGCTCACCGATGCTGGCGACGCGCGCCGGCTGGGTTCACACGCGGCTCGATGTCGACGCAATGCGCGCCGCAGTGCCCTGTCTGCTCGGCGAGCACGACTTTTCGGCGTTTCGTTCGTCGCAATGTCAGGCGAAGACGCCGGTCAAACATCTGTACCAGATCGATATACGGCAGCAGGGCGACTTCATCCACTTCCGTTTTCGGGCCAACGCGTTTTTGCATCACATGGTGCGCAACCTGATGGGCTGTCTGGTCGACATCGGCCGCGGACGGCACCCGGTCGAGTGGATGGCCGAGGTTCTCGCCAGCGGCAGCCGCGAACGCGCCGCGCCGACGTTCATGCCGGACGGGTTGTATCTCGCGCAGGTGGGCTATCCTGAGCACTTCGCCGTGCCCACGCCGCAAATTGGCAGCGTGCCGTGGAGCACCGTATGGACCGAGCAGGCACAAACATGAAATCGACAGAAAACCCCGCGAACGACACCGTTGCCGGCGCGCCTTCCCAAGTCGTGCCGCACCGCACGCGCATCAAGTTGTGCGGCTTGTCGAAACCCGAAGACGTCGCCCACGCGATCGATCTCGGCGCCGACGCGATCGGCCTCGTGTTCTATCCGCCGAGCCCGCGCTCGGTGAGCGTCGCGCAGGCTGTCGAACTGGTGCACGACGTGCCGCCGTTCGTGTCGGTGGTCGGGCTGTTCGTCAATGCCACACCCGACTGGATTCGCGAAGTCGCCAGCAATGTCGGGCTCACGCTGCTGCAATTCCACGGCGACGAGACGCCGGCGCAATGCGAATCGCTCGCGAGCTTTGCGGGTTTGCCTTGGTTGCGCGCGCTGCGCATCGCAGCGGATACTCAACCGGCCGATTTGGTAAAATCGGCTCTTAACTATTCAGCAGCCAGCGGCCTCCTGTTCGACACCCATGTCGAAGGCTACGGCGGCGGCGGGAAGGTTTTCGATTGGTCACTTATTCCAGCAGAGCTCGCGCATCGGGCCGTTTTGAGTGGTGGGTTGAACGCGCAAAACGTCAATGATGCGATCCGTCGCGTGCACCCGTACGCGGTCGATGTCTCGAGCGGCATCGAAGTGCCGGGTGCCAAGGGCGTGAAAGATCACGCCCGGATGGCGGCGTTCGTACGCGCAGTGCGCGCAGCGGACGCCGAATGATTCTGGTGGCGCGGTTCTTCAAATGAGAGCCGGGCCCCATACTGAGAAGAGTGGTCATCATGTATAACTTGCCTGACGAAAGGGGCCATTTCGGCCAATTTGGCGGTGTGTTCGTCGCTGAAACGCTGGTTCATGCACTCGACGAGCTGCGTGCCGCGTACGAGAAATTTCAAAAAGACCCGGAATTCGTCGCCGAATATGAGCGCGAATTGAAGTACTTCGTGGGTCGTCCGTCGCCTATTTATCACGCGCAACGCTGGAGCGAAATGCTCGGCGGCGCGCAGATCTTCCTCAAGCGCGAAGATCTGAATCACACCGGCGCGCACAAGATCAACAACGTGATCGGGCAGGCGTTGCTCGCGAAGCGCATGGGTAAGCCGCGTGTGATCGCGGAAACCGGCGCGGGCCAGCACGGTGTTGCTACTGCGACCATTGCCGCGCGTTTCGGCATGGAATGCGTGGTCTACATGGGTTCCGAAGACGTGCGCCGCCAGGCCGCCAACGTCTACCGGATGAAGCTGCTCGGCGCGACGGTCGTACCGGTCGAGTCTGGCTCGCGCACGCTGAAGGACGCGCTCAACGAAGCCATGCGCGATTGGGTGACGAACGTCGAGAACACGTTCTACATCATTGGGACGGTGGCCGGTCCGCATCCGTATCCGATGATGGTCCGCGATTTCCAGCGGGTGATCGGCGATGAGTGCAAGGTGCAGATGCCCGAACTGGTGGGTCGTCAGCCGGATGCGGTGATTGCGTGCGTTGGCGGCGGTTCGAATGCGATGGGCATTTTTTACCCGTATATCGACGACAAATCGGTGCAGTTGATCGGCGTGGAAGCCGCTGGCGACGGCCTCGACTCGGGCCGTCATGCAGCTTCGCTGATCGGTGGAAGCCCCGGCGTGCTGCACGGCAACCGCACGTACCTGCTGCAGGACGAAAACGGCCAGATCATCGAGACGCATTCGGTGTCGGCCGGCCTGGATTATCCGGGTGTCGGCCCTGAGCATGCATGGTTAAAAGACAGCAACCGCGCGCAATACGTCGGCATCACCGACGAAGAAGCACTGAAAGCGTTCCACGACTGCTGTCGCATCGAAGGCATCATTCCGGCTCTGGAATCCAGCCACGCGCTGGCCTACGGCGCCAAGCTCGCGCAGACGTTGCCGAAGGACAAAGTCCTTCTGGTCAACCTGTCGGGGCGCGGCGACAAGGACATGCACACGGTCGCCGAGCGATCGGGCATTCAGTTCTGAGCGCCGCGACGATGCGCGACGAGTTCGACGAGCTGCAACCGGCAACTGAAGCCAATCCGGCCGCGGTACCTGCATCGTTGTTACCGCAGGTGCCGGCCGGTATCCAGCTGTTGAACCGCGATTTTCTGACCGATGTGTCGAATATTCCCGACGGGTCGATCGACCTGATCCTATGCGATCCGCCGTATGGGCTCGGCAAGGATTATGGCAACGACTCCGACATGCGTACCGGCGACGATTTTCTCGCCTGGACGCGTGGCTGGCTCGAGCTGGCTATTCCGAAGCTCAAGCCGTCGGGTTCGCTCTACATTTTCTGCACCTGGCAGTACGCACCGGAAATCTTCAGCTTCCTGAAGACAAAACTCACGATGATCAACGAAATCATCTGGGACCGGCGGGTGCCGAGCATGGGCGGAACGGTGCGCCGATTTACGTCGGTGCACGACAACATCGGTTTTTTCGCGGTGTCGAAAGATTATTTTTTCGATCTCGATCCCGTCCGCATCCCGTACGATGCCGCCACGAAGAAGGCGCGTTCGCGTAAATTGTTCGAAGGCAGTAAGTGGCTGGAAATCGGCTATAACCCGAAAGACGTCTGGTCGGTTTCGCGGCTGCATCGGCAACACGCCGAACGCGTCGCGCATCCTACACAGAAGCCTCTGGAGATCGTCGAGCGGATGGTGCTGGCAAGTTGTCCCAAGGGCGGGCGCGTGCTCGACCCGTTCATGGGCAGCGGCACGACCGCAGTCGCTTGCGCGCGTCAGCAGCGCGAATTCGTCGGCTATGAAATCAATGAAAGTTACTGCGCGATAGCGCGCGAACGCGTCAGCGCGGCTGCCACCGCGCCCGCTGTCGTTCGTAAAACTCGCAAGCGTGCCGTCAAAGCCGAGCCGCAAACCGAGCCGCAATAAGCGCGCTGTAGCTAAAAATCGAGAATATCCATGTCACGTATCAAGAACACGTTCGACGCGCTGTCCGCCCAAGGCAGAAAAGGCCTGATTCCGTTCATGACGGCCGGTGATCCCGATCCGGCGCGCACCGTCGAATTCATGCATGCGCTCGCCGCCGGCGGCGCGGATGTCATCGAACTCGGCGTGCCGTTTTCCGATCCGATGGCCGACGGCCCGGTGATCCAGCAGTCGTCCGAGCGGGCGTTGGCGCACGGCGTGTCGCTGCGTCACGTGCTCGCGGATGTGAAGCGCTTTCGCGAAACCGACGACAAGACGCCCGTCGTGCTGATGGGCTACGCCAATCCGATCGAGCGCATGGGCACTGAGGCGTTTGCCAAGGCGGCGAATGAGGCCGGCGTGGACGGTGTGCTGGTTGTCGATTACCCGCCGGAAGAGTGTGTTAATTTCGCTCAACAGATGCGATCTTCCGGCATCGATCCGATTTTCCTGCTCGCGCCCACGTCGACCGACGAGCGTATCGCGGAAGTCGGCAAAATCGCCAGCGGTTACGTCTACTATGTGTCGCTGAAAGGGGTGACCGGAGCGGCAAATCTGGACGTTTCCAGCATCGCGAGTAAAATCCCGGCCATCAAGTCGCGCGTACCCCTGCCGGTGGGCGTCGGTTTCGGCATCCGTGACGCGCAAACGGCGCGTGCAGTCGCCGAGATTTCAGATGCCGTCGTGATCGGTAGCCGTATCGTGCAATTGCTCGAACAGGCGGCCCCCGAAACCGCCGCCGAGACGCTCACGCGCTTCATCGCCGAAGTCCGCGAAGCGCTCGATAGCGTCGCGACTGCCCGATAACAGTAATTTTTTGTCTCCTGTAGTGTGAGCGGCGGGTTCGTCCCGCCGTTTGCGTAACCGGTTGACCCAGAAGGATTCAATATGAGCTGGCTCGATAAGCTGCTGCCGCCGAAAATCAAACAAACCGACCCGAAGAACCGCAAGGGGATTCCGGAAGGCCTGTGGATCAAGTGCCCGTCTTGCGAAGCGGTGCTGTACCGCAACGACGTCGAGGCCAATCTGCATGTTTGCCCGAAGTGCGACCATCACATGCGCATCGGCGCACGTGAGCGGCTCGACGGCCTGCTCGATCCGGAAGGCCGCTACGAAATCGGCCAGGAAATCGTCCCGGTCGACGCGCTCAAATTCAAGGACAGCCGCAAGTATCCGGACCGCCTGAAAGAGGCCATGGACGACACCGACGAGACCGACGCAATGGTCGTGATGGGCGGTGCGATCCACACGCTGCCGGTGGTGGTGGCGTGCTTCGAGTTCTCGTTCATGGGCGGCTCGATGGGCTCGGTGGTCGGCGAACGTTTTGCTCGCGGTGCGCAGAACGCGCTCGAACAGAAAGTGCCGTTCATCTGCTTCACCGCTTCGGGCGGCGCGCGGATGCAGGAAAGCCTGTTGTCGCTGATGCAGATGGCGAAGACCACGGCGATGCTGACCAGGCTCGCCGAGGCCAAACTGCCGTTCATCTCCGTGCTGACCGATCCGACCATGGGCGGCGTGTCGGCCAGTTTTGCCTTCCTCGGCGACGTGGTGATCGCGGAACCGAAGGCGCTGATAGGCTTTGCCGGCCCGCGCGTGATCGAACAAACCGTGCGTGAGAAGCTGCCGGAAGGCTTCCAGCGCGCGGAGTTCCTGTTGACGAAGGGCGCGGTCGACATGATCGTCGACCGTCGCAAGCTGCGTGAGGAAATCGCGCAACTGATGGCGCTGTTGAGCCATCAACCGGCGGACGCCGTCGCCTGAAACCGCTATCAATCCGCGCCGCGCTTATTCATCTGATTCGCGCGGCCGGGCGCCGCCGGCCATATGCAATCAGCGCGGCGGTCATCATCAAATAAAAGCAGCGCGCCGCGAGAGTGATCAAGCGGCGCGCTGTCATTTCCGGGATAATCTCGGTCTCGCAACGCAGCCCCATTCTCTCGATGACCACATTCCCGACCCTCGATGCGTGGCTTACGCATCTCGAATCCGCGCATCCTGTTGGCATCGACATGGGTTTGGAGCGCATCTCCAAGGTACGTGACGCAATGCAGTTGTCGTTCGCCTGCCCGGTGATTACCGTGGGCGGCACGAACGGCAAAGGCTCGACCTGCGCGATCCTCGAGTCGATCCTGTTGCGCGCGGGGTATACGGTCGGCTGTCATACGTCGCCGCACCTGCTGACGTTCAATGAACGCGCGCGGGTCAACGGCGAAGTGGCGAGCGACGCCGATCTGTTGCCGCACTTCAAGGCTGTCGAAGCGGCGCGCCTGAGTCTCCCCGAACCGATCTCGCTGACCTATTTCGAATTCACGACGCTGGCGATCATGAGCCTGTTCGCGTCGCGTGGTCTGGATGCGGTGATTCTGGAAGTCGGCCTGGGCGGCCGGCTGGACGCGATCAATATTGTCGATACCGACTGCGCGATCATCACCAGCATCGATATCGACCACACCGAATATCTCGGCGACACGCGCGAGAAAATCGGCTTCGAAAAGGCCGGTATTTTCCGTGCTGGAAAGCCGGCGATCTGCGCCGACCCGGTGCCGCCACAAAGCCTGATCGATCACGCGGAAAAGATCGGTGCCGAATTGTGGCTGTTCGGCCGTGACTTCCGCTATGAAGGTCAGGCGGGCAGTGAACGTCAGCAGTGGAACTACATCGGCCCGACAATGCGCCGTTCGGCGCTCGCCTATCCGGCGCTGCGCGGCGCGAATCAGCTGATCAATACGTCGGCTGCGCTGGCCGGGCTCGAAGCATTGCGCGACCGTCTGCCGGTGTCTGCGCAGGATATTCGCCTCGGTCTCGCCAATGTCGAACTGGCAGGGCGTTTCCAGGTGCTGCCCGGCAAGCCGTCGGTCGTGCTCGACGTCGGCCACAATCCGCACGCCGCGGCGGTGCTGACGCAAAATCTCGGCAATATGGGCTTTTTCCCGTACACGTACGCAGTGTTCGGCGCGATGCGCGACAAGGACATTGCGGGCGTTATCGCGCATCTGAAAGGCGAAATCGATCACTGGTGCGTGACCGATCTGCCGATCGCACGTGCGGCATCGGCGCAAGAACTCGAAGCGGTTTTGCGCGAGCAGGGTGTCACCGAGGGCAACGACAGCAGCGTGACGCGCTACGCAACACCGGCAGAGGCATTCCAAGACGCGCTAAAACGAGCGTCAGAGAATGATAGAATTGTGGTTTTCGGCAGTTTCTATACGGTAGCTGGCGTAATGGCCTACCGTAAATCGCAGCAACACTGAACGGGCGCCAGGCTCGAACCAAGCGATTCATGGGAATTTTCTCGTTCGGCAAGAAAGACGACGCACCTACCCGGCGCGGCGCAAACACCAGTTCCACACGTGCTTCCCGTGCCGAGCGCGGCGGCGAGCGCGTGGAGCGGCGAACCCGCCGCACGGAGCGCACCGTGGATGCCGATGCGATGCTGCTCGACCCCACGTTGCCGGAAAAGCAGCGTGCGCGGCGCCGGCTGGTTGGTGCGATCGCGCTGGTGGCCGCCGCTGTGGTGATCCTGCCGATGGTGCTGGATTCGCACCCGAAGCCCGTTACCGACGACATTTCCATCGATATCCCAAACCGGCCCGCGCCGAAGATCGCCAAGACCGACGAAGACACGCAGGCCGGCGTAGCACCTGATAATCCGACTTCACCCGACGCGGCACTCGCCGCCTCCAGCCTTGCGCCGACAACGGCAGCCAAGCTTGGCCAGTCCGGTGCGGCTAAACAGCAAAACCCGCAGCAAACCACGCAGCAAAGCGCGGACACGACAACCGCAGCGCCCGCGGCCAAGCCGGCGGCAAAACCTCAGGCACCGGCCATCGCGGCAAATACGGCGCCGGCAACTCCGGCGACGTCCGCGCCGGCCAAACCCGCGGCCAAAGCACCCGCCACGCACAGCGCGGCAACCTCGCCGGCTCCGGGCACGGACAGCACGAACGCCACCGCCGCCAGCGCGGACGCGAATTCCGGCACGCCGGCTTCGCCGCCGGGCAGCCGTTTCGCCGTGCAGCTCGGCGCGTTCGCGAACGACGCCAACGCACGGACCTGGGCCGCCAAGTTGAAAGCGGCGGGCGTGCCCGCATATACCGAACATCGGAAGCAGGCAGACGGATCGACGCTCACGCTATTGCGCGCCGGCCCGTTCGCGGACCGGGCAGCGGCCAGCGCCGCGATTGCAAAGGTTCGCGAGGCCGGTTTGACGTCCGGTGCGAACAGCGGCGCCGCACAGTAAGCGAGCGATGTTCACGGCCTTCGACTACGCTGTAATGGCGGTGATCGGTTTGTCGGCGTTGCGCGGCACATGGCGCGGCTTCCTGTCCGAGGTATTCGGGCTGATCGGCTGGATTGCGGCGTTTTTCATTGCCTGCCGCTTCGTCGGTTATGTCGTGCCGTTGATCCCGTCCACGTGGCCGGGCGGCGCGTTGACCCAGTGGCTGCTGGCGTTCGCGCTGGTGGTGATCGGTGTGGTGCTGGTAGCGAGCGTGCTGAATGCGCTGCTGAGCCGCATCGTGCAGGCGACCGGCTTGAGCGGTGTCGACCGTTCGCTCGGTCTGATGTTCGGCCTCGTACGCGGGGTCATACTGGTGCTGATTCTGGTCGCCCTCGCTGGCCTGACCGAACTGCCCCAACAGGAATTCTGGCGCAACGCCTTGCTGCGGCCCTATGCGGTCGAGGGCGTGCACGTAATGAAACCGCTGCTTCCCGAGACGCTCGCTGCCTACGTCCGTGTGTGACGATCTGGTGAACCGTTAGAGGAACGCAGCAGGACTCCGGCGCAATCCGGTTGCCTCGCAATACGTCGCGCACCTTCGTGCGCGCACCTAAGGAAGTCTCCTCGGAGACCTTCGCGGGCAACGGTCGCCATGACGAATTTCGTACCTTTGAAGGACATGCCATGTGCGGCATCGTAGGCGTAGTTTCCCATTCTCCGGTCAATCAGCTGATCTATGACAGCCTGCTGCTTCTGCAGCATCGCGGTCAGGACGCCGCCGGCATCGCGACGGCGAACGGCAGCAATTTCCACATGCATAAGGCGAACGGCATGGTGCGCGACGTGTTCCGCACGCGCAACATGCGTAGCCTGCCCGGCACGACCGGTATCGGCCAGGTCCGTTACCCGACCGCCGGCTCCGCGTCGAGCGAAGAAGAAGCCCAGCCGTTCTACGTGAACGCGCCGTTCGGCATCATCCTCGCGCACAACGGCAACCTGACCAACTGGCAGCAACTGAAAGATGAGATGTTCCGCATCGATCGCCGCCACATCAACACCAATTCCGACACGGAAGTGATGCTCAACGTGCTTGCGCACGAATTGCAGCTGTCCAGTTCGGGCCTGCAACTCGATCCGGCCGCGCTGTTCAAGGCGGTGTCGGGCGTGCATCGCCGGGTGCGGGGTTCGTATGCGATCGTTTCGCTGATCGCCGGTTACGGTCTGCTGGGCTTCCGCGACCCGTTCGGCATTCGTCCGCTGTGCCTCGGCAAGCAGGAAACGGCTGAAGGCGTCGAGTGGATTCTGGCGTCGGAATCGGTGGCGATCGAAGGTATCGGCTTTGAATTCGTGCGCGACGTGGCGCCGGGCGAAGCGATCTTCATCGATATCGACGGCAATCTGCACTCGCAGCAATGCGCGACGAACGCGAGCCTGAACCCGTGCATTTTCGAACTCGTGTATCTGGCGCGTCCGGACTCGGTGCTCGACGGCGTGCCGGTCTACAACGTGCGTCTGCGCATGGGCGATTACCTCGCTGAGAAGATCAAGCGCGAATTGCCCGACGTCGCGATCGACGTCGTGATGCCGATTCCCGATTCGTCGCGTCCGGCGGCAATGCAGGTCGCGAAGAAGCTGGGCGTCGAATATCGCGAAGGCTTCTTCAAGAACCGTTATGTCGGCCGTACCTTCATCATGCCGGGTCAGGCGGTGCGCAAGAAGTCGGTGCGTCAGAAGCTGAATGCGATGGGTATCGAGTTCAAGGGCAAGAACGTGCTGATCGTCGACGATTCGATCGTGCGCGGCACCACCTCGCACGAAATCGTGCAGATGGCGCGCGATGCGGGCGCGAACAAGGTGATTTTCGCGTCGGCGGCGCCGCCGGTGAAATTCCCGAACGTCTACGGTATCGATATGCCGACGCGCGGTGAACTGGTCGCCCACGGCCGCACGGACGACGAAGTCGCGCGGATGATCGGCGCCGACTATCTCGTTTATCAGGACGTCGACGCGTTGAAGCAGGCGGTGCGCGACATCAACCCGGCGCTGAAGGAGTTCGAGGCGTCGTGCTTCGACGGCAACTACGTGACCGGCGACGTGACCACCGAGTACCTCGACCGCATCGAAACGGCGCGTCTCGCGCCGTCCTCGCAATCGGACCGCGACGCCGCCAGCGAAGCGATCGACGGCGGCGCACCGGCACGCTCGCAACTGCATCTGCAACTGTCGGTGGGTTGAACGCGCGCACGCGCTCGTGGCTCTGCGTGGCTTTGACTGCACGCTACGCCGCGAGCGTGATAGCATGGCGGCTTGCGTCGATTTGATCTCAGCTTGCGGACGCGGGGCAACCCAAAACAGCTAAAGCGAATGGTGGAAAAGCCGCAATCGTCCGCCTCCGCTCCAGCTTTCCCCGCACATGAAGCCCGCTTATGCCGACGCAAAGCGGGCTTTTTTGTTGCTGCCGTTTGGTGCGATGTGATGTGATGCGGTGCGATACATCACACGCTTCGACACTGAACCCAGCCATGGAACATTGGAAAACAGAACCAACATGGACGACTCCCTGAACTTCGATACGCTGGCAGTCCGCTCGGGCACTGCGCGCAGCGACTTCAACGAACACTCGGAAGCGATCTTCCTGACCTCGAGCTTCGTGTTCTCGAGCGCCGCGGACGCCGCCGAAAAATTCAAGAACTCCGAAGACAACTACACCTATTCGCGCTTCACGAACCCGACCGTCTCGATGTTCCAGGATCGTCTGGCCGCGCTCGAAGGCGGTGAGGCCTGCATGGCGACGGCTTCGGGAATGGCCGCGATCATGTCGGTCGTGATGTCCACGCTGCAAGCCGGCGACCATCTGGTCAGCTCGCAGGCGCTGTTCGGTTCCACGCTCGGCATGTTCTCGCAGATTTTCACCCGGTTCGGCATCACGACGACCTTCGTCGATCCGACCGATCTCGACGCGTGGAAAAACGCGGTGCGTCCCGAGACGAAGATGTTCTTCCTCGAAACACCGTCGAATCCGCTGACCGAAGTCTCCGATATCGCGGCGATCAGCACGATCGCGAAGGCGGCAAACGCGCTGTTCGTGGTCGACAACTGTTTCTGTAGTCCGGCGTTGCAGCAGCCGCTGAAGCTCGGCGCCGACGTCGTGATGCATTCGGCCACCAAGTTTCTCGACGGCCAGGGCCGTGTGCTCGGCGGCGCGCTGGTGGGCTCGAAGCAGTTCATCATGGAAAAGGTGTTTCCGTTCGTGCGCAGCGCCGGACCGACGCTGTCCGCATTCAATGCGTGGGTGCTGTTGAAGGGCATGGAAACGCTGTCGCTGCGCGTCGAAAAGCAGTCGGCGAATGCGCTGGAAATCGCGCGCTGGCTCGAAACGCATCCGGCCGTGAATCGCGTGTTCTATCCGGGCCTGGAGTCGCATCCGCAGCACGCGTTGGCGATGCGTCAGCAGAAGTCGGGCGGCGCGATCCTGTCGTTCGAATTGAAGGGCGACACGCCCGAGGCAATGCGCGCGAACGCATGGCGCGTGATCGATAGCACGAAGATCTGCTCGATCACCGGTAATCTCGGCGACACGCGCACGACCATCACGCATCCGGCGACCACCACGCATGGCCGCGTCACGCCGGAAGCACGCGCGGCTGCCGGCATCAGCGAAGGCTTGATCCGGTTGGCGGTAGGTCTGGAGAATGCCGGCGATATCCGCGGCGATCTGGAGCGCGGTCTGGCGGGTTGAGCCGCGGCGCGCGGATTGTTTCGCGGCTTGGCCTGGTAGTTCAGCGGTTCAGCGGTTCAGTGGCGCAGCGCGCGCCACTGGCCGGGCGCGAGCCCGAAGCGCCGCGTGAACGCGTGCGTGTAGGCGCTCTGGTCGCCGAAACCGATGTCCAGCGCGATTTCGCTGAGCGACAGTCGCGGATCGGACAGCAAACCCAGTGACGTATCGAGCCGCAGCCGCTGCAAATAGCGGTGCGGCGTTTCGCCGAATGCGTCGATGAAAAGCTGGTGGAAGCGTCGCATGCCGAAGCCGCAATGCGCGGCGAGATCGGCGATCCGCAGCGGTTCCGACAAATGCGCGCGCAGCCAGCGGTCGATGCGCGCGAAATCGAGCCCCGGCGCGTGTGCGCCGGTCGTGGCGCCTGAATCCGCCACTAACGCAGCGCCCAAACGCGCCGCTGCGTCCCAATGAAAACGCCGTGTGTCCAGATCGTCGCCTTGAGCGCCACCTGTGGCGTGCGCCGCGATCCGGTGGACGAGTTGCGTGAGCGACGCATCCACCGTCACGGCCCGAGCGCGGTCGAACAGACGCTCCGGTACCGCAAGCGACGCAGCCGGCAGATCCAGCACCAATTGCCGGTTCTCGCCGAGGCCCGCGTAATCATGGCGCGCGCCGGCCGGGATCAGCCACGCGGAGCCGGCGTCGATCTGTTGCGCGACGCCGTCTACCGCCATCACCATCGCGCCGTCGAGGCCGAGCACCACCTGATGAAAGTCGTGCACGTCCGACGCCTCGACCGCGCCGTAACGGCGCAGCGAAACGCTGGGTGCATGGATTGCGGCGTGGCTCATTGGGCGGATGGGCAGCGAGGCGAGGCGGCGTTCGCTTGCAAAAACCGCGAAAAACTTAAACGCCGAGCAATTCGACTTCGAACACGAGCGTCGCATTCGGCGGAATCACGCCGCCCGCGCCGCGCACGCCGTAGCCGAGTTGCGGCGGAATCGTCAGCTTGCGCGTGCCGCCGACCTTCATGCCCTGCACGCCTTCGTCCCAACCCTTGATGACCATGCCGCCGCCCAGCACGAAGGCGAACGGGTCGTTGCGGTCCTTGCTGGAGTCGAACTTCTGGCCGTCGGTCAGCCAGCCGGTGTAGTGCACGCTAACGGTCTTGCCGGCGACGGCTTCAGCGCCGCTGCCTTCGACGATGTCTTCGTACTTCAGGCCGGATTCAGTAGTCACAGTCGACATGTATCGCTCCTCAGGTCAAATCGTAAAAACCGACATTGTAGGCGTGTTGGCGTCGCTGTTGGCGTCGCATTGTCGAGCTTGGGTAGGTGGCACGTGGATTGCGTCCTGATTGGCCATCTGGCCAGGCTGGTCGCGCCGGACCGCATGCCTATAATGGGGCTTCTTTCAAATTTCCATGCACTGCCTGAGAGGGCTCGATCGTGACAACGTCTTCCACCGGAACTGCTGGCGAACAGCCGGTCCGTGCCGGATTCGCGGTATCTGAACGCACCGCGCATCTGCGTGCCGAGACCGCGCTATTCATGCGCGACCACGTGCTGTCGCTGGTGTCGCACGACCTGCGCGGTCCGCTGAACGCCATCCATAGCTGGGCGTACGTGCTCGAGCGCAAGCTCGATGCGAACGACCCCAACTCGCAGCGTGCCGTCACCGGCATTCGCAACGGCGTGGATCAGCAGGTGAAGCTGCTCGAAACGATCGTCGACGCCACGCGCGCCGAAACCAAAGCGCTCGCGCTCGCTTATGCGCCTTTTTCGCTGCATCCGCTGCTCGACGAAACCGTCGACGAAGTCCGCTCAGGGCTCGCGCGTTCACGCGGCGTCGAGGTCACGATCGACTCGCAGCTCGCCACCGAGCAACTCAACGGCGATCGGGAGCGTCTCGCCGCCGCGCTCTGGGTGATGCTGACGTTCGCCGTCGAAGCGAGCGCCGAGGGTGCAACTGTCACGCTGGCCGCGCGTGCCGACGCCCGTGCGTGGCACGCCACCGTCACCTTCAGCGCGAATCCGGACGCGTTGCAGGACCCGGCCTTGCCGCATCTGCTGGAAGCCTTTGCTCGCAAACAGTCACTCGAACCGCGCGAAGCCAAACGTATTGCGTGGGTGCTGGCGTTGTGCAAACGCGTCGCGGAAGCACACGGCGGCAGCTTCGACCAGGGCGAGCCGCAAGCAGGCGATTGCGCAACACTCACGCTGCGCGTGCCGCTCAGTGCCACCGCAAATGCATGAGCGGCGGCGCCGGCTGGAAAGCCCGGCTCGCCGCGTTAGTTCTTCATACCGCGCTCAGTCCTTATACTGACAACTTTTGTTGCCGGAGCCTTTCGCTTTGATCCAGGTTGTCGCCCTCATCGGTGCGTTGTTTCTCGTTGCCCTCAACGGTTTCTTTGTCGCCGCGGAATTCGGCCTGGTCAAGCTGCGGCAAACGCGCGTGCAAAGCCTTGCCGCGAAACACGGGATGCGCGGGCGTCTGCTCGCGAAGGTGCATGGGCGGCTCGACGCGTATCTCTCCGCGTGCCAGTTGGGCATTACGCTGGCGTCGCTCGGGCTCGGCTGGATCGGCGAGCCGGCGTTCGCGGAATTGCTCACGCCGCTGTTCAAGGTGCTCGGGGTGGAGTCGGAGAAACTGATCCACGGCATTTCGCTGTTCTTCGCGTTCTCGTGCATTTCGTTTCTGCATATCGTGGTGGGCGAACTGGCGCCGAAGTCGCTCGCGATCCGTGAAGCGGAGAAGGTGTCGCTGTGGGCCGCCACGCCGCTGTACGGTTTCTACTGGGCGATGTATCCGGCGATCTGGGTGCTCAACACGAGCGCCAACGCGGTGCTGAAACTCGCGGGCCTCGACGCGGATCACGGTCACGATTCGCACTATTCGACCGACGAACTCAAGCTGATCCTGCGCGGGCGCCGCGCCAGCGTCGCGAGTGAACTGGGTTCGCCGGATGGCGCGTACAGTCAGGACGAGTGGAACACGATTGCCCACTCGCTCGATTTCTCGCGCATGACCGTGTCGGATCTGATGCGGCCGGCGTACGAAATGATCGGCTTGCGGCGCGATCTGCCTTTGCGCGACAACATGCAGGTTGTCGCACAGCATCGCTTCAGCCGTTATCCGCTGTTCGAGGACGCGGCCGGCGAGCGCGTTGCCGGCATGATCCATCTGAAGGACTTGCTGCTCGCGCGGCATGCGGGCAGCACCCTCGACGACCTCTCCAAATACGCGCGACCCGTCCAATACGTGAAGCCGGACATGCCCGCGCTCGAACTGTTTCGCCGCTTCAGGAAGGGCGCGCCGCACTTCGCGCTGGTCGGTCACAAGAACTCGAAGCCGATCGGCTTCCTGACGCTCGACAACCTGCTCGGTGCGCTGGTCGGCCAGATTCACGACGAATTCCGTCAGGGCGACGCCGACTGGACGCGGATGGACGACGGCACGCTGATGGGCAAGGGCAGCTTGCCGGTGGTGTCGCTGGAACGGGCGTTGGGTATCGATATCGACGAGGGCAAGGCCGAATCGGTCGGCGGCCTCGTGATCCACGCGCTCAACGATTTGCCGAGCGAAGGGCAGCGAATCGAGTTCGACCGCTTCGACGTGGTGGTCAAGAAGATGAAAGGGCCGCGCATCGTGCTCGTGCGCGTCTATCCGAAGGTCTTCGACGACGAGGGCGGTTGATCGACTGATAGGTCGAGCCCGACAGAACGGCTTTCATGTCGGGTCTGGGCAAACGCATCGCGTAGGGTCTCAAGTAAAATCGTCGTCCAAACCTCGAGGACGACATGGGATATCTGCTGGTGCTGTGTGTCGGATTGCTGGCGGGCACGCTGAGCGGCGTGATCGGCACCGGTTCTTCGATGATGCTGATGCCCGTACTTGTGATGCTGTTCGGGCCGCAGCAGGCCGTGCCGATCATGGCGATCGCCGCGATCATGGGCAACTTCGGCAAGATCCTCGCATGGTGGCGCGAAATCGACTGGCGTGCTTGCGGCGCTTATTGCGTGACCGCTGTGCCCGGCGCCGCGCTCGGTGTACGCACGCTGCTGGCGCTGCCGCCGCACGCGGTCGAGATCGCGCTCGGGCTGTTCTTCGTCGCGATGGTGCCGACCCGGCGCTGGCTTGCGCGGCGCGAGGTCAAGTTCTCGCTGTGGCATCTTTCGCTGATCGGCGCGGCGGTGGGTTTTCTCACCGGTATCGTGGTGTCGACCGGCCCGATTACCGTACCCGTGTTCATGTCTTATGGCCTCGTCAAAGGCGCGTTTCTCGCGACCGAGGCCGCCGGGTCGCTGTCCGTGTACGGCGCGAAAGTCGCGGTCTTCAGTCACTTCGGCGCGCTGCCGCTCCATGTGGTGATCGACGGGCTGATCACCGGTTCTTCGCTGATGCTCGGGTCGTTCGCCGCGCGGCGCATCGTGGTGCGGATGAGTCCGGCGGCGTTCAAGCTGGTCGTCGATGGGTTGATGCTGTCTTCGGGGTTGTCGTTGTTGTGGGCAGCGGGGCGGTGATGTGCTGGAAGTTGATCCGGCGGCAAAGCCACCAGATCCGGAAGTCGAGCTCAGAACGATGACCGGCGGACTTCACATTCATGTTGGTGCGTCCCGCGTCTACGTGGCTTGTGGCCGGCTATCATAGGTACTCCTGATGTTTAAGAGCGAAAGAGAAACTTTGGATAGGTCGGTTACGTAATTGTCGAAAATGACAATCTCATTGGCGCCCGTCCGAAGCCAGACTGCCGGACAAAACAATGCTTTTTGCGGGCCTGAGGCCGCGAAGTGCCTTCCGATGTTGTGACCGTTTACCCAGACCACGCCCAGGTTCCATGTGGAGACATCAATATAAGTGTCGCCAACCGCTTCGAGGTTGAACCTTGCCGAGAAGAACATTCCCGCGCGATTCTGACTGGCGGACGTCAGTGGCTTAAGCGTCGACGGATAACTTGCGGAAGTCATAGGGAGAGGGTAAATATTCCAGTTGGACAACGTGATCCAGGATGGCGCAGGGGACAAGACGTCTGTTAGCCACGCTGGCCCCCACATTCCCTTCCTGAAGTTATCGCCTTTCTGCCCAGTGAATTCTTTGTGGGTGTGTCCAAAGGTATAGACAAATATTTCGATCGTAGCCGATCGCGCGATGTCGCCAAAATCCAGCCGGACGACAGAGCGCCGATTAGAGGACGTATCTTTGAGAAGAACAGAACCCATTGAGACGCCCTGCACGGTACGTCGGTCAATAATCGCAGCGAGCACTCCGTTGACAAAAACCGTTGCAACGTCCGCAAGGGACTGGATAGTAAGGTACTTTATTCCGCGAATTTCTGGTGTTTGCGTCGAGTAAACGGCACCACAGCCTGCATACATGCCGGCCGACTCGCAAGAGACGGCACCGGTGGTCGATTTGACGGGGGTGGGCAAGTTATCCCATATCGATGCCGCGATATCGAGCTGGATCTTGTCGGCAGGCAGGGAGATCATCGCGGACGGCTTCGTCATCGCGGGAATAGTTCCGTATGTGCCCCGCGCCCCCGCTTGCTGAACAGAATCGAGCGGCCCTATCAAAGTGTATGTAGGGGGAGCCGATTGAAGTGAGGCCTGAAAGACTTCCCGAATCCGGTCATAAGATGAAAGGGAAAGTACACCAGCGTTGTCTGCAATGTTGTACGCCTTATCGCCTTGTTCATTGATTGGGGCACGATAATCGTACGATGTCACGTTGGGGTTAAAAATCCCGTTGCTTGCATCATAGGAGCCCGAAGCGCCATAGGCGAAACTTGTGCCACCGTGTGCAACATAGACGGAAAACGAAATGCCTTCCTTTATGAAGGCTTTTATCCACGGTACGATACTTTCGCAATTCGTCACGGTGCTCGAATCGCCATACATAACACTGTTATCGGCTAACGTGTCCCATCCGGAGTATATCTCCGACCCAAATATTGGCTGTTTGTAGTTTGCGTACAAGGCCACCACGGATTCGGCATACAGAGGATCGCCGCCTATCGGCTGGTCGGTGAGTGCACCGGCCCCACCCCAAACAGTCCCATCGCTTATGCCATTATTGGTGCTGAGTAGAACATTCCCGTCCACCCCAATGCCGTATTTTTGCCATAGCGCGCGGATAGCCGACAAATAATTTTTATCATAGGCATACGACGTGTATTCATTTTCAACCTGAACCATCAGGATCGGACCGCTGGCGTTGCTGAGCCGAGGCTTGATGATGGGCGCCAGTGCTGCGACATATCGTTCGACAGCCGCCATGTAAACAGGATCAGTCGATGATCGAAGGACGATACCGTCGTTTTTGAGTAGATAGCCCGGAATGCCCCCCAGGTCCCAGAATGCGTCGACGAATGGACCCGGTCTAAGAAAAACCCACATATCGTTTGATTTGCACAGATCCAGGAAGGCCGGCAGATTCTTCTCATCGGTTTTGAAGTCGAATGTCGGCCCGAGTGCCTCGTCGTAATCGGCTTCGTGTTCGGACCAGAAATCGTAAATGGAAATCGTATTGAATCCGATGGACTTCACGGCCTTGATGCGCTGGTCCCAATATTGGTAGGGAATGCGACCGGGATGCAGTTCGCCGGCGGCCATGACGAACGGCTTTCCATCGAGAAGAAACTGTCCGTTCTTTCCCGCTGTCATTCGGCCTCGTGTTTCAGCGGCCTTCACATTTTGATTCATCTGACTGGAAGCTCCCACTGGAATCCCGCCAGATAATTTGGAATCCGAACCATCGCAGGCGGAAAGAATTGGCGCCAAGATGCTTGAAGCAAGAAATCTTCTTCTGGTCAACATGCGTTGCTCCTCCTGAAAGACGTAAACGTCTCGTTGAATTAATCGTCGATCTATCGCTGCTCTCTAATCTTCCTGTGACCGGTAAGTTTTCAATTGCGAGGCAAAACGACGAGCGCATGCCAGTCCGAACGGGTTCGGCGAAGTTCCGCGATCGTGCTTGACTTCCAACCCCATACGCCACGCGGCAATGCGCTTGCCGTAGCAGGTGAGATTTTCCAGCGATTGCATGACGAAGACGATTTCGGGAAGGATGTCCATATAGCCTGATAGAGCGAGCTGGTCCTGACCGTCGACGAACGAGTTGTAAATCCGAACCTGCCTGTCAAAGGCGTCTGGCGCGACGATCATGCCCGCGCAGCCTGCGCGCAGATTGTCGAGAAGTTCCTGGCCGCCGCGACCGTTAAATACCGGTAGAGAGGCATCCTGAGCGCGCAATCCTTCGATCGTCGCGTGAACCACGAGCGCCGGCCCCTCGCATTTGAGCCAGCTAAAGTTGCTCCGCCGATGGGCAAGTTCAATTAACGAAGGCGTCGAGAGTCCGACACCTAGATATTCCGGCGCATTCTGAATTCCGCATGGCGCATCGATACGTCGCATGATTTCGCAGAAGAAATCGAAATAAAACGACTCATCTCTGCCGCGTATGGATGGCGGCTGCAGGATGAAAGTTTCTGCTCCACGGGTTAGCGCATATTCGGCGAGCGAGACCTGTTCTTCTACTGTGTCTCCCGTTACTGTGACTGCCAACGGGACGCGACCTTCAATGTCGACAACAGCCCAGTCGACGATCTCGCGCTTCTCGTCGGCCGAAAGCCGGTTGACTTCGGTCGCGAGACCGAGCACCACGATTCCCGGTGCACCTGCGGCGAGCACGTGCCTGACCTGTTCCCGCATCGCATGGCGATCAAGATTATTGGCCGAATCGAAGAACGCATAAAGGACCGGCCAGATGCCGGCTGGTTCGCGGGTGTGGGAGCGGGTGGTTTTCATCGTTTCCGGAACTCGTGATGGGGTGTTCAGTGTGAATCGCGCGGAACCGCTGCTCCGCTGGATCCGACCAGGAAGTCGAGATCCGCACCTTGCTCAGCCTGTAGCACATGTCGCACATAGAGCCGGCTATAGCCACGCTCGGGCAATTCGGGCGGCTGCCATTCGGCTCGGCGGCTCGCAAGCTCCTCGTCGGATACTTCGAGATGCAGGCGTCGTGCTTCGACGTCCAGTTCGATCATGTCTCCCGTGCGAACCAACGCAAGAGGACCGCCCGCCGCTGCTTCGGGTGAGACATGCAGCACCACTGTTCCGTAGGCGGTACCGCTCATGCGCCCGTCGGATATGCGCACCATGTCGGTAACGCCAGTCTTCAATACCTTCTTGGGAAGCGGCATGTTGCCGACTTCTGCAAATCCCGGGTAGCCCTTCGGGCCGGCCCCTTTGAGTACCATGATGCAGTGCGCGTCGATGTCGAGTGCGTCGTCGTCGATTTTTGCGTGCAGTTCTTCGACGTTTTCGAAGACGACCGCGCGGCCGCGGTGCTTGAGCAGTGCCGGCGTCGCAGCCGATGGCTTGATGACGGCGCCGTTGGGCGCGAGGTTGCCTTTGAGTACGGCGATACCCGCCCTCGGCTTGAACGGCCTGGCAAAGGTTGTAATAACCTGTTCGTCGTAGTTCGGCGCTTTTTCGACGTTGGCCCAGATGGTCTTGCCATTGACGGTCAACGCATCGCGATGCAGTAGATTCTGTTCGCCTAGCTGTTTCAGAACGGCCGGTAAGCCGCCTGCATAGTAGAAATCTTCCATCAGATGCTCGCCCGACGGCTGCAGATTCAGCAGGCACGGAATCTCCGATGCCAACTCCCAATCTTCCAGCGTCAGAGGGACGCCGATACGCCGGGCTATTGCAATCAGATGCACGATTGCATTGGTCGAGCCGCCAATCGCGGCATTCGTACGGATTGCATTTTCAAACGCCTGACGCGTGAGAATCTGCTTCATGGTCAGATCTTCATGAATCATCTCGACGATCCTTCGACCGGCCATATGGGCGAGCACCTGACGGCGGGCGTCCACCGCCGGTATCGCCGCGTTGTGCGGCAGACCCATACCTAGCGCTTCGACCATGGAAGCCATCGTCGAAGCGGTTCCCATCGTCATGCAATGTCCGCGCGAACGGTTCATGCACGATTCCGCCTCCGTGAATTCTTCCTGCGTTATCTTGCCGGCGCGCAGTTCTTCCGACATCTGCCAGACACCGGTTCCCGAGCCGATGCTGCGCCCACGAAAACGGCCGTTCAGCATTGGGCCGCCTGAGACCGCAAGGCTGGGCAGGTTGCACGACGCAGCACCCATCAATAGCGCGGGTGTCGTTTTATCGCAGCCCACCAGCAGAATCACGCCATCGATCGGATTGCCGCGAATCGACTCTTCGACATCCATTGAAGCAAGATTGCGGAACAGCATCGCAGTCGGCCTCAGATTCGACTCGCCAAGCGACATCACAGGAAACTCGAGCGGCAAACCGCCAGCCTCGTGTACCCCTTTCTTGACATACTCCGCCAGTTCGCGAAAGTGAGCATTGCATGGTGTCAATTCCGACCAGGTGTTGCAAATGCCGACTACGGGGCGCCCGTCGAAAGCGTCGTGCGGAATACCCTGGTTCTTCATCCAGGAGCGATGGATGAATCCATCTTTATCAGGTCTACTAAACCATTGTTGCGAGCGAAGTTTGCGTTTCAACTCTTTCCTCTTTAATCCGTTGTGTGGGTGATGTCAGGCAAAGCCCATGACTAGTCCGGCTTCCGCTGCCGGCGCGTGCCGCCTGTAGCCGAAGGATCGGTAGGACTGGTGGACCAGTTCCGCTCCAGCTCTTCAAAATCACGGCGTGTGGAATGCAGCAGCCATGTCATCGCTGCCTGGGCTTCCGTCGGCTGGCGTCGGCGGATCGCATCGTAGACATTGCGATGCTGCTCCAGCGCCGTCTCGACTGACGTCTGGCGACTACCGGTCAGGCGAATGCTGCTGTCGAGCGCTGCCTGGACGGTGACGATAAGTTGTTTGAATACCCAGTTGCCCGATGCTTCGATGATCGCGGAGTGAAAACAGAGATCGGCGTCGGGCCAACCTGCTCCACGGGTACCGTGCGCCTCCTGCGCCATGCGGTCGAGGGCTGCGGAAATGCGGGCGAGATCGTGATGGGTGGCGCGCTGTGCCGCGAGTTCAGCCGCGCGTGGTTCGATCGCGAGGCGGGCTTCCAGCAAGGACTGATAGAACGACAGGTCCGTGACGTGTTGAACGGCCGGACCCAGCACGTCGGGATCCAGCAGGTGCCACTCGTTGCGGGGCAGGACCGTGGCTCCCTTGCGGCGTCTGACTTCGATCATGCCGAGTGAACGCAGCTTTTGCATCGCTTCCCGAGCCGCAGTGCGGCTCACGCCGTACGTCGATGCGAGAGCCATCTCTTTGGGCAGCACCGCGCCTGGCGGATAGGCGCCCGACGCGATCTCTTTGACCAGTGTCGATACGATAGCTTCGTGCAGCGTCGTCATGGTTGGCGACTGGGCGCCCTCTGTTGGCAGGTTCACGGTGCAAATAAGTTATACATATAAATTAACGTATCGGTAATATGTATGACAAATTTGGCCGTATCAAGCAGTGTAAACCCGGGGACACTGTCAATTAAGGCCGTCGGTATGACGCACTGTGCGTCGCCAACCTCACCCCACCGACATCTCAAACACCCGCCGATAATTGCCCCCGAGAATCGCCGCCACCTCCGTCTGCGAGAACCCGGCGCCCAGCAAAGCACTGGCGTAATCCGGCAACTGCTCGTAGCTCCTGAACACCGGCGGCGAAATAAAGCCGAGCATGTCCGTCCCCAAACCGACGTGCTCCACGCCGACCACGTCCGCCATCCGCTTGACCCCTTCGGCCATCGCGGACAAATCCCGAAACGATCCCGAACTCGGCCACACGCCGATCACGCCGCCCGTGCCGGCGATCACCCGCGCATGATCCGGCGTGATCATCCGGCTCCTCGCGCTCGGGTGCGCCGCCAGCGCCGAATGCGACAACACCAGCGGTTTGGTCGTCGTGTCGGCCGCGCGTTTCACGAGGTCGTAGGTGCCGTGCGCGACGTCGACGACGATCCCCAGCGCATTGCAGCGCCTGATTACCGCCGCGCCGGTATCGGTCAGGCCGCCGTGAACGGGCGGCTCGGTCTGGATGTCGCCGAGTTCGTTGACCCGGTAGTGCGTCAGTTGCAGATGACGTAACTGATGCTGCGTGTAAGCCTCGTCGACGCGATCCACCTGGCCTTCGAGAAAATCCCCGCCTTCCGACGCCATGATCACGCACGGTCCGAGCGGAGCGAGCGCCGTCAGCGACGCGGAATCCGTCACCACGCGCATCTGCTCACGTTCGATCAAACGATGCGCGCGCTCGAACTCGGTCTGGCCGAGCGCATAGAGTTCGCCCGGCTGCGGCTCGCGCCAGGCTTCGAAACGCTTGCGGTTGTCGGCCACGCGCGTAACGGTAGTATCGGTGACGATCGCCAGACAGATCACGTTCATGCCGCCGCGACGCATCGGCGCGGCCAGCGACGTGAACGGCCGGTTCGCGCCGATTGTCGGATTGCGCGAAATGATCACGCGGCCGGCGTGACTATGCATGTCGATCGTGAAGGTGTCCTTGGGCGGCAGCCATTGCGACGGCGCGCTCGTGGTCTGCGCAGCCGTAGCCGTAGTCGCTGCCGACGCCGCCGCGTCCTGCGGTTCGGTATAGCCCGCGAAACGGCCTGGCGCACAAGCCGTGAGCCCCAACGCAGCGCCGGAGGCCAGAAAGGCACGCCGGCTGAAGGTGCGCGACGGCGTGGGCTGTACATCGAGCGGCCGCGCATCGACCAATCGATAGCGCCATCCCGCGGGGTCGTCCAGCAGCCGCAGCAAACGGCCACGCAACCTGAGCGCGTCCGCTCGCGGAGCCAGCGGCACGGCCATCTGCACCTCGATCGACGTCAACGGATTGCGCGGCACGCAACCGCCGCAGCATGGTTCGTCGGCGCTCAGCAAAAAGTAATCGACGACGTCCGCTTGCGGGTCCAGCGGAATCATCCAGCCGGCGATGTCGACGACCGTGTCGTGCCAGGTGTCGGCGATACCGGTTCGGATAGTTGGCCAGTCGAGCTGCATGAATGCTCCTGTGGGGCGCGGCTTATTGATGAGCCGCGGCTGCGCGGCTTTTGTGGGTAACCAGCGTGCCGGCCATCCGTTCGACCAGCTTCAATGCATCCGCTTTCATCGCGGCAGGATCTTCCGCGCCGTCCAGCAACTGAGCGGCCTCGCACACCATGCTGCCGATCATCCGGGCAGCGAGGTAAGCGTTGGCCTTCGCCTTTTCGCTAGCGGCCGCCTGGCTCGTCAGCGCACCGATCAGCAGCCCGTAGACATGCGCCTCCTCGATCTCGCGACAACGCGCCGGGCCGAGCACCGCGGGCGCCGTTTCGATCACGAGCTGCCGGTAGGCGGGTTCGGTGCACACCTCGAGAAATTCGCGAATGCCGGCGCTCAAGCGTTTCGCTTTCGTCGCCGCTTCGGCTGCGGATTTTACTTTGGCGGCGGCGGCCGCCTGAAGCGATTCGACCAGCGCGTCGAAGAGCTCGGCTTTGTCCGCGAAGTGGTGATAGAACGCGCCGCGGGTCACGCGCGCGCTGCGTGCGATCGCCTCGACGCCGACCTGCTGGTAACCCTCCGCAGCGAACAACTCACCGGCGGCGACGATCAGCGCCTGGCGAGTGGCGTCCGCGTATTCCTCGCGGCGGGATTTAGGCGCTTGGGATGATGGGCCGGGGTTCGGCATGACGGATGTTTTTGCCTCTTGATTTTTCAGATTCGGATTGTAGTATACATACACGATGTATGTGAAAGTCTTGATGTATGTGTTTGGGCGTCAGCGAACACACCCGCACAAGGACTCGACCTTGCGTCGTCCCTCAATCGTTTCAAGGAGCAATCCGAATGACCCCAGCAGAAAAGTACCTTCCGCCCACGGCGGAGCAACTGAGCAATGCCCGCACGGTCGTACAGCGCTTCGCCGAGGAATGGCAAAACCCCGCCGCCGACAATCTGGAAGGGCTCATGCACGAAGACACCCGCAACCTGATTCCACCGATGACGGAACCCGCGGACCGGCGCGGCGTCATCGAACATTTTCGTGGCGTGCTGAGCCAGCTACCGGATCTGAAAGTGGAGGTGTTGCAATGGGCGCCGACGGGCGACGCCGTGATGATCGAATGGCAAGCGTCGGCGACCGTAGCGGGGCAGGCGCTCGAATGGCAGGGCGTCGACCGCTTCAATATCCGCGGCGACCGGATGTACAAAGGGCAGGTGTATTGGGACACGCGACGCGTCGCGGAACAGATGGCCGAAGCGGTCAAACGTGCGCAGCAACGCTAGTTGAGCGAGGTGACTTTCAGCAGTGATCGCTTCAATGAAAAAGGGCGGTTAAAGCCTGAGTGCTTTAACCGCCCGCTACGCGTTCAATTTCAATCCGCGCCGTCAACCCCGCGGCACGCCGTCCTCGACGAGCACGGCCACCGGCATCGTGCCCAACGCATCGCGCAAATTCAGGAGCCCGTTTTCATCGACCTTCGGCGCGGCGGGACTCAACCAGTCGAACAACGCTCGCGAGGATAAATCGACTGGCATCTCGATGGCCGTATCGTCCCATTTCGCCGGATCGACCATCGGCACGTCGTTCGCATCGACAGCATCGCCGAGCAATCCGGCAGCCAGCCGGCTCGCGATCACGACGGCCCACGCATTGCCGCGCCGTCGCGCGAACGCGATCACGTTCGCCGCTTGCTTGCCGCGCACCGTCAACGGCAGATAGGCACCCTGACTCAGCAATTCCGGCAAATGCGCGCGCAGCGCCAGCACCCGCTGCACGAGGGCGAGCTTCACGCGTCCGTCGTGCCACGTCGACAGAAACTCCGACGGCGGTGTCTGCACGAGCCACGCCTCACGCTGCGCGAAATCCACCGGGCGACGATTGTCGGGATCGACCAGACTGAAGTCCCACAACTCGGTGCCTTGATAAAGATCAGGGATCCCAGGCGACGCCAGGCGCAACACGGTCTGCTGCAAACTGTTGAGCGCGCCGGCGCGGCCGATCCGCGCGACGAATGCCGACAGTTCGCTCAGGAAACCGTCGCGCCGCTGCGGCGCGAGAATGTCGAACAGGAAGTCGCGGCAACCGGCTTCGTACGCTTCGTCGGGTGCGAGCCAGTTGGTTTGCAGTTTCGCTTCCCGCAGCGCCTTCAATTGCCATTGCGCGACGCGCTCGGCGAGCTCCTTCACGCCGGCTTCGTCGGCGGGCGACAGGTTCGGCGGCCAGCAACCCACCAGCGTTTGATACAGCATCGCTTCGGCGGCCGGGCCCGGCGCCCAGTCGTAGCTCGTGTCCTGGCCCACGCTGCTGATCGGCGTGCCGTCGAGCGCGCGACGATGCGGTGCGTTCAGCGTCGACCATGCGCGCGACTTCGCGCTCCATTCGTCGGCGATTTCGCTGAGCACCGCGAGACGCGCCCGCACGTCTTCACCGCGTTTGTGGTCGTGGGTCGCGGTGGCGAGCATCGCGTGGGGAAAGCGCTGCGAGCGCTCCAGGTTGGTCGCGTGAAACTGCTCCACCGACAACGAGAACTCGCCCGGATCGGAGCCCACTTCGTTGCGCGACAGCAGACGTCCGTAGCGATAGCACGCTGTGTCTTCCACCGCTTTGGCGGCGACCGGCGCGGTCAATTGCGAGAACAGCGTTTGCGCGGTGCGTCGTGCGGAGCCGGCGTGGCTCGGCGGCGGCGCGCCGTTCTGCTGTGGCTGGGCCGGCGCGTTCGGCCGCGTGGCGGGTGTGTCGTCGGCGCTGCCGCCGAGCCACGCGTTCACGCGCTCCAGCACCACGTAGTCCGCCCGCGATAGCGCGGCGCGCGCACCGGCCAGCGCCTGATCGAAATACACGTTGTCTTCCGCGCTGCGCAGGCCGTTCTGCGGATACACGCGATACACCGGAAAATGCACGACCAGTTCGGTGAGCACGCGTCGCAGCGCAGTGAACGTGAAGTCGCGCGTCGTCAGCGAATCTCGGGCGATGCGATGCAACGCACGTGCCGCACGATCCAGTTCCGCCGAGAGGTTTTCGGCCAGAATCTTGCGACGCGCGACGATGGCCTCGTCGGCGAACTTCGCGCTGCGGCTGGTGAGTTCAGCCCACGTGGTGGCGAGCGGCTCGGCGCCGGCCGGATCGTGCAGCAACGCGCCCACGTCGTTCATGAAGTCGTAGCCGGTCGTGCCGTCCACGGGCCAATCGTCGCGCAACGGTTCGCCGCGTCCGAGAATTTTCTCGACGACCACATAAGGCGTGGTGTCGCGCAACTCGGTCAGACGTTGACGCAGACGCTGGCAATACTCGCGCGGCTCGGCAAGACCGTCGACGTGATCGATCCGCAAGCCGTCCACCACGCCTTCCTGATAGAGACGGAACACCATCGCGTGGACCGCCTCGAACACTTCGGGTCGTTCGACGCGTACACCGGCCAGCGTCGAAATATCGAAGAAGCGCCGCCAGTTCACTTCGTCGGACGCAGTGCGCCACCACGCCAGCCGGAAATGCTGCCGTTCGATCAGCCGATGCAAGCGGTCGCGCGTGACGGGGTCGGCTGCCGCATACGCTTCCAGCACGATCTCGACGGCGGACTCGCCGTGCTGCGCGACGAATTCGCGCAGCATGTCGCGGCCTTCGACGGCGCGCGGCTGATCGGTGGGTTGCGTCGTCAGACCCTGGAAGCGTTCGGCGAGCGCCGCGAGATCGGCGCGATCCGCGCTTTGCAGAATCGACGCGTAATCGGTCGGGCACACCGGCAGCACATGCGGACCGTAGCCGATATAAAAACGCCCGATCCGGGCGTCGAACTTCAATTCGATGCGACCCGCGGCGAGTTCTTCGCCGTAAGGCGCGCCGAGTGTCGGCACCAGCACCTTGCCGCGCAAAGCTGGATCGGGCGAATGCCAGTCGACGTCGAAATGGCGCGCATACGCGCTATGCCGTCCCCATTCGAGGATATCGAGCCACCACGCGTTGCTCGAACCGCCGACGCCCATGTGGTTCGGCACCACGTCGACGATCAGCCCCATTCCGTGAGCGTGCAGTTTGTCGACGAGACGTCTCAAAGCCGGCTCGCCGCCGCATTCGGCGCTGACCTGCGTGTAGTCGACGGTGTCGTAGCCGTGCATCGAGCCCGGCTCGGCGGTGGTAATCGGCGACGCGTAGAGGTGGCTGATGCCGAGCGCGGCGAAGTAGTCGACGTGCTTCGCGGCGTCGTCGAAGGTGAAGCCTCGATGGAACTGGAGGCGAAGCGTGGAGCGCGGGACGGTCATGGCGTATCAGGCTCCGAAGAAGCGTTAAGGGAAAAAGCAGAAGCAGTGCGCGCGCGATCGACCGCCAGCAGGCGATCGCAAAACGTATCGTTGTCGAACAGTTCTTCGACGGGCACGCTCACGCGGCGGCGCCAGTTCGGATGTTCGTCGATCGAGCCGGGCAGGTTCGGCTGCTCGACCTGCGCAAGCAGATCTTCGAGCGGAAAGGTGACGAGCGGGCCGGGCGTCGCCGCGACGAACGCGAGCGCTTCGTCCACCGGCGCCTCGCCGGGCGGCGGCGCGGCGACATCCGGCGCGGCTACGCCCGCTTGCTGAAACGCGCTCCACAACAGCGTGCGATCTTCGGCGCGCTGTTCCTGCGCCGCTTCCTCCGGATCGCGGCCGTCGGCGCGCGCCAGCGTCTGGCCGATGCGGTTGCGCCACACGATGTCGGCGCCGCGCCACCAGCCCGCGACCGTCGGCAGATCGTGCGTGGTGGTCGTGCCGACTGCGTTGCGGTCCCACTCGTGCGGCGGCTTGAAGCCCTTGCCGCCGTTCGTCGCGCCTTCGAACCACAGCACACGAATGCCGGCGATCGCATGTTCGTCGAGCCGTTCGCGAAAGCCGGGCGGCACGGTGCCGAGATCTTCGCCGATCACGATCGCGCGATGCCGCCACGATTCGAGCGCGATGAGACGCAGCAGATCTTCGAGCGGATAGCGCAGATACGCGCCGTTGCGCGCGCTTTCGCCTTCGGGCACGAGCCACAGTCGGCGCAAACCGAGAATGTGATCGATGCGGATGCCGCCTGCGTGCGCGAACGCGGCGCGCAGCATGTCGATGAATGCGGAGAAGCCTTGCGTGCGCATCGCGCGCGGCGAGAAGGTCGTGAGGCCCCACGCCTGGCCCGCCTGGTTGAACAGGTCCGGCGGCGCGCCGACCGACACGCCTTGCAGCATGTCGTCGCGATACGACCACGCGTGACTGCCGGCGCTGTCGCAGCCCACGGCCAGATCGGCGATCAGACCGACTGCCATCCCGGCATCGCTCGCGGCTTGCTGGGCGTGCGACAAACCCTTGGCCGCCAGCCATTGCAGAAACAGATGGAAATCGACCTCGTGACGATGCGCGTCGGCGAATGCTTCGACTTCCGGGCTGCGTGGATCGCGCAACGCGTCGGGCCAGTCGCGCCAATGACCTTGACCGTCTTCCTGCGCGAGTTGCGCCGCCTGTAGCGCTTCGAAACGCGCGTGGTCTTCGAGCGCGCGACCGGCGCGTTCGCAGAAGCCGTGAAATTCCAGCGCGCGCGGTGTGTCTTTCGCGCGTTCCTGTGTACAGAAGGTCTCGTACAACGCGCGCAATACCTTCAGTTTCAGCACGACTGCGTTCGGCCAGTCGATCAGCGGCAGGTCTTCGAGCGCAGACCACGCTGCGCCGCCTTGCGCGGTGTCGAGCGCCGCGTGCGCGGCTTCGGCGCCGAACACCGCGGCCGGGTCGATATGCGTGACGTTCAACCACAAACGCGACGACGGCGAATACGGACTGAAGCGATTCGGCTCCGCGCTGAACATCGCATGGGTCGGACTGACGGCGAGCGCGTGAGCACCGCGTTTCGCACTTTGCACGGCCATTTGCGCGAGCGCCGTGTAATCGCCGATGCCGCCGTCGCCCGTGCGGCGCAGCCCGTATAACTGCGCGGCGACGCCCCACAGCGGCGGCGCTTTTTTTGCAGCGGCAGAGGCGGCGTCGCCGGTGCCGCCATGCAGCGTGCGCCAGGCGTCGGCGACGCTGTAGCAATGCGCCGGCGCCACCGCCAACGTGATGCGTTGCTCGTTGATCACGAGCGTGTGATAGCCGGGTTCGTCGATCGGCGAGAGCAGCGCCTGCTCGCCTTTGGGCGCCGTAAAGCGGCCGTCGATGATCGCGCCGCTTTCGAGCTCGATCCGGTAGTGACTGCCGGATTTGATCGCCGCGGCCGGCAGTGCGATGCCGCGCTCGACCTCGGCGGTCATCAGCGGCGGGAGTTTGCGGCCGGACAACTCGGCGTCCAGCGCGGCGGCGCTTTGACGGATCTGCGTCGCGTTCGCGCACGGCAGGCCCATTCGTTCGAGCAGCACGGCGAGCGTGCTCTCGGGCACGTGCTGGGTCTCGTGGTGCGCGTCCTCCCACTCCACCTCGAAGCCGGCGCGAGTAGCAAGGGTCAAGATCGTATCGGTTTGACGGCGGGTGGCGCTCACGCGTTGTGCTCCTGTTGACCGGCGATGCGGGCATCGTGGCCGGCGGCGTAATCGCACACACTGCCGGTGAGCCACGCGGCAAACGCATCCGGCGGCAAGACTTTGGCGTCGATCTGCTCGCGCACGCGCGGCGGCGTTTCGAACACGAGCTTGCCGTGCGGCACATCCGCGAGCGCCACGTTGTCCTTCGACAGATTCAGCGCAATCGACAGCGTTTCGCCGTCGGCGAGTTTCCAGCGGGCGATCAGCGCGTTCGCGTCGCTGCCGTCGACGCCGCTCAGCACGGTCGCACCGAGCGCTTTCGAATGCTTCAGGCGCGGCGTGATCAGTTTGGCCCGCACGGCAAGCGCGGATTGGTAAAAGTGCCGCCATTCGAGGCGGTCTTTCGCTTCCTCGTCCGCAGCTTGCGTTTGCGTTTGCGTCGCCGAGTCCGGCGGCGACGATGCCGCGAACGTCTTCACGTCGTTCGGATCGGGAATCTGCGCGCGTCGCTTTTCGTCGCTGAACGACGAGAAGCGTGCGAATTCACGCCGACGTCCTTCGCGCACGGCATCGGCGAGATCGCCGCTGTAGTCGGTGAAAAACAGGAACGGCTGCGTCGAGCCGTGTTCCTCGTCCATGAACAGCAGCGGAATTTGCGGCGACAGCAACAGCAGGCCGGTGGCGGCGCGCAACGCTTCGTCGGAAGTCAGTTTGCGCAGACGCTCGCCGAATGCGCGGTTGCCGATCTGATCGTGGTTCTGCAAAAACATCACGAACGAAGTGGGCGGCAGATGCCCGCTCGCTTCGCCGCGCGGCGCGCCGTCGTGAATCGGCGACGGGTCGCCCTGATACGCAAAGCCCTCGGACAACACGCGCGCAAGTCGCCGGATCGGCTGGTCCTCGTATGCGTGATAGTAGCCTTCGGTTTCGCGCGTCAACAGCACGTGCAGCGTGTTGTGCGCGTCGTCGTTCCATTGCGCGTCGAAATGATCGTCGAGCAGGCTCGCGCTGTTGTGTTCGTTCTCCAGCACCAGATGCACGTGCCGGCCGTGCTGCACCTTCGCGCGGATATGGTCCGACAGGTCGCGCAGCCACGTGGGGTTGTCGATTGCGTGGACCGCGTCGAAGCGCAGGCCGTCGATCCGATATTCGTTGATCCAGTAGACCGCGTTGTCCGTGAAGAAGTCGCTCACTTCACTGCGCGCGAAATCGATCGCCGGACCCCACGGTGTATGCGTGTCTTCGCGAAAAAACGAGCGCGCGTATTTGTGCAGATAGTTGCCGTCCGGACCGAAATGGTTGTAGACCACGTCGAGAAACACTTGCAGGCCGAGACCGTGCGCGGCGTCGACCAGCGCTTTCAGTGCTTCGGGGCGGCCGTAAGCGGAATCGGGTGCGTACGGCAGCACGCCGTCGTAACCCCAGTTGTGCTTGCCGGGAAAATCGTTCAGCGGCATCAACTCGATGGCCGTCACGCCGAGCGCGGCGAGCGCCGGCAAACGCTTCTGCACGCCCGCATAGCCGCCCATCGCGCCGACATGCAACTCGTACAGCACGGTCTCTTCCCACGGCCGTCCGTGCCAGTTCGTGTGCTCCCAGCGGTACGCGCGCGGGTCGATCACTTCGCTCGGACCGTGCACGTCTTGCGGCTGGAAGCGCGACGCAGGGTCGGGCACCGCATGTTCGCCATCGAGCCGGAAGCGATACAGCGTGCCCGCGCCGCTGTCGACGGTTGCTTCGAACCAGCCATTGCCGGTCGCGGTCATTTCATGCGCGCCCTGCGCCGGGCCATTGTCGATTTCCACCTGGACGATTTTGCACGATGGCGCCCAGAAGCGAAACCGCGTGCGCGGCCTGGCGCCTGCCGCACCCAGCAACTGCGCGCTGAACGGCAGGCAGTGCGCGTGATGATGCGCGTGAGGATCGATCGGACTTTCAGACATGATTCGTCACCATTCGGTTTTGCTTGCGTCGCTGCCCGGCGCTTGCGCGCCCGGATCGGGCGGCAGCGCGGTCAACAGGCGAGGCCCGTGTTGCGGACCCGCTTTCCAGCCCGCCTGCCAATCCGTTTCGCCGACCGGCTGCGCCGCGAGCATCACGAGACCGCGCGCGCCGACTTCCACCTCGGCAGCGGCCAGACGATGCGGCGTGTTGTCCGGCTCAACTGTGTCTAACAGCACGTGCCATTCCAGGTGCGGTGCGGGAGGCGTGAAACGCAGCGCATCGGCGGACGCGTTCAGCATCATCAACAATACTTCTGTTTCGCCATTCAAGCCGGGCCCCGCGCGACGCAGCGTGAACGCGCGGCCTTCCGGGTCCTGCCAGGCCTCGATCGTGAGCGGATCGCCGTGTTCGTCGAACCAGCCGATATCGAACAGGCCGGGCAATTCCTCGCGGTCGCCGAACAGAAAGCGCGTCTCGCGTAACAGCGGATGTTGTTTGCGCAACGCGATCACTCGTGCGACGAACTCCGTCATTTGCTGAGCGTCGGGGGCTTGCGCGTGTTCCCAGTCGATCCAGGACAGCGCGTTGTCCTGGCAATACGCGTTGTTGTTGCCGTTCTGCGTGCGCAGCAGTTCGTCGCCGGCCAGCACCATCGGCGTGCCGAGTGCGATCAGCAGCGTGGCGATCAGCGAGCGGGCCACGCGGCGGCGCGTTTCGAGAATCGCCGGATCGTCGCTCGGACCTTCCGCGCCCCAATTGCGGCTGCAATTTTCATTGTGGCCGTCGTTGTTGCCTTCGCGGTTCGCGTCGTTGTGCTTCTGCTCGTAGGCAGTGACGTCGGCAAGCGTGAAGCCGTCGTGCGATGTGACGAAGTTCACCGACGCCCACGGCTTCCTGAAACGCCGGTTGAACAGATCGGCCGAGCCGGTCAGACGCGCGGCGAGATCGGGCCGCAAACCCGCGTCGCCGCGCCAGAAGCGGCGCACGGTATCGCGGAAACGGTCGTTCCATTCGGCGAAACCCGGCGGATGATTGCCGAGCTGATAGCCGCCGGGGCCGATGTCCCACGGTTCGGAAATCAGCTTGCGTTGCGACAGGATCGGGTCCTGGCGCAACGCGTCGAAGAAACCGGAACCGGGGTCGAAGCCGTGCTGCTCGCGGCCGAGCGTCACACCCAGATCGAAACGGAAGCCGTCGATATTGAACGCCGTCGACCAGTAGCGCAGCGAATCCATCACCATCTGCAACACGCGTGGATGCGGCAGGTTCACGGTATTGCCGCAACCCGTGTCGTTGATATGGTGGCGTTCGTCGCCGGGAATCAGGCGGTAGTAGCTCGCGTTGTCGAGGCCGCGCCACGATACGGTGGGGCCCATCTCGTTGCCTTCGCAGGTGTGGTTGTAGACCACGTCGAGAATCACTTCGATGCCGGCCGCGTGCAATTGACGCACGGCAATGCGCATTTCGTCGAGCCGATGCGTGCTCAGATACGACGGTTCCGGTGCGAAAAATGCCGCCGTGTTGTAACCCCAGTAGTTGCGCAGGCCGCGCTCCACCAGAAAACGATCGTTCAGAAACGCATGCACCGGCAGCAGTTCGACGGCGGTCACGCCGAGCTTCAGCAGGTGTTCGATGAACTCCGGCGAAGCCAGCGCGGCGAACGTGCCGCGCTCGTGCTGGCGCAGATCGGCGCGCAGCATCGACGCGCCGCGCACATGCGTTTCATAAACAACGGTTTCGCCCCACGGCACGTTCGGGCGTTTGTCGTGCGACCAGTCGAATGCTTCGTCGATCACCACGCATTTCGGCATGGCCGGCGCCGAATCGCGCCGGTCGATGGAAAGGTCCGCGCGATTCGAATGCACGCGATGGCTGAAGAGCGCATCCGACCAGCGGAATTGTCCGACCAGCTTGCGCGCATACGGATCGAGCAGCAGCTTGTGCGGATTGAAGCGATGCCCATGCTGCGGCTGATACGGACCATGCGCGCGAAAACCGTAAGCGGTACCGGGATGTGCGTTGGGCAGATAGCCGTGCCAGACCTCGTCGGTGCATTCGGGCAGCGTGAAGCGGCGGATTTCCTTGCGACCGGTGGGATCGAACAGGCAAAGCTCGATTTTCTGCGCGTTCGCCGAAAACACCGCAAAGTTGACGCCGAGACCGTCCCAACTGGCGCCGAGCGGATAGGGCGAGCCCGGCAATAGCCGGTCGGGCATGGCATGCGACATGATTCCCCTTCCTTGTTCTGAGTTATGAACGCGCTCATGGGTCTTCATGCAACGATCGCGCGGCTAGAAGGCCGCGCGATCGCTCTACGGCATGGCTGTCAATCCGCGCGCAGGACGATGGTCGCGAGCGGCGGCAGAACCAGCGCGGCGGAATTCGGCCGGCCGTGGCTCGAGATGTCCTCCGTGTGGATCAGGCCGCCGTTGCCCATATTCGAGCCGCCGTACACGCCAGCGTCCGTATTCAGCACCTCGACCCAACGGCCGCCGCGCGGCATACCCATCCGGTAACCGACGCGCGGCACCGGCGTCATGTTGCAGACCACCACCAGATCGCCGCTCGCGCCGTCTGTTCGGCGATACGCGTACACGCTGTTGCCGTTGTCGTCGCCGATCAGCCATTCGAAGCCGCCCGGCTCGCTGTCGAGCACATGTAGCGCCGGCTCCTGGCTGTACAGATGATTCAGATCGCGCACCAGCTTTTGCAAGCCGTGATGGTGTTCGTCGTCGAGCAGATGCCAGTGCGGCGACGTGTCGTGATTGAACTCCGCCATCTGGCCGAATTCGCCGCCCATGAACAGCAGCTTTTTGCCGGGGTGCGTCCACATGAAACCGAAGTACGCGCGCAGGTTGGCGAACTTCTGCCATCTGTCGCCGGGCATCTTGCCGAGCAGCGAGCCCTTGCCGTGGACGACTTCGTCGTGCGAAAGCGGCAGCACGAAGCGCTCCGAATACGCGTACACCATCCCGAAGGTCATCATGTGGTGATGGTATTGGCGATAGACCGGATCCTCTTCCATGTAGTGCAGCGTGTCGTGCATCCAGCCCATGTTCCACTTGAAGTCGAAACCGAGACCGCCGTCCGCCACTTTCGCGGTCACGCCGGGCCACGCGGTCGATTCCTCGGCGATCGTCATCGCGCCCGGTGCGCCGGGCACGTAGCGCACTTCGTGATTGAGCCGCTTCAGGAATGCAATCGATTCGAGGTTTTCGCGGCCGCCATAGATATTCGGCACCCATTCGTCGGCCTTGCGCGAGTAGTCGCGATACAGCATCGACGCCACCGCATCCACGCGCAAACCGTCGACGTGATAACGCTTCAGCCATGCGAGACCCGACGCGATCAGGAACGCGCTCACCTCGTTGCGGCCGAGGTTGTAGATCATCGTGTTCCAGTCCTGGTGATAGCCTTCGCGCGGATCGGCGTGCTCGTAGAGCGGCGTGCCGTCGAAGTTCACGAGGCCGTGCGCGTCGTTCGGAAAGTGCGCGGGCACCCAGTCGAGAATCACGCCGATGCCGGCCTCGTGCGCTTTATCGACGAACCCCGCGAATTCTTCGGGCTTGCCGAAGCGCGCGGACGGCGCGAATTGCCCGAGCGGCTGATAGCCCCACGAACCGCCGAACGGGTGCTCGGCAATCGGCATGAACTCGACGTGCGTGAAGCCCATGCTCTTCACGTACGGAATCAGACGCTCCGCCAGCTCTTCCCAGACGAGACCGCGTTGTCCTTCTTCGGCGACGCGCAGCCAGGATTCCGCGTGCACTTCGTAGATCGTGATCGGCGAGCGCGGCGTGTGCTTGTCGGCGCGGGATTGAATCCAGTCGTGATCGGTCCATTGAAACTGTTCGATCTCGTCGACATGCGCGACCACCGAAGCGGTGCCCGGCGGCTTCTCCGTCTGCATCGCGCAGGGATCGGCCTTCAGCGGCAGCGGATGGCCGTCGCGGCTCAGCAGCTCGTACTTGTAGCGCGTGCCGTGCCCAACGCGCGGCACGAACAGTTCCCACACGCCTGCCTGATGCCGCAGCCGCATCGGATGACGGCGGCCGTCCCACGCATTGAAGTCGCCGACTACCGACACGCGCCGCGCATTCGGCGCCCATACCGCGAAGCGTACGCCCGGCACGCCGTCGAGTTCCATCGGCCGCGAACCGAGACATTCGAGCACCGCGTACGGATCGCCGTTCGCGAGCCGCCCGAGCGGCTCGTCGCCGAGTACCGGCGCGAACGAGTAGGTATCCTCGATTTCCTGCACCACGCCATGCCAGTCGATGCGCAAACGATACGGCGCCGCGGACGCCACGCGACCGGCGAACAGCCCCGGCCGCAATTGTTCGAGCTCGCCGAGCAGCGATCCGTCGGTACGCGCAATCACGCTGACATGCGCGGCGTTCGGCAGCAGCGCACGCACCACCGGACCCGCGTCCGTCTGATGCAGCCCGAGTTGCGAGAACGGATCGGGGTGACGCGCTTCGACAAGCGCGTCGATATCGAGAGGTTGCAGGCCAGCGGCCGGATCGTGCTCACTCATAGTCGCCCTCGGCCGGATTAGGCGGTGTGGCGGCGCCAGGCGCCTGGGTTGACGGGTCTTGCGGCGTGCCGGTGTCGCCCAGCAGACGGCTGGCGAGCGCGGCGAGGCCGCGCACCGGCAGACTGAGCCACGTCGGACGGTTCGCCGCTTCGTAACGGATTTCGTACGCGGCCTTTTCGATCAGGAACAGATCGAGCAACGCCTGTTCCGCTTCCGGCGCGACGAGCGGGGTCGGCGATTCGGCGACGGCGCTGCGGTATTCGCTGAGGAACGTTTCGGTCGCATAGGCGCGGAAGCGGTCGAACAGCGCGCGTTTGCGATCGGCGGTTTGCTGCGGCGCGCTTTCGGTCGTGGACTGCGCCGCCGCACTCGCATACGACAGCGAGCGCATCAAACCGGCCACGTCGCGCAACGGGCTCGACTTCTGGCGGCGTTCGTCGAGCGAGCGCGCCGGCTCGCCTTCGAAGTCGATCAGATACGCGTCGCCTTGTGCGACCAGCACCTGGCCCAGATGGAAGTCGCCGTGGATGCGAATCCGCAGCGCGCCCGCGTTGTCGTCGACCAGTTTGTTGACCGCGTCGACAAGCGCCGCGCGGCGGTCGAGCAGACTCTGCGCCAACGCCTTGATTTCCGGATCGGACATCTGGCCGACGCGCGGCGCGAGCAGATCGAGCGCGCTGGCAAGCATGGTTTGCGTGCCGTCGATCCACGCCTTCACCTGCTCGGCGGTGGCGGGTTCCGGCGCGAACGCGGGGTCGTCGGTCGGCGACGCGAGCGCCACATGCAACTCACCGAGCCGGCGGCCGACGATGCCGGCCAGCGCGCTATAGCCTTCCACGAGAATCGTTTCCTTGTCGCGGTCCGGCGCGGATTGCGCATCGGTGTCGACGGCGATCGCGAGTTCGTCCACCGAGCGGCGCAGATAATCGAGCGACCAGTTCCACGCGTCGCCCTGATTGTCGATGAAGCCTTGCAGGATACACAGCGTGTGCGGCACGCCTTCCGGATCGACGCGCACCACTTCGCCATACAGCGGCGCGGTGTTTGCGTAGCCGAGCTGGGTCAGATAACGGCTGATTTCCGCTTCCGGATGAATGCCGCTCACCAGCCGGCGCACCAGCTTCAGCACCGCGACGTCCGCGATGATCAGCGAGCTGTTGCTCTGCTCCGCGGCGAGCCAGCGAATCTCCGGACGCTCGCCGAGTTCACCGAGTTCGTCGAAGCGTTCAGTCGGAATGAACCTGATCTCGCTCTTCTGCACGGTCGGCACCACGGCGCGTTCGCGCAGCTTGCGCATCACGCCGTGAGCGAAGATCGGCAGCGCGAATGCATCGGTCAGATGACCGACGTTGCGGCCCCGGCGCACGCGAGCCAGCGCCAGTTGCATGAACAGCGGGAAGGTGGTTTCGCCGCCCCACGTGATCGCGATCGGCACCACGTAGCGCTCGGTGTGGTCGCCCACGTCCGCTTCGATTTCAGTGAACGCGAAGCCGCCGTTCGGGATCGTGGTCAGCGCGGCGAGGCGCACCGCGTGCATCTTCTGATCCTTCGACGCAAACCAGCGGCGGCGGCTGAGCCACGACGGCAGCACTTCGGATTCGAGCAACCGCACGTTCTCCGGCGTCGGACCGACCTGGCCTTCGCGGATCACGATCGTGACGAATTCCGGCAGCGGTTCCGAATGCGCCTGCGCCCACGTCGGACGCTGGCCGCCCGGGCACAGCATGAACCACAGGAAACCGTACGGCGGGAAGGTCAGCAAATAGGTGAGCTGGCCGATCGCAGGGAACACGGAATCGGCGGTCATTTCGATCGGCACCGAGCCGTTGAATTCGGACAGATCGAGTTCCACCGCTTGCGGCGCGCGCGACAGGTTCGCCACGCACAGAATTGGCGGCTCGCCCGGCATCTCGCGCAGATACGCGAGAATCTTGCGGTTTTCCGGCTTCAGGAAGCGAATCGTGCCGCGTCCGAACGTCTGCTTTGCGCGGCGTGTGGCCAGCATGCGGCGCGTCCAGTTCAGCAGCGAATGCGGATCGCGGCTTTGTGCTTCGACATTGACCGCGTCGAAGCCGTACAGCGAGCCCATCACCGGCGGCAGCACCAGTTGTTCAGGATCGGCGCGCGAAAAGCCGCCGTTGCGGTCGGACGACCACTGCATCGGCGTGCGTACGCCGTCGCGGTCGCCGAGGTGGATGTTGTCGCCCATCCCGAGTTCGTCGCCGTAATAGATCACCGGCGTGCCGGGCATCGAAAGCAGCAGCGAATTGATCAGCTCGATACGGCGACGGTCGCGCTCCATCAGCGGCGCAAGACGGCGGCGAATGCCCAGATTCAGCCGCGCGCGGCGGTCGCTCGCGTAGGTGTTCCACAAATAATCGCGCTCCGAATCCGTGACCATTTCGAGCGTCAGTTCATCGTGATTGCGCAGGAAAATCGCCCACTGGTTAGTCTCGGCGAGGTCCGGCGTTTGCCGCATGATGTCGGTGATCGGAAAGCGATCTTCGCTCGCGATCGACATGTAGATGCGCGGCATCAGCGGGAAATGAAACGCCATGTGGCATTCGTCTTCGTCGCCGAAATATTCCTTCACGTCTTCCGGCCACTGATTCGCTTCGGCGAGCAGCATCCGGTTCGGATATTCGGCGTCGATGGTCGCGCGGATTTTCTTCAGGACCGCGTGCGTTTCCGGCAGGTTCTCGTTGTTCGTGCCTTCGCGTTCGACCAGATACGGCACCGCGTCGAGGCGCAGACCGTCGATGCCCATGTCGAGCCAGAAGCGCATCACCTGCAGCACTTCCTTCAGCACGGCCGGGTTGTCGAAGTTCAGATCGGGCTGGTGCGAGTAGAAACGGTGCCAGTAATAAGCACCCGCGACGGGATCGTGCGTCCAGTTCGACGGTTCCGAATCGATGAAGATGATCCGCGTTTCCTGGTACTTCTGATCGGTGTTCGACCACACATAGTAGTTGCGATGATTCGAACCCGGTTTCGCGCGGCGCGCGCGCTGAAACCACGGATGCTGATCCGATGTGTGGTTGATCACCAGTTCGGTGATCACGCGAATACCGCGTGCGTGTGCTTCCTGAATGAAGCGCTTCACGTCCGACAACTGCCCGTAATCGGGATGCACGTTGCGGTAATCGGCGATGTCGTAGCCGTCGTCGCGCCGTGGCGACGGATAGAACGGCAGCAGCCAGATCGCATTCACGCCAAGCTCGGCAATGTAATCGAGCTTCGCGATCAGGCCGGGAAAATCGCCGACGCCGTCGTTGTTCGCGTCGAAGAACGACTTGATGTGCACCTGATAAATGATCGCGTCTTTGTACCAGAGCGGATCGTCGCTCAGGACCGTGGGTTTGCCGCGCCGATTGGCGCGCGGCCTGGCCGTGTTGCCAGGGGCATTGCCCACTGGCGATTGCGACGTGGTTTGGGCTGGATCGTCACGCTTCATGTCGCACCTTCCGTAAAGGTTGGGTTGCCAGCGTCGGCGTGATGGGCGCTGTCGGAGTCGCTGTCGGCTTCAGTCGGACGCTCGGCCGGCAGGCCGCCGAGCGGCGCGATGCGCCAGATCGAGAACGGCTGGCCGGAGCCGAGCTGGATATGCTGCCAGCGGCCATGCCATTCGAAGCGCGCGCCGGTCATCTGATCGGTGATTTCCAGCGCGCCGTGATCGTGCAGATTCCATTGCTGGAAGGTTTCCCACGACAACTCGATATCTGCGCCCTGCTCGTTGAACGGATCGAGATTGATCGCGACGAGGATCACGTTGTCGCGCGCCTCGGTCGCTTTCTCGAAGAACAGGATGTGGTCGTTGTGTGCGGGCAGGAACGTGAGACCGAGATGCGATTGCAGCGCGGGGTTCGCGCGGCGGATCCTGTTCAACGCACTGATTTCGCCGACGATGTTGCCTGGGCGGTTCCAGTCCCACGCGCGCAATTGGTACTTCTCGGAGTCGAGATATTCTTCGCTGTTCGGTAGCGCAGCGGCCTCGCACAACTCGAAACCGCTATATACGCCCCACAAACCCGCGAGAGTAGACGCCAGCGCCGCGCGGATCAGAAAGCCCGAACGCCCGGACGACTGCAAATGGCGCGGATTGATGTCCGGCGTATTGACGAAGAAATTCGGCCGGTAGAAGTCGCGCGCATCGGTCTGCGTGAGCTCGGTCATGTACTCGATGAAATCGCGCTTGGACTCGCGCCACGTGAAATACGTGTACGACTGCGAGAAGCCGATCTTGCCGAGCCGGTTCATCATGCGTGGCCGCGTGAACGCTTCCGCCAGAAAGATCGTGTCCGGGAAGCGCGACCGCACGTCGCCGATCACCCATTCCCAGAACGGCAGCGGCTTGGTGTGCGGATTGTCGATGCGGAAAATGTGCACGCCCGCGTCGATCCAGAACAGGAACACGTCGCGCAGCGCGAGCCACAAGTCGGGCTTGGCGTCGTGCGCATAGAAATCGGGATTGACGATGTCCTGATACTTCTTCGGCGGATTTTCAGCGTAGCGCAGCGTGCCGTCGGGGCGCCACGCGAACCACGTCGGATGTTCCTTCAGCCACGGATGATCCGGCGAGCACTGCACCGCGAAGTCGAGCGCGATTTCGAGGCCGTGCTCGTGCGCGGCGGCGAGCATCTTCCTGAAATCGTCGAGTGTGCCGAGCTGCGGATGCACGGCGGTGTGTCCGCCTTCCGCGCCGCCGATCGCATACGGGCTGCCGACGTCGCCCGGTTGCGCGGTCAGCGTGTTGTTGCGGCCTTTGCGGTTCGCCACGCCGATCGGGTGGATCGGCGGAAAGTACAGCACGTCGAAACCCATGTCGCGGATGCGCGGCAGTTTCGCGATCACGTCGGCGAAGGTGCCGTGGCGTGACTCGTCGTCGCTCATCGAACGGGGGAAGATTTCGTACCAGCTTGCGAAGCGCGCGGCGGTCCGTTCGGCGTCGATCCGGTAGACGATCGGATCGCGGCTCAGGAACGGCCGATGGCGCGCGGCGGTCATCGCTTTTGCCGTGGTTGGCGCGAGCAGCAGCGCGAGCTTCGTTTCGGCATCGGCTTTCGTGAACACCTTCACGATGTGTTCGAGCGGTTCGGTCACCGCGCCTTCCACTGTCTCCACTTCGGCGAGCACCAGCGCGAACAGATGCGACGCTTCGTCGAGTTCAAGCTCGACGGTCTGGCCGGCCTTCAGCTTCTTCTGCACGTGCTCGACCAGCGACGCAAAGTCGTCTCGCCACGCGATCACCGTGAATTCGTGACGGCCCATCCGCTCCAGCGAAATGCGCGCTGTCCAGATGTCGAGGCCGGCGGGTTGCGCCGGGGCCATCGGCACTTCGTGCCACGCGGTTTCGTCGGCGGCGCGCCAGATGACGGCGGCGGCGATCTTGTCGTGACCTTCGGCGAAGATCGCGGCGCTGATCTCCGCCTGCTCGCCGACCGTGCGCTTGACCGGAAAGCGTCCGTTGTCGACCGAAGGCGTCACGCTTTCGATCGCCACGCGTGGCGCAGCGATCGCTTCAACGACAGTTTTCTTGCCGCTGCGCTTGCTGTTCGATTTGTCGATCGGCGGGGCGAGACAGATCGGCTTTTCGGCTAGCGCGCGAAACAATCGGACCGCGCCGGGCGCCAGCGTGAACGGCGTGAGTGTCGCCGCGGCGACATGGCCGGGTGCGTCGAGCGGAACGAAGCGCGTGAAGTTGCCGGGCACGCCGGCGAGGAAGCGCGCCGGATCGACGCGCACCGGTGCGCCGAGTTCGGGGTTGATCGCGAACAGGATCGCTTCGCTGGCGTCGCGCAGGTCGGGTTGATCGGCGCGCAACAGCACCGCAGCGGGTGCGCCGGGGCCGCTCAGCGGGCGCAATTCGCCGTTCGCGTGCAGCGTCTGGGTCTTGCGCGCCACTTCGTTCACATGCGTGACGGCTTCGGTCAGATCGAACGGTTTGTTTTGTACAGCGAGTGCGAACTGCGATGCATCGCCGCGCGTCTGCGACATCGGTTCGCGGATGCCGTATTCGAAGCCCATCGGCATCAGCCAGCCGGTGCCGGTCGCGGCGGCGGTGAACAACGCGCGCCGGTAAGCGCGGCCGACGATCGCGGCGTCGTGCGCATCGCTCAGGTCGGCGGCGAGGCGCGTGCCATACGGCGCTTCGGGAAAGGCAATCGGCGCGCCGATGCGCGCGAGCGCGGCGTGTTCCTCGACCATCCAGCTCGCGCGGAAGTCCCACCAGCGCACCGACGTGAAGACGCTGTCGAAGCCCGCGTCTTGAAGCCCGAGCAGATCCTGGCGGGCAAGCCCTGGCGTCGCGGCGAGAAAGCGCACATGCGGATGCCTCGTGCGCACCGCGTCGCCGAGGCGACGCCACACGTCAGCCGGCACGCGATGCGGCGAGTCGAAGCGAAAACCGCCCACACCCGCATCGACGAGCGCCATCAATTGCTGGGACCACCAGCCGACGAGCGCCGCGCTGCTGCCGGTATCGGAGAAATTCGCATACGCGACGTTGTCCTCACGATGCACGTGACGTGGATCGAGTCGCGCCTCTTCGGATTCGCGGGGGTGGAACCAGTCGCCCTGTTCGGCGTACAGCGCGCCATCCGCGGCCATCCGGTCGATCACCAGATCGACCAGCAAGGTCAAACCCTGCTGATGGGCGGCATCCGCAAGCGTGCGGATCGCGTCGGTGGCGCTCTGCTGGGTCTCGAACACGGGATGCAGCCGGGCGTGATTGCCGACTACCTGCCCGTGACCGCCTTGCCCAGGCTCGAACACGCCGCCTATCAGCGCATGATCGAAGCCCAGCGCGGCGGCATGGGCGAACTGCCCAGGCCATGCATCGAGTGGCCCAACGAGAAGTGAATGAAAAAAGTAGATCCGCGGCGCGTACCCGTTTGGAGATTCCATCGGTCGTTTCCAGATTCGTCCTGCTGCGGTGTGGATGCAATAGGCATGCGATCACAACGCTCATTGGGCTTCCAGAGCCGGATACCGCGCGCTGCTAACGCGAAGGCGCGTACTGGTCAATGTAGTGCAAAGATCGTCACGCCGCTGGCCAGTTACGGGTGCTTTGACGCCAGGCAACGGTTGCACGGGCGCTGGCCAGAACTATTCGCAAGACGCAGCAAACGGTGTGCCAGTGGGTTGGCTGCACGGTGAACAGGGAGGCGAGCGTGCGCCACGCCGGAACGTGCGCGGGGAGGGTGAACGACAGACGGGAGTACAGCGGCGCACGGAGCGCGTGTAAAACGGGCGGCGGCCGTCCGGGTTTTACACGCGCGGTGGCAAAGGTATGCGCGAAGGTGTGGACGAAGGGGCGCGAAGGCGGTTCGCTTGCCGCAAAAGGCGAAGCTGCGGTGATGTCATGGTGACGTCACGGCGACGTCACGAACCGAGCAGGCCCGCCGCGATGTTCACGCACAGGCCGAGCACGGCCACGTTGAAATAGAACGACAGCACCGATTGCGCGAGCGTCGCGCGGCGAATCGAGCGCGACCGCAGGACGACGTCCGAGGTTTGCGAAGCCACGGCGATCGTGAACGAGAAGTACAGGAAGTCCCAGTAGTCCGGTTGCAGTCCGTGGTCGGGGAACAGCAGCGGTGTTTCTTTCGCGTCGGGGTCGTAATACAGCCGCGCGTAGTGCAGCGTGAAGATGGTCGGGATCATGAACCACGCGCCGATCAGCGTGAGACCGGTCAGCGCGTAGTGCCAGACGGTCGAACTGCCGGCCGTGCCTTTGGCCGAAACCAGTTCCAGCACGATCGCCGCGATGCTCGCGACGGTCGCCACGCAGATCACGAACAGCACGACGCCCGCGTTCTCGTCGTCGCGGCGCGCATAGTCGCGCACGAAGCCTTCGTCGGCGACGGCCATGTGCACCCAGATCATCACCAGATAGCTCCAGACTGCGGCGTCCCAGCCGGCCAGTATGCTCACCATCGGCCGCGTATGTTGCGGCACGAGGAGCGCCGTCACGACGCCGATAACGAGCCCGATCAACATACGTGGACGATTGCGAAGCACCGTTGGAAGATATTTGATGAGCATGGGGTACCCAGTGTGGTCGTTGTCGCGGATTCTACCCGCGCGCGCGGCGCCATTTGTCGAATGGGCCGGTCACAAGCTATAGTCTTCCGCAGCGGGCTTGCGAGCCGCTTTCAGTTGAAAGGCGATTGGCAGCCAACAGCCTTTATTGTTCCGCACACAAAGACCGCTCGAGCGGCGCCAGACCAGGTTTGGGGTAGAGGAATCGATGCAATGTGCGCGGCTTTGTCGCGTATTCCCACGTTGCACATTGAGAGTGACTCACGATCGACTCACCATCTGGAGTATCCATGACAGATGTCCCAGAGAATAACGATGCGCACCACGAAGTGACGCATCCGGACGGATCTTCGCCGTCCTTGTTTTCGTCCTCTCGCTCATCGCGTTCGTCGTATTCATCGCGTTCGTTTGTTTCGTCGTCCGCTTCGTCGTCCTTCTCTGCCTCGCGCCGCGCGTGGGTGCTCGGCGCTTGTGCAACCGCTGCCGCGCTCGCGTTCGCCGGCGCCGGCCGTTCGCTGTCGTGGATCGCGCCGGCTTTCGCTGACGCGCCACCCGCCGGCGGCGGCCTCGACGCGTTCCTCGCGCTGTCGCAGCGTCTCACCGGTCGCACGAGCTTCGACACCGTGCTCGGCAAACGCGTGTATGACGCCCTTGCTAAATCCGACGGCCAGTTCACGCAGAACGTCGCCGCGCTCAACACGTGGCTGCAAAGCCATGGCGGGGTGCCGTCCGATACCGTCACGCAGGCTTTGCAGGCGGAACAGCCGCCGCTGGCGAAGTCGGTCGGTGCGATCATGCGCGCCTGGTATCTCGGGCTCGTGGGCGACGCGCCGCACGTCGACGTGATCGCTTATGAAAAAGCGCTGATGTTCGAGCCGGTGAAGGACGTGCTCACGATTCCATCGTATTGCCGCGACGTGCCGTTCTACTGGACCCACAAGCCGCTCGCCGCCTGAACGGCGTTCCTCTCGCGCGTGCTGTCGTATTCGCCGGATTCGCCGGATTCACGGCGGCAGCGGCACGCGAAACCAGCAAGCAACGCTATAAGCCAGCAGAAGAGAGAAGAGGGCAAGCATGGCAAACTCAAATTCCGCCGACATCGTTGTAGTCGGCTCGGGCGTGGCCGGCGGTCTGGTCGCGCATCAGATGGCGCTCGCCGGCGCGTCGGTGATTCTGCTCGAAGCCGGCCCGCGCATTCCGCGTTGGCAGATCGTCGAGAACTTTCGCAACTCGCCGGCCAAAGCGGACTTCGCGACACCGTATCCGTCGACGCCTTACGCTCCGCACCCCGAGTACGCGCCCGCCAATCATTATCTGATCCAGAAGGGTGACTATCCGTATAACTCACAGTACGTGCGGCTGGTGGGCGGTACGACGTGGCACTGGGCGGCCGCCGCGTGGCGGCTGTTGCCGTCGGATTTCCAGTTGCACAAACTGTACGGCGTGGGCCGTGACTGGCCGTATCCGTATGAAACACTGGAGCCGTGGTATTCGGCGGCTGAAGTGCAACTGGGCGTGTCCGGTCCGGATGCGTCGGTCGATCTCGGCTCGCCGCGTTCGAAACCCTATCCGATGAGCGCGTTGCCGCTCTCGTATATGGACCAGCGCTTCAGCGACGTGCTCAACGCGCAGGGCTTCAAGGTGGTGCCCGAGCCGGTTGCGCGCAACAGCCGTCCGTACGACGAGCGGCCCACCTGCTGCGGCAACAACAACTGCATGCCGATCTGCCCGATCGCCGCGATGTACAACGGTGTAGTGCATGCAGAGAAAGCCGAGCAGGCCGGTGCGAAGCTGATTCCTGAAGCGGTGGTGTATCGCATCGAAGCCGACAACCAGGGCCTCGTCACCGCGGTCCACTACAAAGACCCGAACGGCAACAGCACCCGCGTGACCGGCAAGCTGTTCGTGCTCGCCGCGAACGGGATCGAAACGCCGAAGCTGATGCTGATGTCGACCTCCGACAAATTCCCGCACGGCGTCGGCAACAGTTCCGATCAGGTGGGCCGCAATCTGATGGACCATCCGGGCACGGGCGTCGCGTTTCTCGCGAACGAGCCGCTCTGGCCGGGACGCGGGCCGATGGAAATGACGTCGATCGTCAACTTCCGCGACGGCGCGTTCCGCTCGGATTACGCAGCGAAGAAGCTGCATCTGTCGAACGGCGTGATGACGCCGGGCGTGACCGCCACGCTGCTGCAACAGGGCCTGACGGGTGCCGAACTCGACCGGCAGATTCGCGACCGCTCCGCGCGCACGCTGAACATCAACAGCTTTCACGAGCATCTACCCGAGCCGCAGAATCGCGTGGTGCCGTCGGCCGATCACAAGGATGCGCTCGGCATTCCGCAGCCCGAAATCTATTACTCGATCAACGACTACGTGAAGAAAAGCGCCGCGAACACGCACGAACTGTATGCGCAGATCGCAGCGCTGTTCGGCGGCGCCGAAGTCACGTTCGACGACACCTTCGCGCCGAACAACCACATCATGGGCACCACGATCATGGGTCACGACGCGGCGGATTCCGTCGTCGATGCGGACTGCCGCACGCACGATCACTCCAATCTGTTCATCGCCAGCAGCGGTGTGATGCCGACTGCGGCTTCGGTGAATTGCACGCTGACGATTGCCGCGTTGTCGCTGAAACTCGCCGACAAACTCAAGCATGAAATCTGAGCCCCACTGGAGAGCCGCCATGAAGAAGAAGCTCTCTCGCGCGCAGCCGGCGAATGCGCGGGTTCGGCCTCCACGTCGCCGCCTGTTCCGGATGACGACGCTGGCTGCGCTGTTTGCGTTGTTCGCGCTGTACGTCGCGTGGCACGAAGCGCACGGCCCCGACGCGCGGCGCGACGGCGAACTGCCGATCACGCAGGTTCACGCCGACGACACGTCGCAACCCGCCGCCTCCGTCGCCGTGAGCGGCGGCGATCTGGTCAGGCGCGGCGAGTATCTCGCGCGCGCCGGCGATTGCGTCGCGTGCCACACCGCGGACAAGTCGCGTCCATTCGCGGGCGGCCTGCCGATCAACACGCCGTTCGGCACGATCGTGACGCCGAACATCACGCCCGATCCGGATACCGGCATCGGCCAATGGACCGACGCCGATTTTCTGCGCGCGATGCATGAAGGCATCGGCAAAGGCGGTGAGCGGTTGTATCCGGCGTTCCCGTACGCGGAATACACGAAGGTCACCGATCAGGACGTGCTCGCGATTCGCGCCTATCTGAACACGCTCACGCCGATTCACTACACGCCGCCGCCCAACAGTCTGAAATTCCCGTTCAACCAGCGCTGGGCGATGGTGTTCTGGAACATGTTCAATTTCACGGAAGGGCGTTTCGTCCCCGATCCGAAACAGAGTGCCGAGTGGAATCGCGGCGCGTATCTCGTCGAAGGTCTCGCGCATTGCGCGGAGTGCCACACGCCGCGTAATTTCACGCAGGGTTTGAAGTCGGATTCGAAGTTTTCCGGTGCGGTACAGGCCGGCTGGCACGCATACAACATCACGCCGGATAAGAACAGCGGCATCGGCACGTGGAGCGACGACGAACTGGTGGCCTATCTGTCGACCGGCGCCGCGCCCGGCCGCGCCAATGCGGCCGGCCCGATGGCCGAAGTGGTGAACGACAGCACGCAATATCTGACGAAGGCGGACCTCGGTTCGATCGTTACGTATCTGCGCTCGGTGCCCGCGATCAGCGGCGGAGAGACGCGTCCGCGTGACCAATGGGGCAATCCCGCAAACGATGTGACCACACTCCGCGGCACGAAGATCAACGGCGTGAACGGTGCGCAGCTATTCGTCGCCAATTGCGCGAGTTGTCATAGCTGGACCGGGCAGGGTGTGGGAGCGAGCGCGCCGGGTGCGTATCCGTCGCTGATCCATAACACGGCGGTGGGCGCGAGCGACGCCAACAATCTCGCACTGGTGATTCTGCGCGGCGTAAAACGTACGACGAAACAGGCCGATATCCTGATGCCCGCATTCGCGTCGCAGCTCACCGACGACCAGGTGGCCGCGATCACCAATTACGTCACCGGACAGTTCGGCAATCCTCAGTCCACCTTGACGGTCGATCAGGTCGCGGCGCTGCGCACGCAGCAATAGTGACCGCGCAGACCGCGTGTTTCCGGTAAGCACTGCTGGAAATACGCGGTTTTAGCGTTGTTTTCCACCTACGCCGCACCTTGAAAGATAGGAAGCGCGCATACGCGTCGGCGTGTGTCGAACTATCATGGGCGAATGGCTTCCGTACTTCTCAACCCCGTTCAGCATCACTCGGCCAATCGGAGCGGCCGCGACTTTGTCGTCGGCGATTTGCATGGTTGTGTGGATGCGCTGCGCTATCTGCTGCGCGAGATCGCGTTCGACCCCGCGCGCGACCGGCTCTTCTCGGTCGGCGATCTGGTGGATCGCGGCGAACATTCCGAGCAGGCTTTGGCGCTGCTCGACAAGCCCTGGTTTCATGCCGTGCTCGGCAATCACGAAGACACGCTATGCGGCGTCGCCGATGGACGTTTGCGACGCCAATGGTGGTATGGCATCGGCGGGACATGGGCGTCGGCGTTGTCGGACGAAACGCTGCAGCATTACGCCGAGCATTTGCGGCTGTTGCCGCTGGTGCGCGTAGTGGGCAGCGGCAAGGAGCGCTTCAATATTCTGCATGCCGAATTTTTCGGCTCGGACGCTGAACTCGACGCCGGCAATTTTTCCGCCGACACCCGTCAGCAATTGTTATGGGGACGCGAGCTGGCGCTGGGCAATGGCGATCCGTTGCGCCAGCGCGGTCTTTCGCTCACGTATTGCGGCCATACGCCGATGCGCGATATCCAGCAGATCGGCTCGCAGGTGTTCATCGACACCGGTGCGTTCGGACCCGGCGGCAAGCTGACGATCGTGGAACCGCTGGCGTTGCGGCGTTGGTCGGTGTCCGTGGAAACCGCGCGCTCGGAAGGCGCGGCGGCGCTCGCTTTGCCTTGAGCGCCGCGTTGCCTTTTATTCAGCCAACCTGATTGAGCTCGAACACCATATCGATGTTCGTGCCGTTCCAGTTGTACTCGAGATAGGCCGCGTGATGACAATCGCGCAGCAGTGTCGTTCTGAATGCGGCAAGACACTCGCCGTCTTCATCACGCACCGATGGATACACGATCCCCGGTGCGCCCGCGTCGCGCACCGCGCGGCCGAGCGTCTGGCCGGCGAGATAGTCGTCCGGTGAGAGGACTGCGAGATCGAGCGTCGCATCGCCGCGAATGTCGACCACCTCGCCTTGCGTCGCGACCGTGTAGAGACGCATCTGCTGCCGCATCGGCGGCTCGGCGGTCGCTTCCAGAAATTTGCCCGTGTGATAACGCGTTTCTGCGATCGCGGTGGCGCGCGAACGGGCGCAGTAGAACACGCCGAATGTGCCGTCCGAAAAACGGCTGCCGAGCGGATTCAGATGGGTGAGCGCGGCCATGATCGGCCCGTATCCCGGCCCGAAACGGCGTTCTTCGCGCGGCACCAGTTCAAGTTCGCCGACTTCGGTGCGCAGACGGTCGTTGGTCATCGCTTCGAGCGCATACAGCGCGTCGAAATCTTCCGGCGATGCGACCCGGTCGAACAGATTGACGGCGGGAAAGCGCGTGGGAATCACCCGATAAGCGGGCGACCAGTCGAGCGGCGCCGTGCGCCAGCGGTGCTGCCAACGCGGTTCGCTCACGCCCAGCCGCCTCGCATTGCGTCGAGATACTGGCGCACGGCCACCAGGTCGCTGATGTTGCCAGCCAGCATGCGGTCTAGCGCGCGACGGCCGCCGAACGGCGCGGCGCTGTTGGGGCGTTTGATCCAGGTGTCGGCGGCGCTGGGCTGCGGCAGCAGGATTTGCAGCGCCTTGTAGATGCCGAGCAGCAGCGACAGGCGTTCGAGCGTGTCGCGCCCAAGGCGGGCCGTTTGCGGCGCCTGCTTCCATTTGAAATACGTGGAGCGGCCCGGCGAGCCGAGCAGGACGATCTGTTCTTCGGCGCTCAAGTCCCAGTCTCGTGCGATGTTGAAAAACGCGCGCAGGCCCGCCGCCGACATTTCGGTGAGTGAGGGTTCCGAAACCGGCCGACGGATCGGCGCGTCGGGTTGGGTGGCACGAGCAGCGTGAGCCATGAGCGGTTGTCCTTGTTCGTCCTTATATGTACTTAAATATTATATTAGTCTAGATATGGATTTTTGCAAGGGAATATAATCGCGGCTCGTTATTAAAGCCGAAGATCAGGAGAAGCAGGAGATGTGGGTTCGAGCAGTTGCAGCGGCGCTTGCCGGCTGGTGTGTGTCAGGCGCGGCGCTGGCCGCGGGTTATGCGGAAACGTGGAATCCGCCCGAGGCGAGCGGGCATCCGGTGGGTCATTCCGCGAAGCATGTGAAGGCGGTGAAGGGCGGTGGCGCGGTTAAGGCTCAGGGCAGTGCCAAGGGCGGTGCCAAACACACGGCGCGGCAGGTAGCGTCGGCGTCGAAAAGCGCAGCGGGGAAGGACGTGAAAAAGATCGGCGCGAAGAATGCGGTGAAGGCTAAGCCAAAGACGCCCGTCGTGGCGCAGGGCAAAAAGAAAGCGCATGCGCCGCAGGTCGCTCAAGCGAAGACGGCGCACACGAAGCCCGCGCACGCGAAGCTTGCCCAGGCGCAAACGGCGCATGGTCATGTGATCAAGGTTTCGGCGAAGGCCGGCGCGGCAAAGGCGGCTCCGTCGCATGCGAACGTGACGGCTCAACCGGTTAGTACGCCGGCTGCCGCAGCCAATACAACGCCGCATACGGCCTTGAATGCGACGCCGGTAACGCCGGCAACTCCAGCAGCGACGACACCGCCGGCGGCAACCAATCCCGCCACGGCCAACAGCGGCTCGTTGCCGCCGATCCTGCACTAAGCGTCAGCTCGAGCCGCACGTTTGCGTTTGGCGTTGCCGCCCCGGCTCGCCCAACGCGGCGCGGCCACCGGCCAGTCGGACGCAGCATCAAGTCACGCAGCTTTGCGCGGACGACCGCCTTTCTTGCCGTTTTCGCGCGCCGCAGCCGCTTTCGCATCGGATTTCACACTGCCGCCGCTGCGCCCCATGTCGCGCATCCACGCCTTCGAGCCGAATATACCGTCGATCAGGCCGTGGACCGAAACGACCACGTCCAACGCCGGAAAAACCAGCGCCGAGCCGAGACCGAAAATCTGGATTTCGCGCAGATCCGCCGCGGACGCCGTATGCAAACCTTCGATATACGCGATCGGCACGAGAAGCGAAATGTCGTTGGTCAGCGTGATTTCGAGGCGCTTCGTACGCGGTTTGTAGGACGCGATGCACGCGGCGGGGCGCTTCGCAGTTTCCGCGCCGCGCTCCCGCGCGAGCCGCCATTCTTCGCTGCTGGTCATGAGTGGATTCCTTTCCAGGCGGAGCACAGGAGCGGCACCATTTCGTCAATGCGTTTTGCCAGTCGACGCGCTTCGCGTTCTGAATATCCTCGGGCCTCGCGAATAGATACAGGGCCGTCGGGACAATTCAAGATAAAGATAATTTCACCATCCGGACCGAGAACATGAACATGAGGCGGTGCGTGATCGTGAGGGTAAATGACCACGATCAGCCCGTCGATCCGGGCAATGATTGGCATAGCCACGATTATATACCGTAGCCGCTTGGGTTTTCACAAGATGAGCCGCATCACCTCAACCGCTCGCCAGCCCACTCGACAGCAACCGCAGCGTCTCCACCGAGCGCGGGTCCCGCACCCGCGAATGCAGCGTCACACGTGACTCGGGCAGCGGCGGCAGACCCAGCCGCGCGCCCACGTCGATCAACCCGCGCGGCACCACGCGGCGAGCGAGCGGCGACACCGCCAACCCGGCCGCGATCGCCGCGCCTACAGCGGCCACCCCACCGCCCACAAACACCTCTTGCCACGCGATGCCCGCCGCGTTCAGCGCCTGCAACGCGATCTCGCGCACGTTGCACGGGCTGGCCAGCAGCGCGAGCGGCAGAGGCTCGCCGACGCGCGGCAGCCACTCCGGCATCGCCAGCCAGCCGAGCGGTTCGGTGAAGAGCGGCTGGGCGTCGTCGCGGGTGGGTTCGTCGGTGCCGTAGCGGATGATCACCGCATCGAGCCGGCGCTCGTCGAACTGCGCGAGCAGCGCCGCTGACGTGCCCATATGCAGTTCGACCACCAGACCCGGATCGTGCGCGTTGAGCCCCGCCAGCAAGTGCGGCAGATTCCTACCCGCAACGTGTTCGCTCAATCCCAGCACCAACCGCCGACGCTCCACCGACAGCGCGCCTAGCGCCCGCTCATGCGCATTCAGCAGATCGCGCGCGGCGCCGAGAAACGCGTTGCCGTCGGCGGAAAGGCGCACGAGGCGCGGCGTGCGCTCCAGCAATTGCTTGCCGAGATGCGTCTCGAGCCGCTTCAGCTTCAGACTGACGGCCGATTGCGTGGTGTCGAGTGCGTCGGCGGCGCGCGTGAAACTGTTCAGATCGGCCACCAGCACGAAGGCCCGCACTGCATCGAGATCGAGGACTTTCATTTTGGTTGAATATGAATGAAATAGGCGAGGATATCTGTTCATTATGACTGAGCGCGCCTAAGCTGTGTTTACCCCATCACCGAAACAAGGAGTTTCATCATGCCGTTGACACGAATCGCATTGCGCGCCGGCAAGCCGGCCGAATACCGTAAAGCGCTGACGGACAGCATCCAGCGCTCGCTCGTCGACACTTTCAACGTGCCGAAAGACGACATCTTCATGCTCATCACCGAGCACGATGCGAGCAACTTCATCTACGACAACCAGTATCTGAACGTGCAACGCAGCGACGATCTGGTGCTGATTCAGATCACGCTGAACAACACGCGCACGCTCGACCAGAAGAAGGCGTTGTACAAACGCATGGCGGACGAACTGGCGGAATCGCCGGGGCTGCGACGGGAAGATGTGTTCATCAATCTCGTCGAGGTGTTGAAGGAGAACTGGTCGTTCGGCAACGGGATTGCGCAGTACGCTTTGTGAGGTAGTGCGCGGCGCAAGTCACGCAATCGTATCGATCACGCCGCCGTCCACCCGCCGCGCCGCGCCGGTGGACGCGGCACGCTTGCGGGGAGCACACGTACACGACCCTATTCGCGACCGCTTCCGTACTCGCGGCAGTCCTTTTGCCCGGATCGGCGTCGCTATAATGATTTTCCGCAGTTTCCTCCGTACTTCGACTCCGTTAGCCATGGCATCCGATCGCACCGACTCGTCTCACGACCCTCTCGAACTCGGCGGTTCCGTCTGGTTTCAGGCGGGCGCGCAAACACTCGGCGGCGCGTCGCGGATCGCGCTGCTCGCGGCGATCGGCGAGACCGGTTCGATCACCGGCGCGGCGAAGGCGGTCGGCATGAGTTACAAGGGTGCGTGGGATGCCGTCGACGCGATGAACAACCTCGCCGGCGAGCCGCTCGTCGTGCGCCTGACCGGCGGCAAAGGCGGCGGCGGTACGACGCTCACGCCGCGCGCAGTGAAGCTGATCGACACGTTTCGTGCGGTCGAGCGCGAGCATCGCCGGTTTCTGGAAAGGGCGGGCGCGGCCATCGAAGGCTTCGCCACCGATTGGGATCTGATCGGCCGCATCGGCGTGAAAACCAGCGCGCGCAATCAGTTGTACGGCACGGTGTCGAAGCTCACGCGCGGCACGGTCAACGACGAAGTGTCGCTGGCGCTGCCGGGCGGCCACACGATCGTCGCGGTGCTTACGCATGAAAGCACGGAGACGCTGGGTCTCGTCGAAGGATCGGCGGCGTTTGCGTTGATCAAGGCGTCGTGGGTCGTGCTGCTGGTCGACGACGAAAGCGGCGCGCCGCCGAAGCTGTCCGCGCGCAATCAACTGCGCGGCACGGTACAGAGCGTGAAACGCGGCGCGATCAATGCGGAGGTATCGCTGGTGCTGGACGGGGGCGCGGTGATTACCGCGGTCGTCACTAATGAAAGCGCCGATACGCTCGGTCTTGCCGAAGGCGGCACCGCGATTGCGGTGTTCAAAGCGTCGAGCGTGATTCTCGGTGTGAAAGACTGAATTTGCTAAGGGTGTCTAACGAAGCGGTGGCTGGCAATTTTTCGCATCCCATTTTGCACGTTCGAATCAAGTCGTATTGCGTGCATAGCCGGTGAACGGCTGGCTTTCGCGCACCGTGCCTTCGTTGACCTGCACCACCTGATCGCCGAACGCGGCGACATCGTCGGGATCGTGCGTGATCAACACCATCGGAATATCGAGCCGCGTCTGCAGGTCCGACAACTCGCGCCGCATTCGTTGACGCAGCGCGCTATCGAGCGCGGAAAACGGCTCGTCGAGCAGCAACAGGCGAGGCTCCGCGATCAACGCGCGCGCCAATGCCACCCGCTGTTTCTGTCCGCCGGAAAGCTGCGCCGGATGATTGCCCGCGACGCTGCGCAGCTCAAGCGCATCGAGCCAGTAGTCGACCCGCGGATGCGCGATCCGCGCGCGCGGATTCAGCCAGCCCTTCTGCAAACCGAAGCCGATGTTCTGCCGCACGTTCAGATGCGGGAACAGCGCGTAGTCCTGAAACAGATACGCGATCTTGCGCGCTTGCGGCTTCAGATCGATGCCGCGGGCGCTGTCGAACAGCGCGTCGCCGTGCAGCGTGATCGTGCCTTCGTCGGGATGCAGCAGACCGGCGATCGCCTGCAGAGTCAGGCTCTTGCCCGCGCCCGACGGACCGAATAGCACGAGCCGCTGTGTGGTCGCGCTGAACGCGACGTCCAGCGTGAAGCGGCGCTCGGCGCTCTGAAAGGTCTTACGGATGTCGACGGCGAGCGGCATGTCAGCGGGACGACAAAAGCGTGTGCTGCGGCACGAGGCGCCCCGCCAGCAACAGGATCACGACGCACGTCACCGAGGTGACGAGTACGAGGAAGTTCGCGGTGCTGTCGTCGCCGGCTTGCACCGCTGAATAGACCGCTACCGAAAGCGTCTGCGTGCGGCCCGGCAGGTTGCCCGCGATCATCAGCGTCGCGCCGAATTCGCCGAGCGCCCGCGCAAACGCCAGCAGGCCGCCGGCGAGAATGCCGCGCGCGGCGAGCGGCAAGGTCACGCGAAAGAAGATCGCCGCCTCGCTGACGCCGAGCGTGCGCGCGGCCCGTTCGAGCTGCGGATCGACGGATTCGAAGGCGGCGCGCGCCGATTTCAACACGAGCGGAAACGCCACCACGGTCGACGCGATCACCGCGCCTTGCCACGTGAACACCAACTGGATGTCCAGCCGGTCGAGCCATGCGCCGATTACGCCGCGCCGGCCGAGCAGCACCAGCAGGTAATAGCCGAGCACGGTGGGCGGCAGCACGAGCGGCAGCATCAGCAGCGAATCGATCACGTCGCGCGCGCCGGAGCGCCAGCGCGACAGACCGAAGCCGGCGGCGACGCCGAATACCAGATTGAGTGCGGTGGCCCAGCCCGCTACTTTCAGCGACAGCAAGAGCGGGATCCAGGCTTGTTGCATGAGCGCGCGGCGGTCCGTTTGAGGTGGTTCAGTTTAATGAGCCGGCTTGAAGCCGTACTTCGCGAGCACCGCTTGCCCGGCCGGCGACAACACGAAGCTGATGAAAGCTTGTGCGTCCGCCGCATGACGGCTGCCTTCGACCTGCGCGATCGGGTAGGTGATCGGCGTTTGCGTCGGCACGGTCATCGCGACCCTGACCTTGTCCGGCATGATCGCGGCGTCGGTGCTGAAGACGAAGCCGGCGTCGACTTCGCCGCGCGACACATAGTCGAGGCTCTGCCGCACGTTCGACGCCAGCACGGCCTTCGCGCTGACTGCGTCCCATGCGCCCGCGGCCTGCAACGCGCCCTGCGTATAGCGGCCGACCGGCACCGACGCCGGATCGCCGTACGCGACGCGCTTCACATTCGCCGACGTCAGTTCGTTCAGCGCGGTGGGCGCGAAATGGCTGTCAGTCGGCACGATCAGCACCAGCGAATTGGCGGCGAAGTCCTTGCGCGTGGACGGCACGATCACTTTCTCGGCGGCGGCCTTGTCCATCGCTTTCTGGTCTGCGGACGCGAAGACGTCGGCGGGCGCACCCTTGACGATCTGCTGCATCAGCACGTCGGACGCGCCGAAGTTGAGCAAGACCTTGGTGCCCGGATGCTGCTGTTCGAAGACTTCGCTAACGGCCTTGAATGCATTGGTCAGGCTGGCGGCGGCGGAGACCACGAGCTCGTCGGCGCGCGCATTGGCGCTGACGGCAACCGAGACGGCGCCGGCGATGAGCAGCACGTGTTTCACAAGACGGCGGGAGAGTGTCATGAAGGCTTGGCGGGCCGGGGTGACCGGCGCAACAGTTAAAGCGCTATCGTAATATATGAAAGGTTATAGCGGTGGCCATTTGCTGGGCATGACGGGTATGCATTGGCGCGCATGGGCGCCGAGGTGCCCGAAGACTGTGCGTCGAGGGGCAGATCGAATGGATGGTGAAGCGTGCGGCGTCTAAAGGAAGAGAGGCATACGACCGTGGCGGCGGCTGCGATTGCGGCAAACAAAGGCACGAAAAAAGCACGAAACGCCGGGAACAAGCGCCTCAAGCGTCAGATGAAGGCGGCAGTTCGAGGGTATTGAGCGTCTGCGACAGCGGCGTGGCGGCCGGGCGCCCATCGCGTGTGGCCTTCCATTTTGCGCGAATGAACGGCCGATCGTGGCCGGACACCTTCAACGCGATATGCGTGACCCAGCGCTGCGTCGGCACGTGTACGCCGTGCATCAGCACGGCAAGAACCATCAGACTGGCGGTGACGGGCAGCGCGGACAGCTTGCCGGGTTCCGCATGCCACGCGATGCGCACGAACACGAGTGCGGCCAGTGCGCCGACCAGACAACCCGTCACGGCCTCCGACGGCGAGTGCGCGCTCAACACCACACGCGACAAACCCACGGCGATGCCCGCAGCAAGACCCAGCGCCACCCCGAGCAAACGGATCGCCGGCCGGGCAGGCAGCAGCATCAGAAATAGCGCAACCGGATAGACGGCCGTGGACAGCATGGCGTGGCCGCTCACGCCGGTGAAATCCAGCTCCCTCACGCCGACCCCCCAGCCGAGGAACGCGAGCTTCGTCACCGTGACGACGCCGATCGCCGCGCCGAGCAGCAGCAGCCAGCCCGCCGCCATCCGCCACGTGTAGCCGACCGCCAGCCACAGCGCGATGGCGAACGCGAGCGGCAGCGTCATGCCGGCGCCGCCGAGGCTGGTGATCGAATACCACAGATGGGCAGGTAAATCGGGCATGGCAGAAAGTGCGACCAGGGCCGCTTGGGATCCGGTTGGTAATGGAATAACGCGCGAGCGGGGCGAATTGCCGACGCCCGAAGGCTCGCAATTCAAATAATTCACCGCCAGTATAGACGGGTGCTGCGCTGCGAGCCGCCGACCCGCTGAGCTATTTGTCGCCGAATGTTAGCTGGCCAACCTGAGGTCAGCGTGCCGCCGACACGACGGGATTGAGCCGCGCCGGGGTTTGACGCGGGCTGGTCTGCAAGGTTCGGCGAACCTGGATTATGCGTCTGGAATGGAGGTGGCGCGTCCAGCATCGCATGAGGAATGGTGTTATTGTGCATTGCACAACGAAATGTCGCTCGATCAAATGACACCTGTCCCTTTTTGCGAGGTCACCCACCGATGGCAAAAAGTCTATCGAAAGTCTGGCTGCGCGGTTTGAAGCGATTGCTCGCGATTCAGACCGAGCATGCACACAAGGTCACCAGGCGCAGCACCGCGCGGGTGGCACGGCCGGCGGCCGCCAAGCCGTCCGCCAAGGCTCGTCCGCTCAAGCCGGTTGCTGCGTTGCGCGCGCCGGCCAAGCGCGACGCGCCGCGCGCCGCCGCGCGCGAATCGCGCGTCCGGCCGCGGGCATCCGCGTGGGCGAGCGGTTCGTGGACGCGCTCGTTCCACTCGGCGCCTGCCGCTCCCGGGCGGCTCGTCAATCATCTCCAGTACGGTTTGTATGTTCCGGCCGGCCACGTGGACGAACCAATGCCGCTGGTGGTGATGCTGCACGGCTGCACCCAGTCGATCGATGAATTTGCCGAAGGCACGCGGATGAACGTGCTCGCCGACCGGTTCGGTTTCGCGGTCGTCTATCCGGAGCAATCGAAGCATGTGCATTCGCATCGCTGCTGGCACTGGTACGACGCCGGCGACAGTGCGGGCGGCGCGGAAGCGCGCGCGGTGGTGTCGTTGGTCGATGCGTTGATCGCCCAGCATGGTTTCGACAGCGAGCGCGTCTATGTGGCCGGCATTTCGGCCGGCGCCGGCTTGACGGCGCTGCTGGCCGTGACCTATCCGGAGCGTTTCGCGGCGGTCGCGCTGCACTCCGGCCCCGCTTTCGGCGAAGCCCGTTCCGGTATTGCCGCGATGGACGTGATGCGGCGGGGCGCGCGCCGGGAGCCGGTCGAACTGGTCGACGAGGCCGCCGACGTCGCCGGCTACCCCGGCATGCCGGCGATCATCATTCACGGCGACGCCGATCATGTGGTCGCGCCGGTCAATGCGGATCAACTGGCGGTGCAGTTTCTGCGCCTGAACCGCATCGTCGACGCAAACGGCGCCCGCAAGTCCGGCGAGGTGCGAGAGGAGCGCAAGGGCGGTTTGGTCATGCGCGATTACGTGCGCGGCGGTCGCCGCGTGGTGCGGCTGTGCCATGTGCAAGGGCTGGCGCACGCGTGGAGCGGCGGCGACGAAGCAGTGCCGTTTCACTCCGCCAAAGGCCCGGATGCGAGCGCGATGGTGTGGGAGTTCTTCAAGCATCAACGTCGCGCAGGAACTGGCCGCAACGCGGAAAGCACTGCCACAGCGGCCTCGGCAGCCGCCCGGTGATCTCGGGACAACACTTTTTTGAAATGAATTGGCGTAGCCTAGGGTTTTCCCTATAATAGGGGTTATCCCTTAGGCGTTAACGCCTAAATTCATTGCCGAGGTTGATCATGTATCTGCTTAGCCGCCTGTTCCTGTTCCTTACGAAATCGCCCGACCAACTCGCGAAAGAACGCGCCGACGCTTTCCTCGCCGAAGCCACCGATCTGTACGATCTGGAATTCCGCATGCGCAAGCTGGATCGTGAGGCGAACACTCGCCAACCGTCGTGGATGAGCCAGCACTAAGCTGAGCGAATCGAAGCATCGGCGCGTAGTGAATAACGCCGGTGTTCAGGGTGAGGCGCCCAAGCTGCCGCTAGCCGTGCCAGTGTCGGCACTATGGCCAGCGCCAGGCAGCCGGATTCAATTGCCACAACGCGTGATTCAACACCGCGGCGAACGCCACCCAGGCTACATAGGGCATCAACAGGCCGCCTGCCCAACGGTCGCGTCGCCAGAATAGATACGTCAGCGCGACGATCAGCACCAGCAGTATCACGATATCGACCAGCGCCAAGTCCGGTCGATGCAGGCCGAAGAACAGCCACATCCAGGCCGCGTTGAACACTAGCTGCACCACCCACAAGACGATTGCCGCAGTCAGGCCGTCGCGTTTCCATACGCGCCAGGCAGCAATTGCCATCAGCACATAAAGTACGGTCCACGCAGGCGGAAATACCCAGTTCGGCGGATTGAACGCGGGCTTCTGCAACGCGACGTACCAGGCGTCGGGCAAAAAACGACTCGCTACGCCGGCCGCAGCAAACGTCAGTACAAGAAACACCAGTAGCGACGGCAAACGGCGCATATCTCAGTCTCCTCGTAGTTCACTTGCCGAAACGGGCCAACGTGCGCTGGCGGGCTTCGGCGTGGTCGACGATCGGCGCCGGATAATCCTTGCCGAGCGTCACGCCGAACTCCGCAAGCCGTTCTGCGCCCGCGAGCCACGGCGCGTGTATCCATTTGGCCGGCACTTTTTCGAGCTGCGGCAGATAGCGCTTGATGAAGCGGCCCTCGGCGTCGAATTTTTCCGACTGCGTGATCGGGTTGAAAATCCGGAAGTACGGCTGTGCGTCACATCCTGTCGATGCCGCCCACTGCCACCCGCCGTTATTCGCCGAAAAATCGAAGTCGTTCAACAATTCGGCGAAATAGCGTTCGCCGAGCCGCCAGTCGACCCCCAGATCTTTCACGAGGAAGCTCGCCGTCACCATCCGCAGCCGGTTGTGCATGTAGCCGGTGCGGTTCAACTGCAACATGGCGGCGTCGACGAGCGGATAACCGGTGCGTCCTTCGCACCATGCGGCAAACGCCTCGTCCGCTTCGTGTCCTTGCTCCCAGCGCAAGCGGTCGTACTCTTCCTTGAACGACGCGCCGTTCGCCAGTTTCGGGTGATGCGACAGGATCATGAAATAGAAGTCCCGCCAGATCAGTTCCGATAGCCACGTGGCCGAGCCTTCTCCGTCGGGTTGCAGCGACATTTCATGAGCAAGCCGCGCGAGCGTGCGAATCGACACCGTGCCGAAGCGCAAATGCACCGACAGATAGCTCGGGCCTTTGGCGGCGGGAAAATCGCGCCGGTCCTTATAACTGTCGATGCGGGTCGTGAAGTCGTCGAGCAGGCTCTGCGCGCCGCTCATGCCTGTCGGTATCTTCAGGTCGGCGAGATTGCTCGGCACGAAACCGAGCTGTTTCAGCGTCGGCAGATGGCGATCCAGCTTCGACGGCACTTTGGCCAGATGCTGCGCGTACTTTTCCACCGGATATGGTTTCAGGTCGAAGGCGCTCAGTTGCTTCAGCCACGCGTTCTTGTAGGGCGTGAACACGGTGAACGGCTTGTTCTGGCCGGTCAGCACCTCGTCGAGTTCGAAAATCACCTGATCTTTGAACGTCAGCAGTTGACGCCGGGATTCGGCAAGCTGCTCGCGCACGGTTTCGTCGCGCGCGATTGCGACCGGCTCGTAGTCGTGATTGGCGAACACGGCGTCGGCGCCGAGCTCGTGAGCGAGCTTCGGCACGAGAGCCGCCGGATCGCCGTACAGCACGATCAGACCGCCGCCTTTTGCGCGTAACGCGTCGTCCAGTTCCGTTAGCGACGCAAGAATGAACTCAATGCGACGATCCTGCGGCGGCGTGTCCGGATGCCGCGTCTGCCATGTATCGACGAGCGGTTGCAGGATCGTCGTGTCGAACACGAACACACACCAGACGCGCTGGCAATGTTTGAGCGCGTAGTACAGCGCGGCGTTGTCGGTGCTGCGCAGGTCGCGGCGGAACCAGACCAGGCCGGTATCGAAGGTGTCGTTCAGGCGGCGGGCGCGTGTCATCTTTATCGAAAATCGGAGTGAGGGGTTGCGCGGCGACGGACCGGTCGCAGCGCGGATGCGCGTCGCCGTCCACGGCGGCTTCGGCGGCGACGGCGCGCGTGTCAGGCGACGATGTTACTGAACTGCGCGTCGGTCTGCCCAGATGGTTTTTCGAGGGTCGCGCGGATTCGGGTTGCACATTGCGTGCCGCGGCCTGCAAATAGCACGACGCCCGCGCCTGTTTTGCAGGTCGCGGGCGTTTTTCTGTCCGGCTCGGCGCGATTTTGTCGCGTGGCGTCAATCAATCAATCAGTCAGTCAGTCATTCTTTCGTTGACCAGCGCCGTCGTCGCTCAGACGATTTGCAGACGCACGTCGACGTTGTTGCGCGTAGCGTTCGAGTACGGGCAGACCTGATGCGCTGCGTCGACCAGTTCCCTGGCTGCATCGGCCGACAGACCCGGCAGCGACACGCGCAGTTCGATGTCGAGAGCGAAGCCGCCGTTGTCGTTCGGGCCGACGCCCACGTCGGCGCTGACCTGCGTGTCCGCCGGCAACGCCTGCTTGCGCTGGCCGGCAACGAACTTCATCGCGCTCAGGAAACAGGCCGAGTAGCCGGCTGCGAAGAGCTGCTCGGGATTCGTACCCACCGTGCCGTTGCCGCCGAGTTCGCGCGGGGCGGCCAGTTTCACGTCCAGCACGTTGTCCGACGACACTGCACGGCCGTCGCGGCCACCGGTGCTCGTTGCGCTTGCTTTGTAAAGTACGCTCATTTTGCTGCTCCTCAATCTGGGTTGTCAGGATTTGCATGCTTGCCGCTATTCGCCGGCTCGCCGTTCTGGCGGAGCGCTATCGAAGCGGCATGTGACAAAGATAGTACACAAATCATTTGTGTGCAAATGAAATTTGCAAGTCAGCCGAAACGGCTGTGTAAAACCGGCCGGCTAGTTGTCCATGTAATCGTTGAGCGTGGCGCGCAGGCGTGTCAGATCGTCGCGCAGACGCAGCAGGAAATCAGGCGTTTGCTGCATCGCGCAGAAGATCTCTCCGGGCACTTCGCGGGCCGGCCGCTTCAGCGCGGTGCCGGCCTTGGTCAAACGGATATAAACGAGCCGTTCGTCTTCGACACCCCGTACCCGTTCCACATAACCCTGCGCTTCAAGCCGCTTGAGCAACGGCGTAACCGTCGCGGAATCGAGATTCAGGCGAGCCGCCATATCCTTCACCGTGACGCCGTCGGTCTCCCACAACACCAGCATCGCCAGATATTGCGGATAAGTGAGTCCGAGTTTGTCGAGCAACGGCTTGTATGCCTTCGTCATCGCGAGCGACGTGGAATAGAGCGCGAAGCACAGTTGTTCGTCGAGCGTGAAGGGCAGAGCGGGGCGCTGGGTCATGATGCCTCTCGGCTAAAAAGGGAGCGTGCGAATCGATTGCGTGCAAACCATTGTGCCGCAAATCGGCGCAGGTTTTTGACGATGCAGCGGGTGTAGGGAGACAGTTGGGGGCGCGGCGACCCAGGACAAGACAGCGGGCGGGCGCCAGAACGGCGCCCGCGCCGCAACTGCGCGCGAGTGGGCGGTCAGCCCGCCGGTGTGGTCGGCAGATCGGGTGCTTCGGGCGTCTGAACGCCGAAGCAGCCGCGATACGTCGCGTAAAACGAGCAATACAGCATGGTCGTGACGATCATCGTGGCAGGCATCAGCACTGCGAACGCGAAGTCGCCCGCGCCGAGCAGTTGCATCAGCGCCGACAGGCCGAGCGACACCGTCATCGCCACCGCGAACCACAGCGCGCCGAACACGATGAACGCGCCGCGATTGCGCCAGCAACTGACCACGCTGAAGAACATCGCCTTGACGGGCGGAACGTCGTGCCAGGCGATGAGAATCGGCGAGAACCAGAAAATCATCGCGGCCGGAATGTAGAACACGAAGGCCGTGATGATCCCGAGCGGGATATTGCTGTTGACGATCGCGTCCTCATCCATCTTGGCGGCGCCGAGCATCACCTTCAGCAGCATGCCGCCGTCGGCGAGCGCCGAACCCGCCAGCACCAGCGCCATCGCGACGACATACAGCACGCCGAGCGCCAGCAGGCGCCTCGCGACGATCGGACCGTACGAGTGGAAGCCGTCCACGAGGATGGTCGGAAACACCGGCTTGCCCGCGATCGTATTGCGGCATGCGGCCATGAAGCCGACCGCGACACCGGGAATGAACATCAGCGGCAACACGCCGCCGATCACCGGAATCTGCGACACCAGCGTCATGACCAGCAGATAGGTGAAGAACAGCGTCAGAAACGCGAGCGGGTTCTTGCGGAACAGCCAGATACCTTGCCGGAACCATACATAGCCGGTTTTCGCGGGGACTTCGATCAGTTGCATGAGGTATGGATGCCTGGAAGAGCAACGCCGGACAGGCGTTCGCGCAGGATGCGCTCGAAATGGCCGGGGTCGTGCGGTTTGAGCAACTCCGCGGCGCGCGGCAGATGAAAATCATACAGACGCGACACCCAGAAACGGTACGCGCCCGCACGCAGCATGTCGCCCCAGTGGCGGCTTTCTTCGGCCGTGAATGGGCGCACGGTCTGGTAGGCGCGCAGCAGCGCTTCGGTGCGCACGTCGTCGAGCTTGCCGGTGACGAGATCGACGCACCAGTCGTTGACTGTTACCGCGACGTCGAACAGCCATTTGTCGCAGCCCGCGAAATAGAAATCGAAGAAGCCGCCGAGGCGCACTTCGTGGCCCGTTTCCGGTGCCGCATGCGCGAACAGTACGTTATCGCGGAAGAGGTCGGCGTGACACGGGCCTTCGGGCAGCGCGGCGTAATCGGCCGACGCGAAGAACGCTTCCTGATGCGCCAGTTCCGACGCCAGCAGTTCGCGTTGCGCGCCTTCCAGAAACGGCAGGATGGTCGGCACGTTCTCCCGCCACCACGGCAGGCTGCGCAGATTCGGCTGATGGCGCGCGTAGTCGCGCCCGGCCAGATGCATGCGCGCGAGCATGTGCCCGACCTCGATGCAGTGCTCGACGCCCGGCGCCAGTTCAGGCGCGCCTTCGAGTTTGGTCACGATCGCGGCGGGTTTGCCGTTCAGCGTGCCGAACAGCGCACCGTTTTCGCGCGGCATCGGGTCCGGCACCGGCACGCGGTGGGCGGCGAGGTGCTGCATCAGATCCAGATAGAACGGCAGTTGTTCGGCCGTCAGCTTTTCGAAAATCGTGAGGACGTATTCGCCGCGCGTCGTCGTCAGAAAGAAGTTGCTGTTCTCAATACCGGACGGAATGCCGCGAAACTCGACGACGTCGCCGAGATCGTAATGACGCATCCATTCTGCTAGTTGGGGTTCGGTGACAGCGGTGAAGACAGCCATGCGGGAAACGTCGGATCAGGTTGGTCGGGCTGGCGCGCAACGGCCAGTGCGAGATGTGACAAAAGCGGTGATGAACAGGACGGCAAACACGAGGACGGCAAACGCGGTATTCAGAAGCGATGCAGTCGGCATGCAGGTGGGGCGAGGGCGGCGGCGCGCTCAGATAATAAGCGAAGCCGCAGTGCCTGGATCTCGCCGCTGCAAGCTACCCCGGCAAGCTCGATGCTCGTGGCGCCACATGGCGCATCAACAGCAAGCCGCTCAAACGTGACGCCGTCCGGTCACGAAACAATCAGTAAGTCAGATTCACCGAAGGCAACCGCGTGCTCGCGCGGCCGTTGTCGCGCACGGTAGGCGAAGTGTCGAGCGGCGCGCTCATCTGGTAGCGCGTGCCGAGGCCCGAATGCACATTGATTTCGACAGGCTTGCCTTTGTCGCGGTATTCGGTGATTTCAGTGCCGTTCGGGCTGCGTTCGTAGAAGCTCGGCGTGCGCGGGACGTTGATTTCGACCTTCGAGCTGACCTCGGCGCCCGGCCGGTTGATCTTCTCCAGATCGGGCAGGCCGGCCCTTTCGTTAGCGGATTGCGGCTGGTCCGGGGGCGGCGTGGCGTCGACCGGCTGGGCAGCCATCGCGGCGTTGCCAAAGGCGAGGACCAGTGCAACGGCGACGGGAAGGAGCGGCTTCATGGTGATTCTCCGATATGGTGCCCCGATTCTAGCAAATCCAGCCTTGCCCTCGGGCGCAACCGCCTTATTTTGCGCCGCTTTCGCGCGACATGCGTGCAATCTTGTGAGCGTCGCGGCGGCGTAGGTTGCACACGCTGCAAGGTCATTTGGAGTTCCAGAGTTCCGTGGTAATGTCGTCGCATCAATAGAGGCGAATGAAGATGATCAACGATACCAATCAACGCGTGGTGCAAACTCCCACGAACAGCTTCCCAACCGAATCCTTCGACGACGCAACCGAGGCCGTCACCCGCCTCTCGGCGATCTACGAAGCGAACACCTCCTTCCTGCGCGACGCCTTCGCGCGCTACCGTCGCAATGAATTGTTCGAAAGCCGGGTACGCGCGTGCTATCCGTTCGTTCGCGTTTGCACGGAAGTCAACACGCATATCGATTCGCGCCGCTCGTATGGTTTCGTTGCGGGTCCGGGCGTGTTCGAGACGACCGTTACGCGGCCGGATCTGTTCGGCAATTATTATCGCGAGCAATTGCGTCTGCTCGCGAAGAACCACCACGTGAAGATCGAGGTCGGCGTGTCCGACCAGCCGATTCCGATTCATTTCGCGTTTGCCGAAGGCATTCACCTGGAAGGCGATCTGGACCGCGAGCGTCTGTTCCTGATGCGTGACGTATTCGATACGCCGGACCTCGCGTTACTCGACGACCGCATTGTCAACGGTACGTATGAACCGCTGCCGGGCGACCCGCACCCGCTCGCGCTGTTCACGGCGGCGCGTGTGGACTTTTCGCTGCATCGGCTGAAGCACTACACGGCGACGTCTCCCACGCATTGCCAGAACTACGTGCTGTACACGAACTACCAGTTCTATATCGACGAGTTCGTCAAACTCGGCCGTACGATGATGGCCCATACCGACGACGAGGAACTGCGCGCATACCGCAGCGAATACACGTCGTTCGTCGAACCGGGCGACGTCGTTACATATAACGAGAATCTCGGCGAACAGGCGCAGGAAGGCAACGCGCCGCCGCGTCTGCCGCAGATGCCGGCGTATCACCTGAAGCGCGCCGACGGTAGCGGCATCACGATGATCAACATCGGCGTGGGTCCGTCGAACGCGAAAACGATCACCGATCACATCGCCGTGCTGCGTCCGCATGCGTGGATCATGCTCGGCCACTGCGCGGGATTGCGCAATACGCAGCGTCTCGGCGACTACGTGCTGGCACACGGTTACGTGCGAGAAGACCACGTGCTCGACGCAGACCTGCCGCTGTGGGTGCCGATTCCGGCGCTCGCCGAAGTGCAGGTGGCGCTCGAGCGCGCGGTTGCGCAGGTCACGCAGTTGGACGGCGTCGAATTGAAGCGCGTGATGCGCACGGGCACGGTGGCGAGCGTCGATAACCGCAACTGGGAGTTGCGCGATCATCGCGAGCCGGTGCAGCGCTTGTCGCAAAGCCGGGCGATCGCGCTCGATATGGAAAGCGCAACCATCGCCGCGAACGGGTTCCGTTTCCGTGTGCCTTACGGCACCTTGCTTTGCGTGTCGGACAAGCCGTTGCATGGCGAACTGAAACTGCCCGGCATGGCCGATCAGTTTTATCGTGCGCAGGTCGACCAGCATCTGCAGATCGGTGTGAAGGCGATGGAGCTGCTGAGGATGAACGGCTTGCATCGTCTGCATAGCCGCAAGCTGCGCAGTTTTGCGGAGGTGGCGTTTCAGTAACGCGGTGTTGGCTTTGCGGAGTACGGTTGGCTTTGCGGAGTACGACTGCAGATATAACAGCTACATCGGGGATTGCGTCGAGGCAAACGCTTGAACTTACAAACTGATCAGACTGTAGTGCGACATCGATCGTATGCGTGGACCTTCAGTTAGCGTATTTTCAGTCCAGCTTTTATGGTTGTATCGCGCTTGAGCACATCAAGGCGAGGCGGCGCAGGATTGTGAGATGCTGTGCCGTATTATCGAGGCACACCTGTCCCAGTTTCACACCCAAGCCACTGCCACGTGGCCGCACCACGCTTCGTTTCGGCCCATGTCCTGAGCGCGACCAGCAGTCGGCACCATACAAAATCGCATTTCAGTTAGACCATTGGTTAATGGGCGTTCGCGCGGATCGTCAGTTTCTTATTCGACACTAAATACGCCCTTCCTGCACCGCTTTTTCTTGGCCGAGAAAGTTGGAGTACACGAAATTTCAAAAAACTTACAGGATGCTCGTCACCTTCTGTAACGTTTCATGCGATCTCCTCGGCTATAGACCGAATAGGCATAATTTTTTCGGAATTATCTGATGTCAATCACTTCGGCGGAAGCGATACATTTTTAAATGTATTTGGGACTGCATTAAAAAATGGCAACTTCCACAGTCTAGATAAGACACGATGAATACTAGGCGATCATTTTTACGGACAAGCGCATTGTCTCTTGTTGGCTTTACATCTCAAATCGTGAAGGCGACTCCCACATCCCCGCAAGTCACAGTGACTTCCTTGGGCGGATATGCGCTAACAAATGGCGCGACTGCATTAAAGCGCGACGACGGAGCATGGGTATTTTGGGTGCGTATCGTAAATTTTGATGATCTGGATAGTGATATTTCTGCAAGTCTTCAGGTCGCGACGGATAAAGGATTTTCGCAAATCATTGATGTCCTCCCTGTCATTCTTAGAAAGTCAAAATCATTTATTTCCCAGATGGTGTATGTGCCAAAAACAGGGAATACACAGCTTTATTATCGCTATGTTGTTGGATCAAGTCCATCGACCGCCCCGTCCGTTAGTTCCTCAGTGAATTCGATTGCCCCATGGAATACAGAGTCAAAGGCTGAATAAAATGTCTAAAGTGGAGATGGTGCTGCAATTCATTGAGGGTGGATCGAACTCGATGACTACTTATCAGGCGCTTATGTCTGCTGTAAATAGCCCAAGTGACTCGCTGTCGGTTATTCAAAATGGCTCTAATCTTGTTGCAACGATTTCAAATGTCGCTCCGATGATGCAGCCAATACGTATCATGACAAATATAATGTCTGCGACGTCTGTATTAATAAAAGTTGTAACAGACTGGAAAAATCCCGAGAAAAGGATTGCGCCAGGCGATGTGCTGACCATTATCAGTGCCGCTGGAACAGTTGCTGTTACGGTGCTTGTTTTGGCTGAAATCGGTCCTGGCGCCGCAGCAGCAATCGGTGCGCTAGCCTTGGCTGCTGACTTGCAATCGGCCTTCCAGCCATATCTGAGCGCTACCAAAATATGGTTGGGTAATTATATGTCAAACAAGTTGCAAATCTTGCAACCTGCATCGGTTGCTGGCGCATCGCTTTATTGGTCAAGTCTGGGGACTGGAAGTGGATATTCTCTTGCCTCATACAACGAAATCTTGACGCAAAAGGGGCTGTTCGTTTGTCTAAGTGATAAGGGTGTTTCAGGTAGCGGATTAATACCTACGGAGACTCCCGTTCCGGGTAGCTTCACGCCAGTCAATGAGGACCAGTACAAAGAAAACTACTGTCGCTATCTAAGTGCCAAGCAGGGTTGGAGCGATATTGTTAGCGGAATGGATTATTGCAAGAGCGTGAAATTCAGATAGCTATGAAAAAAATTCCAAATTGTATTCGGGTTTCATTAATTGGATTCTTTATTGCCTTCCTGTGTGAGGCGAGGGTGGAAATCGGCTTGCTTCAATCCGGATCCTTACCTTGGGTGGGTTGTCTGGCCGTGTTCGCAAGTCTTGTGGCAAACCCCTTGGCGTTTATGTATGTGATAAGGAGATCGAGATGGGCTTACGACCTGCTTAAATGGATCGCAGCCTTTAGTCTTGTATGGACTATATTCGGCCATCCATATTTGCAAAAACTGGGCTTGTGGGCTATCGCGCTAATTACGCTTTGTGTCTGGCTCCGACTCGGAGCGCTGTTCATATTGCGACGAAAAGTGGCGAAGAATTGGATCGATGCAACTACTACCGGTCGCAGTTCGCCGTAGCGAAAGTGAATGACGGATAAGCGTCCCTCTTCTTCTGCCATCGCCTGCCGCATCGCGCGGCAGGCGATGGCAGAAATTTTAGCTAAAGTCACCCCGGTAACCTCAAATTACCCGGACATTCAGGGTTTTAGCAACCTATAAACCCTCGCCGCCTTCTGCCAGGCGAATGTTGTCCAGCCGTTTATCGTTATGGCCGCGATAATCCAAACTACTACACGCACACTGGCGTCGCCGCTATGCGCTTCGTTTATCCATTTAAAGTAAAGCAGAGTCGACATCAGGACACCAGCCACAAACCACCAGAAGTAAATTCCGGGTGAATCGACGCCGCAAATCTCACCCGTTGAATGGTTTAACCATCCCATAAGTGTTTGCCAGTTATCCCTATCGCGCAGCACTGCTGTCACGACCGTTCCGCTTTCAAGCCGAGGTGCGCCGCGCATTTGTACGGCATACTGACGTTTTCCTGCAATTGTGACGTTAAAGGCGGTGCTGACTGTTCGCCTGCCATATCTGTCTTTTTCGGCGACGATCCCGCCGATGTCTTCAAGCGTAACGGTAATGGCATGGTAGGTCATAGGCAAATGGCGCTCTAGCTAAATCTCCAAGCATAGCTGTGCTTCACGATCTCGAGGGATCGACTGAACGGGTTTTTGGCGTGACATTGTGTTTGGTCAATGCGTGCTTCGACCTGTTATTTTTGCCGGCATTTGAGTTCCTACTCGAATCCCCAGCGGGCGTTGCTCAGCAAAAATAACGGTAGTGTCCCAGATGGTTTCAAAACTGCCCAAACCCCGTCAGCCCTATCAGACTGCCTGCCGCCAATAACCACAGCGGATGAATGCGCGTTTTCAACGCCAGCACCGCAGTGACGGCGCTGATCGCCCACGCGATCGCAGTGGGATTCGACGCCTGAGCGATCAACGACGCGCTCGCCGCGACGATGCCCGCCGTCACCGGCACCAGGCCCATTTGCGCATAACGTCTCCAGGGGCGGTCCCTGAAACGATCCCACGCCTGCAACGCAAGGATCGTCACCAGCGACGACGGCCCGAACTTCGCCACCGAGGTCACCAGCATCCCCGCCCATCCCGCCACGTGCCAGCCGACCAGCGTGACGATCATCAGATTCGGACCGGGTGCGGCCTGTGCAAGCGCGAACAGCGCGCTGAATTCGCTGGCCGGCATCCAGTGATGCACGTCCACCACCTGCCGCTGCATCTCCGGAAGAATCGTATTGCCGCCGCCGAATGCGAGTAGCGAAAGCTGACTGAAAATCAACGCGAGCGAAATCAGTGTGTCGTTCATCGTGCGGCCCTCGATGCGATGTAAATGCTGAGCGGCGTGAGCACAAGCATAGTCGGCAGAAGCGGAAAGCGCAGGATCGCAATGGCGATGAAGCCGAGCACGGCGACCAGCGCGGCCATCGGCTTGTTGCGCAGCGGCAGCAGGATTTTCACGGCCATCGAGATCAGCAAGCCTGCTGCCGCAGCCGCCAATCCGGCGAACAGATGACGCACATGCGGGTCGTTCTGCGTGTGTTCGTACAGCACGCCCAGCCCGATCACCACCAGCGAAGGCCCTGCAATCAACCCGAGCAGACCGGCCAGCGCGCCGGGCACGCCACGAAACCGCATGCCGATTGCCACCGACAGGTTGATCACATTGCCGCCCGGCAGGAATTGACACAGACCGAGCAGATCGGTGAATTCCGCGCCGGTCAGCCAGCGACGCTGCTCGACCAGCGCGCGCCGCGCCAGCGGTAGCGCGCCGCCGAACGAGATCAGCCCGAGGCCGAGAAAACCGCCGAAGATTTCCCGCAACGTGGGTGGGGACGCCGCTGCGGGCGTGGACGGGGAGAGGTTGTTGTCCATATTGTCGGGCTTCCGGTTCGAGCCCCCGAGGTTAGCGCCGAACCGGCGGCGGACAAAACGATTTTTGCGCACGCCTTTGTGATCTAGAATCACAAAGATGGCTCGTAACCTTCCTCCCTTTCCGGCGCTGCGCGCCTTCGAAGCTGCTGCGCGGCACGAAAGTTTTACTGCGGCAGCGAACGAATTGCATGTGACGCACGGTGCAATCAGCCGACAAGTCGCGGCTTTCGAAAGCTGGCTCGGCGTGCAGGTCTTCCGCCGTCACGGCAAGCGCGTGCGGCTCACCGACGACGGTCGTCGTTATCTGGCAACCGTGCAATCCGCGTTCGACAGCATCGCGCTCGCGACGGATCAACTCCGCGACACGGGCGTCGTGCACGTACTCAGGGTGAGCGCGTTGCCGACCTTCGCGATGAAGTGGCTATTGCCGCGTCTTCATCAGTTCCAGCGCAAGGTGCCGAACGTGGAACTGCGTCTGTCGACTTCGAACGCGCCGGTTGAAACGCTGGACAGTTTCGACGTCGCCGTACGCCGCGGTCCCGCGCATTGGCCGAACTGCGTGAGCGGTCATTTTCTCGGCGAGAGTGAAATTCCGGTATGCAGTCCCGCGTTATTGCAGCGCTCGCCGATCAACGTACCCGGCGATCTCGCCCGGCACGTGCTGTTGCATTCGGACACACGGCCCGATGCTTGGGCCAACTGGTTATCGGCGGCGGGCGTGACAGCGAAATGCCGGAAGAAGCAGTCGTTCGATCATTTCTATCTGGCCTTGCAGGCTGCGGTGGACGGACTCGGCGTCGCGCTAGGGCCGCTCCCTTTGCTCGCCGATGAACTCGCGTCGGGACGCCTCGTGGTGCCGTTGCCCGGCCCGCTTATCGATGCACGCGGCTATTGGTGGGTGGCAAGGCGCGAGGTGGCGAATGCGCCGCTCGTCGCGCAATTCTGCGAATGGTTGCAGGCGCAAGGCGACCAGACCGATCGAGAAGCAGAAAAGCAAACGGGCAGCCTGGAGGCCGCCCGCTAGTTACACCGCCCTATGCCGAACCGGCGTTACAGATAGAACATCCGGTCTTCATCCGACTTGGCTGGATGCGGTTCGGTCTCTTCGCGGTCTTCGTAGAACTTGAGCACCGCTTCGAGCACCTGGTCCGGATCGTCGATCACCTGCATCAGGTCCATGTCGGCCGGATTGATCAGGCCCATCGGCGTGAGCGAGTTCTTGAACCATGCGAGCAGGCCTTCCCAGAATTCGCCGCCCACCAGAATGATCGGCACGTGGCGCGACTTCTTGGTTTGAATCAGCGTGAGCACTTCGGCGAGTTCGTCCAGCGTGCCGAAGCCGCCCGGCATCACGATCACCGCATCCGAGTTTTTAACAAACGTCACTTTGCGCGTGAAGAAATGACGGAAGCGCAACGAGATGTCCTGCCACTGATTGCCCGATTGCTCGTGCGGCAGTTCGATGTTCAGTCCGACCGACGGCGCCTTGCCTGCATGCGCGCCCTTGTTGGCCGCTTCCATGATGCCGGGGCCGCCGCCGGAGATGACCGCGAAGCCCGCGTCCGACAGCTTGCGAGCGATTTGCGTAGCCAGTTTGTAGTACGGCGAGTTCGGTTTCAGACGCGCTGAACCGTAGATGCTGACAGCCGGACGAATCTCCGAGAGGTATTCGGTCGCCTCGATAAACTCTGCCATAATCGTGAACATCTGCCACGATGCGCGGGCCTTCTTAGCCGTTGCGCGCTCTTGATCTGCGAGTGATCGCAGACTCGGAATCACTTTTCTCTTAGTCATAATGCCTGAAGAACGAAGCCTTGAAGGTAAGACCCTGCTATTGGTCGACGGTTCGAGTTATCTGTACCGGGCCTACCATGCGATGCCTGATCTGCGCAGTCCCGACGGTGGTCCGACGGGCGCGCTCTACGGGATGATCAACATGCTGCGGCGCATGCGCAAGGAAGTCACAGCAGAGTATAGCGCGTGCGTGTTCGACGCCAAGGGCAAAACGTTTCGCGACGACTGGTATCCCGACTACAAGGCGAACCGTCCGTCGATGCCTGACGACCTGTCGCGCCAGATCGAGCCGATTCACGTCGCGGTGCGCGCGCTTGGCTGGCCGCTGCTGATGATCGAAGGCGTCGAGGCCGACGACGTGATCGGCACGCTCAGCACCGCAGCGGAACAGCACGGAATGAACGTGATCGTGTCGACGGGTGACAAGGATCTGGCGCAGCTCGTGTCGGATCATGTCACCCTCATCAATACGATGACCAACGAAACGCTCGACCGTGCCGGCGTGATCGCCAAATTCGGCGTGCCGCCGGAGCGCATCATCGACTATCTGTCGCTGATCGGCGACACGGTGGACAACGTGCCGGGCGTCGAGAAATGCGGGCCGAAAACCGCGCTCAAATGGCTGACGGCGTACGACTCGCTGGATGGCATCGTCGCACATGCGGACGAGATCAAAGGTGCGGTAGGAGACAATCTGCGCCGTGCGCTCGATTTTCTGCCGATGGCGCGAAAACTCGTCACCGTCGAGCGTAATTGCGATCTGACCGGCCATATCGTGTCGATCGAGGAAAGTCTGCAAAGCCGGCCCGAAGCGCGTGAAGAACTGCGCGACGTGTTCACGCGCCACGGCTTCAAGACCTGGCTGCGCGAAGTGGAAATCGCCGACGCCGTGGAAGGCCCGGAAACCGATGTGCCGCCGGCGCTCACCGTCGACGTCGAACGTCATTACGAAACCGTGCAGACGTGGGAGCAGTTCGACGCGTGGCTCGCGAAAATCGACGCGGCGGAACTCACCGCGTTCGATACCGAGACGACCTCGCTCGATCCGATGACCGCGCAGATCGTGGGGCTGTCGCTGTCGGTCGAAGCCGGTCGTGCGTGCTATGTGCCGCTCGCGCATCGCGGCCCGGATGCGCCCGTGCAACTGCCGCGCGACGAAGTGCTCGCGAAGCTCAAGCCGTGGCTCGAAAGCGCCGCGCACAAGAAAGTCGGCCAGCATCTGAAATACGACGAACAGGTGCTCGCGAACTACGGCATCGAAATGCACGGCATCGAGCACGATACGCTGCTGCAATCGTATGTGGTCGAATCGCATCGCACGCACGACATGGACAGCCTCGCGCTGCGCCATCTCGGCATCAAGACGATCAAGTACGAGGAAGTGGCGGGCAAGGGCGCGTCGCAGATCGGTTTCGACGAAGTCGCGCTGGATCAGGCCGCCGAATACGCGGCGGAAGACGCCGACATCACGTTGCGTCTGCATCAGGCGTTGTATCCGCAAGTGGCCGCGGAAAAGACGCTCGAATACGTGTATCGCGCGATCGAAGTGCCGACCTCACGCGTGCTGCGCAAGATGGAGCGCACCGGCGTGCTGATCGACGCCGAGAAACTCCGCGCGCAAAGCAGCGAAATCGCCACGCGCCTGATTCAGTTGGAGAGCGAAGCGTACGTGCTGGCGGGCGGCGAATTCAATCTCGGTTCGCCGAAGCAGATCGGCCAGATCTTCTTCGAGAAGCTGGAATTGCCGGTGGTCAAGAAAACGCCGAGCGGCGCGCCATCCACTGACGAAGAAGTGCTGCAAAAGCTCGCCGAAGACTATCCGTTGCCGAAGATCCTGCTCGAGCATCGCGGTTTGTCGAAGCTGAAATCGACCTACACCGACAAGCTGCCGCGCATGGTCAACGCCGAAACGGGCCGCGTGCATACGAACTATGCGCAGGCCGTGGCGGTCACGGGGCGCCTCGCGTCGAACGATCCGAATCTGCAGAACATCCCGGTGCGCACCGGCGAAGGGCGTCGCATCCGCGAAGCATTCATCGCGCCGCCGGGCCACAAGCTCGTTTCCGCCGACTACTCGCAGATCGAATTGCGCATCATGGCGCACATTTCCGGCGACGAATCGTTGCTGCGCGCGTTCTCGCAAGGCGAGGACATTCACCGCGCTACCGCCGCGGAAATTTTCAGCGTGACGCCGCTCGAAGTGTCGAACGATCAGCGCCGCGTTGCGAAGGTCATCAACTTCGGTCTGATCTACGGGATGAGCGCATTTGGTCTTGCCGCGAACCTGGGCATTACGCGCGACGCCGCCAAGCTGTATATCGACCGGTACTTCGCACGTTATCCGGGTGTCGCGCGCTACATGGACGAAACGCGTCTGAGCGCGAAGGCCAAGGGCTACGTGGAGACGGCGTTCGGCCGCCGCCTGTGGCTGCCGGAGATCAACGGCGGCAACGGCCCGCGTCGTCAGGCGGCGGAGCGCGCGGCCATCAATGCGCCGATGCAGGGCACGGCCGCCGACCTCATCAAGCTGTCGATGATCGCGGTGCAGAAATGGATCGAGGAGTCGAAGATCGGCACGCGCATGATCATGCAGGTGCACGACGAACTGATTCTCGAAGTGCCGGACGCAGAATTGTCGGACGTGCGCAAGCGCTTGCCTGAGTTGATGTGCGGAGTCGCCGCGCTGAAAGTGCCGCTGGTCGCCGAAGTGGGCGCCGGTCTGAACTGGGAAGAGGCGCATTGATCTGTACATGACCTGCGAGGGTCATGGGCGATACCGTCGTGTGCATGTCACATATATGCAGGCACGGCTTGTGACAACCGGTGCCGCTCGCGGACAATCAGCCAGGACGGACAGCGCGCTTCGATGTTTCGTACGCGCCGTCTCGACGCATACCCATCTGCAAACACGGAGAGTGCAATGCATCGATTTATCGTCGTTGGCGGGGGCGCGGGAGGACTGGAACTGGCGACGCGTTTGGGCGACCGCTATGCACCTCACAAGAACCGGGGCGCTGTGCGGGCACAAGTGACGCTCGTCGACCGCAATCCGACGCATATCTGGAAACCGTTGCTGCATGAAGTGGCCGCAGGCAGCATGGACCCGTTCACGCAGGAGCTCGAATATGCGGCGCAGGCGCGCTGGCATGGTTTCGAGTTCCAGCAGGGTGAGCTGACCGGCCTCGATCGCGCGAGCCGGCGGCTCACGCTGGGTACCGTGCTCGACGACGACGGCGCCGAACTCCTCCCCGAACGTGAACTCGAATACGACACGCTGATCATCGCGATCGGCAGCACCACCGCATTCTTCGGCGTGAAGGGCGCGCCTGAGTTTTCGCTGGCGCTCGATACGGTCAGCCAGGCCGAGCGCTTTCGCAAGCGCCTGATCGCGGCGTGCATGCGTGCCGAGCATCAGGTGCATGAACCGGTCGAGTCGGGACACGGCACGGCGGCTTCCACGGAGCCGCGCATTCAGGTGGCGATCGTCGGCGGCGGTGCGACGGGTGTCGAGTTGTCGGCAGAGTTGCGCAACACGGCGCAGGTGTTGTCGGCGTATGGGTTGCACAAGCTCGATCCGCGGCACGATGTCGGCATCGTGCTGATCGAGGCGGGGCCGCGCATTTTGCCGGCCTTGCAGGAGCGCGTATCCACGGCGACCGCCGAACTGCTCACCAAGCTCGGCGTCAAGCTGATGATCGGCGAGACCGTCGCCGAGGTTGCGCCCGGCATCATCCGCACCGCGAGCGGCAAAACCGTGCGCGCGGATCTGACCGTCTGGGCGGCCGGCATCAAGGCGCCGGCCATTCTGAGCCAGCTCGACGGCTTGCCGGTCAATCGTCTGGGCCAGCTCGTCGTGCGCCGTACGTTGCAAACGGAAATCGACGACGATGTCTTTGCGCTCGGCGATTGCGCGGCCTGTCCGTGGCCGGGCAACGAGCGCAACGTGCCGCCGCGCGCGCAGGCGGCGCACCAGCAGGCGAGCTTCCTGATGAAGGCGCTTGCGGCCCGGCTCGACAACAAGCCGTTGCCGGAGTTCACTTACCGCGACTTCGGCTCGCTGGTGTCGCTCGGGCATTTCAGCGCGGTCGGCAATCTGATGGGCGGCGTGATCGGCGGCAACATGCTGATCGAAGGGCTGTTCGCGCGCTTCATGTACATGTCGCTGTACCGGCTGCATATCGCGGCGCTGCACGGCTACGCACGCATGGTGCTCGATACGTTCGCGCACTGGCTGCGCCGCACGACGCTGCCGCGAGTGAAGCTGCACTGACGGCGGCGCTTCGGGGGAACGTTGTACCTGCAACAGGACACGCTTGGGGCGTATCCTGTCGCCTCCAACGTTCATCCCGAGGTGCGCCGCATGCTCAAGCCCGAAATCGACAGCCTGGTTCCGCACGTCCCGTTCAATCGCCGTACCTTTATCAAGGCCGCGCTCGGCACCGGTTTTGCCGCGGCCGTGCTGCCGGTGTCGGCGCAAACCATCCATACCGATAGCGACGGGCTCGAAGCCGGCGAAGTCGCCGTGCGTTCGGGTGACACGCTGGTGCCCGCGTATCGCGCGCAGCCGAAGGGCAAGACGCATTTGCCGGTGATCATCGTCGTGCACGAGATTTTCGGCGTGCACGAGCATATCGCCGATGTTTGCCGGCGCTTCGCCAAGCAGGGTTATCTCGCGATCGCACCGAATCTGTACGAGCGGCAGGGCGATCCGACCGTCTATACGAGCATGCAACAGCTCAACGAACAACTGGTCAGCAAGGTGCCGGACGAGCAGGTGCTCGGCGATCTCGACGCAACGGTCGCATGGGCCGGCGAGCATGGCGGCGATCTGAACCGGCTCGGTGTGAACGGCTTCTGCTGGGGCGGCCGGATTGCATGGCTGTATGCGGAGCACAATCCGCGGCTGAAGGCGGGTGTGGCCTGGTACGGTCGCGTGACAGGCGCTAAAAACGCGATGACGCCGGCCAATCCGCTCGACGAGGTTGCGCAGTTGCATGCGCCGGTGCTCGGGCTGTACGGGTTGCAGGATCAGAGCATTCCGCAGGACACGCTCGAACAGATGAAGCAGGCTATCGCGCAGGGACCGCAGGCGGGTCGCGGTTCGCAATTCGTCGTGTACGACGACGCGGGCCACGCGTTTTTCGCCGACTATCGGCCGAGCTACAAGAAGGCTGATGCCGAGGACGGCTGGCGACGCGCGCTGGTGTGGTTCAAGCAACACGGGGTCGCGTAAGACTCGCGAGCGCGGTGGTGTGAGCGTGACGAAATGAAAATGCCGTTGGCCGCATTCGTGCGGCCAACGGCATTTTTGCTTGCAGCATGCGTGTTGCGCGTGCGAACTCGGCCTGCTTAAGGATTCGCTCCCGTCGCAACCGGCCGCTTCGGATCGGACGACCACTCGCTCCACGAACCCGCATACAGTGCGGCGCCGTGCATGCCCGCGATTTCCATCGCGAGCGCGTTCACGCAAGCCGTCACGCCCGAGCCGCATTGCAGTACGACATGTTCGGGCGACGTATCGGCGAGCAGTGTATGAAATTCCTCGCGCAACGTATGAGCCGGCTTGAAGCGGCCGTCGGCGGTCAGGTTGTCTTTGAAGAAGCGGTTCAGCGCGCCGGGGATATGGCCGCCGACGCGATCCAGCGTCTCGTTCTCGCCGCGATAGCGATCGTTTGCGCGTGCATCGACCACGACGCGCTCCTTCGTGCCGAGATTGCGCTCGACGGTTTGCGCATCCACGGTGACCGACAGCGGGGCGCCGGCCTTGAAGTCGCCGGTATTCTGCGGCGGCGCGTCCTGCGTGAGCGGCTGGCCGGCGGCTTGCCAGGCTTGCAGGCCGCCGTCGAGCAGCGCGACCGCATCGTGGCCGAGCCAGCGCAGCAGCCACCACGCGCGCGCGGCGTACATCCCGCCTTGCGCATCGTAAGCGACCACTTGTTGACCTTGCTTCAGACCGCGCGACTCCAGCGTTTCCACCAGCCGCGCCCGGTCCGGCAACGGATGCCGCCCGTTCGTGCCGTTCTTCGGCCCGGACAGATCGCGATCGAGGTTCAGGTAATGCGCGCCCGGCAGATGTCCTGCCAGATAGGCTTTCTCGCCCGCTTCCGGATCGGCCAGATCGAACCGGCAATCGATGACGAACACGCTGCCCGGCGCGGCGGCCAGGCGTTCCGCGAGGTTCGTCGCGGAGATCAAAGTGGTGTAGTGAGTGTGGGGCATGACGTTTCCTCGATGCGGGCAAGGGTGGCTCCGCTCGGGCGGCTTGGCGCCACGCGCGGATGGCCGAGCTATCTCGATAGTCTAAACAAAAAAAGACGGGCCGAAGCCCGTCTTCCATGCTTTGAAGCCGATGTTCACCTGAGCGCGAATCAGATCGTGCCGAGTTCGCGGCGCAGAAACTCGTGGAAGTGCTGCATGCCGTCTTCCATCGGGCTCTGATACGGGCCGACCTGCGATTCGCCGCGAGCCATCAGCGCGCGGCGGCCGGCGTCCATGCGCTCGGCGATTTCGTCGTCTTCGCGGGCCGTTTCCATGTAGGCGGCGCGCTCGGCTTCGACAAACTCGCGTTCGAACAGCGCGATTTCCTCAGGGTAATAGAACTCCACCACATTGGTGGTTTTCTGCGGACCGCGCGGGATCAGCCACGACACAACCAGCACGTGCGGATACCACTCGATCATGATGCCGGGGTAATACACCATCCAGATCGCGCCGAACTCAGGCGGATTGCCGCCGCGGAAGCGCAAGACCTCGTCGTGCCATTTGCGGTACGTCGGGCTGCCCGGCTGCTCCAGATCTTTGTGCACACCGACTGTCTGCACGCTATACCACTCGCCGAACTCCCACGTCAGGTCGTCGCAATTGACGAAGCTGCCGAGGCCCGGATGGAACGGCGCGACGTGGTAGTCCTCCAGATAGACCTCGATGAAGGTCTTCCAGTTGTAGTTGCACTCGTGCACCTCGACGTGATCGAACATGAAGCCCGAAAAGTCGAAGTGCTGTTTGGTGCCGAGTCTGGCCAGATCGCGTGCGACATCGCGCCCCTGCGCTTCGAACAGCAAGCCTTGCCAGTTCTGCAGCGGCGTAGCGCCGAGATTCAGGCAGGGGTTGTCGGCGAAATGCGGCGCGCCGAGGAGCTCGCCGTTCAGATCGTAGGTCCAGCGATGCAGCGGACAGACGATGTTCTCCGCCTGGCCGCGGCCGTTGAGCATGATGGCTTGCCGGTGGCGGCACACGTTCGACAGCAGCTCGACTTGCGACTGCTGGTTACGGACGAGCACACGCCCTTCGCTCTCGCTCGGCAAAGCGAAATAATTTCCCGCTTCGGGCACCATGAGATCGTGGCCGATGTAGCGAGGACCTTTCTTGAAAAGGGTGTCGATTTCGCGCGTTAGAAGCGCTTCGTCAAAGTAAGCCGTGACTGGCAGCTGGCTGTGGACAGACCGCAACTGCAATGCATTGCTCAGATTGGACATTCCCACTCCCGTGAAGACGTGAAAGCAGTGAACAACCCAACCATCGATGGATTCGATTTAGGGAGCCCGCGATTATACCCGTTTCCCCTTCCTTGGGGCGCTTAAGTGCCTGATTTGGGTCAAAAATGTCAAGGAAGTTCGCTGTTTTCGCCGCAGACTGATCGTTTTTTTTCTGCGAGACTGGTAAGGCGGTGAAGGGGACGCAGGCGGGTAAACAGGTGGCGAGCGGATCGGAAATGTCGCTTTTGCCGTAGAATGTCCGACTTGTTTTAATTTTGCGACTATTCATGGCGAAGACCGCATCGAAAGATACTGCTGCCACGCCAGCCGAAGGCGTCGACACGACACCGCTGCCCGAGAACTACGAGGCCGCTCAGGCGGAGCTGGAAGGGCTGGTTGCGCGCATGGAAAGCGGCAATCTGAGCCTCGAAGAGTCGCTTGGCGCCTACCGGCGCGGTGCGGCTCTGGTGGCGTTCTGCCAGCAGCAGCTCGAAAAGGTCGAACAGCAGGTGCGCGTGCTCGACGGCGAGACGCTCAAGCCGCTGCCAGTGAATAGCGCAGGCACAGCCGCTGCTGAAAGCGGGGACGACCTATGACATTCGAACAATGGACGCGCGCAACACTCGAACGCGTCGAAACGGCACTGGAGCACTACCTGCCGACCGAGGCCACCGAGCCCGCCGGGCTGCATGAAGCGATGCGCTACGCGGTGCTGGGCGGCGGCAAGCGGGTGCGCCCGCTGCTGTGCCACGCGGCCGGCGAGCTGACCGGCGCGCGCGCCGAATGCCTCGACGCGGCGGCGGCGGCGCTGGAAATGATCCACGTGTACTCGCTGGTGCACGACGACATGCCGTGCATGGACGACGACGCGCTGCGTCGCGGCAAGCCTACGGTGCATGTCCAATATGACGAAGCAACGGCTTTGCTGGTCGGCGACGCGCTGCAATCGCAGGCGTTCGTCGCGCTGACGTCGGACGTGCTTGCGCCGGCGCAGCAGGCATCGCTGGTGCGCGAACTGGCGCTCGCGAGCGGCTCGATCGGCATGTGCGGCGGTCAGGCGATCGATCTGGCCAGCGTCGGCCACGCGTTGACGCGCGCGCAACTCGAAACCATGCACCGGATGAAAACCGGCGCGTTGCTGCGTGCTGCGGTGCGCATGGGCGCGCTGGCGGGCGAAACGCCGGATGCAGACGCCATGCGTTCGCTGGACGCGTACTCGGCTGCGGTCGGCCTCGCGTTTCAGGTCGTCGACGATATTCTCGACGTCACGACCGATTCCGCGACGCTCGGCAAGACGGCGGGTAAAGACGCGAAGGACGGCAAGCCGACCTACGTGTCGATTATTGGGCTAGAGGCGTCGCGGGCGCTCGCAGCGCAGTTGCGCAGCGACGCTCACGCTGCGATCGCGCCGTTTGGCGCGCGCGCGCAGCGGCTGGCCGAATTGGCCGACCTGGTGGTGAACCGGGTCAGCTAAACGCGAAAGCCCGCCGCCGCGCACCTCATTGTGTCGAGGTGCATGTATGAAGTGCGGGCGCGTAAGTTTTCCTACAATGGAACGACGATGTACGACTTGCTGAAAACCATCGACGACCCGGCGGCCTTGCGCCGCCTGGAGCGCCGCCAATTGCAACCGCTTGCCGACGAGTTGCGTGCCTTTGTGCTCGACAGCGTATCGCAGACGGGCGGCCATCTTTCGTCCAACCTCGGCACGGTCGAGTTGACCATTGCTCTGCACTACGTGTTCGACACGCCGCGCGACCGGATCGTCTGGGACGTGGGCCATCAAACCTATCCGCACAAGATCCTGACGGGCCGCCGCGACCAGATGCACACGCTGCGTCAGCTCGGCGGCATCTCGGGCTTCCCGAAGCGCGACGAATCCGAATACGACACCTTCGGCACCGCTCACTCCAGCACCTCGATCTCGGCTGCGCTCGGCATGGCGGTCGCGAGCAAGCTGCAGGGCGACAACCGGACGGGCATCGCGGTGATCGGCGACGGCGCGATGACCGCCGGCATGGCGTTCGAGGCGATGAACAACGCGGGTGTCGAAGACGACGTGCCGCTGCTCGTCATCCTGAACGACAACGACATGTCGATTTCGCCGCCGGTGGGCGCGCTGAATCGCCATCTGGCGCGCCTGATGTCGGGCCGCTTCTACGCGGCCGCACGGGCCGGCGTCGAGCGTGTGTTGCGCGTCGCGCCGCCTATGCTCGATCTGGCTCGCAAGCTCGAAGAACACGCGAAGGGCATGATCGTGCCGGCGACGCTGTTCGAAGAGTTCGGTTTCAACTACATCGGCCCGATCGACGGTCACGATCTCGATTCGCTGATCCCGACGCTGCAGAACATCAAGGAATTGCGCGGTCCGCAATTCCTGCACGTGGTCACCAAGAAAGGCCAGGGCTACAAGCTTGCCGAGGCCGATCCGGTGCTGTACCACGGTCCGGGCAAGTTCAATCCGGCAGAGGGCATCAAGCCTGCCACCACGCCGTCGAAGAAGACCTACACGCAAGTGTTCGGCGAATGGCTGTGCGACGCGGCCGAACTGGACGCGCGCGTGGTCGGCATCACGCCAGCCATGCGTGAAGGCTCGGGCATGGTCGAGTTCGAGAAGCGCTTTCCGGATCGTTACTTCGACGTCGGCATCGCCGAGCAGCATGCGGTAACGTTCGCCGGCGGACTGGCCGCTGAAGGCATGAAGCCGGTGGTCGCGATTTACTCGACCTTCCTGCAACGTGCTTACGACCAGCTGATTCACGACGTCGCGCTGCAAAATCTGCCGGTGGTGTTCGCGATCGACCGCGCCGGTCTGGTCGGCGCGGACGGCGCCACGCACGCCGGCGCCTATGATCTGGCGTTCCTGCGCTGCATCCCGAACATGACGGTGATGGCCGCGTCGGACGAAAACGAATGCCGTCAGATGTTGTACACGGCATTGCAGCAGCCGAACCCGACGGCCGTGCGCTATCCACGCGGCGCCGGTACGGGCGTAGCCACCGTCAAGCAGATGGTGGCGTTGCCGCTCGGCAAGGGCGAGGTTCGTCGCGAGACGTCGCAGCCGGCGGGCAAGCGGATTGCGATTCTGGCGTTCGGCACGATGGTCGCGCCGTCGCTGGCGGCAGCCGAGCAACTCGACGCCACGGTCGCCAACATGCGCTTCGTCAAACCGCTGGACGCCGCGTTGGTCCGCCAGTTGGCCGAAACGCACGATGCGATCGTTACGGTCGAAGAAGGCTGCGTGATGGGCGGCGCAGGTTCGGCTTGTGTCGAAGCGCTGCTTGAAAGCGGCGTGATTCGCCCGGTGTTGCAATTGGGCTTGCCGGATCGCTTCATCGATCATGGCGACCCGGCCAAGCTGTTGTCCGCGTGCGGTCTGGATGCCGCGGGCATCGCCAAGTCGATTCGCGAGCGCTTTCTGACGAGTGGCGCGCTTGCGGGTCAAGCGTCGGTGAAGCGCGTCGCCTGAGTTGTAGCGTCTGATTGGCGGCAGCTTTATTGCGCGTGGATCTGCTGCCGCCTCGCCGCGTATTGTGTGCCGCGCGGCTATGGCGGCAATAGCAATCTCCAACTTGAATCGATGAGCCTTCGGGTTCATCATCCGACGCCGGCCAAGGCCGGCGTTTGCCGTTGAGCGCCCTGCTCCGCACGGCCGCTGAGAGTCTCCGAATCCGTCGTTGGTCGACACGTTCGGGGCGATGCCCCTGGAGGGACTTCCTGCGGAGCGGAAAACCTGGAGCGGCCCGGCGTTTTCCTCAAAGGACAAGAACATGAACCAGATGAACCCCGCCTTTGTCATGCCCGACGTGCAGAGCACGCCGGATACGCGTCAGATCCCGATCCAGCGCGTCGGCGTCAAGGCCGTGCGTCATCCGTTGACGGTGCGTACGCAAGGTGGCGACGTGCAGCCGACGGTAGGCACATGGAATCTCGACGTGCATCTGCCGGCCGATCAGAAGGGCACGCACATGTCGCGTTTCGTCGCGTTGCTCGAAGAGAATAAGGCGCCGCTCGAACCGGCCACGTTTCGCACGATGCTCGCTTCGATGCTCGAAAAGCTCGAGGCTGAAGCCGGCCGGATCGAAGTGTCGTTCCCTTACTTCGTCAACAAGACCGCGCCGGTGTCGGGCGTGCAAAGCCTGCTCGACTACGAAGTCACGCTGACGGGCGAAACCCGCAACGGTGCAACGCGTCTGTTCCTGCAAGTGCTGGTGCCGGTCACGAGCCTGTGCCCGTGTTCGAAGAAGATCTCGCAGTACGGCGCGCACAATCAGCGCTCGCATGTCACGATCAACGCCGAGCTGGCGGGCGATGTCGCGGTCGAGGAGTTGATCCGCATCGCCGAGGAAGAAGCCTCGTGCGAACTGTGGGGCTTGCTGAAGCGCCCGGACGAAAAGTTCGTCACCGAGCGTGCGTACGAGAATCCGAAGTTTGTCGAAGATCTGGTGCGCGACGTTGCGCAGCGGCTGAATGCGGACGAGCGGATCGTCGGGTATGTGCTCGAAGCCGAGAATTTCGAGTCGATTCACAATCACAGCGCTTACGCTGTGATCGAGCGGGATAAGCGGGTGGGTTGAGCGATGCGTTCGCTCGCGGTCGCTTCGTTCGTGATGGCTGAAAAAAACCGCTTCATTTCTGTGAGCTGAAGCGGTTTTTTTATGCGCCTGGCTTTGCGCGTTTGTCTTCGCGTGTGGCGAGATCGCAGGTTTTCTACCGTGCGAGCGAAGTCAGATCCCAGCGCGGCTTGACCGTGAACGCGTAGTCTTTGCCCGATTGATCGGGCCAGCGTTGCAGCCTCAACGCGCCCGCGAGAGCAATCATCGCGCCGTTGTCCGTACACAGCGACAAATCCGGGTAATGCACGAAGAAGTTGCGCTTCTTCGCGGCAGCGGACAGCGCGTCACGCAGTTGACGGTTCGCGCCGACGCCGCCTGCCACCACCAGCCGGTTCAGCTTGGTCCGCTTGAGCGCGGCCAGCGATTTCGCCGCCAGCACTTCGACGGCGGCATCGACGAATCCGCGCGCCAGATCCGCTTTCGCCTGCTCGCAGATATTCGCTCCGCCGAGTTTTTTGGCGTGCGTGAGAACCGCGGTTTTCAAACCGCTGAAACTGAAATCGAGATCGCCGGAATGGAGCATCGGCCGCGGCAGGACGACCGCGCCGGGCGTGCCGAACTCAGCCATACGCGACACTTCCGGGCCGCCGGGGTAACCCAGGCCGAGCAGTTTGGCGGTTTTGTCGAAGGCTTCACCGGCGGCGTCGTCCAGCGTTTCGCCGAGCGTCTCGTAGACGCCCACGTCGGTCACGCGCATCAGTTGCGTATGGCCGCCCGACACCAGCAGCGCGACGAACGGAAACGGTGGCGGCTCATCCACCAGCAACGGCGACAGCAAATGCCCTTCGAGGTGGTGAATGCCGATGGTCGGCTTGTCCCACGCCATCGCCAGCGCATTGGCGACGCTTGCGCCGACCAGCAGCGCGCCCGCGAGGCCCGGCCCCTGGGTGTAGGCGATCGCGTCGATGTCGCCGCGCACGGTGCCCGCGCGTTCCATCACCTCTTCGAGCAGCGGCAGCGCGCGACGGATATGGTCGCGCGAGGCCAGTTCCGGCACCACGCCGCCGTACTCCCGGTGCATCGCAATTTGCGAATGCAGCGCGTGCGCGAGCAGGCCGCGCTCTGTGTCGTAGAGCGCGAGACCGGTTTCGTCGCAGGAGCTTTCGATGCCGAGTACGAGCATGATGAGTGGACCAGAACGGGCGTTCGAACACGCCCGAAAGTGAAAAGCCAAGCCTAAAAGTATAGCAGCGCGGGCAGGCCGCCGCAGACGCGCAGGTACAATGCGGCCCCATGGAATCCTTCGATATTGCGGTAATCGGCGCGGGCGCGGCCGGCATGATGTGCGCGGCGGTGGCCGGGCAGCTCGGCCGTCGCGTGGTGCTGATCGACCACTCGCAACGCCTCGCGGAAAAGATCCGCATTTCCGGCGGCGGCCGCTGCAACTTCACGAACCTGTACGCTGGACCGGCCAATTATCTGTCGGCGAATCCGCATTTCTGCCGTTCGGCGTTGGCCCGTTACACGCCGCGCGATTTCATGGCGCTGCTCAAGCGCCATCACGTGACGTGGCACGAGAAGCACAAAGGACAACTGTTCTGCGACCAGTCGAGCGACGCGATCATCGACGTGCTCAAGCGCGAGTGCGACGCCGGTGGGATCGCGTGGCGTACCCCGCTCGCGGTCGAACAGGTGCGCCAGGATGCCGAAGGGCGCTTCACGCTGGACACGCAGTCGGGTCCGATCGCCGTGCGCGCCTTGGTGGTCGCGACCGGCGGCCTGTCGATCCCCAAAATCGGCGCGACGGATTTCGCTTACCGGCTCGCGAAGCAGTTCGGCCACAAGCTGATCGACACGCGTCCGGCGCTGGTTCCGCTTACGTTCGCCGCAGCCGATTGGGAGCCGTTTGCGGCGTTGTCCGGGGTGTCCCTCGAGGTGCAACTCGCGACCGGCAACAAAAAAACCGGCGCGGAATTCAACGAAGACCTGCTGCTCACGCACCGCGGCCTCTCGGGTCCCGGCGTTCTGCAGATCTCGAGCTACTGGCAGCCGGGCGAGCCGATTCATCTCAATCTGCTGCCCGAACAGGACGCTACAACGGCGTTGCTCGAAGCAAAAACCGGCACGAAGCGCCAGATCGCCAGCCTGCTGTCGGAATGGGTGCCGCAACGGCTCGCACACGTTTGGCTGGAAACACATCAGGTTCCCGCCGAGGCCCGCGTCGCCGATTTGCCGGACAAGACGCTGCGCCGCGTCGGTGAGGCGTTGTCGCGCTGGACGCTCACCCCGAACGGCACCGAGGGTTATCGCAAGGCCGAGGTGACGCGCGGCGGTGTCGACACGCGCGAACTGTCTTCGTCGACGATGATGAGCGCCCGGGCCCCCGGCCTGTACTTCATCGGCGAGGCGGTCGACGTGACCGGCTGGCTCGGCGGCTACAATTTCCAGTGGGCCTGGGCCTCCGGCGTGGCGGCCGGCCAGGCGGCCGCGGAGCATGTCCGGGGGGCTTGACGGCGCAATGGCTTTGTGAGAAAGCTCTGCTATACTCCTGAACCTTTACAAAGTTCCGTTATTGAAAAATGACGACCATCCGCGTAAAAGACAACGAGCCGTTTGAAGTCGCCATGCGCCGCTTCAAGCGCACGATGGAGAAAAACGGGCTGCTAACGGAACTACGCGCCCGGGAGTTTTACGAAAAGCCCACGGCGGAACGCAAACGCAAGAAAGCGGCTGCAGTGAAGCGTCATTTCAAGCGTCTGCGTGGCCAGATGCTGCCAAAGAAGTTCTACTGATTCTGGCGTTGCCGCGGTTCCCGTCGAACGGAGCGGCGACATTCAACCGGCGGCGGCGCGCGAGGCGCTGTCGCGGATAACACGGCCCTTCGGGCCAGCCGGCAGGGTCGCATCCACTACGCACATTGCGCCAACCCGCTTGAGGAAGCAGTCCCAAGCGGGCCGTTTGTGTTGAGGCAGCGGATTGGCGCGATCGGCCGGCCGGTTTTTAAATTTCAACGCATTCAGGTGAGTGATGAGTCTCAAAGACCGGATCAACGACGATATGAAAGCCGCCATGCGGGCGCGTGAGACCGAGCGTCTCGGCACCATCCGCCTGCTGCTCGCCGCGATCAAGCAACGTGAAGTCGACGAGCGCATCACGCTCGACGATACGGCGATCACCGCCGTGGTCGACAAGATGATCAAGCAGCGCAAGGACTCGATCAGCCAGTTCGAAGCGGCTGCCCGCACCGATCTCGCCGACAAGGAAAAGGCCGAACTGGCCATCCTGACCGCCTATATGCCGGAGCAGTTGTCCGACGCGGAGATCGTTGCCGAAGTCCAGGCGGCAGTCGCGCAAACCGGCGCCGCCGGCCCGCAGGACATGGGCAAGGTGATGGGCGTGCTGAAGCCGAAGCTGGCCGGCCGTGCCGACATGACCGCGGTGTCGGCGCAAGTCAAAGCCGCGCTCGCGAAGTAATTTCCGTTTTCCCGGTCTGCGCACGCGGTCGTTCGATGGCGCGCGCAGCATCGAGCTTTTTTAGGTAGCGTCATTTACTGTGATTCCACCGTCATTCCTGCAGGATCTGCTCAACCGCGTCGATATCGTCGACGTGGTCGGCAAGTTTGTGCAGCTGAAAAAGGGCGGCGCGAACTTCATGGGGCTTTGTCCGTTTCATAACGAGAAAAGCCCCTCGTTTACGGTTAGTCCGACTAAACAGTTCTATCACTGCTTCGGCTGCGGCGCGCACGGTACGGCGATCGGCTTCCTGATGGAGCATGTGGGCTCCACGTTTCCGGAAGCGGTCAACGAACTGGCGCAATCCGTCGGTTTGACCGTGCCGAACGAGCCGTCGCCCGGCTATGGCGGCAGCGGCGGCTCCGGCGGTTATGCGCCGGCGGCGTCCAAAGCGGTCACCACGGCACTGTCCGACGTGATGCAAACCGCCTGCGATTACTACCGCAAGCAACTGCGCGGCGCGCCGGTCGCCATCCAGTATCTGAAGAAACGTGGGCTGACCGGCGAGATCGCCGCCCGCTTCGGGCTCGGCTACGCGCCGGACGGCTGGCAAAACCTCGAAACCGCATTTCCTGACTATCGGGATGATTCGCTGGTCGAATCGGGGCTCGTGATCGTCAGCGAAAAATCGGATGCACAGGGCCAGAATCGCCGTTACGACCGCTTTCGCGAGCGGATCATGTTCCCGATCCGCAATGTGAAAGGGCAGGTAATCGGCTTTGGCGGCCGCGTGCTGGACGGCGGCGAGCCGAAATATTTGAATTCCCCCGAAACGCCTTTATTTAACAAAGGCAGCGAGCTGTACGGGCTCTTCGAAGCGCGGCTCGCGATTCGTGAACAGCACTATGTGCTGGTTGTCGAAGGCTACATGGACGTGGTCGCGCTGGCCCAGTTGGGGTTCCAGAACGCGGTTGCCACGCTCGGAACGGCTTGCACGCCGATTCATGTGCAGAAATTGATGCGTCAGACCGAAACGGTCATTTTCAGTTTCGACGGCGATTCGGCCGGCCGGCGCGCCGCGCGTCGGGCGCTCGACGCCTGTCTGCCGCACGCGGCGGACAACCGGACCATCCGCTTCCTGTTCCTGCCGTCCGAGCACGATCCGGACAGCTACGTGCGCGAATACGGCACCGAGGCGTTTGCCGAGCAGGTCGAGCGCGCCATGCCGTTATCGCAATTCATGCTGAACGAAGTGCTGACCGGCAAGGAGCTGGATCAGCCGGAGGGCCGGGCGCGCGCGCTGTTCGACGCGAAGCCCTTGCTGCAGGCGTTGCCGGCGAATGCGCTGCGCGCGCAGATCATGCATATGTTCGCCGACCGGCTCGACGTGCCGTTCGACGAAGTTGCCGCGCTTTGCGAAGTCGACGCGCGGATCGCGGCGGCCGCCCGGGCAGCGCCGGCGCGCAAAGACCGACGCAGCGTCACGGGAATCGAGGAAAAAACGCTGCGCAATCTGGTCATGTACCCGCGCACGGTCGCGGTGCTCGACGAGGAGGCCGAACAGGCGCTGCTCACAGTCACCCGCCACGGCGAACTGTTCGAGGAAGTGACGACGCATGCCCGCGCGCTGGGCGATTCCGCGGAATTCCAACTGCTGTCCGACCTATTGCGAAACGGCGCAAACGCCCCAACTTTCGAGGAAATCTTTCGCAAAATTCTGGACTATGATGAAAACGTTCGGGATTTGCTGCTGAAAGACCCGGAGGACGCAATCGTCATCGAGGAGCGGCGCGAGCAGGAGAGGATCGTCGGCGAGGAGCTGAGGGCCGCGATTCTGAAGATGCGATACGACGCTTATTGCGATCGTCTCGAGCAGCTTTCGCGGCAATCGCGGCACACGCCGGAGGAGTTTGCGGAGCTGTCGAGCCTGAACCAGAAACGGGCTGACATGAAGCGCCAGCTCGGGCTGTAAGCAGGAACGGCGGAACCTGAGTGCTATAATTAAAGGTTTCTAGCGGTTTGTTTTTCAAGGGTTTTCCTAGCAAAGGCGAAAAGGCGATGCGATGGCAAAGACGACAGGCGGAAATACGGGCGGAAAGAAAGCAACGGCCTCGAGCTCCAGTGAGCGGACTAGAAAGGTCACCGAGGCCAAGTTAGTTTCTTCTGTCAGAAAAGCGTCTGCGGTCAGCGTCACACCTGCTGCCGGGAAGAAATCATCGACCTCTTCCGCTGCGCGAGCGGAGCCGGTCAGGGGGGCGAAAGCCGCTCAGCCGGCCACGAGACGGCCGAGTGCCAGTAGTGCAAGGGAAGCGGCTGCCGCGCAGGACAATGCGGCAGTGCGCGAGACTTCAGTATCCACGGTTCAACCGGCTGTTGTCCACCAGCCGCGAGTCGAGACTACAGCCGGTACGGCGAACTCCATGACGAAAAAGCTGAATGAAGTACCCGTCGATGACGATGCAACCCAGACCGAAGAGACCCCTGCCGCCGTTCCGGGCAAGGTCGAAAAGGTCAAGGCTCGCGACCGTCGTGCAAAGGAAAAAGCGCTGCTGAAAGACGCTTTTGCGTCGTCCCAGCCGGGCACCGTCGAGGAACTCGAAGAGCGCCGTTCCAAACTGCGCGCGCTGATCAAGCTCGGCAAGGAACGCGGCTTCCTCACGTATGCTGAAATCAACGATCACCTCCCGGACAACTTCACTGAAACCGAGGCGATCGAAGGCATCATCAGCACGTTCAACGACATGGGCGTGGCCGTGTATGAACAGGCCCCCGACGCCGAAACGCTGCTGCTGAACGACAATGCGCCCGCGGCTTCGTCGGACGACGAAGTGGAAGAGGAAGCGGAAGTCGCGCTCTCCACGGTCGATTCCGAATTCGGCCGCACCACCGACCCGGTCCGCATGTACATGCGTGAAATGGGTACGGTCGAGCTGCTCACGCGTGAAGGCGAAATCGAAATCGCGAAGCGGATCGAAGACGGCCTGAAGCACATGGTGATGGCTATCTCCGCGTGCCCGACCACGATCGCCGACATTCTGGCCATGGCCGAGCGTGTCGCGAACGAAGAAATCCGCATCGACGAACTGGTCGACGGCCTGATCGACGCCAACGCGGAAGACGCCGACGGCTTCTCCGCACAGGAAGCGGAAGCGATCGAGAGCGAGGACGAGGAAGTCGAAGAAGACGACGCCGAAGACGAGGAAGACGACGACGGCGCCGCGCAGGCCACGGCCAACGCAGCGCAAATGGAAGCGTTGAAGCGGGCGTCGCTCGAAAAATTCGCGATGATCAGCGAATGGTTCGACAAGATGCGCCGCGCGTTCGAGAAGGAAGGCTACAAATCCAAGTCGTATCTGAAGGCGCAGGAAACGATTCAAAACGAACTGATGACGATCCGCTTCACCGCGCGGACCGTCGAGCGTCTGTGCGATACGTTGCGCGCGCAAGTGGACGAAGTGCGTCAGGTCGAGCGTCAGATTCTGCATACGGTGGTCGACAAGTGCGGGATGCCGCGCGCCGAGTTCATCGCGCGTTTCCCGGGCAGCGAGACGGATCTCGAATGGGCCGACAAGATCGTCGGCGAGGGTCATGCGTACAGCGCGATCCTTACGCGTAACATTCCGGCGATCCGCGAACAGCAGCAACGTTTGCTCGACTTGCAGGCGCGCGTCGTTCTGCCGCTGAAGGACCTGAAGGAAACCAACCGTCAGATGGCGGCCGGCGAACTGAAGGCGCGTCAGGCCAAGCGTGAAATGACCGAGGCGAATCTGCGTCTCGTGATCTCGATCGCGAAGAAGTACACGAACCGTGGTTTGCAGTTCCTCGACCTGATTCAGGAAGGCAACATCGGCCTGATGAAAGCGGTGGACAAGTTCGAATACCGGCGCGGCTACAAGTTCTCCACGTACGCAACGTGGTGGATTCGTCAGGCCATCACGCGGTCGATTGCTGACCAGGCGCGCACAATCCGCATTCCGGTTCACATGATCGAAACGATCAACAAGATGAACCGCATTTCGCGTCAGATTCTGCAGGAAACCGGTCTCGAGCCGGATCCCGCAACGCTGGCGGAAAAGATGGAGATGCCGGAAGACAAGATCCGCAAGATCATGAAGATCGCGAAGGAGCCGATCTCGATGGAAACGCCGATCGGTGACGACGACGATTCGCATCTGGGCGACTTCATCGAAGATACGAACACGGTTGCGCCGGCGGACGCGGCGTTGCATGCCAGCATGCGCGATGTCGTGAAAGACGTGCTCGATTCGCTCACACCGCGCGAAGCAAAAGTGCTGCGCATGCGTTTCGGTATCGAGATGAGCACCGATCACACGCTCGAAGAAGTCGGTAAGCAGTTCGACGTGACGCGTGAACGGATCCGTCAGATCGAGGCGAAGGCGCTGCGCAAGCTGCGTCACCCGAGCCGTTCCGACAAGCTGAAATCGTTCCTCGAAGGGAATTGATTCACGCACGCGGGTCGTAGCAAATGATGTTGCAGTTTGAAGGGGCCTCCCGGTCGTTTTGCGCAAGCGAAGCGGTTGCGGAGGCCCCTTTTTCGTGTAGTATGTCGGCCAATCAGCGAAAAGGCCCGACTCTCATAACGGGCCTTTTCCATCTTGGGCCGGACGCCGTGCTGGTTGCAGGCAGCGGACTCATAATCCGCCTCCGAAAGGACACCGTCGGTTCGACTCCGACCCGGCCCACCATCTGCTGTTTCAACAAAACTTCCCCGGGCGTTCTGCCCAAGCCGCTTCTTGAGCGCGCTTTCGTTTACCCAAACTTTTGAGCATTAACTTTGACCGCAGCAGCAGCCGCCGCCGCTCGGGTCTCGACGTTAAGTTTGATGAACACATGCTCCAGATGTTTGTTCACCGTGCGCGCGGCCATGCCGAGGATCTCGCCGATATCGCGATTGGTCTTTCCGCGTGAAAGCCACAACAACACTTCGGCCTCGCGGTTTGTCAGGCCGAAGCGGGCGATCAGGCTGGTCGCTTGCGTAGCGTCGTTGTATTCGTCGAGCACGAGAAGCCAGTCGCCTTGCGCGGCGCGGCCCAGCACACGAACGCTGTGACGGATGCTGCCTTCGACAGTATCGAAGCTGGCCTGCAGATCGCAGCCTGCGTCGCTCCAGCTCGAAAACCACTGATGCAGCACGCCAGGCAGCGCCGAGTCGATGAGCGTATCCGTCGTATAACGCGCGAGCCGCTCGCGAGCCAGTTCGCTCAGCCATCGTATCGTGCCGTCTTCCGCGACGATCAGCGCCGCGCGCATGCCGATCTCCAGCGCCATGTCCATATGCCGTTGTTGCCGCGAGCGCTGCACATGGGCGGCGATGCGCGCGACGACTTCGCTGGGCTTGACCGGTTTCAGCACATAGTCGATGCCGCCGACGCGAAAGCCGTGCACCACATGCTCGCTTTCCGTCAACGCGGTCATGAAGATCACCGGTAGATGGCGATTGCGCGGATCGGCCTTGATATGCCTGCATGTCTCGAAGCCATCCATGCCGGGCATCAGCGCGTCGAGCAGCACGACATCGGGTGTGACGCGCGCGAGACGTTGCAATGCCGATTGCCCGTCCAGTGCGACGAGCACCGCATAACCGGCATCGATCAACGTATCGGAGAGCAGCGCGAGATTGTCCGGGGTGTCGTCGACGATCAGCACGACCGTGCGTCCGTCGGGAAGCTCGGGCAGACTCGTCGCGTCGCAGGAAACTTGAAAATCGTCATGCATTGGGATCGGTCGCCTGCAATGGCGCCAGCACGCGCGCGAGTTCGGAGAGTCTGAACCGCCGCGCCAGCGCGCGCAGCGGATCGAGCAGTGCGGCGAGTTCCGGCGCCTGGTGCTCAGCAGCGTCCAGTTGTTCGATAAAGCCCTGCATGTAGCCCAGATCCAGCGTCGAGCGCAGATTGTCGAGCACGGAAGCGGGCAGCGCGGTGAGCGCTTGCGGCGAAATCGACACGTCATCGGAAGGTGCGGACGACTCCGCGATCCATTCCAATCCGAGCAGCGTGGACATCTTGTCGAGCAACAACGGAAGATGGACCGGCTTGGCGAGATAGTCGTCACAGCCCGCTGCCGCGCCTTTCTCACGATCGTCGGCAAACGCGTTGGCGGAAAGAATCAGAATCGGCGCGCTCGACAGATGATTGTCGCGAATCAGGCGGCTCGCCTCGAAGCCGTCCATGGCCGGCATGGCGACGTCCATCATGATCAGGTCGGCCGTGCCGGTGGCCAGCCATTGCAGCGCTTGCGGGCCGTCGGCGACCTCGACGATCTCGACGCCAAGCGGCCCGAGCGTCTGCGTGATAATGCGGCGCTGCTCGGCGAGGTCGTCGACGACGAGAACCGTGCGCCGTTCGCCCAGATAGCCTCTGATATTGAATTGAGCGTGCGAGAGGCGCATCGGCGCACGCACTTCCGATGCGAACAGCTTGACGATGAAACGCGTGCCTTTGCCGACTTCGCTCTGCACCTGCAAGCTGCCGCCCATCAGCTCGGTCAGCAGACGGCAGATGGTGAGACCGAGGCCCGCGCCGTGGTCGTGCTCACGGGCCGCGGTGCCGCGTTCGAACGGCAGGAACAAGCGCTCCAGTTCGGCGGCGGGAATGCCCGGACCCGTGTCGGCGATTTCGAACGTCAGCGTTTCCCACGCATAGCCCGCGCGTACTTTCACCGATCCGTACTGTGTGAAGCGAATCGCATTGCCGATCAGGTTGATGAGAATCTGCCGCACGCGCTTCTCGTCGATACGCACTACTTCCGGTATGCGCCCGGTAGTCTGAAAGTCGAATGCGAGGCCTTTGTCGGTGGCTTGCGGTTCGAGCATCGCGGTGAGTTGCGCATTGAAGTCCGGCAGCGGCACTTCGGTGACGTTCAACTGAAGCTTGCCGGATTCGATACGCGCGACATCGAGCAACCCATCCACCAGGGCAAGCAGATGCTCGCCGCTGCGATAGATCGTCGCCACTGCTTCGCGACGCGCAGGCGGCAAGTCGCCCGACGCCTGCAACAGCAATTGCGCGTAGCCGAGAATGCTGTTGAGCGGCGTTCGCAACTCATGGCTCAAACCCGTGACGTAACGGCTTTTTGCGCGATTGGCGGCCTCGGCGGCGGCGCTGGCTTGCTGAAGCGCAGCGTCGGTTTTCTGGTGAGCTTCGATTTCCTGCATCAGCAATTCGGCCTGACGCTGCAGCTCTTCCTGCGTGACCTTGCGGTTTTCATTCGCGAGCACGAGCCACCACGCTGCGATACAGCCGACCAGCGCGAGTGCGAAGAACACGTCCACGTAGCCATGTAGCAGCGCGTGACGCGTCATGGTGTCGAGATCGGACAGCGCGCTGACGCTCTGATACCACTGCATCGACAGCACGCCGCCGAGCAGGCCGAGTCCGACGATCACCAGGCCGAGATACTGCGTGATGCGCAACCCCGCACGGCCGAGTTGCAAGCGCGGAAACAGCTTATGCGCCGATTGCCCCAACTGCGTCCCCAAACGCGCATGCGGCTTGCAGGAGTCGTTGCAGCGCGAATCGAGCGAGCAGCATAGCGAGCAGATGGAGCCGGCATACGCGGGGCAATGCGCCATGTCTTCGCGCTCGAAGGTGTTTTCGCAGATCACGCAGCGCAGCGTCGCGCCGGGCGCGAGTGAGCGGTCGTCGCGTGCGAGATAGAAGCGTCCTTTCGTCGCGATCGCGATGAGCGGCGCGCACACGAACGCCAGCGACAACGCGATGAACGAAGACAACGCCTCCGCAACCGGCCCGAACACGCCCGCGTGCGAAAGCGCCGCGACCACGGACGCAATCAGCATCGCGCCGATGCCGACCGGATTCACGTCGTACAGATGCGCGCGCTTGAACTCGATATACGACGGGCTGAGTTTGAGCGGCTTGTTAATGACCAGATCGCCGACGAGCGCGCCGATCCACGCGATCGCCACGTTCGAATACAACGCGAGCACTTTGCTGATGGCTTCGAACACGCCCATCTCGACGAGCAATAGCGCGATCAGCACGTTGAACACGAGCCACACCACACGCCCCGGGTGACTATGCGTGAGACGAGCAAAGAAGTTGGACCAGGCGAGCGATCCCGCATACGCATTGGTCACGTTGATCTTGATCTGCGACACGATGACGAACAGCACCATCGCAGCGAGCGCGCTTTCGGGCGAGCGGAACACGTATTGATAGGCGACCAGATACATCTGCGTCGGCTCGACCGCTTTGGCGGGATCGATCTCGTGCTGGATCGCAAGAAACGCGAGGAAGGCGCCGCCGAGCATCTTCAACGCGCCGGGCACGATCCAGCCGGGCCCGGCCGCGATCAGCGCGACCCACCAGCGCACCCGATTCTTCTCGGTGCACGGCGGCAGAAAACGCAGATAGTCCACTTGCTCGCCGATTTGCGCGATGAGCGACAACGCAACCGTGCAACCGGCACCGAACGCGAACAGATCGAACTTGCGGCCGTCACCGCCAATACCGCCGAATGTGAACCAGTCCGTGAGCGCGTGCGGCTCGCGCCAGAGCACCGCCGCATACGGCACGATCAGCAGCACGATCCACAACGGCTGCGTCCATCCCTGCAAACGGTTGATAAACGTGATGCCGAACGTCACCACCGGAATGATGACGAGCGCGCTGATCAGATAAGCGACCGACAACGGTATGCCGATGTACAACTCCAGCGCGAGCGACATGATGGCCGCTTCGAGCGCGAAAAAAACGAAAGTGAAAACGGCATAGATCAGCGACGTCAGCGTCGAGCCGAGATAGCCGAAGCCCGCGCCTCGCGTGAGCAAGTCCATGTCGACGCCGAAACGCGCGGCGTAATAGCTGATCGGCAGGCCCGTCAGAAAGATCAGCAGCGCGGCAGCCAGAATCGCACAGACCGCCGTGGTGAAGCCGTAATTGACGACCAGCGAGCCGCCGATCGCTTCCAGTGCGAGAAAAGACACGGCGCCCATCGCCGTATTGGCGACGCGCAGTTCCGACCAGCGCCGAAAGCCGCGCGGCGTAAACCGCAGCGCGTAGTCCTCCAGCGTCTCGTCCGCGACCCACGCGTTGTAGTCGCGGCGGATCTTCACGATGCGTTGCGTGCCGCCCGCTGAAGCGCGCGACGCCCCGGCTTGGGTCGAGGAATCGGCGTCACGAGAAGAGGGTGAATCTTTCTGGTGCATCGGAAGTTGGCGTCGGCGAATTCCAGGCGGATGGGGCTCTTCATGCAAAAAGCATTCCATTCGAATGGCCTTTCTTCCCTGATCGTGGGATTCATGCGATCGCGGGCGCGTCGAGTCGGACCCGATTATATGAAGCGCTTTTTTTGAACTCCCTACGTCAATCGACGTATTCAACCGCGCAAATTGGCTCCCTACATTTCGTTCCGACAACGACGCCGCCAGCCGACCGAGCGCGGGTCTACCGGTCACGACCACAGGAGAATCCGATGTCGCACGACGATCACAACGACCAGTCCGAACAGGTTTTGCCTTCGGCCATGCGCCGCAAGCTGCTGATGAGCCTTGCCGCCGCGCCCGCACTCGCGGTGCCGACGCTCGGCTGGGCGCAGCAGTATCCGACCGCGAAGGTGAACACGACGAAGCTCGCCGTGACCGACACCGAAGTGACGGTGGGTCAGTTGCACTCCGCCACCGGCACGATGGCGATCTCCGAAACCGGCTCGATTCAGGCCGAGCGCCTCGCGATCGAACAGATCAACGCGGCGGGCGGGATTCTTGGCCGCAAGATCAAGATCATCCAGGAAGACGGCGCGTCCGACTGGCCGACCTTCGCCGAGAAGTCGAAGAAGCTGCTGGAGAACGATCACGTTGCCGCGGTGTTCGGATGCTGGACGTCGGCTTCGCGCAAGGCCGTGCTGCCGATTTTCGAGCGCGATAACGGGCTTTTGTATTACCCGACTTTCTATGAAGGTCTGGAGCAGTCGAAGAACGTGTTCTACACCGGTCAGGAAGCGACGCAGCAGATTCTCTGGGGCCTGAACTGGGCGAATCAGACGAAGAAGGCGAAGAGCTTCTTCCTGATCGGTTCGGACTACATCTGGCCGCGCACGTCGAACAAGATCGCGCGCAAGCATATCGAAGGGCACTTGCAGGGCTGCAAGGTGGTGGGCGAGGAGTACTACCCGCTCGGCACGACCAATTTCAACTCGCTGATCAACAAGATCAAGATCGCGAAGCCTGATTGCATCTACGCGATCATCGTCGGCGGTTCGAACGTCGCGTTCTACAAGCAGTTGAAGGCAGCGGGCATCACTGCGGACAAGCAGTTCCTGCTGACCATCTCCGTGACCGAAGACGAAGTGCTCGGCATCGGCGGCGAAAACGTCGCGGGCTTCTATTCGGCGATGAAGTACTTCGAGTCGCTCGACAACGACAACAACAAAAAATTCGTCGCGGCATTCAAGGCGAAATACGGTCCGAAGTCCGTGATCGGCGACGTGACGCAGGCGGCGTATCTCGGGCCGTGGTTGTGGAAAGCCGCGGTCGAAAAGGCCGGCAGCTTCGATGTCGACAAGGTCGTGGCGGCCTCGCCCGGTATCGAGTTGAAGACCGCGCCCGAAGGCTACGTGAAGATCCACGCGAACCATCACTTGTGGAGCCGCACGCGTATCGGTGAAGCGCAGGCCGACGGGCAATTCAAGGTGGTCGCGGAGTCGCCGGATCTGATCGAGCCGAACCCGTTCCCGAAGGGTTACCAGTAAGCATGTTCATACCGCTCGTGTCGTGCGATGCGAGCGGCTTTCATTCCAGGAGAGACGCATGTCGGCTTCGGACATTCTCAACATCACGCTGATGCAGGGCTTTGCGGGCTTGAGTCTCTTCAGCGTTCTGTTGCTGATGGGCCTCGGGCTCGCGGTGATTTTCGGGCAGATGGGTGTGATCAACATGGCGCATGGCGAGTTCATGACGATCGGCGCCTACACCATCTACATGTTTTCGCAACTCGCGGACAATCTGTGGCCCGGTTTCAGGCCGGTCTATTTTCCGCTCGCGATCGTCGTTGCATTCGTGATTGCGTTCGCGGTCGGCTGGCTCGCGGAGTGGTTGCTGATTCGCCATCTCTACAAGCGGCCGCTCGATACTTTGCTCGCGACCTGGGGCCTGAGCCTCGGCATGCAGCAGGTGTTTCGCTCGACCTTCGGGCCGAAGGAAGTCAGCCCGAATCTGCCGGAATGGCTGATGGGCTCGTGGTCGCCTAAGCCGGGTCTCGACATTCCGATCAATGGCCTGTTCGTGATGTCGCTCGCGGTGCTGATGACGGGCGGCCTGCTGCTCGCGTTATATCGCGCGCGCTGGGGGCTGCGGGTTCGGGCCACGGTCGCGAACCGTCAGATGGCGAACGCGGCAGGCATCGACACGAAGAAAACCGACCGCGTGACCTTCGCGATCGGCTGCGGGATGGCGGGCGTCGCGGGTGCGGCGTTCACGGCCATCGGTTCGACCGGGCCGACGAGCGGTTCGCTCTACATCGTCGACTCGTTTCTGGTCGTCACGTTCGGCGGCGCGGCGAGTCTGCTGGGCACGGTGGCATCCGCATTCGGCATCGCGCAGATGCAGTCGATCAGCGAGTTCTTCCTGACCGGATCGTCGGCGCGCGTGGTGACGCTGCTCACCATCGTCATCGTGTTGATGCTGCGGCCTCAAGGACTTTTTGCTTCGAAGGTGCGCCGTGTCTGATTCGTCCATTCATTCGATGCAACCCGGAGAAACGACCATGAACCCTTCCGCCGAAACGTCGGGCGACACGCCAGCGCCCAGCGCCATGGGCTGGCTGCGACGTTCGTTCGTTCATAGCGGCGGCTACGGCAGCTTCATCGTGCTGGCGCTCGTGATACTCGTCGTGTTTCCGCTCACGCTCGACGTGTTTCGCCTGAACCTGATGGGCAAGTACCTGACGTATGCGTTCGTCGCCGTGGGCCTCGTACTGGCGTGGGGCTATGGCGGCGTGTTGAGCCTCGGACAAGGGGTGTTCTTCGGTCTCGGCGGCTATTGCATGGCGATGTTCCTGAAGCTCGAAGCGTCCGATCCCATCAGCACGAAGATTCAATCCACGCCCGGCATTCCCGATTTCATGGACTGGAACCAGCTCACCGCGCTGCCGTTGTGGTGGAAGCCGTTTCACTCGCTGCCGTTCTCGATGCTCGCGGTGCTCGTGGTGCCGGGCGTGCTCGCATTCATCATCAGCTTCGCCATGTTCAAGCGGCGTGTGGGCGGCGTGTACTTCGCGATCATCACGCAGGCCGTCGCGCTGATTCTGTCGGTGCTGATCATCGGACAGCAGGGTTATACGGGCGGCGTGAACGGCATTACCGATTTGCGCACGCTGCTCGGCTGGGATATTCGCGGCGATCACGCGAAGCTGATTCTGTACTTCGTCAATGCGGTGCTGTTGCTCGCGGCCATTCTGTGCTGCCGGCGCGTGACGCACAGCAAGCTCGGCACGCTGTTGCTCGCGATGCGCGACAAGGAAGACCGTGTGCGCTTCTCGGGTTACGACGTCGCGATGTTCAAGGTCTTCGCGTTCTGCGTGGCGGCAATGCTCGCCGCGATCGGCGGCGCGATGTTCACGCTGCAAGTGGGTTTCATGTCGCCTTCGTTCGTGGGCATCGTGCCGTCGATCGAAATGGTGATCTACGCGGCGGTGGGCGGCCGCATGTCGCTGGTCGGCGCAGTGTATGGCGCGATCCTCGTGAATCTCGGCAAGACGTGGTTCTCCGAGAGCTTTCCTAACCTGTGGCTCTTTCTGATGGCGGCGCTTTTCATCGGCGTGGTGATGGCGTTCCCGAACGGCCTTGCCGGTCTCTACGAAAGCCACGTGAAGCCGTGGCTCATGCGCCGCGGCGCAAGGGGCGCGTGATGAGCAATACCGATTTCGTTCTCGCGGTCGAAGGCTTGTCCGTCTCGTTCGACGGCTTCAAGGCGGTCGACGATCTCAATCTCTATGTGGATCGCGGCGAGCTGCGTGTGGTGATCGGACCGAACGGCGCGGGCAAGACGACGCTGCTCGATCTGATCTGCGGCAAGACGCGTGCGACCGAAGGCAGCATCAAGTTCTGCAATGAAGAGATGACGCTTCTGCCCGAGTATCGGCGCGTGCGCAAAGGCATTGGACGAAAGTTTCAGACGCCGTCGATCTACGAGAACCTGTCCGTGTTTCAGAACCTCGAAGTGTCGTTTCCGCGCGGACGTGGCGTGTTCGGTGCGCTCGCGTTCCGTCGCACCGACGACGTGCTCGACCGCGTGAAGAGCGTCGCGCAGGAGATCGGCCTCGACAGGCAGCTCGATCTCGAAGCGGGTCTGCTCTCGCACGGCCAGAAACAATGGCTCGAAATCGGCATGTTGCTCATGCAGGAGCCGGAGCTTCTGATGCTCGACGAACCCATTGCGGGTATGAGCGTACGCGAGCGCGAGATCACCGCTGATCTGCTTAAACGCATCTGCCTGAATCGTTCCATGATCGTCATCGAGCACGACATGGCATTCGTCGAACAGATCGCGCACAAGGTCACCGTGATGCATCAGGGCAAGATTCTCGCGGAAGGTCCGATGGACAAGGTGCAATCCGATCCACGCGTGATCGACGTGTATCTCGGTCATTAAATCATCGAGGAGACCGGCATGCTGAATGTCGACGAAGTATTCGTGAGTTACGGGCAGAGCGAGGCGCTGCACGGTATCAGCTTCGCAGCCGCGAAGAACGAGGCCGTGGCGATCATGGGCCGCAACGGCATGGGCAAGACCACGCTGTTCAAATCGCTGATGGGCATTCTGCCGCTGAAAGCGGGCGCGGTGAGCGTGGACGGACAGGATGTCTCGCGCGACGAAAGCTTCAGACGCGTGGCGAAGGGTATCGCCTATGTGCCGCAAGGGCGGCAGATATTCGGCACGCTGACGGTGGAGGAGAACATCGAAACGGGTCTGGAAAACGCGCGCGACAAACACATTCCCGACGAAATCTACTCACTGTTTCCTGTGCTTTACGACATGCGCCGACGCAAGGGCGGCAATCTGTCGGGCGGTCAACAGCAGCAGCTCGCGATAGCGCGCGCGCTCGTCACGCAGCCGAAGGTGCTGTTGCTCGACGAGCCGACCGAAGGCATTCAGCCGTCGATCATCAAGGACATCGCCAAGGCGTTGAACGAGATCCGCAAGCTGCGCGATATCACGATCGTGGTCTCCGAGCAGGTGCTGAGTTTCGCGCTCGATGTGGCGGATCGGCTGTTCGTGATCGAAGGCGGGCGGCTCGTGCATGAGACCGCGCGCGACCAGGTGGACACCGCAAAAATCCGCGAGTATTTGTCGGTTTAAGCCGACCGTATGCGCTTTTATTAAGGTTACCAAGGAGAGTTTGCAATGGCTGATACCTTGATCAAGGTCGACCTGAACCAGTCGGCCTACGACAACGAGAACATTCACAACCGCTGGCACCCGGATATTCCGATGGCGTGCTGGGTCAATCCCGGCGACGACTTCATTCTCGAAACCTACGACTGGACCGGCGGTTTCATTCAGAACAACGACAGCGCGGACGACGTGCGCGATATCGACCTGTCGATCGTGCATTTTCTGTCCGGCCCGGTCGGTGTGAAGGGCGCGGAGCCGGGCGATCTGCTGGTGGTGGATCTGCTCGACATCGGTACGAAAGCAGAGAGCCAATGGGGCTTTAACGGCTTCTTCTCGAAGCAGAACGGCGGCGGTTTTCTCACCGATCACTTCCCGCATGCACAAAAATCGATCTGGGACTTCCACGGTCTCTTCACGAGTTCGCGCCATATTCCCGGCGTGAACTTCGCGGGCCTGATTCATCCGGGGCTGATCGGCTGCCTGCCGGATCCCAAAATGCTCGCGACCTGGAACGAACGGGAAGCCGCATTGATCGCAACCGATCCGAACCGCGTGCCGGGTCTCGCGAATCCGCCGTTCGCCGCGACCGCGCACATGGGCAAGCTGACAGGCGACGCGAAAGCCGCTGCCGCCGCCGACGGCGCGCGCACGGTGCCGCCGCGTGAACACGGCGGCAACTGCGATATCAAGGACCTGTCGCGTGGTTCGAAGGTGTACTTCCCTGTGTATGTGGATGGCGCGGGCCTCTCCGTCGGCGATCTTCACTTCAGCCAGGGCGATGGCGAAATCACTTTCTGCGGCGCGATCGAGATGGCGGGATGGGTTCATATGAAGGTCGAACTCATCAAGGGCGGCATGGCGAAGTACGGCATCAAGAACCCGATCTTCAGACCGAGCCCGATCACGCCGAATTACAACGACTATCTGATTTTCGAAGGTATCTCGGTCGACGAAAGCGGTAAGCAGCATTATCTCGACGTGCATATCGCGTATCGTCAGGCGTGCCTCAATGCGATCGAATATCTGAAGAAGTTCGGTTATTCCGGAGCACAAGCGTATTCGATTCTCGGCACTGCGCCGGTGCAAGGGCATATCAGCGGCGTGGTCGACGTGCCCAACGCGTGCGCGACGCTCTGGTTGCCCACGCAGATTTTCGATTTCGATATTCGCCCCGGTGCCGACGGCCCGATCAGGCACATCAAGGGCGATGTCGATATGCCGCTGTCGTTGGACATCGTCTGAAGCGGAATGCCCGCGGCGTCATGAAGCCGCGGGCGATTCATTGAAGGAGCATCACATGCCGACTTACGATTATCGCTGCGACACGTGCGGCGTATTCGCCGCACTGCGCCGAATCTCCGAGCGCGATGCCGCGTCGCCCTGCCCGTCGTGCGGCAAGCTCGCGCAGCGTACGCTCAGCGTGCCTGCGTTGTCGCTGATGGCGAGCACCCAGCGCGTCGCGCATCAGACCAACGAGCGTGCCTCGCACGCGCCGCATCGTCATGGGCCAGGCTGCGGATGCAGTTCGAAGCCCAAGCTCGCGACATCGTCGCCTGCCGGATTGAAGGGTAACGGCGGCGGCCGGCCGTGGATGATAAGCCACTAGCGTATTGGCCCAGGATGGGAGCTTTCGTTTTCCGGTGAGTTGTTTGGCGCTGCTGCGCCGCTTTTTGTGCGGGTAGAATTCGGGCGGCCGACAGCGCGCGTGAATCTTCGCGCCTGGCACCGCGGCATCGTTCTGCCGACCGACTCCCAACCTCCCAATTCCATGCCAACCATTTCACATCGAACAAGCAACGATATCGCGGTGACGGTGCATCGTCCCGACACACAGGACAATGTGCCCGCCATCATTTTGTGCCACGGGTTCTGCGGCATTCAGGAGCTGTTGCTTCCGCGCTTCGTCGAGGCCTTCGTCGCCGCGGGCTATGCGGCCGTCACGTTCGACTACCGGGGCTTCGGCGCGAGCGGCGGCGAACGGGGACGCCTCGTCCCGTCGATGCAGATCGAGGATATCGGCACGGTCGTCGAGTTCGTGAAGGGCACGGCGGGCATCGATCCCGCGCGCATCGGACTGTGGGGCACGTCGCTGGGCGGCGGTCACGCACTGGCTGCCGCCGCGATCGATCCGTCGATCAAGGCGGTCGTCAGCCAGCTTGGCTTTGCCGATGGCGAACAGGTCGTTACGCGCAACATGACCGAAGCGGACAAGCAGGCATTCGTCGGCACGCTCGAACGCATGCATGAGAAGAAGCTGAACACGGGCAAGGAGATGTTCGTCTCGATTACGAAGGTGCTGACGGACGAACAGTCGAAGGCATTCGTCGAGGAAAACCGCCAGCGCTATCCGTCGATGGACATCAAGATTCCGTTCCTGACCGTTCGCGAGATGGTCGGTTACAAGCCGAAGGAGCATGCGGCGCGCGTCGCGTGCCCGGTGCTGGTGGTCGTCGCCGGTGCAGACGGTGTGAATCCGCCGGAGCAGGGCGTCGCGCTTTTTGAAGCCGTAGCGGCGGCCGCGAAAGAACTACACGTCGAGGAAGCGGCCGGCCATTACGACATATACGAAGGACGCCACTTCGACAGCAGCGTCCACAAGCAGATCGAGTGGTTCGGCAAGCACGTGTAAGGAGGGCGGGGCAGCCGGGCGGCGTGGGCCTGCGCCGCCCGACGCGTCGTCAATAAACGAAATGCCCCTGCACGTAGACCATGCGCGGCGCGCCCACCATCCGCCCTGGATTGCCGTCGATGTTCCGCGTGTAGTAACGCTTGTCCGCGATATTGTTCACGCCTGCCGTCAGGCTGCTGCCCTTCCAGCCCGGGATTTTCCAGTCGGCCTGCATGTCCCACACGCGAAAGCCGGGAATCCGGCCAACCGATGCATTCGGCGTTTCCACCACGGTGTTCGCGACGTCGGAAAACTGCGAGCTCTGATGCGTGCTCGATACGTTGAACGTCCAGCCATGTGTTTCGTACTTCAGGCCGAGCGTGTCCGTCACGCGTGAATAGAACGGCACATCGAAGCCGGCCGTGGCGCCGGATTTCTGGATCGCCTTCGTGTACGTGAAATTCGCGTACGCGTCGAGGCCGGCCAACACGCTGTCTTCGGCGAATGCGTAGTCGATCGCAGTTTCGATACCTTGGTGACGGGTTGCGCCGATGTTCCGGAACGTCGCCGGCACGACGCCCGGAAGCTGCACGATCTGGTTGTCGAACAGCATGTTGAACGCGGTGACTTCCGCGTGAATCCGCTTGCTCGTCCAGCGAGCGCCGACTTCGAATGTCTTCGCCAGTTCCGGCTGCAGCGGATTGGCCGCCGATTGCGAACTGAGTTGCAGATTCTGCACCGGACCGAACGACGTGCTGTAGTCGGTGAACAGCGTCAGCGACGAGTTCAGCAAATACGACAGGTTGACCGATGGCAACGGTTTGTTGTTGTTCGTCCGGTAGGTCTGCTTGAGCGTTTCGTCGACACGGCTCGATTCGATGTGTTCGAATCGCACGCCCGGCGTCAGGCGCCAGCGGCCGAATGCGATCCGGTCGTCGATGTACGCGGCGTGGGCGTCGGTGGCATTGTCGAACGTGCTCGTCGGGCTGATTACGCCGGTTTTCAGCGTCTGGTTGTAACTGTTGTCGTCGCCGCGTTCGCGGATGTAGCGATAGCCGACGGTGACGTCGTTCTGCAGCGGCCCGAGCGAAAAGCGCTGCGTGAAACGCGGCTCGATACCGAGCGTGTTGTAGTTGCGCGGCTGATATTGCAACTGGGTGCCGGCCGCGTTGATCAGCGCGCTGGTGCGGTAGCTCTCGTTGAAGTACGCGCGGATCTCGAACTCCTGGTTGGCTGAGATCGTGTTGAGGTAGCCGACGTCGACGGCCTTGCGTTCGCCGCTCCAGTAGTCGGTAGGACGCGTGTTCTGGAACGGGTCCGCGTTGTATTGCGCGACCGTCAGGCCGCCCGGCGTGCGCGATTTCACGTCGTAGTACGAAAACTTGCCGTAGAACTCGGAGGTCGGCGTGAGTTCGTAGCGGAATTTGAGCGCGAGATCGTTCACGCGCTCGTCGCTGCCGTCGCGCCAGTCGCGGCCCGTCATGCCCGAATACAGCAGCGCGAGCCCCAGGCCGTTGTCGAGCTGCGTGCCGAGGAATGTGTTGTATTGCGTATTGCTGCCGCCGCCGGCCGTGTAGATGTTTTCACGCACCGAGGCGTCGGCGGTCAGACCCGGCTTGTCCGGAATCGCGCGGGTCTTGAAGTTGATCACGCCGCCCACGTTCTGCGGACCGTAGCGCACGGCGCCGCCGCTGCGCACGACGTCGATCGATTCGATGTTGCCGAGGCTGATCGGCGCAAACGACAACTGCGGCTGGCCATACGGCGCGACCGCAAGCGGAATGCCGTCGAGCAGCACGGTCGAGCGCGGCGTGTAGCGCCCCGTGAGACCGCGCACGCCGATATTCAGCGAAACGGCGCTGCCGGCCGTGCCGGAGTTGTCGGTGGATTGCACACCTGGAACGCGCCGCAACACGTCGCCGATGCTCGTTGCGCCGCTTTGCTTGATGTCCTCTTTGTCGACGACCGTGCGTGCGCCGGCAAAGGTCTTGACGTTGTTCTCGAGCCCCGTGCCGAGCCAGTCGCCCGACACGGCGATCGATTCGAGTTCCGTGGCCTTGCTATCGTCGGAAGACCGGGCGGCGCTGGGCGCCGGGGCATCCTCTGCTATCGCACTTCCTGGCTGGCCGAGAAACGCAACAAAGGCGAGAGCCGCGAGCGGCGTAAGTTTGCTGCGGGTCTCTACGCGACGGCATTCGGCGAAAAACATGGTCCCAGTAATCCCTGATCTCGGTCGGCGGAAGCAGCGGACGAGAAAAGACGGTCGGGCGACCGTCTTCGGCTCTTCCGGTACTTGTTACAGAAAGTTTCGAGCAAAATTGCGGCTAATTATAAATGAGAATCAATTTCATTTGAAAGAAACCTTACTGTTCGCTTTGAGCAGGACGGAACTGGAGGTTAGACAGACGCTTGCTCGTCGGCGGAAACCAGCGACTCGACGCGAGACTTCAGCAGATTTTCCGCATCGCGCAGCCGTTTGGACGTTGCCGCGATGACTTGCCTTTGTTTCAGCAGCTTCGCCTTCTGTACTTCAAGACGCGCGGATACCAGGCTCGGCGCGGGGCCGCCATAAGACCGTCGCGCGGCGACATTGCGCACCGGATCGAGGCACTCGAGTACTTCATCTTCGTTGAGATCGATTGCGCGTTTTAGCTGCTCGCTTGCCACTGCATTGATCATCGACGATGTGATGTGTGTGGCCGACAGTCCCTGATCGAGCGTATTCCGGACCACGGCGCCGATGATGTGATGAGCGTCGCGAAACGACGTGTTTGCCTTGCGAACCAGCAAATCCGCGAGGTCTGTCACCGTCGAAAAATCCTCGGCGGCTCGCGACACCATGCGTTCGCGATTGGGCTCGACATCGAGTACGAGCAGCTTCATCAGTTCGAGCGCCTTCAGTGCTTCTTCGCAGCTCTCCCAGCATGTTCTCGTGCTTTCGCGGCTACTGTCCCCCGAATGGGTGAAGTGGGTCGATTTGACGGTGGTGAATGCGGCCGACGTCAAGCCGATCAGATGGCCCGTTTTGCCTCGCAGGAATTCGAGTACGACCGGATTCTTTTTCTGCGGCATGATGCTCGAGGTACTCGCCACGCTATCCGGAAACGACAGATAGCCGAATTCGGGCGTTGACCAGATGTAGAAGTCCTGCACCATCCGGCTGCAGGTGATCATCAGGATCGACAGCGTGGCGCTCAATTCGAGCGCGAAGTCGCGGGACGCCACGCCATCGAGCGAATTCGCCAGCGGGTAGTTGAATCCCAGCATCTGACTGGTCGAGACGCGGTCGATCGGAAACGACGTGCCGGCCAATGCGCATGCGCCCAACGGAGCGCCGTCGGCAGTGTCGAGTACATGCAGCAGGCGCTCGATATCCCGCGACCAGGCATCCACGAGTGCCGACAGATAGTAGCCGTAGGTGATCGGCTGAGCGGCCTGCATATGGGTATAGCCAGGCATCACGTAGTCGGCGAATTCGCCCGCACGGGACAACGCGGCGTCGGCGACGTCGGCTAACGCCGTGCCGATCCGCAGCACGAAACCGCGTGCGCGGATCCGGTCTATCGTCGCGCCCATGTCGTTGCGGCTGCGAGCGGTATGCAATCGCCCTCCCAGATCTTCCCCTACCAGCTTCATCAGATGCGCTTCGTAGTTGAAGTAAGCCTCTTCTCGTGCCGGATCGAGTTCGACTGCGTTCGGGCCATCCTGCTGCATCTTCAGCAATGCTCCGGCGAGCCGTTTCGATGCTTCCTTGTCGAGAATGCGTTGCTCGTCGAGCATCACCAGATGGGCGAGGTTGATCTGATTGAGCAGCTCGTAATTCGCGAAGAACTCACGATTCAGGCGAGGCAGGAAAATGTGTTGAATCACTTCTTTCGCAAGAGGCTGTTTCAGCCGGCGACTAACTTTCGATTCCATGATGTCTGATCCCGTTTTTGAAAAAAAGACTCCCCCGACGACAGCTCGCACAGGAGCGTCGGCATCGATGAGAAGGTGAAGAATGGGTGGGCGCTTGTGCGCGCCTTGTTCTAGCTGCCCAGCGCCGTCAACAGATAAAGCGCCGCAAAGCCGACAACGCATAAAACGATGAATAACGGCGTAACGAACTTGATCCACGCGACGTAATCCACTTTGGCGGTCGCGAGAAAAGCCAATAGCAAACCGTTGGTCGGCGATACCACGTTGATCAATCCTGAGCCGAGCAGCATGGCCGTGACGGTGAGTTGTCCGCTGACGCCGGACAGATGCGCGATCGGCGCCAGAATCGGAATGCTGACGGCGGCCTTCGCGGAAACGGAGTGGATCAGAATCCCGAACATCATTTCCGAGATCATCAGGCCGGCCGTCACCGCGGCGTGAGGTTGACCCTGGATCACGTTGGCCAGCTCCTGCACGATGCTGTCCTGAATCCGGCTGGTTTCGAGAATGACGCCGACGGCACCCCCGAGACCGATCATCGTGATCGGCAAAACCATGCTTTTCATGCCGTCGATCAGAGCGTCCGCCGCGTTGCTCAGCCGCATTCCACCTGCGAGCGCGATGAACAGGCTCAACGCGAGGAAGGCCGCGGCCTGTTCGGCGTGTCGCCAGGACCACACGCTCGTGCCGCCCACTAACGCCGCTCCGCCAACCACCAGCGCGATCAGGACTCTGATCTGATGCGTGGTAAGCCGTCTTGCGCCGGGCACGTAATCCGCCTTAGGCAGACGACGCAGATAGAGCATCAGATAGCCGAGCCCGAGTCCCAGCATCACGACGAAAATGCCGAGCCTCGGAAGGATGCCGCTGAAAATCGGCACCCCGGCCAACGGTTGCGCGACGGCGAGTGCATTCGGGTTGGTGACGGAAGCGATATAGCCGATGTCCGCACCGAGAACGACGATGGCCGCTGCGACGAGGTTCGGAAACTTAAGGCGCCTCGTCAGCGACAGCACAATGGGCATGATGGCCACGTATTCGGAACTGAACCCCATAAACGTGCCGCCGCATGCAATCAGCACGGTCGCGCCCGCCACCAGAACGTACGCGTTGCCGGAAGAGATATGCAGCAAGTCGTCGATCGCGGCGTCGATTGCACCCGTGGCGCGCAATACGCCGAACGTGCCGCCCGCGAACATCAACATGAAAATCAACGGCGCTTGAGCGACGAACCCTGACGGAATCGACGCAAACAGACTCACTACGCTAACGGCATGCGCAGGAGATTCGTCGGCTTTGGGAACCGTCGGCGACAGCAGCGCCGAGAGGCCGGTTTCTTTCGGTATGACCTGATACGTGCCGGGAACGACGTGCTTGCCGTCACGTTGAAATTTGCCCGCCGGAATGATGTGGGTCAGCAGCGCCGCGGCAATGATCACGGCCAACGCGATCAACACGGGATGCAAGCGACCGTGCGATTTCGATCCGGGCGTCTCCGCTGTATTCGTCATGTCGGTCGTGCTCATCGCGTAGCCCGCAGCGAGGCATTCGCTGTCCGATGTGGACGTACTGTGTTCTTGAACATACATGCACCGCCGTTTGAATGAAGCCCTTTTTGCCTGTAAGTCGCTTGTCTCCCAGCGACGTAACACCGACCATGCTTTCATCGCGAGTCATTCCGGGTGAACCCGAAGGATCTGAACCCAGGAATGGTATGGCCCGATCCACCGCGCCATGCGCTGATAGCATTGGATTACCGGTAGGTTACGAAGTAGAAAGTGCGCTGTACAATGCTTTCTATTTCACTGTCGATAGCATTTTGTTATAGGTCGGATATGAAGGTACGCCAACTGGAAGCATTCAGGGCGGTGATGCTCTATCAGACGGTCACGCTTGCCAGCGAGATGCTGCATATTTCGCAGCCGGCAACCACGCGGCTTGTTGCCGATCTCGAACGCTCGGTCGGTTTCAAACTGTTCGATCGCGTCAAAGGGCGTCTGCATCCCACGATGGAAGGGCAGGCGCTTTTCGAAGAGGTGCAGCGATCGCTTGCCGGTGTCGATCGGATCTCGCGTGCGGCGGACGACATACGAAATCTTCGTCGAGGCACGTTGCAGATCGCCGGAGCGCCGTCGCTCGCGCAGTCTTTGCTACCGCACGCAATTGCGGATTATCTGAAGTCGAAGCCGGACTCTCACGTGTCTCTCGCGGTGCACTCGTCCCGTACGGTGGTGGACATGGTGATGGGGCAGCGCTGCGACGTCGGCTTCGCGGTTCTTTCGATGAACCACACCAGTTCGCACGGAGAGCATTTGCTGTCTACGCGAATGGTTTGCGCATTGCCCGCGGGACACCGGCTATGTTCGATGGAAGCGATCACGCCCGCCGATCTTGCAGGCGAGCGGCTCATTGGGCATCACCGAACCGTTACGTCGCGCTTGCAAATCGACGCATTGTTTGCGGCGCATGGCATCGAACTCGATGTTCAGATAGAAAGCCAGGTGGGGCTCGCGATCTGTTCCTTTGTGGAAGCGGGCGCGGGAGTCGCCGTGGTAGACGCGATCAGTGCGTGGAGTTATCGCGGCACCGGTGTGGTTTTTAGACGTTTCGAACCCGCGCTCGTGACAGATTTTGCGGTGCTGACGCCTGCTCAACGGCCCGCGCCGTTGTTACTGAAATCTTTTGTTGCCCATGTCCGGGAATTCGCTGTGACGCAGCTTGGGCCGGGTCTTGTGTTGTCGTGACTTCTTTAGCGACACCTGCGCTCTTCGGCATCTTCGGCAATCGGCTGCGAGTTTCAGGCGTCGATATAAAAAACGGCGCGTACCGTGAGGCACGCGCCGTTGGGTTCGAATTGCGAGGCCCGGCATCAAACCGGGCCGCATCGATCAGAAGATGTTGCGGAAGCCGACTGCAACGCCGGTCTGGTTGTTGCGACCCGGAAAGTCGGCTTTCGCCGCGCCGGTACCGCGGATGAAATCGACCGTTCCGTACACTTCGGTCCGCTTCGACAGCGAGTATTCGGCGAGCAGCACGCCCGAGTAACGCACGCCGCGACCGAGGGTGGTGCCGTCGGCGTTGAGCGCATTGCGCGAGTGGTCGTAGTAGGCCGCCGCGGTCAGTAGCAACGGCGCCGTGACTTGCCACGTGGAGCCGACATAGAAGCCGTCGTCGATGCGATTGGTGTTCGTCACCGGCGTCGACCAACCCGCCGCCGGCGAGCCCGTCGCCGCCATGAACTGATCGACCATGCCGGTGTTGTCCTGGGCATGCAACCAGCCCGCGAATGCCTTGACCGTGCTGAACGCGTAGACCGCGCTCACGTTCACGACATTGAACTTGTTGTTATGCAGGTCGCTGTTCTGCTGGAAGCCGGCATCGAGAGACAGGCCGGCGTACGTGTACGACGCGGTCAAGCCGTACATGTTGCTTGCGCCGGTGCTGCCTGCCACGCCGCCGAAGCCGTACATGGCTTCCACGTTCACGCCGCCGAACTGGCCGTTGTACTTGACGGAGTTGTTCTGACGCAGGCCGTAGCCGAGCGCGCCCGGCAGCCAGCCGTCCTGATCGTAGTTGCCCACGGTCAGCGGATCGTAGACGTTGCCGAGCTGATCGAACAGCGGCGTGTTCTGGCGACCGAACGTCAACGTGCCGTACTGGTTGCTCGATACGCCGACATAGGCCATCCGGTTGAAGAGCGTATTCGAGCTTGCGAACTGCCCGTTCCACAGATTGAAGCCGTTTTCAAGCCGGAATACGGCGGACAGACCGCCGCCCAGGTCTTCGGAACCCTTCAGGCCCCAGCGGCTGCCGGTGATCGGGCCGATGCCCATTGCCACCTGGCTGTCGTTGTTTGCGTTGGCGTTGGTGAGGTAGCGCACGCTCGTGTCGACGATGCCGTACAGTGTGACCGAGCTTTGCGCGAAAGCGGACTGCGCCGCAATGGCGATGATTGCGCCGCCGATGGCGCGGATGGTTTTCTTCACAGAGTTTTTCCCCGTGTGTAGTTATCGGGCAAACCGCAGGCCTATAAGACTTTACGGTTCATGCGTGGCTTTTGGCCTGGGCGCAATAATATTGTCTTCAAAAAATAAAGGGTGATTGGGGTTCGCCCTGTATGTCGTTCGTCTACAACATGGGATCGACGTGAATCACGACAGACCGTTGATTCGATTTTCATACGGATGCCGAAGTTTTAAAGACCGCGGATTGCCGCAGATTGATAGAACTTCGCGGCAGAGGTTCGTGTCGTACAGGTGGCTGTGATGCGGTACATCGGCATCGGTCCGATGTCTTTCAATCAGCTTCGATCGACCGGAGTCGCCTTCTTAAAGATGTTTTCAGACAAGGAGTCAAGCATGGCCAGCAAAACTATTGCCGATTACCTCGCCGGCACACTCGCCGCAGCGGGTGTCGAGCGGATCTGGGGCGTGACGGGCGACAGTCTGAACGGGCTTGCCTACAGCCTCGACCAGATCGGCTCGATTCGCTGGATGCATACCCGTCACGAAGAAGCGGCCGCTTTTGCGGCCGGCGCTGATGCGGCTTCGAGCGGTCGTCTCGCGGTGTGCGCGGGCAGTTGCGGTCCGGGGAATCTGCATCTGATCAACGGCTTGTTCGATTGCCATCGCAATCACCAGCCGGTGCTCGCGATCGCGGCGCACATTCCGTCGACGGAAATCGGCCTCGGGTACTTTCAGGAAACGCATCCGCAGGAGCTCTTCAAGGAATGCAGCCATTATGTCGAGGTGGTGTCCTCCGCCTCGCAGTTTCCGCGCGTGCTCGCGCGCGCGATGCGCACTGCGATCGAGGAGCGCGGCGTCGCCGTGATCGTGTTGCCGGGCGACGTGGCGTTGAGCGAAGGTCCGAAGGAAGCGCCCGCATGGACAGAAAGCGCGCCACCGAGGATTTTGCCCGCCGAAGCAGACCTCGATCGACTCGCGGCATTGTTGAATGCGTCCGACGCGATCACGATCATGTGCGGCAGCGGCACGCAAGGCGCGCACGACGAAGTGGTCGCGCTCGCCGATACGCTCGGCGCGCCGGTGGTTCACGCGTTGCGCGGCAAACAGTTCATCGAATACGACAATCCATACGACGTCGGGATGACCGGCCTGATCGGCTTCAGCTCGGGCTATCACGCGATGATGTCGTGCGACACGCTGTTATTGCTGGGCTGCGATTTTCCGTATCGTCCGTTCTATCCGGCTGACGCGAAGATCATCCAGATCGACTGGAAGGGCTCGCAACTCGGTCATCGCGCGCCGCTCGCGCTGGGTCTGGTCGGTACCGTTAAAGAGACCGTCGCCGCGACGCTGCCTAAGCTCCAGCGCAAAACGAACCGCAGTTTCATCGACAATGCGCGCAAGCACTATGCATCGGCCCGCAAGGGGCTCGACGATCTTGCGACGCCAGCCGGCGCTGGGCGCCCGATCCATCCGCAATATCTGGCGAAGATGATCGACGAGGTCGCGAGTGACGACGCGATCTTTACTGCCGACGTCGGCACACCGACCGTCTGGGCCGCGCGTTATCTGACCATGAACGGCAAGCGTCAGCTGCACGGCTCGTTCAATCACGGCTCGATGGCCAACGCGATGCCACAGGCGCTCGGCGCACAAGGCGCGCATCCGAAGCGACAGGTCGTGTCTTTGTCCGGCGACGGCGGGCTCTCGATGCTGCTCGGCGATTTGCTCACCGCGCGGCAGCTCGACCTGCCGATCAAGGTAGTGGTGTTCAACAACAGCCTGCTGGGTTTCGTGTCGATGGAGTTGAAGGCGGCCGGTTACATCGACACGAATGTCGATCTCGCGAAAACCGATTTCGCGGCAATTGCGAAGGGAGCGGGGATCTTCGGCATTCGCGTCGAAGAATCGGAAGATGTGGCGGGTGCGCTCAAACAGGCTTTCGATCATCCGGGCCCGGCGCTCGTCGACGTCGTTACGTCGAAGCACGAACTCGCCATGCCGCCGACAATCGAGATCGCGCAGGCAAAGGGTTTCAGTCTCTACATGATGCGGGCGATTCTCAACGGACGCGGCGACGAAATTGTCGAACTCGCGCGGACTAACTTGCGCTAGTACTTGAGTGATGTTGTGGCGTGAAGATGCGTTCGGCGTTTCGAGTACATCTTCACGCGGTGCGTGCATCTCGCACAGAGCGTATGCGATCGCCGTATCGACGACGAAAAAATAATTGCGCAATTGGGGTTGACGGGGTGCGTGCCGCATCGCATAATTCGCCTCCCGTTTGATGACGGACGCGAAGAAAGCAGAGCTTCCAAGCGAATGATCTTTAAAAATTAACAGCCGATAAGTGTGGGCGCTTGATGCGCGATGCGGCGGTGGGCCTTTCGGGGTCTGCTGCAACAA
>NZ_JAQQBV010000006.1:0-268450 GCF_046030735.1 Paraburkholderia xenovorans
TGTAAAAGCACTCGGATGAGTGTTGTTTCGCCCACATTTAGCAGCATGGGCGGGATCACTGCGGCATCCGCGTTCAGTTGCACAATTATCGGCGGCCTGTTAGCGGGGGGTGTAACCTCGACCTTGGCTATTTTCCTTCCACCCAAGGCTCGCACTGTTATCGGGGCATCGAAGTCGGATGCAGTGATATGCCGCCCCGAGAGGTTTTGAACTGTATAGAACCTGAGTTGCAGGTGTCCTGGGGCCGCTGATATACCACCGATCGATAACGTGGCCGATGGACCGTCGGCGCCAGAAAAATATTCAGGTGGCAAGGCACTTGACGCGAGAATCCGCTGGATCTTGACAACTCCCGTGGAAACTGTCGGCGTGGTTTGCTGAACGCTGACCCAAAGAGCTACTGCTGCGATCACAAGGCCAATCAAGGTCGCTATTGCAGCGACGCCATTCCACTTTGGGGATCCCCAGAACGAGCCCTTTGTATTCACGCCGGCACCCCAGATCAATTATTTAGTGGCAATCATACTGCGCTGGAAAACAAGCCCCAAAGCGAACAGCTGCTGAAGCTCGTGAATGTATGTTTTCGCAAACAGCGGGGCGCCGGATGAGTGCGTGCGAGCCGAGGCTGCTCGATAGTCTGCGCAATGAGCTAAGAGGGGAATTTTCGTGTGCTACAGATTTGCTACAGCAATGGTAACAATCCATATATGACGGGCCTCGCCGTCATTCCACGCCCTGAACTATGGTATTGAAAGGTGGGAAGCTCCATACTGCATCTCGGCAAAACACTGTCTAGACATACAGTATTTTGGTCGAACGAGTTTTTCGTACTTTGATTATGGCGGGGTGCTGAGAAAATAAGATACGCTACATGCATCCGTCCGACAAATCGCTAGGAGCAAGCACGTGGACCCATTCGAACAACTCGATGCCGCTTTGGACGCTTACGATGACCGGCAAGTCAAGGTTCGGTCAGCGGCAGAACAGAGGCAGGCGGAGGAGGATGCTTTTATTGCCGAGTTTTCAAATTTCCGTTCGATCACTGCTCATCCGGTGTTTGAGGAAATCGGTAACCGGCTGCACCAGCGCGGACATGAGTTTGAGGTCGTGATGAACGATCCGCCGACCGATGCTTCTCGCACACGGATCGGAATTACGTTGCACGTGTATCCGGCCGGCACTGGAGGGCGTCACGGGGCACGATCCGATCACCCGCAGTTCACCGTCAATGCCGATCCTTACAGCCGCAAGGTAAAGTTTCATTCCGTCATCACCTTTCCTGGGGGCGGGATGCAAAGTGGTCCAGATGGCGGGGATTACAGCTTGGAAGATCTATCGGCAGACGTCCTGCGCGCCAAGGCGATCGCCGTTATCGCGAAGTCGTTCGGACCACGCTGACGTCAAGCATCGTTCACGGTGCGACACCGGGTGTTCAACACGGTTGGCCGCATGTGCCAGAGTGGTTGGATCGTGTGGTTAATATAAGTATATTATTGATTTAAAATGAATATCGACGGCCTGCAAAGCCGTTTAGGCCGGTTCGACTCCGGCTCGCGCCTCCAGAAGTTGATGTAAAGAAAAGCCCCGATTCGTCGGGGCTTTTCTTTTATGCGCCGCCGTCATCGTGACGCGCGTGCGGCACAATGCGCGGGTCAATGCCCACACCGAGGCCGCATGTATCTACAACTCACCGGCACGCAGGTTCGCCTGCTCGGCTCGATGCATCTGTTCCCGGCGACGAGCCGCCGAACACCGCCCTGGATCGCCGAAGCCTACGACTGGGCCGAAGCGTTGGTCTTCGAATCCGATCCGCCGACAATCCTGCCGTTTCTGAAAACGCAATCGGCAAAGACGGCCGAGCCGCTGTCTTCGTTGCTTTCCGCCGATGCGTGGCAGCGGCTGCAAACCGTGTGGCCGACAGACGGCCCATTAGCGCCGCTATCTGCACTACGCCCGTGGGCCGCGCTGATCGTCGCGCCGACGCTCTTCCAGCAGGTTGTCGAAGGCGTCGAGCCGCGTCTCATGCGCTCGGCGCTCGCACAGGGCAAACCGTTTCAGTATCTGGAAACCGCGCAGCACGTGGCGGACTCGCTGGAGTCGATTCCGCTCGAAGCCGTTAGCGCCGCGCTCGCATTGCTGATGTCGGATACCAGCGAGCCGCAGCGCACGCTCGAACGGATGCACGACGCCTGGCTGCTGGGCGATCTGCAAGCGGTACACCGGATCGCCGTCGAATCGCCGATGTTCAATCTGCCCGGCATCCGCACCGCAATCCTCGACGCGCGCAACCGCGCATGGGCGGCGCGCCTGAAGGCGTTGCTCGTACGGCCGGAGCGGACGCTGGTCGTTGTCGGCGCGTTGCATTTGTGTGGGCCGGAGAATCTGATCGATTGCCTCGGGGCGAGCGTCGAGCCGGTTGTGTAAGCGTCTGGCGGATTTTGCCTGAACACGCGCACGGCGTGTGTTCAGCTTGAAACGCTTTCCTGACGCGGCTGCCGGGACACGATCGCAGCGGAACTCCATGCAAAGGGCTGAATCCCACCGACGCCCAGTAACGAAAGCGCCCGTCTCCACACATTGCGTGCGCTGAATATCCTCGACACCTCAGCGGAAGAGCGCTTCGACCGCCACAAGCAGGCGTCGAAGGCGCGCGGCGTGCATGGCGTTTAGCACTGTCGAGCATGGCGGATGCGGCATAATTCCGCATCGCCGCCGTTCAAACAGGCGCGCCTCTTTAGAAGCTCCCTCATGACTGAAACGCAGCACACGGCCGCCCCGCGGCTGGCCCAACTCGAATGGCGTTGGAAAGCCTTCGACGACCTCACCCCCACCGAAGTCTATGCAATGCTGGCCGCGCGCAGCGCGGTGTTCGTCGTCGAACAGAATTGCGTGTATGGCGATATCGACGGGCTCGACCTCGACGCCTGGCATCTGCTCGCCTTGGGTCCTCGAACCGATTCAAGCGGCAAGCACGCGCCGCTCGCGGGCTATCTGCGCGTGCTGCTGCCGGATACGGACGACACCGATATCCGCATCGGCCGCGTGCTGACCACCGTGGAGTTTCGCGGCTTCGGTCTGGGTAACACGATGCTCGAACGTTCGCTCGAGCACATCCGCGCGCAGTGGCCCGGCACGCCGATCCGTCTGCATGCGCAAGCCCATCTGCAACGCTTCTACGGCGCGTTCGGCTTCGCGCCTGTCTCGGAAATTCACGAAGAAGACGGCATTCCGCATGTATGGATGCGTTCGGCCTGACTTCCTGGTCCGCAGTGCCGCGCGTTACTTGGTCTGAGCGGGCGGCTTGACGGCGAACGGCGCGTCGAGCGTCTCGCCGTCGGAGAACTTCAGCGTCAGATGCACAGTGTCGCCTGGCGCGATCTTGTGCTTCGCGTCTTCGAGCATCACGTGATAGCCGCCCGGCGCGATCGCGACCTGGCCATGCGCGGGCACGGTCAGTTTGTCGACCATCACCATCTTCTGCGACGATCCGCTCGACACGGTTTGATGCAGCATCGCATCGCCATAGTCCTTGCTCGAAATATCGACGAGATCGACCGGCTTGTCGCCGGCGTTCACTAACGTGACGTAACCGGCGGCCGGCAGGTTGCCCGGCAGCCAGCGCACCCATGCGTCCTTGACGCTGATCGCCTTGGCGTCGGCGGCGTGCGCAGGCGACGCGAGTGCAAACGAAAACGAGAGGGCAACGGCGGAGCTCAGTGCAGCGAACGTTCTGGTTTTGATCGACATGTGTAGGCCAGGGTAGGTCAGGAAGGGTCGTTGATGATACGACGCAGGTCTTGCGCGATCGTATCGGGGGTGTCGCGATCGGTGGCCATCAGGCGTGCGTGACCTTGCTGATCGAACACGTAGACGGCGGAGCTGTGCGTGACTTCGTAGTTGCCGCGCGGGTCGCGCTTTTCCATCTGATAGGCGACGCGATAGCGCCTCGCGAGCGACTCGATCTGCCGGTCAGTGCCGCTCAGGCCTTCGGCGTGTTCCGCGTCGAATGCGCCGACATACTCGTGCAGTGCCTGTGGCGTGTCGCGCGCCGGGTCGACGGTAATGAACAGGATGCGCACCTTCTGTGCGTCCGGGCCGAGCTTGGCGAGCACCTGCATCAGTCTGCCCATGGTTTCGGGGCAGACATCCGGGCAATGCGTGTAGCCGAAGTAGACGAGCGATGTGCGGCCCTTGAAGGTGTCGCCGGTCACTGGTCGGCCGTCGTCGGCGGTCAGTTTGAAGTCGAGGTCGGGGAGGTGGCCGGTGACGTCGGTCAACTGCCAGGACTCGGTTCGATGCGTGCAGCCCGCCAGCATTGCCAGTGCGCTCAGCACGGCTCCCAGCGCCATCCGCTCGACCATGCGCGCGGCGCGCCCGTTGCGGAGCGTTGCGAAGTTCGGCTGCCGGCGTCGGGATAGGCGTTCGGGGAACAAAGCAGGTATCAATGACTCGATTGAGGAGCGGCACGCGGCGTTGCTTAGGAACGAACGCCGCGCCTTTCGCACGAAGCGCGCGGCCGCCGGCGTGTGCAAACATGCTCCTGACCGGAATGGTCCGCGTGGCAGCGACTGTATCGCAAAAGCGCCGTCTACGTCGCGTTTGGACCGCTGGGCGCGCGGTTTGCGGGGCAATATGACGCAGATCGCTAAAAGCGCGAGCAGACCGGACGCCCCGGTTGTTGCGCGCTATGTCGGACGTCATCGGTCTGCGCCGCCAGGCCGGGCTTGAGTCCCAGCTTACTTTCTCGAAAAATTGATCGATGCGCGGTAAGATGCGCACACTTTTCCGGCCGCACGAGGCTGAAAGGCAAAACTAACCGATGCAAGCACTTCCGGCTGTTCTGTCTCCAGGCGAGACCGCATTTTTCTTCGACTTCGACGGCACGCTCGTCGAACTCGCGTCCACGCCGGACGGCGTGCGGGTGGAACCGCGCGTCATCGATCTGCTCGCCGAACTGCGGCGCCTGACGAACGGCGCGGTCGCGGTGGTGTCCGGCCGCGGCATCGACAGCATCGACGGTTTCCTCGCGATGCCCGATCTGCCGATCGCCGGCTTGCATGGCGCCGAGCGGCGCGATTCGAACGGCGATACGCAGCGCATCGGTTTTCACGACGAACGCCTGTTGCGCATGGAGCAGGTGCTCGCGCAGGTCGTCAACGAAAACCCCGGCATGCTGCTCGAAATCAAGGGCGCGGCGCTGGCCTTGCACTATCGCAACGCGCCCGATCGCGAAGCGCTGGCGCGTAAGGCGACCGAGCGGCTAGTGGCCGATTACGCCGGCTCGTACGTGTTGCAGCCCGGCAAGATGGTCTACGAAATTAAACCGAAGGACGTCGACAAAGGCCGCGCGGTGCGCGCGTTTCTCGACGAACCGCCGTTCGTCGGTCGCCGCCCGGTATTTGCCGGCGACGATCTCACCGACGAGAAAGGCTTTGCCGTCGTCAACGAACGCGGCGGTTTGTCGATCAAGGTCGGCGCGGGCGACACGCTCGCGCAGACGCGCGTCGAGTCGGTCACGGCGTTGCTCGACTGGCTGGAGTCGATCGTCGCGGCGGCGCGCGGAGCATGATGAGCGTGCCGGCATATCGCTTAACGTACATAACGTCGTATTGGATCGGGGCGCGCGTTTCATGAGTCGACTCATCATCGTATCGAACCGGGTGGCGCCGATTTCCGAGGGCGGCCCGGCGGCGGGCGGTCTCGCGGTCGGCGTGTACGACGCGCTGAAGGAAACCGGCGGCATGTGGTTCGGCTGGAGCGGCGACGTGCTCACCTCCGGCCAGCCGCAGATCAAGCTCGAAGAACGCGGGCCGGTCACGTTCGCGACCATCGCGCTGATGCGGCGCGACTACGATCAGTACTACCGTGGTTTTTCGAATGCGACGCTCTGGCCGGCCTTCCACTATCGCGCGGATCTGCTGCAATACGACCGGCACGACTTCGAAGGCTACTGCCGCGTCAACGCATGGCTCGCGCAGCAACTCGTGCCGCTGTTGCGCGAAGACGATGTGATCTGGGTCCACGACTATCACCTGATTCCGTTCGCGCAAGCGTTGCGCGCGGCGGGCGTGAAGAATCGCATCGGCTTCTTTCTGCACATTCCGTTTCCGGCCTCGCAGGTGTTGCTCGCGGTGCCGCCGCATCGCGAACTGGTCGAAGCGCTGTGCTCGTTCGATCTGCTCGGTTTCCAGACTGCGCCCGATTTGCGCGCGTTCTGCGACTACATCGTCAATGAGGGTAACGGGTCGGTCGACGTGTCGGCCAGCGGGCCGCTGACGGTCCACGCATTCGGCCGCACGCTGCGCGCGGCCGCGTATCCGATCGGCGTCTATCCGGACGAGATCGCCGAACTCGCGAAAGCGGGCGAGCGCGGCAAGCCGGTGCGCACGATGAAAGCGACGCTGCACTCACGCAAGCTGATCATGAGCGTCGACCGGCTTGATTATTCGAAGGGTCTCGTCGAGCGTTTTCGTGCGTTCGAACGGCTGCTCGAGCATTGGACCGCGCAGCGCAACAAGGTCTCGTTCCTGCAGATTGCGCCGCCCACGCGGGCCGACATGCACGCGTATCAGGACATCCGCCTGCAACTGGAAGGCGAGTCGGGGCGCATCAACGGTCGTTTCGCCGAGCTGGACTGGACGCCGATTCTGTACATCCACAAGCAGTACGAGCGCTCGGTGCTGGCCGCGCTGTTTCGCACCGCGCATGTCGGCTATGTGACGCCGTTGCGCGATGGGATGAACCTCGTCGCGAAGGAGTATGTGTCCGCGCAGGATCCCGAGAATCCCGGCGTGCTGGTGCTGTCGCGATTTGCCGGCGCGGCGCAGGAACTGGACGGTGCGCTGATCGTCAATCCGGTCGATATCGACGGGATGGCCGAGGCGCTCGCGAAGGCGCTGGAGATGCCGCTCGCGGAGCGTCAGGCGCGGCATCGCGACATGATGGCGCAACTGCGCGAGAACAATGTGTCGGTGTGGCGCGACAACTTCATGCGCGACTTGCAGAGCATGCATGGTGCAAAGAGCACCAGGACCGTGAAGGTGCGCGCGGGATCGGGGAAGAAGACGGCGCGCGAGACTGCGGCCGGGTAGCGCGTGTCGACGCGTTATCCGGTATTGGACGAAAAAAAGCCGCTCAGTTGAACTTGAGCGGCTTTTTTTGCATGCGAGCGTTCAAGGCGCTCGCTCGTATAACTCAGACCACGTGCTGTTCGTCGACCTTATTGCCGCCGATATGCAGCGTCGCGCCCTTGCCATACTGCTTCGACAGCAGATCGCGGTACAGGCCCGGACGCTGGCGCAGCTCTTCGGGACTGCCGTCGTCGATCACCTTGCCGGCGCTCATCACGATGATCCGGTCGAAGTTGTTCAGCGTCGACAGGCGGTGCGCGATCGCCACGACGGTGCGGCCGACCATCAACCGGTCGAGCGCCTTCTGGATTGCTTCTTCCGACGAGCTGTCGAGCGCCGACGTCGCTTCGTCGAGCAGCAGGATCGGCGCGTTTTTCAGGATCGCGCGAGCAATCGCGATCCGCTGGCGTTGACCGCCGGACAGCTTCACGCCGCGGTCGCCGACGATCGTGTCGTAGCCTTCCGGCATCGCTTCGATGAAGTCGGCGCAACGGGCTTCACGCGCCGCGGCCAGCACTTCGTCGCGGCTCGCTTCCGGCCGGCCGTACGCAATGTTCTCGTACACCGAGCGGTGGAACAGCGAGATGTCCTGCGGAACCAGCGCGATCGCGTGGCGCAGGCTGTCCTGCGTGATGGCGGCGATGTCCTGACCGTCGATCCTGATCGCGCCGCCCTGGGTCTCGTAGAACCGTTGCAGCAAAGCCAGCACGGTCGACTTGCCCGCGCCCGACTTACCGATCAGGCCGACACGCTGCCCCGGTTCGATATGCAGATCGAAGTGATCGAGAATCGGCCGGCGGCGCGGGTACGCAAACGTGACCGATTCGAAATCGATGCGCCCGCCTTGCGGCACGAGTTCGGTTGCGTCGTTGCGGTCGGGCATGCCATGCGGTTCGAGCAGTGTGCGCACCGCTTCGGCGAGCCGCGCAACGTGCTGCGTCACGTCGACTAGTGCCACGGCCAGATCGCGGGTGCCGTGCAGAATCGTGAAGCCGAGCGAGCTGACCAGCACGATGTCGCCGGAGGTCGCCTTGCCTTGATCCCACAGCCACAACGCCCAACCCAACAGGCCGGCGGACAGCAGCGCAGTGATCACCGCGTGCAGCAGGCGCAGCTTTTCCAGATACAGCAGGCTTTGCTGGCGGGCGTCCATTTCCGCCTTGACCGTGGCGCCGAAGCGCTGCTGCTCGCGGAAGGTCATGCCGAACGCGCGCACGAGGCCCATGTTGCTGATCACGTCGACCAGTTCGCCGTCCACCGAAGCCGCTTTGGTCGCGAAATGGTGATGACGCGCCGAACCGCGCCCGGCAAGTTTGTAAAGGACGACCGACAAAATGGCCGAGCACAGCATCAAACCGCAGGCCATCAGCGGATTCACCGCGGTGATCATCACGATCGCACCGAGCACCGCGATGCACGGCGGCAGCACGTTCCACGCGGTAGTGTTTTCGGCGGTGTAGACCGCGTTCGAGGTAGCCGTGATGCGGCTCGCGAGCATACCCGGCTGCTTCTCCGAGTAATAGGAAGGCGAGTGGCCGGACAGATACGAGAACAGGTCGCGCCGCAAGTCGCCGGTGACGGCGACGAACGTATGCGCGGCGACCCAGCCGCCGACCCGCCACAGCAGGTTGTCGGCGGCGATCAGGCCGACCAGGATGGCGAACGCGCCCCACAGCGGACCGGGATGATGGCGGCCTTCGCCAAGCACGTCGATCAGATGCTTGATTGCGTATTGCGAAGCGAGCGCACAGCCCACGGCCGCAAACACGCTGCACAAAACGATCGCATGGGCGAGCGGGTGGCGGCGGATAAAGCGGAAGAGAAACGCAAGCGGCCTGTGCGCGTAGCTCGCGAGCTTTGCGTTCAGGGCGTTACGCTGGGCGATGGTTAAATGTTCCAATTGATCGTGTGGCCGGAGTGTGTGTCGGATTGTGCATGCAAAGCACGGGCCACGGCGAAAGCAAGTTCGCCGCGAAGCCGATGCTTCGCATTGTAAACACGCAAAAGCGATTGCGCCCTGGGTAATCCGGGCGATGACGCGACTGATTTCGCGATAGGGCGCCGCGACCTGCTGTGGCTCGGCCCCGCAACGGGCCTGTGGTTCACGCGGTTCGCGAACAAATTCGGGATACAATTACAAGTTGCATACAGCGTAGACCGGGCATTTCTTCAACGCTTGCCTGCAAGGTTGATGCAGAGGCTTACAGACGCCGCCATCAAGTTTCGCGTTGCAAGCCAGTTGCTACTGTAGAACTGTCTTATAAAACAAGGGTTTGCAAAGTGTTTCCCCTTTGTAACAACGTAAAGACTTTGAAATGTTGTGCCGCAGCACAATATCCGGCACTGATAATGCATCCCGGTTGGCTCAGCGAAATATCTGACAGTTTGTCAACGTAGGTGCCATGTGTGCGTTTACCGGCACAAGCGCAGACTGTGACGACATCGGTCTGGGCTCTTTACCCAAGCGATCCATCGCAGGATTTCTCGAAAGAATCAGGCCCGCGCCGGCACGACCGGCCAGACTGCCCTGGCGAGCAAGCGAGTCGCTTTTCCAAACGCAGTACCTTTGCCTGATTTTTTACGAGGAGTTTTTCATTATGCGAATCGCTCAAATCGCTCCGTTACACGAGGCGGTTCCTCCCAAGCTGTATGGCGGTACGGAACGCGTGGTGTCCAACCTGACCGAAGCGCTGGTCGAACTGGGTCATGACGTCACGCTCTTCGCGAGCGGCGATTCGCAAACCTCGGCGAAACTCGAAGCTTTCTGGCCGCAGGCGCTGCGCCTCGACCCTACCATTCGCGACGTGATGGCGCCGCACATGCTGCTGCTCGAAGAAGTGCGCCGCCGCGCGGACGAATTCGACGTGCTGCATTTCCATATCGATTACTACCCGTTCTCGCTGTTCGCGCGTCAGCCGGTGCCGTTCCTGACCACGCTGCACGGCCGTCTCGATCTGCCGGAACTGCAACCGATCTTCAATACGTTCAGCGACGTGCCGGTGGTGTCGATTTCGGACAACCAGCGTATCCCGCTGCAACAGGCGAACTGGCTGCAAACCGTTTATCACGGTCTGCCGGAAAACGTGCTCACGCCCATCAAGAACGTCGAGCCGGGCTACCTCGCATTCCTCGGCCGCGTCTCGCCGGAGAAGGGTCTCGACCGCGCGATCCGCATCGCCGGCCAGGCAGGCATGAAGCTCAAGGTCGCCGCCAAGATCGACAAGGCCGACCGTGCCTATTACGAAGAAGTGATCAAGCCGTTGATGGCGCTGCCGCACGTCGAATACATCGGCGAAATCGGCGAAGCCCAAAAGCGTGAGTTTCTCGGCAACGCGCATGCACTGGTGTTCCCGATCGACTGGCCGGAGCCGTTCGGTCTGGTGATGATCGAAGCGATGGCTTGCGGCACGCCGGTCGTCGCGTTCAACCGTGGTTCGGTGCCGGAAGTGATCGAAAACGGCGTGTCGGGCTTTGTCGTCGAAGATGAAATCAGCGCGGTTGCCGCCGTCAAGCGTCTGCACACGCTGCCGCGCGCCAAGGTGCGTGCCGCGTTTGAATCGCGTTTCTCGTCGAAGGTGATGGCGCAGAATTACGTCGCAACCTATGAAGAGCTGCTGCGTCAGAAGCATCGCACGGTGCTGCGCGAAGTCAACGCAAGCTAATGCGGCATAGATAAAGCAGTACACGGGTTGTTCGGGGTCGCTTGACGGATCCCGGCAGCCTTCAGCAACGCCCCGCGGGCTTTTGACCGCGGGGCGTTGTTGCATGCGCGCCGCGTTTTTGCGTGTGAGCGTCAGAAAGTATCGTTTTGCGGGCGGCAAGTATGAGCCGTCTTCGTATTATCCCTATAATGGCCGTGCCGCAAATTGGGCTGCGGCGCCCCCGACGACAGGAGGATGCTTTGCCGAGAACGAAAGAGACGCGTGCGAATGCCGCGCCCGGCGCCGGAACGATTTTCGCGTTGCGCGCCATCGGTCTCGTGCTCATCGCTCGCTGGCTGTTTTCGATGGCGCAAATGGATCTCGGCGCGTCGTTGTCCGCGATGGTGTCGTCGCCGTGGGCCTGCATCAACCTCGTGTTCCTGTTCCTGCTGATTTTCCTGCCCGGCGCGCGCGCCGTGGCCGAGCGTCCGTTTCATCCGCTGCCGCAATGGCTGCGGCAGGCGCTGCGGCTGTTTGCTTTCCTGGGTTTTCTGTTTGCTGTCTGGTCGGTCGGTGCATTCGCGGCGAGCGCCGGCTGGCGTCGCGCGGTACAGGCGGTCGCGGCCACCAATGGCTGGTTGCTGGCCGCGCCCGCGCTGTACGCCGCGGTGATGTGGATTTGCCGTCCGCGCGCGCTGTGGCGCACCAATATCGCCGCGCGGCGCTTTGCGATCGGCCGCTATGCGGTGGCACTCGATCCGGCTACGCGCACGGTGATCGTGTGGGCCGAGCGTCGCAAGGTCGGTCAGTACGACGCGCGCGAGTTGTCCGTGCGCTGGGCCGCCGGCCCGTCCGCCACCTCGACGCCGACGCCCACGCCTGCTGTGGCTTACGGCGTGGCGGGCGCGGATGCAGGCGCGTCGTCGACGCCGGCCGGCGCAGTCACAGCGCCGGTTGTCGCGCGCGGCTTCGGGCGTCGGCCGAAAATCGAATTGCTATGGGATTCGCCGGCTGCCGCGGGTCATAACCGGCAGACCGTATTCCGCACCGCGCTGACCACCGAAGGCGATCGGGTCGCCGCGCGGGCGCTCGATACGTCATTGCGGCAAGTCTGACTCGGCTGTATTGAACGCTCGGCTACGCCCGTGGACTCGCCTGGCGTCGTAAAGTGGAGCGTGGTTTGTCGTCGCCGTGGGTGAAAAGCCGTGCGCTGCTTCAGCGGCGGCGAGCGGGACATACATCGATCGTGTTGCTTCGTGCTGGTTCTTGCGCAGGAGTCGTCATGCTGGTTCGCTGGTTGCTTGCCGCCATTCATCTGCTTGCTTACGGTTTTGCGCTCGCGTCGATTTTGCGGCGGACCTGGGCGCTGCGTCGGGCCACCGTGCCCGCTGCCCTGAGGTCGGTATTTCGCGCCGATACTGCGTGGGGTCTCTCGGCTCTGGTATTGATCGTCACCGGATTGATGCGCGCTTTCGGCGGCTATGAGAAGGGCGCCGACTACTACCTGCACGAGCCGCTCTTTCACGCGAAGATGACGCTGCTCGTGCTGATCTTCGTTCTCGAAATGCCGTCCATGCTGGCGCTGATGCGCTGGCGCGGCGCGCTGAGAAGAAAGGACGCGCCGGATCTGCGGCGCGCGCGAGCCTACGCTCGCTACAGCGTGATCCAGACCGTGCTGCTGGTACTGATGGTGTTCGCGGCAACCGGCATGGCGCGTGGCATCGGACTGCCGTCCGGCGTGGTGTAATCGCGCACGAACTCGTGAAGAGCGCGTGCGCGGACCAGGCCATGTTGCTCGTTACTTCTCTACCAGCAGGCTCGAATCGTCGGTCCTGCTCGTCTTGACGGCAGAGGTTTTGGGCACGACCTCCGGATCGTTCAAACCCTTGATCAGTTCCAGCGCCTGACGTTCGAACAGGCGCCGATACAGACCGTTCTCGAGCTTGATCAAGGCCTCGTGACTGCCTTCCTCGATCACCTTGCCCTTGTCCAGCACCAGCAACCGGTCGAGCGCACGCACGGTCGACAGACGGTGCGCGACCACCAGCGTCGTGCGTCCCGTCATCAGCCTTTCCATTGCCTGCTGGATCAGCATTTCGCTTTCACTGTCGAGGCTCGAGGTGGCTTCGTCGAGGATCAGGATCGGTGCGTCGGCGAGAAACGCGCGCGCAATCGCTACCCGCTGACGCTCGCCGCCCGACAGTTTGATCCCGCGCTCGCCTACCAGCGTGTCATAGCCGTCGGGCAGCGCCGCGATGAAGTCGTGCGCGCTGGCGAGTCGCGCCGCGCGTTCGATCTCGACGCGGCTCGCGCCGGGCTTCGCATACGCAATGTTCTCGGCGAGCGAGCGGTGAAACAGCACCGGCTCCTGCTGAACGATCGCGATCTGACCGCGCAGCGAAGCTTGCCGAACTTGCGCGATGTCCTGGCCGTCGATCGTGATGCGACCGCCCGAGATGTCGTACAGACGCTGGATCAGCTTGATGAAGGTCGTTTTTCCCGAGCCCGAATGCCCGACCAACCCGACGCGCTCTCCCGGCGCGATGCGCACCGAGAAGTTTTCGTAGAGCGGTTTCGCGTTCGAGCCGTAGTGGAAGGTGACGTGCTCGAAGCGGATCTCGCCCTGACCGATCGCGATCGGGCCGGCGCCGGCGCGGTCCTCGATGCCGAGCGGCTGACTTTCGAGCGACACCAGTTCCTCCATGTCGTTGACCGAGCGCTGCAGGTTGCGGATGTGCATGCCCACGTCGCGCAGATAACCCTGCAGCATGAAGAACATCGTCAACGCGAACGTGATGTCGCCGACACTCGCCTCGCCGCGCGCCCACAACAGCAGCGCCGCACCGAGAATCGCGGCCTGAATCGCCACTAGCATCGCGCCTTGCAAGCCGCCGTTGAGCGTGCCGCGCATCCACGTGCGGCGCGTGCGATGACGCCACTTGTCGATCACGCGCGCGAGCAGCGCTTCTTCGCGCTCTTCCGCGCCGAATGCCTTTACGACGCCGTTGCAACTGACCGCGTCGGCGAGGGCGCCGCCCATGCGCGTGTCCCACGCGTTCGCGAGCCGCGCCGCGGGCGCGACGAAGCCGAGCGACATCGCCACCGTCACGGCGATATAGATCACCGAACCGATGCCGACCACCATCCCCATCAACGGCCAGCGCCAGCCGAGCAGGCCGGTCGCGCCGGCCAGCATGACTAGCGAAGGAAGCAACGCGATCAGCAGCGTGTCGTTGAGCAGGTCGAGCGCCCACATGCCGCGCGTGATCTTGCGCACCGTGGAGCCGGCGAAACTGTTGGCGTGCCAGTCGGTGGAAAAGCGCTGCACGCGATGAAACGCATGGGCCGCGATCTCGCTCATCATCTTCAGCGTGAGTCTGATGATGTTGAAGAACACGCACTGCCGAAGCAGCGTGGCGCCGAGGCCGAGTCCGGCCAGCACGCAGAATGCCGCGACCGCCGCATGCCAGGCCGCGCCGTCGCTGGCGGCGCCCGACGCGATCGCATCGACGAGGCGGCCGGCGTACATCGGCGTGAGGACGTCGGCGATTGCCGCGAGCAGGGCCAGCGCCGTGATGACGAATATGCGCCACGGCTGCTGTGTCCAGTGACGGAAGGTGAAACCGAGGACGTCCTTGAAGGCTTGTCCGCGAAAATCGGGTTTTTTAATGGTCATTTGCCACGACCCGGTGGCGCATCGACGCAGCCGGGTTCCAGTCAGAAGCGAAAGCAAAAGACAGTTGCTCGGCGCTGGACATTGCCGGCCAGGGAACCACGAACTGTCTGGGGATGGTACGGAACGCCTGTTCAGGCCGAACCGTGATTGCGACGACTTAAGATCGCGAGGATGGCCGCGAGACCATACCTGGGAAGGCGATGTGCACTGCGAACATGTGACGCCTCCCTGAAGTCGATGAGTAGTTGAAGAAAAACGAATCGGGGCGAGTGCCCGAACGCCCACTATATCAGCAGTATTTCGTACTCGCAATCATACGAAGTTTCGGAATCGACGGTCATTGGACGGGGGAACGGACACGAATGTTATTTTTTGGTGAAGAAAACTAAACTAAAATAAAAAGATATCTAAACCGTGTATAGTTTAGATTCCTGTTTCATGAACACCCTTCCCGAACGTATCCAGATTGTCCTGGGCGAGACCGGCGTCGATCAGGTCGAGCTGGCGAGAATCGCTGAAGTCAGCAAAGGCGCGGTCAACCAATGGTTGTCAGGCGCCATCAAGTCGCTGAAGCATGAGTACGCGGTCAGAATCGAAAAGAGGTTTGGCTACCGGGTGGATTGGCTGATCATGGGAGAAGGGGAGCCGAAGGCGACCGATGCGGAGCATCGGAACGAACTCGACTCGACCTCGTCGTCCATGAGGCGGCGCATTCCGGTAGAGGGCATGGCACAGCTTGGTAACGACGGCTTCTGGGCCGAAATTGATTCCTCGGTGGGCGGCGGTTATCTGGAGCTTCCGTCCAGGAATAAGGCGTACGGGCTGCGCTGCAAGGGCGATTCCATGCAGCCGCGTATCCGGGACGGCGAGTTCGTGGTTATCGAGCCCGAGCATGCGGTCGAGCCGGGTGACGAAGTGCTTATCCGTGCAACGGATGGGCGCGTGATGATCAAGATCTATCTCTATTCGCGCGACGGTCGCAAGCATTTCATGTCGGTGAACGACGACCATGTGCCGATCGCGTTTGCGGACGAGGAGATCGAACTCCTGCACTACGTCGCGGCGATTGTTAAGGATTCTATGTGGCGGCCTGAGTAAAAGTATAGATACCTTGACTTGAATGGTTTGGATATCTATACTTTGATCATGGCTGCGGTGTTCGGCGCTGGAGAGGCCTTGGTTAAAGCGAGTTGCGGTGCTTGATCGCAAACTTTCTCACGACGCCAGCATTGACCGGCAGCAGATCGTTCGTGTTCAAGCGATCGGCCACCGCGCAAGCGTACGCCCGGCGTAGTTCGTTCTGCGTCAGGGCCATGTCTGCTAGCGCGAGCACATGCAGATGATGAGCGGACAGGCCGCGAGCAGCTTTACCGCGTTCCCGCTCCCAACTGATTAACGAAACCGATATCTCGATAGCGCTCATCGCGGCCTTTCTGCCTCTGCGTACAAGTGGGCTGATGGTCCTGCTTAAGCTCCCGTTTGTTGCCGCGACGGCGTGGTGGGCTTTTCTCTGAGTATTGGGTCTTTCGCTGCGGATTGCGCAGGTTCGTCTTCGAAGTCGACTGTGTGATCGCCGTCTATCGCGATCGAGTGCGGCGGATTCGATTTGCGGTTGGCCGACGCATGTGACATCGATTGGCACGAGCAGATAGCCGCGCAGTTCGCGTCCGGTCGTCACGACGAGATCGGGTGTCGTTTCGCTGCCTCTCGCGTCGCAGCTCCTTCCAATTCGATGCCGAATCGACGCACACATCGAGGCGCGCTTGGGCGTGCTTTTCTTCATTCCATCTCCGAGTTATTTAGCTCTTGCAAGATAAGCGCTATCTCAGGCATGAAATGTGAGAAAACTCTGAATCTGCGGCTGGATACGGGCGATTGACTCGTCGTTTTCCATTGTCGATTCCGGAACGGTGATACCCGCCGTCGCCGACGACGTGGAGTAGTGCTGACTAAAATCGATCAGGGATTATCTGCGTGCTTCGGCCACTTGCAACAGAGCAGGGCGGTGCGATCAAACGTGGGCAATAAAAAACCCCGCAATCCTTTCGGATCCGGGGTTTTTTAAAGCAACTGCGATTAACGCGTTACTGATGTACTGGTGGGTGGTACAGGGATTGAACCTGTGACCCCTGCCGTGTGAAGGCAGTGCTCTACCGCTGAGCTAACCACCCGAAGAGAGCCGAATTATGTCAGGGATTTTTCGACTCGTCTAGTCCTTTTTAAGCGGTTTGCTCATCCGCCGCTGGTGCTGCTGCCGGTACCGGTTCGAGACGCCAAACGCTGGTGCCTTTGATCGCCTTGTCGAGACCGTCGAGTACGCTCTGGTGCTCGACGAGCTCGTCCGCGCTGGCGGAGATCACGATCAGTTCAAGCGAATCGAGCGACACGCGCGGCGCGTGGGTATCGCCGCCGCCGTGCGAGTCGCCGAGCATATCGATGACGAGGCTTTCCTGGCCGCGCGTCATCGCCAGATAGACTTCGGCGAGCAACTCCGAGTCGAGCAGCGCGCCGTGCAGCGTACGGTGCGCGTTGCTGACGCCGAAGCGATCGCACAACGCGTCGAGCGAATTGCGCTTGCCCGGGAACATCTGCTTGGCGCGCGCGAGCGTATCGATGATCTCGCCGCAGTACGTGCTGACCGGCGGTAGCCCTAGCAACGCGAATTCGGCATCGAGAAAGCCGATGTCGAATGGTGCGTTGTGGATGATCAATTCCGCGTCCTGAATGAAGTCGCGGAATTGATCGGCGATCTCCGCGAACTTCGGCTTGTCGCGCAGGAATTCGGTGGTGAGTCCGTGCACCGCGAGCGCGCCCGGATCGCTGTCGCGTTCCGGATTGATATAGAAGTGCAGGTTGTTGCCCGTCAGCCGGCGGTTCACCATTTCGACGCAACCGAGTTCGAGAATCCGGTCGCCGGTGCGGGCATTCAGGCCGGTGGTTTCGGTATCGAGGATGAGTTGACGCATGTCGGATTAGCCTGCTCAGAAATTGTCAGCGAAGAAGAAAGGCGCTTGCGCGACTGTGATGGCGCTCGGAATGCCGCGCATCACATTTCGGCGAGCGAAGCGACGCCGCGATTGGCCAGTTGATCCGCGCGCTCGTTTTCCGGATGGCCGTTATGGCCGCGCACCCAGCGCCATTCGAGTTGGTGCTGCGCGACGAGTGCGTCGAGCCTTTTCCACAGATCCGCATTCTTCACGGGTTGCTTCGCCGCCGTAATCCAGCCTTTCTTCTTCCAGCCGTGAATCCACTCGCTGATGCCTTTCTGCACGTACTGCGAGTCGGTATGAACGACCGCTTTGCATGGCCGCTTCAACGCCTCGAGCGCGGCGATTACGCCCATCAGTTCCATCCGGTTGTTGGTGGTGTTGGCTTCGCCGCCGAACAGTTCTTTTTCCTGGTCGCCGAAGCGCAGCAGCGCGCCCCAGCCGCCGGGGCCGGGATTGCCCTTGCAGGCGCCGTCGGTGTAAATGTCGATGATGTCGGTGGTCATTGGGTGTGATTGCGTGTGTTCGGAGTGGCGGCGGGCGCGAGGCCCGCGGCGAGTACGGGTTTCTTCACTTTCAGCGGACCGACGAGGCGCATGCCGCGCACGCGCTTGATCGCCTTGATCATGTAGGTGGCGCCGAAAATCGGCCACCAGCGGTCGCCGGCGGCTTCCATGAATTGATAGCGGGACAGCCATTGTTCGCTGCCGAGCGGCGGACGATAGCAGCCGAAGCGCCCGCGTTCAAGGTCGAAACCGAGCAGCTTGATCCAGTCTTTCAGGCGCGTGAACGCGATCAGGTCGACCGCCGACGGCACGAACGGCCGGCCGGTCACCTTGCCGACCGATTGCCGCGCGCCCCACAGCGACAACGAGTTGAAGCCGAGAATGATCAACTGGCCTTCGGGCATCAGCACGCGCTCCGCTTCGCGCAGCAGCCGGTGCGGATCGCTCGTGAATTCGAGCGTGTGCGGCATCACGATCAGATCGACGCTTTGCGCCTCGAACGGCAGATCGAGCAGATCGCACCAGACCGCGCTGCGGCCGGCAGGTGCAGGCAAGCCCGCAGGCAAGCCCGCGGACAACCCTTGCGGCCCCACCTTGCCGGAGCCAAAACCGTTCGCGCCGCTCACCTGGCGAGGAAACGCGTACGGCGCGCTGGCACCGCTCGCGGCGTCGAGCACCAGCCCGCGGCACGGCATGCGGTTTTCGCGCAGGGCATCGAGCTGCGGCAGGCCGAGTTGCAGCGCATGGTAGCCGAACACGTCCGACACCACGCGGTCGAGCTGGGTCTGTTCCCAGTCGAGCACGTAGCGGCCGGGCGGCGAATCGGTCCACGCGGGCCAGTCTATAATCGCTCGATCAGTCATATCTGAGAATGCGTCGCCTATGAATGCGCTCGAGTACGTACCGGTCCCGGCGTTTGAAGACAATTACATCTGGGTCGTTTCCGACGGGCACCACGCGGTGGTCGTCGATCCGGGTGAGGCCGCGCCCGTTCGCGACTATCTGGCGAAACGCGGTTGGCGGCTGAGCGCTATTTTACTCACGCACCATCATCAAGACCACGTCGGCGGGGTGGCCGATCTGCTGAACGGCCAGGCCGTGCCCGTGTACGGCCCCGCTGGTGAAGCGATCGAGCATCTCACGCAGCGTCTCGAAAATGGCGATCGCGTGACGATTGCGGCGCCCGCGCTCGAATTCAGCGTGCTCGACGTGCCGGGTCATACGCGCGGGCACATCGCTTATTTTCAGGCCGCGGATCCGGGCGGCACGCCCCATGTGTTTTGCGGCGATACGCTGTTCGCGTGCGGTTGCGGCCGGCTCTTCGAAGGCACGCCTGCACAGATGCTGGCGTCGCTGGATTCGCTCGCCGCGCTGCCGGGCGCGACTCAGGTGCATTGCGCGCATGAGTACACGTTGTCGAACATCCGTTTCGCGCTCGCTTGCGAGCCGGACAACGCCCAACTGCAAGCCTGGCGTGACGAGGCGGTCGACCTGCGGGCGCGCCACGTGCCCACTTTGCCCACCACCATCGCCCACGAACGCGCGGTGAATCCGTTTTTGCGCGCCGGCAATCCCGCCGTTCAGGCAACCCTGCAAGAGCAACTGCACGAAAAAGTGCCGGATCGATTGACGGCATTTACGTTGATGCGCGAATGGAAAAACCGTTTCCGGTGACCCGACAGTCATCAGGGTATTCTTCAGGCGATGAATCGCAAAAATTCGCCAAGCCTTAGATTTCCTTGATTTTTTTCGCTATTTTTCGATTGACGTAAACGTTGCCGTTTCGTACTATCGGCTGCAAATTCCAGCCCTTGTGGAAGCCGAGACGTTCATGAGATTTATCTTTAGTGCGTTATTGGTCCTGACGCTTGCCGCATGCGCGAGCCAGGGACCGACAACGAACAGCTCCACCACCGCATCCGATCCCGCCAGTCAGCAAGCAGTAGCCGACGCCCTTCGCAAGACAGCCACCGCCAAAGAAACGATCAACGTCGACCAGGGTTCCGTCAATCAGTTGACGAGTGCTGACGCCGATCTGTGGGGCCGTATTCGCCGTGGTTTTCAAATGCCGGACCTGCAGACCGACCTCGTCGACATGCAGGTCAACTGGTATGCGCAGCGTCCCGACTACGTGCAGCGCATGACCGAGCGCTCGCAAAAATACCTGTATCACATCGTCGAGGAACTCGAGGCACGGCATATGCCGACCGAGCTCGCGCTGCTGCCGTTCATCGAGTCCGCGTATAGCCCGCAGGCGTTGTCGGTGGCGAAGGCGGCCGGCATGTGGCAGTTCATGCCGGGCACGGGCCGCACTTACAACCTCAAGCAGAACATGTGGCAGGACGAGCGCCGCGACGTGCTCGCGTCCACCAGTGCCGCGCTCGACTATCTGTCGCGCCTGCATGACATGTTCGGCGACTGGCAGCTCGCGCTCGCCGCGTACAACTGGGGCGAGGGCAACGTGCAGCGTGCGATCGCGCGCAACGAGGCGGCGGGTCTGCCCACCGACTACCTCAGCCTGCGCATGCCGAACGAAACGCGCAACTACGTGCCGAAGCTGCAGGCGGTGAAAAACATCGTGATGAACCCGCAGATGTACGGGCTCACGCTGCCGTCGATTCCAAACCACCCGTATTTCGTGACCGTCACCACGTCGCACGACATCGACGTGGACATGGCGGCGAAGCTCGCGAATCTGTCGCTCGACGAATTCCGTTCGCTCAACCCTTCGTTCAGAAAACCCGTGATTCTCGGCGCGACGCAGCCGCAAATCCTGCTGCCGTTCGACAACGCGAGCGCCTTTGAGCGCAATCTGAAGTCCTACTCCGGTTCGCTGTCGTCGTGGACCACCTATACGGTCACCGAGCGCTCGGCGCCGGCAGCGATCGCGCAAAAGATCGGCGTCGACGCGGATACGTTGATGGAAGTGAACAAGATTCCGGTCGGCATGCGTCTGAAGCCGGGTTCGACGATCGTCGTGCCGCGCGGTTCGGACGACGACGAAGACATCAGCGCGGACGTCGCGGAAAGCGCGGTGCTGGCGATGGAGCCCGACGTCCCCGACACTCGCAAGATGCTGATCCGCGTGCGCCGCAATCAGTCGATGGCGGCGATTGCGGTGCGCTACGGCGTTTCAATCGGACAATTGAAGGCGTGGAATCGTACCCATCGCGATCAGGTGTCGCGCGGGCAGGTGATCGTGCTGCATGTGCCGGTCGGCAAGGCCATGCCGAGCGAGCCGGGTCCGGAGCGTATTGCGACCGACGTGCAAGGCGGCGGCGTCGAGAAGATCGGCACCCACGTCGCGGACACTCGCAGCGATTCGCGCTACGATAGAAAGAAGGGTCGTGGCCGCTCCGCCGCCGTGGTGAAAGTATCCGAACCGGTGGGCAAGGTCAGCAAGCCGACTGCCTCCGCCGCCGCCAAAGGCAAGGTGACGAAGGTGTCGGCATCCACGCCCGGCAAGGCGTCGAAGGCCACGGCGGACAGCCGCCCGAAGACCGCGGCCAGCGCGAAGAAGGGTAAGTAAACCAACAGCGGCTCTCACGGTAGTGACCACATGCGTTGCGGGGGCAGCGCATGAATTGCGCTCCGATCACGCACCGTGTTTCTTCCAGCGCCGTCACCTGTGGTGACGGCGTTTTTCATGTGCGCTCCGCCTGCCTTCAGCGCAAACCCGGCCAATTTCCTTTATTGTTCGTACCCGGCCACGCAGGATCTTATTTTTCTCTCATGTCGTCCATGTCGCCTTTGTCATCCACGCAGCTTCGCGTTTTCCTTCTTTTCTCCGCCGGTTATTTCGTTTCGTACGTGTTTCGCGGCGTGAATCTGGGCTTTGCGCCGCTCATCACGCACGACCTCGGATTGTCGGCCGCCGACCTCGGGGTGCTCACCAGTCTGTACTTTCTAGGCTTTGCGGGCGCGCAAATTCCGGCCGGCGTGTTGCTCGACCATTTCGGCGCGCGCCGGGTGACCGCGGTCACGATCCTGTTCGCCGCGCTCGGGATAGGGATATTCGGCGCGGCGCATGGCGTCGGCATGATGATGCTCGGGCGTCTGCTGATCGGCGTCGGGGTGTCGGTCTGTCTCGGCGCGGCTTTCAAGGCATTGGCACAGCATTTCGACGCGGCGCGCCTGCCGCTGATGAACGGACTCGTGATGGCGATCGGCGGCTTCGGCGGCGTGGTGGTCGGCTCGCCGCTGACGTGGGTGCTGGGGTTTGCAAGCTGGCGCGCGGTCTGCGTCGGCCTTGGGTTGCTGACGGTGGTGGTGTCGGCCGCGCTCTGGACGCTCACGCCCGACGCAAAAGAGACTCGTCACCAGGCGAGCCTCGGCACGCAGTTCAAAGGTACGCTGCATATCCTCAGAAGCGCCGCGTTCTGGAAGATCGGCTCGTTTTCCGTCGTTACGCAAGGTGTGTTTTACGCGATGCAGTCGTTGTGGGTCGGCGCATGGTTGCGCGACGTGCAGGGTTTCGCGCCGCGTGAAGCCGCGTCGCTGGTGTCGACACTCGGCTTTGCGATGATGGCCGGCTGCCTCGGTTTCGGTGCGGCGGCGCGCAGTCTCGAACGACGTGGCGTGTCGCTGTATGTGTTTTGCGGTATCGGTATGACGCTGTTCGTCGTTACCCAACTGCTGATCATGTTCGGCGCGCCGCTGCCCGCCGGCCTGCTGTGGGCGGCTTATGGCGTGTTCGGCGGCACGGGCATTCTCAGCTACGCGATCATGGCGCGGCATTTTCCTGCGCAGATGACCGGCCGCGTAAACACGTCGCTCACGCTGATCATTTTTCTGCTGATTTTCGGCTTCCAGATCGGCGTCGGCGCGGTGCTGTCGCATTGGCCAGCCAGCGGCGGTCAGTATCCGGCGATCGCCCATCTGACTGCGTGGGGCATTCTCGTGGCACTGCAGGTGTTGAGCGCGATCTGGTACGTGCTACCCAGCCGGACGCGCGTTCAGCCGACGCAGGCTCCCGTCGGGCAGCGTAGTTGAAGTCGTCCGACGACGGTGCTTCAGGCCGGCGCCGTATCGACCCGCTGTTACTCCGAATGAGGGCCGTGTAAATTCTGTCAAAGCCTTCTGAGTCAGGCCCAGTAAGGCTTTGACGCCGTCCGGGGGAGCCTTTTCCCGGGCGGAACGCTATCTCGGATTTGGCGGCAAGGGTGCTTTCACGCTATAATTTCAAGGTTTGAGCTTATCAACCCGCACCCTAGCGCCTACCTCTCCCAAACCGTTCATCCGCCGCGCGCTGCTGACGCCCCGCACCCCAGCCGATTCGTCCACACAATGGACCCATCGCGCCCCTTGCGACGTTAGCGGCAGTACGCGAGCGAGTCTGCGCGCGCATCCTGCGGATGCGTTTCGCTGCGGCTCGCAGTCGGATAGACAGGTCGGCAACAGGGTGTTCCCCAAGGAGTCTCCCGTGTTGCCGTCATTTTCTCCCGCTCTGCTCGCGCTCGCCGACGGCACGGTCTTTCGTGGTTACTCGATCGGCGCCCCAGGCCATACGATCGGCGAAGTCGTGTTCAACACCGCTATCACCGGCTATCAGGAAATCCTGACCGACCCGAGCTACGCGCGCCAGATCGTGACCCTCACGTATCCGCATATCGGTAACGTCGGCGTGAACGCCGAAGACGTCGAAGCTACGAAAGTCCATGCCGCCGGCCTGATCATTCGCGATCTGCCGGTTCTCGCGTCGAACTTCCGCATGGAGCGCACGCTCCCGCAATATCTGAAGGACGAAGGCGTCGTCGCGATCGCGGGTCTCGATACGCGTATGTTGACCCGCGTGCTGCGCGACAAGGGCGCGCAAAACGGCGCTATTCTCGCCGGCTCGGACGACGAAGCAAAGGCCATCGAACTCGCGCGCTCGTTCCCGGGTTTGTCGGGCATGGATCTCGCCAAGGTCGTGTCGACGAAGGAAACCTACGAGTGGACCCAGACCGAATGGCGTCTGGAAAGCGGCTACGGCAAGCAGAACGCACCGAAGTACCGCGTCGTCGCATTCGATTACGGCGTGAAGTACAACATCCTGCGCATGCTGGCCGAACGCGGCTGCCACGTCACGGTGCTGCCCGCGCAAGCTTCCGCGGCTGACGCGCTCGCGCTCAATCCTGATGGCATCTTTCTGTCGAACGGCCCGGGCGATCCGGAACCGTGCGACTACGCGATCAAGGCCACCCAGGAGTTGATCGAGCGCGGCATCCCGACTTTCGGCATCTGCCTCGGTCACCAGATCATGGGCCTCGCGGTCGGCGCGAAAACGATCAAGATGAAAACGGGTCACCACGGCGCGAACCATCCGGTGAAGGATCTGGACGACGGCCGCGTGGTCATTACGTCGCAGAACCACGGCTTCGCGGTCGATGCCGACACGTTGCCGGCCAACGCCAAGGTTACGCACGTGTCGCTGTTCGACGGCACGCTGCAAGGCTTCGCATTGACCGACAAACCGGCGTTCTGCTTCCAGGGTCACCCGGAAGCGTCGCCCGGTCCGCACGACATTGCCTATCTGTTCGACCGCTTCACCGCGTTGATGGACACGAAGAAGGCCGGCAAGAGCGCGGCGGCATAAAAAATAGCTTGTGACGCGCCTTAGCGGCGCGCGGCTCGCCACGCAAACGGCACAATCGGCGCAATCGACACAACCCGCGCAAAGCACGGCGAGCCGCACAAACACAGAGCAGAGCGCGCGCAACGCAGCAGCGACGCGCCGACGGAAAGAATTCAGGAATATTTAGCGAGAGCGTTATGCCCAAGCGGACAGACATCAAGAGCATCCTCATCATCGGCGCGGGTCCGATCATCATCGGCCAGGCGTGCGAGTTCGACTACTCGGGCGCGCAGGCGTGCAAGGCGCTGCGTGAGGAAGGCTACAAGGTCATTCTCGTCAACAGCAATCCGGCGACGATCATGACCGACCCGAACACGGCCGACGTCACCTACATCGAGCCGATCACGTGGGAAGTGGTGGAGCGCATCATCGCCAAGGAGCGCCCCGACGCGATCCTGCCGACGATGGGCGGCCAGACCGCGCTGAACTGCGCACTGGATCTTCACGCGCACGGCGTGCTGGAGAAGTACAAGGTCGAGCTGATCGGCGCGTCGCCGGAAGCGATCGACAAGGCAGAAGACCGCCAGAAGTTCAAGGACGCGATGACCAAGATCGGTCTCGGTTCGGCCAAGTCGGGCACCGCGCATTCGATGGAAGAAGCGTTGCAGGTGCAAGCTGAAATCGCTACGCAAACGGGCAGCGGCGGCTATCCGGTGGTGATCCGTCCGTCGTTCACGCTGGGCGGTTCGGGCGGCGGTATCGCGTACAACCGCGACGAATTCGAAGAGATCTGCAAGCGTGGCCTCGACCTGTCGCCCACGCGCGAACTGCTGATCGAAGAGTCGCTGCTCGGCTGGAAAGAGTACGAGATGGAAGTGGTTCGCGACAAGGCGGACAACTGCATCATCGTGTGCTCGATCGAAAACCTCGACCCGATGGGCATCCACACCGGCGACTCGATCACCGTCGCGCCGGCGCAAACGCTCACCGACAAGGAATATCAGATCCTGCGTAACGCATCGCTCGCGGTGCTGCGCGAAATCGGCGTGGACACGGGCGGTTCGAACGTGCAGTTCTCGATCAATCCGAAAGACGGCCGGATGATCGTGATCGAAATGAACCCACGTGTGTCGCGTTCGTCGGCGCTGGCTTCGAAGGCTACCGGCTTCCCGATCGCGAAGGTCGCGGCCAAGCTCGCGTGCGGCTACACGCTGGACGAGTTGAAGAACGAAATCACCGGCGGCCAGACCCCGGCGTCGTTCGAACCGACGATCGACTACGTCGTCACCAAGATCCCGCGCTTCGCGTTCGAGAAATTCCGCGAAGCCGATTCGCGCCTGACCACGCAGATGAAGTCGGTCGGCGAAGTGATGGCGATTGGCCGCACGTTCCAGGAGTCGTTCCAGAAGGCGCTGCGCGGTCTCGAAGTCGGCGTGGACGGTCTGGACGAAAAGACCGACAACCGCGACGAGATCATCCGCGAGATCGGCGAAGCCGGTCCGGATCGCATCTGGTACGTGGGCGACGCGTTCCGTATCGGCATGACAGCCGCAGAGATCTTCGAAGAAACCTCCATCGATCCGTGGTTCCTCGCGCAGATCGAACAGATCGTGCTGAAGGAAAAGGCGCTGGGCGGCCGTACGCTGGCGAGCCTGTCGAAAGAAGAACTCAAGTATCTGAAGCAGAGCGGTTTCTCGGACCGGCGTCTCGCGAAGCTGCTCGGCGCGAAGCCGGCTGAAGTGCGCCAACGCCGTATTGAGCTGAACGTGCGCCCGGTGTACAAGCGCGTCGATACCTGCGCGGCCGAGTTCGCAACGAACACCGCATACCTGTACTCGACCTACGAGGAAGAGTGCGAAGCGAACCCTACGAACAACAAGAAGATCATGGTGCTGGGCGGCGGCCCGAACCGGATCGGCCAGGGCATCGAGTTCGACTACTGCTGCGTGCACGCCGCGCTCGCGATGCGCGAAGACGGCTACGAAACGATCATGGTCAACTGCAACCCTGAAACCGTTTCGACCGACTACGACACGTCCGACCGTCTGTACTTCGAATCGCTGACGCTCGAAGACGTGCTCGAAATCGTCGACAAGGAAAAGCCGGTCGGCGTGATCGTGCAATACGGCGGCCAGACGCCGCTGAAGCTCGCGCTCGATCTCGAAGCGAACGGTGTGCCGATCGTCGGCACGTCGCCGGACATGATCGACGCCGCCGAAGACCGCGAGCGTTTCCAGAAGCTGTTGCAGGACCTCGGCTTGCGTCAACCGCCGAACCGCACCGCGCGCGCCGAAGACGAAGCATTGAAGCTCGCCGACGAAATCGGCTATCCGCTGGTGGTGCGTCCGTCCTACGTGCTGGGCGGCCGCGCAATGGAAATCGTCCACGAGCCGCGCGACCTCGAGCGCTATATGCGCGAGGCCGTGAAGGTGTCGAACGATTCGCCGGTGCTGCTCGACCGCTTCCTGAACGACGCGATCGAATGCGACGTGGATTGCATCTCGGATGGCGAGGCCGTGTTCATCGGCGGCGTGATGGAGCACATCGAACAGGCGGGCGTGCACTCGGGCGACTCGGCCTGCTCGCTGCCGCCGTATTCGTTGTCGAAGGAAACCATTGCTGAGCTGAAGCGCCAGACCGGCGCGATGGCGAAAGCGCTGAACGTGGTCGGCCTGATGAACGTGCAGTTCGCGATCCAGCAGGTGCCGCAGGCCGATGGCTCGAAGGAGGACGTCATCTACGTGCTCGAAGTGAACCCGCGCGCGTCGCGCACGGTGCCGTACGTGTCGAAGGCGACCAGCCTGCCGCTCGCGAAGATCGCGGCGCGCGCGATGGTCGGTCAAACGCTGGCGCAGCAAGGCGTGACGAAGGAAATCGATCCGCCGTACTTCAGCGTGAAGGAAGCCGTGTTCCCGTTCGTCAAGTTCCCGACGGTCGATCCGGTGCTCGGACCGGAAATGCGCTCCACGGGCGAAGTGATGGGCGTGGGCCAGACGTTCGGCGAAGCGCTGTTCAAGTCGCAACTCGCGGCGGGTTCGCGTCTGCCGGAGTCGGGCACGGTGCTGCTGACCGTGATGGACGCCGACAAGCCGAAGGCCGTCGAAGTCGCGCGCATGCTGCACGAGCTCGGCTATCCGATCGTCGCGACCAAGGGCACGGCTGCCGCGATCGAAGCGGCCGGCGTGCCGGTCAAGGTCGTCAACAAGGTGAAGGACGGCCGTCCGCACATTGTCGATATGATCAAGAACGGCGAAATCGCGCTGGTCTTCACGACCGTCGACGAAACCCGTGCGGCGATCGCCGATTCACGCTCGATCCGCATGAGCGCGCAGGCGAACAAGGTCACGTATTACACGACGATGTCCGGTGCACGGGCCGCCGTGGAAGGTTTGCGCTATTTGAAGAACCTGGAAGTCTATGATTTACAAGGCCTCCACGCTCGCCTAAACTAAGGCGTCGAATACCTGTCCGAGATGTAAGTGCCGCGGTTAAGCGGCGTTCCACAGGTGCCTTGCCCCGGGTTTTCATCCGGCGCTCTGGCCCTCGCGGAATGCACTTAACCGCGGTGATTTTTTTTACGGCTGTTTTTTGCATAGAGTTGTTTATGAGCACTGTTCCATTGACGAAGCGCGGCGCGGAAATGTTGCGCGATGAATTGCAGCGCCTGAAATCGGTTGAGCGTCCGTCGGTGATCAATTCGATCGCTGAAGCGCGTGCCCAGGGCGATCTGTCGGAAAACGCGGAATACGACGCGGCGAAGGAAAAGCAGGGTTTCGTCGAAGGTCGTATCGCCGAGATCGAATCGAAGCTGGCCGGCGCGCAGGTGATCGACCCGTCCAAGGTGGAAGCCGACGGCCGCGTGGTGTTCGGCGCGACGGTGGAACTTGAAGACCTGGATTCGGGCGCCTCGGTCAAATACCAGATCGTCGGCGACGACGAAGCGGATATCGACCACGGTCTGATCTCCATCAGCTCGCCGATCGCGCGTGCGCTGATCGGCAAGTCGGAAGGCGACGTTGCTTCGGTGCAGGCGCCGGGCGGCGTACGCGAGTACGAAATCATCGCGGTTAGCTACGTTTGAAGGCGGCTCCGGTGTCCTCGATGCCGCATCGGCTGTTCCGTCTGCTGACGGTGGTCTGGGTCGGTAGTCTGCTGACTATCGGTTACGCGGTCGCGCCGGTACTGTTCACGTCGCTCGACCGGATTTCGGCGGGCGCGGTGGCCGCGCAGCTATTTCGTATCGAGGGCTTGCTAGGCGCGGTGTGCGGTATTTTGCTGCTCGGGCTTGCCAACGTGCTGGTGCGACGCGGTAGTGACGCTTATCGGCGGCTTCGCTGGTTGATCGTCGGGATGCTGGTGTGTGTGCTGGTGGGCTATTTCGCATTGCAGCCGTTCATGAACGCACTGCGGGTGGCCGCGCTCGAAGCGGGCAGCGACGTAGGCCATTCGGCTTATGCGACGCGCTTTGGCATTCTGCACGGCGTGTCGAGTCTGTTCTATCTGATCGAAAGCCTGTTGGGCGTGGCGCTGGTGTGGAAGCTGCCGGCCGGTGCGGTTGTGGCGGTGGAGCAGGATGCTCGCGGCGCGACTGGGAAAGTGGCAGGCTGATTTCTTGCGCGTTGGGGTTTTACGCTGCTGGGGTTTTGCGCTGTGTGCGATGCCGGCTTGCCTGAAAAGGCGTTCGGGCGACGGCTTAGCTGGTTGAGTCCGGCCGTATGTTCAAACAGGTTCACGTCAAAGGTGCGGACACGGCCCGCACCTCCTGTCACCCGCTTACTTCGACGACTGATGCGCGCGCTTCGCGCTGGTTTGACGCTTCTTGGCGCGCTTGATGTTGCCGCCTTGCGTCACGCGTTCATTGCCGCGCACCACCACGGCTTTTGCCTTCGGCTTGCGCATCGGAATTTCGCTGGGCTTCACCACCGTGACCACACGCGGCGCGCGGCCTTTACCCGGTTTGGCTTCGACAGCGGCTTCGCGGGCGCTCGGCAATTCGCCGCGCCTGGTTTTCACGGCCGGTTGCGTTGCGGCTTCCGGCTTCCAGATCACCAGCAGCTTGCCGATGTGCTGGATCGGCGCCGCATTCAGCTTGTCGCAAATCTGTTCGTAGATTGCGATGCGCTCTTCGCGTTCGTCGCCGAACACGCGGATCTTGATCAGTTGATGGGCGCCAAGGTGGACCTTGATCTCGGACAGCACGGCGTCGGTCAAACCTTCGGCGCCGACGAGCACGACCGGTTTGAGCGCATGTGCCTGGGAGCGCAACTCGGCGCGTTGGTCGGAAGAGACTTTGAGGGCGGGCATGGAAAGTGGGAGACTCGACTAAAATGGCGGCACCTGCATTCCCGAGAGATTCGGGGCAATAGCGCAGGGCGGCGCGTCAGAACAACAGAATCGCGGATGACTGCCAGTTTTGGCGGTGGCCGCGCGAATTAACCGCGTATTATCCCCTAAAGCGCGTCATAACGCAGCAAGGTTTCAACGTTTAATGGCAAAAAACAAGTTCAACACAGCGTGGTTACACGATCACATCAACGACCCGTACGTCAAAATGGCGCAACGCGAGGGCTATCGCGCCCGCGCGGCCTACAAGCTGAAGGAAATCGACGAGCAGGACAAGCTGATCCGGCCAGGCCAGGTGATCGTCGACCTCGGCTCGGTGCCCGGCAGTTGGAGCCAATACGCGCGCAACAAGCTCGCGAAGGGTTCGCAACGCGACGCGGAGCGTGAAGGCGGCATCGACGGTACGATCATCGCGCTGGATCTGCTGCCGATGGAGCCGATCGCCGACGTTCATTTCCTCCAGGGCGATTTCCGCGAAGACTCGGTACTGGGTCAACTCGAAGAAATTGTCGGAGAACGGCAGGTCGACCTTGTAATTTCGGATATGGCGCCCAACCTGTCGGGAGTGGCGGTGGCGGACGCCGCGCGAATCGAGCATTTATGCGATCTCGCGCTGGAATTCTCACAAAATCATCTGAAGTCGGATGGCGCCCTTTTAGTCAAATGTTTTCATGGCAGCGGTTATAGCCAGATTGTGGAAAAGTTCAAGCGTCAGTTCAAGGTGGTGGCGGCCCGCAAGCCGAAAGCGTCGCGGGACAAGTCATCGGAAACGTTTATTTTGGGTAAGCATCTCAAGCGTCCTGCTTAAGGGCGCTGCAAGACGGTTCGGCATCTGTCGATAAAGGGGTTGGGGCGCCGGAAAGTGGCGTCGCGACTGCCCGCTACGCTATTTTCGCGGTAGTGAAACCTTATGGCAGGGGTCCGCGGACTGGATTAGAATGCTTTAGTGGTGCCGCAAGGCAAATGTAGGCGCCCGTCTAAGTGAAGGAGTGGTGCTTTGAACAACAATATGTTTTCGAAAGCAGCAGTGTGGCTGGTTATCGCACTGGTGCTGTTTACGGTGTTCAAGCAGTTCGACAAGCCCCGTGTCCAGGAAGGCGTTTCCTATTCGCAGTTCATGGACGACGCGAAAAACGGCAAAGTCAAGAACGTCATTGTCCAGGGGCGGAACCTCACGGTCACTCCAGCAGACGGCCAGAAGTACCAGATCGTGTCGCCCGGCGACATCTGGATGGTCGGCGATCTGATGAAGTACGGCGTTCAGGTGAGCGGCAAGGCTGATGACGAACCCAATGCGCTGGTATCCGCGCTGTATTACCTCGGACCGACGATCCTGATCATCGGCTTCTGGTTCTACATGATGCGACAGATGCAGGGAGGCGGGAAAGGCGGTGCGTTCTCGTTCGGTAAATCCCGTGCACGTCTGATCGACGAAAACAACAACGCAATCAATTTCACCGACGTCGCAGGTTGCGACGAAGCCAAGGAAGAAGTCTCCGAACTGGTCGACTTCCTGCGCGATCCGCAGAAGTTCCAGAAGCTGGGTGGTCGCATTCCACGCGGCGTGCTGCTGGTCGGCCCGCCGGGAACCGGTAAGACGCTGCTCGCGCGTGCTATCGCCGGTGAAGCGAAAGTGCCGTTCTTTAGCATCTCGGGTTCGGACTTCGTGGAAATGTTCGTCGGTGTCGGCGCGGCGCGTGTGCGCGACATGTTCGAGCAGGCGAAGAAGCATGCTCCGTGTATCGTGTTCATCGACGAAATCGACGCGGTTGGGCGTCATCGTGGCGCCGGCATGGGCGGCGGTAACGACGAGCGCGAACAGACGCTGAACCAGATGCTGGTCGAGATGGACGGTTTCGAAGCGAACTCGGGTGTGATCGTGATCGCCGCAACGAACCGTTCGGACGTGCTGGACAAGGCGCTGCTGCGTCCGGGCCGCTTCGACCGTCAGGTGTACGTGGGTCTGCCGGATATCCGCGGTCGCGAACACATCATGAAAGTTCACCTGCGCAAGGTGCCGATTTCGAACGACGTCGACGCAGCGGTTATTGCACGCGGCACGCCGGGCTTCTCGGGCGCCGATCTGGCGAATCTCGTGAACGAAGCAGCGCTGTTCGCAGCGCGTCGCGGCAAACGCATCGTCGAAATGAACGATTTCGAAGACGCTAAGGACAAGATCTTTATGGGCCCGGAGCGCAAGTCGGCCGTGATCCGCGAAGAGTCCAAGCGGGCTACCGCATATCACGAGTCGGGTCATGCGGTGATCGCCAAGCTGTTGCCGAAGGCCGATCCGGTGCACAAGGTCACGATCATTCCGCGCGGCCGTGCGTTGGGCGTCACGTGGCAATTGCCCGAGCATGACAACGAAACGTATTCGAAGGACTACCTGCTGGACCGCCTCGCGATCCTGTTCGGTGGCCGTGTCGCTGAAGAATTGTTCCTGAACCTGATCAGCACGGGCGCATCGGACGACTTCAACAAGGCAACGGCGACGGCCCGCGCGATGGTCGCCCGTTTCGGCATGACCGACGCACTCGGACCGATGGTTTACGTCGACGACGAAAACGACGCTACGCCGTTCGGCCGCGGTTTCACGCGGACCATTTCGGAAGCGACGCAACAGAAGGTCGACGCGGAAATCCGTCGTGTGCTGGACGAGCAATACAACCTCGCGAAGCGTCTGCTGGACGAGAACCGCGACAAGGTCGAAGCGATGACCGCCGCGCTGATGGAGTGGGAAACGATCGACGCCGATCAGATCAACGACATCATGGCAGGCCGTGCGCCGCGTTCGCCGAAGAGCTCGCCGCCTTCGGCAAGCGATGCCTCGTCGGGTGGCAGCCCGGGTACCGAGGTCAAGCCAGGCAGCGCGACAGCGCCGGCCTGATAGGCGATCAGTAGAAAGTGCGGGCCGGTGTGAATCACACCGGCCCGTTTTGCATTTATCTGTTTTTCCGAATGTCCCTGAATGTCCCGTCAAGTGCCGACAGCCGAATCTCCCTCTCTTCCCCTTCCTGAACCGCTTCAATGCGGCCGCTTCAAGCTAAGCTTTGAACGCCCGTTGGTCATGGGCATCCTGAACGTCACGCCTGATTCCTTCTCCGACGGTGGCCAATACGCGATGCGCGGCGACGCGCTGCGCCAGGCCGAGCGCATGCTGCTCGACGGCGCGGACATTATCGATATCGGTGGCGAGTCGACGCGGCCCGGCGCGCCTCCTGTGCCGCTCGACGAAGAGCTCGAACGCGTGATCCCGCTCGTCGAACAATTGCTCGGCGCGAATGTGCCGCTCTCGATCGATACGTACAAGCCGGAAGTAATGCGTCATGCATTGGCAGCCGGAGCGGACCTGATCAACGACATCTGGGGTTTCCGGATGCTTGGCGCCATCGACGCCGTACGCGACAGCGAATGTGGTCTATGTGTGATGCATATGCTCGGTGAGCCGCAGACCATGCAAGTCGGCGAGCCCGCCTATGATGATGTAGTGAGCGAAGTTCGGGACTTTCTCGAAGCGCGTGTGGCGGCGCTGAAGCAGGCGGGCATCGCTCGTGCCCGGATCAGCGTGGACCCGGGTTTCGGCTTCGGCAAGGCGGTGGTCGAGCATAACTACGCATTGCTCGCCCATCTGCCGGATACCGCGCCGCGAGCCGAACCGCCGTATCCGATTCTGGCCGGCATGTCGCGCAAGTCGATGGTGGGAGCCGTGGTGGGGCGCCCGGCAGCGGAGCGCATTGCGGGCAGTCTTGCCGCGGCGGTATGCGCGGCCGAACGGGGCGCCGCGATTTTGCGCGTACACGATGTCGCGCAAACAGTGGATGCATTGAAAGTATGGGCAGCGATGCGCGACGCGGCGAATCACAGCCGCGCGCGTGGCTGAACCCCAAGCCAAGGAGGAATATAAAAGATGGCACGTCGTTATTTCGGTACGGATGGGATTCGAGGCAAAGTCGGCGAAGGGCCGATCACGCCGGAGTTTGTTTTGCGGCTCGGCTATGCCGCCGGCAAGGTGCTGGCGGGCGCAGACCGCTGGGCGAAAACCGGGGCGCGGCCCACGGTGCTGATCGGCAAGGACACGCGGGTGTCGGGTTACATGCTTGAAGCCGCGCTCGAGGCGGGCTTCTCCGCGGCAGGTGTCGACGTAATGCTGGCCGGCCCGATGCCGACGCCGGGCATCGCGTATCTGACGCGTGCACTGCGGCTCGCGGCGGGCGTCGTGATCAGCGCGTCGCACAATCCGTACTACGACAACGGCATCAAGTTTTTCTCCGCCGACGGCAACAAGCTGCCAGATGAAGTCGAGTCGCTGATCGAAGAGCAACTGGAACAGCCGCTCGCCTGTGCGGCATCCGAACAACTCGGCAAAGCCAAGCGTCTGGACGACGCCGCCGGCCGCTACATCGAGTTCTGCAAGAGCACGTTCCCGGCGGCGTTCGACCTGCGCGGGCTCAAGCTCGTGGTCGACTGCGCGCATGGCGCCGCGTACGACGTCGCGCCGCACGTATTCCACGAACTCGGTGCCGATGTGATCCCGATCGGCGTCGCGCCGAATGGCTTCAATATCAACGACGGCGTCGGCGCCACCGCGCCGGACGCGCTGGTGCGCGCGGTTCGCGCGAACCACGCCGATCTCGGCATTGCGCTCGACGGCGACGCCGACCGTCTGCAGATCGTCGACGCGGCGGGTCGTCTGTATAACGGCGACGAGCTGCTGTATGTGCTGGTCAAGGACCGTATCGCCACCGACAACAAGGTGGAAGGCGCGGTCGGCACGCTGATGACCAACATGGCAGTCGAAGTCGCGTTGCAGGAAGCCGGTGTGAAATTCGTGCGCGCCGCGGTCGGCGACCGTTATGTGCTCGAGCAGTTGCGCGAACATGGCTGGCAATTGGGTGCTGAAGGCTCCGGCCACATTCTGTCGCTGGATCGTCATTCGACGGGCGACGGCATTGTGTCCGCGCTGCTGGTGCTGGCCGCGATGAAACGCAGCGAAAAGACGCTGGCGGACCTGCTGCACGGCGTCACGCTGTTCCCGCAGAAGCTGATCAACGTGCGCATGCAGCCGGACGCCGACTGGAAGGGCAGCGACCTGATTCGCAGCGCGATCGTCAAGGCCGAGCAGGCTTTGAAGGGTCGTGGCCGCGTGCTGATTCGCGCGTCCGGCACTGAACCGGTACTGCGTGTGATGGTCGAGGCGGAGAACGCCGATGATGCGGTGCGGCATGCCGAATCGATCGCAGAGGCTGTGAAGCAGGCTACTGCTTAATCATCATCCCGGGCTGCGGTGCGTCGACGGTAACCTCGCTGACGACGCACGATCCCTTCCTTGCGCCTTTGCGTGACGCAGACGCCTGTCTGGAAACTTCCGTAAATCGACCCTTTAATAACCCTATTCTTAATCGAAGATGGTTATTTAGGACGTCATTTTTGAAGCAATACGCCACGTTATTTCTCTGCAGGTGGAAGAATTGAATTTTTTTGCGATGTATTCTGGATTGGTCGCCATTGATCTGATATTAAAAGAAGACTCGCTGGATTTGTTCGTCGTGTAGGTTGTACGATAAACTTGTGAAGTTTCATCGATATTTTTATATGTGTCGGCAAAGCATGACGTATTTTTAATCTTGATGCTAACTATTGAGGATTTTATGTCTACTGACGTGTCCTATCCGGGTGTTTATGTTACCGAGGCTGACGGGGTTAACCTTTCGGTTTATCCGGTGGCGACCGCTGTTCCGATTTTTGCGCTCAATAACACGAGCCCTAATACCGAAGGATTATTTAATATCGCAACTAAAATTTACTCATGGGCCGACTGGTTGAACAAAAAAGGCAATAAAAACAACTTGACTTATGTGGAAGATGGGGTGATCAACCTTTATTTTGCGAATGGCGGAGGCCCTTGCTATGTCGTAAGCGTCACCACCTTGGCGGAACAAGTTCCCCTGTACGATGATATTACGCTGATCGCAAGCGCGGGACAGGACATCTCGACGCAAGTCGCCACGTTGTGCCAGGACGGGAATAGTCTTTTCGCTATTCTCGATGGACCAGAAACCGAAATAACTTCAGCTTATAATCCAGGCGATTCGTTCGCGGCCAATCCTTATGCTGCGGTATATTATCCTTGGTTCAATCTCAGCTGGGCAAATAAAGACATTCCGCCTAGCGGTGCAATCGCCGGAATATATTGTTCTACGGATCGAACTCGAGGCGTCTGGAAATCGCCTGCGAATGTCGCAATACAGGGCGGGGCTGTCCTGAAGTATTCGGTTACTGACGATCTGCAAGGTCAATTCAACTCAGGAATGGCGATTAACATGATTCGCGCTCTTGATTCGCGCGGACCGGCCGTTTGGGGAGCCCGGACACTGGATGATTCTGACAACTGGCGATATATCTGCGTGCGGCGTTTGTTCAATAGTGCGGAAAAAGACATTAAGACAGCACTGCGACCTATGGTCTTTGAACCTAACAATGCGCCTACATGGGAAAAAGTAAGAAGCGCCATTGGCAATTATCTGCATCAGTTGTGGCGGCGGGGCGCGCTGGTCGGCGCAACCGAAGCACAAGCTTATTTTGTCGACATCGGCGAGGGAACTACGATGTCTGCAGATGATGTTGCCCTAGGAAAAATGATCGTCAGGGTAGGTATGGCAGCGGTTCGCCCAGCGGAGTTTGTTATTCTGGAGTTCACTCAGGATGTGGCGGGCGCCTGAGCTTCGTCTGCTTACCGAAGCCGATTTTGACCTTTAATAGACAATGTCCTCTTTTATTTCTTCCGCAGTCGAAAAAAATTTTATTTGTTCGTCGCGCGGCTATAAGGCTACGTCAGCCAGTTTAGTCTTTGCTACGATTGAATGGAAACTGGCTGGTTATCGAAGCCCGAAGCTTTGCGCAATTTTTAAAAATTACCATGTGAATATTGTTGGCCTGGGGGATTTTTTCTATCTTTTACGGTGACGCATCGTCGAGGGAAGGGGGGATTATGTCTGCAGTGCCTACATATCCGGGTGTTTATATTTCGGAGCAGGACGGGGCTGTCATTTCTGTCAATTCGGCAGCTACCTGTGTTCCCATTTTTGCGGTCGGAGGCGCCGACAGCAATACGAAAGATTTATTTGACACAGCCACCAGAATTTATTCATGGCTGGATTGGCTCAATAAGAAGGGCGACAAAACTAAGCTTGATTATCTTGAAGACAAGGTGCTCCGGTCATACTTCGAAAATGGTGGCGGCCCTTGTTACGTAGTGGCCGTCGCTTCCATGGCGACACAAGTTCCAGATTTCGCTGATATTACCTTGCTCGTGGCCTCCGGTTTGGACATATCCAAAGCGGTGCGTACGCTGTGCGTTGACGGAAGCGGTCTATTCGCCATTCTCGATGGACCTCAAACACAAATTACCTCGACTTACGACCCCAGCACTTCGTACACCGCCAATCCCGATGCGGCGGTCTATTACCCGTGGATTTTGACAAGTTGGTCCACAGACCCTGTTCCGCCGAGCGGTGCAATCGCGGGCGTATATTGTTCCACCGACCGGACTCGAGGCGTGTGGAAAGCGCCGGCCAATGTCGCGTTAAAAGGGGGCGTGCAGCCTGAGTTTTTAGTCAGCGACGATCTTCAAAGCCATTTCAACACCGGATTGGCGATCAACATGATCCGTAATCTTGATTCACGCGGAGCTGTCGTGTGGGGAGCGCGAACGCTACAAGGTTCAGATGCTTACTGGCAATATATTTCTGTGCGCCGTCTCTTCAATAGTGCACAGAAAGATATTCAGGCCGCCATGAATAGCTGGGTTACCCAACCAAATTATCAGCCCACATGGGCAAAGGTCGGAGCCGCGATTAGCAACTATCTATATGGCTTGTGGCAACGTGGGGCGTTGGTCGGCAAAACAGAAGCAGAAGCGTATTTCGTCGACATCGGCACGGACACCATGACCCAAGCTGACATCGATGCGGGGAAGCTGATTGCCAAGGTGGGGATGGCGGCTGTTCGTCCTGCAGAGTTTATTTTCCTCAAGTTCACGTCGGCCGTGAATCAAACCTGATCCCACTGTCAGTTCGCGCTTGAACCCGTTTGCTCGCGGTCCGTCCTGCTCCGGTCATGGGTAGAGTAGGATGACCCGCACGCAGCGCGACCTGCCGCGTACACCCTCGCGTTCTTCCCACCTCCCCACGCCGACATTTTTCCGCGCTAGTCTTACGAACGGCGCGCAAACGTGGTTGAGCCCGCGTTTTTCCCTTCCCTCCACGCCTTTCACCCCGTAATCCCTTTGTCACATCCGTTTCACGGTTAGTCACGTTACTGTCACAAAGAGACCCTAAGCTTCGCGGTGTTCCTGTTATCCGCTAACACCGCTCACACCCCTTGGAGGTCTCATGAAATTGATGCAAACCGTGTTCGCTGGCGTCGCTGGCGCGCTTTTCGTGATCACAGCGCAAGCCGCAGACATCACCGGCGCGGGCAGCACCTTCGCAGCACCGATCTACACGAAGTGGGCCGATGCGTATCAGAAGTCCGGCGGCGGCAAGGTCAACTATCAAGGTATCGGCTCGTCGGGCGGTATCAAGCAGATCGAAGCGAAGACGGTCGATTTCGCCGGCTCGGACGCGCCGCTGAAGGACGACGAACTCGCGAAGGCAGGTCTGTTCCAGTTCCCGACGGTGGTCGGCGGCGTGGTGCCGGTGGTCAACGTGCCGGGCGTGAAGGCGGGTGAACTGACGCTGTCGGGCGAAGTGCTCGGCGACATCTACCTGGGCAAGATCAAGAAGTGGAACGACCCGGCAATCGCCGCACTGAATTCGAAGGTCAAGCTGCCGGATACCGACATCGCCGTGGTTCGCCGCGCCGACGGTTCGGGCACCAGCTTCATCTGGACGAACTATCTGTCGAAGGTCAACGCCGACTGGAAGTCGAAGGTCGGTGAAGGCGCAACGGTCAACTGGCCGACGGGTACGGGCGGCAAGGGCAACGACGGCGTCGCAGCCTTCGTGCAACGTCTGCCGGGCGCAATCGGCTACGTGGAATGGGCGTACGCGAAGCAGAACCACATGACGTACACGTCGCTGAAGAACTCGACGGGCGCCGTGGTCGAGCCGAAGACGGAAACGTTCAAGGCAGCGGCAGCGGGCGCGGACTGGTCGAAGTCGTTCTACCAGATCCTCACGAACGAGCCGGGCAAGGACGCATGGCCGGTCGTCGGCGCAACCTTCGTGCTGCTGCACACGGCGCAGGACAAGCCGGCGCAAGGCACGGAAACGCTGAAGTTCTTCGACTGGGCATTCAAGAACGGCACGCAAGCTGCAAACGATCTGGACTACATCTCGTTGCCGGAATCGGTGACGGCGGAAATCCGCACGCAGTGGAAGTCGAAGGTGAAGGACGGTTCGGGCAAGGCAATCGCCGAGTAAGCTTGTCCGTACACCGCATCGCGTAACACATTGGCCGTCCTCGTGTGAGGACGGCCAATCGCATTACCCGCAGCAAAGCATTACGTAGGCATTGCTCAAGCATTACTCAGGCATTACCCCCGCATTCCCGCCGCGCGACACACGTCGTGCGGCAACTGGAAACAGGTCCATCAGGCTCTCATGTCCGATATCCAACTAGCGTCAGGCTCGAGCAGATCGACTCCGCCCGGCGGCACGTCGCAGCAGAAAGCGCCCAGCCGCGCCGGCGACGTCGTCTTCGGCGGTCTTGCGATCCTCGCCGCCATCATCACGTTGCTGCTGCTCGGCGGCATCATCGTTTCGCTGATCGTCGCGTCGTGGCCGTCGATCAAGCAATTCGGCTTCAGCTTCCTGTGGACCGCCGACTGGGATCCACCCAGCAAGCAATTCGGCGCGTTGGTGCCGATCTACGGCACGATCGCTACGTCGATCATTGCGCTCGTCATTGCGGTGCCTGTCAGCTTCGGCATCGCGCTTTTCCTGACCGAACTCGCGCCCGCGTGGCTGCGCCGGCCGCTCGGCATCGCGATCGAACTGCTGGCAGCGATTCCGTCGATCGTGTACGGCATGTGGGGTCTGCTGGTGTTCGCGCCGATCTTCGCGACGTATTTCGAAAAGCCGCTCGGCATCGTGCTCGGCGGCATTCCGGTTGTGGGCGCATTGTTCCAGGGCGCGCCGATCGGCATCGGTATCCTGTGTGCAGGCGTGATTCTCGCGATCATGATCATTCCGTACATCGCATCGGTGATGCGCGACGTATTCGAAGTCACGCCGGTTCTGCTGAAGGAATCCGCGTACGGCATCGGCTGCACGACGTGGGAGGTGATGTGGAAGATCGTGCTGCCCTTTACGAAGAGTGGCGTGATCGGCGGTGTGATGCTCGGCCTCGGCCGCGCGCTCGGCGAGACGATGGCGGTGACCTTCGTGATCGGCAATACCAATCTGCTCGATAACGTGTCGCTGTTTTCGCCGGGCAACAGCATTACGTCGGCACTCGCCAACGAATTCGCGGAAGCCGATCCGGGCCTGCATACGTCGGCGCTGATGGAGCTGGGTTTGATCCTGTTTGTGATTACCTTCATCGTGCTGGCGATTTCGAAGATCATGCTGCTTCGCCTCGAGAAAGGGGAGGGCGCGAAATGAACCAGTCCACACTGAATATGCCGGGCTCGAACGACGTCGCCGCACTCGAAGCGATGCGCGTGCGTCTGCAAGGGCGCCGTCGGCTGAAGAACGCGATCGCGCTGACGATGTCGCTCGCCGCGATGGCGTTCGGTCTGCTGTGGCTCGTGTGGATTCTCTATACGACGCTGCGTCTGGGCATCGGCGGTTTGTCGATCGAGTTGTTCACGCAATCGACGCCGCCGCCGAACACCGATGGCGGCGGTCTCGCCAATGCGATCGTGGGCAGTCTGATGATGGTTGGGCTTGCCACGTTCGTCGGCACGCCGATCGGCATTCTGGCGGGCGTCTATCTCGCCGAATACGGGCAGAAGGGCTGGCTCGCGAGCGTCACGCGCTTTATCAACGACATCCTGTTGTCGGCGCCGTCGATCGTCGTGGGTCTGTTCGTGTATGCGCTTGTGGTCGCAAAGATGGGTCACTTCAGCGGCTGGGCCGGCATCTTCGCGCTCGCGCTGCTGCAGATTCCGATCGTGATCCGCACTACCGAAAACATGCTGAAGCTGGTGCCTAACGCGCTGCGTGAAGCGGCGTTCGCACTCGGCACGCCGAAGTGGAAGATGGTGTTGTCGATCACGCTGAAGGCATCGATTGCGGGGATCATCACCGGCGTGCTGCTGGGCGTCGCGCGGATTGCCGGCGAAACCGCGCCGCTGCTGTTCACGGCGTTGTCGAATCAGTTCTTCTCGATGGACATGAACCAGCCGGTCGCGAACCTGCCGGTCACGATCTACAAGTTCGCGATGAGCCCGTTTGCGCAGTGGCAATCGCTCGCGTGGGCCGGCGTCTTCCTGATCACGCTCGCGGTGCTGGGATTGAACATCCTCGCGCGCACGATCTTTTCGAACAAGTAAGGGCGGAGTGTAATCCGATGAACATGGCAGAAACCCAAATCAATCCGATCGCGCGTTCCGCTGCGCCCGCTGGTTTCGAACCCGCGCCGAACGGCCAGGCGCATGCGCCTTCGCGTCCGAAGATCGAGATCAACGATCTGAACTTCTTCTACGGCAAGTATCACGCGCTGAAGAACATCAATCTGGCGATTCCCGAAGGCAAGGTGACCGCGTTCATCGGCCCGTCGGGTTGCGGCAAGTCCACGTTGCTGCGCACGCTCAACAAGATGTACGCGCTCTATCCGGAACAACGCGCGGAAGGCGAGATCCTGATGGACGGCGAAAATCTGCTGACGTCCAAGCGCGATATTTCGCTGCTGCGCGCGCGGATCGGCATGGTGTTCCAGAAGCCGACGCCGTTTCCGATGTCGATCTACGACAACATCGCGTTCGGCGTGAAGATGTTCGAAACGCTGCCGCGCTCGGAAATGGACGACCGCGTGGAATGGGCGCTGACCAAGGCCGCGCTGTGGAACGAAGTGAAGGACAAGCTGGGTCAGAGCGGCTATGGTTTGTCCGGCGGCCAGCAGCAACGTTTGTGTATCGCGCGCGGTATCGCGATCCGCCCGGAAGTGCTGCTGCTCGACGAACCGTGCTCCGCGCTCGACCCGATTTCCACCGGCCGTATCGAAGAACTGATCGCCGAACTGAAGAGCGACTACACGGTGGTGATCGTCACGCACAACATGCAACAGGCGGCTCGCTGTTCGGACTACACTGCCTACATGTACCTTGGTGAGCTGATCGAATTCGGCGACACGGAAAAGATCTTCATCAAGCCGGTCCGCAAGGAAACCGAAGACTACATCACCGGTCGCTTCGGCTGAGCCGACGAGCACAATAACGGAGTACGACATGTCCGACAAACACCTGTCCAGCCAGTTCGACGCCGATCTGAACCTCGTTTCCTCGAAGGTGCTCGAAATGGGCGGCCTCGTCGAATCGCAGATCGTCAATGCGATGCAGGCTCTGAACGAATTCGACCGCGACATCTGTGAACAGGTGATCGCCGCGGAAGATCGCCTGAACAAGATGGAAGTGGAAATCGACGAAGAATGCAGCAACATCATCGCGCGCCGTCAGCCGGCCGCGCGTGACCTGCGCCTTCTGATCGCGATTTCGAAAACCATTACGAATCTCGAACGCGCCGGCGACGAGGCCGAAAAGATCGCGAAGCGCACCAAGCGTCTGATGGAAGACGGCGCGTCGCGCACCATCAATATCGCCGAGATCAAATTGTCGGGTGAAATGGCGGTATCGATTTTACGCCGTGCGCTGGACGCATTCGCGCGTCTGGACACGGTTGCCGCCGCGCAGATCGTGCGCGACGACAAAGCGATCGACGAAGAATTCCGCGCGTTCGTGCGCAAGCTGATTTCGTACATGACCGAAGATCCGCGTTCGATTTCGGTGGGTCTCGATTTCCTGTTCATCGCGAAGGCGATCGAGCGGATCGGCGACCACGCGAAGAACATCGCCGAATTCATCATCTACATCGTCAAGGGTACGGACGTGCGCCACAAATCGCGCGACGCGCTCGAACGCGAAGCACTCAGTTAAGCCAGAGATAAGGAACAGAGGTGCCGATGCCCAGCAGCATTCTCGTCATTGAAGATGAGCCCGCCATTTCCGAACTTATTTCGGTCAATCTTCAGCACGCCGGTCACTGCCCGATTCGCGCGTACAACGCCGAGCAGGCGCAGAACCTGATCAGTGACGTGTTGCCCGATCTGGTCCTGCTCGACTGGATGTTGCCGGGCAAATCGGGCATCGCGTTCGCTCGCGATCTGCGCAACAACGAGCGCACGAAGCACATTCCGATCATCATGCTGACCGCGCGCGGCGATGAGCAGGACAAGGTGCTCGGCCTCGAAATCGGCGCGGACGATTACGTGACCAAGCCGTTCTCGCCGAAAGAACTGATGGCGCGGATCAAGGCGGTGTTGCGCCGCCGCGCGCCGCAGCTCACCGAAGACCTGGTGGCGATCAACGGTCTGAAGCTCGATCCGGCGACGCATCGTGTGGCCGCGCACGCCGAGGGCAGCGAGATCAAGCTCGATCTGGGTCCGACCGAATTCCGTCTGCTGCATTTCTTCATGACGCATCCGGAGCGCGTGCACAGCCGCACGCAATTGCTGGATCAGGTGTGGGGCGATCACGTGTTCGTCGAAGAACGTACGGTGGACGTGCACATCAAGCGGCTACGCGCGGCGCTGAAGCCGGCCGGGTGCGATGCTATGATTGAGACGGTACGCGGCAGCGGCTATCGGCTCGCCAAGAGCGCCTGACTGCCACCCGCAGTTGGCGCGGTTTTCTCTTCGATCGCTAGAACATGAACATCATCTGGGCGCGCTCCATCGTGTCCGTCGTGCTGCTGGCGGTTCTGTGCGTGGTGGTCGGCACGCTCGTGAACGTCAAGGCAGGGCTGATCCTCGCGATCTTCATGCTGCTCGCGCAAAGTATCTTCAGCACGTTTCACAAGCAGCGCTTGTGGCGTCTGCTCGACGCGCCGGTGTATGGCGAAGTGCCGAGTGCTCCCGGCATCTGGGGCGAAATCTATTACCGTCTGCATAAGCTCGCGAAGCGCTGGCATGCGCAGGTGCGTCAGGTCGAACAGCAACATTCGCGTTTCATTCAGGCGATCCAGGCATCGCCGAACGGCGTCGCGATGCTCGACGACCACGACCAGATCGAGTGGTGCAATGCGATCTCCGAAGTGCATTTCGGCCTCGACGCGAAGCGCGATCTGCGTCAGCACATCACGCATCTGGTACGTCAGCCGGACTTCGTCCGCTATCTGAATTCGCATAGTTACGAAGAAATGCTGATCATGCGCGGGATGGGCGACAAGCGCCAGAACGTGCTGTCTGTGCAGGTGTTTCCGTACGGCGAAAATCGCAAGCTGGTGTTGTCGCAAGACATCACCGAACTCGAGCGCACCGATGCGATGCGGCGCGATTTCGTCGCCAACGTGTCGCACGAATTGAAGACGCCGCTCACGGTACTGTCCGGATTTCTCGAGACGATGCGTGAGCTGCCGCTGAGCGAGGCCGAGCGCGCGCGCTACCTCGAACTGATGGAGCAGCAGGCGTCGCGCATGCGGCACATCGTCAACGATCTGCTGGTGCTTGCAAAGCTCGAGGGCGACAACAAGTCGCCGAGCGATCACATGATCGATATGCGCGCGGTGCTGCGTCATTTGCGCGACGATGCGCAAAGCCTGTCGAGCGACCATCACAGGATCGTGTTCGACGTCGACGAAGGGCTCACGGTCACCGGCGTCGAAACGGAAATACTCAGCGCGTTCGGCAATCTGGTGACCAATGCGATCCGCTATACGCCGGATGGCGGCGCGATTCGCGTGACCTGGCAGGGCCACGGCGGACACGCGGTGTTTTCGGTCACCGATAGCGGCCTGGGCATTCCGGCCGCGGACATTCCGCGACTGACCGAGCGGTTCTATCGTGTCGATCGCAGCCGTTCGCGCGATACGGGCGGCACGGGGCTGGGGCTCGCGATCGTCAAGCACGTGCTGCAACGGCACGAGGCGCAACTCGACGTGAAGAGTGAAGAGGGGCGTGGCAGCACGTTCACGGTGCGCTTCCCGGTGTTTCGTACCGCGCGGCGGCAACCGGCGCCGGCGTAAAAGTACAGGCCACAAAAAATAGCCCGCCGGAGGTGTGAACCCGGCGGGCTTTTTTCATGCTGCTTTGCTGGCTTGCGAAAGTGAGCGCCGCAAGCACCCGGCGCGTCACTCGACGCCCGTCAATGCATCACGGGCAGAACTTCGTCAGCAAACTCATCTGCGCATTGCGCGACGACTTACCCGGCCGGCGCCGGCGATAATGGCCGTCGCTTTGCATCAGCCACGCGGACTGATTGTCGCCGAGAAACGCCGACAGACCCTCGGCGATCACCCGCCGCTTCAGGCGCCGGTTATTGATCGGGAACGCCACTTCGACGCGCCGGAAGAAGTTGCGATCCATCCAGTCCGCACTCGACAGATAGACCTTCTCCTTGCCGCCGTCGTAGAAATAGAAGATGCGGTGATGTTCGAGAAAACGCCCGACGATCGAGCGCACCGTAATGTTCTCCGACAACCCCGGCACACCCGGTTGCAGCGAACACACGCCGCGCACGATCAGATCGATCTTCACGCCGGCCTGTGACGCTTCGTACAACTCGGCGATCACCGTCGGCTCGAGCAGCGCATTCATCTTCGCGACGATGCGCGCTTTTCTGCCGGCACGCGCGTTGTCGGCTTCGGCGCGAATCGCTTCGACAAGCCGCGGATGCAGCGTGAACGGCGATTGCCACAACTCGTGCAGCGTCAACTCGCCGCCGATACCCGTGAGTTGCTGGAACACGTGATGCACGTCTTCGCAGATCCGCTGATCGGCGGTCATCAGCGCGAAGTCGGTATAAAGACGCGCAGTGCGCGGATGATAGTTGCCGGTGCCGAGGTGCACGTAGCGCTTGAGCGTGGTCTTGCCGCCGCTCGACACGCGCCGCACGATCAGCATCATCTTCGCGTGGCACTTGTGGCCCACCACGCCGTACACGACGTGCGCGCCCACTGCTTCGAGCTGCGACGCCCAGTTGATGTTGGTTTCTTCGTCGAAGCGCGCGAGCAGCTCCACCACCACCGTGACTTCCTTGCCGTTGCGCGCGGCCTGCATCAGCGCGTCCATCAGCGGCGAGTCGGTGCCGGTGCGGTAGATGGTCTGCTTGATCGCGACCACGTTCGGATCTTTAGCCGCCTGCAACAGAAGTTCGAGTACCGGCTGGAAGCTTTCGTACGGATGATGCAGCAGCACGTCGCCCTGATCGATCACGTCAAACATGCTCGCGCTGTTGGCGATTTGCGACGGCGTGGCAGGAATGTGCGGGACGAACTTCAGATCGGGCCGGTCGACCATCTCCGGCAACTGCATCAGACGCACCAGATTGACGGGGCCGTTGGCGAAATAGCAATCTTTGGTGGTCAGACTGCTTTCGTCGAGCAGACGCCGCACGACGTGTGCAGGGGTGTCCGCCGACACTTCGAGGCGCACCGCATTGCCCAGATGGCGCGCGGGCAATTCGCCCTGCAACGCGACGCGCAGGTTGGTGATTTCGTCTTCGTCGACGAACAGTTCGCTATTGCGTGTAATCCGGAACTGGTTGCAACTGCGCACGACGAGATTCGGAAACAGCTCGCCGACAAAGCGTTGCAACAGCGAACTCAGCAGCACGAAACCATGCGGATAGCCGGACAGTTCCTGCGGCATGCGCACGAGCCGCGGCAATGCGCGCGGCGCCTGCACAATGCCCATCATCGCCTGACGGCCGAACGCGTCTTTACCTTCGAGCTCGACGACGAAGTTCAGGCTCTTGTTGAGCACGCGCGGAAACGGATGCGCGGGATCGAGCCCGATCGGCGTGAGCACCGGCAGCAGTTCGTCGAAGAAATAGTTGCGCGCCCATTCGGTCTGCGCTTCGTTCCACGCTTCGGTGCCGTGAAAATAGATGCCTTCGCCTTCGAGCGCGGTGAGCACCGTGTCGTGCAGCATCGTGTACTGGCGATGCACGAGCTTCTGCGCGCGCTCGACCACGAGGTCGTACACATGCTGCAGCGACATCCCGTCGGGCGACAATGCGCCGGGGTTGTCGCGCATCTGCTCCTGCAATCCGGCCATGCGGACTTCGAAGAATTCGTCGAGGTTGCTACTGGTGATGCAGATGAAGCGCAGACGTTCGAGCAAAGGGACGGCGGGGTCGGCAGCTTGTGCCAACACACGCTCGTTGAAACCCAGAATGCCCAGCTCGCGATTCAATAAGGGGTAGCGGATGGACATCGGCAGCGAGAATGGAATGTCAGGAAGAGAGGCGGAAAGACGCTCGGAAATTCTCACAGTATGATGACGTTGTTATGACATTCGGGCGTTTAATTCTACGCTGTATCGGTCGCGTGTCGTCAATATGACGCAGTGTGTATGGGATCATGCCGAACCCCCATTGCTGCGAGGTGACATCGTGAGGCCCGCTACGCTTAGAATGGCGTCTTTGAACCACGCGGCCGGCCACAAGGCGTCGAAACCCCACTCGGCGTCTTCCGCATCCACCGCGGCCGCGCTCGCGCGTATGGAGTTTGCTTACTCGATGGTCAATACGCCACAACTCCTCGCCGCTGTCGATCTCGGCTCGAACAGCTTCCGGCTGATTGTCGGAAGGGTCGAGGAAACCGACGCGGGCAGCCAGATCTACCAGGTCGACGCATTGCGTGAGCCCGTGCGGCTCGCGGCGGGTCTGTCACGCGACAAAATGCTCGACCGCGCCTCGCAGGTACGCGGTTGGGACGCGCTGAAGCGCTTCGGCGAACGGCTGCGCGATTTTCATCCTGACCACGTTCGCGCGGTCGCCACCAATACATTACGCATCGCCAAGAACGCCGGCGAGTTTCTCGGCGAGGCGCAAGCCGCGCTCGGTTTTCCAATCGAAGTGATCGCCGGGCGCGAAGAAGCGCGGCTCATTTACGCGGGCGCCGCGCACTCGGTGCCGGCCAGCGCGGGCAAGCGGCTCGTGGTGGATATCGGCGGCGGGTCGACGGAATTCATCATTGGCTCGCACTACACGCCGATCAAGATGGAAAGCCTGTATATCGGCTGCGTGAGCCATAGCCGCGCATTCTTTCCGGCCGGCAACGTCGACGAATACACGATGCGTCAGGCCGAGCTCGCAGCGAGTCGCGAAATCCAGATCATTTCGGCCGACTATAAAAAGACCGGCTGGGAGCAGGCAATCGGCTCGTCGGGCACCGCGCGCGCGCTTGCCGAACTGGTCGAAGCGAACGGTTTCAACGATCCCGGCATCACGCACGGTATTTCGCGCGGCGGCCTCGAGCGGCTCAAGCGCGCATTGATCAAGGCGGAGAACGTCAATCGTCTGAAGCTCGTCGCGTTGAAAGGCGATCGTATTCCGGTGCTCGCCGGCGGTCTGTCGATCATGATCGCGGTGTTCGACGAACTCGGCGTCGATTATGTCGATACGACGGACGGCGCGTTGCGTCTGGGCGTGCTGTACGACCTGCTGGGCCGTTCGCAGCACGAAGACATGCGCACGGTCACGGTGGAAGGCTTCATGCGCCGCTATGGCGTGGATCGCGCGCAGGCGGGTCGCATCGGCGAACTGGCGGTGAGTTTTTACAACCAGTTCGCGGAAGCCGACGACGAACGTCGCGTGGAAAACCGGATGTTCCTCGGTTGGGCCGCGGCGTTGCACGAGATCGGTTTGTCGATTTCGCATAGCGCTTATCACAAGCATTCGGCGTACATCGCAAGCAACGCCGACATGCCGGGTTTTTCGCGCACCGATCAGGCGCGCCTCGCCGCGCTTGTGCTCGGCCATGCGGGCAAGCTCGGCAAGCTGTCGCAAACACGCGAAGTGGAGTGGCCGCTGCTGTTCTGTCTGCGGCTTGCTGCGTTGTTGTGCCGTCGGCGTGCGGATGTCGGTTTGCCGGGTATTGCGGTCGCGCAGGTCAACGGCGGTTATGAAGTGCGTCTGCCCAATGACTGGGTCGCGAACAATCCGCTCACCGACTACAGCCTGATTCAGGAAGCGGCCGAGTGGGAGAAGGTCGGGATTCCGTATCGCGTGGTTTATACGGACTAGTAACGCGTTTCATCGCGCGTATTGCACTGTATGCACGCGCTGAAAACACAAAGCCCGGCGGATGCAATTCACATCCGCCGGGCTTTTTTCATGGGCATTGTTTGCATCACGCGATGCGCGCGTTGCGCTCGACGCGTTCGCTGCGCGATGACACGCGTGGTTCGCTTAACGCGGCAACGCATCACCTAAAAAATGCCGCGCGTAACGCGCATTGATATCCGACAGGCGGAACAGCGTCAGAAAGTCAGCGGTATTGAAGTCAGGATCCCATGCCGGCGCGCCGCAAATCTTCGCGCCGAGACGCAGATAACCCTTCACGAGCGGCGGTGGCGTGACGTCGGCACCGGTCTGCAATTCGTCGACCGGCAACGGCGTATGCGGGAACGCGCGATATTCCGGCGCGGTCAGCGAACTGTCGCGCAGCGCGCAATACAGGTTCGCCGCGAAGTGGCCGCCGTCGACCATCGCAACGCTCGCGCAGCCGAGCATCGTTTCGTAGCTGTTGTGCTTCATGTAGGCGGCGAGCCCCGCCCACAGCGACATGATCACCGAGCCGCTGCGGTAGTCCGGATGCACGCACGAGCGGCCCACTTCGACCATCTTCGCGCGCAGGTGCGTGAGGCGCGACACGTCGAATTCGCTTTCCGCATACAGACGGCCGAGGCGGGCGGCCTGATGCGGCGGCAATACGCGATACGTGCCGACCACCTTCAGCGTGTCGAGATCGCGCACCAGCAGATGATCGCAATAGGAGTCGAACGCATCGACGTCGAGCCCGACAGGACCGGTGAGCCGTGCGCCCATTTCATCGGCGAATACGCGGTAGCGCAGACGCTGTGCTTCGCGCAGTTCTTCGTCGGTGCGAGCCCACGTAACCTGCAGCCGATGCTGGGCGGTGACCGTCTCCTCGGCGCGCGGCAGACGCCGCGTTTCGAAGAAGAGCGAAGCGAGGGGCAGGGTGGGCGTCGGCAGTTCTCGCATTGGGGGTCCTGGTCGAAAAAAGGAAGATTTCTTTTTTCGCCAATGTAGTAACGCCTGGTGACGCTCGCATGGCAATGCCGTGACGATTGGATGACTGGACGTAAGCTCGGCGCTCGTGGCTTGTAATCTTGTAGCAGGCTGGCGGAAACACGTTGTTTTCACGCGAATCGGCGCGCGTGAATGGAGCGGCCGCGCGGGCTCGCGGCCCGGTGGGCTCAGCTCAAGTTCAGCTCAACCTCGGCTCAACTTCAATACATCTCAGACCAGTTCGGGGCTGATCGCCGCGCGCAGCACGGCCTGGTCGTCGCCGTCGCGTTCGCGGCTGGCGATCCACCAGACGCCCGCTTTCTTCAAAGGCCAACTGGCGTTGCTATCGCCGAGCAGGCGTGCGGCCACGTGACCGAGCGTGGGTTGGTGGCCGACGATCACCACGGTCTGCGCGATACCTTTCGGCCAGCCGGCGGCTTCCAGCACAGCGGCGACGCTCGCGTTCGGCGCCAGTTCGCGCACCACGCGGTACTGGTCGCTCAAGGTCTCGGCAGTCTGGATCGTGCGTACGGCCGGGCTGGCGAGTACGAGGGCGTCGTCGGGCAGGCGGGTACGCAGCCATTTGGCGACGGTTTGCGCCTGCTTGCGGCCGCGCGTGGTGAGCGCGCGAGCCAGATCGGTGGCGGCGATGTCTTCGGCTTCGGCGTGACGCCAGAGGATCAGATCCATGTGTGTCTCCTTGACTCTGGTTGTGCGGTCCCCGGGTGACGCCGGGTGGAGAAAGACTAGCAGCCGGTGTGTGACAAACACAGAACAGGCCGCGGAAAAAGAACGGCGGAGAGTCGAACCGAAAAGGTCGGACCAGAAAAAGGTCGAACCAAAAAAGTCGGACCAGAAAGCAAAAACCCGCGAAGCCGAAGGCTACGCGGGTTTCGTATTGCTTTTCGTGGTCGGAGCGAAAGGATTCGAACCTTCGACCCTCTGATCCCAAATCAGATGCGCTACCAGGCTGCGCTACGCTCCGACGAATCCGAGATTCTACGTGGCATTGGGTGCCAGAGTCAATCACGAATTGCGAAGAAGTGAAACAGGCCGTGGAATCGAGAACGCCGCGCGTCTAGATCCGTCCCATCAGCAACAAAACGATCACGATGATCAGCACGACACCGACAAGCCCGGTCGGCCGGTAACCCCAGCCGCTGCTGTACGGCCAGCTCGGCAACGCGCCGATCAGCAGCAGGATGAGCACGATAAGCAGAATGGTTCCGATGGTCATGTGAGTTCTCCCTGTCGGGCCCTCGGACACAGCCGGGCCGCGTAGTACGGTTGGTCCGGCACCTGCATGCCGGGACGATTCAGGACGCGCAAGCGCGCATCCGCCTGCTGCGTTTGAAACAGCAAGCGGTGTGCCCGGAGGTGACGAGTCAGGGGAAGAAAGTCGGCGCGTCGCTCAGTGCTTTCGATGCAGCCAGCGCGGCCGGTGTTGTTGAGCGAGCCAGTGATGCAGCATGCCTTCGCCGTCGTGTTCGCGCCGATAGGTTCTCGATTCGAAAATCGACAACGCGAGCAGCACGAGCAGACCGATTGCGAGTCCGGCCAGACCCGCGATGGTTTCAGTGTCCATGGCAGTCTCCTTCCATGAGATGCAGCCGTGTCTTCATGGTAGGTCACGTGTCATGAAATGCGAGCGCGACAATTGCGTCGCAGGCCTTGGTGGAATGCGCTTTGCGGGTAGACTCTCGGCGCTTCCTCGTTGGCTGTTTCCCGGTCAGTTAATTTATCCGTTTCGAGAGTCTATGAACCGCATCCTGTTGATCGCATTGCTGGCTGCCGCCGGCTTTAGCAGCCTCTCCGGCTGTGTCAACGATCCCTCCGGCCACAAAGGCGGACCGCCGCCGAAAGATCCCGCCGACTATCACGGCGTGCCCACCGACGACCGTCCGCCCGCGATGGTCCCGGCGCCGGTGTCGCAGTAAGCGGATCAGGCCGCTTAACGTGCCGCTTGACATGCGTTTGCTTCAGCCTGCAACGGCAACCGCAGCCGGCACGCTGTGCGCCACGCGAGGCAGAAAGCGCGCGAGCGTGAGGCCGCGCGCGGCCATGAAGATCAGCATCGCGGCCCACAAGCCGTGGTTGCCGTACAGCGTCAGCAGCGCCCACGACGCCGCGACGAACACCGCGAACGATACGACCATCGACGTCATCAATTCCCGCGTGCGCGTCGCGCCGATGAACACGCCGTCGAGCAGAAAGCCCCACACCGAAATCACCGGCGAGAGCGCAGCCCACGGCAAATAGGTTTCGGCGGCGGCGCGCACCGCGGCCTGGTCGGTCAGGCATTCGACGATCCACGTGCCCGCGCCCCAGTACACGAGTGTGAAGCCGAGCGCGCCGAACCCGGACCACAGGGCGCTCACCTTGACGGCCTGTACGAACGCATGGCGCTCGCGCGCCCCGATCGCCGCACCGACCAGCGCTTCGGCCGCGTGCGCGAAGCCGTCGAGTCCATAGGCCATGAACGTCTGCAAGTTGAGCAGCAGCGCGTTGGCGGCGAGCGTCGCGTCGCCCTGACGGGCGCCGAGATGCGCGAACCAGCCGAACGATGCCAGCAGGCACAGCGTGCGCACGAAAATATCGCGGTTCAACACCACCAGACGCTTGAGTGCGGCGGCGTCGAATAACGCCGCGCGGTTCAGCGCGGGCAAGCCACGCGGCCAGTTGCGCCACAGCAGCACGACGCCGAGCACGAAGCCGAGCGCATCCGCCGTGGCGGTGGCAGCGCCGATTCCCGCGACGCCCCAATCGAATCCGTACACGTACAGCAGCACCGCCACAATATTCACGCTATTGATCAACACCTGCGACAGCAACGCGAGCCGCACCCGTTGCGTACCCAGTAGCCAGCCGAGCACCACGTAGTTGCCGAGCGCAAGCGGCGCGGCCCAGATGCGCGCGCGGCAATAGATCTGCGCGTGCCGCTGTACTGCGTCGCTGCCGCCGAGCGCGTGGAGCGTGTAGTCGATCAACGGGGTTTGCAGCAGCAGGACCGCTGCGCCGATCGCGGCGGCGAGCAGCAGCGCGCGCACGACGGTGTCGCGCAGGCCGGCCTGATCGCCGGCGCCATGCGCTTGCGCGGCGAGCCCCGTGGTGCCCATGCGCAAAAAGCCGAAGCCCCAGAACACGAAGTTGAAGAACAGGCCGCCGAGCGCGACGCCGCCAAGGTAGGACGCGTTCTCGAGATGCCCGGCGACCGCGGTGTCGACCGCGCCGAGAATCGGTTGTGTCAGATTCGCGAGGACGATCGGAAAAGCCAGCGTCAGCACGCGCCGGTGCCAGCGCACCGGCACGGCGGCCGCGGTGTCACTCAATTGCGTTCCTGCACGCAGACCCAGGGCGAGACCACGACGGCCCATAGATCGGGGTCGCGCGCGGCGAAGTCGGCGGCGGTTTCCGCCTGCACGCGTTCGACGAGCCCGGCGGATAGCCATTGCGTGACCTGCGTGGTGTCGTCGCTCGCAATGGCCTCTGCGACGCTGACCAGATCGAGGTCGCGCACGACGCGCAGCAGCATGCCGCGGGCGAAAAAGCGTTCGAGTTCGGGCCAGCCGATTTTGGCGGTTTCCGCGAGCAGCTTCGCGTAGAGCGGGCTGTGGGTGGCGTCGTTGGAAGTCATTGTAAGGGGGGCTCTGACGGGGCCGTTACTATAAACCATCGCCGCGCACTGCCATCGCAGCACACGTTCCGGTACGCTTTGGGTTTCCCGGAAACGATTCTGAACCTTCATGTCACTGGATTCAACGGCGCCGGGCGCGGGCACGCAAGCTCACGCCGTCGCCGATATCACGCTGGGGCGCGCCGACGTCGAGCGCCTGATCGCCGCGAGTCACGCCGCCGGCAATGAGCCGCTCCGTTTCGCCGATTGCGATTTCGAGAGCGCCGATCTGTCGCGGCTCGATCTGCGCGGCGTCGAGTTTCATCGCTGCACGCTCGTCGAGACGTCGTTTTTCGGCGCGTCGCTGTCGCACACGCGCTGGGTGCGTTGCCGTGCGCGCGAGGCGGATTTTGCATCGGCCGATCTGGTCGACGCGGCCTTCCAGTCGAGCGATCTGAACAACACCAGCTGGCGGCGCGCAAAGCTTGCGTCGGCGTCGTTTCGCGGCTGCAAGCTGACCGGCGCGAATTTCGAAGCGTGTACCGCGCTCGGTTTGAGCTTCGCCGAGACTTTGCTGGTGGGCGCGTATTTGCGCGGGCTGTCGTTTCGCAAGGCGACGCTGCACCAGCTCGACTTTTCCGACGCCGATCTGGCGGGCGTCGATTTCCGTGAAGCGACGTTCGACGGCTGCAGTCTGAAGGACGCGCATCTGAAGGGCGCGCGTTTCGACGGTGCGGACTTGCGCGAGGCCGATCTGAGCGGCGTGCGGCTGGTCGATGCGGCGCTCTTCAAGGGGGCGACGATTTCGCATCAGCAGGCGGCGGTGCTCGTGACCGAATTGGGATTGCGGGTAATGTGAGTGCGAGTTTTCAATTCAGTTGAATTAGCCGCGCGCGCGTTTTGCGCTACGGTGACGGCGGCAATCGTTATCATCGGATGCAATCAATTGCGTCAGCGTATTTATGCGGCGCTATTTGTCGTGGGATTTAAAATGGGCTTTTATATTCGCTAACCGCGAATATAATGTGAGCAGAGCGGTGCGTTGTTTGCCCGGTCGATTTAATTAAAATGCCGGAATAGTGCGTTGGCGCACAAAAGGAAAGCCGCCGGAAGCAACGTCGGAGAGCGTTGTGCGCATTAGCAAAAATCGGCCATGCGCCTTTCCTCAGGCGTATTGCGGGTCATTTGGCGTGCGCCTGATTTTATGCGGCTCTGCGCCTGGTTTGCCGGATTCTAATCGGCGCATTTTATGGCGTATTGCGTCGTAACGCATGCCGTATTTAAAGCCGTATTTGCGCGGGTTTATATTCACGTAATGCGGACTCCGTGCGCCGCATCACATTGCGTGCGAAATTAATAGATTGCACTTGAATAACGGGGTTGTTAGATTCCGTTCTGGCGCATGGTGAACCGGTCCTTTGCCGATATGCGCCGAACCCCCGTTAGCCCGGCCTCGAGCCGGGCTTTTTTTATCCGCCGCATTACGCGAATTACGTCGGTTGAATTAACGTGCGGCTTTTACGCGATGCCGCGCGCGGCCGTTCGGCCTTTACTGTTTGCAGCGAACCACCATCGAGCGGTTCTTCACGTTCGCGCCGAAAATGCCGGCGACCGTGCCGCCCGACGTGGCGCCGTTATCGACGTCTTTCGACACGACGTCGTAGCCGTAGTTGCCGCACACCTGGCCGGCCTGCTTGTAGCACTCGGCCCAGCTGGAGCTCGCATCGCTGCCGCTGCAGTTGATCGCAAAGCCGGTATCTCCGCTCGGCAGATACGTCATGGTGGTGGTGCTCGAGCAGCCGCCGAGGCTGCCGAGCGTCAGCAGGCCGAGGCCGATCGCCGCGGCCATGGCCGCCGACGCAAATGCGCTCTTCATTGCAGGTTCCTTACAGATGACAGGGCGACGTGGCGTGCGGCCACGTCGGTGTCGGATTGAGCGTTTTATAGCACGCCGGGTTCCCCGGGGCGTGATTGCAGGCTGCGTGCCTGACATGCCGCCGCAGCCCTGGGCGACCGATCGGATCGACCGCCTAGCGGGGCGGCAGCGAGCGCGACGGGTCGATCGAGCGGCCCTGATAGCGCAATTCGAAGTGCAGCATCACGCGGTCGGTGTCGGTGTCGCCCATCTCGGCGATCTTCTCGCCGCGCGTGACCGTCTGGCCTTCCTTCACGAGCAGCACGCGGTTGTGCGCATAGGCGGTCAGATACTCGGCATTGTGCTTCAGAATCAGCAGGTTGCCATAACCGCGCAAGCCATTGCCCGCGTACACGACGGTGCCGGGCGCCGCGGCGATCACCGGCGTGCCGGCCGCCGCGGAAATGTCGATGCCCTTCGAATTGTTGCCGTCGAAACGCCGGATCACCGTGCCGTCGGCCGGCCACACGAGCGAAATCGCCGATGCCGGCGCGGCGGACGGCGCGCTATCGGCGGACGCAGAGGTGGGCGGTGCGGCACGTGGCGAGCTTGACGCACTGCCGCCGCCGTTTCCGCCGCTGCGCACGGCGCCGCTCGTCGAGCTCGAGCCGCCCGGCGGCACGACGCGCAGCACCTGGCCGACCTCGATACTGTCCGGGTTGGTCAGATTGTTCCAGCGGACGATGCTCTGCACCGACTGCCTGTTGCTGCGCGCGATTTTCGACAGCGTATCGCCGCGTTCGACGCGATAAAACCCCGGACCCACCGGCGCCGACCCGCAGGCGACGAGCACCGCGAGCAGCGACGCGCAAACGAGCCGCTTCATCATTCTTGTTGTGTCAGGCATTGGACCTCGCAAAGCGCTGCCGCGCGCCGATCCCGATCACGTGGCAGGTGGATACAAAAGCGTCCGATTCTAACGGTTTTGCGCTGCAGCACCCGAAAAACGGGTGCGCAGGCGGTGAAGTTGCGGCAAAACAGGACGGGAATTTCGCTGCCGGTGTAGGACCGGCGCGAGATGCGGCGACCGCAAAGGACGGCCGTGAACCGTCTTCAGCGCAGCTTGCTAACGCCGATCCGCAGCGTGGCTGCCTCGGTATCGCCCGGCGCCAGCCAGCGCAGGCCACGGCCGTTGTGGATCGCGTCCGGCAGACCCAGCCACGGTTCGATGCAGTAGAAGTCCGACTCCGGCTTTTCGGTCCACGTGGTCACCGAATACCAGGGCAGCGAGCCGGGCCGCTGCAGATCGATCGTGATGACCCGGTTCAGGCCCGGCGCGATCAGACGCACGGGCTGGTCCGGCTCGCCTTTCAGCACATGGAAGCGGTCGAGGATGCGCGTTTCGTCGAGCGTGTAGCGTGCGTCGCCCGGTTCCAGCGCGCTGATCGAGCCGTCCTCCTGCTGATAGCACCGCTCGGTGGGCGGCAGTTCCAGCGAGGTTGCGGCGCGCTGCGCGTGCGGCAGCGTGAAGTAGAAGTGGTGGCCGGCGTAGTAGGGCAATGGGGCGTCGCCGGTATTCGTTGTGGTCAGCGTGACCTCGAGCGTATGCGTGTCGACGAGGCTATAGGCCGCCTCGAAGCGGAAGCCGAACGGGTAGCCGCCGCGCGTTGCCTCGCTATCGGTCAGCACCATGCGCAAGCCGGCGCCGTGGACGTCGGCGTGGGCTTCAAACGGCAGGTCGCGCGCGAAGCCGTGCATCGGCAGTTCGCGCACCGTGCCTTCGGCGTCGCGCCAATAGCCGATTTTGCCGTCGACGCGATGCCGGCCGAGAAACGGAAACAGCAGCGGATTGCCGCCGCGAATTCGCGCGGGCTGGCTCCAGTCCGGATTCTCCGGCCAATGGACGACTTCTTCGCCGTCGACGATCCACGACAGAAGACGGCCGCCGGCTTGCGGCGCGAAGCGGAGCACGGAGGCGTCCTGGGCGATCTCGAGAATGTCCTGTTGCGGTGAGAGGGGCATGGTCGCTGGCGGGTTGATGACGGTGGATGAACAGGTTCAATGGTGCCGGGCCGCGTGGGCAAGTGCGGCGCGGCGCCACGCGAGACGACGATTTTGCGCCGCTTTGCGCTACGGGGAAACCCTTCTGGGGAAATTGCGGGTGTCGCGTGGGCGCCGTCCTTGCCGATAATGAACCGACGGCCCGTTCTATTCGACGTTCGGGCGAGACGGCTCAGGAGGCGGGATGGATCTGGCAATGGCAATGGGTGTCGCGCTGTTCGGCATGTTCGCGGCGAGCACGGTCTACTTTTTCTACAAGCTGGAGCGCTGAACGCGGCTTCCGGCTGTGCTGTCGGGCGGCGAGCCTGCTGTCGAGGCAGGGGCCGAGAGACCGACGCCTCGCGTGTAATCAGGCGCGAAGAATTCTGCATCACCCTGCGGGCTGCCCACACGGCGGCCCGAGTCTTTTCTGCGGCGTAACAACGGTTTCCAGTTGTGACGCGCTGCATCATTATTTGCCCGAATGTGGGCCAAACGCTTGGCGCTGCGAGTGCAGCCAGGCATAATCGGTGCGCCTCTGACGCGCCGTTTCCCCGTTGTGCGGCGCGCTGCTCCCCGACATTTTCCTTACATAGAGGGCCGCCGCGTGAACCTGTCGTTCCTGATTTTCCTGAGTGTGCTGCAAGGCGTCACCGAGTTGTTTCCGGTGAGCAGTCTCGGCCACACGTTGCTCGTGCCTGCCGTGTTCGGTATGCATATCGACAAACATGCGCCGCAATTGCTGCCTTTCCTCGTCGCGTTGCATCTCGGGACAGCGCTCGCGCTGCTGTGGTACTTCCGCAAGCGCTGGTGCGCTCTCGTGCGCGGCTTCTTCGCATCGTTCGGCGGCCGTCGCAACGACGACGCGCACATGATGTGGGCGTTGATCATCGGCACGATTCCGGCGGGTCTCGTCGGGCTGATTCTCGAGAAGAAGCTCGAACTGCTGTTTCACGACCTGCGCATCGTCGCGATCGCGCTGATCGTCAACGGCGTGCTGCTGTGGTTCGGCGATAGGCTGCAGCGTTCACGTGCGCATCCGGCGCCGGAGAAGTTGACTTTCCGCCAGGCGTTTTTCGTCGGCCTCGCGCAGATCGGCGCGCTGATTCCGGGCTTCTCGCGCAGCGGTCTGACGATGATCGCCGGCAACGCCGCCGGTCTCACCACCGAAAAGGCCGCCGAGTTCTCGTTCCTGCTCGGCACACCGATCATCTTCGCGGCCGGCATTCTCGAATTGCCGAAGCTGTTCCACGCACCGGGCCAGCTCGCCGACGCGTTGCTCGGCGGCGTGCTGACCGCGATTGCCGCGTATCTGAGCGTGCGCTTCTTGATGCGTTATTTCGAAGGCCGCGGACGTCTTGCGTCGTTCGGTCTGTATTGCGTGATTGCCGGGATCTTTTTCCTCGGCTGGTTCATCACGCATCCGCAGCCGGTCTGAGCAACGGCGATCGGTTATAATCCGGGCCCGGTTCAATGGGCCGGAATTCCCGTCCACCGCGTGGTCGGTTAGAATTTCGATATCCCACGAAACCTGCGGCGTGAAGGAATCCAAGCGGGCCTCAAGCGCTCCAAGGTTTCTCAGCGCCCGAGAGCGGGTTCTCGTTGTGGGCGATGCACGTTGCGAATGGTTGTTACGTCGTTGCATCGCCTCACGTCAATACGGCAGTAGCTCAGCTGGATAGAGCATCGGCCTTCTAAGCCGAGGGTGGGGGGTTCGAGTCCCTCCTGCCGTACCAACAAAATCAGAAGAGCATGGTGGGTAACACCATCGCGCCGCTTGTGATCGCGACGCGGGAACGAAGCTCCGCGACGATCCGCACCTAGCGCTTCATCACCGCCGCAATATCGAACACCGCGCGGACCCCGAACCCGAGCTTTTCGTACACGCCGGCTGCGCCTGTGTTCCCCTCTCTCACGTGAAGAAACGCAGTGTCGCCGCGCTCAAGAATGTGCTCCGTGATAGCCGCGCTCAGTACCTGCGCGTAGCGCTTGCCGCGGTGCTCAGGGTGGGTGCAAACACCGCTCACCTCGGTTGCGCCATCGAGCCGCATGCGCTCGCCAGCCATTGCGACGAGCGCGTTGTCGTCGTCGAAGATACCCAGATACCGGCCTAGCGTGACCGTTCGCATTTCCATCGGACCGGGCTGTGCCAACGCAGCGAGTTCGACCATCGCAGGACTATCGGCAAGCGTGAGTACGCGCATCGAAGGCAAAGAGGCCGTGCGAGCGGTTGCTTTATACGTCGCCTTGGTGCATGTCATCTGCGCGAAGGTATGGCGCCAGTCGACGGTCCATTCTTCGGGCGGCGCGTTCTTCGCAATGGCGAATAGGCCGATCAGCGCACCCGAGCCCACCACCTCGGCCAGAGCGCGCCAGCAAGTCGGATCGGCGGAATCCGCGACGGCGGCAATCGGTGAAATGGACGGTTCGAATCGGCGAGCCAATTCGTTGCCCGAGCTGACCGGGCGCTGCAATGTAGTGAGCGCGTTCCACGCCGGGTTGTCGAGAGGATGCACTGAGCGAAGCTCCTTGTAAGTTTGACGGCGATGCAGTCTCATCATGAACACCGCACGGCCGGCAATATTCGCCGGACGGTCAAAAAATAAGCGAAATGGCATCTGCGCGTGGCTGAGCGGCTCACCTGGTCCGTCATTGCGCCGGAAGGTGTTACACGAAGCTGTCACGCACATCACCGAACATGCTGCCGCTAATGCGACCCCACTGATACCGCAAGCACGGTACATCAGAATCCGACGTGGTCGCTATCCCCTCGACGAGACCTCATGAGCCCACGCATCTCCACGCTAGCTTGCGCCGCGACGCTGCTGTTTCTGAACGCCTGCGGCAATTCCGACAGCATCTCCACGACCTCCAGCATGAACCTGTCCGGCATCGTCGCCGCTGGCGCGCCTATCGTCGGCGTGTCGGTGACGGTCACCGACAGCACTGGAAAGTCGACCAACACGGCGGTCACCGACGCGCAGGGCAGGTTCACCGCGGCCTTCAGCGGCACGCCCCCGTTCGTGCTGACGGCGCCGTTCAACGACGTCGACGGCAGCGCTGCCACGCTGTCGGCCGTCATCGATCCCGCCACGAACGCGCCGGGCAGCGCGGCCGCTGCCGTCGCGAACCTGAATCCGCTGACCTCGCTGCAGACGCAGCGCGTGCTCGGCCTCGTGCCGTCCGGCGCGCCGAGCGCCGCGCAGATCGGTGCCGCGAAGATCACGCCGGGCAGCATCGCGCAGGCCGGCCAGGACGTGACGAGCGCATTGCAGCCGCTCTTCACCGCATTCGGCGTGTCGGCGAACGCGGCAAACAATCCGATCAGCGACGGCACGTATGTCGCTAACGCAAGCAATCCGCTCGACAACCTGTTCGACATCGTGCATTTCAACGTGCATGCCGGCAGCATCGCAGTGGGCGCCGACGCGAGCCGCGCGACCGTCTCGATTCCGGTGACCGGCGCGACGTCCGGCCCGGTGCCGGCGGCGGCGGTGGCTTCCGCGCTCGCGCTCAGCAACGGCGCGACGACCACGCCGATCCAGCACGTGATCGTCGTGGTGGGCGAGAACCAGACCTTCGACGGTCTGTTCGGCGGCTATGTGGCGCCGACCGGCCAGACGGTGAAGAACCTGCTGTCCGAGGGCATCATCAACGCGGACGGCTCGCCCGGCCCGAACTTCTCGCTCGCGCAGCAGAACCAGGGCGCGACGCAGACCGCCTACTCGCTGCAACCGGCACGTTCGACGCCGTACGCAACTCTGCCGCAGCCGGAGCAGATCGGCATTGTGAACCTGCAGAACTTCTCGACGGGTACCGGCGTGCCGGATACGCGCTTCCCGGCGAACCTGCCGGACGGTCCGTTCCAGATCAGCAAGTACGTGCCGTACGCGCAGGAAATCACGCAGCTCGAGCCGTTCGGCCTGACGCTGTTCACGATGACGGGCGATCCGGTGCACCGCTTCTTCCAGATGTGGCAGCAGACGGGCGGCGACAATAGCAAGCACGACATGTTCACGTGGGTGGCCGATACGGTGGGCCAGGGCGGCGACACGAGCGGCATCACGCCGACGAACCCGTCGCAGGGCGGCGAGTTGATGGGCTTCATGAACATGTCGACCGGCGACGCGCCGTACTTCCAGTCGCTCGCGCAGACGTACGCGCTTAGCGACAACTACCACCAGTCGATCATGGGCGGCACGGGCGCGAACTTCTTCTCGATCGCGACCGCCGATTCGCCGTTCTTCAACAACGCAGGCGCCGTCGCGTCGCCGCCCGCGAACCAGATCGAAAACCCGAACCCGCTATCGGGCACGCCGAACTTCTATACGCAGGACGGCTATGAAGGCGGCTCGTATGTGAACTGCTCCGACGCGAGCCAGCCGGGCGTGAAGCCGATTCTCGACTTCCTCGCCGGCAAGCACGTCGCAAGCAACTGCGATCCGGGCAAGTACTACCTGGTCAACAACTACAACCCCGGCTACGACCTGAACGGCAACGTGCAGCCGATCGGCGCGAACAACTTCAACTATCCGCCGCAGACGGTGCCGACCATCGCCGAGGCGCTGACCGCGAAGAACGTGTCGTGGAAGTGGTACACAGGCGGGCGCGAGACGGGTGACCTGACCGGCGAGACGCAGTTGCTCGAGACGGTTGATTCGCTGCCGCCCGCGCAGGCCTTAGCCACGGCGCAGGCCACGCAGTACAACAATATCGGCGACCCGCTGGTCGCTTCGTCGAACGTGATGACCAATGCGTCGCTGCGTGCGAACCTGGTCGGCCTGACGACCTTCAACAACGACGTGAAGAACGGCACGCTGCCCGCAGTGTCGTTCGTCGTGCCGAAGAATCTCGATAGCGGCCATCCGGGTTATTCGGCGCCGGCCACCTATGAGAACTTCCTGAAGACGCTGATCGGCAACGTGCAGGCGAACCCGACGCTGTGGGCGCATACCGCGATCGTGATCACCACGGACGAAGGCGGCGGCCACTTCGATTCCGGCGCGATCCAGAACCTCGACTTTTTCGGCGACGGTCCGCGGATTCCGATGCTGGTGGTGTCGCCTTACGCTCGCAAGGGCGCGGTCGACCACACTTATTCCGATCATGGTTCGGTGCTGAAATTCATCGAGCGCAACTGGCGTCTGCAGCCGCTCTCGGCGCGCAGCCGTGACCGCTTGCCGAACCCGGTCGGCACCGCGCAAAACGCCTACCTGCCCGTCAACACGACGTCGATCGGCGATCTGATGTCGATGTTCAGCTTCTGATGGGAAACGGATTGAAGCGGGCCGGCCGGCCCCGCTGCGCGGTTGCCGGTGTAATGATCGCTGCCGCCGCGATCGGGCTGCTCGGCCCGATCGCGATGCGCAGCGCGGCTGCCGTGCAGTTTCCGCAGGCCGCCGATGCGGGGCCGGCACCCGCCTCGGCGACGAAAGCGGTGACGAAAGCCGCGACCAAGGCCGGCCGTCAAGCTGCCGCGCCGTTCAAGGTCAATGTGTGGGTCCGCTATCCGGCGGTGCCGGCGCAACTGAGCCCGGCCGCCGAACTCGGCAAGCAGTTGTTCTTCGACAACTCGCTGTCCGGTTCCGGCCGGATGTCGTGCGCGAGCTGTCATAGTCCGGACCATGCCTATGGACCGCCGAACGGGCTCGCGGTGCAACTGGGCGGCCCCGATCTGAAGCATCCGGGCGCGCGTTCGGTGCCGTCGCTGCGCTACCTGAGCTTCACGCCGATGTTCAGCCGCCACTTCTATACCCCGGCGTCGGAAGACGTCGAGGACGAAGGGCCGACGGGCGGCTTCATGCGCGACGGCGCGGCGGCGTCGTTGCACGCGCAGGCCGGCATGCCGCTGCTGAATCCGGACGAGATGGCGAATCGCGACGCGGCTTCGGTGGTCGATGCGCTGCGGCGTGGCGCGAATGCCGGGCGTTTTCGCGCGGTGTACGGGCAGCAGATTTTCTCGCAGCCGCAGCAGGCATTCGTGGATATAGGGCTCGCGCTCGAGGCGTTCCAGTCCGAGGATCCGAGCTTCCACCCGTACACGAGCAAGTTCGATGCGGTGATGTCGAATCATGCGACCTTTACCGCGGCGGAACTGCACGGGCTGTCGCTCTTCAACGATCCGGCCAAGGGGAACTGCGCGAAATGCCACCTCGATACGCCGGGGCCCGGTGGTCGCCCGGCGCAGTTTGCGGATTTTTCGTTTGCCGCGCTAGGTGTGCCGCGTAACCCCGAGATTCCGGCCAATCGTGATCCGGATCATTACGATCTGGGCTTGTGTGGGCGGCCGGAGCTCGCGAACGAGAAGAGCTTTTGCGGGATGTTCAAGTCGCCGACGCTGCGCAATGCGGCAACGCGATCGGTGTTCTTTCACAACGGCCGATACCATCGGCTTGAAGATGTGATGCGCTTCTATGTTCAGCGCGATACGAATCCGGGGAGGTGGTATCCGCGGGCGGCGAACGGCAAGGTCGACAAGTACGATGATCTGCCGGTGCGTTACCGTCAGAACGCGGATGTCGCCGATGCGCCGTTCGACCGGAAGCTCGGGGCGAAGCCGGCCCTCAATGAGGCCGAGATCCGCGATGTGATCGCGTTCATGAAGACACTCGACGACGGCTATTCGGATCAGGCGGGCGGCCCGCAAGTGCGTAGTGTTGCGTCTGCGACGGTGCGCCCGAAAAACCAGTAACGCTCTTCGCAACGCGCATGTTCATCGTCGTTCACGCGGTGCCGGGCACTTCAACATGCCAGGCACCGCGCTAGCCGTTCAGGCCGCCTGCACGTCGATCGAATCGACCCGGTCCGGATAGAACGCGAGATGCTGCGCGATCTCCTTCACCGCCGCATAAGGCGACTCGTAGGTCCACACCGAATTCACCGTCCGCTCGCCGCCGATCGGAATGCTGTAGTACGCGCAATCGCCTTTGTACGGGCAATAGGTCGCGTGATCGGTGCGTTCGAGCAGCGTCATCTCGACATCGGTACGCGGGATGTAATACACCGGCGGATACGACGCTTCGCGCAGCACCAGCGCGTTGCGCGTATCGGCAACGACGCGGCCGGCCACGGTCACGACCACGCGCACGTTGCCCGGCTCGACCGTGATCGGATGATCGGCGCCGGGGACCTTGATGGTTTTTTCAGTCATGCTGTCGAGCTCCTGGATGAGTGGACCAGCCTGCGAATGCTGCGATGAAAGTCGAGCCGCGTTCGACGGAAACGAGCGCGTCCTGCGTCGAAGCATACGCCGGTGACGAAAACGCGTTGTGTTCGCTTCGTCATTCAGATGGCCCCATGCGGCCGAAAAAAAGGGCAGCCGAAGCTGCCCCGTCAGGAAGTCGCGCGCACAGGCGGACTGTTGCTTATTGCTTGGCGCTTATTGTGTGGCGCCTGGCGCCGTTCGATCGCCGCTCCGTTACGGGCGGATGTTCAGCGCGGCCGTCAGATCGCCCATCGGCTTCGCGCCGTTGCTCACCAGCGCGGCGTCGCGCGCGGCGATGCCCGGCAGCGTCGGCAGCGAGAAGCGGTGCGTGATGAAACGCAGGATCGACGTCGTGTCGTATTGCGTGTGGTCGACATAACCCTTCTTCGCATACGGCGAAACGATCAGCGCCGGAATACGCGTGCCCGGACCCCAGCGGTCGCCCTTCGGCGGCGCGACGTGATCCCAGAAGCCGCCGTTTTCGTCGTAGGTCACGACCACCAGCATGTTGTTCCACTGCGGGCTCTTCTGCAGATGCGAGATCACATCGGCAATGTGCTGATCGCCCGATGCGACGTCGGTATAGCCCGCGTGCTCGTTCAGGTTGCCCTGCGGCTTGTAGAACGACACTTGCGGCAGCGTGCCCGCGTCGATGGCCTTGATGAACTCGGAGCCGGCGAGGCCGCCGTCCAGCAGATGCTGCGAGCGGTTCGCGCTGCCCGGTGCGAGGTCGGCGAAGTAGTTGAACGGCTGATGGTGCGTCTGGAAATTCGGCGCCGTCAGATTCGCACCGTAGACCACGTTAGGCGTGCCGTTCTGCACCGCCGAGATGGCCGCGCCCCATGCGCCGCCGTACCACGCCCACGACACCTTCGCGTTGTTCAGCAGATCGCCGATGTGCTGCTGCGTCTGCGCCGGCAGCGTGGTGGCGGCCGTCGGATCGGCGAGATTCGCGTCGCCGCCCGCGGCCGGCTTGTTGCCGCTCGGCTGATACGGCGGCTGCATCGTGTTGATCGCGTAGAAGTCGGGCGTCAGGTTGCCCGAGTTCACGTACTTCGGCGGGCCGCTCTGTGCGGAGGCCGGCGAGTTGGCCGCGAGTTTCAGCGTGACGCCGTCGGCTTCCACCGACGAGACCGAACCCGCCGCCGGGCTCTTGTCCGCATTCGGATAGGTCGGCGTGCAGGCGCACACCAGCCATTGGTGATTCAGGAACGAGCCGCCGAACGCGCCCATGAAGAAGTTGTCGGCGAGCGTGTATTGCTGCGCGATCTTCCACAGCGGCAGCTTGTCGGCGTCGAGCGAGTAATGGCCCATCACGAGGCCGCCCGAATCCGCCCACGCGGCGAACTTGTCGTTCTTGCCGCCGTTGATCTGCATCTGGTTCTCGTAGAAGCGGTGATACAGGTCGCGCGTCGTCGCGGTGATCGGCGTGTTGAAACCGTTCGGGTCGTCGATCGCGAACGGGCTGTTCGGCAGGTTCGCCGTCATCGCCTGCGTGACCACCGGCGTCACGCCGGTTTGCGTGAGACCGTTCCACACCTGCGGCAGCGTCGCGAGCACGGAGCCGTCGCGATCGAGCTGTTTCGCGCTCGCCGCGCTCACGTTCTGTAAGCCGTTGGCGCCCGGAAAGTTGCCGTACAGATTGTCGAAGCTGCGGTTCTCCGCGTAGATCACGACGACCGTTTTGATCGACGTGATGTCGGGCGGCGGGGTGACTTCGTCGCCGCCGCATGCGTGCAGGCTTAGCACTGCTGCGATCGCGAACGGCGTCGCGCAGATCAGTTTCTTGTTCATGTGGTGTCTGTTCTCTCTCTCGCGTTGGGGACGGGCCGCCGTGCATTTCTTACACGGCTGACCGCGGGCGAAAGTTTCGCAAGGCAATTTGACAGAAAGATGTAATTAATTACGAATGCATTGTCGTATCGATTTGCTGTCGGCTTTATGTCATTTAGACGACATGTATTTGAAATACGCTCGCGGACTTCAATATCGCAAACTCACATCATTTCTATGCGAAGCGGTCTGGCGGGGATTCAACAAACGGCGACTCGGGCGAAGGCCTGGGTTGGAACTCGCGCGCGGCGGGACGCTGCCGTCGGGCGGGGCTGGGTCGGTGTGCTGCTGGCTGTCAGCGTCGCGATGGCGCTCGCCGCGTGCGACGCCAAAGCACCGGCGGCGGTGGCAGAGGCGGCGGCTGCATCAACCGTGCAGCAAGTGGCCGCTCACGGCGCCGCGCACGACGTGACGCAAACTCGCGCGCAAGTCTACGAATCGGTACGGCACATGTCGGCGCTCGGCAAGCAACTGTTCTTCGATGCGTCGCTGTCCGGTTCGGGCAAGCTCGCGTGCGCGTCGTGCCACAGCCCGGATCACGCGTTTTCGCCGGCCAATTCGCTGTCGGTGCAACTCGGCGGCAACGACATGCACCGCACCGGCATGCGCGCCGCGCCGACGCTCAAGTACCTCCAGTCGGTGCCGGCGTTCGCCGAGCACTATCACGAGTCGGACGACGAAGGCGACGAAAGCATCGATGCCGGGCCGACCGGCGGCTTGACGTGGGACGGCCGCGTCGATCGCGGCGGGGATCAGGCGCGGATCCCGCTGCTGTCGTCGTTCGAAATGGGCAGCACGCCGGCGAAGGTCGCTGCCGCGGTGAAGGCGGCGTCTTACGCGGACGACTTCCGCAAGACGTTCGGCGAACATGTTTTCGATAGCGACGACGCCACCTTCAACGCGGTGCTGCAATCGCTGGAAACCTTCGAGCAGACGCCCGAGCTTTTCTATCCGTACAGCAGCAAGTACGACGCGTACCTCGCGGGCAAAGCGCAACTCACGAAAGCCGAACTGCACGGTTTGCAGGTCTTCAACGACGAGCAGAAGGGCAATTGCGCAAGCTGCCATATCAGCCAGCGCACGAAAGACGGCGCGCCGCCGCAGTTCAGCGATTTCGGCCTGATTGCGATCGGCGTGCCGCGCAATCGCGCGTTGCCGGTGAATCGCGATCCGCATTTCTACGACCTCGGCGCTTGCGGGCCCGAGCGTACCGACCTGAAGGGCCGTGCGGAATTTTGCGGCATCTTCCGCACGCCGACGCTGCGCAACGTCGCGCTGAAGAAGAGCTTCTTCCACAACGGTATCTATCATTCGCTCGACGAAGTACTGCGCTTTTACGCCGAGCGCGATACGAACCCGCAGAAGTTCTATCCGGTGGTGAAGGGGAAAGTGCAGAAGTTCGACGATTTGCCGCGGCGTTACTGGAGCAATCTGAACACCGATCCGCCGTTCGATCGCAAGCCGGGCGACCAGCCCGTGCTCGACGAGGCCGAAATCAAGGATGTGGTGGCGTTTCTGAATACGCTGACGGATGGCTACAAGCCTGGCGCGCAGTAGACGTGACCGGGCGGCGGCCGCGCCGTCCGAACTGCCTGCTCTAGCGGCCGGCGCCGCCGAGCATCAGATAGCAGCCAAGCAGCAGCAACGCGAACGACACTAGCAAAAAAGCGACGCCGACGCGTGTCAACAGGTTGGGCCAGCGCGCGCGGGGCAGCGCATCCATCCGCACGACGCGGCGCGCGAGACCGGGATCGCGGCGGATCGCGACGGGCACGAGCACGATGCATAGCAGTGCGAGGGAGATGGTCAGAATTTCGAGAGCGTGAGCGGTGTCCATAGCGAAGTAGTCGAGGTTCGATTGGGGCAGGAAGAAAGGTGCCCAAGCTTAAGCAAGCACTTCCTATGAACCAATGAGACACTTCCTAAAAATGTCAGCGGATACCGCGCGCCTGAGCGTGCGCGCGCTTTCCCTCTCGCGGCCACGGGCCGCTCCAGGGCCCGTTCTTCAGACGACATGCTATGCTTTTGGGGTCCAGATCATGAGCCGATGCCTGCGCGCTCCTGATCGTCCGCACTACTCTTCGAGGAGAATTCTTCATGTCGATGCGAACCCGTGTCCTGACTCACCTGACCGTCGGCGGCTTGCTGCTGGGCGGCGCGATCGGCGCACAAGCGGCGAATCTCGGTTTTCTGAACGACACGCCGATCAGCTACATGAAGCAACGCGACGTCGATTCGATCAAGAAGGCCGTGTTCGCCGCATTGGAAGACAAGCAGGACGGCGAAAGCGCCAGTTGGGTCAACGAAGGCACCGGCAATAGCGTGAAGATCGACGCGACCATTAACATCGTCGGCACGGCAAAGGACGGCGAGCGCACCTGTCGCGACCTGGGCGTCGTGCTGAACGCGAAGGGCCAGTCGATGAATCTGAAGCCGCAGTTCTGCAAGCAGGGCAGCGGCGCCTGGCAATTGCAGAAAAAACACTGAGCATGTGCGCCGGTAAGTCGATGTCCGCGATGTCCGCGGTTTCGTGGCCGTTGCGGCACCAAGCTGCGCGTTGCCAGCGCGCATTGCGGCGATGAGCGCGCGGGTCGTGTCGTGCGGCATCGTGCTGCTCGATCCGGATGGGCGCGTGCTGCTCGCCCACGCCACCGAAACGTCGCACTGGGATATTCCGAAGGGACATGGCGAGGAGGGCGAGGCGCCGCATGTCACGGCGCTGCGCGAAATGGTCGAGGAGACCGGCATCGCGCTCGAGCCCGGGCGTCTGAAGGATCTCGGGTTGTTCGTCTACCGGCGCGACAAGGACCTGCATCTGTTCGCCACGCGCGCTGGCGCCGACGAACTCGATCTGTCGCGCTGCACCTGCACGTCGCTGTTTCCGCGCCGTTCGGACGGCACGATGATTCCCGAAATGGACGCTTATCGCTGGGCCGCGCCGGACCAGGTCGAACGGTATGCGAGCCGGAGTCTCACACGGCTTTTTCAGACCACGCTGTCGCTCGTCGAACTGCATCGTTCGCTGTGACGGTTGCTCGTGCTTGTGCTCGTGCTTGGCCTTTGGGTTTGCATGGCGCGTTTGTTTGTATGCGACGCCCGGCGGCAATGAGCGGCGTCAGTCGAGTGCGTGGTCGTTCGGATGCGCAAACAACGCGCGGTTCTGCTCCGACAGCGGGAAATTCAGATTGATCCCGCGCGGTGGAATCGGTTGCGTGAACCACTGCCGGTACATGCGCTCCGCTTCGCCGGACGTCTGGCTGCGTGCGATCACGCCGTTCACGAGATTGCGCAACGGCTCGTCGCCCTTGCGGAACATGCATGCGTAGACCTCGTATCCGAGCGGCGTGCCGTTGACCACGAAGTCGTCGGGCCGCGGATCGGCCGATTTGAAGCCGTACACGATCGGCTCGTCCATCACGAAGGCTACCGCGCGGTCTTCCTTGAGCGCGGTGAACGCTTCCTGGTGATCGCGTGCGCTCATGATTCGCATGTTCAGATGCTTGTCGGTGTTCAGGCGGCGCAGTAAGCGCTCGTCCGAGGTGCCCGCGGTCGTCACGACCGCTTTGCCGGCCAGGTCCGGAAAGTCGTTGATCCCGCTGCTTTTGCGCGAAATCATCCGCACTGCGTATTGAAAGAAGCTGTTCGAGAAGGCGGCCACGTTCTCGCGTTCGACCGTATGCGTAGTCGAACCGCACTCCAGGTCGATCTGGTTGTTGAGCAGCATTGGCGTGCGGTTCGACGACGTGATGGTGATTTCATGCACCTTCAGTTGCGGCATGCCGAGCGTTTTTCTGATTTCGTCGACGATCTGCAGCGCGATCGCCTGCGAGTAGCCGATCGTCTGCTTGCCGTCGAAATACGAGAATGGAATCGATGCTTCACGCACGCCGAGCAGCACGACGCCGTCGTCGTGGATCTTACGGAGTGTGCCGCTGAGATCGTCCGCTTCGGCGGGGTGCGCGAACGTCGCCACGCAGCAGGCGGCGAGCGCCGCGAGTGCGTAACGCAGGCGCCGCACCATGCGCACCGGGCGCACTGAGCGCACCATAGGCGCCGCCAGTGCGCTACGTGTGTCGGGTTGGCGGGAGATGCCTCGTGTGCCCGGCCCGCCGTGGACTGCAACTGTCATTGGACCTCCCGAACGGGCGTGTACACGCCCGCCGCGCTGTCATTGATCGATGGATCATGGTGACAAAACGGCGTGCATCCCGCTCACGAAATGCACGCCGTGTTTGAACCGCCGAGACCTGGCGGCCGTTGCTTCAGCTTACGCCGGCTTGCCCCAACTGTCGCGCAAGCTGACGATCCGGTTGAATACCGGCCTACCCGGCTTCGAATCGACCCGGTCGGCGACGAAATAGCCGTGGCGCTCGAACTGATAGCGCTGCTCCGGCACTGCGTCGCGCGCGCCCGGTTCGAGGTATGCATTGACCACGCGCTTCGAGTCCGGATTGAGCGCTTCGAGGAAGTCACGGCCACCGGCGTCCGGTTGCGCTTCCTTGAACAGGCGGTCGTAAATGCGCACTTCCGCCGGCACCGCGCCTGCCGCGCTGACCCAGTGAATATTGCCCTTGACCTTGTAGTTGTTCGCGCCTTCGGTGCCCGATTTGCTGTCCGGGAAGTAGTTGCAATGGACCGCGACGACGTTGCCGTTTTCGTCCTTGTCCGCGCCCGTGCATTCGATCACATAGCCGTAGCGCAGGCGTACCTTGTTGCCGGGGAACAGACGGAAATAGCCCTTCGGCGGCGCTTCGGTGAAGTCGTCGCGTTCGATCCACAGCTCGCGCGAAATCGGAAACTCGCGCACGCCCTGTTCCGGATGATGCGGGTGGACCGGCGCGGTGCACGGTTCGGTGACGCCTTCAGGGAAGTTGTCGATGATCAGCTTGAGCGGGTCGAGCACGGCCGCGGTGCGCGGCGCCTTCTCGTCCAGATCGTCGCGCAGCGCGCCTTCGAACACGCTCATGTCGATCCACGAATCCACCTTGGTCACGCCGATCCGCTCGCAGAACAACTGGATCGCTTCCGGCGTGAAGCCGCGGCGACGCACGCCGACGATGGTCGGCATGCGCGGGTCGTCCCAGCCGTCGACGTGGCCTTCGTTCACCAGTTGCAGCAGCTTGCGCTTGCTGGTGATCGCGTAGGTCAGGTTCAGGCGCGAGAACTCGATTTGCTGCGGCAGCGGGCGCGTGAAAATGCCGGCTTCGGCGAGTTCGTTGAGAATCCAGTCGTACAGCGGCCGATGGTCTTCGAACTCGAGCGTGCACAGCGAATGCGTGATGTTTTCGAGCGCGTCCGAAATGCAATGCGTGTAGTCGTACATCGGGTACACGCACCATTGGTCGCCGGTACGGTAGTGATGCGCGAAGCGGATCCGGTAGATCACCGGGTCGCGCATGTTGAAGTTCGGCGACGACATGTCGATCTTCGCGCGCAGCACGTGCTCGCCTTCCTTGAACTCGCCGGCCTTCATGCGGCGGAACAGGTCGAGGTTTTCTTCGACGGAGCGCTCACGGAAACGCGACGGCGTGCCGACTTCGGTCGCCGAGCCGCGGTTCGCGCGCATTTCTTCGGCCGACTGGCTGTCTACATACGCTTTGCCGCGCTGGATCAGCAACTCGGCGAATTCGTACAGCTTGTCGTAGTAGTCGCTCGCGTAGTAGAGCTGTTCCTTGCCGTCTTTGGCCCATTCGAAGCCGAGCCAGCGCACGGAGTCGATGATCGAGTCGACGTATTCGACGCTTTCCTTTTCCGGGTTGGTATCGTCGAAACGCAGATGGCACACGCCGCCATAGCTGCGCGCCACGCCGAAGTTCAGGCAGATGCTCTTCGCGTGACCGATGTGCAGATAGCCGTTCGGCTCGGGCGGAAAGCGTGTTTCGACGCGCTGGCCCCACTTGCCGGTGCGGTTGTCGTCGTCGATGATGTTGCGGATGAAATTGGATGCCGCTGGCGCGTCGTTGCGTTCGGTATTCATGCGAGAAGGTGAGAGTCTGTCGGGGGCGCGCAAATGCGCTCACTTATCCGACAATTCTACCTGACGCATCCCTTCGCGGCAGGCGAGTGCGGCGCACAGCCAACGTTCGAGCGGCCCGCACGGCGTTTTAGGGGCGCAAGCGCCGCTGTAACAGGAGGTAAAACGTTTTGGCCGCACGCGCCGTGCCGCTTTAGGATGCGAGCCTCGCGAGGCTCCGTCTGCCGTCTGCATGCTGTTATCAGGCCTTTTTGCGCCTGCCTCCGCCGTTCGTGCAACATGCCCCCTTTGGTTCGTCTGGTTCGTCTAGTCCCTTTGGTTCCCGGAGTATCTCGGATGTCTGTCCCGAAACACGATGCGCCGCGCGCGCCTTTCGCCTTTTTCCGCCTCGGCCGTGTGCTGACGGCCGTGGCCGTGTGCGCCGCGTTCACCGGCAGCGCCGTCGCGCCGACGCTCGCGTTCGCGAAAACGGCACCGCCCAGGCCGGTGCTGGATGCGTCCGCGGTGGCCGCGCCCGACCGTTATAGCGCCGACGCCGCGCAGCAGATCTTCGCGGCCGGCGGCAACGCGGTGGACGCCGCGGTCGCGATCGCCTTCACGCTCGCCGTGACGGATCCGGAAGCGGGGAACATCGGCGGCGGCGGGTTCATGACGCTGTTCGTGGACGGCAAACCGTACTTCCTCGATTACCGCGAGCGCGCGCCGCAACAGGCGACCCGCGACATGTATCTCGACGGCAAGGGCGCGCTCGTCGCCGGCATGAGCGCGGTCGGTCATCGCGCGGTGGCGGTGCCCGGTACGGTCGAAGGCATGTGGGAGGCGCAGCAGCGCTTCGGCAAGCTGAAGTGGAAGCAGGTGCTCGCGCCGGCGATCCGCTATGCGAGCGACGGCTTCCTGGTCGAGCCGTGGCTGCAGAAGCAGCGCGACGACGCAGCGAAAAGCTTTGCCGGCAAGACCAACTTCGACGCGTATTTCTCGACGCTGAAGGCCGGCGCGACGTTCCGCCAGCCCGAGCTCGCGCAAACGCTGACGCGCATCGCCGGCGACGGCGGCCGCGAATTCTACGAAGGCCGCACCGCCGATCTGATCGCGCAGCAGATGTACGGCCACGGCCTCGTCAACAAACAGGATCTGATCCAGTACAAGGCGGTCTGGCGCCAGCCGCTCACCGCCGACTGGAACGGCTACCAGATCGTCACCGCGCCGCCGCCCAGCTCGGGCGGCGTCGGCCTGATCCAGATGCTGAAGATGAAGGCCGCGCTGAAGCAGGGTTTCGACGGACTCGAGCTGAATTCGGCGCCGTACATTCATCTGATCGCGCAGATCGAAGACCGCGTGTTCGCCGACCGTCAGCAATATATCGGCGATCCGGATACCTATAAGGTGCCGGTCGCCCGATTGACCGACGACGCGTATCTCGCGCAACGCGCGGACGAAGTGAAGCCCGACGAAGTGCCGGGCGCCGCACCTGTAAAGGGCGGACTCGACGGCGTGGCGCTGGAGAAAGCGCAAACCACGCATTTCTCGGTGGTCGACAAGTGGGGCAACGCGGTGTCGAACACGTACACGCTGAACGGCTCGTTCGGCTCCGGCGTGGTGGTGGACGGCGCCGGCTTCGTGCTGAACGACGCGATGGACGACTTCGAAACGAAGCCTGCCGCTGCCCAGCCGGGCGCGAGCGACGATGGGCTGAACACGGTGGCGCCGGGGCGCCGCCCGCTTTCGTCGATGACGCCGACGATCCTGCTGAAGGACAACAAGGTCTCGCTCGTGATCGGCACGCCGGGAGGTTCGCGAATCTTCACGTCGATCTTCCAGGTGATGACCGATCTGTACGACTTCAACATGACGCCTGCCGATGCGCTCGCCGCGCTGCGTTTTCATCATCAGTTGCTGCCGCAGAAGACGATTTACTTCGAGCCGTTCCGTCCCGCTCCGGGCGAACTGGCCGCGCAGTTGAAGACGCTCGGCTACGCGGTGGAGCAGCAGTCTTTCAACGGCGACGTGCAGATGATTCGCGTGGATGGCACGAACCCGGTGCCGGCGGCGGATCCGCGCGGGGTGGGAGTGGCGCGTGTGATCCAGTAAGCTGCGGTTTGGCCTGCTGTAACTATCGATAAAAGAACGAATGAAGACGGGGAATACGATGAGCGATCAACAACCACAGGTGCGCAAGGTGCTGGTGCTGGCGGGTTATCAGAACTCCGGGGTGGGGCACTGGCAAACGCGTTGGGAGGCGCTCGATCCGCGTTTCGAGCGAGTGCAGATGACGGACTGGGATCACCCGGCGCGCGATGCGTGGTGCCGCACGCTGGACGCCGCGGTGACCGCCGCCGACAGCCCGGTGCTGTTCGCCGCCCATAGCCTCGGCTGCCTGACCACGGCCTTCTGGGCGACGCACTATGCGAGCGCCGCGCAGTTGGCGAAGGTCGTGGGCGCGTTGCTGGTGGCCGTGCCCGACCCGTCCGGCGCACATTTCCCGGACGGGATCAGCGGTTTCGCACCGGTGCCGCAGAGCCGCTTGCCGTTCGCGAGCATCGTGGTGGCGAGCAGCGACGATCCGTATGGCGGCGTGCCGTTTTCGCAAACCTGCGCGAGCGCGTGGGGCAGCCGCTGGATCGGCGTCGGCGATCGTGGCCATATCAATGCGGACAGCGGACTGGGCGATTGGGACGAAGGCCGCGCGTGGCTGGATTCGCTGGGCGGCGCGGCGGGTTAGTCGGGGAGGGGGCTTCCCGCATTCACCCGCGCAGTCACCCGCAGTGACCCGCGCGCAGGCCGCTCAGATCACCGACCGCTCCCGTAGCGCCGCGATTCGCGCGTCGTCGTAACCCAGCACGTCGCGCAAAATTCGCTCGGTATGCTCGCCGAGCGTGGGCGGATGCGCGAGCGCCTCGGGCGGCGTGCCGCTCATGTTGATCGGGTTGCGCACCAGCTTGACCGTGCCGCCCGACGGATGCGGCAGATCGACCCGCAGGCCGCGCGCGATCACCTGTTCGTTCTCGAACACCTCGCCGAGATCGTTGATCGGCCCGCACGGCACGCCCGCCGCTTCGAGCGCGGCGATCCATTGCTGCTTGCCTTGCAGGCGGACCATGTCGGCGAGGATCGGCACCAGCAGGTCGCGGTGCCGCACGCGCGCGGGATTGGTCGCGAAACGCTCGTCGTCGGCTAGCTCCGGGCGTCCGCCGGTGGCGACGAACTTGCGGAACTGCCCGTCGTTGCCCACTGCGACGATGATCCAGCCGTCGCTCGTCTGGAAGGTCTGATACGGGACGATGTTCGGATGCGCATTGCCCCAGCGCGCCGGCGGCTGGCCGCTCGCGAGGTAATTCGAATTCATGTTTGCGAGCATCGCCACCTGTACGTCGAGCAGCGCCATGTCGATGTACTGGCCTTCGCCGGTGCGGTCGCGGTGGGTGAGCGCGGTGAGCACGGCAATCGTCGAATACATGCCGGTCATCAGGTCGGCGATCGCCACGCCGGCCTTTTGCGGACCGCCGCCCGGCTGACCGTCGCGCTCGCCGGTGATGCTCATGAACCCGCCGATGCCCTGCACGATGAAGTCATAGCCGGCGCGCTGCGCATACGGGCCGGTCTGGCCGAAGCCGGTTACCGAGCAGTAGACCAGATCGGGCTTCACCTCTTTCAGCGACGCATAGTCGAGCCCGTATTTCTGCAGTTGCCCGACCTTGTAATTTTCCAGCACCACGTCGCTTTGTGCGGCCAGTTCGCGGATGATCCGCTGGCCTTCGGGCGACGCGATGTCGACGGTGAGCGAGCGCTTGTTGCGGTTTGCGGCCAGGTAGTACGCGGCCTCGCGCGTGTCGTCGCCCTGCGGCGTTTTCAGATACGGGGGGCCCCAGTGGCGCGTGTCGTCGCCGACTTCGGGGCGTTCGATCTTGATGACGTCCGCGCCGAAATCGGCGAGCGTTTGTGCGCACCAGGGGCCGGCGAGTACGCGTGTCAGGTCGAGCACGCGGATGTGACTGAGAGCGCCCATATTTTTCGATGTCTCCTGTGTAGCCGCCACGGCGCTGAAGGCGCCCGCGAATGAGGCCAATCTTAAGCGATTCCCGTGCGCCGGCACACTCGGCCAAACGGCATAGGACGAAGCGCGCGCGTGGCCCCGGTCTCGCGATGTCTCACCCGTGCTTCGCCCTGTGTCACGATACCCGGCGCCACCTGGCCGGATGGCTAACGCCGCGTCTCGGCGGGACGCACGCCGCCGCGCATGGGCGCCGATCCCGTATAATCAGTCGTTTAAGAAACAATCAGTTGGCGCATCGCCTGATGCCGCCGCCGGTAACAGCCAGGACCCGTCCCCGCACGCCATGAAAGCCGCCGAAATCCGCGAGAAATTCCTCAAGTTCTTCGAATCGAAGGGCCATACGATCGTTCGCTCGTCGAGCCTTGTGCCCGGCAACGACCCGACACTGCTCTTCACCAATTCGGGAATGGTGCAGTTCAAAGATGTGTTCCTCGGCGCGGAATCGCGTCCGTACTCGCGCGCCACGACCGCGCAGCGCAGCGTGCGCGCGGGCGGCAAGCACAACGATCTGGAAAACGTCGGCTATACCGCGCGTCACCACACGTTCTTCGAAATGCTGGGCAATTTCTCGTTCGGCGACTACTTCAAGCGCGACGCGATCCACTATGCGTGGGAATTGCTGACAGGCGTGTACCAGTTGCCGAAGGAAAAGCTCTGGGTCACCGTCTATCACGAAGACGACGAAGCGCACGACATCTGGGCGAAGGAAGTGGGCGTGCCGGTCGAGCGCATCATCCGCATCGGCGACAACAAAGGCGCGCGCTACGCGTCGGACAACTTCTGGCAGATGGCCGACGTCGGCCCCTGCGGCCCGTGCTCGGAAATCTTCTACGACCACGGCCCGGACGTGTGGGGCGGCCCGCCGGGGTCGCCTGAGGAAGACGGCGACCGCTACATCGAGATCTGGAATCTCGTGTTCATGCAGTTCAGCCGTGACGCGCAAGGCAAGCTGACGCCGCTGCCCAAGCAGTGCGTCGACACCGGCATGGGTCTCGAGCGTATCGCCGCGGTGCTGCAGCACGTGCACAGCAACTACGAGATCGACCTGTTCCAGGCGTTGATCAAGGCGGCCGGCCGCGAAACCGGCGTCGCTGATCTGACCAACAACTCGCTGAAGGTGATCGCCGATCACATCCGCGCGTGTTCGTTCCTGATCGTCGACGGCGTGATTCCCGGCAACGAAGGGCGCGGTTACGTGCTGCGCCGGATCGTGCGTCGCGCGATTCGCCACGGCTACAAGCTGGGCAAGAAAGGTTCGTTCTTCCACCGCATGGTGCCGGATCTCGTCGCGCAAATGGGCGACGCCTATCCGGAATTGAAGGACGCCGAACAGCGCGTGACCGACGTGCTGCGTCAGGAAGAAGAGCGCTTCTTCGAGACCATCGAGCATGGCATGTCGATTCTCGAAAGCGCGCTGGCCGATCTGGACGCGAAGGGCGGCAAGACGCTCGACGGCGAACTCGCGTTCAAGTTGCACGACACGTACGGTTTCCCGCTCGACCTCACGGCGGACGTGTGCCGCGAGCGCGAAGTCACGGTCGACGAGGCCGCGTTCGACGAAGCGATGGCGCGTCAGCGCGAACAGGCTCGCGCGGCCGGCAAGTTCAAGATGGCGCAGGGCCTCGACTACTCGGGCGCGAAGACCACGTTCCACGGCTACGAAAAAATCGCCTTCGACGACGCGAAGGTGATCGCGTTGTATGTTGACGGCGCATCGGTGCAGCAAGTCGAGGACGGTCAGCAGGCGGTGGTCGTGCTCGACCACACGCCGTTCTACGCCGAGTCGGGCGGCCAGGTCGGCGACCAGGGCGTGCTGGCCAACGCAAGCGTGCGCTTCGCGGTGCTCGATACGCTGAAGGTGCAGGCGGACGTGGTCGGCCATCACGGCACGCTCGAGCAGGGCACGCTGAAGGTCGGCGACGTCGTGAAGGCGGAGATCGACACGGTGCGCCGCGCGCGCACGGCCCGCAATCACTCGGCCACCCACCTGATGCACAAGGCGCTGCGTGAAGTACTCGGCACGCACGTGCAACAGAAGGGTTCGCTGGTCGATCCGGACAAGACCCGCTTCGACTTCGCGCACAACGCGCCGATGACGGACGAGCAGATTCGCCGCGTCGAGGAAATCGTCAACGCCGAAGTGCTGGCGAACGCGCCGGGCGTCGTGCAGTTGATGTCGTTCGACGAAGCGGTGAAGGGCGGCGCGATGGCGCTGTTCGGCGAAAAGTACGGCGACGAAGTGCGCGTGCTCGACCTCGGCTTCTCGCGTGAGTTGTGCGGCGGCACGCACGTGCAGCGCACCGGCGACATCGGCTTGTTCAAGATCGTGATGGAAGGCGGCGTGGCCGCGGGTATCCGTCGCGTGGAAGCGATCACCGGCGACAACGCGGTGCGCTTCGTGCAGGAGCTCGATGCGCGCATCAATGCGGCTGCGGCTGTGTTGAAGGCGCAGCCGTCGGAGCTGACGCAGCGGATCGCGCAGGTGCAGGATCAGGTCAAGTCGCTCGAGAAGGAATTGAGCGCGTTGAAGTCGAAGATGGCGTCGAGCCAGGGCGACGAGCTCGCGGGTCAGGCAATCGAAGTGGCCGGCGTGCACGTGCTGGCCGCTACGCTCGAGGGCGCGGATGTGAAGACGCTGCGCGAAACGGTCGACAAGCTGAAGGACAAGCTCAAGAGCGCGGCGATCGTGCTGGCTGCAGTGGAAGGCGGCAAGGTGAGCCTGATTGCCGGCGTCACGGCTGATGCGAGCAAGAAGGTCAAGGCCGGCGAGCTGGTCAACTTCGTTGCGCAGCAGGTCGGCGGCAAGGGCGGCGGCCGGCCGGATATGGCGCAGGCCGGCGGCACCGAACCGGCGAATCTGCCGGCGGCATTGGCTGGCGTGAAGGGTTGGGTCGAAGCGCAGCTTTGATGCGCGTTTGATTGGCGATTGACGCGCGCTTGGGTGGTGCTTAGGTGGTGCTTAGGTTGCGCTTCAGTCGTGCTCGAGTCTGATTCGCGCCGAGTTTGATCGGGCCGTGCGGGGCGTCAGTGGTTATGGCGTTCCCACGGCCCGAGTCGTTTCTGTTCGCCGCAACGTGGGCAACGGGCTGAAGACGTTGAGTTAGGGCGTCTAACGCAGCCAATGCGGCCACCGCAGCCAGCGCCGACGGCCCGATTCACCAAACCAGCTAAACCACCGCCGCAGTCCCCGCACCGGCCACCGCGCCCACCGCATCCTCACCCGCCACCAGCGTCTGCCGCAGCGCATTCAATGCGGACGAAAAATGCCCGCGTCGCCACACCAGAAGCGTGTCGATCATGCCGATGTCGGGCAGCTCGTGAATCGCGATATTGTCTGCGTCGATTGGCAGATTCAGCACAGTGCGCGGCGCCACCGCCACTCCCGCGCCGGCCGCGACACACGCGACGATCGCATGATAGGAACCAAGCTCCAGCACGCGCGCCGGGCTCACACCATGCTCCGTGTACCACTTCTCGATATAGGTCCGGTAAGCGCAGCCGCGCTCGAACGCGACCAGCGTGGAAAGCGCGATGTCGCGCACTTCGTGAATCGGCCGATGTCCGCGCGGCGTCAGCATCACGAGTTCTTCGCGGAATACCGGCACCGACTCGAATAATTCGCCGAGCGTGGCGGGGTCGAGCGGCGTCGCAACCAGAGCCGCATCCACTTCGAATTCGCGCACGCGCTCGATCAGCTTGCCGGTGGTGCCGGTTTCCAGTTCGAGCGCGACGTCCGGCCATTTCTGGTGATAGCGGGCGAGCAAGCCGGGCAGGCGCGTTGCCGCGACGCTTTCCATCGTGCCCAGACGCAGCCGCCCGCTTGGACGGTCCTCGCGCACCGCGTGGCGCGCTTCGTCGGCGAGGGCGAGCAGGCGCTCCGCATACGGCAACAAGGTCTCGCCCGCGGGCGTCAACACCAGACGCCGGCCGTCACGGATAAACAGCGCGGTGCCCAATTGCTCTTCGAGCTGCTTGATGCGCGTCGTGACGTTCGATTGCACGCGATTGAGCTTGGCGGCGGCGCGCGTGACGCCGTTCTCCCGTACGACCGCACGGAAGATGGCCAGAGCGGCCAGATCCATAGTTCTCTCCAGGCGATGGTTGGCATCTTGATTATTCATTTTTCGTGATTAAAAGGTCAAGCTAATATGCATTAACGGGACCGGCATGTGGCCGGTTCGTTTTGCATGGATTGCCCTGTTATGAACGATTTCGCCTCAAACGCACAGGGCACGGTGGCTGGGCATCACGCGGCGTTGCGCGCCGCGCTTGCCTGCATGGTGACGCTGGCGGTCGCGCTGGGTATCGGGCGCTTCGCGTTCACGCCGTTATTGCCGCTGATGCTTCATGGCAGCGCGTTCGGCCAGCCGCAACTCGACATCCGGCATGGCGGCTGGCTTGCATCGTTCAACTACGCGGGCTATTTCGTCGGCGCGGTGACTTGTGCGGCGTTGCGCGTCGACGCGGCGCGCATGGTCCGCGTCGGACTCGCGGCCACCGTTCTGTTGACGCTGGCGATGGGCGTCACCGGTCAGTTCTGGGTGTGGGCGGCGGTGCGTTTCGTCGGCGGGGCGGTCAGCGCGTGGACGTTCGTATTCGCTTCGCAGTGGGGCTTGCGGCGGCTCGCCGAACTCGGCGCGCACGGGTGGGGCGGCGTGATCTATACCGGGCCGGGTCTCGGCATCGTCGGCACGGGGGTGCTGGTCAGCGTGGCGGGCGGCCACGGCGCGAGGCTCGGATGGATCGGCTTCGGGCTGATCGCGGCGGTGTTGACGGCCGTCGTGTGGCCGGTTTTCGCGGTGAGTGCCGGGTCCAAGGTTCGCGGGGATCGGGCGCAGCGTTTCGCGAGTGCGGATAACGCGAAGGCTCATGCCAGCGGGCATCCGGCGAACCCGCACCCGGCCGTTTCGCAGCCCGCGAGCGCCCACCGGAGCACCGCTATCGCCCACCGCGCCGACGCCATCTGGCTGATGCTGCTGTACGGCATTCCGGGCTTCGGCTACATCATCACCGCGACGTTCCTGCCGGTGATCGCGCGCCACGCGTTGCCGGGCTCGGTCTGGCCCGACCTGTTCTGGCCGATGTTCGGCGCGGCGCTGATCGTCGGCGCATTGCTGGCGGCCCGTCTGCCGACGCATTGGGACAACCGCACGCTGCTCGCCGGCTGTTATGTGTTGCAGGCTTGCGGCATTGGGCTCGGGATCGTCTGGCCGACGGTCGGCGGCTTCGCGCTCGGCAGCATGCTGATCGGCCTGCCGTTCACGGCGATCACGCTGTTTGCGATGCGTGAAGCGCGGCGTCTGCATGGCGACAATGCCGCGGGGCTGATGGGCTATGCGACCGCTGCTTACGGCGTCGGGCAGATCGTCGGGCCGCTGGTGGCCGCGCCGATCGCCGACCACACGGGCTCGTTTTCGCCGGCGCTCTGGCTGGCTGCGGGAGCGTTGCTGCTGGGCGCGGCAGGGCTGGTGCTCGTCGCGCATCTGCCGCGTGGCCGCGGGCGTATGCCTGACTGTGGTTGCAGCTAGCACTGGCATTTACTAGCATTTGCGCAAAACACGACCCCAACGCCTCTCCAACACCTCCCCCCGACAACCAGACACAAATAAACCCCCGCCGCACTAAAATGACCGCTTTCCGGTCATCTCAGCGCGTCCGTCGCCGGGCGCCTCGCCAGCCATGCAACATTTCGCGTCCGACAACTACGCCGGCATCTGTCCCGAGGCGCTCGAGGCGCTGATCGCCGCCAACAACAGCGGCCACGAACCGGCTTACGGCGACGACTCCTGGACCAACCAGGTCTGCGACCGTCTGCGTGATCTGTTTCAGACCGACTGCGAAGTGTTTTTCGTCTTCAATGGCACGGCGGCCAATTCGCTGGCGCTGGCGTCGCTGTGCCAGTCGTATCACTCGGTGATCTGCCATGAACTCGCGCATATCGAAACCGACGAATGCGGCGGCCCTGAGTTCTTCTCGGGCGGCTCGAAGCTGCTGACCGCGCCGGGCATCGGCGGCAAGCTCACGCCGGATGCGATCGAAGCGATCGTCACGCGCCGCGCGGACATCCATTATCCGAAGCCCAAAGTTGTCACGCTTACGCAATCGACGGAAGTGGGCACCGTCTACACCGTCGAAGAGATCAGGGCGATCGCGGCGATCGCGAAACGGCGGCATTTGAAGGTGCATATGGACGGCGCGCGCTTCGCCAACGCGGTGGCCGCGCTCGACGTGCATCCGTCGGAGATCACGTGGCGCGCGGGCGTCGACGTGTTGTGCTTCGGCGGCACCAAGAACGGCTTGCCGGTGGGTGAAGCGGTGGTGTTCTTCGACCGCGCGCTCGCCGACGATTTCGCCTACCGTCTGAAGCAGGCCGGCCAACTGGCCTCGAAGATGCGCTTCATTTCGGCGCCGTGGCTCGGTTTGCTGGACAACGACGTGTGGCTGCGCAACGCGCGTCACGCGAACGCCATGGCGGCGCTGCTGCGCACGCGGTTGCAGGAGATTCCCGGCGTGAGCATCATGTTTCCCGGCGAGTCGAACGCGGTGTTCGCGCAGTTGCCCGCGCAGGCCGCGAAGACGATGCGCGCGCGCGGCTGGAAGTTTTACGAGTTCATCGGCGCGGGCGGCTGCCGGTTGATGTGCGCGTGGGACACGCAGCCGGAAACGGTCGAACGCTTCGCCGCGGAAGTGCGCGAACTCTGCGCGGCCGGAGCTTGAAACCTGAGCTTGAAACCTGAGCTTGCAACCTGAGCCTGATTCCGAAATCTGAGCCCGAAAACACGCGCACAGGTCCCTCCAGGCTCCCGTTCAAACCCCAGGCCGCCGCCCAGAAGAACATAACCCCATCCATCCACTCCCCATGACCGACTATCGATTTTGTCCGCGCTGCGCCACCCCGTTGATCGAACGCGCGGATGCCGAGCACGAGGGCGGCCGCATCCGCCAGACCTGTCCCGACACGGAATGCGGCTACGTCCACTGGAACAATCCGCTGCCGGTGGTGGCGGCGATCGTCGAGTACGAGGGCAAGATTCTGCTCGCGCGCAATGCCGCGTGGCCCGAGGGCATGTTCGCGCTGATCACCGGCTTCCTTGAGAACGGCGAGACGCCGGAAGAGGGCATTGCCCGCGAAGTGCTCGAAGAAACCCCGCTGCACGCGGAGACCGTGGAACTGGTCGGCGTGTACGAATTCATTCGCAAGAACGAGCTGATCATCGCGTATCACGTGAAAGCGTATGGCACGGTGGCGTTGTCGCCGGAATTGCTCGAGTACCGGCTGATCGAGCCTGCGAAATTGCGTCCGTGGCGCGCGGGCACCGGCCAGGCGCTCGGCGAATGGATGCGTCGCCGTGGCTTGCCGTTCGAGTTCGTCGAGAAGCCCGGACAATAGATTCGAGCGACAGCATAAGCGTTGCCTGAAACGACAACGACCCGACCCAACACAAGAAACACGACCCAAGCACCACGACCCAAGCACCGATGAACAAACCCGCACCCGCCGCGCGCGACGCCTACCCGCATTTCCTGCCGATCACCACGCGCTGGATGGACAACGACGTCTACGGCCACGTGAACAACGTCGTCTATTACAGCTACTTCGATACGGTGGTGAACGAATATCTGATCCGCGCAGGCGTACTCGACTTCGAGCACGGCGCGACGATCGGCCTCGTGGTCGAAACGCATTGCAACTACTTCGCGCCGCTGGTGTTTCCCGAGCGCATCGACGCGGGCCTGCGCGTGGTTCGCCTCGGCACGTCGAGCGTCCGCTACGAAGTCGGCCTCTTCAGCGAAGGCAACGCCGAGCCTGCCGCGCAAGGCCACTTCGTGCATGTGTACGTGGATCGCGCGACGCGCCGTCCGGTGACGCTGCCCGCCGATCTGCGCGCGGCGCTCGCGCCGCTCGTCGTCGCGGATCAAGCGGACTAGGCGTGCAATCGTTCGCCGTCAATCTGCTCAACGGCGTCAGTTACGGCCTGTTGCTGTTCATGCTGTCGGCCGGCCTGACGCTGATTTTCAGCATGCTCGGCGTGCTGAATTTCGCGCACGCGAGCTTCTACATGCTCGGTGCGTATGTCGGTTATTCGGTGGCGGCGCGCGCCGGATTCTGGAGCGCGCTGGTCATCGCGCCGCTCGTCGTCGGTTTGCTCGGCGCGGCGCTGGAGCGCTGGCTGTTGCGCCGTGTGCGCACGCATGGTCATCTCGCCGAGTTGCTGCTGACGTTCGGCGCGGCGTATCTGCTGGGCGAACTGGTCAAGCTCGGCTGGGGTTTGAGCGCGCTCAACGCGCCGGTGCCGACGCTGCTCGACGGACCGCTCTTCACGCTTTACGGCGCGACTTTTGCGCGCTATCGGGCGTTCATGATGGCGGTGTCGCTGGCGATGCTCGCGGTGCTGTACGCGGTGTTGCGCGTGTCGAAAGCCGGCTTGATCGTGCGTGCCGCGCTCACGCATGCGAGCGCCGTCGAGGCGCTCGGCCACAACGTGCCGCGCGTGTTCACCGGCGTATTCGCGGCGGGCACCGCGCTGGCCGCATTGGCCGGCGTGATCGGCGCGCCGCTGTTCGTCGTCGAACCGGCGATGGCCGAATCGGTCGGCTCGATCGTGTTCGTGGTGGTGGTGATCGGCGGCCTCGGTTCGTTGAGCGGGGCGCTGGTGGCGTCGCTGCTGGTCGGCTGTGTGCAGACCTTTGCGGTCGCGAGCAGCGTGTCGCTCGGCGATCTGGTGGCGCTGTTCGGCGAGCCGTTGCCGCCTGCCTGGGACGCGCTGACGCTCGCGCAACTCGCGCCGCTGCTCCCGTATCTGCTGCTGATCGCGATGCTGGCGCTGCGCCCGCGCGGACTGTTCGGCCGGCGCGACGATCATGCGTGACGCGCGTGCCGGGGACTCGGCTTCCAACGTACCCGTTACGGTGCGCCTGATCGCGCACATGAGCGTGCGCACGAGCATTGCGTGGATTGCGCTCGTGCTGTTCCTCGCCGTGCCGCCGCTGATCTGGCCGCAAAGCTGGCTGCTCGCCTATCTCGCGCAGACCGCGACGATGATCGTGTTCGCGCTGTCCTACAACCTGCTGCTCGGTGAAACGGGCTTGCTGTCCTTCGGTCATGCCGCGTATGCCGGACTCGGCGCGCTGATCGCCGCGCAGGTGTTCAATCGCGTGGGCGTGCCGCTCGTGCTGCTGCCGTTGGTCGGCGGGATCGGCGGCGCGTCGGCCGGCGTGCTGTTCGGCTTCGTCTCGACGCGGCGCGCGGGCACCGCCTTCGCGATGATCACGCTCGGCATCGGCGAACTCGTGGCGGCGGCCGCGTGGACGTTGCCCGACTGGTTCGGCGGCGAGGCCGGCGTGCCGATCGACCGCGCCAGCGGCGCGTTGCTCGGAAGCTGGAGCTTCGGCCCGGCGCGTGAGGCGTATGGGTTGATCGCGGTGTGGTGTTTGCTGGCGAGCGTGGCGATGTTCGCGCTGTCGCGCACGCCGTTCATGCGCATCGCCAACGCCGTGCGCGACAACCCCGCGCGCGCCGCGGCGATCGGTTGCTATCCGCGACGTATTCGCTATGGCGTGGTGGTGCTGTCGGCGTTTTTTGCGGGGATTGCGGGCACGCTGGGGCTGATCAATGTCGAGTTGGTGTCGACGGAAAGCGTCGGCATGATGCGCTCGGGGGCCGTGCTGATCGCGACGGTGATCGGCGGCACCGCGGCGTTTTTCGGGCCGGTGGCCGGCGCGATCGTGCTGACGTTTTTCAGCGTCGCGGTGGCGAGCGTGACGCGCGCGTGGCTGTTTTATCTGGGGCTGTTCTTCATCATGATCGTGGTGGCTTCGCCGGACGGTCTCGCGGGCTTCGTGCAGCGGCATATCGCGCGTATCGCGACGCACGGCTGGCGCGCGTGCGGCGCGCTTTATCTATGGGGCACGGCGTGTGTGTTGCTGTGGACGCTGGCTGTCGTGCTCGCCGTGCAATGGGCATACGCCGTGCAATTCGGCGCGGACGACGGCGCGGCGCTGGGCTTCGTCGGCGTGCCGGTGACGGCTGTGGCGTCGCAGGTTCGGCTGGGTCTTGCATTGGCGATGCTGACCGCGTTGGGTGCGATTGCCGCGCATTTCACGGCGCGCGCGCAGACGCGGCTTGCCGCTCATGTCCGCGCGGTCACTGCAAGCGGAGGCCCGCAATGATTCCGGCTCTCGCGCTTTACGGCATCGAAAAAAACTTCGGCGCTACGCAGATTCTGCGCGGCGTCGATCTCGCGGTCGAACCCGGCGAGCGTCATGCGTTGATCGGTCCGAACGGCGCGGGCAAGTCGACGCTCTTCAATCTGATCGCAGGCGGCGCGCGGCCGAACGCCGGCCGCATCGATCTGTTCGGTGCCGAGATAACGCGTCTCGCGCCAGCCGCAATCGCACGCCGCGGGCTCGCGCGCAGTTTCCAGACCACCAGCGTGTTCACGCGTCTGTCCGTACTCGACAACCTGCGCTGCGCGGCGCAACTCGCCGAGCGCGACCGCACCCGCTGGTGGCAGCGGTTCAGCGGCTCGCGCACCGTCGATGCCCGCGCGGCTCAGGTGCTGGAAGCCGTCGGCCTCGCCGCACGTCGCGACGTGGTGGCCGGCACGCTCAGCTATGCCGAACAGCGCGCGCTCGACCTCGGCCTCGCGCTCGCGGGTGGCGCGCACACGTTGCTGCTCGACGAGCCGACCGCCGGCATGAATCGCGCCGAAGCGGCGCGCGCGATCGAACTGATCCGCGAGACCACTGCGGGCCGCACGCTGCTGATGGTCGAGCACGACATGGACGCAGTGTTCGCGATCGCCGACCGCATCTCGGTACTGGTGCGAGGCCGCATCATCGCGACCGGCACACCCGCGGCGATCCGCGCGGCTGCGGCAGTCCGCGCCGCCTATCTCGGCGATGGCTTCGCGGCATGACGGCGCTCCTCGACATTCGCGGACTGAACGCGTGGTACGGCGCAAGCCAGGCGCTGCATGGGGTCACGTTGCGGATCGGCGCGGGCGAGGTGGTCGCGCTGGTCGGCCGCAACGGCTCGGGCCGCTCGACGCTCGCGCGCGCGATCATGGGCCTCGTGCGCAGCGAAGGCGAACTGCGCTTCGCAGGCCACGCGCTCGGCGGACGGCGTACCTTCGAGATCGCGCGGCTGGGGCTCGGCTACGTGCCCGAACATCGCGATGTGTTTCCGGCGTTGAGCGTCCACGAGAATCTGCAACTCGGTATTGTGTCCCCAGCGGTGTCCCCAGCAGCACCCCGAGCGCGCGGCCGCACACCGCGCTTTTCCATCGACGACGCCTACGCGTTGTTTCCCGTGCTACTCGAACGCAAGCGCACGCGAGCCGGCGCGTTGTCGGGCGGCGAGCAGCAGATGCTGACGCTCGCGCGGGCGCTGCTCGGCGACCCCGATTTGCTGGTGATCGACGAACCCGGCGAAGGTCTCGCGAGCCAGGTGATGCGTCAGATCACGCAATGTTTGCAAACGCTGCGTGAGCGCGGCGTCGCGATGCTGCTGATCGAACAGCGGCTCGTGATCGCGCAGGAACTGGCGAACCGGGTCGCGGTGATGGGTCATGGCGAGATCGTGTTCGACGACACGCTCGCGGCGTTTTTGCAGCGTCCCGACGTGATGCGCGAGTGGCTCGGCGTCGGCTAGCACAAGCGTGAAGCACGGCGTTTTATTGCGGCGCGGCATCCGCGGAAGCGATCGTTTTGCGATTCCCTTAAGCACTCGATGTGTCGCGTCTGCCAAAAAACGCCGGAATCGCGTTGTTCATACCGTTTGAATCCCGCCCGCGACACGCTTGCTCTCGCCCGGCCCATACGGCTTTCCGTTCACTCCCGGTGGCGATTCAAACGCTTGATCGTTTGGTGAGCGTCCTCCAGAAATCTTGTCGGCAGCGCGCTGACAAATCAAGACAATCAGGTCAAAGGCGCGCAACGGCGAGCTGTGTTTAAAGCCGGCGTAGGCGCGACAAAACCATGCCGTGCCCGGCGCGCGAAAAAGTGCGTCGAGGTTTCAGGAGGAGACGTGATGAAACAGACAAGCGCATTGGCCCGCACAGCGGCTTATGTTCGCGAAGCGCAAGCATTGGCTAAAGCGGCCTCGCCGCAGCGTCCACTCCGCGGCGACACATGGCGAACCCGCTTCGGCACCGGCGCCGCGCTCGTCACGGCCGCGCTGCTGATGTCCGCCTGCGCCGACGCCAGTTCGAGCACCGGCGACGCGGCCTCCGCACCCTCGACACAGCCACAGACGACCACCGCAGCGAGCGCGGCCGACACCGCCAGCCATCGCCCCGACGCTAGCCAACCCACACGAGCGTCGCTCGAACTCGCCAAGGCCAGACAACTGGCCGCCGAGCAAAGCATCGCGGCACGCGTGCCGTCCGCGAGCGGCATGACCGAAAAACGCAGCCGGCCGTTGACGCTGCGCGACTCCGGCATCGACGGCTCGCTGATGTTCGCGCGCGATGTCGACTTCCGCGTGACCGGCGACATCGGCTTCATGATTCACGACATGGCGGCGACCTTGATACCCGCGAAGGCCGGCCAGCCGATCGTATTCGACGATCCGACCAGCGTGACAATCGCCGTGCACCGTGGCGAGGTCACGCTCGACAGCGCGAAGCTCACCGCGATCTTCAACCGCTATCTGTTCCAGTATCAAGGCTCGCCGCTGCGCAATATGCGAGTAGTGCCGCAGGACGGCGGCAGCTTGCGGATCACGGGCGAGATGCATCGCGACGGCTGGGTGCCGATCGTGCTCGGCGGTTCGCTGTCGATGCGCAGCGCCGATGAACTCGTCTTTCACGCCGACCACATCGAAGTAGCGGGCGTGAGCGCCGACAAGCTGATGCAGGCGGCGCGCGTGAAAATGGCCGACCTGCTGAAAGTCGACACACCGATCGCGCGGCTGGAAGGCGACGACGTCGTGATGCAGGTGGCCAGACTGACGCCGCCGCCCGCGTTGCGCATGAGCATCACGCGTATCGACACCAGCGCTGCGGGCGTGCGCTTCACGCTCGACGACCGCACGCTGCCGAACATCGCGTGGCCCGCGACGATGCCCGCGCGCGGGATGCTGGTGCAAGGCGGCGACGTGAAGTTCATGCGCTCGATGCCGATGAACATCGACATGGCGTTGACGCCGATCGACACGAACGCCCCGTTCGTGCTGGACCTGTACCACTATCGCGACCAGATGGCGGCCGGCTATTTCACGTTCGACGAAGCAGGCGCACTCGATGTGCATCTGCCGTCGTACACGACGCTCGCCAGCACTGCCAGCACCACCAGCACCACGCAGGACACGCCGCAGCAAACCGGCAGCGCGAGCGCGCGTTACAACGACAGCTTTCTGCGCGCGCAGCAGGCGTCGCTGGCGCAGGCGCGGCTCGTGTGGCAACACGTGCCGTCAGCGTTGCGCACGGCATCGACGGCGCACGCGATTCCGGTCGGCACGCGCGCGGCGTTCGCGGGGCAGAGCATGGCGACACCCGGTTCGACGATCGGCGACGAACGCCATTCGAACGGACCCACGCCGCTGATTCACGTCGAGAACGTGGACTTCTACGTAGCGGGGCGGATCGGCTTTCACGTGCGTTCGCTCGATGCGCAAATGGTGCCCAAAAAGCCCGGCCAACCGGTGGACCTCGACGATCCCGACCAGTACGACATCCGCATCATCGGCGGCGAGGTGGTGGAACCGTGGCCGGCGATGGCCGCGCTCTTCAACGATTACCTGCTCGACTACGCGCCGCGCTCGCTGAACGATCTGCAACTGAAACCGGTGGACGGCCAGTTGCAGGTAAGCGGCGGGATCAAGCTGTGGAATCACTTCCCCGGCGTGTGGCTGCCGACCACGATGAGCGGCACGATCGTCGCGAAAGACGAACGGCATCTCGTGTACGCGCCGACTTCGGTCAAGGTGCTCGGCGTGCCGCAAGCGGGGTTGCTGCGTGCGCTGGATATTCCGCTGGAGTCGTTGACGCCTTTTACGCGCAAAGGTGTCGAGTTGAAGGGCAACGAACTCGTATTCGATCAGTACACGGTGTTTCCGCCACCGGTGTTGCAAGGACGTCTCGCGAGCGCAACCGTCACCGACGAAGGCCTGGTGCTGAAGTTCAAGCGCGACACGAGCGTGGCGGCGGCGAGGCCGCCCGCGAGCGCGGCAAAGAGCTTCGTGTGGATCGAATCCGGCGACGTGAAGATGTTCAACTCGCTGGTCACGAATACGCGCACGTTCATCAAGGACAGTTCGAACCCCGGCGTGATGAGGTTCGATCTGTACGGCTATCGCCGGGATGTGTCGAAAGGGACGGTGAAGATGGGCCAGGACGGCGGTCTGGACGTGGATCTGGCGGCGCGCAAGCCGTGATCGCCGGTGAAGAGCGGGGCGCCTGGTGCAGCAAAGCGCCCCTTAAGCCGACGACAGCAGAAATCAAACATCCTTATTTATGATCCATTCGTGGGCCGGATCGTTGCGGAAATGCCAGACACGCTGGCCGCCGGCCATCACGTTCAGATAGTAGTTGTCGTAACCGTACGGCACGATCACCGGATGGTAGCCGCGCGGCACCATCACCACGTCGTGATTCTCGACGGCCATCGATTCGTCGATGTCGCGCATGTCGGTGTACACGCGCTGAAACGCGAAGCCTTGCGGCGGATCGAGCCGGTGATAGTAAGTCTCTTCGAGCGAGCTCTCGTGCGGGACGTTGTCCGTATCGTGCTTGTGCGGCGGATAGCTCGACGCGTGGCCGCCGGGCGTTCGCACTTCCACGACCAGCAGCGATTCGGCAGGCTCGGTCTGCGGAAGAATATCGCATACGTAGCGCGTATTCGCCCCTTTGCCGCGAGTCGAGCGCTTCATCGTGCCGGGCTCGATCAGACGCGCCTCATGCTCGCCCTTCGCGGGCGCGCTCGCGACGCCGATCTCCGCATCGCGGCACGCGCGAATCGTCGTTTTCACGTTGGGCGGCAGGTACACCGCATACGGTGCGGCGTCCTCGAACACGCTGTCGCGCGAACCTAGCGAACGCCAGGTAGTCCCAGCCGTTTCGATATCCACCGCGCCGGTCAGCACCACGATGCACACCTCGCGCGACGGCTCGAGCACATGCACCACTTCATCCTTGCCCAGCCGGTACGCGGCGAACCCGACGTAGCGCCAGCACGCCGACTCCGGCGTGACCCGCGCGATCGTCTGGCCTTCGCGCTGTGCCTTCACCAATAAGCTCATGCTGCCTCCTGCTGAGTGTCGTTGCCGGCGTCGAGCGGCGCGTCGACTAATGCCTTCAAGGTCTCGAAGCCTTTCTTCGCATATTCGTACGAAGGCGCGACCACCGGATCCTGTTCCGCTTCGACCACCAGCCAGCCGCGATAGCCGTGGCGCTTCAACCTGTCGATGATCGCGGGGAAGTTCACCGCGCCGTCGCCCGGCACCGTGAACGCGCCATTGAGCACCGCGTCGAGAAAACTCCAGTTGCGATTGCGCGCGAGTTTCATCACGGCCGGACGCACGTCCTTGCAATGCACATGGCAGACACGCGCGATGTATTTGTCGAGCACCGCCGACGGATCGCCGCCAGCAAACGTGATGTGCCCCGCGTCGAACAGCAGGCCGACCGCATCGCCGGTGCGCGCCATCAGTTGATCGACGTCGGCGGGCGTCTCCACATACGCGCCCATGTGATGATGATAAGCGAGCCGCACGCCGCGGCTCAGCGTATAGCGCGCGAATTCGTCGACGCGTGCCGCGTACGCGGCCCACTGCGCGTCGCTGAAAAAACGCGGTCGTTGATACAGTGGCTGCGGCGCGCCCTGGATCGAGTCGGCCACTTCGCCGTAGACCATCACCGTCGCGCCGTTTTGCGCGAGCAGTTCGAGGTGCGGACCCACCTCGGCGATTTCATCTTCCACGCTGCGTCGCGCGAGACGCCCCGAATACCAGCCGGAAACCAGCGCGAGATCGTATTGCGCGAGCAGCGTCTTCAACGCCTGCGGTTCGCGCGGAAACTTGTTGCCGAGTTCGAAACCCTGATAGCCGATCTGGCGTCCTTCGGTCAGCGCGAGTTCGAGCGGCGTTTCGCCGCCGAGCGACGGCAGATCGTCGTTCATCCACGATAACGGGTTGATGCCGATACGTACGTCGAAAGCAGTCATGCGAGCGTCCTCATTCGTGGTCGGGGTGGCCGGAGCCCGTGGAATCGATGGCATCGGCGGCGTCGCCGGGCAGCGCGCGCGCGGCAAGTTGCGCGTCGTAGCGCGCCCGCGCGGCGCGCACGGCTTCGCGTGTGGACACTTCGGGCACGACGACTTCCCACCACCAGCCGCCGTCTTCGGTGGTGCGCGCCGGATCGGTGTCGATGCTGATCACGTAGGTGCGATCCGCAGCGCGCGCGCGTTGCAGCGCGGCTTCGAGTCCCGCGAGATCGGCGACGTGTTCGGCCTCGGCGCCGAGTGCGCGGGCATGCGCGGCGAAATCGATCTTCGGCGCGCCGAGCGGGCCTTGCACGCAGTCGTCGAGCAGGTTGTTGAAGGGCGCGCCGCCGCACGCCTGCTGCAAGCGGTTGATGCACCCGTAACCGCGATTGTCGAGTACCACGACGATCAGCTTCGCGCCGAGCATCACCGAGGTCGCGATCTCGCTGTTCATCATTAGATAACTGCCGTCGCCGAGCATCACGATCACCTCGCGCGCCGGCCGCGCGAGCTTCACGCCGAGGCCGCCGGCGATCTCGTAGCCCATGCACGAATAGCCATATTCGACGTGATACGCGCCGGGTTTGCCTGCGCGCCACAGCTTGTGCAGTTCGGCGGGCAGCGTGCCGGCCGCGCACACGACGATGTCGTCCGTCGCCGAGCGCGGGTTCGAGCGCTGCACCGCGCCGATCACGTCGCCTTCATAAGGCAGCACGGCTTCGCGCTGCGGCGCATGCGTGAGCGTGCTCACGGTGTCGCGCCAGCTCGTCGACAGTTTGTGCGCGAGCGCGGTCCACGTGCGCTCCGCATGCCAGCCTTGCAACTGTTCGCCGAGCGCATTGAGCGCGAGACGCGCGTCGGCTTCGACGACCAGTGCACGATGCTTGAGTCCGTCGAATGCATTCGCATTGATGCCGATCACGTCGGCCTGCGTGAAAAGCGTATTCGAGCCGGTCGTGAAGTCCTGCAAGCGCGTGCCGATTGCGAGCACGCAGTCGGCGTCGTGGGCGAGCGCATTGGCCGCGGACGAACCCGTCACGCCCAGCGCGCCCGCATTCAACGGATCGTTCCAGGCGAGCGAGCCTTTGCCCGCCTGAGTCTCGGCGACAGGCACGCCGTGCGCGGCCGCAAAACGGTGCAGCGCGTCGCTCGCGTGCGCGTACAACACGCCGCCGCCCGCGACGATCAGCGGCCGTTTCGCGTGCCGCAACCGCGCGATGGCCGCTTCGATGTCGTCGACGCGCGGCGCCGGCGAATGGAACGTGACCACGCGCGGCGTGAAGAAGTCCGCCGGGAAATCCCACGCCATCGCCTGCACGTCTTGCGGCAACGCGAGCGTGACCGGTCCGCACAACGCGGCGTCGGTGAGTACGCGCAGCGCGCGCGGCAACGCGTTGAGCAATTGCGCCGGATGCACGATCCGATCGAAGTAACGCGACACGGGTTTGAACGCGTCGTTGGCGGAGAGGCCGCCGTCGTGGAAATCTTCCACCTGCTGCAACACCGGGTCCGGCGCGCGCGAGATGAACACGTCGCCGGGCAGCAACAACACCGGCAGGCGGTTCACATGCGCAAGCGCCGCCGCCGTGACCAGATTGGTCGCGCCCGGTCCGATCGACGTGGTGACCGCCATCATCCGGCGGCGGAAATGCGCTTTCGCGTACGCGATCGCGGCATGCGCCATCGCCTGTTCGTTGTGCGCGCGCAGCGTCGGCAATTCGTCGCGATGCTGGTGCAGCGCTTCGCCGAGGCCGGCGACATTGCCGTGTCCGAAGATCGCGAACACGCCGCCGAACAGCGGCTCGGTGCCGCGGCTGTCTTCGGTCGCGACACGTTGCGCGGCCAGATAGCGCACCAGCGCCTGCGCGGTGGTCAGGCGGACGGTGCCGCCCGCCGGCGCGCGTGCGTGAGTGGCGTCGTTGGCGGACGCCGTATCGTGATGCAACACGAGCTGGTTCATGCCGCCTGCTCCTGATGAACATGGGCCGACGCGCCGTTCTGCGCGGCCTTCGCGCCGCGCGTCGCGCGCCATGACGCGATCAGCGTTTCGAACGTGCGCCGGACCCGGGCGATCAATTCGTCGTCGTTGATTTCGCCGGCGAGCCACGCGTGGCTCGGTTCGTGGAAGATCGTGCGACCCACCGTGAAGCCGCGGCAGCTTGCCGATTGCGCGGCCGCGCGAAAACCGTCGTTCAATTGTTCGACCGCGGCCGAAAGGCCCAGCAACACCACGCCGCGGCAGTACGGATCACGCTCGGCGATCAGCGCATCGACGGCTTGCCATTGCGCGGCGTCCATCGGTTCGAGCTTCCACCATTCCGGATAGATGCCGATGTTGTACAGCCGCTTCAACGCGCGATACACGATCTCCGGCCCTTGCGGCAGATGCGCGTGCTTCGGCGGAATCACTTCGAGCAGCAACTCGTGGCCGCTGGCCTGCGTCGCGTCGTAGAGCGCGCGCAATTGCGCTTCCTGTTCGAGGCGCTGTTCGACGGGTTCGTCCGGGTGAAACTGCACCAGACACTTGACGATATGCTCCTGCGGCCACGCGATCAACGACGTGCCGATCGAGCGGCCGTGATCGAACACGAGCGGCACGGAGCCGGGCAATTCGACCGGACGTCCCACCCACCAGCCGCGGCCGGTGGCGGCGTTCAACGCTTCCTGACCGTAGCGGTCGTCGATCAGCACGGCGATGCGGCCTTGCAAATCCAGTGCGCTTTCCGTCTGCGCGACCGCTTCGATGAACAGCCCCTTCAACTGCGCGATGCGGGCTTCGTCGGCGCCCGTCTGCTGCGCGAGTTCGAAGAACTGATTGCGGTGATCGAATGCGAAGCCGAGCACCTCGTCCCATTGCTTGCGGGCAGGCGTTACGCGATGCAGGCGCGCGAGCGTCGCGTCGCGGTCGGGGCGGCGCATGCGCTGCGGATCGGCCTTCGCTTCACGCAGGAAGTAGTCGAGTTCGGCGGGAGTCGGCATCGCCGGTGCGCAACCGTGCCGCGACACGACCAGCGCGCCGCTCGCATTCGCCGCGCGCGCGCAGGCTTCGAGCGGCTGGTCGCGCAGCCAGCCGGACAGAAAGCCCGACGCGAACGCGTCGCCCGCGCCGAGCACGTTCAGTACTTCCACTTCGACGCCGCCGTGGATCGGCGCGTCGTCGAGCGATGCGGGCACCGCGCCGTCGATGATCTGGCAGCCGAGCGGACCACGTTTGACGACCAGCGTGGCGGGCGTCACCGCGCGCACCATCGCCAGCGCGTCGATCAGTTCGCTCTTGCCGCCTGCGATGCGGAATTCTTCCTCCGTGCCGATCACCAGATCGATCAGCGGCAGGATGCGCTGCAAATGCGCGGTCACGCTTTCGTTCGCGATGAAACGCGTTTCGCCGTCGGCTTTGCCGGTCAAGCCCCACAGCACCGGACGATAGTCGATATCGAGGACGGTGCGCACCTGATTGCGCCGCGCGTACTCGAGCGCGCGGCGGCTCGTGCGATTGACCTGCTCGGTCGAGAAGTGCGTACCGGTAATCAGCAATGCTTTCGACGACGCGATATACGCTTCGTCGAAATCCGCTTCGTCCACCGCCATGTCCGCGCAGTTCTCGCGATAGAAGATCAGCGGGAACGTATCGCGGTCTTTCAGGCCGAGCAGCACGAGCGCGGTCAAACGCTCCTGATCGACACGCACGTGGCTGACATCGCAGCCTTCCTTGCCCAACGTCTCGGTCAGGAAGCGGCCCATATGATCGTTGCCGACGCGCGCGAGCATCGACGCGGCAAGGCCGAGCCGCGCGCAGCCGAACGCGATATTCGCGGACGAACCACCGAGATATTTTGCGAAGCTCGACACGTCTTCGAGCCGCGCGCCGACTTGCTGCGCGTACAGATCGACCGCGAGGCGGCCGAGACAGACGATGTCGCGGCTGCGGCCCGGCGCGAAACGGCTGGCGGCAACGGTGCCGGCCGCGCCTGATGTGCTGGAATGATCCATGAAATGTCCTGAATGGCTGGGCGCGGTTTGCGGCGCTGAGCGCACCGGCTTGCCGCGCGAATGAATCAGATTTCCGCGCCTTCGAGTTCGCCGATCATCTTCTGCATCTCGGCGCCGCCGGCCATCATGTCGAGCACTTCGTCCTTGCTGATGGTGTCTTTCGTGAAGGTGCCGAGCGATTTGCCGCGATTGAGCAGCGTGAACGAATCGCCGATCGGATACGCGTGATGCACGTTGTGCGTGATGAAGATCACCGAAATGCCCTTCGCGCGCGCCGTGTGAATCAGCTTCAGCACGTTGAAGCTCTGCTTCACGCCGAGTGCAGCGGTCGGTTCGTCGAGGATCAGCACGCGCGCGCCGAAGTGAATCGCCCGCGCGATCGCGAGACACTGTTTCTCGCCGCCCGACATCGTGCCGATCGGCTGATGCGGATCGCGCACGTTGATGCCCATTTCGGCGAGCTTGTCGCGCGCGGTGGTCGCGCTCCTGTCGAGGTCCATCACGTTCAGAAAGCCGAACAGTTTTTTCTGCGGCTCGCGGCCCATGAAGAAATTGCGCGCGACCGAGAGCAGCGGCACCAGCGCCAGATCCTGATAGACGGTGGCGATGCCGAGATCGAGCGCGTCTTTCGGCGAGTCGAACAGCACCGGCTTGCCGTCCACCAGATACTGGCCGGAAGAGGGCTGATGCACGCCCGCGAGCGTTTTGATCAGCGTGGATTTGCCCGCGCCGTTATCGCCGAGCAGACAGTGCACTTCGCCGCGCTTCAGGCGCAAGGTCACGCCGCTCAACGCGATCACCTTGCCGAAGAACTTGTTGACGTTTTCGAGCGCGAGGATCACGTCGTCCTGCGGTTCACTCGCGGGCGACGTGCTGACGGAATTCGTATCGGACATGGTCGTTACCTCGTTACGATTGCGCGACGCGGCGGCGCACATAGTGATTGAACAGCACCGCCAGCAGCAGCATCACGCCGAGAAACACGCGGAACCAGTCGGAACTGACATTGGTGTACGTGATGCCGATCTGCACGACGCCGAAGATCAGCGCGCCGAAGCACGCGCCCACCACCGAACCGTAGCCGCCCGTCAGCAACGTGCCGCCGATCACCGCGGCGATGATCGCTTCGAATTCCTTTTGCAGACCGCGGTCCGCGGCGGCCGAGCCGATGTCGCACACTTGCAGCACCGCGAACAGGCACGAGCAGAATGCGGTGAGCACGAACAGCGAGATCTTCACGCGCCGCACCGGCACGCCGACGTTTTTCGCGGCATTCGCATCGCCGCCGACCGCCAGAATCCAGTTGCCCGCGCGCGTTTTCGCGAGCACGAACGCGCAGACCGCGGCCAGCGCGAACCACCACAGAATCACCTTCGGAATTCCCGGCACCAGTGCCTGACCGTTATCGAGCAGCGAGCCGATCCCGTGATGCGCGAGCATCGTAAAGAGGCCATGCAGCGCTACGCCATGAAACAGCGTATTCGCGAGCCAGTCCTGTTGCGCGAGATCGCCGACGCCGGACACGATGGTGCGGTCCGCGAACATGATCGACAGCGCGAGCGTCAGGCCGCGCAGGATGAACAGAAACGCCAGCGTGACGATGAACGAGGGCAGGCGCGTGCGCATCACCAGATAGCCGTTCAGCGCGCCGAGCAGCATCGAACCGGCGAACGCGAACAGGATCGCGAGCGAAATCGGCCAGTGAAAATAGACCGACGGAATCGCGACCATCATCCCGGCAAAACCGATCATCGAACCGATCGACAGATCGAACTCGCCCGCGATCATCAACAGACACGCGCCGACGGACAGAATGCCGAGATACGCGGACACCTGCGACCAGTTCATTACGCCGTCGAGATTGAACATGCCGGAGTTGCCGGCGCCGATCGCGAAGACGAGAAACACCAGTACCGCGCCGGAAATCGCGGCGAATTCGGGACGGTTCAGCAAATGCCCGAACCAGGATTCCTTGCGCACGCGTTCATCCGAATCGGGCAGCGCGGTGCTGCGCTGCGCGTCGGCGGTGCTCGTCTTCACGTGCGGTGGGAAATGTTTGCCGGCTACACCCATGATGTCTCCTCGATGCCCGGCTGTGTCCGGCTCGCGCGGAGAGCGTTGCGCGAACGACAGCCGGTGAAATGCGCGGTGGCGGCGGGTGGGGCCGCATCGGGAGCGATGCGGGCCCGCCTTCGCGCGGACTAGCTAGAGAAATGAATCAGCGGTACTGACCTGCGTACTTGATGACCTTGTCGAGATTGTCTTTGGTGATGAAGCCCGGGCCCGAGCGGATATTCTTCGGACCATACGACGGCGCGAGACCGTAAGTGGCGAGACGCGCCTTGAACTTCGGATTGGCTTCGAGAATCTGGCGGATCTTCGCCGGATCGGTGGTGTGCTCCTTCTTCACGATCGCCAGCACCGCGACCGGGATATAGCCTTGCAGGTACGGCTGCTGATCGATCGCGAACTGGATCGTGCCGTCCTTGATGGCTTTTGCGATGTCGTCGGAGAAGTCGAACGTGCAGAAGTAGATCTTGCCTGCAAGGCCCATCTGTTGAACCGCTTTCAGCGTGGCCGAAGCCGGGGTCGGTCCGAGCGTCAGGATCGCGCCGGTGTTCGGGTGATTGCGCAGATAGGCGCTGACCTTCGACTGGATTTCGGTCGGGTCCTGACCGGAATCGATGGTCGAACTCTTGTAGTCGACACCGAGCGCTTCGGCAAAGCCGCGGCAACGGTCGAACGAAACGGTGTTGGTGGCGAGGTGGTTCACGCACAGGAACGATTTCACGCCGGCCGCCTTGGCTTTCTCGCCGGCCGCTTTACCCGCCACGTATTCGGGTTGTCCCACATGCATGATCGCGCCGAGTTGCGCGCTCTGTTCCTCGGTGCCGGAATTGATCGTGACGAGCGGAATCTTCTTCGCCGTCACCTTGTTGATCGAACTCTTCAGCACGTCGAAGTCGGCGATCGTGACGATCACGCCGTCGTAATTGCGCGCGGCCGCCTGTTCGACGAGGCGCGCCATGTCGGCGATGTCGCCGTTCGGCGGATTGCGATAGTCGGTCTCGACGTTGAAATCCTCGTCGGCCTGTTTGATCGCGTTCTTGATGGTGTTCCACCACGAATCCGAATCCGGCGCGTGGCTGATCAGTACGAACTTGGCGTCAGCCGCGCGGGCGGCGGACGCTGCACCGAATCCCGTCGCCAACGTCAATGCCGTTACCAGAATCCTGAGCGTGGCCTTGCCCTTGCAAAGTCTCATTGTCTCCACCTTTTTCGGTCTGTCGTTATTGAAGGGAGCGTCTGGCGGGCGGTTTTTCATCGCATTCCTGCCGCGACTGTCCAGCGTTGCGCCATCGCTCACGACCAAGATTAGGCCAACTTGCAACGCGTTGCAATGAAAATTTCATGACAAATAAAAATGGAAAATACGTTCCATTTGAATGAGTGCCTGCCTATAATCGGCAGCGTCAGCAGGCGCTGGTGCAAGCCTTGAAAGGCGCTTGCGCACTGCAATAAAGCACTGAAGAGAGAGCCATGGCGGAACCGAGCACCGAAGAATTGCCGAGCGTCGAAGAATTGATGCAGCGCATCGCAGAAAACTACGAGGCATTGCCGCGTCAATTGAAGAATGTCGCGACCTATATCGAGCAGCATCGCTCGAGTGTGATGGTGGATCGCACCAGTGATATCGCCGCGAGTTGCGGTGTGCATCCGTCGGCGGTCGTGCGGTTCGCGCAGCGCTTCGGGTTTTCCGGCTTTTCCGATCTGCAGGCGGTATTTCGTCAGGCTTATACGGGGCAGGGCACGTCGTCGCCGAGTTATCAGCAGAGGATTCGCAAGCTGATCGACGAGAAGCCGGGCGCGCTGTCGGGCGGTTCGGTGGCGCGCGAATTCATCGCGGCGTCGCGTGGCGGGCTGGAAGAACTCGAAGCCGGCCTCGACGACAAGCAGTTCGACGCCGCCGTGAAAATGCTGCAGCAGGCCGACAACATTTATGTGATCGGTGTGCGGCGTTCGTTTCCGGTGGCGAGCTATATCGTCTACGCGTTGCAGCACACGCCCAAGCGCGTGCATCTGGTGTCCGGTTTCGGCGGCATGTATCGCGAGCAGATTCGCAGCGTGAAGAAAGGCGACGTGGTGATCGCGATCAGCTTTGCGCCGTACGGCAAGGAAACGCAGTATTGCCTGCGCGTCGCGCATCACCATCAGGCGAAGACGCTGGTTATTACGGATAGCCAACTATCTCCGCTGTCGCGTTACGCGAGAACGCAACTGTATGTGAAAGAGGGCAGCGCGTTCGCGTTTCGCTCGCTGACCAGCACGATCTGTTTGTGCCAGGCATTGTTCATTGCGCTTGCGTACAAGCTTGAACTGAACGTAGAAGAATCCAAAGACACTGGAGGATACGATGACTGACGCAGTAAGGACGATCGACGTTGCGGTATTCGGCGCGGGGCGCATCGGCAAGATTCATGCAGCGAATCTCGCGCGCCAGCCGGGCGTGCGGCTCAAGTACGTGGTGGACGTGAACCGCGAAGCGGCCGCGGCGCTTGCTGCCGAACATGGCGCGCAGGTTGCGGATATCGATGGCGCGATCGGCGACGCGTCGATCGGCGCGACAGTGATCTGCTCAAGCACCGACACGCATGCGGACCTGATCATGAAGTCGGCTGCGCAGAAGAAACACGTGTTTTGCGAGAAGCCGGTGGACCTGACGCTTGCGCGTGCGCGTGCTTGCGCCGAAGCGGTCGAGCGGGCGGGGGTGGTGTGCATGATCGGCTTTCAGCGCCGTTTCGATCCGACGTTTTCGGCGCTGAAAGCGCGCATCGACGCGGGCGAGATCGGCACGCCGGAAATGCTGGTGGTGACGAGCCGCGATCCGGGCGCGCCGCCTGTCGAGTACATCAAGCACTCGGGCGGCATTTTCAAGGACATGCTGATCCACGACTTCGACATCTTCCGCTGGATTCTCGACGACGAAGCCGACACGCTGCACGCGACCGGCAGTTGCCTGTCCGACCCGGCTATTGCCGATGCCGGCGATATCGATTCGACGGCGGTGACGATTCGCACGAAGCGTGGGCGTCTGTGCCAGATCAACACGGCGCGGCGCGCGGCGTACGGCTACGACCAGCGTTTCGAGGTGCTCGGCAGCACGGGGATGTTGCAGGCGGGCAATGTGCGGCCCACCGAGGTGACCGCGTATTCGAAGACGGAAGTATCGAGCGACGTGCCCGAAGCGTTTTTCCTCGAGCGATACCGTGCGGCGTACGCGCTGGAGATCGCGCATTTCTTCGACGCCGTCACGCATGGCAAGCCGGTGCGCACGACAGTCGCGGACGGCCTGAAGGCGCTGGAGCTTGCCGACGCGGCGACGCGTTCGTGGCGCGAGGGTCGCGCGGTGAAACTCGGCGAGGCATCGTAATGACCTCGGCGGCGCGACTTCGGGTGGGCGTGGTCGGCCTGGGCCGACTGGGCAAGCGGCATGCGGAGAATCTGGCCTATCGGGTGCCGGGCGCGGCATTGGTGGCTGCGTGCAGTCCGGTGGAAGATGAGCTGACGTGGGCGCGGGAGAACTTGCCCGAGCCGCGTCTTTACGACGATTACGGCGCGCTGCTGGCGGATCGCGAGGTGGATGCGGTGTGGCTTGTCACGCCGTCGTCGTTGCACGCGCAACAGATCGTGGATGCGTTGCAGGCGGGCAAGCATGTGTTTTGCGAGAAGCCGCTTTCGCTGGATGTTGGCGAATGCGAGCGCGTGCTGGCCGAGGCAGCGCGTTATCCGCATTTGCAGGCGACGATCGGTTTCATGCGGCGGTTTGATCCGAGCTACAGGGACGCATTCGACAAGATTGAAGCCGGCGTGATTGGCCGGCCGTTTCTGGTGCGTTCGCAGACTACGGATAAGAACGACGAAGATGGTTTTTTCGTACGGTTCGCGGCGACGTCTGGCGGGATTTTTCTCGACTGCACCGTGCATGACATTGACGTGGCGAGGTGGTTGCTGGGCAAGCCGCGGGCGAAACGCGTGTTCGCGGCGGGCGCGGTGGCGTTGCACGAGGGGTTGCGGGAGTATGGCGACGTGGATAACGGCGTTGCGATTTGTGAGTTCGAGGGCGGCCAACTCGCGATGTTTTATGCGTCGCGGACGCAGGCGCATGGGAATGATACGCATAGCGAAGTGATTGGTACGGCTGGGGCGCTGGCGATCGGGCGCAATCCGCGGGTGAATCGGGTTGAGATTTTTGATGCCTCTGGCGTTCGGAATGAATGTACTGGGAGTTTTTTTGAGCGGTTCGAGGAGGCGTTTTTGTTTGAGGCCAGGGAGTTTGTTGATGCTGTGGCGGGTGTGGATGCCGGCGTTGGCGCTTCGCTTGGGGATGCGCTTGAGGCTACCAGGATCGGGGTTGCTTTGAGGGAGTCGCTGTTGCGTGGGGGGGCTGTTGATTTGTAGGGCTTGGGTTTGCCTACGGCGGTTTTTTTTGGGGTTTTTTTCATTTGTTTGTGGTCTATTTGTGTTGCCCCTGTGCGGGGCGGCACTTACTTTCTTTGCCGCGGCAAAGAAAGATAAGCAAAGAAAGCCGCTCACACCGCCAGTGCTAGAAGTTGCCCAGAGTACGTCACTGCCGGTGGCCCCGGGGCATCCGGCGTGTCGCACATTCGGCGTGAGTGACAAGGCCGTCATCAGTTCCGGCGGCGCTGCGCGCGCCGAGCGGTACTTCACTCAACCACTCTCTTCGTTTCGCGTTAGCGGGGGCCGTCGCTTCGCTCGGCGCGACGCCCCATGCAAACCTTCGGTTTGCGCGGACCGGTCCGGTGAGCACGCAGTGCGAGACGGGATGTGCGATGGCCTTGTCACTCACGCGGAGTGCGCGACGACACTGACGCTCCGGGGCCACTGGCAGTGACGTACTCTGGGTAACTTCTAGCACTGGCGGTGTGAGCGGCTTTCTTTGCTTACCTTTCTTTGCCGCGGCAAAGAAAGTAAGTGCCGCCCCGCACAGGGGCAACGCTAATGGACCAAAAAGAAATGAAAGCCAGCCGCCGCAGGCAGACCAAAGAAACGAAGCCACCACAGCCAAACAAAAAAAACCAAAACAAAACCACCCCACAGACACCAAAAAACCCCCCACCCCGGAGGGGCATATAATACCGAACGACCCGCCGCCCCCCCAGACAAATGCCCGACCTGCTAGCCAATCTAAACCCCGAACAACACGCCGCCGTCACGCTCCCCAACGAACCGGCCATGATTCTCGCCGGTGCGGGCAGCGGCAAAACCCGCGTGCTCATCACGCGGATCGCGTGGCTCATCCAGCAGGGCCTCGCATCGCCCGCCACGATTCTCGCGGTCACCTTCACGAACAAAGCCGCGCGCGAAATGATGTCGCGCCTGCAGGCGCTCCTGCCCATCGACACACGCGGCATGTGGATCGGCACGTTCCACGGCCTGTGCAACCGCATGCTGCGCGCCCATCATCGCGATGCAGGTTTGCCCGCCACATTCCAGATTCTCGATACCGCAGACCAACTCTCCGCGATCAAGCGTCTGATGAAGGGCCTCAACATCGACGATGAAAAGTACCCGGCCAAAAACCTCCAGTACTTCATCAACAACGCGAAAGAACAAGGGCTGCGTCCCAAAGACGTCGACGCCACCGACAACTTCAACCGCAAATTCGTCGAACTCTACGAAGCCTACGACCAGCAATGCCAGCGCGAAGGCGTCGTCGATTTCCCCGAACTGCTGCTGCGCTGTTTCGAACTCCTCGCACACAATCCGCCGCTGCGCGCGCACTATCAGGCGCGCTTTCGCCACATTCTCGTCGACGAGTTCCAGGACACCAACAAGCTGCAATATGCGTGGCTGAAAATGCTCGCTGGCCAGACCAACTCGATCTTCGCCGTCGGCGACGACGATCAGTCGATCTACGCGTTCCGCGGCGCGAACGTCGGCAACATGCGCGACTTCGAACACGAGTTCAACGTCCGTCATCTGATCAAGCTCGAACAGAACTATCGCTCGCACGGCCATATTCTCGACGCGGCCAACCAGCTGATCGCCAACAACTCGCGGCGGCTGGGCAAAAACCTGCGCACGGACGCGGGTCACGGCGAACCGGTGCGCGTCTACGAATCGGCGACCGACACCCAGGAAGCCGGCTTTATCGTCGAGGAAATCAAGGCGCTGATCAGCACCGGCACGTCGCGCAGCGAAATCGCCATTCTCTACCGCAGCAACGCGCAGTCGCGCACGATCGAACACACGCTGGTCAACGCGGGCATCGCGTATCGCGTGTACGGCGGTCTGCGCTTTTTCGAACGTCAGGAAGTCAAGCACGCGCTCGCCTATCTGCGCCTGATCGACAACCCGAACGACGACACCGCGTTCGCCCGCGTCGTCAATTTCCCGACGCGCGGCATCGGCGCGCGTTCGATCGAGCAACTCGCGGACGCAGCGCGTCTGTACAACTGCTCGATGGCCGCGGCGATTCCGTACGTTGCGGGTAAGGCCGGTTCGAGTCTGGCAGGCTTCGCGAATCTGGTCGGCAAGATGCGCGCGGAAACGCAGCAGATGAGCCTGCCGGAAACGGTCGAATACGTGGTGCGCACGAGCGGACTCACGGAGTTCTATCAGAACGAACGCGAAGGCCAGGATCGGCTCGAGAACTTGCAGGAACTGGTCAACGCGGCCGCCGCGTTCGTCAGCGAAGAGGGCTACGGGATGGATACGCCGGCGCGCTCGATTCCGCTGCGCCCGGGTGCGAGCGCCGCGCCGGAACTGGCGGTCGCCACCGACGATCCGAACACCGTCGTGCTCGACGCGCCCAGTGTCACCGATCCCGCGCAAAACCCCGACACGATGACGCCGCTCGCGGGTTTCCTGTCGCACGCGTCGCTCGAAGCCGGCGACAACCAGGCGCAAGCCGGTCAGGAAGCCGTGCAACTGATGACGGTGCACGCGGCGAAGGGCCTCGAATTTACCGCGGTGTTCATCACGGGTCTGGAAGAAGGGCTGTTCCCGCATGAGAACAGCGCGATGGAATCGGACGGTCTCGAAGAAGAGCGCCGCCTGATGTACGTCGCGATCACGCGCGCGAAGGAGCGGCTGTATCTGTCGTTCGCGCAAAGCCGGATGCTGCACGGCCAGACGCGCTACAACATCCGTTCGCGTTTCTTCGACGAACTGCCGCAGGAAACGCTCAAGTGGCTCACGCCGAAGGTCGAGGCGGGCGCGCGTTGGGGCGGCCGTTCGGACAACGCGGGATACGGGCGCGACTGGTTTGCGCGGCCGGGTTACACGGGGCCGTCGTCGTCGACGCCCGCTTCGCTGCCGGCGTTCGCCAATGAAACGCGCGCGGCCGAAACCGGTTTTCGCGTCGGCCAGCAGGTGTTCCACACCAAGTTCGGCGAAGGCACCGTCACCGCGCTCGAAGGCGGCGGCACCGACGCGAAGGCACAGGTCAAATTCAAGCGGCACGGCGAGAAGTGGCTCGCGCTGGCGGTCGCCAAATTGCAGGCGGTCGAATGAGCGCGGACAGCGTTTCTTCAACTTTGAATGCGTCGGGCGGTGCGCCGGTGTCGCATCGTCCGTTGGGCATTCTGGCGGCTTTGCCGCAGGAACTCGGCGACCTCATCGAAGCGATGCGCGCGGAGTCGGGTGTGCGCACCGTCACGCACGGCCGGCGTGACTATCACCTCGGCAGCGTGCACGGCGCGCCGTGCGTGGTGACGCTCGCGCGGGTCGGCAAGGTCGCGGCCGCGGCAACGGTCAGCGCGCTGATTCATGCGTTCGACGTCGAAGCCGTGGTGTTCACCGGCGTGGCCGGCGGCGTGGGGCCGCAGGTGCGGGTCGGCGATATCGTCGTCGCGGATACGTTGATGCAGCACGATCTCGATGCGTCGCCGCTGTTTCCGCGCTTCGAAGTGCCTTTGCTCGGCGTGTCGCGCTTTGCCGCCGAGCCCGCGCTTGCCGCTCAGCTCGCCACCGCGTGCGAGCGTTTCGTCGCCGAAGAGGGCGCGGCGTTGGCGGCGCGTTTCGGCACGCAAACGCCGCGTGTGCATCGCGGCCTGATCATCAGCGGCGACCAGTTCGTGGCGAGTGCGGCGGGTGTCGCCGCGTTGCGCGATGCGCTGCCGGACGCGCTCGCGGTCGAGATGGAAGGGGCGGCGATCGCCCAGGTTTGCCACGAGTACGGCGTGCCGTGCGCGGTCGTGCGAACCATTTCCGATACCGCGGACGATCACGCGCCGCAGTCGTTCGTGTCGTTTCTGACGGAGATCGCCGGCACGTATTCGAATGCGATCCTCACGCGGTTTCTGGACGCGCGCCGGGCGGCTTGAGGGCGCGTCATTACGCGCGTTGTTGCGCCCGAACTGTCGAGACTATCCTTTTACGGCCCCGCCCAACGCTTCCTTCACCTGCTGCAACGCGGCCGGATCTTCGATCGTCGGCAGATCGCCCGGCTCGCGCCCTTCGGCGAGCGCCGCGATCGCGCGGCGCAGCAGCTTGCCGGAGCGTGTCTTCGGCAGCATCGACACCACATGCACGCGTGCCGGTCGCGCGATTGCGCCGAGTTGCCGGTCGACCGTCGCGGACAGATCGGCCTCGAGCTTCGCGCGGGTTTTCTCCGTCGCGAAGGCCTGCGCGTCGCGCAGCACCACGAACGCCATCGCCACCTGGCCTTTGAGCGCGTCCGTCACGCCGACCACCGCCACTTCCGCGACCGCTGCATGGCTCGACAGCGCTTCCTCGATCTCACGCGTGCCGAGCCGATGGCCGGCGACGTTGATCACGTCGTCGGTGCGGCCGAGGATCGTCACGTAGCCGTCTTCGTCCTGAATGCCCCAATCGAAAGTCGAATACACCTGCTGGTTCGGAATGCTCGACCAGTACGTGCTGACGAAACGCTGGTCGTCGCCCCAGACCGTCGACATGCAACCCGGCGGCAGCGGATAGCCGAGCGTCAGCACGCCTTTCTCGCCGGGGGCGCAAGGTTCGCCGCTCAGTTCGTCGCGCAGGCACAGCGCGAAGCCCGCGGACGGCACGCCCGGCGAGCCGAGCCTGGTCGGCAGCGCTTCGACGCCGCGCGGAATTGCCAGCATCGGCCAGCCGGTTTCGGTTTGCCAGTAGTTGTCGATGACCGGTTTGCCGAGCGCATCGGCGATCCACGACGCGGTGGGTTCGTCGAGCGGCTCGCCGGCCAGAAACAGCGTGTGCAGGCTCGACAGGTCCGCTTTCTTCATCAACGCCGGGTCCTGCTTCTTCAGCACGCGCAACGCGGTCGGCGCGGTGAACATCAGGTTGATCTTGTGCTGTTCGACGAGCCGCCACCAGATGCCGCCGTCGGGCCGGATCGGCGTGCCCTCGTACATCACGGTGGTCAGTCCGGCGATCAGCGGCGCGTAGACGATGTAGCTATGGCCGACCACCCAGCCGACGTCCGACGCGGTGAACATCGTGTCGCCGGGCCGGCCCTGAAAGATATGTTCCATCGACGCCGCCAGCGCCACCGCATAGCCGCCGACGTCGCGCTGCACGCCCTTCGGCTTGCCGGTGGTGCCCGACGTGTACAGCACGTACGACGGCTCGTTTGATTCGAGCCATTCGCACGGCACGTGCGCGTTGAAGAACTGCTCGCGCAGCGGTTCGTAGGCGACGAGGTAACTCGCGTTGAGCCGTTCGGGCGCGAGTTGCCGGTCGATCAGCAACACATGCGGCGTCTTGTGTGCCGCGCGCGCCAGCGCTTCGTCGACGAGCGGCGTGTAGTCGATCACCTTGCCGCCGCGCGCGCCGGCATCGGCGGTCACGATCAGTGCGGGCTTTGCGTCGTCGATGCGCGCCGCGAGGTTCGGCGCCGCGAAGCCGCCGAACACCACCGAGTGAATCGCGCCGAGACGCGCGCAGGCGAGCATCGCGAACAGCGCCTCGGGGATCATCGGCAGATAGAGCAGCACGACGTCGCTGCGCTTTACGCCCAGCGAGCGCATTACCGCGGCCATCCGGTTGATCTCGCCGTATAGCTCGGCGTAGGTGTAGTGCCGCTCGATACCGGTTTCCGTCGACACATACACCAGCGCGTTCTGCTGCGCGCGGTCGGCCAGATGCCGGTCGACCGCGTTATGGCACAGGTTCGTACGGCCGCCGACGAACCAGCGCACGAACGGCGGATTCGAGCGGTCCAGCACGGTATCGAACGGCGTGTTCCAGTGGATCCGCTGCGCCTGTTCGCGCCAGAATTCCTCGGGGTTCTCGATCGAACGGCGGTGGAAGTCGCGGTAGCTGGTCATCGACGGCAATCCTTCTGCTGCGTGAATGAAGCGCGGATGGCGGAACACACGACGAATCGACGGCAGGCAACGGCGTACAACGTTGGCGCCGGGCGGGACGTGCGTGCGCTCAAGCATAGAGCAGGCGCAGCCTCGCGGACAACGCGGGTTCTCCATGAGCATGAGCGGCGGGTTCACCGCCGCGCGTGCGACAAAAAAGGCGCCGCAGCGCCTTTTTCGTCATTCGATGCCGTGCGACCCGATCAGGCCTTCGCCGCGGCGCGTTTGCCTTCGACGTCAGGCAGGAACACCGTCAACACGCCGATCAGCGGCAGGAACGAACAGACCTTGTACACATACGCGATGCTGGTGGCGTCGGCCAGTTGTCCGAGCACTGCCGCGCCGATCCCGCCCATCCCGAACGCGAAACCGAAGAACAGCCCGGCGACCATCCCCACCTTGCCGGGGATCAACTCCTGCGCATAGACGAGGATCGCCGAGAACGCCGACGCCAGCACCACGCCGATCACCACCGTCAGCACGCCGGTCCAGAACAGATTCGCGTACGGCAGCAGCAGCGTGAACGGCGCCACGCCGAGAATCGACACCCAGATCACGTACTTGCGGCCGATCCGGTCGCCGATCGGACCGCCGATCATCGTGCCCGCCGCCACCGCGGCGAGGAACACGAACAGATGCACCTGCGCGGCCTGTACCGGCAGATGGAACTTGTCGATCAGATAGAACGTGAAGTAGCTGTTGATGCTGGCGAGATAGAAGTACTTCGAGAACACCAGCAGGATCAGCACGCTCATGGCGAAGATCACCTGATTGCGCGACAGCGTTGCGTGGCCGACCTGACTGCGTGCCTTCTTCACCGCCGGGTGTGCCTTGTACCAGCGGCCGATCTGCGTGAGCACGACGATCGCGACGAGCGCCGCCAGCGAGAACCACGCAATGCTGCGCTGGCCATGCGGAATCACGATCAGCGCCGCGAGCAGCGGTCCGAGCGACGAGCCCGCATTGCCGCCCACCTGGAACAGCGACTGCGCGAAACCGTGACGGCCGCCCGACGCGAGGCGCGCGACCCGCGACGACTCCGGATGGAACACCGACGAACCGCAGCCGACCAGCGCCGCCGCGACCAGCAGCACGCCGAAATTCGGCGCGATCGACATCAGCAGCAGGCCCGAGAGCGTGAAGCCCATGCCGACGGGCAGCGAATACGGCTTCGGATGCTTGTCGGTATAGCTGCCGACGAGCGGTTGCAGCAGCGATGCGGTGATCTGATAGGTCAGCGTGATCAGGCCGATTTCCCCGAACGACAACGAGAAGTTGTCTTTCAGCATCGGGTAGATCGCCAGAATCAGCGACTGGATCATGTCGTTGAGCAGGTGAGTGAAGCTGATCGCACCGAGCACGGAGTAAACCGTGCGCTGGATTTTTGGGGCCGCCGGCGACGACGTCGACGTACCGGCTGCGGCTGATGCGCCTGCAAGGGCGCTTTTATCGAGGCTCGTGTCCATTACGTTTGATGAGAGAGGGGGAAAGGAAGTGACGGCTGCCGGCCTGTCCTGGTCTTGTGGCATCAGGTCCGCGGCATTTTGACGCGGCGTGTGGCCGTGTCAATGATGTGTCGAATTTTAATGTGGCTTGAGCGAATTGTAAGGACAAATTTTGTCGAGAATCGGACACGATCGGTGGGTTCAGGCCAACTTTCCGCTGATGAAAGCGCTGCGGGGGCGCACCGTGACGGTGCCGAACGAAGCCGGCTGGCACGTGTGCTGCCATGACAACGTCCGGCTGGCAAGTTGTCTGATAAATGCAGGCGGGGAATTTTGGCCGTGTATAAAACGGTCGCTGGCGTGCTGCTTACCGAGCGGCGCGTCGAGGACCGGGCGACACGAAGGCGGCATCGGGCGGGCGGCGTTAAAGAACGCGGCCGTTTATGCCGTAGACCCGGAGAGATAAGACGCAGTGTCGGGACCGACCTTTCCGGCAGTTCGAACGTGGGGACAAGAAATATGAAAGCAGTTTCGCTGAGTGGCCAGACGGGTGCCGGATTCGTGCCCGAGGGGGACGCGGCGGGCAAGTTGCCGTCGCGCGGGCAGGGCAAGCGGCGCTCGGGCGCGGTGCGGCTAGGAGGGATGTCCGTCAAGACGACATTGCGCGTCGCGTTTGCCATTCTGTTGATCGGCACGCTCGTGATCGGCATTTTTTCGCTGACGCAGATCAGCCGCCTGAATGCATCCACGCAATCCATCTACGACCAGGGCTACGTTGCGAGCCGTGCCGCCGAGGAAGCGCGCGGCCACATGTTGCGCGCGAGCCGTGCGCAAAAAATGCTGCTCACCGCGACGACTGCCAGAGAGCGCGACGATCTCGGCGCCGACATCGACAAGGGCTTGAGCGGCCTGAACGGCGAACTCGGTACGTTGCAGCAGTACGTCGATACTTCCGACGCAAAGTCCGTCGACCAGCAGAAGAAATTCGCCGCCGCCGTTGCCGTGTGGAGCGGCCACTTGCGCGATTTCGTGACGCTCGTGAAGGCGCAGCCGCTCGATCTGTCGCAGATGAACTGGCAGGTCGGCACGCAGGACGTTTCGCTGCTGGTGGAAACCGGCAAGCTCGAAAAACTCGTCGACGAACTCGTCACGCAACGCGGCACGGCGGCGAAGGCGACGATCGACGCATCCGGCTTCATCTACCACTCGTCGTTCGTGATGCTGGCGGTGATGACGATCGGGCTGATCGTGCTGGCTTTCGCGATCAGCGAATGGGTGGTGCGCCGGCTTGCGAGGCAACTCGGCGGCGAACCGGCTTACGCGAAGGAGATTGCCAGCCGGATTGCGGCGGGGGATTTGTCGAACGAGATCGCGTTGGGTCGCAAGGACACGTCGAGCATGCTGTTTGCGCTGCACGACATGCAGAGCGGGCTTGCGACCACGGTGGCCGACATTGCTTCGAGCGCGGATGCGATTGCGACGGCGTCGGGCGAGATTTCGATGGGCAACCTGGATCTGTCGCAGCGCACCGAGCAGCAGGCGATGGCGCTCGAGCGTACGGCGAGCAGCATGGAGCAACTGACGTCGACGGTGCGGCAGAACGCGGACAACGCGAAGCAGGCGAGCACGTTGGCGAATAACGCGTCGGAGATTGCGGAGAAGGGCGGCGCGGTGGTGAGCCGGGTGGTCGCGACGATGAACGAGATCAACGATAGTGCGCGCAGTATTGGCGACATCATCGGCGTGATCGAGGGAATTGCTTTCCAGACCAATATTCTTGCTTTGAACGCGGCGGTTGAGGCTGCGCGGGCGGGGGAAGAGGGACGGGGTTTTTCGGTGGTGGCCGCCGAGGTGCGGAATCTGGCTCAGCGCAGCGCCGGGGCGGCGAAGGAGATCAAGGGGTTGATCAGTACGTCGGTCGAGCGGGTGGGTAATGGGTCGACGTTGGCTCAGGATGCCGGGCAGACCATGGATGAGGTCGTGAAGGCGGTGAAGCGCGTGACCGACATCATGGGGGAGATTTCTGCTGCTTCGTCCGAGCAGAGTGCCGGGATTGAGGAGATTAACCTCGCGGTGGCGCAGATGGATTCGGGGACGCAGCAGAATGCTGCTTTGGTGGAGCAGGCTACTGCGGCTGCTCGGTCTCTGGATGATCAGGCTAGGGGGTTGAAGGTTATGGTGGGGAAGTTTAGGTTGTAGTTTTTTTTTGCCTGCGGCGGTTTTTTTGGGGTTTTTTTCATTTGTTTGTGGTCTATTTGTGTTGCCCCTGTGCGGGGCGGCACTTACTTTCTTTGCCGCGGCAAAGAAAGATAAGCAAAGAAAGCCGCTCACACCGCCAGTGCTAGAAGTTGCCCAGAGTACGTCACTGCCAGTGGCCCCGGGGCATCCGGCGTGTCGCACATTCGGCGTGAGTGACAAGGCCGTCATCAGTTCCGGCGGCGCTGCGCGCGCCGAGCGGTACGTCATCAACCACTCTCTTCGCCGCGCGTTAGCGCGAGCCGTCGCTTCGCTCGGCGCGATGCCCCATGCAAACCTTCGGTTTGCGCGGACCGGTCCGGCGAGCACGCAGTGCGAGACGGGATGTGCGATGGCCTTGTCACTCACGCGGAATGCGCGATGACCCGGATGCTCCGGGGCCACTGGCAGATAAGTGCTACTGATAACTCATAGCACTGGCGGTGTGAGCGGCTTTCTTTGCTTACCTTTCTTTGCCGCGGCAAAGAAAGTAAGTGCCGCCCCGCACAGGGGCAACCCTGGCAAACCAAAAAGAAAAGAAATGAAATGAAATGAAATGAAAAAACCGCAACCACCGCAGGAAAAAACTCACCCTTTAACAACAACAGTACAAGTAATCCCAGCAGCCAGCACAACACCGTTAGGCACAAAATCAATCCCCACCCGAACGGGTACGCGCTGCGCCAACCTGACCCAATTAAAAGTCGGATTAACATCAGCAAGCAACTCGCGGCTCTGCGGATTGTCCCGATCATAAATCCCGCGAGAAATACTCTCGACATGCCCCTGCAAGGTCCCCCCACTCATCAACCGGATCTCAGCCTTATCCCCAACCCGCACGTGAGGAAGCTTGGTCTCCTCAAAATACCCATAAACCCAGAACGAGTGACTATCGACGATCGCCAGCTTGGCAACACCCGTAGTCGCATAGTCACCGCGAAACACGTTCAGATTGGTTACATAGCCGTCCACCGGCGCCACCACCCGCGTACGCGCCAGATTCAACTTCGCAGCATCGAGCGCGGCCAGCGCCTGCTGATACGAAGCCTCCGCCGCCGACGCCGTATGCGTCGCATTCTCACGGCTCTCCTTCGACACCACCAACGCATCCATATCCGCGCGCCGCTGCGCATCGTCGCGTCTCATCTGCAATTCGGCCTTGCGCGCGGCCACCGCCGCCTGCGCCTGCTCGACCGCGATCTCGTAGTGCGACGGATCGATCTGCATCAGCAAGTCACCCTTCTTCACGAGCTGGTTGTCCTTCACCGGCAAATCGACAACCGCGCCCGACACGTCCGGCGCGACATTGACGATCTCGGCGCGCACACGCCCATCGCGAGTCCACGGTTCATCCATGTAATGAACCCACAACACGCGTCCAAGCAGAATGGCGACGATAAAAATAATGGCCGTCGCGACGAAGCCAACAAGATTTCGGATGGTCATGTTTCGACTCTGATCAACGATAAACGGCGAGACCCAGCACGCCGCACACACACACGAGCAAGCTGGCCCGGAACAAGGACGGATGCCACACCACGCGATACAGCCCGGTATAGGCAATCGCGCGATCCAGCACCCAGGTAAGCGCGGCGCCCGCAATGAACAGCAGCACGATGGCCGGCACGTACGCGTCGAAAACGGCGATATCACGTGGCATGACGAACTCCTTCTGACGCGTCGGCACGTCCGCTCATCAGCGGTTCAAGCGGCGATTGCGGATCGAGCAGCGCGGTACGAATGAAATGCAACTGGCTAAGAATGCGTTGCAACCGGTGCCGCTCTTCACGCGGCGGCGTAAACGTCGCGAGCATCTGCTGAACGGCGGCAATCGCATCGACGGTGGCCGCAAGCGCACGGTCGATGCGGTCGGCGCGCGGCTTCTCGAACAGCGCGGTCAACGCATCGCGCATCGCGTGCAGCGAAACCCGCCACGGCATCGACTTCGCATAGCGGGGATCGCGAGGCAGCGCCGCGATTTCCTGGCGCAAATCGATCACCGCGTTGCCCACTTCGAGCACCGAAAACAGCCAGCGCAACGTGTCGCGCTTCAACGCGGGCTCGCCCGGCGCGAGTGCGTTGATCTGGAACATCAGATCGCGCGCGCCGCTCTCGAAGCGCGAACGCACGCGCCGCATCCCGGCATGGCTCGCCAGCATCACCTGGCGGCGCAGATCGATCAGCAGACGGTTGCGCAGCCACGGCGTCGACGGCGGCAGCAGCACGGCAAACGCAATCGACGACACCAGCATCGACAACACCAGCGCGATCGCGTCGTTGATGGTGCCGCTCGGGTCGTAATGAATCACGTTGTCCGGACCGGCCATAAAGCAGAAGAAGATGCAGTAGCCGACGCCGTATCCGGCCAGCACCGGGCGCGTCGTCATGAACACGCCGAGCAGCAGGAACGGCGTAAGCGCGACGCACAGCAGCGGAAAGCCGTCGACATGCGGATACACGCCGTAGATCGCGAGCATCGCCATCGCCGAAGCGACCAGCGTGCCGCCGGCCATCTGGAACACGGTGCGTTTCGGATTCGGCGACGCCGACGCCAGCGCGCACACCGCCGCGGCATTCAACGTCAGCGTCGAGCCGCTCGGCCATGCGGTCGCGATCCAGAATGCGCCTAGCACCATCATCACGATCGCGGCGCGCACCCCGGAGACGCCCGCGGCGATCGCGTTCGTCTTCGGCTCGTAGCGCTCGATCCAGCGCTCGCGCTCGTGCGTGTCGACGGCCAGCGATGCGTAGGTGGCCGCGTACGCGTGCAGATCGTCGATGAAGCGGTACAGCAACTCGGCGCCGGTGTCGAAGTCGAGCAGCGGAGCGTCCGGCAGCGCTTCGAGTTCGGCGCGCGTCGCTCGCACGCGTTTGGGCAAATCGGCCTTGTACGCGTCGAGTTGCGCGGCGGCGTGCGCGGCATCGGCGGCGCTCAGCACCGGTTCGCCGGACCTCGCGAGCAGTGGCGCGATCTCCTTGAAGTACGGCTCCAGCGCGCCGACCGCGACGGCCGCGCCGCCGCCTGCACCCGCGTCGCGCAGCCGGTTCATCAGCTGATGCAGCGCGTGAAAGCGTGTCGACGCGGTCATGAACTCGCTGTTCAGGCGTGCGAGACGGCCGCCGCGCATCCGCGAGTCGGGGCCTTCGAACACGGCGACGCTGCGCGCCGCTTCGAAGCCGACGATGTCCGCAACAAAACGCGCGTTGCTCGCTTCGATTTCCGCGCGATCGTTACGCCCGGCCAGCGACGCCGACACGTACTCGACAAACGCCGAGAAGCGCGCCCGCACGGTGCTGCGCATCTGCAAGCCGGCGAACTGCGGAAACACGAGGCCGCTGACGGCGCCCGCGCAAACAATGCCGACCACCACTTCGGCAACCCGTGTCAGCGCGCTCAGAAACGCGCCGTCCGGATGCTGCGAAGCCGGAATGCCGATCAACGCGGCGGTATAGCCGGCCAGCACGAAACCGTACGACCTGAAGTTGCGGTTGCGCGCGGCGCCGGCCGTGCAGATGCCGACCCAGATCGCGGTCGCCACGATGAACAGTTCCGGCTGCTGCGCGAACAGGCCGATGAACGCGAGCATCACCACGAGGCCGACCAGCGTGCCGCAGATCCGGTAGAAGCTTTTCGCGAACACCATTCCGCTTTGCGGCTGCATCACGATGAACACGGTGGTCATCGCGGTGCGCGGTTGCGGCAGATCGAGCTTCATCGCGATGCCGAGCGCGAGGAAGCAGGCGCCGAGCGCCTTGAACAGATAGACCCATGTGAGGCCGTCGGTACGCGCCCAGTCGGCGGCCGACGCGTACAGCGCGGCGAACGACGACGGGCGGGGAGCGGGAGAGGGGGCGGTGGACATGGGCTGGGTCACTCGGCCGCGGGCTGGCGGCCCGGCTTCGCCGCGCTCAACACGTCATGGTTGGCGACGTGTCGACGCGCGTCTGCCGGCTCTTTCGCTGCCGTGTCCGGGTTCTGGTTGCCGGCGTTCGCGGCTTGTGCGGCGGCACCGGTGGCGGTCGAACCCAACGCGTGGCCCTTGCCATACGCGGGCAACGTCTCGCCCGGCTGCGGTCCATTGGCCGGCTCGTCGAGGCCGCCGCCCAACGCCGTGACCAGCGACGCGTGCGCGCCCAGCCGCTCGGCCTGAATTTTCGCGACGCCTTCCTGCGCGCGCAGCAACTGGGTTTGCGCGATCAGCACGTTCAGGTAGTCGGTCAGACCGCGCTTGTAACCTTCGCGCGACAGGTCGTAGTTCTTGCGCGCCGCGGCCACGGAACGGTCGGCGTCGTTCGCCTGGGTCGCGAGCGAGCGGATCCGGATCACCTGATCGGAGATGTCCTTCAACGCATCGACAATCGACTGGTTATAGCGTTCGACAGCCTCGTCGTAACCGGCGGACGCCGCGCCGAGTTGCGAGCGCAGCCGGCCGCCGTCGAAGATCGGCAACGACAGCGCCGGACCCGCACTCCAGCTATGCGACGGATTCTTCAGGAACTGGAATAGCGGCCCCATCGCCGCATAACCGCCGATCGACGCCAGCAGGTTGATGTCGGGATAGAAGTCCGCTTTTGCCACGTCGATGCCGCGCGCCTGCGCCGCCACCGTCCAGCGCGCCGCGACCACGTCCGGCCGATGGCCGATCAGGTCCGCCGGCAGCGCACTCGGCAGGCCGGCGGGCGCGCCGAGCGACAGTGTCGGGCGCTGGATCGAATCGCCCGCGCCCGGACCCTTGCCCGCCAGTGCGGCGAGCTGGTTGCGGCCGAGCGCGATCTTTTCCTGAATTGCATCGATCTGCCGCTCGTATTCCGGCATCGGCGTTTCGGCCTGGCTCACTTCGAGCTGCGTGCCGATCCCGCCTTTCAGACGACGCGTGGCCAGATCGACGATCTGCTGCTGTTGCTTCAACGTCGCCTCGGCGATGTCGAGCAGCGCGTAGTTCAGCGACATCTCGATGTACGTGCGCACCACGTTGCCTTCCAGTTCGAGCTGCGCGGCGCGAAAATCGGCGGCGCTCGCGTGGGCGGCGTCGAGCGCGCGCTCGGCGGCGTTCCTGTCTTTACCCCACAGATCGAGGTGATACGACAGGCCGAGCGTGCCGGTGTTGTTCCACGATTGCTCGCCCGCGAGCGGCCCCGGACCGTAATACACGTTGTCGGCCCACTTCTGCCGCTGGATCGACAGGCTGCCGTTGACCTGCGGCGCCAGCGCCGAACGCGCGACGCCCGCCATCGAAAGCGCCTCGCGCACGCGCGCCTGAGCGACCGCGAGACTCGGATTGCCCGCCTGCGCGGCCTGGACCCACTCGTCGAGTTGCGGGTCGTTATACGCGCGCCACCAGTCGGCGGCCGGCCATTGCGCGTCGGCATCGGCCGCGCGGATCGCATTGCCGGCGTCGAGCGACGAGGGCTCGACTCCGCTAGTTTGCGGTGCGATGCCTCCGGTACTGGCACAGCCGGCGATTGTTATCAGGATCGTAAGAACCGCGGCTGCGGCGATCCCTTTCTGTACCGGAGACTGCACGATTTCCTCCAAAATTGACTATAGAAGCTTGCCCGTCATTATATTTTTCGATTGATTGGGGAATAACCGGTAAGGGTGCAAGGGATTCTTACGCGATATGAGACAATCGTCTTTGCGATTCGTGTAACAATCGCTGCCAGTCAGTAAGGAAGATCATGGATACGCTTCAAAACATGCGCGTATTTGTCCGCGTCGTCGAAGCGGGCAGCTTTACGGGTGCCGCGCAACACTTGAATACGACCACCGCGTACGCGTCGCGCGCGGTCTCCGATCTGGAGGCGCATCTGCGTACGCGTCTGTTGAACCGCACCACGCGGCGCATCGCGTTGACCGAGGCGGGCGAGCGCTACCTGCAACGCTGCGAGCAGATTCTCGCGTACGTGGACCAGGCGGAAGCGGAGGCGAGCGACGCGCATGCGCGCCCGTCCGGCAAGCTCAAGGTCCATGCGATGACGAGCTTCGGCCAGCACTACGTGGTGCCGGCGGTCGGCCGCTATCAGGAGCGCTATCCGGAGGTGCAGATCGAACTGACGCTCGCGCAGCGCATGCCCGATCTGCTCGACGAGGGTTTCGACGTGTCGCTCACGCTCGCCACCGGGCTGCCGGATTCGGGTCTCGTGTCGCAGCGCCTCGGCAGCGCATTCAGCATTGCGTGCGCGTCGCCGGCGTATCTGGAGCGGCGCGGGGTGCCGCAAACGCCCGCGGACCTCGCTCAACATACCTGTCTGCAAATGGTCACGCCGGTGTTTCCGCCCGACAAATGGACTTTCGACGGCCCGAACGGCGAGGAAACCGTCACGCTCGGGGCGACCAGTTTCCAGGTGAACGTTGCCGAGGCGATGGCGGTGGCGGTGTCGAACGGGATGGGCGTCGGGCTGATTCCGATCTATTCGGCGATCGGCGGGTTGCGTAGCGGCGCGCTGCAATGGCTGCTGCCGCAATACACGTCGCAGGAAATGAATCTGTACGCGCTGTATCCGTCGCGGCAGTATCTGGACGCGAAGATCCGCACCTGGATCGAATTTCTGCGCGACGAGCTACCGGCCACGCTCGCCGTCGACCACGAAGAATTGCGGCAATTCGCGCGGACCTGACATCGCGGATCGCGTAGTCTGTTACATCGCTGCCGCGTCGCAACATTTCCTTACTTCTCAGCTGCGGACGATTTGCTAACGTGTGGTTCAGGCGCCGCCGTTCGGCAAATCGCACTTACTGGAAGACGAGGGATTCATGGATACGCACCTGATGATCGGCGTGGCCGTCATGTTTGGACTGATCGCAATTGCCGGATCGCGCGATTTGCTGCGCCGGCTGCGTGAGCAGCAGCCGCAACTGGCGCCGATCAGGATCGAGCGCCGGGTGAGGGGCAACGGCACGATCGCTGAGCCCACGCGTCACGTGCGCTGCTGACTGCTGGCGCTAGATCTCGACGACCTTATCCCACGCAAACCGCGGGTTCTCCCATTGCCTGGTGCGCCGGTCGAAATACCCGCGCGGATTGCAGACGACACGCGTGCCGTTCACGGTGTAATCGAACGGCGTATGCGTATGGCCGTGAATCCACAGCGCGACAGGCGTTTGCACCAGTTCGGGCAAATGATTGACGAACCCCGCTGACGCGCGATCTTCCGCATAACGTTCCGCCAGACTCTGCCGATGCGGCGCGTGGTGCGTGACGACGATCGTTTTGCCGTCGAACGGTTTGGCGAGTTCGCTTTCGAGCCACGCACGTGCTTGCCGATGCAGCGCGAGCGAATCGGCGGGGCTGAATTGACGCGACGTATCCCCGGTGTCTTGCGGCCAGCTCATCTGGATCGGCCCGTTGAAGTCGAGCATCGCGCGCCGCGAAGCGTCGATCGAATCGGCGAGCGTGTTTTCGTCGTCGCCGTAGAGCGCGAAATCGGTCCACAACGTGGTGCCGAGCACGCGCCAGCGGCGCTGCGGGTCGACCAGCGCGGCATTGTTCAGTACATGGACGTTGTCCACCTGGGCCGCCGCATCGTAGAGCGCCGTTTCGAGCGCGCCGAACTCACCGTCGTAGTACTCGTGATTGCCCGGCACGTAGACCACCTGCACCGCGCCGTCGAAGGTTTGCGCGGCCCAGCGCGGACCGGCCGCATGATTGTGGATGTCGCCGGCCAGCACGATCAAATCCGCGTCGACATGCGGGATCAGTTCGGGCTCGTCGTTCTCCAGATGCAGATCGGACAGCACTCGAATCTTCACGGCTACGACTCCTGCAATGGACATTCACGCGGGCCGGGGCGAGGCGTCGGACGCCGGCTGTTCAGTCCGTGTCGAATGCCGCAGACGAGCGGCAGACTTCAACGCGGCAGGCTTCAGCGTAGCACCTTGCCCGGATTCATCAGGTTCAGCGGATCCAGCGCGCGTTTGACCGCGCGCATCAATTGCACTTCGACGTCCTGCTTGTAATGCATCGCCTCGTCGATCTTCAACTGGCCGAGCCCGTGTTCCGCGCTGATACTGCCGCGATGCCGATGCACGCTGTCGTACACGATCTGGTTGATCGGGCTCTGCCATTCCTTGAGAAACGATTTTGCATCGACACCTTCGGGCGCCTGCACGTTGTAGTGCAGATTGCCGTCGCCGAGATGGCCGAACGTGACCATGCGTGCGCCCGGCGCCGCTTGTGCGATCGCCGCGTCGGTTGCGTCGATGAAGTGGCCGATACGCGAGATCGGCACCGCGATGTCGTGCTTGATGTTCAGGCCTTCCTCGGCCTGCGCGAGCGGAATATGTTCGCGCAGATTCCAGAACGCGCGCGACTGCGCGAGGTTTTCCGCGACCACCGCGTCTTCCACGAGCCCTTCCTCGAGCGCGATTTCCATCAGACGCTCGAACAGTCCGCGCGCATGTTCCTCGCTCTCGCTGTCCGACAGTTCCAGCAGCACGACCTGCGCGTGCGGTTCGGCGAACGGATAGCGCATCTGCGCGAAGTGCCGGCCGACCAGCTGCAGGCAGAAGTCCGACATCAGTTCGAAGCCTGTCAGAAGCGGCCCGGCGATGCGCTGCGTGAGCGACAGAAAGTCGAGCGCCGCGTGCGGTGACGCGAGCGCGGCGAGCGCGGTGACGCGCGCGGCCGGTTGCGGGTGCAGCTTCAGCACGGCAGCGGTGATGATGCCGAGCGTACCTTCCGCGCCGATGAACAGATCGCGCAGATCGTAGCCGGTATTGTCCTTGCGCAAGCCGCGTAGCCCGTCCCACAGTTCGCCCTGCGGCGTGACCACTTCGAGGCCCAGACACAGCTCGCGCGTGTTGCCGTAGCGCAGGACGCCGGTGCCGCCCGCGTTGGTGGCGAGATTGCCGCCGATCGTGCAACTGCCTTCGGCGGCGAGGCTCAGCGGAAACAGGCGGCCCGCGTTTTCGGCGTGCTTCTGAACTTCAGCGAGGATGACGCCGGCTTCGACGGTGATCGTGTTGTTGTGCGGATCGATATCGCGCACGCGATTCAGACGCCGCAAGCTGACCACTGCCTGCGCGCCGCTCGCGTCCGGCGTGGCGCCGCCGGCCAGGCCGGTGTTGCCACCTTGCGGGACCAGCGCGATCCGATGTTCGACCGCCAGTTTGACCAGTGCCGCGACTTCGTCAGGCGTGGCCGGGCAGAGCACCGCGCAGGCCGCGCCGGTGTAGCGGCGGCGCCAGTCGGTCAGATAGGGAGCGGTGTCGTGCGGATCGGTCAGCACCTGGGCGGCGCCGATCGCATCGCGGCAGGCAGTGAGGAAAGCGGCTTGGGTCATGGTGGTCGGTCAGGTATTCGGGCGGTAGTGTCGCGCGGTGGATGGCGTTTCGATCAGGGGTTCGGGTTCGTCTGCGGTTCGCTTGACTAGCTTGTTGCGTCCATTTCGTTGGTCCCGTTCGTTCGCTTGGCCTGCTGCTTTGCCTGCTTCTCCGCACGTTTTGCCGCGCGTTTGAATGGCGCGACATAGATTAGCGCGCAGACGAAAAAGACGACGGCGAGCGCGGCTTCGAGCCAGCCGAGCCGCGCGCTCAAACCACGGTCGCTCCAGCCGCGTACGACACCCTCGGCAAAGTACAGCAGGATCAGCATCGACGCCCATTGCAGCGTGTAAAGCCGTTGCCGCCAGACGCCCGGCAACGCGAGCAGCAGCGGCACGGCCTTGAGCACCAACGCCGAGCCGCCGGGCCGCAGCGGCGCGAGCCACCACTCCCAGCCGACCGACAGCACGATGAGCAGCAGCAGCGAGACCGTTGCGCCGAATGCGGCGGCGCGTTTGCGTTCGACCGGCAGAGTGTTCGCGGACACCGATCTCACCTCCGGCTCGTTCACGGCCGTTCGCTCATTGAAGCCGCGGTGCGTGCAACGCGTGCGCCGAGCGCGATGGCAAGCGTTCTTTCATCAGCCGAGATGCCGTGTTCGGCGCTGCCGGCCCGCGCGAAATGCGATGCGCCATAGGGTGTCCCGCCCGTCTGCGTGGTGGACAGCGTGCTCTCGGTGTACGGAATACCGACGATCAGCATGCCGTGATGCAGAAGCGGCAACATCATCGACAGCAGCGTGGACTCCTGGCCGCCGTGCAAACTGCCGGTGGACGTAAACACGCACGCAGGTTTGCCCGACAGCGCGCCGGCCAGCCACTGCGGCGTGGTGCCGTCCAGAAAGTACTTGAGCGACGCGGCCATGTTGCCGAAGCGTGTGGGCGAACCGAGCGCTAGACCCGCGCATTCCTCGAGGTCGCGCAGTTCGACGTAGGGTGGACCTTCCGCGGGAATATCCGGCTGCGTCGCTTCGCAGACGGTGGAAACCGCCGGCACGGTGCGCACGCGCGCCTGCATGCCGGGCACGCTGTCGACGCCGTGCGCGATCGCCAGCGCAAGCTCGCGCGTGGCGCCGTGACGGCTGTAATAGAGCACGAGAATGTCTTTCATAGTCCTCATCGGTGAACGGGTATTATAGGGGTTGGGTCTGCTGCGCAGGCTCTCCATGGCCATTCGGCCAGGCCTCGCACACTGTCCTGTAACACCGGTTCACGAAGCCAGGAGGTAGGTTTGTTGTCCAGGGTGCGTTTCGATCTCGACACGCTCAAACGGCTCGCGCAATTTGCCGCGCAACGCAGCAGCGAAGACCGCATTCCGCAGGTGGCCGGCAGTCTCACGTTCACTACGATGCTCGCGCTGGTGCCGCTCGCCACGGTCGCGTTCGCGTTGTTCACCGCGTTTCCGATTTTCAGTTCGTTTCAGGAGTCGCTGCAGTTCTTTCTCGCCGACCACCTGATGCCCGCGCAACTGAATAGTCAGATCTTCAAGTATCTGAACCAGTTCGCGTCGAAGGCGAAAGGGCTGACCACGATCGGCATGATCCTGCTGTTCCTCACGTCCGTAATGACGATGATGACGGTCGAGTCCGCGTTCAACGTGATCTGGCGGGTGCGCAAGGCGCGGCCGATCGCGCAGCGCATCCTCGTGTACTGGGCGATCATCACGCTCGGCCCGATTCTGATCGGCGTGAGCCTGTCGATTTCGTCGTATCTGTTCACGCAGTCCATGACGTTCACCGCGGCTCAGCGCATGACGCCGGTGATCGAGTGGGCGCTCGCGGGCGCCGCATTACCGTTGACCGCGCTCGCCTTCACGATCCTCTACGTCTATTTGCCGAACTGCCGCGTGGAATGGCGTGATGCGGTGATCGGCGGCGTGACCGCCGCGATCGCTTTCGAACTCGCGAAGCGCGGCTTCGGTTACTACGTGCGCCGCATCCCCACTTACACCGCGGTGTATGGCGCGTTCGCCGCGGTGCCGCTCTTCCTGTTGTGGATGTACCTGTGCTGGTTCATCACGCTGGCCGGCGCGATGATCGCCTCTGCGTTGCCGGCGATTCGCATCGGCCAGTTCCATCGGCCCACGTTCGAAGGCAGCGATCTGTTCGACTCGCTCGAATTGCTTGCGCGGCTTTCCGAAGCACGCGACGCCGGCAAACCTGGCTACACGCTGCAAGAACTCTCGCGGATGCTTCGCCGCGACATGGGCACCACGGTCAACCTTCTGCTGAAGCTGGAAGAGATCGAATGGATCGCGCGCTTGCAGGAGGACGGCAAGCGTGCGCACTTCCTGTTGCTCGCGAACCCGGCGCAGATCACGGTCGAGCGGCTGTTCGACATGTTCGTGATCGACCACGCGGAGCTCAAGTATCAGCTCGAACTGGATTCGACTCGCGTGGACGGCGCAACGCTGCTGGCCGCACTCGATAACGACAGACTGCAAGTGACCCTAGCCGCGCTGCTGACGGCACGCGCTGCTGCGCGGGCGGCGCGTGCGGAACAAAGCGAGCAGGGCGCTTCTTCCATGCCGCAGCAAACCGCTTGAAATGGCGGTGAGAAGCCTGGCAAGATCCGCACGCCTCACGCAGCGTCCCGGCAAAACTCGAATAAAACTACAGCGAAATCTTGCCGACGCAGATGTCCTTGAACATCACCCAATCGCCCATCAGGCTATAGAGCGGATGACGAAAAGTTGCCGGCCGGTTTTTCTCGAAGAAAAAATGCCCGACCCACGCAAATCCATATCCGCAGACGATGGCCGCCGGCACCCATAGCCAGTCGCCGGTGGCGAGCGCCATCGCGAGGCAGCCGATCACGCCGAGCGACCCGACGAAATGCAGCCGGCGCGACAGCGTGTTGCGATGCTCGCTCAGGTAGTACGGATAGAACTCCGCAAAGCTCGCGAAGTGTTCGGTGTGTGTGGTTTGAGCCATCACGGCCTCCGGGTTTCGACGTGGGGCGACTCCGTGCCTGGTTTCTATGCTGCGCCGTGCCCGCAGGCTCGCGGCGTGTTCGTGCGAGTTCGTTACTGCACAGGCTGACTCATTGTGCGGCCATCGGGAAATGCGCGCAACCTGGCCATTCGGCCGATGGCGCGCGTGCTGCGGGACGGTTATCTTGACGGCTCGACGGGGGTTTCGGCGCTGTCGAGATGGCGTCGCCCGGATCGCTATCGAGCGGCGCTTGCGGGTTTCGTCGCGAAGCTGAATAGCGCGTCGAGTGTTGCATCGGGTTGCTCGGTCATCAGCGCATGGCCCGCTTCGAGCGTAACGGTGTCGACCTCGATCGATACGCCGGTTTGCGCTAGCGCGTCGGTGAGCGCTCTGGCGGCGCGCGGCGGCGTCATCGCGTCGAGCCGGCCCACGACGAGCCGCGTCGGGCAGCGCACCTGGGCGGCGCGAGCGAGGCCGTCCGCGTAGGCGTTGCAGGCGGTGAAATCGGTATGGAAAAGCCGTGGCTCGCCGTTCGCCGACACCCGTTCCATCAGCCGCTGGTTCATCCCGTGCAGCCAGAAGCCGGGGCCGGGGCACGAAGGTTTGGCCGCGAACGTCGAATGCGACCATTGATTGACCATGCGGATCGCGTCGGGCTCGCGGTTCATCGCGGCGTCGAGCAGGGTGTCGGAGACGGCCATTGGCATCGCGGTGGCCAGCAGCGCGAGATGCGTGACGCGCTCCGGATAGCGGCCGGCGAAGTCGAGCGCGACGAGCGACCCCATGCTGTGGCCGGCCACGAACGCGCGTTGCACGCCGGCGGCATCGAGCAGCGCGGCCAGCCAGTCGGCGAGCGCGGGCACCGTGGTGAGCGCCGGGCCGGCGCTGCGGCAGTGGCCGGGCAAATCCACGGCCAGCACGCCGAAGCCGTGATGCGCGAAGTAACGCGTTTGCAATGCCCACACGCTATGGTCGTGCTCGGCGCCGTGAATGAATACGGCAGTCGGCAGCGTGGGGTCGAATGGTTTGCCGCCGTTGTAGACGTATGCGGCTTTGCCCTGGACGGTGAGAATCATGCGGACTCCGGGCGTGGTGTGGCAGCCGTGGACGGTGCGCCTTGAGGCGTTGTAGTTTCGCTCGCTTTCTGGGCCGCTTGCAGCGCGCGCTTGAGGTCGTCGATCAGATCGTCGGGGTCTTCGAGACCAATCGACAGGCGGATCGTGCCTTCGGCGATGCCGGCCGCGGCGAGCGCGGCGGCGTCCATGCGAAAGTGCGTCGTCGATGCGGGGTGGATCACCAGCGAGCGCGCGTCGCCGACGTTCGCGAGATGCGAGAACAGCGACAACGCTTCGATGAAGCTGCGTCCGGTCGCGCGGTTGCCACGCAGGTTGAAGCTGAACACCGCGCCCGCGCCTCTTGGCAGCAGACGTTTGGCGAGCGCATGGTCGGGATGCGAAGCCAGTTCGGGGTACGCGACGGCCTCGACCGCAGGATGAGCGGCGAGGAATTCGACCACCTTGCGCGTATTTGCAACGTGCCGTTCCATTCGCAGCGGCAGCGTCTCAATGCCTTGCAGCAGTTGCCAGGCCGCCTGGGGATGCAGGCACGCGCCGAAATCGCGCAGACCTTCGCGGCGCGCGCGCAGCAGAAACGGCGCGACGGTGCTTTCCTCGGCGAACACCATGCCGTGAAAGCCCGCATACGGTTCGGTGAATTCGGGAAAGCGTCCGGACGCGTCGAAGTCGAACGTGCCGCCGTCCACCAGAACGCCGCCGATCGTCGTGCCGTGGCCGCCGAGGAATTTGGTCGCCGAGTGGTAGACGAAGTCCGCGCCGTGTTCGAACGGCTTGAGCAGGTACGGCGTCGTGAACGTCGAATCGACCAGCAGCGGCACGCGGTGATCATGCGCGATCTGCGCGACGGCGGCAATGTCGAGCACGTCGAGGCCCGGATTGCCGAGCGTCTCGCCGAACAGCAGGCGCGTGTTGGGACGCAGCGCGGCGCGCCACGCGTCGAGGTCGCCCGGTTTGACGAAAGTCGTTTCGATGCCGAAGCGCCGCAACGTGTAATGCAGCAGATTGTGCGAGCCGCCGTACAGCGCGCTTGATGCAACGATATGGGCGCCCGCGCCCATCAGCGTGGCGATCGCCAGATGCAGCGCGGCCTGGCCGCTCGCCGTGCCGATCGCGCCCGCGCCGTTTTCCAGCGCGGCGACGCGTTCTTCGAACACGGCCACGGTCGGGTTAGAGATGCGCGAATAGACATGGCCGGCGCGCTCCATGTTGAACAGCGCCGCGGCGTGGTCCGAGTCGCGGAACGAAAACGAGGTAGTCTGGTAAATCGGCGTGGCGCGCGCGCCGGTGGCGGGGTCGGGTGCTGCGCCGGCGTGCAGCGCAAGCGTATCGAAACGGTTGGCGGACATCGTGGGCGGCGAGGCCGCGGAGGGCCTCGCGAAAGGTGAAAGTGGCGGCCATCCTATCATCGGCATGAATCGCTTCAAGCGCGGTTTTCCCGATGCCGGTGCTTTCGGGGCCGCGATAAATGGGCGTCGCGCGGTGCGCGGAAGCCCGCTGCGTCAGGGTGGGCGGCCCGCTTTCCTTTTATGGGCCTTTCCGCTAGGATCGAAAATCATTCATGCATTACCAGCTTAGCCGGTATCTCGGGAGACAGATCATGCGAGTCAGCGACATTCTTAAGGTCAAAGGCAACACCCTTTTCACGGTCACGCCGGATGAGACGCTGCACGACGCAGTCACCACCATGGCCGAGCACGATATCGGCTCGCTGGTCGTGATGGAATACGGCGATCTCGTCGGCATGCTGACATTCCGCGAGATCATCCTGACGCTGAGCGAGAACGACGGCAGTGTCGGCACCTCCACGATCCGTAAGGTGATGGACGACCACCCGCTCACCTGCACGCCGGAAACGGACGTGAACGAAGTGCGCCGCATGATGCTTGAGCACCACGTGCGCTATCTGCCGGTCATGGAAAGCCGCGCGTTGATGGGCGTGATCTCGTTCTACGACGTCGCGAAGGCGGTCGTTGAAGAACAGGGCTTCGAAAACCGCATGCTCAAAGCCTATATCCGCGACTGGCCGGAAGAACAGCCGCAGGAACAGCAGCCGGCACGGTGATGCGCGGCGGCTCGCGCGGCGCACGAAGCGCCGCTGCAAGCCTGAAAATACGGTCGGAGCGCGCGCGAAAGCGTGCGCTTTTTTTGCGCTTGCGTTACCCGCCAACTGTGTTGCGCGCCACTTTCGTCTTTCTCCTTTGATGCTCTTTCAGCCCACTCCGCGAACTTCATGAGCGATCGTCCGTTACCTGCCGGCCGTCGCGCCGCCCGCGCTCACGACGCGCACGAATCCCAGTTCAGCCTGCTCGGGCAGCGCCGTTTCGCGCCGTTTTTCTGGACGCAGTTCCTCGGTGCGATGAACGACAACGTCTTCAAGATCGGCTTCACGTCGCTCGTGACCTACCAGGCCGCGCGGTTTTCCGGCGTCGATCCGAAAACGGCAGCCTTCCTTATTTCGGCGATTTTCATCCTGCCGTTCGTGCTGCTGTCGGCTACCTCCGGCCAGATCGCGGACAAATACGACAAGGCGATGCTCACGCGCTTCGTCAAGAACTTCGAGATCGTGGTGATGCTGATCGGCGGCGCCGGCTTCTGGTTGCACAGTGCGCCGCTGCTGTATCTGTGCACGTTTCTGATGGGCGTTCACTCGACCGTATTCGGGCCGGTCAAGTACTCGTATTTGCCGCAGCATCTGTCGAAATCGGAACTGGTGGGCGGCAACGGGATGGTCGAGATGGGCACGTTCGTCGCGATTCTGATCGGCACGATCGTCGGTGGCGTGGCCGCAGGTTTCGTCGAGCACGGCGCGGTGGTGCTGGCCTGCGCTTGTGTAGCCATCGCGCTGGTCGGGCGCGTGGTGTCGAACGGGGTGCCCGTCACGCCTGCGCCGCAGCCGGATCTGCGCATCAACTGGAACCCGGTCAGCGAAACGTGGCGCAACCTGAAGCTCGCGCGTGAGAACCGCACGGTATTTCTGAGCCTGCTGGGTATTTCCTGGCTGTGGTTCGTCGGGGCGACTTTTCTGTCGTCGTTTTTCAGCTTCGCGAAGAACGTGCTGTCCGCCGACCCGGACGTCGTGACCGTGTTGCTCGGTACGTTCTCGATCGGCATCGGCATCGGCTCGCTGCTGTGCGAGAAGCTTTCGAAGCGGCGCGTCGAGATCGGTCTCGTGCCGCTCGGCTCGATCGGGATGAGCGTGTTCGCGATCGATCTGTTTTTCGCCAGCCATGCGCTGCCGGCGGCCGGGCATCTCCTGAGCGTCGGCGAGTTTCTCTTGCGAGCGGCGCACTGGCGCGTGCTGGCCGACCTGTTTCTGCTCGCGATGTTCGGCGGTTTGTACAGCGTGCCGCTTTATGCGCTGATCCAGAGCCGCAGTCAGCCGAGCCACCGGGCGCGCATCATCGCCGCGAACAATATTCTGAACTCGCTGTTCATGATCGTCTCCGCGTTGATGGCGATGGGCCTCACCGCCGCCGGTTTCAGCATTCCGGCCATTTTCCTCGTCACGGCGCTGCTCAATATCGTGGTGGCGACTTACATCTACTCGCTGGTGCCGGAGTTTTTGCTGCGTTTCGTCGCATGGGTGCTCGTCCACACGTTCTACCGGATCCGTCTCGTGCATGCGGAGCGGATTCCGGAAGAGGGCGCGGCCGTGCTGGTGTGCAACCACGTGAGTTATGTCGATGCCATTGTGATCATGGCCGAGAGCCCGCGGCCGATCCGTTTCGTGATGGATCACCAGATTTTCAGCACGCCGCTTGCCGGCTGGGTGTTCCGGCATGCGAAGGCGATTCCGATCGCGCCCGCGCACCAGGATCCCGAGTTGCTCGGGCGCGCTTACGAGCGCTGCGCGCAGGCGCTGGCCGACGGCGAACTGGTGTGCATCTTCCCGGAAGGCAAACTGACGAAAACCGGTGAGATGAACCCATTTCGCCACGGCGTGACTGAGATCATCCGTCGCACGCCGGCACCTGTCATACCGATGGCGCTGCGTGGGCTGTGGGGCAGTGTGTTTTCGCGCGCGAACGACGCGCGCTGGCCGCGGCCCGTCCAGAAGGGGGTGATGAGCCGGCTGACGCTGGCCGTGGGTGAGCCGATCGAGCCGGACGCGGCGTCGCCGGAGGAGTTGCAACGCATCGTCACCGAGTTGCGTGGGGCGCGTAAGTAGTGCGGTGATTGAGTTGGATGCCGTGGAGCGGCCACGACTTGCACTATGGCCAGGATTGTCACTGGGCGACGCGCGGTCCACACGTTACTGTTCGCACGCACGACCGTCATTCCGGCTCGCCCCCACGCTCAACGTGAGCTCCCCCGGACTTGTCCAGACGTCATAAGCGCGCGCACAGCGCGGCCTTGGCGCCCGAGGGGCTGGCATAATAGCGCTTCCCCCGCATTTCATTTGGACGACGCCCATGTCCGGCAACACGCTCGGTACGCTTTTCACTGTGACCACCTTCGGCGAATCGCACGGCCCCGCAATTGGCTGTGTGATCGACGGCTGCCCGCCGGGCTTGCTGCTCGCCGAGGCCGACATTCAGCTCGAACTGGACCGCCGCAAACCCGGCACGTCGCGCCACGTCACGCAGCGCCAGGAAGAGGACAAGGTCGAGATCCTGTCGGGCGTGTTCGAAGGCCAGACTACCGGCGCGCCGATCGCGCTGCTGATTCGCAACACGGATCAGCGCAGCAAAGACTACGGCAACATCGTCGACACCTTCCGTCCGGGCCACGCCGACTACACCTACTGGCAGAAGTACGGCATCCGTGACTATCGCGGCGGCGGCCGTTCATCGGCGCGTCTGACGGCGCCCACGGTGGCGGCGGGCGCGGTCGCGAAGAAGTGGCTGCGCGAGCATCTCGGCACCGAAATCCGCGGCTATATGGCGGCGCTCGGCGAGATCGACGTGCCGTTCGTCGACTGGTCGCACGTGCGCGAGAATCCGTTTTTCGCGCCGAACGCGCAGATCGTCCCGCAACTCGAAGACTACATGGACGCGCTGCGCAAAGACGGCGATTCGATCGGCGCGCGCATCAACGTGGTGGCGTCCGGCGTGCCCGTGGGTCTTGGCGAACCGTTGTTCGACCGCCTCGACGCCGACATCGCGCACGCCATGATGGGCATCAACGCGGTGAAGGGTGTGGAGATCGGCGCGGGCTTTGCGAGCATCGCGCAACGCGGCTCGGTGCATGGCGACGAACTGACGCCGGAGGGGTTTGTCGGCAATCACGCGGGCGGTGTGCTCGGTGGTATTTCTACCGGGCAGGACATCACCGTGTCGATTGCGATCAAGCCGACTTCGAGCATTCGCACGCCGCGTCGTTCGATCGACAAGGCGGGGCAGCCGGCCGTTGTCGAAACGTTCGGGCGGCATGATCCGTGTGTCGGTATTCGCGCCACGCCGATCGCTGAAGCGATGCTCGCGCTGGTGTTGATCGACCACGCGTTGCGCCATCGCGCGCAATGCGGCGACGTTGCGGTGAGCACGCCAAAGATCGCGGCAAGCGCGCCTTAACGGAAGCGGTAAGCGAGGCCGCGACGCAAGCCGTTCGATCTTCGCTTTCGCTCGATCAGTACGATCTGACGGAATTCCATCGAGGTATACCGGCGCCCGTCTGCGGGCTGTGAGTGACTGGGTGCCGATAATGGGCGCCGTGCGGCAGCGGAGCCAGTCCACGGCGCACGGCAAACCGAACTGCGATCACATATTCGGATAATTCGGACCGCCGCCGCCCTCAGGCGTCACCCACACGATGTTCTGCGTCGGGTCCTTGATATCGCAGGTCTTGCAGTGCACGCAGTTCTGCGCGTTGATCACGAGGCGCTCGCTGCCGTCGTCGTTCTTCACGAACTCGTACACGGCCGCCGGGCAATAACGCGATTCCGGCCCTGCGTACGTCTGCCAGTTCACGTTCACCGGCACGGACGGATCTTTCAGCGTCAGGTGAGCCGGCTGGTTCTCCTCGTGATTCGTGTTCGAGATGAACACCGAAGAGAGACGATCGAACGTCAGCTTGCCATCCGGTTTCGGATACACGATCGGCTTGCACTGCGAGGCCGGTTTCAGCATCTCGTGATCCCAGTGCTGGTGATGCAGCGTCCACGGCACATTGCCGCCGAGCAGCTTCTGCTCCACGCCGACCATCAGCGTGCCGAGATACAAGCCCTTGCTCATCCACTGCTTGAAGTTGCGGGCGCGATGCAGTTCAGTGTGCAGCCATGACGTTTTGAAGCTCTCCGGATAGGCCGTGAGTTCATCGCTGGTCCGGCCAGCCTGCACGGCTTCAAACGCCGCATCCGCCGCCAGCATGCCGGTCTTGATCGCCGCGTGCGAACCCTTGATCCGCGACGCGTTCAGGAAACCCGCATCGTCGCCGACCAGCGCACCGCCCGGAAACACCAGCTTCGGCAGCGACAGCAGGCCGCCGGCCGTAATCGCCCGCGCGCCGTACGACACGCGCTTGCCGCCTTCGAGCACCGCGCGAATTGCCGGATGCGTCTTGTAGCGCTGGAACTCCTCGAACGGCGACAGATACGGATTGGTGTACCCAAGACCCACGACAAAGCCGACCACCACCTGGTTGTTGTCCATGTGATAGAGGAACGAGCCGCCGTAGGTGTCGTTCTCCAGCGGCCAGCCGGCGGTGTGCATCACGAGCCCCGGCTTGTGCTTCGCGGGATCGATCTCCCACAGTTCCTTGATGCCGATCCCGTAGACCTGCGGGTCGGCGCCTTCGCGCAGCTTGAATCGATCGCCCAGTTGACGGCCCAGGTGTCCGCGCGCGCCTTCGCAGAACAGCGTGTACTTCGCGTGCAATTCCATGCCGAGCTGGAAGTTTTCGGTGGGCTCGCCGTCCTTGCCGATACCCAGGTTGCCGGTGGCAACGCCTTTGACCGGGCCGTCGTCGTGATAGAGAATTTCAGCGGCCGGAAAGCCCGGGAAAATCTCGACCCCCAGCGCCTCGGCCTGCTGACCGAGCCAGCGCGTGACGTTTGCGAGGCTGATCACGTAGTTGCCGTGGTTCCTGAAGTTGTCCGGCAGCGCCCAGGGCGGCACGCTCTTCGAGCCGGTTTCGGTGAGGAACAGGAATCTGTCTTCGGTCACGTCCACGGTGAGCGGCGCGCCTTTTTCCTTCCAGTCCGGGATCAGTTCGGTGATTGCGCGCGGATCCATCACCGCACCCGACAGGATATGCGCCCCGATCTCCGAGCCCTTTTCCAGTACGCACACGCCGATCTCGACGCCTTTTTCAGCGGCGAGCTGTTTCAGGCGGATCGCTGCGGACAGGCCAGCCGGGCCGCCGCCGACGACCACGACGTCGTATTCCATCGACTCGCGTGGACCGTATTGCTCAATGAGACTTGTGGGGGTCATTGATGCTCCTCTTACCGTTAGAATGCTTTTTTCGGGATCGTATTGTGGGCGATGGTCTCTTGCACTGCAACCAGACGAGTCGAGATTAGCACGATCGTTCTATTTATGTGATACGGTATCGACCCGCATTGACGGTCTTACCGCGTCTGTCAACCGCATCTGCAATAACAACCGAACAGAGGAACGACTATGGGCCGTTCGATCAATCTGGAAGGCAAAGTCGCGCTGATCACCGGCGCTTCGAGCGGGTTGGGAAAGCGCTTTGCTCAGGTATTGTCGCAGGCCGGCGCCAAGGTCGTACTGGCGAGTCGCCGCACCGAGCGTCTGAAGGAATTGCGGGCCGAGATCGAGGCATCGGGCGGCGCGGCGCACGTGGTGTCGCTCGACGTGACGGATTATCAGAGCATCAAGTCGGCGGTCGCGCACGCGGAAACCGAGGCCGGCACGATCGACATTCTGGTGAACAACTCCGGCGTCTCGACCACGCAGAAGCTTTCGGAGGTCACGCCCGCCGACTTCGAATACGTGTTCGACACCAACACCCGCGGCGCGTTTTTTGTCGCGCAGGAAGTCGCCAAACGCATGATCATGCGCGGCAACGGCGCGCAGAAACCGTCGTACCGGATCATCAATATCGCGTCGATGGCGGGCTTGCGCGTGCTGCCGCAGATCGGTCTGTATTCGATCAGCAAGGCGGCGGTCATCCACATGACCAAGGCGATGGCGCTCGAGTGGGGCCGCCACGGGATCAATGTGAACGCGATCTGCCCGGGTTATATCGACACCGAGATCAACCATCACCACTGGTCGACCGAGCAGGGGCAGAAGCTGGTGTCGCTGCTGCCGCGTCACCGGGTCGGCACGCCGGAAGATCTGGACGGTCTTTTGCTGCTGCTCGCCGCGGACGAATCGCAGTTCATCAACGGCTCGGTGATCGCCGCCGACGACGGTTTCGGTCTGTCCTGAGCGCGTTTCGACGCCGCGTTGCGACGCAGAAGTCGGCCCGAAGCACACTGTTTTACAGGCGCCGATCGTCACGCACCGTGAGGGTCGACGTTGTCTGCTGTCTTGCTGCAGGCCGCGCGTCGCCTCCACCTGTTTCAACCTGTCAAAGAAGTACGAAAGAAGCACGATGAGCGATTTTCACGCAGTTTTTGAGATGGCGATGCCGATCCGCTGGGGCGACATGGATGCGTTCGGCCATGTGAACAACACGGTCTATTTCCGCTACATGGAGCAGGTGCGGATTTCCTGGTTCGAGCAGTTGGGGCTTGTGGGCAGTAACGCGGACGGGCAGGGGCCTGTGATCGTCAATGCATCGATGGAGTTTCTGAAACAGCTTCACTATCCGGGCGACGTGATTGGCCGGATGTCGGTGGCGACGCCGGGCCGCAGCAGTTTCGACACGGCCTTCGAGCTCGTGCGCGCCGACGACCCTACTACCGTCTACGCACGTGGCGCCGCGCGCTGCGTGTGGATCGACTACGCGGCCGGCAAGTCGGTGCCTGTGCCTGACTCGTTGCGTGCGACGGTCGAGCGCGCCGCGCTCGTCAAGGTGGCTTGAGAGGCGAGTGTGCGGTTGCGGCGAACCCCGCCGCCCTCCACCCGCTCAATGCCCGAGCAACCGCTGCAATAGCTCGGTCGCGTTCCCCGTATCGTATTTGCGCATCAGCCGCGCGCGGTAGACATCGACCGTGCGCGGGCTGATATCGAGCGCGCGCCCGATCTGCTTGCTGGTTTTGCCGGTCACGAGTTGTGCGGCGATTTCGCGCTCGCGCGGCGTCAATTCGACCGCCACGCGCCGCGTCGCGCTTAAATCTTCGAACGTCCAGACGCCCGCCGCGTGCGGGTCGGTGCGCTGCTGCGCGCGTCCGGTGACGTGGCACCAGAACAATTCTCCGTTGGCCCGCTTCATGATGCGGTCGTCCGCATAACTGCCTTGCGCGGTCATGATCGGCGGGATGCGCACGCCGATGCGCTCGAATTCGTCCTCGGTCGGATACAGGATCTGAAACGACTGGCCGAGCAGCGCCTCGCGCGGGCAGCCGAAAATCGACGCGAGTTCCTCATTGCAGTCTTCGATGATCCGTTCGCGCGACAGCACCAGTCCGATCGGCGCGAGGTGGAACGCGGTTTGATAATCCAGTGCGGGCATGGGCAGGCGGCAAGTACTTATGTAGTTTTGCGTATTGTGCCGTACGGCGCGCGCAGCGTACTCTTTCGCACATCACAACGCGGCACATCGCAACGCGGCGCAGCCATCCGCGACGAGCGGTCGCACGAGCGTGCAGGGAAACCTCAGCGCACAGCGCGCCGGGGATGACTAGAATGACGTGTCGGGCTCGCGCCCGCGGAACGTCATACCAGCCGCAACGATCCGTCCACCGTGTACCGGTTTCGGGTTTCCATAAAGGAAGGGACATACTGATGAACAAGGTCTATCCAGGCGCCGCCGAGGCGCTGAAAGACATCGTCAAGGACGGCCAGACGTTTGCCGTCGGCGGCTTTGGGCTGTGCGGCATTCCGGAGGCGCTGATCGCCGCGCTGCGCGATTCCAACGTGCAGGGCATCACCTGTATCAGCAACAACGCGGGCGTCGACGGTTTCGGCCTCGGCCTGCTGCTCGAAACGCGCCAGGTCAAGAAGATGATTTCGTCGTATGTCGGCGAGAACAAGGAGTTCGAGCGCCAGTATCTGGCCGGCGAACTCGAACTCGAATTCACGCCGCAAGGCACGCTCGCCGAGAAGCTGCGCGCGGGCGGCTCGGGCATCCCGGCGTTCTTCACGAATACCGGCTACGGCACGCTGATCGCCGAAGGCAAGGAAACCCGCCAGTTCGGCGAAAACCATTACGTGCTCGAACATTCGCTGACGGCGGACGTCGCGCTCGTCAAGGCCTGGAAGGCCGACAAGTCGGGCAACCTGATCTATCGCCGCACTGCGCGCAACTTCAACCCGATGTGCGCGATGGCGGGCAAGATCACCGTCGCGGAAGTCGAGGAGATTGTCGAAGTGGGCGAACTCGATCCGGACGCGATCCACACGCCGGGCATTTTCGTGCAGCGCATCGTGCTCAATGCGCATCCGGAAAAACGCATCGAACAACGCGTCGTCCGCGCGAAAGGAGACTGATCATGGCATGGACTCGTGACGAAATGGCCGCGCGCGCGGCGAAGGAATTGCAGGACGGCTTTTACGTGAACCTCGGCATCGGCTTGCCGACGCTGGTGGCGAACCACGTGCCGGCCGGTGTCGAGGTGTGGTTGCAGTCGGAGAACGGCCTGCTCGGCATCGGCCCGTCGCCGACCGAAGAGGAAGTGGACGCCGACCTGATCAACGCCGGCAAGCAGACGGTCACTACGCTGCCGGGCTCGTCGATTTTTTCGTCGGCGGATTCGTTCGCGATGATTCGCGGCGGCCACATCAATCTCGCGATTCTGGGCGCGATGCAGATCAGCAAGAAAGGCGATCTGGCCAACTGGATGATTCCGGGCAAGATGATCAAGGGCATGGGCGGCGCAATGGATCTGGTGGCGGGCGTCAAGCGCGTGGTCGTGCTGATGGAGCACGTCGCGAAGGGCGATCAGCACAAGATTCTCGACGAATGCACGCTGCCGTTGACGGGCGTGGGCGTGGTCGATCAGATCATCACGGATCTGGGTGTGATCGACGTGACTGAAGACGGGTTGAAGCTGACCGAGTTGGCGCCGGGCGTCACCGTCGAGGAAATCAAGGCGAAGACGGGCGCGCCGCTCGATGTGAGCGCGGTGAGCTGAATGAGCTGAGGGTGGGCTGTCACGAAGGCCATAAAGTTTGGGCCTGAAGCGGTTTCAAAAACGGGCGAGGCGCGAGTCTCGCCCGTTTCGTTTTTTATTGTCGTCGGCGCGGTTGCTCGGCGTGCGTTCGCATGTGTGCCGGCTCGTCTTATGACGTTCGGCCGATCCTTGCTGAGCGGCAAAGCGGTTTACAATCGGATGAATATTCGATGTCGACTCGACTCGCCTCAGCCGGGTCCGAGTCGAACCCGCAGCGCTTTTGCAAGGAACCCCGATGACCGCAACGATCGCCTCTACCACCGGGCGGCCCGCTCCGCGCCAACGTTATGTGCAGTGTGCAAGCGCCGGCGGCCTGCATCGTATCGCTTACACCGAGTGGGGCGATCCTGCCAATCCGCGTGTGCTGCTGTGCGTGCATGGGTTGACGCGATCCGGGCGTGATTTCGACCGCGTCGCGGCGCAATTCGCCGGGACTTACCGTGTGGTGTGCCCGGATGTGGCGGGGCGGGGCTTGTCATCGTGGCTTGCCAACCCCAACTTCTATAGCGTGCCGCAGTATGTCGCGGACATGGTCACGCTGATCGCGCGGCTGAATGTCGAAACGGTCGACTGGTTCGGCACCTCGATGGGCGGCCTGATCGGGCTCGCGCTTGCCGGCTTGCCGGACACTCCGATCCGCACATTGCTGCTCAACGACGTCGGTCCGCATCTCGAGCCGGTGGCCGTGCAGCGCATCGGCGATTATCTCGGCAAGCCCGTTCAATTCGAGACGCTGCAGCAAGGCATCGATCACGCGGCGTTGCTTGCGCAGACTTTCGGTCCACTCACGCCTGACGAATGGCGCGACATCAATACGCCGTTGCTGCACGAGCAGGACGGAGTCTGGAAATTCCGCTACGACCCGCGCATCGCACAGCCGTTCGCGGCGACCACCGAGGAGGCGGCCAAACTCGGTGAAGCCGCGCTGTGGCATTCGCTGGCGGCGTTCCAGGGGCCCGTCCTCGTGGTGCGTGGCGAGCATTCGGATCTGCTCTCGCGTGAAACCGTCGCGAAGATGGTCGAGACCGGGCGCGCTGTGTCGAGCGCGGAAATTGCGGGTGTCGGGCACGCACCGGCCTTTCTTGCGGCGGATCAGATCGACCTCGCGCGGCAGTTCTTTATCGGTGCCTCCGTTGACGGGTCATAATATGCAGTTGCGCGCAGCGTCCTTGTCAGTGCGCAATGCGGCACGTATCTTCGCTTAATTTTCAACCAACTTCAGGATCTTTCATGGCAGTCATTCGTCACCACGTCGGCAAGCGCCTCTCGGAAATCGCCGTGCATAACGGCACCGTGTACCTCGCGGGCCAGATTGCCGAAGACGACGATCAGGACATCACGGGGCAGACGCGCGAAGTGCTGGGCCACATCGACCGTCTGCTCGGCGAAGTGAACAGCGACAAGTCGCAGTTGCTGTCGGTGCAGATCTACATCTCGGATATGGTGCATTTCGCCGGCATGAACGCGGTGTGGGACGAGTGGGTCGCGCAGGGCGACACGCCGCCGCGCGCCACGGTCGAAGCCCGGCTCGCGAACCCGAAGTGCCTCGTCGAGATCGTCGTGGTCGCGGCGCAGCGCAGCCAGGCATAGTGCAGAAGCCGTTGTTGAAACTCCGTTGATCCGTATGGCCCGGTGGGCCGTCGCACCATGACTACCGAAATCGTTCCGAGTACGCCGAGCCGCATCCCTTCCTTCGACGAAGCGATGGCGTTCGTGCGCGAACATGCGGGCGAGGTGCGGCTCTCGTCGGGCGAAATGCTCGCGGATCATGCGGCGGGTACCGCGTCGATCATGCGCACGCTCAACGTCGATCCGCCCGCGGTGCTGGCGGCGGCGCTGTTCGCGCTCACGCCGCATCTGCAGGACCCGGAGCGGGTGATCGCGGACAACTTCGGCGAAGAAGTCGCGCAACTGGTTAGCGACGTGCGCAAGTTGCTGCGTCTTGGCACGGTCAGTTTGCGCGCCGCGCAGAATGCGATTCCCGAAGCCGGGCGCGACGCGCAGGCCGCACGCCGCGCGCAGGTCGAAGCGCTGCGCAAGATGCTGCTTGCGTTCGCGCAGGACATCCGGGTGGTGTTGATCCGCCTCGCGTCGCGTGTGCAATCGCTGCGCTATTACGCGGCCGCGAAAATCACGCCGTCGCCGGATGTCGCGCGCGAAACGCTCGATATTTACGCGCCGCTCGCGAACCGGCTCGGTATCTGGCAACTGAAGTGGGAGCTCGAGGATCTCGCGTTCCGTTTCGAGGAACCGGCTACCTACAAGCGCATTGCGAAGCTGCTCGATGAAAAACGCGTCGAGCGCGAGAGCTATGTCGCGCAGGCGATCGCGCGCCTGCAGCAGGAACTGGCTGCGGCGCACGTCCCGGCCGAGGTCAGCGGCCGGCCGAAACACATCTACAGCATCTGGCGCAAGATGCACGGCAAAGAGATCGACTTCGCCGAGTTGTACGACGTGCGCGCGTTTCGCGTGATCGTGCCGGACATCAAGGATTGCTACACCGTGCTCGGCATCGTGCACAACCTGTGGCAACCCGTGCCGAGAGAGTTCGACGACTACATTTCGCGGCCCAAGCCGAACGGCTACAAGTCGCTGCATACGGTGGTGATCGGCGACGACGGTCGTGCGTTCGAAGTCCAGATCCGCACGCAGGAAATGCATCAGTTCGCCGAATACGGCGTGGCCGCGCACTGGCGTTACAAGGAAGCCGGCACGCGCGGTTACGCGGGCCAGTTCAGCGCCAATGAGAAGTACGACGAGAAGATCGCGTGGTTGCGTCAACTGCTTGCGTGGAAAGACGAAGTCTCGGAAGGCGAGCACGGCGAGAAGCGTGCGGCCCAACCGTGGGAGCAACTACGCCAGGCCACGCTCGACGACGACCACATTTACGTGCTGACACCGCAAGCGCGCGTGATTCCGTTGCCGCACGGCGCGACGCCGGTGGACTTCGCGTACCACCTGCATAGCGAGTTGGGGCATCGCTGCCGCGGCGCGCGCGTCGACGGTGCGATGGTGCCGCTCAATACGCAGTTGCAGAACGGGCAGACGGTCGAGATCGTTGCGGTAAAGGAAGGTGGGCCGTCGCGTGACTGGCTCAATCCGCAACTAGGCTATCTGCAAAGCCATCGGGCGCGGCAGAAGGTGCGCGCGTGGTTCAACGCGGTCGAAGTGCAGGAGCACATCTCGAGCGGCCGCGCGATGGTTGAAAAGACCTTGCAGCGCGAGGGCAAGACTTCGGTCAATCTCGATCAGCTTGCCGCCAGACTCGGCTTCAAGACGACCGACGATCTGTTCTCCGTGGTCGGCAAGGAAGAGTTCAGCCTGCGGCTCGTCGAACAGGCGCTGCACGATGCGCCGCCGCCCGAGCCGGTAGTCGAGGCGCCCGAGCACTTCGAGAAGCGCAGCAGCGGCGCGAGTGTTGCGCGCGGTGCTTCCACGGGCGTGCTGGTGGTCGGCGTCGACGCGTTGCTCACGCAACTGGCGCGTTGCTGCCGTCCCGCTCCGCCGGACGACATCAGCGGTTTTGTAACGCGCGGCAAGGGCATGTCGATTCATCGCAGCGATTGCCCGACGTTTCTGCGGATGGCCGAGCGTGCGCCGGAGCGTGTGCTGCAAACCGCGTGGTCGGCGGACGTGATGAGCGGGCGCGGCCAGTCCGTTTATCCGGTCGATCTCAGCATCGAAGCGACCGACCGGCAGGGTCTGTTGCGCGATATTTCCGAAGTGTTCGCGCGCGAGAAAATGAATGTGATCGGCGTGAAGACGCAATCGCGCCGCAACGCTGCGTTCATGCAATTCACGGTCGAGGTGTCGAGCGCCGCGCAGATTCAGCGCGCGTGCACGATACTCGGCGAAGTGACGGGCGTGGTGCGCGCGTCGAGAAAGAACTGATGGGCTGCGATGCGTGTGCCGTGACAAAAGCACGTGGGCACGGATTTAAAGTCGGTGCATAAAAGTACTTGCCAACTGCTGTGGCGCTCCATATAATCTCGTTTCTTCAGGCTCGTAGCTCAGCTGGTTAGAGCACCACCTTGACATGGTGGGGGTCGTTGGTTCGAGTCCAATCGAGCCTACCAACGAAAGAGAAATTCCGGTTTTGCCGGGGTTTCGCAAACTGCAGCAAGCGCTTTGGCGCAAAAGGCGAATACGGTTATGACACCGCGAACGTTGACCGAAACCACTTCGGAGCGACGCTAGTCGAGGACCACTTTCGCCAATGTAGTTTGCAGGAAATGTGAATGCGGCCCCTCGAAAGCGGGGCCGCATTTTTTTTGGCTTGTTTGATGGTTGTATGTGCCGCCGCCGGTCGGCACCACGGAGAACGCAATGGTTTCGATACGTCTGCCTGATGGTTCTGTTCGACAGTACGAGCATCCGGTGACCGTCGCCGAAGTGGCCGCGTCGATCGGCCCCGGCCTCGCGAAGGCCGCGCTCGGCGGCAAGATCGACGGTGAGCTGGTCGATACGTCCACGCTGATCGATCACGACGTGGCGCTGGCCATCGTCACCGAGAAAGATGCCGACGGCCTCGATATCATTCGCCACTCCACGGCTCACTTGCTCGCGTACGCGGTGAAGGATCTGTTTCCGCAAGCACAAGTCACGATCGGTCCGGTCATCGACAACGGCTTTTACTACGATTTCGCGTACAGCCGTCCTTTCACGCCGGAAGATCTCGAGAAGATCGAAAAGCGCATGCAGGAGCTCGCGAAGAAAGACGAGCCGGTGTCGCGCCGCGTGGTGTCGCGCGACGAAGCGGTCGACTACTTCAAGAGCATCGGCGAGAAGTACAAGGCTGAAATCATCGAATCGATTCCGTCCAGCGACGACATCAAACTGTATTCGCACGGCAGCTTTACCGATCTTTGCCGCGGCCCGCACGTGCCGTCCACCGGCAAATTGAAGGTCTTCAAGTTGATGAAGGTTGCCGGCGCCTACTGGCGCGGCGACTCGAAGAACGAGCAGTTGCAGCGCATCTACGGTACGGCCTGGACGAAGAAGGAAGATCAGGAAGCGTACTTGCACATGCTCGAGGAAGCGGAAAAGCGCGACCACCGCAAGCTCGGCAAGCAACTCGATCTGTTCCACATGCAGGACGAGTCGCCGGGCATGGTGTTCTGGCATCCGCGTGGCTGGACGTTGTGGCAGCAGGTGGAGCAGTACATGCGCCGCCGCGTGAACGACGCCGGTTACCTCGAAATCAAGACGCCGATGATCATGGACCGCTCGCTCTGGGAAGCGTCGGGCCATTGGCAGAACTATCGTGAAAACATGTTCACGACGGAATCGGAAAAGCGCGACTACGCGATCAAGCCGATGAACTGCCCGGGTCACGTGCAGGTGTTCAATCACGGCCTGCGTTCGTACCGCGATCTGCCGCTGCGTTACGCGGAATTCGGCTCGTGCCATCGCAACGAATCGTCAGGCGCGCTGCATGGCCTGATGCGCGTGCGCGGCTTCGTGCAGGACGACGCGCACATTTTCTGTACCGAAGACCAGTTCATCAGCGAATCGATCGCGTTCAATACGTTGGCGATGAGCGTCTATAAGGACTTCGGTTTCGACAACGTCGAGATCAAGCTGTCGTTGCGCCCGGATTCGCGCGCGGGTACGGATGAAACCTGGGATCGCGCGGAGCAGGGTCTGCGTGACGCGCTCACCGCTTGCGGCGTGACGTGGGAAGAATTGCCGGGCGAGGGCGCGTTCTACGGGCCGAAGGTCGAGTACCACATCAAGGACGCGCTGGGCCGCTCGTGGCAATGCGGCACGTTGCAGCTCGATATGGTGCTGCCGGAGCGCCTCGGCGCCGAATATGTCGCGGAAGACAATAGCCGCCGCCGGCCGATCATGTTGCACCGGGCTATCGTCGGTTCGATGGAGCGTTTCCTCGGCATTCTGATCGAGCACCATGCTGGTGCAATGCCGTCGTGGCTTGCTCCGATGCAGGTCGTGGTGATGAATATCGCCGAAAGTCAGGCGGAATATGCGCAGTCGCTGGCCCAATCGTTGCAAAAACAAGGGGTTAGAGTAGAGGCCGATTTGCGCAACGAGAAGATTAGCTATAAAATACGCGAGCACACGCTGGAAAAGGTCCCGTACCTGCTGGTGGTCGGCGATAAAGAGCGTGAAGCCCAAACGGTAGCCGTGCGTGCCCGTGGTGGTGTCGATCTGGGCGTGATGCCTCTCGATACTTTCATTGATCGTCTGCGCCAGGACGTGCAGTCGTTCAACTGAGCCACTTGCAGCCCGGCTCGTTTTTTTAATTTTTAGAGGAAACGTAACATCGCTACTGATAAGTCTGCGCACCGCATCAACGGTGAAATTACGGCACCCGAGGTGCGTCTGGTCGGAGTCGAGAACGAACCGCTCGGCATCGTGAAACTCGCTGATGCGTTCCGCATGTCGGAACAGCAGGATGTGGATCTGGTCGAAATCGCGCCGCAAGCGGTTCCGCCGGTCTGCCGTCTGATGGATTACGGCAAGTTCAAGTACTCGGAAGCGAAGAAGCAGCACGAGGCCAAGCTCAAGCAGAAGGTCGTCCAGGTCAAGGAAGTCAAATTCCGCCCGGGTACCGACGACGGCGACTACAACGTCAAGCTGCGCAACCTCATCCGCTTCCTTGAAGACGGCGACAAGACGAAAATCACGTTGCGTTTCCGCGGCCGCGAAATGGCCCACCAGGAAATCGGTATGCGCATGCTCGAACGCCTGCGCACCGACCTCGACGAAGTCGGTCAGGTCGAGCAAATGCCGAAAATGGAAGGGCGCCAGATGATCATGGTGCTCGCTCCAAAGAAAAAGAAGTAAGCAGCCGGAGTGGCGGCGCGCCGTGTGGCGCGAGCTTCGGGTGTTAAAGGTTGAAGGATGTCGTGCCGGGTGTCCGGTGCGGCATCGGCAGGTTTCGGAATGGTGCGTATAAAAGCGCACTGCTTCCCGAAAAGCGGCTGCTGGGGGTATCGGCGGTCTGCATACCAAGTGGAATGGGTTTCGAAGGGCGGGTAATGGTCATCAGACCGACCGCACACCCATGTCCATCTAATAATGGAGTTGTCATGCCGAAGATGAAGACCAAGAAGAGTGCTGCAAAGCGCTTCGTGGTGCGTCCGGGCGGTACCGTCAAGCGCGGTCAAGCCTTCAAGCGCCACATTCTTACCAAGAAGACCACCAAGAACAAACGCCATTTGCGCGGTTCGACGGCAGTTCATGATTCCGATCTGAACTCCGTGCGCGCAATGCTGCCGTTCGCTTAACCCTTAACCGACACTCATAGGAGCAAGACATGCCTCGAGTAAAACGTGGGGTTACCGCACGGGCCCGTCACAAGAAGATCATCAAGCTGGCCAAGGGTTACCGCGGCCGTCGCAATAACGTCTATCGCATCGCCAAGCAGGCGGTCATGCGCGCAGGCCAATACGCCTACCGCGATCGCCGCAACAAGAAGCGTGTGTTCCGTGCATTGTGGATCACGCGTATCAACGCGGCGGTGCGTCAGCACGACATGACGTACAGCGTGTTCATCAACGGCCTGAAGAAGGCTTCGATCGAACTCGACCGCAAGGTGCTGGCCGACATGGCTGTGTTCGACAAGGCTGCTTTTGCTGCGATCGTTCAGCAGGTGAAAGCCGCCGTTGCAGCCTGATTGCGCTTCTGGCAATTAACACTGCGTGGTTCGTTGCAGCGAACATCCGGTAGTCTCGGTGACGCTGCAGCAAAAACGGGGCTCCTCACCGAGCCCCGTTTTTGTTGGTTGAACCAGTTTTGCTTCGATTGAACACTGACGTTGAAAGATGGGATCAATGGATCTGGACCAGATTGTCGCCGACGCGCAAAAAGCCTTCGCAGAAGCCTCCGACGTCACCACCCTCGAGAACGAGAAAGCCCGCTTTCTTGGTAAATCGGGTGCGCTGACCGAGCTGTTGAAGGGCCTTGGCAAACTCGATCCCGAAACGCGCAAGACCGAAGGCGCACGGATCAACCTCGTCAAGCAACAAGTGGAAGCCGCGTTGACGGCCCGCCGTCAGGCTCTCGCCGACGCGTTGCTGAACCAGCGCCTCGCCGCTGAAGCCATCGACATCACGCTGCCCGGCCGCAGCACCGGTGCAGGCAGCCTGCACCCGGTGATGCGCACGTGGGAGCGCGTCGAACAGATTTTCCGTACGATCGGATTCGACGTGGCCGACGGCCCCGAAATCGAAACCGACTGGTACAACTTCACCTCGCTGAACAGCCCGGAGAATCATCCGGCGCGTTCGATGCAGGACACGTTCTACGTCGACGGCAAGGATGCCGACGGCCGTCAACTGCTGTTGCGCACCCATACGAGCCCGATGCAGGTGCGCTATGCGCGCACCAACACGCCGCCGATCAAAGTGATCGTGCCGGGCCGCACGTATCGTGTGGACAGCGACGCGACGCACTCGCCGATGTTCAACCAGGTCGAAGGCCTGTGGATCGACGAGAACATCAGCTTCGCGGACCTGAAGGGCGTCTATACCGACTTCCTGAAAAAATTCTTCGAACGCGACGACATTCTCGTGCGCTTCCGTCCGTCGTATTTCCCGTTCACCGAACCGTCGGCCGAGATCGACATGAAGTTCGAAACGGGCAAGAACGCGGGCAAGTGGCTCGAAATTTCGGGTTCCGGCCAGGTTCACCCAACCGTGATCCGCAACATGGGTCTCGACCCGGAGCGCTATATCGGCTTTGCTTTCGGCAGCGGCCTCGAGCGGCTCACGATGTTGCGTTACGGCGTGCAGGACCTGCGTCTGTTTTTCGAAAACGACCTGCGTTTCCTGCGTCAATTCGCGTGAGCCCGCGCGTATCGACGCGACGAGCATAGAGCGCGGCACCGCACAGCGTGCGTGCCGCCAGCGTCCCCGGCAGTGCCTGATGAACATGCAGCAGAATCACGCAGCAATCGGCACCGCCGGACGTGGACCCAACCTGATCAGAACGTACACAGAACCATGCAATTCCCGGAATCCTGGCTGAGAACCTTTGTCGATCCGCAACTGACGACCGACGAACTGTCGCACGCGTTGACGATGGCGGGTCTCGAAGTCGAAGACCTGCGGCCGGCCGCGCCGCCGACTTCGAAGATCGTGGTCGGCCAGGTGCTGGAAGTCGTCAAGCACCCGGACGCGGACAAGCTCAACGTGTGTCAGGTCGACGCAGGCACGGGCGCGACGCTGAACATCGTGTGCGGTGCGCCGAATGTCGCGCCGGGCATCAAGGTGCCCGTCGCACTGGTTGGCGCGCAATTGCCGCCGGCCGAAGAGGGCGCCGCGCCGTTCGCGATCAAGCTCTCGAAGCTGCGCGGCGTGGAAAGCCAGGGCATGCTGTGCTCGGCACGCGAACTGAAGCTGTCGGAAGATCATAGCGGCCTGATGATCCTGCCGGAAGATACGCCGATCGGCCAGGACATCCGCGAAACGCTCAATCTCGACGACACCGTTTTCGAAATCAAGCTGACGCCGAACAAGGCAGACTGCCTGTCGGTGTTCGGCGTGGCGCGCGAGACCTCGGCGATCACCGGCGCACCGCTGCGTCCACTCGACATCAAGCCGGCGCAAGTAAAGCTGAACGAAACGCTGCCCGTCAAAATTTCGGCGCCCGATCTGTGCGGCCGTTTTTCCGGCCGCGTGATCCGTGGCGTGAACGCACGCGCGAAGTCGCCGCAATGGATGGTGCAGCGTCTGGAGCGTTCGGGTCAGCGCAGCATTTCCGCGCTCGTCGATATTTCGAACTACGTGATGCTCGAACTCGGCCGGCCGTCGCACGTGTTCGATCTGGACAAGATCCACGGCGGTATGGACGTGCGTTGGGGCCGCAAAGGCGAAACGCTGAAGCTGTTGAACGGCAATACGGTCGAACTCGACGAAAGCGTCGGCGTGATCGCCGATGAGCAGCATATCGAAAGTCTGGCCGGCATCATGGGCGGCGACAGCACGGCCGTTACGCTCGACACCACCCACATCTATCTCGAAGCCGCGTTCTGGTGGCCGGACAGCATTCGTGGCCGCTCGCGCAAGTACAACTTCTCGACCGATGCGGGTCATCGTTTCGAGCGCGGTGTCGACTACGCGACCACCGTCGATCATATCGAACGCATCACCCAACTGATCCTCGACATTTGCGGTGGTGAAGCCGGTCCCGTCGACGATCAGATCGTCAATGTGCCCAGGCGCGAGCCGGTGAAAATGCGGGTCGCGCGCGCGAACCGCATCATCGGTATCGAGATCGGCGCGGAAGAAATCGCGCAGATTTTCACGCGTCTCGGCCTCACGTTCGAACGCGACGGCGATACGTTCTCCGTGCTGCCGCCGTCGTACCGTTTCGATATCGAAATCGAAGAAGACCTGATTGAAGAAGTCGCGCGTATTTACGGCTTCGAAAAGATTCCGGCGCGTCCGCCGGTCGCGACCAGCGAGATGCTGCCGACCAACGAAACGCAGCGCTCGATTCACGTGATCCGTCACGCGCTCGCCGCGCGCGATTACGCGGAAACGGTCAACTTCAGTTTCGTCGACGCGGAATGGGAACAGGATTTCGCCGGCAACGACACGCCGGTGCGTCTGCTGAATCCGATCGCGAGCCAGTTGTCCGTGATGCGTACCACGCTGTTCGGCAGCCTGATCAACGTGCTGCGCACGAACCTGAATCGCCGCGCAGCCGATCGCGTGCGCGTGTTCGAAGCCGGTCGCGTGTTCCTGCACGATCCGTCGATCAAGGCGGGTGAGTTGACCGTCGAAGGCTTCGCGCAACCGAAGATGATCGGCGGTCTCGCGTACGGTCCCGCGCTCGAAGAGCAGTGGGGCGCGCCGACCCGCACCGTCGATTACTTCGACGTGAAGGGCGATCTGGAAGCGCTGCTCGCGCCGGCGGTGGCACGTTTCGTGAAGGCCGAGCATCCGGCATTGCATCCGGGACGCAGCGCGCGTATCGAACTCGACGGCCGCGCGGTGGGTTGGATTGGTGAATTGCATCCGCGCTGGATGCAGAAATATGATTTGCCGCATGCACCGATTCTTTTTGAAATCGAAGCAGAAGCATTAATGCACCGTGTATTGCCGACGCCGTCTGAAGTTTCTAGATTCCAGCCGGTGCGCCGTGATATTGCGGTGGTCGTCGATCAGAAAATCGAGGTTCAGGCGCTGTTGGACGAGCTGCAGAAGGCTCAGTCCGAGGTGGCTTGCAAGACCGTCCAGAGGGTTGCGCTTTTCGACGAATTCCGTCCAAAATCAAACACTTCCGGTGGTCTGGCCGCTCACGAGAAAAGCCTTGCGTTCCGCGTTACGTTGCAAGATACTGGCGGAACCCTTCAGGATGAGACGGTCGATCTGGCCATTCAAACTCTGGTGGAACGTCTGGCTCGAGTATATGGCGCACGGTTGCGCGGATAACCCGCATTTAACAATTGCACGGCTGTTTCCGCATTCGATGTTTTTAGCTTGGCGCGCCATTTGATAGATATGAATGAAATGAACTCGAGTGATTTCGAAGCCCTTCTTACGGCGCAACGCAGCGCCATGATTCGCGATATTCCGACATCACCCGCGACCGTTTCCAGCGAAACGCCGACGCTGACTAAAGCTGAACTTGCCGAGTTGCTGTTCGACAATGTCGGGCTCAACAAGCGGGAAGCGAAAGACATGGTCGAAGCGTTTTTCGAGGTGATCCGCGATGCGCTGGAAAGTGGCGACAGCGTGAAGCTGTCGGGGTTCGGCAACTTCCAGTTGCGCGACAAGCCCCAGCGTCCCGGCAGAAACCCGAAGACCGGCGAGGCGATCCCGATCGCCGCGCGCCGTGTCGTGACGTTCCATGCAAGTCAAAAGCTGAAAGCACTGGTCGAGAACGGCGCCGAAGCAAGCTTCGCGCGCTGATCGACCGGCGCGTTCCTGCGCAACCCACCACGACGGCTAACTGACGATGACAGCGACGATCGAAAAAGTCGTCTTGCCTCCGATTCCGGCGAAGCGCTACTTCACGATTGGTGAGGTCAGCGAACTATGTGGCGTGAAGCCGCATGTGTTGCGCTACTGGGAGCAGGAGTTCACGCAGTTGAGGCCGGTGAAGCGGCGCGGTAATCGTCGGTACTACCAGCATCATGAGGTGCTGTTGATCCGGCGGATTCGTGAGTTGTTGTATGAGCAGGGTTTCACGATCAACGGCGCGCGCAACCGGCTCGATTCGCATGGTGGTGGCGCACAGGGGGCGCCCGCTGAGGTTGCCAATGAAGCCCATGAGGGTTTGGCAGCAGCAGCGGCTCCTGCGGCAACTACAGCGGCAACTACAGCGGCAACTACAGCGGCGGCTGCGGTCGATGTCGAACAGTTGCGTAAGGAATTGCTCGGCGTGATCGATCTGTTGGGTCACTAGTTCGCTTTGTTGGCGGACAACGGTTCTAATCGAATGAAGTGTCTGTTATAATTTTTAGCTGTTCGGGGCGTAGCGCAGCCTGGTAGCGTACCTGCATGGGGTGCAGGTGGTCGGAGGTTCAAATCCTCTCGCCCCGACCAAAGACATAGCCCGGAAAATCGCAAGGTTTTCCGGGCTTTCTCGTTTACGCCGCCTGGGCAAAACACGCTGTGCGTCGAAGGAGTAAAAACGCTCCTCAATCCCACTCAGCCGCAAGCCCTTGCGGACTAACCTCGCGCCCATTCCGCTCAAGCGCAGCGATCTCACGCATATCCTCATCGGACAATCGCACACTCGCCGCCAGCAAATTACTCGCCAGATTCTCGCGCTTTGTCGACGACGGAATCACCGAATAACCGAGCTGCATCGCCCACGCCAATGCGATCTGCGCGGGCGTCGATTGATGCCGTTGCGCGATCGCGCCGATCACCGGGTCCTGCAGAACCTTCCCGTACGCGAGCGTCATATACGACGTGACGTGAATGCCTTCGTCCTGCAGAAACCCGACCACTCTACGGTTCTGCAGATAAGGGCTCAGCTCGATCTGATTGGTCGCGATCGTATCCTTGCCGACCGCGGCCATCGCCTCGCGCGTCAGTGCGATATTGAAGTTCGAAATGCCGATCTGCTTGGTCAGGCCTTTTGCTTTCGCGTCGGCGAGCGCGCTCATGAATGCGTCGACGGATACGCCGTTGCCGGGCGCCGGCCAATGGATCAGCGTGAGGTCCACGTGGTCTGTGCGCAGCTTGCTCAGGCTTTCCTCGAGGCTCGGCACGAGCTTGTCTTTCGCGTAGTTGTCGACCCAGATTTTGGTGGTCAGAAAAAGGTCTTTGCGCGCCACACCGGACGTTGCGATCGCTTCGCCGACCTCGGCTTCGTTGCCGTAGATCTGCGCGGTGTCGATCGCGCGGTAGCCGAGTTCGAGGCCGTTGCGCACGGAATCGATCACCACCTGGCCTTGCAGACGGAATGTGCCCAGGCCGAAAGCGGGAATGCTGCTCATGAGGTTCTCCAACACGTTAATGAAAAATGAAAATGCGAGACTACGTTCAAGGTGTACGACACAACGCAACCGCTATAAAACCGCTACGAAGCTGCTAAAAGCCATCAAGACGCCGCAACGAGTTTCGCCCGTCGCTGCTGAGCCATCTGCAGCAGCACGAGTAACAGCCCGCTGGTCGCGATCGCAGCGCCGACGAGCGGCACCGCGTCATAACCGAATCCCGCCGAAATAGCCGCTCCGCCTGCCGCTGCGCCGAGCGCGTTGCCGAGATTGAACGCGCCGACGTTCACCGAAGACGCGAGCCCCGGTGCTTCGCTCGCCGCACGCATCACGCGCATCTGCAACGGCGGAACGACCGCGAAGGTCGCGATGCCCCACACGAGAACACTACCGGCGGCGCCGAGGTGCGTTCTTGCGAGAACTGGGAACGCGAGCATCACGGCGACGAGCAGCGACAGAAACACGATCAGGCTGCCGTTCAACGATCGATCGGCCAGCCGCCCGCCGGCCATGTTGCCGATCGAAAAGCCTACGCCGATCAACACCAGCATCGCGGTCACGAAACCGGGCGACGCGCCGGTGATGTGTTCGAGCGTCGGCGCGATGTACGTGTACAACGTGAACATCGCGCCGGCGCCGAGCACGGTGGTGGCGAGCGCCGTCAGCACGACGGGCCGCGTCAGCACGCGCAGCTCGCCGCGCACGTGCGGGCGTTGTCCCGCTTCGCCTCGCGGCAAGGCGGCCAGCAAGCTCAGGATCGCGAGCACGCCGAGGCCGGCGGTGGCGACGAACGACATGCGCCAGCCGATCGTCTGGCCGAGCCACGTCGCAGCCGGCACGCCGCCGATGTTGGCGATCGTCAGACCCATGAACATCGTTGCGACCGCGCTGGCCTGTTTGTGACGCGGCACCACGCTCGCGGCGACCAGCGAACCGAGCCCGAAGAACGCGCCGTGATTGAGACTCGTGACAAGGCGCGCGAGCAGCAGCGTCGTGTAGTTCGGCGCAACCGCCGACAACAGATTGCCGACGGTGAAAATGCCCATCAGCGTGATCAGCGCGCTGCGCCGCGACCAGCGCGATAGCGCGAGCGTCATCAGCGGCGCGCCGAGCATCACGCCGATCGCGTACGCGGTGATCAGCATGCCGGCGCTCGGGATCGACACGTGGACGCCCTCGGCGATGACGGGCAAGAGGCCCATCGGCGAGAACTCGGTGGTGCCGATGCCGAATGCGCCGATGGCGAGCGCCAGTAGCGCGAGCGCCGCGCCGCGGCTGTTCTGCGCGGAGGCAGAAGTAGACTGGATCATGCGGTTTGCTCCGTGGAGAGGTCGATCTGGAAGGCTGTCGGCGAAACAAATACAAAACGCCATCAGGACGAGGACGCAGTGTGCGCCCTTTACTTTTGATTAAAAACTCGTCTATAAAAGAATATGTTTTGATTTGAAATCAACAATGAATATCACACTGGATGAGTTGCAGGCCTTCGTCACGGTGGTCGACAGCGGCTCGATCACCGCGGCCGCGCAACAGCTCGATCTGACCATTTCGGCCGCGAGCCGCACGTTGGGTCGGCTCGAGAGCAAGCTCAAGACCACGCTTTTGCGTCGAACCACGCGCCGCCTCGAGCTGACGGAAGAAGGGCGCGTCTTTCTGCAGGACGCGCGGGCGATCATCGCGTCGGTCGAAGGCGCGGAAGAGCAGATGGCCGCGCGTCGCGAGCGGCCGTCGGGGCGCTTGCGTATCGACGCGGCCACGCCGTTCATGCTGCATGTGATCGTGCCGCTCGTGCAGGGTTACCGCGAGCGCTATCCGCATGTGGAACTGGAGTTCAACAGCAACGAAGGGATCATCGATCTGCTGGAGCGGCGTACCGACGTCGCTATCCGGATCGGCCGCCTGAAGGATTCGACGCTGCATAGCCGGACGATCGGCAGCAGCCGTCTGCGTATTCTTGCGAGCCCGGACTATCTGAAAGCGCACGGCCTCCCGAAGAACCGCAATGAGCTCGCGAAGCGTTCGCTGCTCGGCTTCAGCCAGCCTGAGTCGCTGAACGTGTGGCCGCTCGCCGGCGCGGACGATGAGCCGTACCGGATCACGCCGACCATCTGGTCGTCGAGCGGCGAGACGCTGCGGCAACTCGCGTTGGCGGGCGCCGGCATCGTGTGCCTGTCCGATTTCATGACGGAGCGCGATCGTCGCGAAGGGCGGCTCGTGCAGCTGTTTCCCCGCCAGACCGAAGACGTGCGTCAGCCGATCAGCGCGGTTTATTACCGCAATACCGCGATCTCTTCACGCATCGTGTCGTTCGTCGACTATCTCGTCGAAGCAGTGAAGGGCACCGAATTCGCGCGATGAGGTTCGATGAGATCGATGAAGCTCGCTCGACTCACCACAACGCCGGCACGATATCCACGAACAGTATCTTCACGATCGTCATCGCCGGAAAGATCATTGCGTAGCCGATGTCGGGTTTGTCGGTCGGCGTGAGCTTGTTCGCGAACGCGAGAATCGCCGGGTTGCCGCAAGCGCCGGCGACGATGCCCGCCACTTCGTCGTAAGGCAGCCGGTACACCAGCAGGCCGAGCAGCAGGATCGGCACGGCCAGCGCGAGCAGCACGAGCGCGCCGAGGCCCAGCATCAGCAGACCGGTTTCCGACACGGTCGCCGCGAACTTCGGTCCGGACGACATCCCCACCTGCGCAAGAAAAATCGTCAGACCCAGATTGCGCATCACCAGATTCGCGGGCAGCGGCATGCTCCAGTTGATGCTGCCGGTGCGCCGCAGCTTGCCGAGCACGAGCGCGACGATCAACACGCCGCATAAGCCGAGCGCCAACGCGCCGAGACCGGGCAGCGGAATCTGGATCGCGCCGACCAGAAAGCCGAGCGCCATGCCGAGCCCGACCGAGATGTAGCTGAACTCCGCTGTGCCTTTGATCGAATCGCCGAAGAACGCGCGCACGACGGGAAATGCCGCGCGTTTAGTCAGCAGGCCGACGCGGTCGCCGAATTCGAGGATCAGATCGGGGCGCGGCATGATGTCGGCGTCGCCGCGGCGCACATGCGCGACGATCGACCCTTCCGGCAACGCGAGTTCGCCGAGCGGGCGGCCGACCACATTCGCGCGCGACGCGAACACGCGCAGATAGTCGAGATCGCCGCGATCGCGCAGCACGCGCCCGGGCGCGGCCTCGCCAAGACGCTGGCGGGTTTCGGCCAGCGCGCTCCCGTTGGGACTCACGGCCAGCACCACGTCGTTTTCCGCGAGCACGAGTGCGGCCGATGCCGGCGCATTGTGATGCGCGCTGCGCACGGCGACGATCTGCACGTCGGCGGGCAGCGCGGCGAGCACTTCGGCCAGGGTCTTGCCGCAGTATTCGGGGTTGCGCAGCGCGATTTCGAGGATTTCGAGCCCGGCATTCGCGGCGGCCCTGATTTTCGGCGAGAGCAGCACGAACGCGAGATAGAGCAGCAGGATCGGACCGGCCACGCCGAACGGGTAAGAGACCGAATAGCCGACCGCTGCGTCGTCGTTGCCGAGCGTCGCAATGGCGGCTTGCAGCGCGGCCGTGCTGGTGCCGGAACCGGAGAACAGCCCGAGCGCGTAGCCGGGGTTCATCTGCATGACTTTCTGGATCGCGATGCTCGCGGCGCCCGAGCAGAGCACGCCGATCAGCGCGAGGATATTCGCGCGACGGCCCGCCGCGCTCGTCAGGCCGAGGAAGAACTGCTTGCCGTACTGAACGCCGACTGTATAGAGAAACAGTGCGAGGCCGAGTGTGCCGACCATCGGCGCGGGCGCCGACTTCGGTGCGAACCAGCCGGCCGCCAGCGCGACAAAAAGCACCGCACCCACGCCGAGCGAAAACCCTTTGATATTGATCTCGCCGATGAAATAGCCGACGGCGATGGTCAGAAACAACGTCATCAACGGCTGATGCTCGAACAGGGTCTTCAGGAAATCCATAGGGGCTCCGGCAGTGGATCGGATCGGTGCTGTCTGGTCTCCTTGCTAGCGAAGTGTTTATGCCGGCTGATTAAACGTATTGCGCCGCGTCACTCCTGCCCAAGCGCAATATACCGCTGAAGGTGATGATCTTCATCCCCGAGTTGATGATCGATCATCACGAGACGCTTCGCATAATGCGCGAGCGGCAGTTCCCAGGTCATGCCGATGCCGCCGTGCAACTGAATGCATTCTTCGGCGACGAGCGCGCCGATCCGCCCAATACTGTATTTGGCCGCGGAGATCGCGCGTTCCCGCACGCGACGTTCGGCGCGCAACGCGGCGGCCGCATTGATCACCGCCGAGCGCGCCTGTTCGATCTCGAGCGACAGATCCGCCATCCGGTGTTGCAGCGCCTGGAAGCTGCCGATCGGCACGCCGAACTGCTTGCGCGTGCGCAGATAGTCGAGCGTGTAGTCCCTGGCTACGTCCATTGCGCCGACTGCTTCGGAACACAGCGCGAGCACGCCGTGAGCCAGCGCTTTTTCGAGCGTCGCGAAACCTTCGCCGGGTGCGCCGAGCAGCGCGTCGTTGCTTAACGCGACGTTGTCGAACGTGACTTCAGCAGCACGGCCGCCGTCGATCTTGCGATAGCCGCGCACGCTGACACCCACTGTATTGCTCGGTACGACGAACAGCGTGATGCCTGCTTCGGCATCGTCGGCGTGGGCCGTGCGCGCGGACACCAGCAGCAGGTTCGCGTGCTCGCCGTGCTGAACCACCGCTTTCGCGCCGGTCAACCGCCAGCCGTTGCCATTGCCGTTGCGCTGCGCATGCGTGGTCACGCGCGCGAGTTCGTAGTGGCCGTCAGGCTCACCATGCGCCAGCGCGACGATTTGCGAGCCGTCGATCAAACTGCCGAGCAGGTTTTTTTGCCCATCGTTGCCGTTCTGCACGAGCGCAGTGCCGACCATCAGCGTATCCAGAAACGGCTCGACCACGAGCCCGCGTCCGAGGCTTTCGAACAGCACGGCGATATCGAAACCGTCGCCGCCGAATCCGCCGTGTGCTTCATCGAACAACGCGCCGATCATGCCGAGGTCCGCGAATCGCTGCCACAGTTCTGCACTGAAACCCTGTGCCGAACGCGCGATACGGTCGCGGGTCTCGAAACCGTATTGCTCGCTCACGAAGCGGTTCAGCGTGTCCGCCAGCATGCGGCGGTCTTCGGTGTGCTGGAAATTCATGGCGGGCGCCCCTTACAGTCCGAGGATCATTTTGGAAATGATGTTCTTCTGGATTTCGTTCGAGCCGCCGAAGATCGACAGCTTGCGATTGTTGAAGTACGCGGCGGCGGCACTGGCGGCTTCGTCCGGACCGACTGGCGTGCCGGTGAAACCCTCGTGCAATGCTTCCTCGACGAACGGCTGTGCGTACGGTCCCATCGCGCGACGCGTCAGCGACGAAATCTCCTGGCGGATTTCGGTGCCGCGTATCTTCAGCATCGAACTCTCCGCACCGGGCACGCCGCCGCCGGCCACGGCCGCGATCACGCGCAGGTTGGTCGTCTTCATGTTCTCGAGGTCGATCTCGACGCGCGCCATGCGTGCGGCGAACGACGGGTCTTGCGCGAGAGGGCGGCCGTTGCGCTGCTGTTTTGCGGCGATCTTGCGCAGCCGGTTGAAGGCGGCCACCGAAAAGCCGACGCCCGCGATATTGGTGCGCTCGTACGTGAGCAGATACTTCGCGTAGGTCCAGCCCTTGTTCTCTTCACCGACGAGGTTGTCGACCGGCACGCGCACGTCGGTGAAAAACACTTCGTTGACTTCGTGCTCGCCGTCGAGCGTGATGATCGGCCGCACTTCGACGCCCGGCGTGTTCATGTCGATCAGCAGAAAGCTGATGCCTTCCTGCTTGCGCACGTCGGTGGCGGTGCGCACGAGGCAGAAGATCATGTTCGCGTAGTGGCCGAGCGTAGTCCACGTTTTCTGGCCGTTGACGAGGTAGTGCTCGCCTTCCGCATCGACGCCGCGCACCGCGTTGGTTTTCACCGACGCGAGATCGGAGCCCGCGCCGGGTTCCGAATAACCCTGGCACCACCAGTCGGAGCCGTCGAGAATGCGCGGCAGCCAGTGACGTTTTTGCGCTTCGTTGCCGTATTTGATCAGCACCGGCCCGAGCATGTTCACGCCGAACGGCACCACGCGCGGCGCACCGGCCAACGCGCACTCGTTTTCGAAGATGAATTTCTGCACCGGGGTCCAGCCCGGACCGCCGTATTCCTTCGGCCAATGATTCGCGAGCCAGCCTTGCGCGTTGAGAATCGCATGCCATCCGGCCATGTCGTCGCGGGTGAGACGGCGGCCGCCGTGGACTTTGTCGGCGAGTCGTTGCGGGAGCTTGTCGCGCAGAAACGCGAGTACGTCGGCGCGGAAAGCTTCTTCTTCAGCGGTGAAGTTCAGATCCATAGCGAGGTGTTCCGTCGATATTGAACGGACCGGCGGCGGGCGAGGGCCGCCGGTAGATTGCGCCCGATAGCGCGGCGTCGGTCAGACTGTCTGATTCAGGCTCGCGAAATCCGCGCCGCGTTCCACCAGTTCGACAAGCAGTGGCGACGCTTTCCAGAACAGCGGGTCTTCTTTCGCGAACTCGCGGATGTCGGCGAGAATCTTCGGCAAGCCGACCGTGTCCGCGTATTTCATCGGACCGCCGCGATAGCGCGGGAAGCCATAGCCGTACAGGAAGGTCACGTCGACGTCGAGCGGCCTCAGCGCGATACCTTCGTGCACGACGTTCGCGCCTTCGTTGATCATCGCGGCCATGTAGCGGCGGATGATCTCTTCGTCGCTGAAGCTGCGCGGCGTAATGCCGGCGCGTTGACGTTCCGCGTCGACGATCGCTTCGACTTCCGGGTCCGGCGCGCCGCTGCGCGATCCTTCGGGGTACAGATAGAAGCCGCGGCCGGTCTTCTGACCGAACCAGCCGCGCTCGCACAGACGGTCGGCGATTTCCACATAGCGTGCCGCCGGATTGCGTGTTGGCGCGCGCCGCTTGCGCGCGGCCCAGCCGATGTCGCCGCCCGCCAGATCGACTACCTGGAACGGTCCCATCGGGTAGCCGAAATTGCGTACCGCCGCATCGATCTGATAGGGCGACGCGCCGTCTTCCATCATCGCGTCCGCGGCAGCGCGATACACGGCCAGCACGCGATTGCCGATAAAGCCGTCGCACACGCCCGCGCGCACCGGCGTCTTGCGCAGCTTCTTCGCGAGTTCGAACGCGGTCGCGACCACGTCCGCGCTGACCTGCTTCGGCACCACCACTTCCAGCAGTTTCATGATGTTGGCGGGGGAGAAGAAGTGCAGGCCGATTACATCGGCGGGACGCGAAGTGCCGGCCGCGATCGCGTCGATGTCGAGATACGACGTGTTGGTGGCCAGCACCGCGCCCGGCTTGCATACGCGATCGAGTTCGGCGAATACTGCGTGCTTGACGGCGATATCCTCGAACACGGCTTCGATCACGAGGTCGGTATCGGCGAGCGCATCGTAAGACGTGCTGCCGCTCCAGCGCGTCATCACGTCCGCTTTCTTTGCGGCGCTCATGCGGCCTTTGGCGACCAGCCCGTCGTACACCTTCTCGATGTGCGCGCGGCCGCGCGCGAGCGACGCGTCGTCGCGTTCGATCATCGTCACGGGCAAGCCGGCGTCGAGCACCGCGACGGCGATGCCCGCGCCCATCGTGCCGCCGCCCACCACGCCGATGGTGCGCCGCGCGCGCGGTTTTGCGTCGCGTGTTTCGGGCGCCTTCAATACCTCGCGCTCGGCGAAGAACGCGTGAACCAGGCCGGCACGCTGCGGGCTGTCGAGACAGTCGAGGAACAGTTTGCGTTCGATGCGCAGGCCTTCGTCGAAAGGCTGTTCGATCGCGGCTTCTACCGCGTCGACGATTTTCAGCGGCGAGAACAGGCCGCGCGATTTCTTCGCCGTTTCCGCGCGGGCGGTGGCGACGGCGGCGAGGCTCGCGGCGCGCTCGCCGAGCGCGGCGGCGTCGCGGGTGCGGCGCACCGGCGCGTGCGCGGCGAGCAGTTCGTGCACATACGCGAGTCCTTCGGCGAGGATGTCGTCGCTGGCGCCGACGCGGTCGACGAGACCCAGCGCCAAGGCTTCTTGCGCGCCGGCGTGACGGCCGCTCAGCATCAGATCGAGCGCGGCAGGCGCGCCGATCAGACGCGGCGTGCGCTGGGTGCCGCCAGCGCCCGGCAACAGACCGAGTTGCACTTCCGGCAGCCCGAGCTTCGCGCCATCGACCGCGATCCGGTAATGCGCGGCGAGCGCCACTTCCAGACCGCCACCGAGCGCCGCGCCGTGAATCGCCGCGATCACCGGCTTCGTGCACGCCTCGATGCGATTGCATACGTCGGGCAGCGCGGGCGGCACCGGCGGCTTGCCGAACTCGCGAATATCCGCCCCGGCGATGAAGTTGCGCCCCGCGCCGACGATCAGCACGGCCTCGACTGCGGAATCGGCATCCGCGGCTTCGATCGCGCCGAGCAGACCGCGCCGGACCTCGGCGGAGAGCGCATTGACCGGCGGGTGGTCGAGGGTCACGAGCAGCACTTTGCCGCGCAGTTCGCGCGTCACGACGTCGGCCGACGGGTTCGGGCTGGGGGTCATCAACTGTCTCCTGTTTGTGATTCGGGGCGTGGCGGGTCTGGCGAAGTGTTCCGATTGTCGGTTGGATAAGCTTTATTGACAATTACATCAACGGTTGACAGACTGTCAAAATTATTTTGACAAAGGCGCCACCGTGGACGTCAATTCGCTGACCTTGCTGGTGGACATTCTGGACGCGGGCAACCTGAGCGAAGCCGCGCGCCGGCTGAAAATGAGCCGCGCCAATGTGAGTTATCACCTGAACCAGCTGGAACGCTCGATCGGGTTGCAACTGGTCCGGCGCACCACGCGCCGCGTCGAGCCGACCGAGATCGGCCTGCAACTCTACGAACACGGTCGCGCGATCCAGAACGCGCTGCTGGCCGCGCGCGAATCCGTCACGACGCTCGGACAGAGCCTGCAGGGGCGCGTGCGGCTGAGCGTGCCGAGCGGCTACGGGCAACTGGTGATGTCAGACTGGCTGATCGCGTTCAAGCGTCTCTATCCGGGGATCGTGCTGGACGTGCTGTTCGAGAACCGCGTCGAAGACCTGATGCGCGACGAAGTGGATATCGCCGTGCGGGTGATGTCGGAGCCGCCGCAGAATCTGGTCGCGCGCGACATGGGTCCGGTGAAATACGTGGCGTGCGCTTCGCCGGCTTTTGCCGAAAGCCACGGCATGCCGTCACGGCTCGACGATTTGCGCACCGCGCCGCTGATCACCGCGGCGGTGGTCGGCCGGCAATTGCGAGTGGCCGCCTATTTACGCGACGAGCGGCACGAGGTGCTGCTCGAACCGACGATCATTTCGGAAAACTTTCTGTTTTTGCGCCAGGCGGTGCTCGCGGGTTTGGGCGTCGGGCTCGTGCCGGATTACGTGGTGCACGACGATTTGCGGCGCGGCGACGTGGTGACCGCGCTCGACGCGTGGCGCCTCAGTATCTTCGGTACGAACATGTACATGCTCTATATGCCGAACCGGCATCACACGCGGGCCGCATCCACGTTTATCGAGTTCATGCTGGAGAAAGCGCGCGGCAGCGGGCGCGGTCCGGCGGTCTGATCGAGAAGACGCGGGGCATCCGGCCTGTCGGGCTCATTCCCGGCTGGGGATCCATCTTGTCCTGTTTGTCGGGACGATGAGTCCTGTCTGGTGGTTATTAGCACGACGCACGATAAGCGTTAAGGTTTGTTTCTTCGCGTCGCGCACGGGCCGCATGTCGAACGTGCTTCCAGCAGAGGAGGCCGGGCGCTATGGACAGGAGTGCCGTGTAATCCAGATGAGAATCCTGTCATTGAAGTTGGTCATCGTTGTCTGCTCGATTGCATTCGCAAGCGGGTTTCTTTTATCAAGCGCGTCGTTTTCATTTCTCGCATGTTGCGTCTGTCGAGGATATTGACTGTCCGATCCGGAAAACGCGAGTTCGAAAAAGGGGCGTGCGATTCGACGGTCACTTGAAGCGGGCTATTCCAATCCAAGGTTGTTTCGATGAGGTCGTGCATGGGTGATGCAGGAAAGAAGATAGTGCGGGCGTTCGTGGGCCTGATATTGCCAGGCCTGGTCGGTTTCTGCGCGAGTGCGTATGCGGCGGATTTCAAACCCAATATGACAGTGCTTGGCAGTGAGGTCATCTACGATGTCAATGCCGATGGCACTTTCACACAAGAAGATACTGTATCGGTGCGTATCGACACTGACCAGGGAGTCAAGGCGCTCAGCCAGATGCCGCTCACCTACAGCCCGTCGATGCAGGGCATCGAAATCCTCGACGCCTATACGACGACGCCCGCCGGCAAACGCATCGACGTCGCTGCGGACAGGATTCTCGAGCAGCAGAGTGCGGCTAGCGCGGCGGCCCCGATGTTCAACGACAGAAAAGTAAAAACCGTCGTGTTTCCCGCGGTGGAGATCGGTGCGACTTTGACGCTGCACATGCGTCTCACGCAAAAAGTCGCGCTGTTTCCCGGCCAGTTCTTCGCGAAGGAAGTGTTTAGCGACGCCGAGCCGATCAAGTCGGCTCGCGTGACGGTTCATGCCCCGGCGGCGCTCAAGCTCCATATCGATGCGGTAGACCTGAAAGGCGGTCTGATCTCTGCCGACGATGCGGGGCGCCAGACCTGGCAATGGTCGATCAAAAACACGCAGGCGCAACGGAGCGAGCAGAATGCGCCTGCGCGCAGCGATCGTAGCCCGCGCGTTGTGATCACCACTTTTCCGGATCTCGATGCGCTTGGCCGGGCTTATCTCGAGCGAGCCGAGCCGCAGGTGGCTGTGACTCCCGCAGTAGAGGCGCTGGCGAACCAGGTGACCGCCGGCGTCACCGACAGACGTGCACAGGCCGATGCGCTGTATCGCTGGGTCAGCATGAATATCCGCTATGTCGCGATCTTTTTCGGCGATGGCGGCGTCGTACCGCACAGTGCTCAATCGATCCTGGATGCGCGCTACGGCGACTGCAAGGATCATGTGACCCTGCTGGAAGCGTTGCTCGCCGTCAAAGGCATCAAGAGCAGCCCTGTGCTGGTCAATTTGAGAGGAGCCTATTGGGTGCCGGAGGCCGCTGCTTCGCCCGGTGCGTTTAACCATGTGATCACCTACCTGCCCGAGTTCCAGCTTTACGCGGACTCCACGGCGGCCCATGCGATGTTCGGCGTGCTGCCCGACGTGTTGTCGGGAAAGCGGGCGTTGATCGCGGACGACGGAACCGGCCACGCCGCACTCGTTTCGTTACCGCTGAGCAGCCCGCAGACTTCGCGCGTTGAAACGAAGTCCCGGATGAGCGTGGACAGTGAAGGGAACGTCAAAGGCACGAGTGTGACGACGGCGTCGGGCGCACTCGACTGGTCCATCAGATCGGCGGCCGCATCGTTGCCGCCCGGCGGGGAGAAGGAGATTGCGGAAAGAGTACTGGCCACGACGGGGCAGAGCGGCTCGGGCAGCTTCAGTCACAATGATGCGCGCGATCTGACGCAACCGTTCGCACTTTCAACCCAGTTCGAGCTGCCTGCGTATGCCGCCGTGCCGGGGCCTGGCGCGATGCGCGTGCCGCGCGGATTGGCGGCGCTATTCGACATTGCCGGTGCATGCGACGCGTTTGGTCCCGAGGAACGTAAGCTGCCGCTGATCTTTTCAGGGCGTTCAATGAGCGAAACGGTCGAACTTACGTTGCCGGACGGCGTGAAGGTTGCATCGGTGCCCGAACCGCTCAAGCTCACTTCGCCGTTCGGAACCTATACGTCGAGTTATTCCCGGACCGGGCAGCAGATCACGGTGACGCGGAGCCTTGAAATCACCACTCGCGGTCCCGTCGTCGAGCCGGCTGATTATCCGGCGTTGCGCGCGATGGTGCTCGCGATCAGGCGCGATCTCAATACCCCGCTGATGTATTGACGGTAGCAACGCGCTGCTCGAGAGTTCGATTCGAGCAGCGCATCGCTCACGCCAGGCGAACGCTCGCCTGCAACTCATCACCGAGAAAGTCGATAAACGTCCTGAGTTTCGCCGACAGCCGATGCCGTTCCAGATAGATCGCATGAATGTCCGCGTTCGGCAGCGGCCAATCGGTGAGCAAGGACACCAGCTCGCCGCGCTTCAAATGGCCGGCGATCTCCCACTCCGAGCGCACCGCGATGCCGCGGCCGTCGAGCGCCCACTTCAGCACCGCGCTGCCGTCGTTGCTGCTCAACGGGCCGTCCACCTTCACCGTCTCCGATTTCTTGCCGCGCGTGAAATGCCACGTGCCATACGCCGATTCGTTTTCTCGCAGCACGAGACACGCGTGGCGCGTCAGGTCGTGCGGCATGGCCGGCGCGCCGTGCCGTTTCAGATACGCCGGCGCGGCACAGACCAGCCGCCGGTTCTTCAGCAGTAGCCGCGCGTTGATGCGCGCATCCGGCACCTCGCCGAAGCGGATGCCGAGGTCGAAGCCTTCTTCCTGCAAGCTCACCGGCCGGTCCGTCAGATGCAACTGGATCTTCATCGACGCAAAGCGCTCGCTGAAGCGCGAAATGGCCGGCGCGACATGCGCGCGGCCGAAGCCGAACGACGCGTTCACGCGCAACAGCCCGGTCGGCGCGGCGCGGCTGCTCGTCACCAGTTGTTCGAGTTCGGTGAGATCGTCGAGGATCCGCGAGCCGTTCGCCAGATAGATCTCGCCCTCGGCGGTGAGGCTCAGGCGGCGCGTGGTCCGGTTGACGAGCCGCACGCCGAGCCGCTGTTCGAGTTGCGCGAGACGCTTGCTGATCGACGGCGGCGTCACGCCGAGCTCACGCGCCGCGGCCGCCAGATTGCGGTGGCGCGCGACCAGCGCGAACAGATTCAGGTCGGAGAAGCCGTCCATCGATTCGTTCCCAAAAGTTAATTCCGGATTGCCTTGATAGAAACCCTATCCCTGCAGGCATCAATTAGACTGCATTCAGATATGGGAGGCAACGATGTTTGCAGGTTTCACCGATGCGTCGACGCAGGTCGACGGTATTCATCTTCACGCGATCCGCGGCGGCGCCGGTCCGGCTTTGCTGCTGTTGCACGGTCATCCGCAAACCCACGCGATCTGGCACAAGGTTGCGCCGAGACTCGCGCAGGACTTCACGGTCATCGCCGCCGATTTGCGTGGCTACGGCGACAGCGGCAAGCCGCAAGGCGCGCCTGACCACAGCAACTACTCGAAGCGCCGGATGGCCGAAGATCAGGTCGCGCTGATGCGCGCGCACGGCTTCGAACAGTTCGCGGTGATCGCTCACGATCGCGGCGGCCGTGTCGCCGCACGCATGGCGCTCGATCATCCGCAGGCGGTGACGAAGCTCGTCACACTCGATGTCGCACCGACGCTCGCGATGTACGAGCAAACCTCGTTCGCGTTCGCACGCGCTTACTGGCACTGGTTTTTCCTCGTGCGCCCCGCGCCGTTTCCGGAGACGCTGATCAACGCTGACCCCGACCTCTATCTGAAGCAGACGATCGGCGCGCGCAGCGCAGGGCTCGCGCCGTTTACCGAGGCCGCGTACGCCGAATATCTGCGCTGCCTGTCGGACCCCGCGACCGCGCACGGCATCTGCGAAGACTACCGCGCGAGCGTCACGATCGATCTGGAACACGACCGCGAGTCGCTCGCTGAAGCACGCAAGATCGATTGCGAGTTTCTCGCGTTGTGGGGCGCGCAGGGCGTGATCGAGCAGTGCTTCGAGCCGCTCGTCGAATGGCGGCGCTGGGCCACGCGAGTGAGCGGCGAAGCGCTGCCTTGCGGTCACTACATTCCGGAAGAAGCGCCCGAGTTGCTGCTCGATCGCGTTCTGCCGTTTCTGCATTCCTAGCCGTGGCCGATCCCGTCATGTCCAAACGCACTCTTTACGAAAAACTCGTCGACTCGCACACCGTGGCGCGGCTCGATGCGCAGAACGTGCTGCTGTACGTCGATCTGCATCTGATGAACGAATACACGAGCCCGCAGGCGTTCAGCGGACTCGCGGAAAAATCGCGGCCGGTGCGCCGGCCACGGCAACAGCTCGCAGTGGTGAGCCACATTATTCCGACGCACGCGGAATCGCCGCGTGTGATTCGCGATGCCGCGTCGCTGCTGCAGGCGAACAATCTCGCGCGCAACTGCGAACAGGCCGGCATTCAACTGCATGCGGCGAACGATCCGCTGCAAGGCATCGAACATATCGTCGCGCCCGAGCGTGGGTTGATTCGCCCGGGCATGGTCGTGCTGTGCGGCGACAGCCACACGACCACGTACGGTGCGCTTGGCGCGTTGGGCTTCGGCATCGGCACGTCGGAAGTCGAGCACGTGCTCGCCACGCAGACGCTGGTGTATCGCGTCGCGCAAACCATGCGGATCACGATCGACGGCGCGTTGCCGTACGGCACCTCCGCAAAGGACGTGATCCTGTGGGTCATCAGCCGCATCGGCGCGCAGGGCGCGCGTGGTTACGCGGTGGAGTTCGACGGCTCGACGATCGCGGCGCTGTCCGCCGAAGCGCGGATGACCTTGTGCAACATGACCGTCGAAGCCGGCGCGCGCGCCGCGTTGATCGCGCCCGATGCGACCACGTTCGACTACGTGCGAGCGCATGCAAAAGCGTTCGACGACGCCGGATGGGCGGCCGCGATGAACGACTGGCGCGATCTGAAATCGGATGCGGGCGCGCGCTTCGATATCGAGCATCGTTTCGACGCGCACGACATCGCGCCGTTCGTCACGTGGGGCACGAGTCCCGACCAGTCGATCGCGATCGATGAGCGCGTTCCGTCGGCAGCCACGCAAGCGACACCGGAAGCCGCGGCCGCGTTGCGCCGCGCGCTCGACTACATCGGCCTCGACGCCGACCAGCCGATTGCGGGCACGCCGATCGATCGCGTGTTTATCGGCTCGTGCACGAACGGGCGTATCGAGGATTTGCGTGTGGTCGCCGCGATCGTGCGAGGTCGTCACGTTGCACAAGGTGTGCGCGCGATGGTCGTGCCGGGCTCGGGCAGCGTGCGGCGTCAGGCGGAACAGGAAGGGATCGCGGCGACGTTGCGCGATGCCGGTTTCGAATGGCGCGAACCGGGCTGTTCGATGTGCCTCGCGATGAACGACGATTTTCTCGCGGTGGGCGAGCGCTGCGCGTCCACGACGAATCGCAATTTCGAAGGACGCCAGGGACGTGGCGGCCGCACGCATCTGATGAGCCCCGCGATGGCCGCCGCGGCTGCGTTGACCGGCCGCATCACCGATGTCCGCACGCTGGAGACGCAAGCATGAGCACACGACTCACTGAAATCGACGGGTGCGCCGCGCCGTTGCCGATCGAAAACCTCGACACCGACCAGATCATGCCGAAGCAGTTTCTTCGGATCATCGACAAAGCCGGCCTCAGCGAGGGTTTGCTATACGACTTGCGTTTCGACGAGCACGGCGCGCCGCGTAGCGATTGCGTGCTGAATCAGCCTGCGTATCGTGGCGCGCGCATCCTGATCGGCGGCTCGAATTTCGGCTGTGGGTCGAGCCGCGAACATGCGGTGTGGGGACTTCAGCAATTCGGGTTCGATGCGGTGATTGCACCGAGCTTCGCGGAAATCTTCTATTCGAATGCGATGAACAACCGCCTGCTGCTGGTTCAACTCGACCGCAGCGCAATCGACGCTCTGCTGCATGAAGCCGAAATACGACCCGCCGCGCAATTGCATATCGACATCGAACAGCAAACGGTGACGACGGCGAACGCGGAGGTATTCAGCTTTCCGCTGGGCGCACGTCATAAGCGGATGGTGATCGAAGGGATGGACACGATCGACCTGACGCTTGCGTCGCTACCGGACATCGAAGCATTCGAACGGGCGCATTTCCAGCGGCATAGCTGGGCAGCCGTGCTGTAACGCGTCGCGGCGCGTGCGCCGCATCCAGACGAAAATCGCGCGTGACCGATTCCCCGCCAGAAGGGAAGGGCTGCGCTTTGCCTTGAGACATTGGAGGAGACATGAAACAACAGATAAAGCGCAGGCCGTTCTATAAGGTGCTGTACGTGCAGGTGATCGTCGCGATTGCGATCGGCGTGCTGTTCGGGCATTGCCTGCCTGCGGATGCAGTGGCGATGAAGCCACTCGGCGACGCGTTCATCAAACTCGTGCGGATGATTATCGGCCCGGTGATTTTCTGCACGGTGGTGACCGGCATTGCCAGCATGCACGACATGCGCAAGGTGGGCCGCGTGGGCGGGAAGGCGCTGCTGTATTTCGAGGTGGTGTCGACGCTTGCGCTCGCGCTGGGTTTGCTGGCTGCGCACGTATTGAAGCCCGGCGTCGGCTTCAATGTCGATCCTGCGTCGCTGGACGGCGGCGCGGTCGCGGCCTATGCCGCGCAGGCCGCGCACGGCGAAGGGCTCGCCGGTTTTTTCATGCACATCATTCCCGAGACGTTCGTCGGCGCGTTCACGCAGGGCGACATCTTGCCGGTGTTGCTGATTGCGATGCTGTTCGGCACAGCACTCGCCGTGATGGGCGAGCCCGCGAAGCCGGTGGTGGGGCTGATCGAACTGCTGTCGAAAACATTCTTCCGGGTTGTGCGGATGATCACGAGTCTTGCACCGATCGGCGCGTTCGGCGCGATTGCGTTCACGATCGGCAAATACGGGATTGTGTCGTTGTTGCCGATGATGAAACTGATCGGCACGTTCTATCTCACGGCGTTCCTGTTTGTCGCGTGTGGTCTAGGGTTGATTGCGCGGAGTTGCGGTTTCAGTTTGTGGCGCTTTGTTGTGTACATCAAGGACGAACTGTTGATCGTGCTTGGCACATCGACATCTGAAGCGGCGTTGCCGCAATTGATGGACAAGCTCGAAAGACTGGGTTGTTCGCGGGGGATTGTCGGCCTGGTGGTGCCGACGGGTTACTCGTTCAATCTTGACGGCACGAACATTTACATGACGCTGGCGGTGCTGTTTCTTGCGCAGGCGACCAACACGCATTTGACGATGGCTCAGGAGGTGACGTTGCTGGCGGTGACGATGTTGACATCGAAGGGTTCGACGGGCGTGACGGGTGCGGGGTTTATCACATTGGCGGCGAGTCTTTCGGTGGTGCCGACGGTACCGGTGACGGCGATGGTGCTGATACTTGGGATTGACCGTTTCATGTCCGAGTGCCGGGCACTGACAAACACGATGGGCAACGGCGTGGCGTCGATAGTGATAGCCGCATGGGAGAAAGAACTGGACCGGGACATGCTGAGAGCAGCACTAGCGAAACCACAGAGAGAAACAGAAACGAAGCGGGAGGAACAAAAGGAAGTAAGTCAGACGAGAATGAGGAATGAGGAACAACGAACATGAATCAGAGAGCGGCGCTCAACGAACCGAGGCCGCGGATTCTGAAGACGGTTCGACGCCGCAGCCGCGAAGGCAGGCTGCGGTTTATTACGGCGCGCTTGCGTCGTCGGTGAACACCGGCGTGAAATCGATGTTCGGAATCACGAAGGTTTCGTTTGCCGCTGCGCCGGGCGGCTGATAACTGACCACGGAGGTATTCTTATGCGCGCTCTGTACGCTGACCGTAATGCCGGGCGCGATATCGACGCAGCCGCCTGCTTGCGCGAGCGCCCGCTGCGCCGGCGTCGCGTCGGCGCCGTGGCTGCGGCTCTCGCCATCGGGCAGCGTGAGCTGCGCAAGCGCCGCCGTGGACACACACATCACGCCGGGTTGGGTGGCGATCAGATCGGCCGCCATGGCCTGATTGCCGAGCAAACCTGTGCCGGCGAGGAAAAGAGCAAACCGCCTGTACTTCATCTACCGTCTCGTGTTGTGGGGTTGAGCCGCGGATTATAGAAAAGAAAACGCGCGCGCATGCAGCAGGGAGGCGACCCGTGCGCTCGATGCGCGTCGATCTTCGCGTGCTACGATGCTTCGCACGTTGCGTAGAGCGGTGGGGAACCTGATGCGTCCAGAAAGTGCAGCCCGATTCGACCGGCAATTCGCGCCTCGCATCGCCGAGGCCCTCGCCGCCTGTTTTGCCACGACGGTGCATACCGACGTGCTGCCCTACGGCGGCCATGGGCATCCCACGCGGGTGCGCATTTACGCCGAGCCGCTGAAGGAGCTGGCCCACTACGCGCATCCGCTGAATCTCTATCTGACCTGGGACAGCGACGAAATCGAAGAACTCATGGGGCCCGCCGGCCCGGCGCGCTTTACCGCGTATCTGGCCGCACTGCCGCGCAAGCTCGAAGCATGGCGGCATGCGCGCGAACTCGATTTTCTGACGCACACGCAAGCCGAGCCGGTCGCGCTGATCGGCGGACTCGATTTCGGTTCCTAGATTTCCCGCCACCAGCGGGCTCTGCATGCCCGGACAGACCGGCACATCCTGTGCGCCGATATCCGTCTGAAGCGCCATAAAAAAACGGTCGCTGCCAAAAAAGCAGCGACCGTTTCCGTTTCCCGCAAGCAAGCAGCAGCGTGAGCGAATAAATTAACCGCCCAATGCCGGATCGCTCATGCTGACCTTACCGTTCTCGACGTGGCCGGCAAAGCGGCGCACGAACGTCGGATCCGTATCGACCGTGATCGCGAGGTCGTACCAGCCGTGCGCATTGCGCAGATCGAGATACAACTGATCGGTATCGCCGCCGCGCACCGATTGCTTGATGACGTTGCTCGCGTCGTACGCATTGACGATCGTGAACTGGCAGCGCGCGCTGCCCACGTTCTCCAGACGCAATTGCAGGTTGGCGTTCGCGACGTCATACCCTTCGGCCACTTCCGGCCGCGCGATATCGCCGCCATGCCACCAGGTGCGCGCAACCGGCTTGCCCGCGAAGCGGCGCAGGAAACCGTTCGGGCCGTACACGGTGTAGTCGTAGGTGCCGTCCGCATTCAACGGGAACTGGTCTTGCAGACGCTTGCCGGCTTCGACCGTATAAGTGCGCGGCGCGTCGGCGCTGTTCGCCGCGTAGACGAGAAACACCGCGGCACGGCGGCCCGTGTTCACGAAGCGCATCGTCACCGTGTTGTTGCCGCCTTCGCCGTGAATCCGCACGAATAGCTCGTACGGCAGTGCGCGCGCGGGGCGCACTCCCGGTTCCTGCTTCGGCACCGACTGCACGAGCGGCGGCGTCGGCACATAGTCCGGATGACGGTTCTGATCGGGCGGCACGTAACCGGCCGTGCTCGGCAGCGTCGGGAACGTGTCGTTGGGATTGCTGAAGTTGAATGCCGACATCAGATCGCCGCACACCGCGCGACGCCACGGCGAGATGTTCGATTCGCCGAGGTTGTGCTGTTCGCCGAAACGCTGTTCGATGAAACGGATCACGGACGTATGGTCGAACAGCTCCGAACACACATAACCGCCCTTCGACCACGGCGAGACCACCAGCATCGGCACGCGCGGACCGAGGCCGTACGGGCCGGCCTGATTGTTCGCATCGCCGGCGTAGTTTTCGTTGCTGGTGTCGACCGTCGACAGACCGTTCGCACTCGTGGCCGGCGCGAACGGCGGCACGATGTGATCGAAGAAGCCGTCGTTTTCGTCGTAGTTGATCAGCAGCACCGTCTTGCTCCACACGTCGGGATTCGACGTGAGAATCTGCAGCACCTGATCGATGTACCACGCGCCGTAGTTGGTCGGCCAGTTAGGGTGCTCGGAATACGCTTCCGGCGCGACGATCCACGACACTTGCGGCAGCGCGTTGTTCTGTACGTCGCGCTTGAGGATGTCGAAGTAACCGTCGCCGGCAGCGGCGTTGGTGCCCGTGCGGGCGTTGTCGTACAGCGGGTTGCCCGGCTGCGCGTTGCGATACTGGTTGAAGTAGAGCAGCGAGTTGTCGCCGTAGTTGCCGATGTACGGGTTTTGCCCCCAGCCCCAGCCGCCGTTCGCGTTGAGACCGGTGCCGATGTCCTGGTAGATCTTCCACGAAATGCCCGCGTTTTGCAGTACTTCCGGATACGTCGACCAGCCGTAGCCGAGTTCCGCGTTATCGATCACCGGGCCGCCGCCGCTGCCGTCGTTGCCGACCCAGCCGGTCCACATGTAGTAGCGGTTCGGGTCGGTCGGACCCATCAGCGACGAATGATAGGCGTCGCAGATCGTGAACGCGTCGGCGAGCTGGTAGTGGAACGGAATGTCTTCGCGCGTGAGGTAGGCCATCGTCGTGGTGCCCTTGGCCGGCACCCATTGATCGTAGCGGCCGCCGTTCCACGCGGCGTGCGTGCTGCCCCAGTCGTGCGCGAGATCCTGCAGGAATTGCAGGCCGAGGTTCGGTGCGCTCGGGCGGAACGGCAGCACATAACCGAGGTCCGCGGCGAGCGGCTGATACCACACCGGTTTGCCGCCCGGCAACGTGGTCACGCGCGTGTCGCCGAAACCGCGTACGCCCTTGAGCGTGCCGAAGTAATGGTCGAACGAGCGGTTTTCCTGCATCAGCACGACGATGTGTTCGACGTCGCGAATGGTGCCGGTCCGGTTGTTGGCCGGAATGGCGAGCGCGTTGCGGATGCCGGCCGGCAGCATGCTCAAGGCGGTGAAGGAACCGGCCGCGGAAGCGGCGGAACGTAGAAAATCACGGCGATTGTTTGAAGTCATGGTTTGGGCTTTCGATCTTCGGCGAAGGAACGAACCATCCGGCGCACGGCCTCGTGCCGCGCATCGGATGGGGCGCGGAACTCAATCAACGGTATGGATGACAGGTGTGGCGAGCGGCGTCGATGCAGCGGCGGACAGCGCGGCGTCGGTGCCCGATGCGGGTAATGCAGGGGATTGAATCGTGAGATCGGGTGTTGCCGATGGTGCTGGCGTCGTGTTCGTTACCGACGGGTTCGCGGATAAAGCAGCGGTTGCGTTGTTGTCCTGCGCGCCGTCGGCCGAGGTGGTCGCGTTGGCGTCGGGTTTCTGGCCGTCGTCGTCACTGCACGCGCCGATCGATGCGCAGAGCGACACGGCGAACAGCACGCCTGCCAAACGTTTGCGCTGCGAGGCAGCAGTTCGCTTCGACACGATGAACATGGCGAGATCTCCGGCACGGGGGAAAAGCGCCTGGGCATTCAGATGCCCAAGTCAGCGATGCAGGAGAATAATCGGTGACCCGTGTAACTTTTGTGAATAGACGGTGAGGAATGGAGACGAATGGAAAGTAAGGAAAAAGTAAGTGCCGGCCGAAGTCGCTCCAGGCTTGCGACCTCTCGTCGGTGAACGACGCTGGCTTAAGCGTGCTCCGCGACGAACGCGGCAATCGCGTCGTTCAACGCATCGGGCGCATCGCGATGCGGCGAGTGTGCGCACGCGTCGAGTTTCACCAGCCGGGCTTGCGGCACCCGTTCGCCGATGATGTCGATCTGCGCCATCGTGCCGTAGTTGTCGTCGTGACCTTGCACTGCGAGCAGTGGTTGGCGGATCGACGCCAGTTCCGCGGCAATGGTCCACGCGCGGAAAGCGGGGGCGAGCCAGATATCGTTCCAGCCATAGAACGCGGAATCGACGTCGGCGTGATAGCGGCTGAGCTTGCTGCGCAGATCCGTGGTCTCGTACAGCAGCCTGGTCTGCGCGATGCTCGCCACGGAGATGTCTTCGACGAACACGTGCGGCGCGATCGCCACCGCGCCCGCCAGCGCATCCGGATGCAGCGCCGCGTAGAGCAACGCGATCGAGCCGCCGTCGCTGTGGCCGATCAGCCACATGCGGCGCCGTTCTTCCAGACCGATATCGAGTGCAGCCAGCAGCGCGGGCAACACATCGCGCGCCTGTGCCGTCATGAAATCCACCGGCCATTTTTCGCCGTGTCCGCGCGGTGTGGAGAGTCCGTAGCCGGGGCGCGAATACACGAGACCGCGCATGCCGAGTCGCTCGCACACGCTTTGCGGCCAGTCGCGCCACATGGCGATCGAACCGAGTCCTTCATGCAGAAAGACCGCGATCGGCGCATGGGCCGCCGCATCGTTCACCCAGCAATATTCGATGCGCAACGGCGCGCGTGTCGCGGTGGCGGGAAGTTCGGCGAAGCCGCTGGCCGTCGCGGCGCTTACGGGATTCTGCATGGATCACCTGATGACAGTTCGCGCAATTTGAAGCGTTGAATCTTGCCGGTCGCGGTTTTCGGCAAATCGTCGACGAACACGATATCGCGCGGGTACTTGTGCGGTGCGAGCCTTCCCTTGACGAAGCCCTTCAGTTCGTCGACGAGTATCTTAGACGGCGCGAACTCGCGTTTCAGCACGACGAACGCACGGGTCTTCACGAGTCCGCCGTGATCCACGCCGACCACGGCCGCTTCGAGTACCGCATCGTGCTGCACGAGCACCATCTCCACTTCTACCGGCGATACATACTGGCCGCTGACCTTCAGCATGTCGTCGCTGCGGCCTGCATAAACGTAGCAGCCGTTCGCGAGCCGGCAATACTTGTCGCCGCTGCGGATCCATTCGCCGAGAAAAGTCGCACGCGATTTCTCGCGATTGCTCCAGTACATGAGCGCGGCGCTGGGTCCTTTGATGTACAGATCGCCGACCTCGCCGTCCGGTACCGCGTGGCCCGCTTCGTCGCGCAACTCGACTTCATAACCTGGCACCGGGCGGCCCGTGGTGCCGTATTCGACCGCGCCCGCGCGATTCGACAGGAAGATGTGCAGCATCTCGGTCGAGCCGATTCCGTCGAGAATCTCGCAGCCGAAATGCGCGGTGAAACGTTCGCCGATTTCGCGCGGCAATGCTTCGCCGGCCGACGTGCAAACGCGCATCGCGACGTCGGCGCGCGGCGGCAGATTGGGCGACACCAGCATGCTCGCGTAGAGCGTCGGCACGCCGTAGAAAATCGTCGGACGATGCCGCACGAGGCGAGTAAAAATCGCGTCGGCGGTGGGGCGTTCCGCCATCAGTACAGCGGTCGCGCCGACTGACAGCGGGAACGTGAGGCCGTTGCCGAGACCATATGCAAAGAACAGTTTGGCCGCCGAGAACACCACATCGCTTTCGACGATGCCGAGAATCGGCTTCGCGTAAAGCTCGGCGGTCCAGTAGAGGTTTGCGTGCGTGTGGACCGTGCCCTTCGGTTTGCCGGTGGAGCCCGACGAATACAGCCAGAACGCAATGTCGTCGCAGCCCGTCGCGGCATTTTTCGCGGCGGGTGTCGCAGCGTCGATGAGGTCTTTGAGCACGTGCGTTGTTGAGCGCTCGTCCGGCAGAGGCTGCGAGACGATCAACTGGCAACCGTCATGTTCGGCCGTAGCCATCGCTGCGGTCACGTTCGGCAATAGCGCGCCGGATGCGACCACGGCCCGCGCGTGGCTATGCGTGAGCATGTACACGTAGTCCGCGGCGCTCAACAGCGTATTCGCGACGACCGGCACGACGCCCGCATACAGTGCGCCGAGAAACGCGACCGGCAACTCGATCGTATCGAGCATCACCAGCAGCACGCGTTCTTCCGTATGCACGCCGAGCGTACGCAGCGCGCTCGCGAAACGGCGCGCGCGGTCTTCGAGCTCGCCGTATGAGGTGCGGGAGGCGTCGTCGATATACGCGGTTTTGGCGGCGCGTGTTTCGTTCAGGCCGAACAGGTAGGCCGCGAAATTGAATTGCGCAGGCGGCGGCTCGACGGTTGGGTTGGGCTGACTCGCAGCCGGTTCCAGCAGGGCTTCCATATGTCTCCTCCAGCGGGTGGGGGCGGTCCGGCGTCCAGTTCTGCAGAAGTTCGGCCATGGCGGCGCTCACGCAGAAGGCGTGGCAACAGTGAATTCGATCGCGCCGTGCGGCAGCAGATACAGCACCAGCGCCTGACCGTTCGCGACAGTCGGACGATGCGCGATGCCGTCTCCGATACGCGCCGAATTATCTCGACAGCGTTTGTTATTGGATCAATATTTGGCGAAAATTAACCGTTCACTGGGTGCGTGTCAAGCACTATAGTACATGTATAGAAGTTAAGAGGCATTTAAACATGAACCAGAATTACACTCCCGCGCCACTGGACGATTCCGCCGAAGACGACGGCAACCGCGCCGGCCTGCCTGACCGTGCAGCGGAACGAAGCGGTGAGCGCGAGGAGCGCGATCCGTTTCTGACCGCTATGGGCGAACGCGTACGTCTGCTGCGCGCGCGGCGCGGCATGACGCGCAAGACGCTGGCGACCGAGACAGGGTTGTCTGAGCGGCATCTGGCGAATCTGGAATCGGGCGTGGGCAATGCGTCGGTGCTGGTGCTGCGGCAGATTGCGACCACGCTCAATTGTGCGTTGGCCGAAGTAATCGGCGACGAAACCACCGCGTCCGCCGAATGGCTGCTGATTCGCGAACTGCTGCACGGGCGCGACCAGGCTGCGCTGCAACGCGCGCGCGTGGCACTGGCCGAAATGTTCGCGCAGGCGCCGTGCGATCCGCATCGCAAGGACCGGATCGCGTTGATCGGTCTGCGCGGCGCAGGCAAATCGACGCTCGGACGAATGCTCGCGCAGGAGCGCAAGGTGCCGTTCGTCGAGTTGACGCGGGTGATCGAGCAGATGGCGGGCTGTCCGCCGTCGGAGATTCATTCGCTGTACGGGGCGGCGGCTTATCGGCGCTACGAACACCGCGCGCTCGAGGCTGTGATTCGGGAGCATGAGCGGGCAGTGATTGCATCGCCCGGCGGCCTCGTGTCCGAGTCGGGCACTTTCAATGCGTTGTTGTCGCACTGTTTCACCGTGTGGTTGCAGGCCACGCCGGAGGAGCACATGCGCCGCGTCGTCGCGCAAGGCGATCTGCGGCCGATGTCCGGCAACAAGGAAGCGATGGACGACCTGAAGCGCATTCTGGCCGGCCGCGGCGAGTTGTACGGACGTGCCGACATGAGTTTCGACACCAGCGAGAAAACCTTGGCCGACGCCTATCTGCAACTGCGCGACCGGCTTGCCGCACGGCTGGCGGCGGAATCCCCGGACGAGGTGGGGGCAGGCTGACATGCAGTCCACTGCCAGGGTTTACTAGAAAACATGAATTAAAATGCTTTACATGGGTATGACGATGCACTATTGTTCAAAAAACAGTTTTGCTTCGTCCAGTCAGGAGACGCCCCATGTCCACAGCAGAAACCGCTATTGCGCCGGTCGACTACCGGACCGATCCCTCGCAGTACAAACACTGGAAGCTGAGCTTCAACGGCCCGGTCGCGACGCTCGGTATCGATATCGCCGAGGAAGGCGGGATCCGCGACGGCTACAAGCTGAAGCTGAATTCATACGACCTCGGCGTCGACATCGAACTGCACGACGCGATACAACGGGTCCGCTTCGAGCATCCCGAGGTCAGGACGGTCGTGCTGACGAGTCTGAAGGACCGCGTGTTCTGCTCGGGCGCCAACATCTTCATGCTGGGGTTGTCGAGCCACGCGTGGAAGGTCAACTTCTGCAAGTTCACCAACGAGACGCGCAACGGTCTCGAAGATTCGTCGCGTCATTCGGGGCTCAAGTTTCTCGCGGCCGTGAACGGCGCGTGCGCCGGCGGCGGTTATGAACTCGCGCTGGCTTGTGACGAGATCTATCTGGTGGACGACCGCTCTTCGTCGGTATCGCTGCCGGAAGTGCCGCTGCTCGGCGTGCTGCCGGGTACCGGCGGCCTGACCCGCGTTACCGACAAGCGCCGCGTCCGTCACGATCGCGCCGATATCTTCTGCACGGTGGTCGAAGGGATTCGCGGCGAACGCGCGAAGGAATGGCGCCTGGTGGATGAAGTGGTGAAACCCAACCAGTTCGATCAGGCGATTCAGGCGCGTGCGCTCGAACTCGCGCAGCAAAGCGACCGTCCCGCCGAGGCGAAAGGCGTAATGCTCACGCGTATCGAACGCACCGATCGCGATGACGGCCTCACCTATAAAACGCTCGACGTCACGATCGATCGCGCAAAGCGTATCGCGACGTTCACGGCCAAAGCGCCGCAAACGGTGCCCCCCGCGGATATCGATTCGATCGTGGCGGCCGGCACGAACTGGTGGCCGCTGCAATTCGCCCGCGAACTCGACGACGCCATTCTGTCGATGCGCACCAACGAACTCGAGATCGGCACGTGGCTCTTCAAAACCGAAGGCGATGCGCGCAACCTGCTCGCCGCCGATGCCTCGCTGATGCAACACCAGGATCACTGGTTCGTGCGCGAGACCATCGGCCTGCTGCGCCGCACGCTTGCGCGTATCGACGTGTCGTCGCGCTCGCTGTTCGCACTGATCGAACCGGGTTCGTGTTTCGCCGGCACATTCGCCGAACTCGCATTCGCGGCCGATCGCACGTATATGGCCGCGCTGCCGAGCAACGAGGACGAAGAGCCGGCGCTCACGCTGTCGGAAGTCAACTTCGGTCTGTATCCGATGGTCACGCATCAATCGCGGCTGGCGCGGCGCTTCTATGAAGAAACCGCGCCGCTCGATGCAGTGCGTTCGAAGATCGGTCAAGCGGTCAAGCCGGTCGAAGCCGAGCGTCTCGGTCTCGTGACCGCGTCGCCGGATGATATCGATTGGGCCGACGAAGTCCGCATCGCGCTCGAGGAACGCGCGGCGATGTCGCCGGATGCGTTGACCGGGCTCGAAGCGAATCTGCGCTTCAACGGTCCCGAGACGATGGAGACGCGCATCTTCGGCCGTCTCACCGCGTGGCAGAACTGGATTTTCAACCGGCCGAACGCGGTAGGCGAGAAGGGCGCGCTGAAGGTGTATGGCAAGGGCAGCAAGGCGCAATTCGACGTCTCGCGGGTGTGAGCTCGACGGCATCGAAGCCGATGCCCACCGCACCGATACGACGCCTGTCATTCCATACGAAGCACTGTTGTCTCCGATCAGGAAAACGACCATGTCAACGATCAACTACAGCGACAAGATTCCGAACAATGTGAACCTCGCCGGCGACCGCGCACTGCAACGTGCGCTCGAACAATGGCAGCCGAATTTTCTGTCGTGGTGGGGCGACATGGGCCCGGAAGGCTCGCACGGCTACGACGTATATCTGCGCACCGCGGTGAGCGTCGACGCGGGCGGCTGGGCGCATTTCGATCACGTGAAGATGCCGGACTATCGCTGGGGCATTTTCCTCACGCCCGGCGAGCCGGACCGCAAGATCCATTTCGGCGAGCACAAGGGCGAGGCCGCCTGGCAGGACGTGCCCGGCGAACATCGTGCGAATCTGCGTCGCATCATCGTCACGCAGGGCGATACGGAACCGGCTTCGGTCGAACAGCAACGGCATCTGGGTTTGACCGCGCCGTCGATGTACGACTTGCGCAACCTGTTTCAGGTGAACGTCGAAGAAGGCCGGCATCTGTGGGCGATGGTGTACCTGCTGCATCGCTATTTCGGCCGCGACGGCCGTGAAGAAGCCGAAGCGCTGCTCGGCCGCCGTTCGGGCGACGACGACAACCCGCGCATTCTCGGCGCGTTCAACGAGAAAACGCCGGACTGGCTCGCGTTCTACATGTTCACGTACTTCACCGACCGCGACGGCAAGTTCCAGTTGTCCGCGCTCGCGGAGTCGGGCTTCGATCCGCTCGCTCGCACCACGAAGTTCATGCTGACCGAAGAAGCGCATCACATGTTCGTCGGCGAATCCGGTGTGTCGCGCGTGATTCAACGTACCGCGCAGGTGATGAACGAACTCGGCACCGACGACGTCGCGAAGATTCGCGCGGCCGGCGTGATCGATCTGCCGACGATCCAGCGCTATCTGAACTTCCACTACTCGGTCACGATCGATCTGTTCGGTGCGGATCATTCGTCGAATGCGGCGACGTTCTATAGCTCGGGTCTGAAAGGCCGCTACGAAGAAAACAAACGCGACGACGACCATCAACTGAACGGGCAGAGCTACAAACTGCTGGACGTGCAGGACGGCAAGCTGGTCGAGCGTGAAGTGCCGATGCTCAACGCGATGAATGAGGTCCTGCGCGACGACTACATCAAGGATTCGGTTGCGGGCGTGGGACGCTGGAACAAGGTGCTCGAAAAAGCCGGCATCGATTTCCGCATGACGGTACCGCATAAAGCGTTCAATCGTCAGATCGGCACGTTCGCGGGCACGCGCGTGTCGCCGGATGGCCGTGTGGTCAGCGAAACCGAATGGGCCGCTAACGAAGCGAAATGGCTCGCGACGCCGGAAGACCGCGCGTATGTGGCCTCGCTGATGGGACGCGTGACCGAGCCCGGCAAGTTCGCGAACTGGATTGCACCGCCGGCGATGGGTGTGAATCGTCAGCCGGTGGAGTTCGAGTACGTGCGCTTCAATTGAGGTTGACTCGGGTACGGAAGTGCGTGGAAGGGCAGCGTCGTATTCGCTCGAATATAAGGTGGAGGAAGTCATGAACGCTCCAGTATCGATCGAAGTTCTCAGGCAGCATCTGATCGATCCGGAAATCTGCATTCGCTGCAATACCTGCGAAGAGACTTGCCCGGTCGATGCGATCACACACGACGGGAACAACTATGTCGTCAAGGCGGAGATCTGCAACGGCTGCATGGCGTGCGTGCCGCCGTGTCCGACCGGCGCGATCGATAACTGGCGCACCGTGTTGAAGAGCGACGCCTATCCGGTTGACGAGCAATTCACGTGGGACGTACTGCCCGAGCAGAACACGATGGCTGTGCCGGCTGCTGATGAAAGCGCGTCGTCGGGCGATGCGTCAGGCGATGCGCCGACGGGCGCGAGCGGAATCGACGTGGATACCGTGCGTGGTTCGGTAGTGCCGCCGTGGTCCGCGGCCAAGCCGTATGTGAATCTCTACACGCACAAGGAGCCGACCACGGCGACGGTCGTCGGCAATTACAGGTTGACCGATGCTTCGACCGAAAGCGACATTCATCATATCGTGCTCGATTTTGGTTCAATGCCGTTTCCGGTGCTGGAAGGGCAATCGATCGGCATTCTGCCGCCGGGCGCGACCGGCGATGGCCGCTCGCATCACGCGCGGCAGTACTCGATTGCCAGTCCGCGCGACGGCGAACGGCCCGGCTACAACAACGTTTCGCTGACCGTCAAACGCGTGAGCCGACAGCACGGCGATACGATCGACGGCGTGTGTTCGAACTACCTGTGCGATCTGAAGAAGGGCGATGTCGTGAATGTGATCGGCCCATTCGGCGGTACGTTCCTGATGCCGAATCATCCGAACTCGCATCTGCTGATGATCTGCACCGGCACGGGTTCGGCGCCGATGCGCGCGATGACCGAGTATCGCCGGCGTCGTCGTTTGAAAGGCGCAACTGGCAAGCTGATGCTGTTCTTCGGCGCACGCACGAAAGAGGAACTACCGTACTTCGGCCCGCTCACGAATCTGCCGAAAGATTTCATCGATACCAACCTCGCGTTTTCGCGCACGCTCGGGCAGCCCAAACGTTATGTGCAGGATGCGATGCGTGAACGCGCGGTGGATGTCGCTCAAATGCTCAAGGACGACAACACGCATATCTACGTGTGCGGTTTGAAAGGGATGGAAGACGGCGTGCTGCAGGCGTTGAAGGACATCGGCGAGCAGCATCAATTGGATTGGGATGCGCTGTGGGCAAAGCTGAAGCGGGAAGGGCGTTTGCATCTCGAGACGTATTGACGTGGGTCAAGCGCGTTTCGGCTTGTCGTGAAGTCAGGGCATCATGGAACTTCAAACGGCTACGCTGCCAAGCCAGGCAGCGTAGCTTTTTTTATCGCGCCGCAGAGACGCTGCTTTCTTGCTGCGCCGGCGACACCGCCCCACACGCCCGAATCACCAACTGCACCACCTCCTCCGTGGTCGCATCGAACGCCTTCTGCGTCAGTGCCCGTTTGCCCTTGAGCGCGCGAATCTGCGCATCGAAGTCGGCGTAGTGCTGCGTGGTCGCCCAGATCATATACATCAGCGTTTGTGCATTGACCGGCGCAAGCAGGCCGCGCGCGATCCATTCGTCGATCACTTTCACGCGGCTCTCGAGCCACGGCTTCACGCTGCCCGTGAGAATGTCTTCCATATGCCCGGCGCCATGAATGATTTCGCTTGCCCACACTTTCGAGCCGAGCGGCCGGCGGCGCGACAACTCCATTTTCGCGCGGACATAGCCGCCGATCGCTTCGACCGGATCGTCGCTGCACTCGAACGTATCAGCCGCGCGATGCCAGTCTTCGAACAGATCTTCGAGCACGCGGCGGTAAAGCGCGAGCTTTGTCGGGAAGTAGTAATGCAAGTTGGCTTTCGGTAAGCCGGCACGCTCCGCGATCATCGCAGTACTCGCGCCGTCGAGGCCGCGCTCGGCGAAAACCGCTTCCGCACACGCGAGCAGATGCGCTTCATTCGACTCGCGAATGTGCGCCTTGCGCCGCCGCAAAGGAACTTGGGTTTCGTCGTTTTCCGTGATGTCGGCAGCCACGTTGTCGTCTCTCATGTTGGCCTTCATCGGCATGTGTGCCGCGTCGCGCTTCATTCTAGTCGTTTGAGCGCCAATCGACACGCGCAATCGGCGCGTTGAAAAAAACCGTGCTGCATTGCAATGGCACGCTTCTCGCTATGTTTCTCAGCGCACGAAAGGCATTGATTTGGCGAGCTTAATCGTCTACAACCTGTCCAACTGGACAGGATTGGGAGAGCGGGCGATGCCCCAGGGTTTGCCCTCTCCACAGGAGACGATCCAGCGCATCGAGTGTGCACCGCCGCCGTGCGGACACGCCCCAAAAACCGCCGCCGATGCACCAGTTTCATGTCGATTCACCGAAAGGAGCGAGACGAATGAATGCGGTATCCGAAGCACTGAAAAGCGCTGAGCCCACTACGTCGATCAAGGTCGACGGCCGGCGCCTGTGGGACAGCCTGATGACGATGGCAAAAATCGGCGCGACGCCCAAAGGCGGTGTGTGCCGCCTCGCACTGACCGATCTGGACAAGGAAGGCCGCGACCTTATAGTTAGTTGGGCGAAGCAGGCAGGTTGCACGGTCAGCGTCGATCGGATGGGCAATGTGTTCATGCGCCGCGCGGGACGCAACCCGGACGCGTTGCCGGTCATGACCGGTTCGCACGCGGACTCGCAACCGACCGGCGGCCGCTTCGACGGTATCTACGGCGTGCTCGGCGGCCTCGAAGTGATCCGCAGTCTGAACGATCACGGTATCGAGACCGAGCATCCGGTCGAAGTGGTGATCTGGACCAATGAAGAGGGCTCGCGTTTCGCGCCTGCGATGGTGGCCTCCGGCGTATTCGCCGGCGTTTTCACGCTGGAATACGGCCTTTCGCGTAAGGACGTGGACGGTAAGACGATCGGTGAAGAGCTCGAGCGCATCGGCTATGCGGGCGATTTGCCATGTGGCGGCCGCCCGTTGCACGCGGCGTTCGAATTGCATATTGAGCAAGGCCCGATTCTCGAAGCCGAGCAGAAGACCATCGGCGTGGTGACCGATGCGCAAGGTCAACGCTGGTACGAAATCACCCTGACAGGGCAGGAGGCGCATGCAGGTCCGACGCCGATGCCGCGCCGTCGCGACGCGCTGCTCGGCGCCGCTCGCGTGGTCGATCTGGTCAATCGCATCGGGCTCGACAACGCGCCGTTCGGTTGCGCGACGGTCGGCATGATGCAGGTCTATCCGAACTCACGCAACGTGATTCCGGGCCGCGTATTTTTCACCGTCGACTTCCGTCATCCCGACGACGCGGTGCTGGCGAAAATGGACGACGCACTGCGCAAAGGCGTGGCGGAGATCGCGGGCGGCATCGGTCTCGAGACTGAGCTCGAACAGATTTTCTATTACGCGCCGGTCGCTTTCGACGAAGCGTGCGTGAACTCCGTGCGCGCCGCGGCCGAACGTTTCGGCTATCCGCATCGCAACATGGTCTCCGGCGCGGGACACGACGCGTGCTATCTGTCTCAGGTTGCACCGACTTCGATGGTGTTCGTGCCGTGCGTCGATGGGATCAGCCACAACGAGATCGAGGACGCGACCTTCGAATGGATCGAAGCGGGCGCGAACGTGTTGCTGCACGCAATGCTCGGACGCGCATGCGAGCCGGTCTCATGACACTTACTGCATTCCGGCAGCGGCGCTAAAGGTCGCTTCACCCGCTTCACCGCAGTACCTATAAAACAAGCCGTCCCGGTTCCGCTTCAGCGCAACCGGCGGGAACGGCTACGTCCTCACATCGAAGAAGGAATGCGTTATGGCCATCAAACAAACCGGCGACATTGCCGCCCAGCGGCTGTCGCCCGAACAGCTCTCGTGCGAGTTCGCCGACATCGCGCCGCTGCTCGACGCAAGCGCCGCGGCCGCAGCGGCGAGTCGCTGTCACTACTGTTACGACGCGCCCTGCGTGAATGCGTGTCCCACGCAAATCGATATTCCGAGTTTCATTCGCAAGATCGGCAACGGCAATCTGAAAGGCGCGGCGCTCGACATCCTGTCGGCGAATCCGCTTGGCGGCATGTGCGCGCGCGTTTGTCCGACGGAGATTCTTTGCGAGGGCGCTTGCGTGCGCAACCATCAGGACGCGAAGCCGGTCGCGATCGGTGCGCTGCAACGCCATGCAACCGATTGGGCGATGGCGCGCGGCGAAGCGTTGTTCAAACGCGCGGCGGACACCGGGCGGCATGTCGCGGTGGTCGGCGCGGGGCCGGCCGGACTCGCGTGCGCACATCGGCTGGCGTTGGCGGGACATCGCGTGACCGTGTACGACGCGCATCCGAAAGCGGGCGGTCTGAACGAGTATGGAATCGCCGCCTATAAGACCGTCGACGACTTCGCGCAGCGCGAGGTGGCGTGGTTGTGCTCGGTCGGCGGCATCGAGATCAAACACGGCGTCGCGTTAGGCCAGGACGTCAGCCTCGACGAGTTGCGCAACACGCACGATGCCGTCTTTCTCGCGATCGGTCTCACCGGCGTGAGAGCGCTGGCAATGGAAGGCGAAGAACTGCGCGGCGTGACGAATGCCGTCGACTTCATCGAACAGATCCGCAGCGCGGCGGATCTCGGCACGGTGGCCGTTGGCCGGCGTGTCGTCGTGATCGGCGGCGGCAATACCGCGGTGGACGCGGCGGTACAAAGCCACAAGCTCGGCGCGACAGCGGTGACGATGGTGTACCGGCGCGGTGTCGAATCGATGAGCGCGACGTGGGCCGAGCGCGACTTCGCGCAGACCAACGGCGTCACGCTGATTACGCACGCGACGCCGATGCGTCTGATCGGCGCGGACGGCGCGGTCATCGGCGTCGAGTTCGAACGGACATCGCGTGAAGGAAGCCAGGAGCGTTTCGTGGTCGAAGCCGACATGGTGCTGAAGGCGATTGGGCAAACGTTGGTGCCGGTGGGCATCGAACGCGAATTGCTGACGCTCGACGGCACGCGGATCGAAGTCGATGCGAACGGACAAACGTCGCTGGCGGGCGTATGGGCCGGCGGCGATTGCGCGGCGACCGGCGGAATCGATCTGACGGTGCAGGCGGTGCAGGACGGCAAGCTCGCCGCCGCCGCAATCGACGCGCAGTTTGCCCGCACCGCCGCCAGGGCGGCGTGAGCGTAACGCGTCACGTGCCCTAAAAAACATGCAGTACACCAGATAAAAATCAGCAGTCCCCAAGGAGCCGAACATGGCCGATTTGCGTTGTACGATTGCCGGCATTACCTCGCCGAATCCTTTCTGGCTCGCCTCCGCGCCGCCGACCGACAAAGCCTATAACGTGAACCGCGCATTCGAAGCGGGCTGGGGCGGCGTCGTGTGGAAGACGCTCGGCCTCGACCCGCACGTGGTGAACGTGAGTTCGCGCTACGGTGCGGTGCAATGGAACGGCCAGCGGATCGCCGGGTTGAACAACATCGAACTGATTACCGACCGTCCGCTCGACGTCAACCTGAAGGAAATCGCTCAAGTCAAACGCGACTGGCCGGACCGCGCGATGATCGTCTCGCTGATGGTGCCGTGCAACGAACGCGACTGGAAATGGATCCTGCCGCTCGTCGAAGACACCGGCGCCGATGCGGTCGAGTTGAATTTCGGTTGCCCGCACGGAATGAGTGAGCGCGGCATGGGCGCGGCGGTGGGCCAGGTGCCCGAGTACGTGGAGATGGTCACGCGCTGGGTCAAGGAGGGCACGAAGCTGCCGTGTCTCGTGAAGCTCACGCCGAACATCAGCGACATCCGGCTCGGCTCGCGCGCGGCATTCAAGGGCGGCGCGGACGGCGTGTCGCTGATCAACACGATCAACTCGATCGTCGCGGTGGATCTCGACGCGATGTCGCCGCTGCCGATGGTCGACGGGAAAGGCACGCACGGCGGCTACTGCGGTCCGGCAGTGAAGCCGATCGCGCTGAACATGGTCGCCGAAATCGCGCGCGACGTGGAAACGCCGAATCTGCCGATCTCCGGCATCGGTGGCATTTCGACGTGGCGCGATGCCGCCGAATTCATGGTGCTGGGCGCGGGCAGCGTGCAGGTTTGCACGGCGGCGATGCACTACGGCTTCCGGATCGTCTCCGATCTTGCCGATGGTTTGTCGAACTGGATGGACGAGAAAGGCTACGCGACGCTCGACGACATTCGCGGCCGCGCGGTGCCGAACGTCACCGACTGGAAGTACCTGAACCTCAAATACGACATCAAGGCGCGCATCGATCAGGACAAGTGCATTCAGTGCGGCCTGTGTCATATCGCCTGCGAAGACACCGCTCACCAGGCGATCATGAAAGAAAAAGATGGCGTCCGGCATTTTGAAGTGATGGACTCCGAATGTGTGGGCTGCAATCTGTGCATGCATGTGTGTCCGGTCGAGCAGTGCATCTCGATGGAGCGCGTGGACCAGGGTGGGTACGCAAACTGGACCACGCATCCGAACAATCCGTCGCGCGTGAATGCGGGTGAAAGTGAAACAGCGGGCGCGGCTGAAACTGCCGAGGCGTCGGCCCATGCGCATGGGCACACGGCGAAAGCGGCCTGAAAAACGCCCAACGCAAATGGAAAAGCGCCTGGGCTGAATGAACCTGTGTTGTCCCCAAGGCCCGACGCGCCGGAAGAAGCCGCGCGGGTTTCAACGATCAAGTGGAGATCTTTCGATGAAGCAGACAGCGCAACCCGTCGATCCGCAGTCCATGGCCGGCGCGCAGAGCAGCAGTCTTTACAACGACGACCTTGCACCGACCGGCGTCGCGCAGCGCACGTGGCGGTGGTATCACTTCGCCGCGCTGTGGGTCGGCATGGTGATGAATATCGCGTCTTACATGCTCGCCGCCGGCTTGACGGAAGAGGGCATGTCGCCGTGGCAGGCGGTGGCGACCGTGCTGCTCGGCAACCTGATCGTGCTGGTGCCGATGCTGCTGATCGGCCACGCGGGCGCGAAGCACGGCATTCCGTATGCGGTGCTCGTGCGCTCCTCGTTCGGCGTGCAGGGCGCGAAATTGCCGGCGATGCTGCGTGCGATCGTCGCGTGCGGCTGGTACGGCATTCAGACGTGGCTCGGCGGCAGCGCGATCTACACGTTGCTGAACATCCTGACCGGCAACGCGCTGCATGGCGCGGTACTGCCGTTTCTCGACATCTCGCTCGCCCAACTCGCGTGTTTCCTCGCGTTCTGGGCATTGCAGATCTACTTCATCGTGCACGGCACCGATTCGATCCGCTGGCTCGAAAGCTGGTCCGCGCCGATCAAGATCGTGATGTGTATCGCGCTCGTGTGGTGGGCGACGTCGAAAGCGGGCGGTCTCGGCTCGATGCTGTCGGCGCCGTCGCAATTCGTGCCGGGCGGCAAGAAGGAGGGGATGTTCTGGGCGACGTTCTGGCCCGGCCTCACCGCGATGGTCGGGTTCTGGGCGACGCTCGCATTGAACATTCCGGATTTCACGCGCTTTGCAAAAACGCAGCGCGATCAGATCATTGGGCAGTCGATCGGCTTGCCAGTGCCGATGGCCTTGCTCTCCGTGATCTCGGTGGTGGTGACGTCGGCGACCGTGGTGATCTACGGCAAGGCGATCTGGGACCCGATCGATCTGACGAGCCGCATGACCGGCATCGGTGTGGGTCTCGCGCTGATCATCCTCACGCTCGATACGATGTGCTGCAATCTCGCGGCGAATCTTGTCGGTCCCGCTTATGATTTTTCGAGCCTGTGGCCGAAGGGCATTTCGTATCGCATCGGCGGCATGATTACCGCGACCATCGCGATCGTGATGATGCCGTGGAAGATTCTCGCCACCACGCAGGGCTATATCTTCACGTGGCTGGTCGGCTACTCGGCGCTGCTCGGTCCGGTGGCCGGCATTCTGATGGTCGATTACTTCCTGATTCGCGGCACACGCCTCGATCCGCGCGAACTGTTCGACGAGCACGGCGAGTACAGCTATACCGGCGGCTGGAATATCGGCGCGGTGGTCGCACTGGTAATCGGCGTGCTGCCGAATCTGCCGGGCTTTCTGCACACCGCGTTTCCCGCGTCGTTCCCGAATGTGCCCGCGATCTTCAATACGCTCTATACGTATGCGTGGTTTGTCGGTCTCGCGTTGGCGTCGATCGTATACAGCGCGTGGATGAAGTTGAGCAAAGGAACGAGCGCGAGCGTGGCGAGCGCCTGAGCTCGAAGCACGTCGCGCAAGTCGTACGCAGCACCGAAACCAGCAGTTCACAAGGAGGCGGCACCATGACGACCCTGATTCGCGGCGGCACGATTATCGACGCGGAGAACACGTATCGCGCGGACGTATTGTGCGCGGACCCGCAGGATGGCGGCACGATCCTGCAGATCGGCGTGGACCTCGAGGCGCCCGCGGGCGCGACGCTCGTCGACGCGGGCGGCCAGTATGTGATGCCCGGCGGCATCGATCCGCACACGCACATGGAATTGCCGTTCATGGGCACCACCGCGAGCGACGATTTCTATACGGGCACCGCCGCTGGTTTGTCGGGCGGTACGACCAGCATCATCGACTTCGTGATCCCGAGTCCGAAGCAGCCGCTGATGGAGGCGTTCAGGGAATGGCGCGGCTGGGCGGAGAAAGCGTCGGCGGATTACGGCTTCCACGTCGCGGTGACGTGGTGGGACGATTCCGTGTATCGCGACATGGGCACGCTCGTACATGAACACGGGGTGTCGAGTTTCAAGCACTTCATGGCCTACAAGAACGCGATCATGGCCGACGACGAAGTCCTCGTGAACAGCTTCTCGCGTTCGCTCGAACTCGGCGCGTTGCCGACCGTGCATGCGGAAAACGGCGAACTGGTGTTCCAGTTGCAGCGGCAGTTGCTCGCTAAAGGCTTCACGGGTCCCGAGGCGCATCCGTTGTCGCGGCCGCCCGAAGTGGAGGGCGAGGCCGCCAATCGCGCGATCCGTATTGCGCAGGTGCTCGGCGTGCCGGTGTATATCGTGCACGTATCGGCGAAAGATGCGGTCGACGCGATCGCGCGTGCGCGCAGCGAAGGCCTGCGGGTATTCGGCGAAGTGCTGCCGGGTCATCTGGTGATCGACGAAGCGGTGTATCGCGATCCTGACTGGACGCGAGCGGCGGCGCACGTGATGAGCCCGCCGTTCCGTTCCGCCGAGCATCGCGAGGCGCTGTGGCGCGGCTTGCAGGCGGGGCAGTTGCATACCACCGCGACCGATCACTGCGTGTTCTGCGCGTCGCAGAAAGCGATGGGGCGCGAAGACTTCACGAAGATCCCGAACGGCTGCGGCGGAGTGGAGGATCGCATGGCCGTTCTGTGGCATCACGGCGTGAACTCCGGACGTCTGACGCCGAACGAATTCGTGAAGATCACGTCGACCAATGCCGCGCAGATCTTCAATCTGTATCCGCGCAAGGGGGCGGTGCAGGTTGGCGCGGATGCCGATCTCGTCGTGTGGGACCCGCAAGCGAGCCGCACGATCTCGGTGAACACGCATCATCAGAAGGTCGACTTCAACGTCTTCGAAGGGATGACGGTGCAGGGCGTGGCGATGCATACGCTCACGCGCGGCGCGCTCGCGTGGACCGATGGCGAATTGCGTGCGGTGCGCGGCGCGGGGCGTTATCTGAAGCGACCGCCGAACCCCGCCTACTTCGACGCGATCCGCGTGGCCAACAAATTGAAAGAACCGCATCCGGTGGAGCGGTAAAGCCGTTTGCAGTGCGCGGCGGGCGCTCTGGTGTCGCCCGTCCGCCTGCCTTCTCTGTCCTTTGAGCCCTGCGCATTCTTCGCGCGGCGGTTTCCTCCCGTGTTTTCCCCGATGGTATCCGGCGCGCTTCCGTGATGCGATGCATGCCGCGTCCTTGTGGCATCTGCTATAAAGTCGGTTTTAATGCGTTACCGGATGCTTCGGCTGTCCACTTAGCATGAACGCGCATATTGATCGGAAAGCTGATCCTTTGTAAAAAGGCGGCTCGTTTGTTACAGTCCGCCCACTCTGCCTGGCCAAAAGTGCCGGCCGGCGCCGAAGAACAGATACTCCCAGCAATCCGACGTCGCAAACATTACGGAGCCACCTCATGAAGTCGATTCGTTCCATTCTGCTGATCGCACTGCTGCAAGCGGTGACCCTGAGCCCGGCATTTGCCGCCGACGAACTCGCGCAGATCAAATCGGCCGGCGTGTTGAAGATCGGCACGGAAGGCACCTATGCACCGTTCACGTACCACGACGAATCCGGCAAGCTGACTGGCTTCGACGTCGAGATCGGCACCGCGATTGCGCAACGGCTCGGCGTGAAGCCGCAATTCGTCGAGGGCAAATGGGACGGTCTGATCGCCGGTCTCGACGTGAACCGCTACGACGCGGTGATCAATGAAGTCGCGATCACCGACGCACGCAAGGTGAAGTACGATTTCTCGGAGCCGTACATTACGTCGCACGCGGCGTTGATCGTCGCGTCGGACAACAACACGCTGAAGACGTTCGACGACCTGAAAGGCAAGAAGTCGGCGAATACGTTGACCAGCAACTTCGGCAAGATCGCGGCCGCGCACGGCGCGAACGTGATCCCGGTGCAGGGCTTCAACGAGTCGATCGACCTGTTGACGTCGGGCCGAGTCGACGCGACGGTCAACGATTCGCTGTCGTTCCTCGACTTCAAGAAGCACAAGCCGGATGCGAAGGTGAAGATTGCCGCGATCGATACGTCGGCTGACAGCAGCGACAAATCCGCGGTGCTGGTGCGCAAGGGCAATCCGGAACTGGTCGCGGCGATCGACAAGGCGTTGGCCGACATCAAGAAAGACGGCACTTACGCGAAGATTTCGCAGAAGTACTTTGGTAAAGACGTTTCCCAATAAGCGTCAACTGCGAGTCTGAATCATGCCGGCATGGTTGCACTTGATGGCGCAGTCGTTGTGGCCCCTGCTGTATGCGGGGCTTGTTTTTACTGTGCCGCTTACGCTGGCGTCGTTCGCGATCGGCATTGCGTTGGCGTTCGTTGTCGCGCTGGTCCGTTTGTTCGGACCGAAGTGGGCGATAGCGATCGTACGTTTTTACGTGTGGCTGTTTCGCGGATCGCCGTTGCTGGTGCAACTATTCGTGATCTTCTATGGCTTGCCGAATGTCGGCATCGTGCTCGATCCGTTGACTGCGGCGATCATCGGCTTTTCGCTGAACGTCGGTGCGTACAACTCCGAGGTGATTCGTGGCGTGATCGAATCGATTCCGAAGGGGCAGTGGGAGGCCGCGTATTCGATGGGAATGACGCGCGAGCAGGCGCTGCGTCGCGCGATTCTGCCGCAGGCGGCGCGAGTCGCGTTGCCGCCGCTGTCGAACTCGTTCATTGCGCTGGTGAAGGACACATCGCTCGCGGCGGTGCTGACCGTGCCTGAGGTGTTTCAGGCGGCGCAACGGATTGCGTCGGTGACCTACGAACCGTTGATTCTGTACACGGAAGCGGCGCTGGTGTACCTGGTGTTCAGTTCGGTGTTGTCGTCGGCGCAGGTGAGACTCGAGCGCAAGTTTGGGCGGCATGCACTTTTCCAGGCAGGCAACTGATGATTCGACTGGAAAAAATCGACAAGTACTTCGGCGAGAACCGGGTGTTGAGCTCGGTCGATTTGCAGCTCGCGACCGGCAACGTCACTGCACTGATCGGCCCATCGGGGAGCGGCAAAAGTACATTGCTGCGCTGCGTAAATCTGCTGGAGATTCCGGAGTCGGGTTCTCTTGAACTGGGTGATCAACGCCTGGAATTCAGCCGTGAGCGTAAGCCATTGCGCGAGACGGTGCTGACGATACGCCGCCGCACGGGCATGGTATTCCAGAACTTCCAGTTGTTTCCACATTTGACGGTACGACAGAACGTAATGGAAGGATTGTTAACAGTACAGAAGTGGAACAAGGAAAGAGCGGCAGCGCGTGCAGACGAACTACTGGAGAAAGTAGGCATTGCTCAAAAGGCGGACGCCTGGCCATCGACACTATCTGGCGGGCAACAACAGCGAGTAGCGATTGCACGAGCGTTGGCCCCGTCTCCTGAAGTCCTGCTGTGCGACGAACCGACATCGGCACTCGACCCTGGCTTGGCCGCCGAGGTAGTGGACGTCCTGAAGCAATTGGCGAATGAAGGCATGACGATGCTGATGGCGACCCACGATTTGCGGCTAGCGGCAACGATCGCCCGAGACGTAGTCTTTTTGAAGAATGGGGTAATTGTAGAGTCGGGCCCTTCGAAAGACGTCTTCATGACACCACGCGAAGCGGAGACGGCGCAATTCGTCTCGACGCTTACGCACAGCCTGCCAGAAAGCTGGACAAACTAAAAAAGAGAACAGCGAGAAATACAAATGGCCCTGCAAGTCGCAGACTTGCAGGGCCATTTGCATTAAAGCGAGAAAGGCCAAAGAAAACAACCAGAACCACGCGGTGTCCCGAGCAAACCGCTCGGCGCGCAAAGCGCCGCCGGAACCGATATAAACCGCAAAGAACTAAAAACCCATAAACCTCAAACAGCCACCCGCTCGGCGTGGCCATTCAGAGCGACATCAAAGAACCGCCCCTGCGCAGCAGTACCCGCTCGTGCGTAAGCGCGATTCACCCCACTGATCACGGCTCGAATAGAAGCAGTCACAAGATTGGCATCAACCCCAACCCCAAAAGCGCTCCCCGCGACATCCGCACCCGCCATCTCAGCAACAGCAATAGCCTTGGCATCGGCCCCTTGCGTCAAAGCACGCTCTTCATAGTGCTGAATGCGCACCGGAACCCCCATAGCATGCATCAACGCATCGAGCGGCCCATTCCCTTCACCGTTCAGCACACGCCGCTCGCCGCCAATCTCAACGGTCAACTTGATCCGCGCGCCATCGCCCTGTTCGGAAAGACTATGTCCCACATACCGCACAGGCGCATGACTCTCCACATATTCCTGTTGAAACAATTCCCAGATCTGAGTCGGTGTAACTTCCTGCCCACTCTCATCGGTAAACCGCTGCACAGCCGAAGAGAAGTCAACTTGCAAACGGCGCGGCAACACAACCCCGTAACTCTGCTCGAGCAAATAAGCAATCCCACCCTTCCCAGACTGGCTATTAACGCGAATCACAGAGTCATAAGTCCGCCCAAGATCGCTAGGATCGATCGGCATATAGGGCACTTCCCACATCGCATCCGGCTTCTGCACGGCGAAGCCCTTCTTGATCGCATCCTGATGCGACCCGGAGAACGCGGTGAACACCAGATCGCCGACATACGGATGACGCGGATGCACCGGCAACTGCGTGCATTCCTCCGCAGTGCGAGCGACTTCGTTGATATTCGAGAAGTCCAATTCCGGATCGACACCTTGCGTATAAAGATTCAAAGCAAGCGTCACGAGATCGACATTCCCGGTGCGCTCGCCATTGCCGAACAGGCAACCTTCGATACGATCCGCACCGGCCATCACAGCCAGTTCCGCAGCCGCGACCGCGGTACCGCGATCGTTATGCGGATGCACGGACAAGACCAACGCATCGCGTCGCGCGAGATGGCGGTGCATCCATTCGATCTGATCGGCGTAGACATTCGGCGTCGCCATTTCGACGGTTGCCGGCAAGTTGACGATCGCCTTGTGATTGGGCGTCGGTTGCCAGATATCGAACACTGCGTCGCATACTTCCTTCGCGAATTCGATCTCGGTGCCGCTGAAAACTTCAGGGCTGTACTGCAACGTGAAGTGCGTGTCCGGCGCGGCATCGGCGAGACGCTTCATCGTGCGCGCGGCGTTCTGTGCGAGTTCCTTCACGCCGTTCTTGTCCAGACCGAACACGATGCGGCGGAATTCCGGCGCGGTCGCGTTGTACAAGTGGACGATCGCGCGCGGCACGCCGCGCAACGATTCGAACGTGCGCTCGATCAGATCGTCGCGGGCCTGGGTGAGGACTTCAATGGTGACGTCGTCGGGGATATGACCGCCTTCGATCAGCTCACGCACGAAATTGAAGTCGGTCTGCGATGCGGATGGAAACGCGACTTCGATTTCCTTGAAACCGATTTGCACCAGCGTCTTGAACATGCGCATCTTGCGTTGCGCGTTCATCGGCTCGAACAGCGCCTGATTGCCGTCGCGCAAGTCGGTGCTCATCCAGATCGGCGCGCGCGTGATGGTGCGCGAAGGCCACTGGCGGTCCGGCAACTGGACGGGATTGAACGATCGGTATTTGGAAGCGGGGTTCTTCAACATTTTCATCATCCTTGGATTCGACAAGTTTGGGAGTCGACCGGACGACGAAAACGCAAAAGCTGGGCCGCCGGTCGGAAACCGGGGCTGGGTCAGTTACTGGGGAATTCAGCGGTGCTTCGTGTAATTCAGACAGAAGCGCGCAACAGCAGACCTAGCCCGGTAGAGCGGGCTAGTAGTAGCGATAGGGTGGTCTGGGCGCGGTACATAGGGCGCAATAGGACCATATTATTGGGACGGCGTCAAGCGCCGTCCGCGTCCACTGGCTTCAATTGTCTGACATCAATGGGCTGGTTTCACGAAGCGCAAGGTCATGCGGTCGGATTCGCCGATCGCCGCATAGCGCGCCCGGTCGAGGTCGCCGCCCTCGTACGTGGGCGGCAGCGACCACACGCCGTGCGGGTAATTTTTCGTGTCGCGCGGATTGGCGTTCACTTCGCTTTCGCCGGCCAGTTCGAAGCCCGCGGCGCGCGCGTGTTCGATCACATAAGCCTCGGTGACGTAGCCGCTATCGATGATTTGTTGCAGCGACGTGCCCGGCGCCGCGCGGTGCTCTTCCACGCCGAGTATGCCGCCCGGCTTGAGCGCGGCGTAGAACGCGCGCAGGTTCGCGTCGATCTGGCCGTCCTTGATCCAGTTGTGGATGTTGCGGAACGTCAGAACCCGGTCGACGCTGCCGTCGGCCGGAAAGCCGCTGAACCGGCCGTCCCGCAGCGTGCCGATCGTCACATTGCCGTAGACGGCGGGCGCCGCCGCCAGCCGGTGCGCGAACGACGCGCGCCCGGACTGCTCTTCCGCCGCCAATCCCGCATTCGGGCTGTCGTACTGCGCTTCGAACAGCTTGCCGTGGTCACGCAGGTAAGGCGCGAGGATGTCGGTGTACCAGCCGCCACCCGGCGCGATCTCCAGCACGCTCTGCGACGGCGCGATGTCGAAGAACGTGAGCGTTTCCTTCGGATGACGGTAGTCGTCGCGCGCGCGGGCCTTGTCGGCGCGCTGCGGTCCGGAAATTGCGGCGTCGAGTGCGGCGGAATCGGCGCGGGCGGAAGCCGTCGACGCCGGCGGGACAGCGCATGCCACGAGGAGCGCCGCGCTGAGTGCCGCGAGCGAATAACGCAGCGCGCGGGACTTGGGAGTGGGGTGTGCGTTCATGGCGCCTATTATCGGGCGCGATCCACGCGTAAAGAAAGCCGCAATCCGCATAACGATATATCGACAGGGCCGTTTGCCGAGGGATGGCGGATATCGTCGAATCCGAAGCGCGCGGCATCGCGTATTACGGGTGTGATCCGCGTTTGCCGCGCGCCGGGCCGTCTTTGCGGTATCCGCGGACATGAGCGCCTTTCAATCACTTTGCTGGAGGCAGGTATGAAACGAACATCGAGGATGTCGACGGTAGTGCGGGCAGTGCTGTACGCGGGGGCTTGCGGGCTGGCCGCGCACGCGGGCGCGCAGGGCCTGAGCGTGCAGGACGACGTCAACGCACCGCAGAACAGCACGCGTCTGATGCCAAACGCGGCGCTCGGCAGCGAATATCCGACGCACGGCAATCAGCAGGCGGGCGAGATGAATCTGAATCCGACCGATCCGCGCGCACAACTGGTCAACGGTTTGCCGAATCACACGAATTCGGGCGGCTACGGCTCGCCGCTCGCCGGAGTGCGTACTTACGTGCAGCCGCAAATGCCGTCGAACTAGACGCGCCTTTGGACGGCGGTCGTGCTGTATCGCGCGCGAGGTGCGGCGCATCCTGCACGGACCGTGTGGTTTTGCTTCATTTGCGTCATTTGCTTCATTTGCGTCATTCAGGTGCCGAACACGATCCGCAGCGTGTCGTTCTGTGCGATCACCGACACGCCGATCACGAGCAGAATCAGCGGCAATAACGCGGTGCCGTAGCGCCGGATCGGCGCGCCCAGCAACGGATGCTCGACGAGCCACACGGCACCCGCGCACCAGACGCCGATCATCGCGATGAAGATCAACGAGATCAACACGCCTTCGCCATGCGAATGGCTCGCGTACAGCGGCACATAGACGGCGATATTGTCCGAGCCATTGGCGACGGCCACGCACGCCACCGTCCACCAGGACGAACTGCCGATGCTCCTCGCGTCCGGCACCGGGTCGTTGTCGTGTGCATGGCCGGGCCGGAAACGCGTCCATGCTTTGCCGAGGCCCACGCCGATCGGCAGCACGCCGAGCAATCCGACATAGCCGGCGGGCAGGCGCGTCAGCAACGCGGCGAGTACGAGCGCGGCCACGATCAGCGCCAGTGAGCCGGCGTACTGCCCGGCAATCACGCTGCGCCGCTGGCTGCCCGCCTCCGCGAGGAACGCGAGCAGCACGAAAAGATTGTCGATATTGGTGGCCGCGTAAGCCGCGATCGCGAGCAGGGCAACGGTGAACATGCGGAAAGACGAGGCCTCGATGCAAAGTGAAAAACCGAACCGTCGCCGATCAAGCCGCGCGAGGCCGAGGAAGCGGCGCGTCTGAACCGGCGCGGCCGCCCGACACGATGCCGGTGCGGGCCGCCGCGGTCAAGCCGCAGTCTGTTTCACGCGATGGCCGTAGACCGTAAGCTACAATTGCCGACGGCTTGAAAAACGGAATATCAATGAAGATTCGGATTCTCTCCATCGCCTGCGTCGCGACTGCTGCCACGCTGCTGGCAGCCTGCACGGCTGTCTATAAAAACGCGGATGCATGCGAGCAGTTGATGCGAAGCAAACTCGCGGACAAGTCATCGGATACGTTGAAGATCGATCACACGGGCGTTGGGATCGACGGCTCGCGGGTGGTTGTGGAAGGGGCGATCGAGCATACGCAGACGGCCGCGGAGTTGGCGGCGAGCGATGCGGCGGCGGCTTCTGCTTCGGCGGCGGCGGCTTCGGCGGCGCAAGTGGCGAGTGTGGCTGGTGCGGCTGGTGCTGCTTCGGGTGTGAGTTCGGCTTCCGGGGTTTCGGCGGCTTCCGCTGCATTCGGCGCTTCCGCCGCTTCCGCTGCTTCAACCAGCCTCGCGGCATCAAGCGCCGCAGAATCCGCGCGCAAGCCGGCCAAGCCGAAGAAGTTCGTCACGGCCGCAGCCGCGGAGTGTACCTATCACGGCTCGGTATTGGACGTATTCAACTGGTTGGCCCCGGCGAAGTTTGCGGCTCCGCCTGACGAACCTTCCAGTGAAGCTGCCGAATAACGCTGAATGCACGCCACGCGCGAGCGAAGGTCTTGCGGGAAACTGACCCGTCGCGCACCTCGCCCGCGCGAAACTAATCGCCGCTCACCTCGGACGCCAGCAAATTGCCCGCTGGAACCTGACCCAATACCCACCTCAGGCCGTCACCATCGCGTGGCGGCTTTTGTTTTCGCGCACCAGTTTGCGCACGCTTTCGCCGAACGCCTGCGGTCGGCCTTCGAAACAGCGCTCGACCGCCTTCGTATCGATCAACTGCCGATGCAGCGCCGTGCGCTCGTCATGCTGGTCGATCATGCGCACGGCCGCTTCGATGTACGCGTCGGCACTCTCCGCGACGACCCACGACGGCATGCCCACGCGCGCGAACAGCGCGCCGTCGATCTGCTCGAACACTTCCGGTCCGCGTTTGCAGATGCCCGGCAGCCCGAGCGTGAGGGCGTCGACGATGCCATTGGTATTGCCGAACGGAAACGGGCTAAGGAACAGATCGGCCTGATTGATCCGATCCAGATAGGCCGAGTACTCGTGAAAGTCATGCACGATCGCGCGCGGCACCGCCTGCTCGACGACTTCGCGCACACGCTCGAACGGCAAACCGCCCGGCATGCCGCTCATGAAATGAAACTCGACCGGTGTCGCGGCGCGCGCGCCGATTTCGCGGCACGCGTCGAGAAAGCGGGGATTGAGCTTCATTGCGCTGGCGGTGATGATCACCTGCAGCGTGTCGCGCGGCGCCGGCCTGCGCGCGACGATGTCAGGCAGCGCGATCGACGCCCGGTAGGGCTGGCCGTCTTTCGGCAGCTTCAGCAGACGTTCGCTGAAACAGGCCGGGTCGCCGACGTAATCCTCCTCGACGCTGATGTAGTCGATCTTGTCCGAATGCGTGGTGGCGGGGTGGCCGAGCGCCGCGATCTGCAGTGGCGCGACCCGCAGGTTGGACATGAAAACGGTCAGCACGAACATGCCGACGCTCGGCATGTACAGCACGTCGGGCCGCTCGGCAGCGGCGAAATCACGGATCGTTTTCAGGCACTGGCCGATGTATTCCGGCTCTTCCAGTTCGATGAAACGGTCGAAGATATGGCGCCCTGCGTCGTCGAGTGCGTAGCCGAAGCCGAAGCCCACCACTTCGAAATGTTCGCGCGCCGCTTCGAGTGTGCGCGAGTGCGTGCGATAGATCGAATGCGCGCCGCTGAACCATTCCAGCACGACGATCATCAACGGCTTCTTGCCGCGCCGCGCGCCTTTCTTCGCGGCGGCCTTCGACTGAACGGGCGGATGAGCCAGATTGGGCAGATCGGTCAGCCCCAATTGATCCAGCTTGCGCCGCACCAGCACGTTGATGTCCCGCTTGATCGCATGCCGCCGCGGCGTGTCCGCATAGCTGCAGAACATATACGCGTTGTGCAGCACGGCCGATGGCAAGTCGTCGAGGTCGTCGATCTGTTGCAGTTTGCCGGGCAGCCATTCAAGCAGCGCCTCGCGCTTGCCGTGGGCGTTCGCCGAGCCTTTGAACGCGGGCGCCAGCAGCACGAGCGCGAGACAGGCGGCGATGGTTTTGTCGTACGCCCAGAGCGCGGAAAAGTCGAGTTCCAGTTCGGACTCGCTCGAGTAGAGTGCGCAGAGCTTTTCGATGAAGACATCGCCGGGCAGAAACTGCATGTCCGCTGCGCCGCGCGGATTCAGATAACGGGCGACGTGATCCGCATGGCCGAGCGGCGTGGCGGAGAACAGCACGCCGATCCACTCGTGCAGCGTGAGAAGCAGCCGGAAGCACTCGGGCGGCGGCTGATAAGCCGGATCGGCGAATAGCGTCGAGACGGCGGCGGTCATGCGCGCGCAGAAACGCTCACGCTGTTCCCGCGGGGCGAGATGCTCGATGTCCGAGGCGCTGAAGTTCTCGTTCAGTTCGCCGCGCGTGTGTTGCAGCAGCGCCAACGCGGCGATGAGCTGGATCGACGCGCGGACATGGTCTTGCGTATAGACGAGCTGCTCGAACTCGTCGAGCGAAAAAGTGTGTGACATGGATTCGATTCTTGTTGGCCGGGCTAACCAGGTAGGGCTAAGTGACTGCAATGAGTGACTGCAATGAGCGGCAGGAATAAACGGCAGGAATAAGCCGAATTCGGGCGCGCTCCACAGTCCAGAATCGAATTTTCGCAGCCAGCCTGTACCAAATTGCGGCGTCGCGCGCATTCCGGAATTTTCCGTCCGGAGAATCCGCTGCATCTGTAGGTTTGATCGCGATAGGAATCAGAACGCGTAGTACGGACCAGGTCCCGCCGAGGTCACCCGCGACGCGATCGCCGTGAACACACGTCGGCCGAAAAAGAACGGCAGGCCCCAGCCGAAGCTGCTGCCGGCCACGCCGGCCAGGTTGTCGAACGCATTGTTCGACGACGCGAACAGCGTCCGCGAATTGCCGATCGAAAACGACACCGGGTTCGTCGCGCCGTCGGTGCCGACGATCGCGGCGCTCGCGCTTTGTGTCGCGGCCGGGCAGTACCAGTAACCGCATTGCGGCAACTGGCTATTGCTGAAGAACAGCCCGTTCGAGCCGCTGTCGATATAGCTTTGCGAATAGGTCTGGCCGCCGCTCGCGGTGGCCACGTAGCCGGTCTGCGAATTCGCCCTGACGACGGCCGCGCCATCGAGCGTGTTGTTCGCCTGGGTGCCGATGCCGAAAATCATCGACCCGGCGACCGTGGGGGCGCCCGTGTCGGGGATCGCGGGCAGGTCGATCACCACGCCGTTGTTGTCGAGCGCAAAGCGGCTGACGGGATTGGTGACCTGCTGGGCGAGCGCCTGCGTGCTCGCGGTGCACGCGCCGCTCGCGTCGCAGGTGTAGTACCAGCGCGGCAGCGCGGCATTGACACAGCCGCTGCCGCAGTCGGCGGCGAACAGGCCGACGCCGAGAATGCCGTTGGCGCGCAGGCTCGCGACGCTCAGCATTGCCGGACCGGACGCGGCGCAATCGGTGGGGACGGCGGGCAGCGCGGGATCGGCAATCAGCTGGATCGGAATCGACGCGGCCAGTTGACCGGCCATCCGCACATCCGCGCTGCGCACGGCGCCCCATGCAAAGCCGCCGCCGAACACCGCGCACTCGCCGGTGACGCCGGCGCCCGACGCGACCGCCGCGAGCGGCAGGCTCGCCGGCCATGCGGAGGCAAGAATCCGTAAGCCGTGCGAGCCGGTGTCGACCTGAATGTTGTCGATGGTCGCGCAGTTCGCGGTGCCGGGCTGGCAGACGGTGACGCTGGTGGTGAGCATGTTGCGCGTCAGGCCCGGCGCGGTGCTGACCTCAATCGGCTGGACGTTCGGTACGGTCGACTGCGGCACGGAGGTGGATGTGCTGGAAACGTTTGTGCTGCTGGGCGCGGTTGCCGTGCCCGAGCCGCTTGCCGGGGTCGCGGAACCGGCTGTCGAGCCTGCACCTGAAGAGCTTGCCGGCGCGTTGCTGCCGCCTCCGCCGCCGCAGCCGGTGAGCGCCGCGCAGGCGAGCAGCAGCGCGGAAAGATAAGGGAAGGTTTTCATGGTGGGCTGCCGGATCGGTCGTCGGGATGGTTTGTGCGTGCTGAATAGTCCGCTGGCGCGGCCTAGCGCAAATCGTCGACGGTGACGCCGGCGGGCAGTGCCGCCGGCAGCCACGCGCGGCCCACGTAGCCGCGCATCGGTCCGCCGGATTCGACGATCACGTCCGGGCGCAGCACCCGTGAAGCGTGCAGATTGCCGTCGGCGGCCGACGCGGCGCCCGCGCGGTACGAGTCCGCATAGCGTCCGAGCAGCGCGTGCAGATCGGGCATCGTCGGACCTCGCCACGCGTAGGCGACGATCTGGCCGGTGCTCGTCGCGTATTCGTTGACGGTGGTCTGGCCCGCGTCGGTCAGCGTGCGCATGCGCAGTGCGCCGTTCAGCAGCACGCGGGGCGCATCGGCGGCCGGGCCGGTCTGGACCGGCATGGTGCCGCCCAGTTCGGCGCGGGCGTCGCTGCTGGCGATGAGTCCGGCAGCGAACGTGACAGTGAGCGCGCCGACCAGCAACGCGGACGCAATGGCAGGTGAAAAACAGGAATTCGGCATGGTGGCTGGCTCGCGTTCGAGGCGGTCGGTTTTTATTGATATGGCGAATTCAAGATAACACTCAGGGTTCCTGATCGTTGCCAGGCGCGGAATTCGGTGATTCGGCCAATCTCAAAAAGGGATGCCGACCGGATGGAAAGTGTCTTTTAAAACAACCTTCTGACAGCGCGGTGGGGGAGATCTGACAGGGCGTTGGGAAGTGTCGCCAATGGTTAAATCAGCGGCCTCGGCGGAGCGCATTCGGGCTGCTCAATTCGAAGGCAAACCCGGGTTTTTGCACATGTCTCGCCGGGATCGGTAAAATGTTGGGTTGATCCACGGAAACTTGCCGTGGCGTAGCGGAAGGATTCCCCGAACATGACTGATCTTCGTCTTACCAAGCGGTTTGCAGTAATGCTGATGGCGGGCGGGCTGGTCGCCGGCTGCGGCACGTCGTCGCCGTCCAAAATCGACTACAAGAGCGACTCGAAGTCCAAGCAGGTGTCACTCGCCGTCCCGCCGAACATGATCGATGAGACGGCCGATCAGCGTTCGTTGCCTCCGCAAGGCGGCGAAACCTCGTTGTCCACGTTGCAGCAGGTTCAGGCGCAAGCGCCCGCGGCCAATACGCTCGTGGTGGTGCCGCCGGTCAACGGCATGCACATCCAGCGCGACGGCACGGAAAGCTGGCTGGTGATCGACAACAAGGCGCCCCAGCAGGCATGGGCGCAGATCCGCCGGTTCTGGCAGGAACAGGGCTTCCTGCTGGTGGTCGACCAGCGCGACAAGGGCGTGATGGAAACGGACTGGAACGAAACCCACGCGCAGATCAACGACGGCCTGATCCGCGACACGCTGTCGAAAGCAATGGGCAACAGCTACGTGAGCTCGGAGCGCAACAAGTTCCGTACGCGTCTGGAAGCGGCGCCGAACGGCGGCACTTACGTGTTCATCAGCCAGAAGGGGATGCGCGAGGCGGTCACCGGCACGAACAACGAGTCGACCAGGTGGGAACCCAAGCCGAACGACCCGGGTCTCGAACAGGAATACCTGAAGCGGCTCCAGGTAGCGCTCGCGCTGGCGGATTCGCGTACGAAACAGGGCGATACGCAGAACGCCGAGTTGTCGCCGGCAGGCGCGCAAACGGCGCCGAACGCGGCTACCGCGGGCGCGAAATCGGCGGCTGCGGCTACGGCGGCGCAAAACGTCGCGTTGTCGGCGCAGCAACCGTCCATGCCGGATCAGGACGCGAACAACACGGCCGCGCAGTTCTCGTCGACCGAACTCACGCTCGGCGAGCCGTATGACCGTGCATGGCTGCGCGTGGGCCTCGCGCTCGACCGCAGCAACTTCACCGTCGACGATCGCGATCTGAACCGTGGGCTGTACTTCGTGCGTTACGTCGATCCGAAGGATCTGACGTCGGCGGAACAGGGCTTCTGGAGCCAGGTGTTCCACGGCAAGAAGGAAAAGGTCGCCAAGCAGTATCTGGTGAATGTGCGCGCGGTTACCCCGAATCAGACCCGTGTCGCGGTGGTCGACGACAAGGGGGCGATCGATCAGAGCCCGCAGGCCAGGCAGATCATGAGTCTGATGGTCGACCAGTTGCACTGAGCGAAATCGCAGCAGAGTAGGAATGCTGTCTGAAAACCCGCCCGGCACCGCGCCGGGCGGGTTTTTTTATGGGTGTCGTGAGAGGAAACAGACGACGGTGGGCCTGCGGCCTCGCGCACGCGTTTTGCTTCGATGTGGAATACCGGTGCTGAACCGGACAACTGCGCGGATAACTACGCAGACAACCACGCGAAAACCAAACGGGAGTAGGCCATGTTCGACGTAATCCCTTACTGGATGTGGGCGGCGAGCTTGCTCGTCCTGGCACTGGTGTGCGGCGCGGCTCTGGCGCCGCGCGAACCGCGGCGGCCGACCGGTCTGCGAGTCCGGCATACGGTTTCGCAACGCGGCAAGTGGCGTGCTCCCTGAGCGTCGACGCGTTTTGAACGCATCGATCAAAGCTGATTCCAGACCTCGCGGCCGCCCGGCGCGGCCGCATGTAACGTGACGTTACCCCGGTGACGTAACCCCCAGAAGCCTCGCCCCACACTCCGTCGGCACACCGCGTTTGCAAAAAATTCCAATAACAATCAAGGCTTTGCAAACTATTTCTAGGCGATCGACACAACTGGCACACAAGCTGCTTTTAAAGACTCATGGGGACGGATTCGTAACATCCGGCGTGAGTTGGCGGTGAGTTTCAATCACGTGTTTCCCACGACTATCCGGCATCGGCCCATGAACCGGTGCCTAGCCCGATGACGGCCTGCGCGTGTGCGCGGCCTCGGTGGCCCCGTCGCCTATCCTCGTAGGGCGACGGTTTCGCCCGCACTCCGTTGGAGTGCGGGCTATTTTTTGTGCGCTCGGAATTGAGCGACGGTGTTCGGCAAACCAGATTTTCAGGTGTCGGCGCGGCGCGGTCCGACCCACGGCAAGCGTTTGATCACGCCGGTGGCGAGCGCGGTGCCGACGAGAATCACGCCGCAGCCTTCCAGCATGCCCGCCGACACGCTTTCGCCGAGAAACAGTGCGCCCCACAGAATGCCGAAAATCGGAATCACGAAAGTCACGGTGATCGTGCGCGCCGGCCCGATCGCGGCGATCAGATGGAAGAACAGCATATAAGCGATCCCGGTACAGGCGACGCCGAGCCCGATCACCGCGCCCCACGCGTGCGCCGAGATCGGCGTGGCGGGCCAGTAGAGGATGGCAAGCGGCAGCAGCACGATCGTCGCGCCGGTCATCGTGCCGGTTGCGACGGTGAGCGCGTCGACGCCGGTCAGATGCCGTTTCGTATAGGTCGCGGCGATCCCGTACAGCAGCGTCGCGCCGAGCGCCGCGCCAGCCGCGAGCGCGGTGGACAGCGGCGTGGCGGCCGAACCGTGCGGCGCGGCGATCTGATCCCAGACCAGCATCAACACGCCGAGAAAGCCGACCACGAGGCCGAGCGATCGCAACGCGGTCAGCCGGTCGCGCAGCCACAGAAAGGCGACCAGTCCGCCCCATAGCGGCGTGGTCGCGTTGATTACGGACGTGACGCCCGCTGTCAGCGTCAACTCGGCATACGCGAACAGGCAGAACGGCGCTGCTGAATTCAGAATGCCGACTACCAGCAGCGGCAATGCATGCTTGCGCAGAATCGTCGCGGACTGCTGGAGCGGTCGTCGCGTCAGCAGCACGACGATCAGGAACGCGGCGCCGATGCCGACGCGCAGCGCCATCAGCGGCGCGACGCCGAAGTCGGCCACGCCGACGCGAATGAACAGGAACGACGCGCCCCATAGGGCGGCGAGAATCAGCAATTGCAGCAGGTTTTTGGTGTTCATCGTGGTGGCTTCCGCGCGGTGGGTCGATACATTCGCGCATCGTAGCAGCGCGATTGCGCGAAACGTTTCAGGCCGGAATGAAACAGCAAGATGCGGGAAATGACAGGCGTCTGTAGCCGTGATCGTAAGCGTCGGCGACGCGGACGCAAAACGAGCAATTCTCACGCTAAATGTGAGAAAAATTGCGATGACTACGAGCGAAGGCAACGCTGTGGAGCAGCCTGTGCGGTGGCACACAGGTCGAATGGTGAATTATTTTGCGGCAGCGCACCACCTGTGCACCGCCTGTGCACCACCTGTGCGACAGCCTCGCAAATGCCGGCGAGCAGCAGCGCGCGTGCGCCCGAATGAGAACGGGCGCGCCCGCAATGGCACGCCCGAAGCAGGCCGCACTACCCAACCGCAATGTCGATCAATGCGGTGGAATCATCCCTTGCAGGAAGTTCTGCTGCGCCCACACCAGCAAGCCGAGGATCACCGTCAACAGGATCGAGTGCTTGAAGGTTTTCGCGAACACGACGCCTTCCTTGCCCTTCAGTTCGGTAGTCGCCACGCCGGTCGAGATGTTTTGCGGCGAGATCATCTTGCCCATCACGCCGCCCGACGAGTTGGTCGCCGCCATCAGGATCGGGTTCAGGTTCAACTGATTGGCCGCCACCACCTGCAGGTTGCCGAACAGCGCATTGCCCGACGTATCGCTGCCCGACAGGAACACCGCGACCCAGCCGAGGAACGCCGAGACGAGCGGAAAGAACGGTCCGACCGACGCGACGCCGAGCCCCAGCGTGTACGTCAACCCGGAGTAGTTCATCAGATACGCGAGCCCGACGATGGTCGCTACCGTCAGAATCGCGATACGCGTTTGCACCCACGTGTCGGCGATGGCCGCGCCGAACTCGCGCGCGCTCAGCTTCACCAGCAGCGCCGTGATGATCGCGGCGACGAGGATCGCGGTGCCGGTCGCGAGCGGCTGGAAGTCCCAGATCGCGGCATAAGGCGTTTTGTACAACGTGATGAAGACGGCCTTGTCGAGTCCCGGCCACGGAATCTTGACGTCGCCGATCAGGAAGATCTTCGCGACGGTCCACACGATCACCACCACCGAGACGATGATCCACGGATACCAGCCCTGGGCGCCGCCGATCTTGCCACGCACTTCGGCGAGCCGGTCGATGTTGATCGCGAACTTCGGATCGGCCGCGGGCTTCCAGACCCGCAGGAACGCGATGGTCACGATCAGCGACACCATCGACGACAACACGTCGGTCAGGCTGTAGTTGATGTAGTTCGACGCGACGAACTGCGTGAGCGCGAAGCTCGCGCCCGACACCAGCAGCACCGGCCACACGCGCAGCATGTTGCGAAAGCCCGCATACACGCCGATCACGTAGAACGGCAGCAGGAACGCGAAGAACGGCAACTGCCGCCCGACCATTTTCGCGAGCGAGTCCGCAGGCAGGTGCGTGACCGCGCCGAGCACCGTGATCGGCACGCCGAGCGCGCCGAACGCGACCGGCGCTGTGTTGAAGATCAGTGTGAAGGTGAGCGCTTCGAGCGTCGGGAAGCCGAGCAGGATCAGCAGCGAACTGGTGATCGCGACCGGCGTGCCGAAGCCGGAAATCCCTTCGAGCAGCGCGCCGAACGAAAAACCGATCACGACCAGCACAACGCGCCGGTCGTTGGGCAGGTTGTCGATCATCCACATGCGAAACGCCGCGAAGCGGCCCGAGCGCTGCGAAATGTTGTAGAGCAGGATCGCGGTGAAGACGATCCACATCACCGGCCAGCACGCGAATACGGCACCCGCGAACACCGAGTTGACCGCCAGCCCGAGCGGAAAATGCCAGACGAGGATCGCCACGATCAGCCCGACGATCAGCCCCGCGAGCGAGGCCTGCCAGGCCGGCCGACGGGCCCAGCCCAGCAGCAGCAACACGACGACGATCGGTAGCACGGCGACGAGGAATGACAGCAAGAGCGAATTGCCGACTGGAGTGAGCAGTTGATGGAACATCACGTCTCCTTCGTTGTTGTTCGAACTCGACGCGGGACTACGCACTGCGGGCGCGTCGCTCATACGGGACAGCGGAGCGGCGGCGCATGAAAGATGCCCCGGTCGCCTATTTTTTTAAGCAGGTACTGTGTGTGGCTTTCCCAAGCATAGAACCCGGGTACGGCGCGTCAAGAAGGGAAAATACGGGCGAGGAGCATGACGGAGGCGACGGCGTGTGCCGCTTGCGTCAGCGAGACGCATTGCACGCGTCGCGCTTGAGAAGAGGGACGGTGCAACTGGCTGTGAGTGGAAGAAGAGACGGGAGGCCGGCCGTCGCGAATAATGAACGGCCGGATACATCAACGGAAACGCGAGCCGGATGTCAATGATAGTGACCGTGGCCGCCCCATCCACCACGACCGCCCCAATAGCCGCCGAACCCGAAGCCGATCGACACCGACGGCCCATACCAGCCCGGATAACCGTAATAGGCCGGATACGGCGGTGGATAGTAAGCGGGATAGGCCGGCGCCACATACACCGGCGCAGGAACGGCGGCGACTGCATAGGTAGGCGGATTCTGCTGCGCGTTCTGTGCCTGTTGGGCTTGTTGCGCCGCCTGCTGCTGCGCCTGCTGTGACTGCTGCAATGACGGATCGGGCGCACCGACCTGCACGTCCTGCTGCGTCGCGCCGGCGGGCACCGTCGCGTAGTACGGGGAATAGCCGCTCGGGTAATACGCGCCCGGATAGTAACCGTATGGGTAATAGCAGCCGGACAAACTCAGCATGCCGAGCGCGCCGACGAGCGCGAGGCCGGTTCGCGAGAGACGAGGAAAACCGCGCGGCGGCCGTGGGCCGATCGCGCTGACCGTGTTGTTGACGCGGGACTTCATGACGCGCTCCTGTTGTGATCGCACGCCGCCATCGTGGGCGTAATAGATCGAGCTTACCCTCACGCCGCGCCAGCAGGATTGCAAAACGGTAACGGCTTATTTCACCTCATTGCAAAGCCCCTCGCGCGGCAGACGCACGTCACCGCAGCACGTCGCCGCGACAGCACGCCTCACACTATTTACCGACCTGATTGCCGATGATGCCGCCCGCCGCAGCGCCGCCAAGGGTGGACAGCGCATTGCCGCCGATCGCCGCGCCCGCGGCGCCGCCGACGCCCGCGCCGATTGCGGTATCGCGTTGCCGCGTGGTCATGCCGTCGCACGCAGAGAGACTCGCGACCACAGCGACGATCGCCGCGAGCGTGCCGATTTGTCGAATCGATTTCATGATGCTCACTCCAGTAAGGGTGGGTAGTCCGGAGACTGTCGTTCGGAATGAACGGACTGCGCCGTCCTTGCATTCGATGGTATCGCCGCAACCCGTATCAGGATGTATGCGCTTGTCAGCAGATCGTCGGCTTCGTAATCAAATGTTTCCTTCGATGAGCACGCGGCGTGCCCGTCCACGCGGAAACGAAAAAGCCCACCAGTGGCGGGCTTGGCTGCTTTGCGCCGGACAACCCGGCATGGGGCGTGGCGTGCGCGAACTAGCCGCGCACGCATGCGACCCTTACTGTCGCTGGTAAATCTCGGCGCCTTTCTTCATGAACTCGATCGACTTCACTTCCATGCCTTTCTTCAGCGCTTCGTCGTCGGTCACGCCTTGTTGCGCGGCGAACTCGCGCACGTCCTGGGTGATCTTCATCGAGCAGAAGTGCGGACCGCACATCGAACAGAAATGCGCGACCTTGGCTGAATCCTTCGGCAGCGTTTCGTCGTGGAATTCGCGTGCCTTGTCCGGGTCGAGACCGAGATTGAACTGGTCTTCCCAGCGGAATTCGAAGCGCGCCTTCGACAACGCGTTGTCACGCACCTGCGCGCCCGGATGACCCTTCGCCAGATCGGCCGCGTGCGCGGCGAGCTTGTACGTGATGATGCCGGTCTTCACGTCGTCCTTGTTCGGCAGCCCGAGGTGTTCCTTCGGCGTCACATAGCAGAGCATCGCGGTGCCGAACCAGCCGATCATCGCCGCGCCGATGCCCGACGTGATGTGGTCGTAGCCGGGCGCGATATCCGTGGTCAGCGGCCCGAGCGTGTAGAACGGCGCTTCGTCGCACCATTCCAGTTGCAGGTCCATGTTCTCCTTGATCAACTGCATCGGCACGTGGCCCGGGCCTTCGATCATCGTTTGCACGTCGTGCTTCCACGCGATCTGCGTGAGCTCGCCGAGCGTTTTCAGTTCGCCCAGTTGCGCTTCGTCGTTCGCATCGTAGATCGAACCGGGACGCAGGCCGTCGCCGAGCGAGAAGGCCACGTCATACGCCTTCATGATTTCGCAGATGTCTTCGAAATGCTCGTACAGGAAGCTTTCCTTGTGGTGAGCGAGGCACCACTTCGCCATGATCGAGCCGCCGCGCGACACGATGCCGGTCATCCGCTTCGCTGTGAGCGGCACGTATTGCAGGCGCACGCCCGCGTGGATCGTGAAGTAGTCGACGCCTTGCTCGGCCTGTTCGATCAGCGTGTCGCGGAAGATTTCCCACGTCAGGTCTTCGGCCTTGCCGTTGACCTTTTCGAGCGCCTGATAGATCGGCACCGTGCCGATCGGCACCGGCGAATTGCGGATGATCCACTCGCGCGTTTCGTGGATGTGCTTGCCGGTGGACAGATCCATCACCGTGTCGCCGCCCCAGCGGATCGCCCACGTCATCTTGTCGACTTCTTCGCCGATCGAGGACGTCACCGCCGAGTTGCCGATGTTCGCGTTCACCTTCACGAGGAAGTTGCGGCCGATGATCATCGGTTCGCTTTCCGGGTGATTGATGTTGTTCGGGATGATCGCGCGGCCGCGCGCGACTTCCTCGCGCACGAATTCCGGCGTGATCGCCGTCAGCCCGTTCGGGCCGAATGCGCTGGCGCCGAACGCCTGGCCCGGATGCTGGCGGCCCATCATCGCGGCGAGCTTTTCGCCGTTCGGGCCGCTCGTCTTCAGGCTCTCCAGATATTCGGCGCGGCGCTGGTTCTCGCGGATCGCGATGTATTCCATTTCCGGCGTGATGATGCCTTGACGCGCGTAGTGCATCTGCGACACGTTCTTGCCGGCGATCGCGCGGCGCGGCGTGCGGTGCAGGCCTTTGAAGCGCAGGTCGGCGGTCGCGTTATCGGCGGCGCGTTCGCGGCTGAAGTCGCTCGACAGGCCGGTCAGCGCTTCGGTGTCGCCGCGCTCTTCGATCCATGCCTGACGCAGCGCGGGCAGACCGGCGCGAATGTCGATCTTCGCATCCGGATCGGAGTAGGGGCCCGACGTATCGTAGACATACACCGGCGGATTTTTTTCGCCGCCGAAGCTGTCCGGCGTGTCGGCCTGCGAGATTTCGCGCATCGGTACGCGGATGTCGGGGCGCGAGCCGCTCACGTAGACCTTGCGTGAATTCGGCAGCGGCGCGACCGCGGCTTCGTCGACGTGAGCGTCGGCGGAAAGGAATTTCGGATTGGCGTTCATGCGTTCATCTCCTATGCCAGGCAATGTGGGGTGGCTAAGCAGGAGACGAAACGGAAGTTGTCGGAAATCGCGAGAGATGAGGCTGTGGAGCTGGGGTGCGAAATCCGTACGCTTCCCTGCGCTGGCATTATCCAGATCAGGTTCAAAGGGTATTTCTCACCCACGCAACACGGACCTCCAACCTCCGTGCTACGCAGGACCCCCGCGTTAGCAGCGCACACGATACACCGGGCGGCCGCCGCTTGGCAACCTGCCGATAAAACGTCGAAGCGGGAAATCGCGCCGGTCAGCCATGCACGATCGCTGTCGAGAAAGGGCTGCCGGGGATGGTGCGGCGCAACAGTTTCGGGTTGCGCGCGAGACTGGATTGACAGCTGGGGGTTACAACGCGGGGTTACAGCGTGAAGTCGTCGGCGGCTTCCGGCTGAAACAGAATCTTTTCCAGCTTCAACACTTTCTCGGTGCCGCTCGGCGGCGTGAAGCGGATGCGTTCGCCGCGCTTCGCGCCGAGCAGCGCGAGGCCGACCGGCGAGAACACATTCAGACGACCGTGCGCGAAGTCCGCATTCGGCGGATAGACCACGGTCCACGTCATCTGCTCACCGCTCGCTTCGTCGATGAGCGTGGCTTGCGAATTCATCGTGACGATATTGGCGGGAATCTCACGCGATTCGACTATCACGGCGCGCTCCAGCACGTCGTCGAGCATGTCCTGCAGTTTCGCGTCGGCGCCGGGCGCGGCCGCATGTTTCTCGAGACGGGCAACGTCGAGTTCAGTGAGGTAACACGGTTTCGTCTTTTTCATGACGGCTTCTCCAGTGGATCTGCATATAAGGGCAACGCGCGCGAACGAGATCGGCCCGGAGCCCGACGACGTGGCTCCGGTGATACAGGAGGCAACGTTCAGATCGGGCGCCGGGCGGCGAGGAGCGGGAGCGTTCGGAACAGCTGGCCGGTCTCGTGCGCTATCCGGTCCGCGCGCGTGCATCCGGTTGCGCGGCGTGGGCGCAAACGGGTATGAGCACGGGATGGCGGAACGCGCATGGGTGGGCGGCAAATATAAAAAAGGGTTGGGGCGAGCGTCGGAACGAAGCCGGATCGATGCAATAGAAAGCTTTGTGTTAGCTGATCGTTTGAAATCGAAAGATCTATGTTAGCACGGGGTGAACGTCGGCTTTTTGCTGCGCCGATGGGTCGCGCCCGTGTGCCGGTCGTGTCGCTTCTGCTGTTGTTGCTTGCCGGGTCGCGCTTCCCTTTAGCTGGTTCAAGGCTCCGTTCGCTTATGCCGTTATTGCTGTCATGGTGGTGGGCTGTGCTGCGGCGTGAATGACGTCGTCGCCTGCTCAACGCTGCTTGCCGCGAGATGCGGTTTTCGACGCGTAAAGGAGAAGTGCAATGGCAACGGGAACACGAAGGTTCGGAACGCACTGCGCAGTGGTTGCATCCTCGGCGTTGTTCGTCATGTCGATTCCGGCGATGGCGGCGAGCGGCGGAACGATCACTTTTTCGGGCATGATCGTCGCGCCGCAACTGGAGATTCAGGCGCCGGTCGCCGCGGCTGCCGGTACGCCCGGCGCCCGCGTCACCCGTACCGGGTCTGCGGTGCAGGTGGCATTCAACGCGCCGGCCGGGGTGGCGTCGGGTGCCGATGTTGCGTTGCGGGCGGCGGACGGCGCCGATATGCAGCGCGCCGTGGATGCGCGCTTCCGGGATAGCCGGGGCCGGCTCGTCGGTGCGGCACGGGATGGCAGCTTTCACGTCGGCGCGGATGGCGGCGTGCTGGCGGTGTCGCCGCGTGCCGATGCATCCAGCGCGACCCCGCCGGTGGTGGTGGTCGTGAATTTCGACTGACTTTGGTTTGCGGGCTGCTTGCGCAGGTGGGCCAGCGGTTATTCGTGCGGCGTTGCGCGAATAAAAAAATATTTTGCCGTCGGCTGTCATAACGGCCGTGGTGGTTCGACAAACGTGCAGATCCAGACGGAGCACGCCATGCGAACCACCCCGAATCACCGAGCTGACCGGTGCCACAACCGGCCTCACAACCGGCCGCACAACGCGCCGTACTATCGCACCGCCACAAGAGCGCTCGCATTAGCACTCGCGCTCGCCACGCTTTCCGCGAGCGGCGTCGCCGCGGCGGCCACCGCCGTTTGCACGTCGCACAGCCCGGCCCATCGCGTGGCGCTTGTCGAGCTCTACAGCAGTGAGGGCTGCAACAGTTGCCCGCCTGCCGACAACTGGCTCAGTCAATGGAAAAACAGCGGCGGCGCGCAAGGCATCGTCCCATTGGCGCTCCACGTCGATTACTGGAACAGCCTCGGCTGGACCGACCGCTTCTCGCAACATCGCTTTACCGAGCGTCAGCAGACGCTGACCGACCTGGCCGGCGGCCATACGATCTACACGCCTGAGATCTTCGTGTCGGGCCGCGAACTGCGCGGCTGGTCGCAGCGCGACAGCTTCCAGAGCCGCATTGGCCAGATCGTCGCCGAACCGGCGCAAGCGAACGTGGCGCTCGAATTGCGCCCGCAAGCACCGGGTGCATTCGCCGTCGACGCGCAGTTCGCCAGTCAGGCCGCCGACGCTTCCCACCCGCTGAGCGCCTATCTCGCCGTCTACGAAAACGCGCTGAGCTCGCAGGTCGGCGCGGGCGAAAACCGCGGCGCGACGCTGCATCACGAACGCGTGGTGCGGCAATGGATCGGCCCGGTTCCGCTCACCGCAGGCAGCGCGCAAATCCGCCGCGCGATCCATCTCGACGATGCCGCTGCGGCCAACGCGCCCGCCGACAACTTCGGCGTGGTCGCTTTCGTCGAAAACGACGCGACCGGCGAAGTGCTGCAAGCGGCCGAACTGGCCGCCTGCCGTTGAGCACAACGCGCTGTCATCCACCGGAGACTCTCATGGCAATGCCTCATGCACTTCGCGATACCGCGGCGCCTGTCAAACCCGTCGCGCCGGTCGCACCGGTTACGCCCGTTCCGCCCGGAAACGGCAACGTTCATCCGGTGTGGGTGCGCGTCACGCATTGGCTCAACGCGCTCGCCGCGATCCTGATGATGCTGTCGGGCTGGCGCATCTATGACGCGTCGCCGATCTTCAGCGGCTTCAGGTTCGCGCCCGCGATCACGCTCGGCGGCTGGCTCGGCGGCGCGCTGCAATGGCATTTTGCGGCGATGTGGCTGCTGGTTTTCAACGGCCTCGTCTATCTCGGGCTGAATCTGGCGAGCGGCCGCTTCCGGCGCAAATTTCTGCCGGTGACGCCGCGCGCGGTGCTGCGCGATTTCATCGCCGCGTTGACCGGCAAGCTGTCGCACGCCGATCTGCGCGTGTACAACGCGGTGCAGAAATTCGCGTACCTGTTCGTGGTCTGCGATCTGATCGTGCTGGTGCTGTCGGGGCTCGCGATCTGGAAGTCGGTGCAGTTTCCACTGCTGCGCGAACTGATGGGCGGCTACGACAACGCGCGCATCGTCCACTTCTGCGCGATGTCGCTGATGGCGGCGTTCATCGTCGTGCATCTGGCGATGGTGGCGCTCGTGCCGCGCTCGCTGCTGGCGATGTTGCGCGGCCGCTGAACTCAAGCGCCCCGATACGGATACACGAACAGTAAGGATCTCGAATCATGTACAAGCCCAACGCCAAACCCGGGCGCAACCCTGGCCAGACGCTCGACCGTGAATCGATTCTGATCGATGCCCGGCGCGAACTCGCGATGCCGTCGCGGCGCCTGTTCGGCAAACGGCTGTTGACGCTGGGCGGTTTGTCGATGCTGACCGGCTGCTCGCTCACCGACAACGACTCGGTCAACGCGTTTCTGACCGCGGTGTCGCGACTGAACGACCGTGCGCAGGCCGCGTTGTTCGATCCGAAGCAACTCGCACCGACTTACACCGAAGCGCAGATCACGCGGCCGTTCCCGTTCAACGCGTTCTACGGGATCGATGACGTGCCGGCGGTCGACGGCTCCGATTACAAGCTCAAGATCGGCGGTCTCGTGACCGGCCAGCGCGTCTGGACCTTACCCGAGTTATACGCGCTGCCGCACGCCGAACAGATCACCCGGCATATCTGCGTGGAAGGCTGGAGCGCGATCGGCCGCTGGGGCGGCACGCCGTTCGCGGATTTTCTGCGCCGCATCGGCGCGGACACCAGCGCGAAATACGTCGGCTTCAAATGCGCGGACGACTACTACGAAAGCATCGACATGCAGACCGCGCTGCATCCGCAGACGCTGCTCACGTTCTCGTTCGACGGCGAGCGGCTGCCCGCGAAATACGGCTTCCCGATGAAGCTGCGCATGCCGACCAAGCTCGGCTACAAGAATCCGAAACACATCGTCGAGATGTTCGTCACCAACACGTATCCCGGCGGCTATTGGGTCGACCAGGGCTACAACTGGTTCGGAGGCTCCTGACGCGCGTGGGCCGGCGCATTCCGGCGACGGGATGCGCGGCCCCGGGCGGCAGAAGCTTCGGAATAACCCCGGCACACATCACGAGCCGGTTCTGCTTTATCTATAACGAAACGGAGTTTACCCATGAAAAAGTTCGCAATCGCAGCAGTCGCCGTCGCTCTCCTGACCAGCGGCGGCGCCGCATTCGCGCAGGCTAGCGGCGCGATGTCCAACGACGCGATGTCGAAGGATTCGATGTCCAAGGATTCGATGTCGAAAGACAGCATGTCGAAGGACAGCATGAAGAAAGACGCAATGAAGCACGACAAGATGAAGAAGAGCGGCGACGCGATGGGCATGAAGCACGAAGCGTCCGGCGCAATGGCTAACTGACGCTTCCACCGATGCCGGCCGCATAGCTTGCGCGCCGGCTCAGGCGTGAATCGGAAAGCCGGGCACTGTCCCGGCTATTTTTGTTGCACTCACGCTAAAAAGTTACGATTCTTTCAGACGACGCGGTGGGCGCTTACTGCATAATGCGATGCGCGCCAAACATTTGACGTGTGTCAGCCGTGGACCGATCTCCTTCGAGCGCCGCGGCTTTGTGGCCCCATTGGCCATCTATCGTCCTTCCGTTCCACCAACATGTCCGCCAGCCTCGCCCGTCAGACCGCATCGCCGATGCGGTGTCCGCCGTCCCGCTACCGGGTTTTCAGCGGGGCTGCGGCACCTCGATCACTTCGAGCGGCGTGGGCGGGTTGAACACATGTCGTCGCAACTTTCCAGCCGCCTGGCCCAGATCGTTTCGCGGGTTTTCCCGCGCGGCTTTCCTCTGGGTTTTCCCCGCAGTTTCTCCCGCGGTTTCTCCATTCGTTTGCCGCAGTCGCGCAACGGCCAGATAGCGCTCGCGCTTGCCGTCGTCTATATCGTATGGGGCTCCACCTACCTGGCGGTGCACGTCGCGCTCGGCTCGTTTCCGCCGTTGCTGATGTCGGGGCTGCGCAATCTGTTCGCCGGCATCGGGCTTTTCATCTTCGCGGCGCGCCGCAATCCGGTCTGGCCGAGCGCCGCGGAAATCCGCAATGCCGGGCTGGTCGGCACGATGCTGGTCGGGCTGTCGAGCGGGATGCTGGCCTACGGGATGCGCACCGTGGGCACCGGCACCGCGGCGGTGATGGTCGCGACCGTGCCGCTGTTCGCAACCGTGATTGCCGCAGTGGCGGGGCGCAAGATCGGCCGTGGCGAGTGGTTCGCGGTCGGGCTCGGGCTGGTCGGGATCGCGATCCTGAGTCATGGCGACAGCGCGCCAGGGTCCGCGGGCGGCAGTCTCGCGATTCTGTGCGGCGCGCTTTTCTGGGCCGGCGGCGCGCATCTGGCCGGACGTCTGAAGCTGCCGTCCGATCTGTTTCTGTCGACTTCGTTGCAGATCGGACTCGGCGGCGCGATGTCGACGATGGTCGCGTGGGTGTCGGGCGAGCGGATGATGGAAGTGCATGTCCTGCCGATGCTCGCGTTCTTCTATCTGATGCTGATCGGCACGATGGCCGCTTATGTCGCGTACGGTTTTCTGATCCGGCACACGAGTCCGATCATCGCGAGCAGTTGCATGTACGTGAATCCGGTGGTCGCGGTGGCGCTCGGCGCATTGCTGCTGGGCGAGCCGGTCACGCATTCCACCGTGATCGCGACCGTCGTGATTCTCGCGAGCGTGGGGCTGTCTTTCTGGTTCGATTACCGGAAGAAGGGGCTCGCCTGAATTCGCTGGCGAGCCTGCGGCGTCAAAGCGCCGCCGCCAGCTCCGCGCCTTCGCGGATCGCGCGTTTCGCATCCAGTTCGGTCGCGACCTTGGCGCCGCCGATCACGTGATAGCGCGGACCATCGGCCGCTGTGTCTCTTTGCGCCGCGTGAGCGGCATCGGCCGGAAGCAGATCGCGCAACGATTCCTGCCCCGCGCACACGACGATCGTATCCACTTCGAGCCATTCGTCGACACCGTCGCGCGCGATCTTCAGCCCCCGTGCGCTGATCTCCTTGTACGACACGCCGCCCAGCATCGTCACGCCGTTACGCGCAAGTGTGGCGCGATGCACCCAGCCCGAAGTCTTGCCGAGACCCGTGCCGAGCTTGCCGGCCTTGCGTTGCAGCAGCCAGATTTCGCGAACCGGCTGCGCGGGCGCCGGCGCTTTCAGGCCGCCGCGATCTCGCACTGTCAGATCGACGCCCCATTCGTCGAGCCACGCGTCGCGCGGCTGCGGCAGCGGATCGCCCGCGCGATGCAGCAGGAACTCGCTGACGTCGAAGCCGATCCCGCCCGCGCCGATCACGGCGACCCGCGGACCGACCGGCGCGCCGCGCAACACGTCGACATACGAGAGCACGTTCGGCCCGTCGATGCCCGCGATCGCCGGGCGGCGCGGCACGATACCGGTCGCGACGATCACGTCGTCATAGGCACCTGCGGCGAGCAGCGCCGGGTCGACGCGCGTGTCGAGCCGCACGTCGACGCGATGGCGCAGCAACTGGCTCTGAAAATAACGGATCGTTTCGCTGAACTCTTCCTTGCCGGGCACGCGCATCGCGAGATTGAACTGGCCGCCGATCGTTGCGTTCGCATCGAACAACGTCACGCGATGGCCGCGCGACGCGGCGACCGTCGCCGCGGACAGTCCGGCCGGACCCGCGCCCACCACCGCGACCGAGCGAGCCGCCTGGGGGGCCGTCACCGGTCGGTACAGCAGTTCGGTTTCGCGCCCGGCGCGCGGATTGACGAGGCAGCTCGCGCGCTGGTTCTTGAACGTGTGATCGAGGCAGGCCTGATTGCAGGCGATACAGGTGTTGATTTCGTGTGTGCGGCCTTCGACGGTCTTCAGCACGAATTCGGGATCGGCGAGCAAGGGGCGCGCCATCGAAACCAGATCGCCCGCTCCATCCGCGAGCAACTGTTCGGCCACCTCGGGCGTATTGATCCGGTTCGATACGATCACCGGGACGTCGACGGCTGCTTTCAGCCGCGCGCTCAACGACGCGAACGCCGCGCGCGGCACCGAGGTCACGATGGTCGGCACGCGCGCCTCGTGCCAGCCGATGCCGGTGTTGAACATCGTCACGCCGGCAGCCTCGAGTGCCTGAGCGACCTGTACGGTTTCATCCCACGTGTTGCCGCCTTCGACCAGATCGATCAGCGACAGACGGTAGATCACGATGAAGCGCTCGCCGCACACTGCCCGTACGCGTTCGACGATCTCACGCGCAATGCGCATACGGTTTTCGATGCTGCCGCCGTAACGGTCGGTGCGCCGATTGGTGCGCGGGCAGAGAAACTGGTTGAGCAGATAGCCTTCGCTGCCCATGATCTCGATGCCGTCGTAACCGGCACGCTGCGCGAGACGTGCGCAACGCGCGTAGTCGCGCACGGTCTTCGCGATGCCGGCCTCGCTGAGCGCGCGTGGTTTGAACTTCGAGATCGGCGACTTGAGCGCCGAAGCGGACACGACGAACGGTTGATAGCCGTAACGGCCCGCATGCAGGATCTGCAACGCAATCTTGCCGCCTTCCGCGTGCACGGCGGCGGTCAGTTGCCGGTGATTGCGCAGGTCGAACACCGAGTTCAGCGTGCCGCCGAACGGCAACAGCCAGCCTTGCCGGTTCGGCGAAATGCCGCCCGTGACGATCAGGCCGACGCCGCCTCGCGCCCGCTCACGAAAATACGCGGCGAGCTTCGGGTAATTCCAGAAACGATCTTCCATGCCGGTGTGCATCGAGCCCATCACCACGCGGTTGCGCAAGCGGGTGAAGCCGAGGTCGAGTTCGGCGAGTAAGTGTTGGTAAGACATGGAGGGGACCGTGTAAGTATTGGGCGCGCTCGAACAATACACCGCCAAACGTGCCAACCCTCAGAGGAAAAATTCTAATCCCTGCAACTCGTTGCTCCATAAGTCTTTTTCAAGTCGATGGCGGCCACTGCACCCGTGCGGCACACGCATTGCTGAATGCGAGCGTCCACCGACACGGACCGCGCCGCTTTTCCAGAAGGCGCGATGTGCGGCAGGGATAGGAGGGTGCGTGCCGTTTCGGAGAGCCGATTTAAAACCATTCGACTGACGACGAACCCGGTTTCAGACGGCGAGATCTCCGAAGCGGAACGCTCGAAATCAATGGGCCGAGTGCCCAACATCGATATAGGTGAACACAATGAAAATGATCCGAACCATGGCGGCTGTGATTGGCGTGGCGTCCGTGCTGACCGCTTGCGGCGGCGGCTCCGACGACGTCGGCAAGGAACTGGGGCTGACCAATCCGGAAATCCATTTCATCCACGCGATTCCGAGCGGCCCGGCCGTCGACTTCCTCGTGAACGGCGCTGCGCCGTCGGGGCAGACGAACATCAGTTATAAAGGCGTGACCAACCTCACCAATATCAACACGGGCGCGACCACGGTCGCGTATGCGGCAACCGGCACGACGACGGCGCTCGCAAGCGGCAGCTTTCCCGATGTCGCGAAGGGCCACGAATACACGGTGCTGGCATTGCCCGGCCTGACCGCGCCGGACATCGGCCTGATCGACGATCCGTTCGACAAGGGCCTGCTGTCCAATAGCGCGCGTCTGCGTGCGTTCAATGCGTCGGCGAATGCGAGCAACGTCGACCTTTATCTGGTGCAGTCGGGCAACACGAACATTAGCGCCGTCAGTCCGACGATGGCCGGTGTGAGCTTCAAGAACGCGGTGCCGGCAAGCGGCCAGGATTCGATCTATGTGTCCGGCGGCGACTACGTGCTGATCGCGACGGCTGCGGGCAGCAAGACGCCGATCTTCCAGTCGGCTGCGTTCACGTTGTCGAATAACGCGGACTGGATCGTCACGACGGTGCCGATCGGCGGCGTGCTGAGCCAGCTCCTGCCGGGGCAAATTCATCTGCTGATCGCGCAGAACGGCAACACGGGTACGCCGAGCATCGAACTGACGAATACGCTGACGGGGCAGTAAGCGGCGGCACGGTTCGAGCGCGGCTGATCGATCAGGCCAATCGATAAAAGCAACAGTCCTGGGGAGGACGGAGCGGCGATCCACGCGAGTGGATCGCCGTTTTGTTTGGGATCCGAAGGATCGCTAACATGCCGACGCAAAAAAAGCCCGCCGCGGTTTCCCGCGACGGGCTGTGGAGATCCTGCTTCGATGAACGCCGGCGAGTTACTTGGCTTTTTCCGCCGAGTTCGAGATCGCGTCGCCGCCCTTCGAAATGTCCTGGCCTGCGCCTGCCACCGTGTTGCAACCTGAGAGTGCAGCCGTGCCTGCAATGGCCGTCCCCGCAATGAGAAGCAAAGCGATCAGTCGTTTCATGAAAGTTCTCCTTGTCGAGAATGCATCGATTGACGTGCCGCAAGGTGCGGGCACGCGCTAGCTATCGTCCGACCGGGGCTTGCGCCAGTCGACCGGTCTGATTGCATGTTAAAAAAAGGGCGCGGGCTGCGCTGTCGGCTGCGCCGCGATTTTGTTGTAGGCGCGCACCGGTGTTTGCGTCGGCGCAGTCCTACAAGCGTGTCGCGGACGGCAGATCCACCGAAGGCGTGGCGGTGCTCACGCTCGGCATCACGACGTGGATGTCGGTGCCGTTCGGCGTGCCGCGCCGGATGTCGAAGCGCCCGCCGTGAGCGGCGACGCGCTGGCGCATGCCGAGCAGCCCGTGCGTGTGCGTGCGCTTCAGATCGGCCGGCATGATGCCGACGCCGTTGTCGGCGATATGCAGTGCGACCTGATCGTCGCCGACCTGCAAGCCGATCGACACTTTCGATGCGCGCGCATATTTCGCCGCGTTCGTCAGCGATTCCTGCGCGACGCGGAACAGCGCGATCTCGGTTTGCTCGTCGAGTTGGATGTCGTCGGCGGGCAGATGCAGGTCGAGCGTCCAGTTGTTGCGTTGCGCGGCTTCGTCGGCGAGCGTGCGCAGCGCGGTGACGAGCCCGAAGTTCGCCAGCACCGTAGGACGCATGTCCTCGATGATGCGGCGCTTCAGCGCGATGCCCTGATCGAGGTTGTCCAGCGCGCGCTTGAGCTTCTCCGAGATATCCGGCTCGCTGTCCTTCAGTTTGCGCCGTGCCCACGCCACGTCCATCTTGCTGGCGGTCAGAATCGCGCCGAGTTCGTCGTGCAGTTCGCGCGCGAGCTGGGTCTTCTCGTTTTCGCTGACCGCCTGCAAATGCCAGCCGAGCGCTTCGAGCTGGCGCGTGCGTTCGGTGACGAGCTGGTCGAGTTCTTCCTGCTGGGTGATCAACTGACGTTGCACACGCGCCTGGCGATCGATCTGGATGCCGAGATTGCGAAACAGCAGGATGAACAACACGATGTTCAACGCCGACAGACCCGCGGCGCACAGCGTGGAAATGCGCTGGTCGGCGCGGCTCGCGTCGAGTGCGTGCTGCGCGCGGCGCTCCTCGTTGTCGCGCAGCAGCGAGAGCGTGCTGTCTATCAGCGTGGCGTCGGCGGTGCTGGTCTCGTTGGCGACCGGCGTGACGCCGCACGCGGAGAGGTCGAGTGGTTGCTGCGCCGCGCTTTGCAGCCGGGCCGCGCCCGCGCCGATGCGCGCGTCGATCAGCGCGACGATCTGCGTAAAGCTGGCGAGCTCCGCGCTGTCCGCTTTGCCGCCGCGATAAAAGCGGCTCAACGGCTGCTCGCTCTGACGGATGCGCACGGCGGTCGCGCAGAAGCCCTGAGCCGACACTTCGTGCTTCGTCAGAAGATAGTCGTTTTGATAGGCGCTCAGGCGCGACAACTGGTTCGCGAGCGTGCTGAGCTGCACGGTGACGTCGCGCGCTTCGAGCGCGGTTTCGTATTCGGCCGCAATCCGTTCGCGCGCGGTTTCGAGAATCACGAGGCCGCCGACGGTGATCACGATCGCCACGGTCATCGCGATCGCCACGGTCATCGCGATCGCCCAACTGCGGTTGCGCATCCAGTCGCTCAGACGCGCCGCGGCGCGCGGGTTCGTCCCACTCGGCGGGTTCGATGCATTCGACCGCTTCGGCATGTTCGGCACATTCTGCACATTCGGCTCCAGGGCGGGGGCATCAGTGTACCGTCCGCCTCGCGTAACGCCACCGTAATCCAATGTAAGCGGATTCTCACACGAAAACCGGCGCGCGTCGGAATGCGCTCACGCGCGCCGATGGATAGCATGGACCCGATCGTTCAATCTTGTTTCCGGAGGAAACCATCATGCTGAAATGGGCACTGTTCTTTGCCGTCGTGGCGGTGATCGCCGGGCTTCTCGGTTTTACCGGCGTGGCGGCCGGCGCGGCGGCGATCGCGAAGTTCCTGTTCGTCGTGTTCGTGATTCTGTGCGTGGTGTTCCTCGTGCTCGGCTTCGTGGTGACGAAGAAAATCGTCGATTAGCAAAGCGAGTCGCGCTTCTTTGCAAGCCCGTTGCGCGTTTTGACAGGGTGCGGCTCGCGCCATGTGCGTGTTGCCCCGCAGTAATCAGTAGAAGCCAACAGCAAGGAGAATCGTCATGCTTCACTATGCCGTCGTCTTTTTCGTGATCGCGATCATTGCCGCGGTGTTCGGCTTTACCGGGATCGCGGCCGGTGCGGCCGAAATCGCGAAGATCCTGTTCTACATCTTCCTCGTCGTGTTCGTGGTCACGCTGCTGCTCGGCGTATTCCGAACGTAGACGAATCCATCCGTCCCGCACGTTCCTGCGCCGGCGCATCAGGCGCGATTCGTGCGGGATGCCAGATTCCCCCAATACCGGATAAAGGAGAAATTCAATGGCGAATTCATCCAACACTCAGGCCCACGCTTCGAAGTCGAGCGATCCGTTCGTGATGGACCTCAAGAAAATTCGTGACGACGCGCGCAAGCATATGTCCGATGGTCCCGTCACGCAGTCCTACGGCGCCGATCGCGAGACCGTGCTGAAGTTGCTCAACGACTCGCTCGCAACCGAGATCGTCTGCACGTTGCGCTACAAGCGGCATCACTTCATGGCCAAGGGGATCAACTCCGAAGCCGTGGCGGCCGAGTTCGCGGAGCATGCGGCCGAAGAGCAGGAACACGCGGACCGCATCGCCGAGCGGATCGTGCAGCTCGGCGGCGAGCCGGATTTCGCGCCGGACGGGCTGGCCACGCGCTCGCACTCGGAATATCAGGAAGGCGACAGCCTGACTGACATGATTCGCGAGAACCTGATCGCCGAGCGCATTGCGATCGATACGTATCGCGAGATCGTGCGTTATCTCGGCGAGAAGGATGTCACCACGCGGCGTCTGTTCGAGGAAATTCTTGCAGTTGAAGAAGAGCATGCGGACGATATGGCCGACCTGCTCGAAGGACGGGAGTAAGCGCGGTCTGGTGAAGCGGAGCGCGGGCGGCGCGGCAAGCGAACGCGGGAGGGTCTGGCTGCTTCGGCAGTCTCCCGCGCCGGCCTTGGGGCCTGGCGGCCTGCGCGACGCGTGCGTACCGCCATGCCCGCTGCCGAAGTGACGCAGATATAACGCCGCCGTCGCGCCGCACGCAGAGGTCTTTACAATATGTGCTTTGGAGCGATTCCACTGCACGGACACGAAACCGATGATTCGAGTGCTGATAGCTGACGACCATGCGATCGTCCGAGGGGGTTTCAGGCAGTTCGTCGCCGACGAGCCGGACATGTGCGTCGCGGCAGAAGCCGCCACCGGCGACGAAACCATTAGCCTCGTGCGCGAGCAGGCGTTCGACGTGGTGCTGCTCGACATCGCGATGCCGGACAAGAACGGCATCGACACGTTACGCGTGATCAAGCAGGTGCGCCCGGAGCAGGGTGTGCTGATCCTGTCCGGCTATCCGGAGAGTCAATACGCGATCAACCTGCTGCGCGCGGGCGCCAACGGCTATCTGAACAAGGACTGCGAGCCCGACGAGATCGTGCGGGCGATCCGCGCGGTGGCGCGGGGTCATCGTTATCTGTCGGAGGCGGTGGCCGATACGCTCGCCGACAACCTCGACAAGCCGGCCGCGGGCCGGCCGCACGAAGCGCTCTCCGAGCGTGAATTCCAGATCTTCTGCAAGCTCGCGGCCGGGCAGATCCCGACCGACATCGCGGAAGAACTGCATTTGTCGGTGAAGACGGTGAGTACTTACCGGGCTCGCGTGCTGGAGAAGATGCGGCTGGCGAACAATGCCGATCTGACTTATTACGCGATCAAGAACGGTCTGATCGAATAATGAACGATCGAGATATCCCGATGAACAGCGAATCGAACACTGTTGCCGAGCCAGCCCGCCGCGCTCCGTTGCGCGTGTTGCTGATCGAGGATTCGCCGCTGATTCGCCGCAGCCTGGTCGAAGCGATCGACGCGTCCGGTTTGCTGCGAGTGGCCGCCTACGCGGATTCCGCGGACCAGGCGATCGCGCTGCTGGGCGACGAGTCGTTCGACGCGGTGATCGTCGACCTCCAGTTGAAGCAGGGCTCCGGCGTGCCGGTGCTCGCTTATTTGCAGCGCGAAGGCCTGATCGATTCGGTGTTCGCCGCGGTGCTGACCAATCATGCGTTGCCGGCGTATCGCGAGCGCTGCGAACAGTATGGCGTCCGCCATTTCTACGACAAATCGTTCGAGTTCGATCGCGTGATCGACGCGCTGCACGATTATGCGTCGACGCGCTGAGCGCGGTGCTGAGCGATTCAGCGCCGCCGCTTACGTTTGCGTTGTAGCGCGTCTTCCGCTCAGGCTGCCGTGACCGCGCGGCGTCTGCCGCGTGAGTGGTTCCATCCGCCGAGCGCCGCGAACGCGAGGCCGGCGATGCTGACGCCGGTCCAGCCGAACGCCGGCCACACCACGGCGCCGACGCCGGAGCCCAGCGCACCGCCGATGAAATAGCCCACCATGTACACGGTATTGACGCGGCTGCGCGCGTCGGGCTTCAGCGCATAGATACGCGACTGATTCGAAATCTGCGCGGCCTGCACGCCGATATCGAGCACGATCACGCCCACCACGAGGCCGGCAATGCTGGTCGCCGACAAACCGAACACGACGAACGAGACGGCCACGAACGCGATCGATACGCTGATGATCGCGTGCGGTCCGCGCTTGTCGGCAAACCGGCCGGCGAGCGGCGCGGCCATTGCGCCCGCAGCGCCGACGATGCCGAACAGACCCGCCGCCTGCGGTCCGAGATGAAACGGTGCGCCGGCCAGCAACAGCGCCAGCACCGACCAGAACACGCTGAACGCGGCGAACATCGCGGCGCCGGTCAACGTGGCTTCCCGCAGCGCACGATGCTCGACCAGCAGATGCCACATCGACACCAGCAGCTTGCCGTAAGGCAACGCGGAGGTCGGCTGGCTTTTCGGCAAACGCTGGATGATCACCACCGCGAGCACCAGCAGCGCGACCACCGAAACGCCGAAGACCGCGCGCCAGCCGAAATATTCGGCGATCACGCCGGAGGCGGTTCGCGCCAGCAGAATCCCCAGCAACAAACCGCTCATCACCGTGCCTACGGCGTGGCCGCGCTGCGCCGGCGGCGCCAGTTCGGCCGCGAACGGCACCGCCTGTTGCGCGATCGTTGCCAGTACACCGATCGCGAGACTCGCGACGATCAGCACGACGAGCGTCGGCGCGGTGGCCGCCACCAGCAACGCGACGCAAATGCCCGCAATTTGCAGCAGGATCAGCCGGCGCCGGTCGAAGCGATCGCCGAGCGGCGCAAGCAGCAGCATGCCGGCCGCGTAGCCGAGTTGCGTGACGGCCGGCACCGCGCCGACCCACGACCCGCTCTTCGGAAACGACTCGCGGAAATTGTCGAGGAGAGGCTGGTTGAAGTAAATGTTCGCGACCGAGACGCCCGCGATCGTAGCGAGCAGGAGCAGCAGGCCGCGCAGCGACCGTGGAGTGGCAGCGGGAGTAGCGTCTGAAGTGGACATGTGAAGGGAGCTATCGGCGGACCGGCCCATGCGAGGTCCTTGAGCGTGCCGATCATACCGGAGCAGCGCGGATCGTGCTGACGGCCGACTCCGTCGAATGCTTCCGTCGAACGCCTCCGTCGAACGCCTCCGTCGAACGCCTCCGTCGAACGCCGGCCGATAAAAATGAGATGGTCGTGCGGTTTGTGTTCGTAGAATCGTCGCGCGCTACCCGACCCATCACGTGACCGACTTCATGACTCTTATTGCCGCTTCCCGTTTTCCGCCCATTCGCGGCTGCTTGCTTCTCGCTTTGTCCTGTGTCGCCGGATGGGCGCTGTCGACCGCGCTCGCGTTGCGCGATCCGCTGAAACTGATGCTCGAATGGGAACTGCTCGCGGTCTTCATGCGGCCCGACACACACAACTGGTATCGCACCGTGTTGTTGCTGAACGGGCTCGATGTGGCGATCGGCGTGTTTATCGTCGGCGGGGCGGGGTGGTTTTTGCTGCTCGCACAGCGGCGCTCAGCGCGTTTTTCGCGGCAGATTCAGGCGTGGCTGCTGGCGATTCTCGTGATGCGAGCCGTCGCTTATCTGATGGGCGACTACCTGAGCGACGCGATCGGCGTTGCCATCGCGATTCCGTTCGGCGGCTTCGGCGAGGCGCTGCTCGCCGCGTCGCTCGGGATACCGTACTTCCGCTACGCGCGGCGCGTGCGCGACACGTTTATCGCGCGCTGAAGCGCGCTAACGCTATGTGCTTACGCTAACGCGCTTACACGCCGGTGTTGCATCAATCGATCAGCGCGCCTTCGGGCTCGTAAAACGGATACGGCCCGTCGGCGGCATCGACATACGCGTGATGCGTGACGATGCCCGTCGCCGGCTCGTAGCGATGCAGCGCATACGCGGGTGGCTCCATCACGAACGCGGACGGCGCATCGTCGCGCAGATCGAGTGCGACCTGATGCGCGGGTGCGGGCACCGCCGACGCGATCGTGCCGCCGAAGCGCACGAACATCGGCCGATGCACGTGTCCGCAGATCACCCGCTCCACATTCGGATGACGTGCGATCAGCGCGGCGAGTTTGTCGGCAGCGGCCGGGTCGAGGCGCAGTTCGTCCATGTGTCCGATCCCGCATACGAACGGCGGATGATGCAATGCGACCACCGTGGGTTTGCCTTGCGCCGCGTCGAGCTGTGCGGCGAGCCACGTCAGGCGCGCGTCGCAGAGATTGCCGGGGCTTTGGCCCGGCACCATCGAATCGAGCGCGATCACGCGCAACGGGCCGACGTCGACCGCGTAATGCACGAATTCGCCGCCGCTTCGCAATTCCGCGCGATCCGGGAACGCGGCGCGCAACGCGGCGCGTTCGTCGTGATTGCCGACCAGCAGAAAGTAGGGGATTTCCAGCGGCGCGAGCAACGTTTTCAGATGCTCGTACTGTTTGGGCGTGCCTTGATCGACGAGATCGCCGGTCATGATCACGGCGTCGGGCCGCGGCACCAGTGCGTTGAGCGCGGCGATCGTGCGGGCCAGATAGGCGCCGGTGTCGACACGGCGATAAGCCAGCGCGCCGGGCCGTTTGATATGCAGATCGCTGATTTGAGCTAGCAGCATCGGGAGGTCCTTTCTTGTTGCGCGCCGTTGTTGCCCGGGGAGAGGCGGCGCGCCGTTATTACGATAGCGCAATCAGCGCGTCCTGCGCGAGCGAGATGCCGACCGGCGTGCCGCGCGCGAGTTCGACGCGGCCGGCGACGTCGATCAGCAACGCGTCCGGTGCGGCGCCGCCAATCGTCAGACGTGTGCGTTCGCCGAGAAACGCGGTGCTTTCGATCGTGCCGTGCAGATGCGCGACGGCTGGGTCGGCGAGATACGCGTCTTCGGGGCGGAAGAAAAATTCCTGCAGATGACCGGTGCGCGCGCGCCCGAGCGGCAACGGCACGGCGCCGCCGCTGGTTGTCAGCAGGCCGTCGCGCTGTTCGCCCGCGAGCCGGTTGATGGTGCCGACGAACTGCGCGACCGTGCGGTTCGCCGGGCGATAGTAGATGTCGCGCGGCGAGCCGATCTGCTCGATGCGTCCCGCGCTCATCACGACGATGCGGTCGCCGAGTTCCATCGCTTCGGCCTGATCGTGCGTCACGTACACCGTGGTGATGCCGAGCTCGCGCAGCAGCGTGTTCATTTCGCTGCGCAACGTGTCGCGCAAACGCGCGTCGAGCGCGGTCAACGGTTCGTCGAGCAGCAGCACGCGCGGTTGCACGGCGAGTGCGCGCGCGAGCGCGACGCGCTGACGCTGGCCGCCCGACAACTGATCGATCGGTTTGTCGGCGTGCTGGGTGAGACGCATCATCGCGAGCAGTTCGTCGACGCGTTGCCGTGCGGTGTCGGTGGGCACGCGTTTGATCTTCAGCCCGTAGCCGATGTTGCCGCGCACCGTGAGATTCGGGAACAGCGCGTAGCTCTGGAACACCATGCCGACCTGGCGTTTTTCGATCGGCAGCGCGGTGACGTCTTCGTCGCCGAATGCGATGCGTCCGCCCGCGTCCGGCGTTTCGAGGCCGGCGATCATGCGCAACGTGGTGGTCTTGCCGCAACCGGACGGCCCGAGCAGAACCAGCGTTTCACCGGCGCCGATCTGCAGATCGAGCGGTTCGAGCACACGTGTGCCGCGAAATGTTTTCGCGCACTGCGTGAGCGTGATGGGAACGGAGACGAGTTTCATGGTGTGGCTTCCGACGTTTTCGGCTTTTTCGGCTTGTGCGATTTCGAAGACGACGCGCCTTTGCGTGGGTTCGCGGCGCTGCGCTGGCCCGTCGCATCGACGCCGAGCCATTGCATCGCGACGAGCAGCGGCATCGTCATGATGAAAAACAGAATCGTGTACGCGCTGCCGATCTCGATACGCAACGACGCGTAGGTGTCGGCGAGACCGACGGGCAGCGTCTTCGTATCGGGCGTGTGCAGCATCCACGTGAGATTGAATTCGCCGATGGACAGCGTCAGTACCGCCAGCGCACCCGCGACGATCCCAGGCCGCGCATTCGGCAGCACGATCGTCATGAAGCGTTGCAGGAAGCTTGCGCCGAGGCTTGCCGCGCCTTCTTCGAGCGTGCGCAGATCGCTGCTCGCGCATACCGCGGCCACCGCGCGCACCATGAACGGCAGTGTGAACACCACATGGCCGACGACGATGAACGCGACGCTCATCCGGAATGCGGTGAAGCCACCGTACACGACCAGCAGCGCAAGCGCGGACGCGAGGCCGGGCAGTGCGATCGGCAGCACGAGGAATTCCTCGATGATGCGCGACACGCGCGTCTTGCTGCGCGCAAGCACATAACCGGCGGGCACACCGGTCAGCAGCGTGATCAGCAAGGTGGCCGCCGCCACTTCGAGCGACAGGAACACCGAGTCGTGATACTGCGTCCACACTTCGACGACCCAGCGCAGCGTGAGTCCGCTCGACACGCCCTTGAAATAGTTGACCGTCAGCCCGGCCATGATCGACATCACGACCGGTACGATCAGGAATGCGCACAGCAGCAGCGTGACGGCCCATTGGCCGGCCGCGAGCCACGCGCGCGAACTCGCGAGTTTGCCGAAGCGCGCGCGCGATTGTGCGGGCTGTTGTGAAGGCGCCGTGAGGGAGTTCATTGATGTTTCTTCATCCGTTCGGGGAGCACCGTTCATTTCCATGCTCCCGCTCATGCGCTCGCCGCGACCGCCGAGCCGCTCACGCTGCGCGCGAGCGCCAGCACGAGCCACGTGACGATGCCGAGCACGATCGAAAGACCCGCAGCCGTCACCATGTTCGCGTTCAGCGTGAACTCGGTGTAGATGGTCATCGGCAACACGTCGATGTCGGTGGCGAGCGTGAACGCCGTGCCGAACGCGCCCATCGCGGTGGCGAAGCACACTGCGCCCGCCGCGATCAATCCCGGCGACAACGCCGGCAACACGATGTCGCGAGTGATGCGCCACGGCGACGCGCCGAGCGAACGCGCGGCTTCTTCGAGCGATGCATCGAGCTTGGTCGCCGACGCCATCACGGTGACGATCACGCGCGGAATCGAGAAGTACAGGTAGCCGAGAAACAGGCCGCTCATCGAGTACGCGAAGACCCAGCGGTCGCCGGTGAGCTTGAGCGACAACGCGCCGATCAGCCCCTGACGACCCGCGAGCATGATGACCATGAAGCCGACCACCACGCCGGGGAACGCGAGCGGGAACGTCAGCAACGCGAGCAGCGTGCGCTTTAACGGAAACTCGCGGCGCGCGAGCAGCAGACCCGCGATCACCGACAGCACCAGCGTCGCCGCCGTGACCGCCGCCGACAGCAGCACGGTCGCGCCGAGACTCGACATGTAGCGCGGATTCGTCAGCATCGCGCGGTACGTGGCGAACGCGTGGCCGTCGCCGCTGATCTGCGCGAGCGTGCCCATCGGCAGCAGCCAGAACGCGATGAAAACCGCCAGCGCTGGCGCGATCAATGCGATGCGCCAGCGCAGCGGGAACGTGATGTCGTTCAATGCATCACCTGTAGATAACGCTCGCCGAAGCTCGACTGTTTTTCCGCCATCTTGTTGAAGTCGACCGGTTTGGCGCGCGCATAGTCGCTCGCCGGCAGGAACTTCGCCGCGGTTTCCGGGCTCATCGCATTGGCGCGAACCGGACGCAGATACGCTTCGGCCCACAGTTTCTGGCCTTCGTCGGACAGCACGAAATCCAGCACCTTCTTGCCGTTCGCTTCATGCGGCGCACCCTTCACGAGGCTCATCACGTACGGCACCGAGATCGTGCCTTCCGTCGGGATCACGAACTCGACGTTCGCATGATCCTTGTATTTCGCGCGATAGGCGTCGAAGTCGTAGTCGAGCAGGATTGGAATTTCGCCCGACATCACGCGTGCGTAGGCCGTCTGCTTCGGCACGATCGGCGCGTTGGCCTTCAGCTTGCGGAACCAGTCGAGGCCCGGCTCGAAGTTGTCGAGCGTGCCGCCCAATGCCTGGTTCACCGCGACCGCGCCCGCATAGCCGACGAACGCGCTCGACGGGTCGAGGTAGCCGATCATCCCTTTGTATTCGGGCTTCAGCAGGTCGGCCCACGAACGCGGCACCGGCTTGCCTTCGAGCGCGTCCTTATTGACGAAAAAGCCCAGCGTGCCCGAATGGATCGTGAACCAGTAGCCTTGCGGGTCCTTCAGATTCGCGGGGATGTCGTCCCAGTGCGCCGGCTTGTACGGCTGGATCACGCCTTTGTCTTTTGCCTGGAAGGCCGACGACACGCCGAGATACACCACGTCGGCGACCGGGCTCTTCTGCTCGGCCATCAATTGCGCGATCGACTGGCCCGAGTTCTTGTTGTCGAACGGCACGCGGATGCCGGTCTTCTGCTGGATCGCCTTGATCTGGCTCGCCCAGTCGGCCCATTCGGGCGGGCAGTTGTAGCAGATCGCGGTTTCGTCGGCATGGGCCGTTTGCGGCGCGAGCAGGGCAAACGCGGACAGCGCGGCGCCGGCAACGAGGCTCGCTGCGAATACTCTCGCCGTGCCGCGCGAGAGCCGGCGCCAGAGCGCTTCGGTCGATGAAGCAGAACGTGTGGAAGAGCGGATCACTGTAGGTCTCCTGTAGAGGATACGTGCGGATGGTTCGGGGTTCGAAATGATTGTTTCGCCAGGTGAATCGATCGGCTTACGACGGGCTTTCCACTGCTAGGCGAACGGGTTCGCCGGGGTCGTGACAGCGCGGGCCGTGCCGTTGTCGCTGCGATTCGAAATCGCCGCGATGGTGGCGCCTTCGCGCACGCTATGCGGTAAGGTCAGCGACTGCGAGGTTTCGCCGAGCGAGTCGTACGTACCGTTCACGCGTGCGAGCAGCCGTTCCCACGCCGCGCAACCGATCTCGCGATTCGGCGCGCAGACGCTCGCGAGCGGCGGCGACAGCAGCTCGCCCATCGACAGGCCGTCGAAGCCGAGAATCGACATGTCGTGCGGAATCTGCAGCCGCGCGCGGCGCAGACCGCGCATCACGACCATCGCCAGCAGATCGTTACTGCAGAAAAGCGCGGTGGGGCGGTTCGGGCCGCTCGTCAGATGCGCGAGCACCGACGGCGCCAGCTCGTCCGCATTGAAATCGATTTCAAGCGCCGGCAGTGGCGTGAGGCCGGCTTGCTGCATGGCCTGCGCGTAGCCGAGGTGCCGTTGACGCGCGCGGTCCGAGGCGGCCAGCGTGCCGGCGAGCATCAGGATGCGGCGGTGGCCGTGCGCGATCAGCGTGCGTACGCCGTCGAACGCGGCGAGGCGGTTGTCGACCGAGACCGACGGACGCCGCACCGTGTCGTTGTGCATCAGCACGTAGAGCAGGCCGTCGCGGTCGAGCTGGTCGAGCAGCGGATGCGTGTCGGCGTCCGCGACGGTCAGGATCAGGCCTTCTACGCGGTGCTCGCGCAGCGTTTCGATCGCGTGACGTTCGCGGTCGGTGTCGTACTGGGTGGTCATCAGCATCAGCCGGTAGCCTTGCGCCGACGCGAGTTCGTCGATGCCTTGCAGGCATTCCGCGAACACCGGGTTCGCGATGGTCGGCAGGATCACGCCGATATGGCGCGTGCGCTCGCCGCGCAACTGGCGGCCGAGCGGGCTCGGGCGGAAGTTGAGGGCGTCGATCGATTGACGCACTTTTTCCAGCGTGAGCGGGTTCACGGTATGCGGCGCGTTGATCGCGCGCGATACCGTGGCGATGGAGAAGCCCGCATGGGCGGCGACGTCTTTGATCGTCGGGGTCATGGATTCCGCTCGTTGCTTGTAAACGTTTTCGTGAGCGGATTATCGGGAAGGTTTGTGACTTGCGGATGACTTCAAATATCACTCGCCGACAAAATGAGTAAGCGTCTCCCAGTTGATGAAATAGGAGGCGCCTGTGGGGCGCACCGTGTTCAGATAGGTATTGGTTTGAGGGAGCGAAAAACCACGGTGATGTGTGAGCTCCGCGTAGGCGAGCTCGCCGGTGCCTACCGAACTTCCCATGGCTATCGGCGCCTTGCACGGATTGACCGTTCCCGACGCAGCGTTGAGATAGCTCGAGTCGAGCTCGAGCGCGTTGTGCATCCTTACGTCGTTGGGCGTTCCCATCGTGCGCTCGCTGTATAGGTCGACGTTCTGGAAGTAGGCCGTTTGTGCTGCGTTGGCAAGAGCGGCGAGTCCCCATCGTACGTGCCCCAGATCGCGGCAGGTTTCCTCGCTTTCGGCGTCTATCGGCAGGCTTTGATAGTTCCACAGCGAGGCGATGTCGGCAGGGTCGCCTTTGTTGGCCGGCCAGTTGATCGGGGGAAGCGGCGTCGGGCCGTCGGTGCTCGCGTATAGATAGGCGGGTAGCGTGTAGCGCCACAGCCAGACGCCGCGATAGAAGGTTGCGGCATCGTCGTTGAACACGCCGATGTTGATGGCGGCGGCCGCACTCGATGCGTTCAGGTTGCCGCCATAGCCTCCATAGGGACGGCCTGGTGTGACGAGCGGCACATACAGTCTGTTCAACCAGTCTTTGAAAATCTGGATATCGGTGGATGACCATTTGCTGGTGTTATCGGCGTTCAGATACGTATAACGGATGATTTCGGCCGCGCGAGGCCACACGTCGCCTGTCCAGGATGCGACGTTCATGTTGCTGTCGCCGGTGAGTTCTCCGGTGAACGTCGCGGCCCATGCGTTCATGATCCGGATTGCATTCTCGGCATAGGTCGCGTTTCGAGTTGCGTACCAGAGTAGCGACTGCGTATAGGCCGCCTGTGCATCTTTAATCAGCGTCTGACCGTCGGGACCGTCCGCATCGACGGTGGTGACTGGCGTTGGGATGTAGTCCAATGCACCCAGCGTGCTGTTCTTCACGTTGGTGAAACCGCTCTGCCAAGGCTGCTGACCGGAGTTGATATTCGACACCATCTGGTCGAGTTGCGCGTTGTCTAGCAGTACGCCGGGATGGCTGAACACGACGTCGCCCGCATTTTTCACTTCGAGCGTGACAGTACCGGTTCTGACCAGGCCATTGCTGGTGCCGGATATGGTCAGGTCATACCGGCCCGGTGGCGTGGCCGCGGTGGTTGTGACCGTGAGCATGGATAGTGGCGACGGGTTGATCGTCGAGGACGGGTTGAATGTCGCAGTGACACCCGGCGGAGGCGTCGACACTGTGAGATTTACAGGATCGGCCCATGCGGTGTCGCTTGAAATAACTATCGTATATACGAGCGTATTGGCACCGGTGATGACCGTACCTAGCGATGGCCGGCTTTGCACAGAGAAATCTTGCGCTTGAACTGAATTGGCAAATACAACCACAAAAATAAACGAAACGAATTTCATTGCTATTAACGTGTGAAGTCTCATGGCCAGTCGCCTTTTATGGTGGTCGGATTTAGAAATGGACGTGCAGATTGTGCATTAATGTGAAATTATTCGGATTGCGTATTAATATTATTGGATAGAGTGGTAGAAATTCAAATCTAATTTATCTTCAGGGATTTCATGAGGATTTTTCTTGTGACGGTGATTGTGTTCCGAAGTGGAAGAATTGCTGAATCTGTATTCAATATAGTTAGTACAGTTTGATAAAAATTGGGCATGAAAGCACCGATGGCATGGGGCGAACGTATGGCTTGGGCATTAGAGGGCAGCAGGCTAGCGGGGGCGCCGGTATGTGGCCACCTGGCCCGTTTGATGCGCCCGTGTGGCAGTGGTAGAATTCGCGTCCACACGCAGTTCCGACCCCTGCCGGGGTGATGAAATTGGTAAACATAGCGGACTTAAAATCCGCCGCTTCACAGCTTGCCGGTTCGAGTCCGGTCCCCGGCACCAGCTTGAGCGAAGGTGTCGCACATCGTCGCCAGCACCAGGTTGGCGCGCGGGCCGCCCCAATAGTGATGATCCGATAACACGAGCTACGCGCCGTTCAATGCGATGTTGCGGCGGAATTCGTCCATGTCGGCGACCACCCTGTTGGTCGCGGGCTTGCCGACCGACAGCACGCGTTGCCACAAACCGTTATGGAACATAGCCCATAGGGTTCATGAACGCCGCTCGCATTGAGCAGCGGCGGATCGCCAATGGCGATAGCTGTGACACGTACAGGTGCGACACGTACGGCGGCGATCTTCATCTGCGGGTTGCTTTTCGGGTTGAAGTGGCTGCGCCCTCGGGCATGTCGCCGGAATTCGGTGCGTTCGGGCGGCGCATGGTGGAGTCGCGCACGACAAGACGCGGTTCGAGCAGCGAGTACTCGGTATCGTTTTTGCCCGCGAGCGCGTCGATCAGTTTCAGCATGGCCAGCTCCCCCATCCGCTCGCTCTGCAAATCGACCGTGGTTAGCGCGGGGGATGCGTATTCGCCGTAAGACACGTTGTCGAAGCCGGTCACCGATACGTCCTGCGGCAACGAAAATCCCAACGCCCGCGCTTCCTTGATGAATCCGAGGGCGATCAGGTCGTTGTAGCAGATCACCGCTTCCGGCCGTTGCGGCCCGAGCAGAATCGCCGAACACGCTCGCTCACCGCCTTGCGGCGAAGGTGCGTGGGTTTCGTACACAGTCGCGCTCAGGCCTTGCTCGGCGAGGCATGTCTGGGTGCCGCGAATCCGCTCGTCATTCCAGCGCGACGGACCGAAGCCGAGATAGGCGAAGCGCCGATGGCCTTGATTCAGCAAGTGGCGTGTCAGCATGCAAGCGGCCAGATAGCTGTCGGTACCGACGCTCGGGATAGGGAAGTGCTTATTTCGGCCGAACAGCACGACGGGCTTTTGCAGATCGAGTATCCATTGCACCGATTCCTCGGGCATGCGGGAACTCACGATCATGCCGTCGACTCGCCGCGCAAGTTCCTCGATCAGTATTCTTTCGCGATCCTGACTTTCTTCGGTATCGACGAGAAGCAAAGTGTAACCGTGCTGTAAAGCGATCCGGTTTGCACCTTTCACGATGTTGGTGAAATGCGGGTTGCGGATGTCCAGGACCGCGAGGCCGATCGTGCGGGTTTCGCCTGTGATCATCGAGCGCGCCATCGGATTGGCGCGGTAACCGAGGAGTTCGATCGCGGTCTTCAACCTGGCCTCGACCGGCGCGGTGAAGCGCTGGGTGCCGTTCATGTACTTCGAGACGGTGGCGACGGAAACACCGGCGGCCGCGGCGACATCGCGGATGGTTGGAGAGGCTTTTTTCATCGGATTAAGGATAACGTTTTCCTGAATTGGTGGAAATGCTGTCCGGAGTAAATGGTGGACATGGCCCGGCAGCGAATGTTCGCCCGCATGGTCGCGAAGCGCTCAGTTTCCGCACGAAGCAATTCTGACATTTTGCCTGCTTACAAGGGATATTTGTGATTTTCACACCATCCTCCCGTGCGTCGATGGTGTGTCGTCATACGCCGATGTGCGCCTGAAGGTCATTCAACGGTTTCGCCTTGTTGTCTCCTCGGGTTTTCACTAGCAGGGGCGACGAGGGAAAACGATTGACCGCCCAGATTCGGGCCATTATATTTGGAAAACGTTTTCCCTTTGTCCTCCATGGGCAGCCGGAACATCTTCGAGACTATGCAGACCCAATTCAATTTCAGCGGCAAGGTTGTGGTGGTAACAGGGGCGAGTGGGGCCATCGGTATGGCGATCGCGAAGGATTTTCATCGGGCTGGCGCGCATGTCGTCGCTACCGGCCGCAACAGTGGCGTGCTGGCCGGATTGCAGCAAACGCTGGGCGCCCGTTGCGAGGTCGTGATCGGCGACATCGCTGATCAGGCCCACCGCCGGCAGATCGTGGCGAGTGCGTCTCAGTTTGGCGGCATCGACGTGTTGATCAACAACGCGGGTCTCACCCAGACAAAAAAGCCGACCGCCGAGACAAGCCTCGAAGACTTTGACGACATCATCGCGGTCAACCTGCGCGCCATGTATGCATTGAGTCTCGACGTGATTCGCGGCTGGATCGCGCGTGAACGTCATGGTGTGATCGTGAACGTGTCGTCGCCGGGCGCGCAGCGCGCTCATCGCGGCAACGCGATCTACGATGTGAGCAAGGGCGGAGTCGACGCGTTGACACGCTGCCTCGCGGTCGACTTCGGCGCCTACGGGATTCGCGTGAACGGCATTGCACCGGCGCAGATACCGCATTCGCATTCGCCGGCCGTCGACTGCACGGTCGCAACCGGCCTGCCGCTGCCGCGGCATGGCCGCGCGGAGGAAGCCGCGTCGCCGGTACTGTTTCTCGCTTCCGATGCGGCGTCGTTCATCACGGGTCACGTGCTCCCTGTCGACGGCGGCCTGCTTGCGCAATTGCGCGTGCCGGCCGGATAAATTGCCGAGGCGTCGGAGCTCGACTGGATCGCTGCGCGTCCTCGACACGACACCCACGATCAGCGCGCTGTTTGCCTGAACTCCAACTGAATAAAGCAGATCGTCATGACAATCAAGGTAAGGGGTCTCAGGTGGTGGATGATCGGCCTCCTGACCCTCGGCACGATTACGAACCACCTCGCGCGCAGTTCGTTGAGCATAGCGGCGCCGACCGTCATGCAGCACCTTCATATCAGCCTTCATCAATACGGCTGGATTACCGGCGCTTTCCTCGTCATGTATCCGATCGGCGCACCGTTCACCGGTTATCTGATGGATCGTATCGGCTTGAGAACCGGCTTCCTGATATGCGGGGCGATGTGGTCGCTCATTTGCATGGCGCACGGCCTGGTGACAGGTTGGGTCGGGTTGTTCGTTCTACGTGGCGCGTTGGGTTTTGCCGAGTCGGCGTTCATCCCTGCGGGCATGCGCGCCGCCGCCAGCTGGTTTCCGGCGCGGGAGCGCGGGATCGCCGCGGGGGCGTTCAACCTGGGGACGTCGATCGGCGTGATCATGGCGCCGCCGCTGATCGCATGGTCGATCCTCGCCTACAACTGGCAGGCGGCGTTCGTCGTTGCCGGCAGCCTCGGCCTGGCGTGGACAGTGTTGTGGCTGGCGTTCTACCGTCATCCGGACAGGCACCCTGCGTTGACCGCGGAAGAAGCGTCGTATATCGACGCGGGCAATGACGTCGACCCCACTGTGCCGAACGAGACCCGCTCGCCGATCCGCGAGATTCTTGCGCAGCGCAATTTCTGGGGTATCGCGTTGCCACGGTTCTTTGCCGATCCGGTCTGGGGCACGTTGATTTACTGGATGCCTCTCTATCTGTACCAGGCTCGCGGCTTCGATCTCAAAACCATCGCGATGACGGCATGGTTGCCGTTTGTCGCGGCCGATCTGGGCTGCATGATGGGCGGCTCGCTGTCGGGCTACCTGAACAGGCGCTTTGGCACGCCGTTAGTCGACGGCAAACGGATGGTCTTCACGTTGGGCGCGTTGTTGATGACCGCGATGGCGGGTGTCGGACTGGTTCGGAGTCCCGGTGCCGCGGTCTTCCTGTTGTGCCTCGGCGGATTCGCTCATCAGACGCTTTCGGTCACGGTGATATCGATGTCCGCCGATCTGTTCCCACGCCGGGAGGTCGGCACGGTGACGGGACTCGCGGGATTCGTGGCGGGGATCGGCAATCTCTGCTTCACCCTCCTGATCGGCTGGTTCGTCGGTCGTATCGGCTATACGCCGTTCTTTATCGCGCTGAGTTTGGGCGATCTGATTGGCGCTGTGTTTCTCTGGCGATTGATCGGAAGAACGCCGTCGGTACCGGGTACGAGAGAACGGCGGCCGCACGAGTTACAGCCTATAGACTGATTTTTACCGTTACTGAAAGACGGTGGCTTACTCGACGCATAGCAAGTGAGCGCGCTCGTCGGTCAACTTTTCGCAGCCTGCAACAGACAGGTATAAAAACCCCCGGAGACAAAATGAAGCGGTGTATCCCTAGATTCGTCGGCGTGATCGGTGCAGGCCTCCTTTGCTCCAACGCTACGTGGGCCCAGGAAACAGGGAAGGCGCCGACCTTCGCCGGGGCCGAAGAGAGTGCCTTCAATGCGCTCGCTTCGCCGGTGTCGGGAGACGGCTATAGCGTGGCTGGCAATACGCTTCAGCTCTATGGTTTCCTGAGCCCGACCATTGCGTACATCAGCGGCACGGGGGCGCGGCGCGGCGCCGACGAATCCGCTGCGACCGTATTCGCGAGCAACGGTTCGTATTGGGGCATACGCGGTGCGGAAGATCTGGGCGGCAACTGGCAGGTTCTGTTTCAACTGGAAAACACGATCAATATCGGCACGGGAACCAATACGAGCTCCAACGGCTCCTTTGCAGGACGCGACACCTTTGTCGGGGTGCAGAACAATTCGTTCGGTGTTCTCAAGCTCGGCTATCTGACTTCGCCGCTGTCCAGCACCGTGGGCATCTACAAGTTTCTCGGCGACGAGATGCCGATCGCCAGCCCGACGACGCTGATGACCACCGTCAACGGAACCTCGCTGTCGTTCAACTCGCGCGTGGCGAATGCGGTGTTGTACTCGACTTCGAAAGACTCCGCGGGACTGGTTGGGCACTTTCTTTACACGCCGAGCAACAGGGCCGATCCGTCTTCGGGTGTCGTCAGCGACGGCGATTTTGTCTATTCGCTGTCCGCAAGTTATGGCGCAGGGCCGCTCTACCTGCAGTATGTGTACGAAGCGCGCAGCAATCAGGACAAGCTGGCGACCGGGGCATCGCTCGACTGGGACCATCGCATCGTAGGGCGGTATTCGTTTAGTCCGACGTTCGGCTTCGGATTCGGCCTTGACTATGCCGGATCGGACGGTACCTACGGCAAAAAGGCTGCGGCAGGTGCCGGCCGCGTATCGCGGCAGGCTGCTACGTTCAGCCTCGCGAAGGAGGTCGGTCGCAGCGAATTCATCGGCTCGTACGCGTACGCACGCAGTATTCAGTGCTCGGGCGCCGCGCTTGCCGCCGAGGCGGAATGCGCGCCCGGCATGTCGGGGGGCACCGGCGCGGAGCAGTTTTCGCTCGCGTACGAATACCGGCTCAGCAAACGCACGTTGCTGTCCGCCTATGTGAGCCGGATCTGGAATCGTAGCCAGGGTCTGTACGACTTCGACTCGACGCCTGTCGTTCAAAGCGTGAGTGCGCGTACCCCCGGCGTCAATCCGACCGGGTTCGGCTTGGGGATCACGCACATTTTCTGAGCGCGTCGCTCGATCGAAGCCCCCACCTTTTATATCGACGTCAACTATGCAAAGGGTCAGCACTACCAGAATCCAATTACGGTCAATCCTGGGCTTTCTTATCAGAAGTAACGGCGCGCTCGACACGGAACGGCGAACCGGAACTGAACTCTTCAACCGAGGTATGTTTGCGATGCCACGCTTTATTCTTATGCTCTCCATTTGCGTTTTATTCTCGCAGTTCTTCACACACGCGGCTCATGCGGATACCAACGCTGCGCCGGTGGTCTACACGCTCGACGCCGGACTGCTCGCGATTGCCAGGCAACGTGTCGCCGCAAGTGACGCGACGGTGATGCCGGCGTACCGGCAACTGCTGCGCAGCGCCGACAAGGCGCTGAATACGACGCCTTTCTCCGTCACCGACAAAGGCGTGACGCCGCCGAGCGGCGACAAGCACGACTACCTGAGTATGGCGCCGTACTGGTGGCCGGATCCGTCGAAGCCGAATGGTTTGCCGTATATGCGCCGCGACGGCCATATCAACCCGTCGACCAAGAACAACGATACCGATTCGAAACGTATCGAAGATTTCTCGAACGCGGTCGGCGCGCTGGGCATCGGTTACTACTTCACCGGCGACGCCCGTTACGCTCAACATGCAGCCTTGTTGTTGCGCACGTGGTTCCTCGATCCGGCCACGCGAATGAATCCGAATCTGAAGTATGGGCAGGCGGTCATGGGTTCGGTCGACGGGCGGGGCACGGGCATCATCGATACGCGCCACTTCTGGCAGGTCGTGGATGCAATCGGTTTGATCGCACCGTCAGGAAAACTCAGCGACGCGGAACTCGCGGGTTTGCGTCAGTGGTTCACCGACTACACGCAATGGCTTCTGACAAGCAAAGAGGGCAATGACGAAGCGGCGGCACGTAATAACCACGGCTCGTATTTCGACGAACAGGTGGCGAACTATGCACTGTTTACCGGCGATAAGGATCTGGCGCGCAAGCTGGCCGAGCAGGCGCTTCAAAAGCGGATCGACGTGCAGATTGCTGCGGATGGCCGTCAGCCGATGGAGCTCGAACGCACCCGCGCTTTCCACTACAGCACGTTCAACCTGGTGGCGCTGTCCCGCCTCGCGCGCTATGGCGAACAGGTCGGGGTCGACGTGTGGCATTACCCCGATGCAACGCGGCCCGCGTTGCGCCGCGCTCTGGATTACCTGACGCAATATGTCGTGAATCCGTCCGCATGGCCTTACAAGGATATTCAAGGCGTGGGTTATGCCGACTATCTGCCGTTGATGCTGCAGTACGAGCGTGTCTATGGGGTGTTGCCGGAGGCTGCAACGGTCGAAAGCGACTTGCGAGGGCAAGTGCCCACGGCCACCGACTGGTTGCTATGGCCGCTCGTCCAACCCGCGGTGGCCCAACCGGGTAACGCCTCCTGAACCCATGGAGTTTCCGGCACACCCCGTCGACTGACGCACTGCTGCACACTCTGTAAAGGAACCTGACGTGAAAAAGACTTTGGAAAAGCCGCTCGCTCCAGACTTGTATCGCTACCTGCCGTCGATCCGGCGGCGGCAGTTCCTGCGTCTGACCGCCGGCGCGAGCGCAGCGATGCTCACCGCGTGTGGCGGAGGCAGCGGCAACGGCAACGCTGCGCCAAACAAACCGCAGGCGTTGGGCTCGACGAGCACCGATGTCGCTGCCACGCTGACCATTCAGCAGCAGCCGGTCCCTAACTCGGTGACGCTCGATCCCGGCTTTGCCAGTTTGAGTTATGAGAAGAGTCACATCAGCACGTCGCCCGGCGTTTACTTCGGGGCGAACAACACGAACCTGATCGGTTTGCTCAATGCGTTGGGCGGCGGCGTTTTGCGTATCGGCGCCAATAGTGTCGATCGCATGACGTGGACGCCGGCTGGCGCGGGTCAGGTTGGCAACCAGGTCTCGCAGATCGACGTCGCGAGATTCGCGGGCTTCATCAAGCAGTGTCCGAACTGGAAAGTGATCTACGGTATCAATTTTGCCGGCGCGCAAAATTCGCAGTCTTCGCCGGCACTGGCGGCTGCCGAAGCCGCTTACGCGGCCCAGCAACTCGGGAGCCAGCTTCTTGCGTTCGAGATCGGCAACGAACCCGATCTCTACGGTAACGACAACACGCCCAACCTTTCCGGCATGACATACAGCACGTTCATCAACGGCGGGTCGGTCGGGCAAGGCACGATTGCCGGTTGGAACCAGTTTGCCCAGGCTATCCGCAGTGCGGTGAGCGGCGCCGTGTTCAGCGGCCCGGCTGCCTCCAGCGACAAGAGCGGCTGGGCCGAGGACTTCGCCGCAAGCGAAACCGGCAGCATTGCACTGATGACCGAACACTATTACATCAGCAACTATGACAATGCGGCGCCGTCGATTGCCGGCATGCTGACTTATCCAGACACGAATCTGGTGTTGAAGCTGCAAGCGCTGCAAACGGCCGCGCAGAAAAATGCCACGTTGTTCCGTATGGGCGAGAGCAACTCGTATTTTTCGAGCGCCGACCCGGCAGGCGTAAGCAATGCATTTGCCTCCGCACTCTGGGCGATCGATTTCGTCTTCACGCATGCACAGTACGGCGCGAGCGGTTTGAACCTGCATAACAACGGGACAATCGCCGGCTACACGGCGATCGGCGATGCGGGCGGCGCGGTCACGGCCGTTCAGCCGCTCTATTACGCACTCGCGTTCTTTGCGCAGATTTTCGCGGGCGGTACAACGGGCAAGCTCCTGAACAGCAATCTGACCGCAAAAGGCATTGCATTGAGCGCCTACGCGGTTGGCGTCGCCGATGGAGCGACGTATGTGATCGTGAATAACAAAGATACGACCTATGCGTCGAACGTGACTATCGCGATCGGCAAGACGGCGTCGCAGGCACAGGTGACCACGCTCGCCTCGTCTGGCGCTAACCCCACGCTACAGCTCGAGAATCTCGGTGCTTACAGCGGCGGCTCGGCCATTACGTTCGGCGGCCAGCCGATCGGTCTGAATGGCGCATGGCAGGGCGCAGCACAGCAGACGGTCGCGGTCTCGGGCCAAAGCGTGACGCTGAATGTCGCGGCTGCGTCGGCCGCTTTGATTCGCATTGTTTAGGCGCATCCGCGTTGCGGGACTGAAGGCCGTTCGGGGTCCGATCTGTGTGCCGTGTGCCGCCATCTTTCGCACTCACAAGATCGGAAACACCCAGAAAGCCAAGCCGACCAGGCCAATGAACGCGCCGCTGATAACCTCGCCGTAACGTTCGAGTGCGCCAAACTTCACGCGCTGCAGACTAGCTGTCGAATAAACGCAGAGCAGGACATAGGTCAGGATGGTGCTCGCCGCAAAGACGAGCGCCATGATCAGGATCAGGCTCAGTCCGTACTTCCCAGCCGCGAAGAATGCCGGGATGCCCTCGATCATCGGCGAGGACCCGAGAATCAACAGTAACGCGGTTCGCGACGAGCTTTTCCTGGTCGTTTCTTTTCCGTGGTCACTGTGATGTTCGTGCTCGGCAAAAGCGGTTTGATATGAATGTGCGTGACCGTCGTGGCTGACCGTGACGTCGACATCGAATCCGTGGGGTTCAGGAATGTCATCCGTTGATTCCCAGTATGAGCCGCGTCGCTCGAATGCGAAAGTTTGACGGCTACCGTTTTCGCGGCGGGTCTCGACCATCAGGGTCTCCACCGTCTCTGGCCGCGTTGCGCTCAACCGGAAGCGCGGCGGTTGCCCGGACTCATAGATGGACAATTCGAGAGCCCCGTGCTCCCCGAACACCCGCTGCAACTCGTGGCCGTGAATCGACTCCGCAGAACTGCGGGGGCCCGCCAAATGGGAAAAGTCGTGGCTGTGTCCGTGCGGGCCATGGCTATGACCATGGCCATCGTGCGAGCGAAGCTCACGCCAAGCGGAAATTGCGATCCATAGCCCAAATGCGACCAGAGCGATGCTCGAAATTGTGTCGACCCAGTGACCGAACTTCGCTGCGACCGCGACGCCGGCAAGCCATACGATGGCCGCGAGGATCAGGGTCGTGACGACATGGCCGGTCCCGGCCTGAAGCGCGGCCCGAGCGGTTTGCCTTTTGCTCCACCCTCGCTGGCGCGCAATCAGCGTGATGGGAACCCAGTGGTCCGGGACGATCGTGTGCAAGATTCCGACGACCAGGACGGCGCCGACCAACAGGGCAGCCGAACCGGTGTCCAGCTGCTGGAAAGAAAGGAAACCCATCGGAAGATCCTAAAGATATTTGCTGATTGCTTTGAATTCCGCGAGTGCCGCTTTGGCTGTCGCGGGGTCGGTATCAGATTGCGCATCAAGGCAGTGGTCCACATGGTCGTGAATCAGCGCCTTCTTCGCGTTAATGACGGCCTTTTCGATTGCATGAAGCTGCTGCGCGACGTCGACACAATTTCGACCCGCTTCGATCATGGCGATAGTGCTACGCAAATGGCCCTCGGCGCGCTTCAGGCGAAGCACGATGTCAGGATGCGATTCGTGAAGAGTTTTTTTGTCCATGACCCATGGTATCCAGGGGGATGGGTCATGTCAATGAGCACTGGCGGGTATTATTGTGGCTATCCCCTGAGGGGGGATGCCTTGGCTCAGATTCGCCTGCCGGCGATCGGCGCGCGAGGCCGCGCCGACTCGTTCACCGTCCTTGCGTATTGACCGGAACCGTGCGGCGTGCGGCCAGATGCTGCTGACGCAGCGCTTCGGTTGTTTCGCAGGAACCTTCCGGGCGCCAGCCCGGCGGCAGGATCACATAGCTGATGGCAGTCCACACGCTCCGCGCCGATGCGATATCGCGCGCGAGGCTGACCCAGTGCTCGAATTCGACGACGAGCGGATTGCGGGAGCGTGTCGGTGTGGTGAGGCCATAGCGGCAGGGCTCGTCAGCCCGTTCTTCGACATATGTGCCGAACAGCCGGTCGAACAGGACGAGTACGCCGCCAAAGTTCGCATCGAGATACTCGACATTCGACGCGTGGTGCACGCGATGCGAAGAAGGCGTATTGAACACGTACTCGAGCCAGCCGAGTTTCGGCGTCCACGTGTTATGCAGCCAGAACTGATACAGCAGGTTGAAGCTCAGCGTCGCGAGCACGATTTCCGGACGCACGCCGAGCCAGACGAGCGGCGCGAAAAAAATCGCTGAGCCGGTCAGCTTGCCGGTCAGGCCGAGCCGGTAAGCAGACGAAAGCGTCAGCTGGTTCGGCGAGTGGTGAACCGCATGCGTCGCCCAGAAAAAGCGGATGCGGTGCGACGCGCGGTGATACCAGTAGTAGCAGAATTCCTGGCCCATAAAGAGCAGGAAGATCATCAGCGCGCTGTTGAGCGTGACGGTAAAGATCCGGTGATCCCACGCGAGCGCGAAAACCGGTGCCGCGAGCGAAAGCGGCAGCAGCGCGAGCAGTTTGCGACCGACGACATCGGCCAGCGAAATCCAAACTTCATACCAGTCGAAAGGCGTGGCGCTGTCGCGCTGTTTGCGCGTCAGCACGCACGCCTCGATCAGCGAGACACCAACGACGAACAACGTGACATACAGGGCGAGTTTTTCGGTAGTCAACATGGTGGGCAGATAACGGATCGGGAGAGGGGACGCGTCGACTGCCGGACATGGCTGGGCTGCTATCGCGTCGGGTGAAGCTAATGTAGTGGGCTGCCCGATGAAAAACCACGCGGAAATCATGTCGCCAGATGTCACGGAATTTCCGCCGCTATCGCCGCCGGGCGGCGCGGGGCGGGCGCTGGCGCTGCGCCGCAGCGGTGTAACACCGCGACATCTTTTACACAGCGATTATTTCGCGGACTCCTTTTATAGTTCGTTTCGTTGCCACGCCGGACTGTGTGGCGAACCGAACCTGGAAGGACACCTGATGAAACTCCAATACCTCGCCACAGCCGCCGCTTCGCTGCTCATCGCCGTCAGCACACCCGCCTTCGCGGGATGGTCGGGTCACGGCACGGCCTACACGCCGCACGGTAGTTACAACGGCGCACATTACGGTTCCTGCTCGGGCGGCAGTTGCACACACGCCGGCGGCGTCCAGAACCCCTACGGCGGCATCGCCACCAACACCGGCACAGTGACCCGCACCGCGCCTGGCCAGTTCGCGAATTCGGGCACGGCCACCGGTCCCAACGGACGTCAGGTCCAGCACTCGGGCGACACGAGCTGCGCAGGCGGTACGTGCGCGCATACCGGCAGCCTGAACGGCTCCGACGGCCATAGCGCAACGACGTCGGGCAGCGTGACGCGCAACGCGCCGGGTCAGTTTTCGTCGTCGGGCACGGTCACCGCCGCGAACGGCAACACCGCCAGTCACTCGGCATCGACGAACTGCGCCGGTTCCACCTGCGCGCGTTCAGGCACCGTGACGGGCGCCGACGGCGCAACCGTCGCGCATTCAGGCAGCGCGACCCGCGTCGCCCCCGGCGTGGTGACGACGAGCGGCGGCACGACGGTTGTTCATGGCGGCACGGTCACGACCGGAGGCGCTACGGTCACGACAGGCAGCGCTACGGTTGCCGTGGGGGTCGCGCCGGTCGTGGTTACGCCAGCACCGGCACCGGCGCCAGCGCCGGTCGTCGTGGTGCCGCCGCCCGCGACCGTGCCGCCGGTCGTCTACGTGCCGCCGCCAGCGCCCAGGGCCGTCTACGTCGCGCCGCCGCCCAGAGTCGTGTATGTCGCGCCGCCCCCGCCGCGTGTCGTGTTCGTCGCGCCGCAGGCCCGCGCGCTGTATGTTGCGCCGCATGCTGTCTATGTCGCCCCCGCGCCGCGTGCCGCGGTCATGGTGCCGGGCCATTGGGTTGGCGGCGTGTGGGTGCCACCGCACTGGGCGTGAGCGAAACATCAGATCAATGGATTAACCCCGCCGGCCTTGAGTGTCGGCTACCACGGAGTAGATGATGAAAAAGATGATTGCGGTTCTGGTCTTGTGTATTGTGTCTGCAACGGCTTCGGCTCAGGTTGCGCTGCCGCCCGGCGAAGCCGGGCGCGGCGAGCGCTCCATCCAGCAATTACAGGCGCGCTTTGCACGCGCCAACACGACAGGCGACGGCAAGCTGACGCGGGAACAGGCGGCGGCCGGCATGCCGCTGGTCGCGCAACACTTCGACGCAATCGATACACAGCACCTCGGTTATGTCACGCTGCCGCAGATCGAGGAGCTGATGAAGCAACGAGCAATGGCACGCTGAATGCCGAAGAGCGCGGGAGACGCGTCATGGAGCAGGTGAACAGGATTATCGTGCTGGACGACGAAGCCGAGCTGCGCAACATGCTGCAACGGTTTCTCACGGGTCACGGTTTCTACGTGCGCATCGTCGCCGACGGCAAGCAGCTCGACCGCTACCTGCAGCGCGAACCCTACGACCTGCTCGTGCTGGACCTGATGATGGAGCCCGAAGACGGTCTCACAGTGTGCCGGCGGCTGCGCGCCGAAGGACAGACGCTGCCCATTCTCATGCTGACCGCGAAAGGCGATCCGGTCGACCGCGTGGTCGGCCTCGAAACCGGCGCCGACGATTACCTCGCGAAACCCTTCCTTCCGGACGAACTCGTCGCACGAATCCGTGCGCTGCTGCGCCGCCAGAAAATGGCCGCGGGCGAGCCGACCGTCACGTCGCAGACACTGCGCTTCGGCGAATATCAGTTCGACGTCGGCACGCAAACGCTGTTGCATTGCGGCGAGCCTGTCGAGGTGCACTCCGCGCAGATGCTGCTGCTGCACGCACTGGGTTCGTCGCCGAATCGGCCGGTGAGTCGCGAGAACCTGCTTGCGCGGGCGCGCGGGCGCGACCACGATGCACTCGATCGCAGCATCGACGTGCAGATCTTGCGGCTTCGCCAGATCGTCGAAGACGATCCGTCGAAACCGCGCTTCATCAAGACCGTGTGGGGCGTCGGCTATATGCTCGTGGCCGGCGTCGAGTCGTGAACGCGCCAATACGTCCAAGGCAACGCGCCAGATGGCTGCCGCGTTCGCTGCTGGCGCGCAATATCGCGCTGCTGGTGGCGCTGGTCGCGCTCACTCAGGCGTGCTCGTTCACCGTGCTGCTGCATTTCGTGCAGCGCCCGCGAATCGACCGCGCGGCGATCATCTTTTCCGACTACGTGAAGACGCTCGACGGCGTGCTGGCGTCCATGCCCGCCGACGAAGGCCGCGCGGCGGTGGCGCGTCTCGGCGGTCCGACAGCGCCGCCCGACCATCTCGAGGCCGGACCGCAACGCAGCGCGGTCCGCTTTTTTCGCACATGGCAACGCGATGTCTTTATCGGCGCGCTGCAGCACTATCTGCCGCCGGACATTCAGGTGCGCTGGCAGACCGGCGACGGCGAGCGGCTGTGGATTCGCGTGCACGTCGCCGGCGAGGCCAGCTGGATCGCGCTGCCGATGACCGAGGATGCGCAGGCGAGCGGAATTGCCACGACGCTTGCGCTTTCCGTGGGCCTCGCGTTGCTGGCGGCACTGACGGGCTATCTGATCCAGTTGCACATCAACCGTCCGTTGAAGGATCTGGCGCGCGCCGCACGGCACGTGAGTGCGGGGGAGCCTCCTGTCGCGCTCCCTACCGACGGTCCGACGGAAATCGCCCAGGTCAGCAGCGCATTCAACCAGATGACTCAGGCTTTGCAGGAAGCGGAAGCGACGCGCGCGCTGATGCTCGCGGGCGTGTCCCACGACATCCGCACGCCGCTCACCAAGCTGCGTCTCGCGATGGCGATGGCGGTTCCGCGCGGCGCCAACGACACATTTTTCGCTTCGGCGGAGCGCTACCTCGATCACATCGACACGATTCTTCAGCAGTTCATGGACTACGCCGGAAGCGGTGAGCGCGAGGCCGCGCAGCCGGGCGACCTCAACGCGCTGATCGGTCGTCTTGCCGCGGATTTTGCCGGGCTCGGACACGAATTCGACCTGTCGCTCGAAGCAGTTCCCGTGTTTGCGTATCGACCCGTGAGCCTGATGCGACTGCTGATGAACCTGATGCAGAACGCGATCGTCTATGGCCGCTCGGGTCTCGCCGTGCGGACGTGGACCGAAGGCGATGCCGCGTACGTCGCCGTTTGCGACCGCGGCAGCGGCATCACGGCAGAGGACATGGAAAAGCTCAAGGCGCCGTTCAGTCGCGGCGCAAATGCACGAACTCATTCGGGCGGCACAGGGCTCGGGCTCGCGATTGTCGAGCGCATCGCGCGCCTGCACGGCGGCACGCTACAGTTTCGCGCGCGTGAAGGCGGAGGTCTCGAGACGCTCGTCATGTTGCCGCTGGGCCCGCGCTCCGCATAGAAACGCCCGTTTCGCAAAGGCCGGCGACATGGGGCGACATAATTCGTGGATAGCGTGCAGAGGCGCTCCCTCCCATAATCGCCTCTGTGAGTTGTGGCGCATTTCTCAGACAGCGCGAACTCACGCAGAAGCGATCTCCGATAGTTTGCGATCCTGTGGATCGAACGATTGTCGGCGACATCTCCCCGACAATTTTCGGCACGACAGTGCACAAGGCAGGATCGACATGCAAACCTCAATCAACTCCCTCGCTCGCAACGCGAAACATCTGGCGGCCACGGCGTTCGTGACGGCGTCGCTGCTGCTGAGCGGCTGTGCGTCGGCCGCACCCGGCACAACAGAAGTCAGCGCTGCGCCGCACGTTCGCGCCGACGTCATCTACGTGTATTCGTTCGATGCTACGTCCGACCAGGTGAAAATGGACAGCGGCATCGCAACGAAACTGAGCACGGCGATGAGCGGCGAATCGTCGGCGCAACAGCAATATCGGACGGCGATGGCTACACGCGAACAGGTCGCTGATGAAATCGTGCGGGAGTTGCAATCGAAAGGGCTGCGCGCGGTGCGCGTGGACGGTCCTGTACCGGCGAATCAGAGCGCGCTGATCGTCGAAGGTAACTTCAATACGATCGATCAAGGCAAGCGTCGCCGTCGGATGTTGATCGGTCTTGGCGCCGGCAAGAGCGAAGTGGGTGCATCGGTCGAGGTCCTGTACCAGCCCGCGAACGGAACACCGATGCCGCTGCAAAGCTTCTCCGCCGACGCCGACAGCGGCCACATGCCGGGCATAGCGGAAACAGCGGGTGTCGGTGCGGCAGCGGGGCATGTTGCGATGGCTGCGGCGACGGGCGCATCGCTTCATGGCGTGTCCGAGGCGAAACACGACAGCGTGGCCACCGATGCGAAAAAGCTGGGCGATTCGATTGCGAAGCAGATTGCCGCGGCAAGCGTCGCGAACGGCTGGATGTCGGCTGAGCGTGTGGAGTGATGCCGATGCCGTACGGCAAGTCCCGCGAACGCGGTCCTCGCCGTCGGCAACGCACATTGCTACATGTGCGGCGCTATAACCCAGTCGCGATGCTTACAGCGGATTGAATCCGGCCTTGCCGGCGAACATCACGGATTCGGCGAGTTCCTTCTGCGCCTTCAGCGCGGTGAGGCTCTGGGTATAGCCACCTTCCAGCACCGCATACGCATCTCCGCCGAGGACGGTACGCAGCGGCGGTTCCGGCAACTGGCTGATCGTATAGATGGCGTCGGCCATTTTCACGGGGTCGCCTGAAGCGTATTCGTCGCCGACTTCCTTGACCTGACGGCGCAGGTTGCCGACCGCACCGTCCCTGTAAGCGTCGAGTTCGTCAGTCCAGCGGATATTGGCCACGAAGCCGGTCTTGATGGACCCCGGTTCGATGACGATGGTCTTGATGCCGAACTCGGCGATTTCCAGGTTCAGCGCCTCGGCGAAACCCTCAAGGCCGAACTTCGCCGCGTGGTACAACGAGCCGCTCGGGAAGGCGGCACGTCCGCCTACGCTGCTGACGTGGATGAACGTGCCGCGCTTCTTGCTGCGCAATGCGGGAAGGAACGCGCGCGTGACATGAATCGGCGCGAGCAGATTCAGCCCGATCTGCTGCTCGATGTCCGCCTCGGTCATTTCCTCCATTGCGCCGATCACCGCACCGCCGGCGTTGTTGACGACCACGTCGACATCGGGATGGCGTGCCGCGGCGGCCTGAATCTGCTCGCGGCTCATCAAATCGACGGCCTCCAACTCGAGCAGTTCCGGATATTTCTGCTTGAGCGCCTGCATGGCATCGACGCGGCGAACCGCAGCAATCACAGAATGCCCCTGGGCCAACACCTTTTCCGTGAGGGCAACGCCGAGGCCGCCGGACGCGCCGGTAATGAACCACTTCTGGATGGACATGAATAACATCTCCTTATAGATATTGAGTGTGTGATCACTCAATAATGGTCGAAAAATTTTTACTGCGTGATTGCCCGCCACAGCATACGAAATCCCAGTTGCCGGTGATGCCTGGCTTTGCGGGGATGCTTGTCTACGTAATCAATCGTCGTATCTGCAATGTGCTCGATCACGGACGAAAGGAAAGCGATCGGCGCATCTACCAGCACGCCGTCACGCACGCCATCCTGCATCAGCCGGGACACCTCCCGAAAGGGCTCCATACCCTGCGCCTTGGTCTCGTCCAGGATGTGCCCGGATGCGGTGAGCCGCGCGAGGGCGAACCGTCCAGCGGCGTTGGCGAGGCCCCAGCTCACATAGCGCTGGAAAACGTGCTCCATGCGTTGCGCGTAGTCTGCGTCGTGCGGATAGTCCGGCATGATGGTTTGCGCGAGGCTCTGCTTGAGGTGCAGATAGATTTCCTGGAACAGTACTTCCTTGTTCTCGAAGTACGTGAACAAGGTGCCCTCGGCCACGCCTGCGCCCCGGGCAATGCTCGACGTGCTGGCCAGTACGCCTAGTTCAGAAACAGCCTGCGTTGCGGACAACAGCAGGGCATATCGCTTCTCTGGACTTAAAGGCCGTGCCATGGATCTGTGTGCAAATATAGAGTGAGTACGCGCTCAATTATACGTAACTTTTCACGGGATGCAATCGATCGACTCGCGACGGGTAATGGCCGAACGTTCACGTGCGCCGCCCGTCGGCCGTTCAGGCGTCGCGTGCGAGCAGCACGGCGTCTACCTCGATATCGAAGCCCGGCAGGTTCGACTGGACGAGCGTGCGGGCAGGGGGCGGGTCGCAGACGTATTCGGCATAGACCGCATCGAACGCCTTCGCATCCGACGGATTCTTCAAAAACACACCGACCTTGACTGCATCCTTTAGGGACAACCCCGCGGCGTTGGCGGCTGCCTCGAGGTTGTCCAGGGTCATGCGCGCCTGAACCTCAAAGGGCTTGTCGCCGTGGCGTACGTTGTCCCGGTCGCGCGGGGTTTGCCCCGCAAGGAAAACCAGCCCCTGCGCCTGGATGGCCACGCTGTAGGTGCCGGCCGGCGGTGGCGTCCGGTCGCTCGAGAAGGCTTTGCGGGTTGTCACGATACATCTCCTATGCACTCAGGCGCGATAGCGGTTGATCAGTTGTGCAGTGCGCTCGACGGCTTGCACGGCAGCAGCATGGTTCTGGGAGAAGTTTAGACGGATGCTATCGATGGCGTAAGGGCTGAACTCAGTACCCGGCGTCACTATCACCCCGGCCTGATGGCGAAGAATGCGGACGAAATCGTGCAGCGGGACGGACATCGCGGGCAGGCGTGGGAACAGGTAGCTGCCCGCCTCGGGTGCACGTGCGGCCATGCCGTCTACGGAGCAAAACAACTCGAACAGGTCATCGCGGATGGCTTGATGCTGGGCGATACGTTCTTGCATCCAGCCCCGCGGTTCTTCGAACCAGGTGCGCAGAACCGCCTGGCAATAGCCCGGCGCCCGCAGGGACACGATGGCCTGGAGCTTCTCCATCCTGTCGACAAGGTGCTTCGGACCGAAGGCCACGCCGAGGCGATAGCCGCTGAGCGACTCGGTCTTGGACGGCCCCATGATCGTCACGACGTTGTCGGCGCTGATCTGCGACGCGCGCAGATGCGTGTACGTCGCTCCGGTATAGAGCAGGCGGGAATAGAGCTGGTCGACGATCACGGTTGCCCCGTACCGGTTGGCGAGCGCGGCGATCTGCTCGATCTCATCCTTTGAATAGATAACGCCGGTAGGGTTGTTCGGATTGGAGAACAGGAAGGTCTTGACGCCGGCTTTGAACGCTGCTTCGAGCTGATTCAGGTCAAGGCCTGCGCTCGTCGTGTTATTCAGGTAGTCCAGTCGCACGGGTACGACCTCGCCACCGGAGAACTCGACCAGCTTGCGGTTCGCGAAATAATCGGGCTGCACGATGGCGACCTTGTCGCCGACTGTGACCGTCGCGGCGATGGCCAGGAACAGCGCGCTCTGCGTGCCGGGCGTGATGATCAGCTCATCGGCACCCGACAAAGGCCGGCAAGTGAACGCAGCCAGGTGTGCAGCCACGCGATCGCGCAACTCGGCGCCACCTCGGTACTCGGTGTACGCCTGCTCACCGCCGCGTTCGACGCCCTTGACGAACGCTGCCAGCGAACCAGGCGTGGGGACGAAGGCGCTGGGGTTCACGTCGCCGTGTGAAAAATCCACTGGTGTGCCGCTCAAATTCTCGCCGCGCAGCAGCGATTCCAGCCCGCCTCGATGCTGGCGCACTTCCTGGCCGGGGGCATGGTCGGTAGACAGCTTCGCGAATTTCTCTTCGATAGGGCTCATTTCATTACTCGGTGGTTGGATGGCGGTGTGAACGTATTCACCTGGATAGGACAAGCGTCAGGAGATTGCGCGGATGAACAATTCGGGATCGACGTTCCCTCCGGACGCGATCACGACTGCCTGTCGGCCGCGGAGTAGCGACGGATTGGCGAGGAGCGATGCAATAGCGATGGCGCCGCCCGGTTCAACGACTACGCGGAACTCTTCGAACAGGACACGCATCGCGTTCAATACGGTCGAATCGTCGGCTGTCACGACACCGCTCAGTCGACGCTGATTGATTGAGAAGGGGAGCGCGGCGGGCGTCGGTGCGAGCAGCGCATCGCAGAGGGAGGTGGCGTTCGGCTGATTGACTTCGCGCGCGCCGGATTCGAGCGAACGTCGCATGTCATCGCAGTTTTCAGGCTCTGCGGCCCAGATTTCCGCTGTTGAATTGACGGCGTCAACTGCGAGGCTGGTTCCTGCGGCCAGGCCGCCGCCGCCGCAAGGAACGAGGATCACCTGAGTACTGTTCGCAGGCAGAGCATTGAGCGCCTCGAATGCCGCCGTCCCCTGACCGGCGATAACATGCGGATGATCGCCTGGGGGGATCAGCGCATAGCCTCCCGAGGCGCCCAATCGCGCGGCGATTGCTTCGCGGCTTTCCGTCTTCCGATCGTACAGGACGACCTTCGCGCCTTGATCACGTGCTTTCTCCACTTTCACATGGGGCGCGTCGGACGGCATCACCACCGTTACCGGGATATTGAGGAGCTTGCCAACGGTAGCGATCGCCTGGCCGTGGTTTCCTGTCGAGTAGGCGAGAACCCCCAGCGGACAGCGGCTGCGATCAAGACGGGACATACTGTTGTAGGCGCCGCGGAACTTGAAGGCGCCCGTGCGTTGCAGGCTCTCCAGCTTCACGAAAACCGTTCCGCCGACGAGGGCATCCAGGCGATCCGATTGCAGCAGCGGCGTATGGATGGCGACATTGCGCAGTCGCCCGGCGGCGTCGATCACATCGGATGGAACGGGCGAGATGAAGTCGGCTAATTCAGAAGTTTGTACTGTCATGATTCAGGACGGTGTAAGGCCAATAGCGTTAGGTGTGGCGCAGCGGAATGCCGGGCACGCGTCAGTCGTGCAGAACCTTTGAAAGAAAGTCCTTTGCCCTGTCCGAATGGGGCATGTCGAAGAACTGCTGTGTGGGTACGTCTTCGACAATTCGGCCGCGGTCCATAAAGATCACGCGGTTGGAGACTCGCCGTGCAAAGCCCATCTCGTGGGTCACGATGATCATGGTCATGCCTTCACGAGCCAGTTCCGCCATGAGGTCGAGAACCTCGCTCACCATCTCCGGATCGAGGGCCGAAGTCGGCTCGTCAAAAAGAATTGCCGCCGGGTTCATGCTCAGTGCCCGGGCAATCGCCACACGCTGCTGCTGCCCACCGGAAAGCGCCCCAGGATATTTGGCGGCCTGATTGCTCAATCCCACTCGCGAAAGCAGTTTCATCGATTTCTGAGCGGCCTCGTCGCGGTCTCTCCCGAGTACTTTTATCTGTCCGAGTATCAGATTCTCGAGGATCGACAGATGGGGAAAGAGCTCGAAATGCTGGAATACCATTCCGACTCTGGCCCTCAACTTCGGAAGACTTGTTCCTTTGAGTCCCACGTCGACATTGTCGAAAAAAATATGTCCACTGCCGTACGGTTCGAGGGCGTTAATACATTTGATCAAAGTCGATTTTCCGGAACCCGAGGGACCACAAACGACGACGACTTCGCCTTCCTCGATCGTGGTGGAGCAGTCGTCGAGAACCTTGAAATTTCCGTATTGCTTTGAAACGTGTTCGATGCGGATCATGACGTGATGGCTCCTTCCTTAATGGGTAGCGAGACGAAGTTGAAGTCGACGCACGCCCTTGGTACACAGAAAACAGGTGATGAAGTAGACCAGGGCCACGAACACGTACATCTCAACCATGCTGTTCTGTTGCTGCGCAATCTGCGTGGCAGCGCCGACAAAGTCGGTCAGCGAAAGTACATAGACGAGAGAGACGTCCTGAAACAGCACGATCGCTTGCAGGATCAGGATCGGTGCCGTATGCCGGACAGCCTGAGGCAAGATCACGGACGCGAGCACCTGAACGCCGTTCAAGCCGAGTGCGCGTGCCGCCGATGCCTGTCCGTTCGGGACCGCCAGCACGCCGGCCCGGATGATTTCGCAGTAGTAGCAGGCTTCGAACAGGCTGAAAGTCACGAAGGCCGACACGTAAGCATTGACCTGTACAGGGTTGGCGGAACCCACCACCCAGCCGACGACGTACGGGCTGAGGAAGTAGACCCAGAATATGACGAGGATCAACGGAATCGAGCGGACCAGATTCACATAGCTCGCAACCAGGGTCTGTGTCCATCGTGGCCCGTACAGGCGAATCACGGCGAGGACCGTGCCCAGGACCAGGCCCGTCAGGGCGCACAGGACGGTCAGTTTGATCGTCAGGCTAAATCCGTCGATCATCAGATAGGACAGGTTGGATGTAATCGCGCTGAAATTCATCGTGTTCATGACAGGACTTCCTGGGCTTGCGGTGAACGTGCGGCTCGCTCCTTACGATTTTTTCTTTCGACGGCGAAAATCCGGATCATCCCGATGAGGACCAGATTGATCAAAAGATATCCAGCGGTCGCCGCTGAAAACGCTTCAAAGGTGTGAAAGGTCGTTTCCTGCATTTCTCTTGCCCTGGCCGTCAATTCCATGAGTCCGATAGTCATGCCGATAGACGTGTTCTTGACCAGGTTGACCAACTCGGAAGTCAGCGGCGGAATCATCAGGCGGAATGCCTGCGGCAGGATGATCAGCCGGAAGACCTTCGCTCTTGTCAGGCCGAGTGCGAGACCCGCCATCAGTTGTCCCTTGGGCAGTGCCGTGATGGCCGCCCGTGTCTGCTCGGCGACCCGCGCCGCTGTGTACAAACCGATCGATACCGACGCGGTGAAGAACGATCCATATTCGAGGGCTTTGATCCACGTTCCAGTTGCGCGGGGCAAAAGCTCGGGGACCACGAAGTACCAGATAAATATCTGGACGAGAAGCGGGATATCCCGGAACAATTCGACGTAGACCGCTCCCGCACGTTGTCTGAATCGACTCGTCGAGACGCGCAGCAAGCCGACGATGACGCCCACGAACAGCGCGATGACCGCCGACACCAGCGCTGTTGCGACGGTCCACCCCGCGCCGCAGAACAGGTTGTGCGCGTAGGTTGAAATGCCGTCGCTGGACACGTCGTAGAAGGCGCTCCAACTCCACTGATAATTCATGTCTACTCCACTTGAGTGGTTGACTGGCGGCCGTCTGCCGCCAGTCAACGATTCCTGGATACAGAGCTAACAGGTCGGCTCATCAACCCGGGATCGAATCCACCTGAAATATTTGTTGTACTGACTGATCGAGAGGCATCCCGATCTGGGAAAACCATTTGGTGTACAGCCCGGCAGCTCGGCCCGATTTGAAATCCTCAGCCAGCGTTGCGTTGATGACGTTCAACAGAGCAGAGTTATTCGGCGCCACCACGATTCCGTAGGGCAGGTACGAAAGCGATCTGCCGCTGATGCGAAAAGCGTTCGCGTCGTTCGCGCGCTTCTTCAGTCCGTACAGGATCACGTTGTCGGACATATAGGCATCGGCGCGTCCGGTGCTGACCGTCAGGAAGCCCTCAGCCTGATCCTTGACAAGGACAAAGCGGATATTCAACTTCTTTTGGGCATTGATCGACTGCGCAAGGGCCGCGTTTGTCGACCCGGCAGGAACCGCCAGCGCTTTGCCGGCGAGGTCTTCAAACTCCTTGATCTTCGAATCGGCCTTAACCAGAAGCTGGTCCGCCGCGGCTGCCGTGACGAATGAGAAATCGACCTGGGCTGCCCGCTTCAGCGTATGAACCGTCGAACCGCACTCCATATCGACACTGCCGTTCTGCAGCAGAGGAATGATTGTGCTCAGATCGACCGGCACAAAACGCACCTTCAGATTCGGGCGGCCTAGTTGCCGTTTGAGCGAATCCACGACTGTCAGACAAAGGTCGATTGTGTAGCCGGTGGGCTTCTGATTCGCGTCGAGGTAGGAGAAAGGGATACTCGATTGCCGGTAACCGATTACCACCTCATCGTGTGCCTTGATGCGAGCCATGGCGGAATCCGCGGTCTGCGCACTGGCCGGCACGATTCCGAAGAAAGAAAGCGTGCAAGCAATGCCGACGATACGGGCCCAGCGCAATGAGCGTGCGGGACGACAGTTCATGGCGGATCCCCTAGTTTGTGGAGATGGCGAGCTGGGCGCGATGATGCGCGGCGAGTTCCTGGAGCGTGTCGAAAGTGATGTCCGGAACGGCACCTTTCGCATCTTCGGGACGCGAACCGAGGCTACGGCCCGGCCGCTTGATCCACGCGCAATGGATGCCAAGGTCGTTGGCGGGAATGACGTCCGCGCGCAGACTTTGAGCGACGTGCAGGATCTCGCTCCGATTGATTCCCATATCCTCGAAGCGCTTGAACGCCGCGTGAAAATGGTCGTGGTCAGGTTTGTAGGCTTCGACGTTTTCCGCGCTGGCAATGACGTCGGCATTCAGATTCAGTTTTCGCGTCGAGTACGAAAGCGATTGATTGTCGATGTTGCTCAGCAAGCCAATCTTGAAGTGCGAGTGCAGGTAAGCCAGTGACTCCTTTGCATCCGGAAAGGCGGGCCACAACATCACTGCGTTGGCAAACACTTCGCGCTCAGCATCGTTTGTCGGGATGCTGTATCGCTCGCAGAACTCGTTATAGGCGCGACGGAGCACCTCGGGGTAGAGCAGCGCAGGGCGGATGCGCTGAAGTTGCGCGCGGGCGCGGTCGAATTCCAGCAGTAGTTGTTCGCGTGAAAGTTCGACGTGGTACTGGTCGGCGACGCTCTGGAACAACGAGATGATCGTGGGTTCCCAATCAATCAGGGTTCCATACACATCGAACGTCAGCGCTTTGAATCGGGTCAGGTCAAGTGCCATGCCAGGCTCCATAAATTATCGATAATCATTAATCGATGATCGGTAAACTAGCGCGAACGAAAATTTGTGTCAACATATTGACATCGTCATTTTCGCTACGTGGAAACCCTATGGAACAACTTACTTCGCTCGCTCAGTCCTTCCAGGAAAAGCGACAGCCGATCTCGGGTGTGGTGGCGGATGCGTTACGCGAGGCGATATTCCGCTCTGTGCTGAAACAGGGGGAGTCCTTGCGCCAGGATGCGATAGCGAAGCAGTTTGGCGTCAGTCAGGTCACTGTGCGGGAGGCTTTCCGGCTGCTGGCGGAGGAAGGCGTCGTCGAAATCGTGCCGCGGCGAGGCGCTGTGGTGGCGTCGCTGTCACCCGACGATGTCAACGAAATAGTTGAACTTCGGATTGCAGTCGAGACCATGCTGATTGCACACGCAATGCCGCGCCTCGATGAAGACGATTTCGTTGCGGTGGATAAAATTGTGCGCAAGCTTGATAAGACTCGCACGATGACCGAGCAGCTCGCGCTGAACGTAGACTTTCATGCACGGCTTTATGCCAAGGCGGAACGGCCGCGTACGTTGGCAACGCTTGAAAAGCTGCGTCTCGCCTTCGAGCCCTACCTGCGATTACTTTGGGCTCGATCGGATTACAAAACGGCCTCACAGGATGATCACCGAACGATTATTTCCCTGTGCAGGAAGCGCAATATCAGAGGGGTTCAGGACGTGCTGGCAAAACATATCGCGAGCACCGGGCAGGAAATCACGCACTTGTTGAACGGTGAGTGACCATTATCGACGTTTCAACTATCGGCAGACGTCGCGCAAGCCGACGTGGATAACATTTGACAGCGCTGCGGTGTGACGTGCAGCGCCCGTTTGAACATGACCGCGAATGAATTTGCGTCCGCATAGCCAGGACTCGCGGCGACGACCGGTATCTTCGACGTGACGGACCGGATCATCCGGCTCGATAGTAGCTGTGGCGTTACCTGACGTGACGCTTATCGAGCGATCGGTGTTATTCAGGCTTCGTTTGACGGGTCACCCCGCCGTGAACGTCACCGGCGGCATCGGCGCGGTATTGACTGACAACTGAAACACCTCCGGCCGCGAGTAGTGGCCGACCACATCGAAGTCCAGATTGCTCGCGCGGCCAAGACTGACATCGATGTCCGCATACAGAATCGTCTCCGTGTCGAACACGGGTCCGGCGAGCACCTTGCCGAGCGGATCGACGATCATGCTGCCGCCGCGCATGATGAAATCGTCGTCGCCCGCTTCCAGGCAGAGGTCCTCGCGATAGAACGGCGGATACTCTCGTAACTGGATCGCCTGACATGCACTCAGCACGTGCACGCGGCCTTCGAGCGCGATGTGCACCATCGAAGGCGCCCAGGTCGCGCGATCGTCCGCAGTCGGCGCGCAATACAGCTCCGTGCCTTGCGCATACATGGCCTGCCGCAGCGCGGGCATGTAGTTCTCCCAGCAGATCACCGTACCGATGCAACCGAGCGATGTGTCGACTGGCGCGATCGTCGAGCCGTCCCCGAAGCCCCAGATAATGCGTTCCTGCCCGGTTGGCATCAGCTTGCGATGGTAGCCAGCCATGCCTTTCCCCGGCACCAGCGTCACGCTCGTGCAATAGAGCGTGCGGCCCGAGCGCTCGATCACGCCCATCACCACGTGCACCCCTGTTTCCGTCGCGACCTCGGCGAGCAGCGCAAGCTCAGGACCGTCGAGCGTCACCGCGCCCTCCATGTAGCGGAGAAAATGCGAGCGGCCCGCGTCGGTTCGCTTGCCGACCACCGTGCCGAACGACGCCCCCTTCGGATAGCCGCCGAGAAATGCCTCAGGAAATACGGCGAGCGTCGCGCCTTCGCGAGCGGCGCGGCGAATCTGATCGGTGGCTTTTTCGGCGCTCTTCATGGGTTCGAATGGAATCGACGACGCCTGAATGACAGCAGCTTTAAACATCACAAACACTCCAGCTTGAATTGAATTTGAACGACACCTTTAGCCTTGCGCGATGTCTTTCTGCCGCGTCTCGGGCAGTGTGAAATACAGGATGACGAAACAGAGCAGCGACACCCCTGCGAGATACCATGCGGGAATGTTCGGGTTGTGGGTGAACTGGATCAACGCAGCCGCGATAAACGGTCCAGGTCCCGCGAGCACCGCGAGCGCGATGTTGTGACCGAGTGCCGCGCCGGTCGAACGGATCGAGGCCGGGAACACTTCCACGAGCAACACCACGTCCATGACTGCTGTTACCGCAACGAGTGCCGCGAGCACGATCAGACCCACGAGAATCGCCACGATGTTCCCGGTGTTCAGCAGCATGAAGATCGGATAGGCGAGAACCGTCAGGCCGAGTGCCGACGCGAGCACCATTGGACGTCGGCCGATGCGGTCGGACAGTCGGCCCACCAGCGGCTGAAATATCGTGTACAGGACCAGCGAGATGCTGCACAGCCAGAGGGACGTGGACTTCGGCAATCCGACTGTCTGGGTCAGATGGTTATTGGCGTAGGTGATGAAGTAGTAGAGCGAGACGCCGAAGAGTGCCGAGAACGCGAGCGTCATCACGATAGCCCGCGAATATTCGCCGCGCGCCGGAGGCGTCGTCGCGTGCGTCGCGCGTTGGCGTTGCACTTCTTCGTAGACCGGCGTGTCGCCCAGACGCCGCCGGATGTAGATCGCCACCGCCGTCATGAAAACCGATGCGACGAACGGCAGCCGCCAGCCCCACGAAGCCACGGCGGCCTCCGGCAACGACACCGAGATCACCGCTGCGATGAACGTGCCGCACAGAAACGCCGCGCCCGCTGTGCCCGTGATGACGCTCGCGGCGGTCGCACGCCGGTCGCGCGGCGCACTTTCAACCATGTAGATGCCCGCGCTCGACCACTCGCCGCCGACCATCATCCCCTGCACGAAGCGCAACAGCACCAGCAGGACAGGCGCGGCGAGACCGAGCGTGGCGTACCCCGGCAACAGGCCGATCAGTGTGGTCGACAGGCCCATCCCGAAGACCGTGACGATGAGTACCGCGCGCCGTCCGAGCCGGTCGCCGAGAGGACCGAGTATGAGCGCGCCGAGCGGGCGGGCGAGAAAGCCGACCGCGAACACCGCAAGCGACGACAGCAGCGAAATGCCCGGTGCGGTCGATGGGAAAAAGGTTTTGCCGATAATCGCCGCGAAGTATCCGTAGATGGCGAAATCGAACCACTCCATGAAATTGCCGATTCCGACCGCGAGCGCCCGCTTGCGTAAATCGACCCCGTGCCCGGCCACCGCGTGATCGGCGGCCAGGCTGATATCCATCGTTGTCTGTTTCATCCAGATCTCCCGAAACTGCGGTTGCATGACTGAGTGGCTCAGTGTAGAAATCGGAAGCGAATTCAATCAAACGAATGTTAAAAATGACCATCATTAATGTGGCTAATATCAGCAGGATGGATCTGAACCTGCTCGTGGTCTTCCAGTGTCTGATGAACGAGCGCAGCGTGACGCGCACCGCGGAGATCCTGAGCCTCACGCAAGGAGCGGTCAGTTCGTCGTTGAAGCGCCTGCGAGAACAGTTCGGCGACGACCTGTTCGTCAGAGGCACCGGCGGCATGGCGCCGACGCGCCGCGCACTCGAACTCGCGCCGACAGTCAGCGAGGCGCTCGGCGCGGTCTCCACACTGATCGACGGGCGCAAGCAGTTCGCTGCCGAGACTTCTCGCCGCGTGTTCAACATTGCGATGTCGGACGACATCGAGAGTTGCGTGTCGCCGATGCTGGTGAACGAAGCGCAGTCACGCAGCCTTTCGGTGGGATTCGCGTTTCACCAGACCAACAGTTCGCTGTGGAAGTCGGCATTCGACGAGCGCGAAGTGGATCTTGTTTTGTGCTCCGAGCCGAAAGCGCTCAGCTCGCGCTATTCGTCGCAGATTCTATTTTCGTCGTCGTATTCGTGTCTCTACGATGGCGTGCGTTTGAACCTGAAAAGCCCGATCACACGCGACGAATATCTTCTGCATCACCACGTGCGCGTGTCGTACGACGGCCGCCGTGGTTTCGTCGACGACCTGCTGGAAAACGAGGGTATTCCGCGCAGGGTCTCGGCGTCGTTTACTCACTTTTCAGGCATGCTCGCAACGCTTGTTTATAGCGATGCCATTGCCACGTTGCCAACCTTCGCAGCCCATGCTTACGCACGAATTGCGCGCTTGACGGTGAGCCCGGTCCCAATCACCGTGCCGGCCTTTCGCGTATTCATGATCTGGAAGGCAGCGCAAAACGACGACGAGCAGAATGCGTGGCTTCGTTCTTTTGTGACCGACACGACGCGGGAATTGCAGTTCGCGGGAGCCTCGGCGAACGCGGGTTCGCCGCGGAGAAAACTCAGGCGTTGAACGCCTCGGTGAAACCGGATTGTGTGCACTTTGCGATGGATTGCTCATCCCATTCTGAGTCTTCGTCGAGCGGCTGCGTTGAAGAATAGCGTTTGACCGTTGTGGGCCGACGCCTCGGGAAAAGATCATTTGAAGTACTTGTTAGGCGCGACTCCCAGTACTTTGCGAAACATCGCCGTGGCCGGCCTGGCGATGCCTGGATGTACGCTGGCCGTATTCCGACGCAACTTTTTTCATCAAGGTACTCGGCAAGTAAGAGCACGCGATAAGCCGACTGCCAACTCGAAGTGTGCAAGTTCGCGATGATGGCACTGTCTTCTGCCGAGGCAGAACGTAATAAGACGGTTGGATCTTTCACTTTGGTTTCTGAAACCTGAATGTTATGTAGGTGTAACGATCCGCTTTCCGTTGTTTTTTTAAAGCCTGAAAGATCTTCGATCTCAGGGGTAGGGCAATTTGCCGCAGACATCGCTTTGCGATCAAGAGAACTCAAAGATTGGCCGATATCCTGTCAATGTAGGTAAGACATACATAACATTGGCTGTCGGGAATACCGACTGCTCATTACGATATTGCTCGTCTATGACTCAAGACACTCCCTCGCAGCAGAACATCCAGCAGCAGGACAGCCCCCAGGGTTGCCAGACGGAAGCGCTGGCCGAACTTACCTATGGCCAAATCCAGGAACGACAGGCGGAGTTGCGCAAGTTGCTCGAACAGATCACGTCGGCCATCGGCCGACTGAGCCTTCGCCGCGAGGGCTTGCTCGAACGTGCTGAACTTGCAGAACTGCCGACTTTGACTACTAACGTTATCCGAAGGCTAAGGCACCGCTACCCGAGTTTCCTCACGCCAACCCGCACAGCGCTTGCTCACCGGCACGCGAAGCTCTGGGGTATTTTCAACCGGCCGGGCACCCTTGCTGCACTTCAGGTGCTGAGAGCGGAATATCGTACTTATCTGGAGTCGGGCAGTTTTGTTCAAACCGAAGACCGGGAACTGCAGGTCCTGGAGGACCAGGCGACTCGCTTGCGCGAAGAACTGCACAAGCTCGAACAACTGGAACTCATGCATCCGATGCGTGGTGAGACGGCCTCCCTTGATGAGTTGACGGCGGGTTTGTCAACACGATGAGAGTGAGGCAGCGCGGTGGCTAACCGTCTTGGGTCGAACGGGGGCGGTCATCGTACGGATCGACGCCGGCGGCATGTGCTTCAATGAACTGAGAGGCTCTTTGCCGCCGTGCCCCGTGCCCGGCGGAGTGCTTCATCTTCGCGAACGCATTCGCTCGCAGACGGCGATTGAGAAGGAATGCGCAAATGAATTCAGCGGCCTTTGTATTCCGGTTGACGCCTCGCAGCAAATGCGGCAACCCCTTCAGCCGCATCTTCGGTCAGCAATAGCTCGCGTTGAAGTTCTGCCTCTTTGGCCAAACCTTGTTCTATTGGAAACTCGAAACTCGCCAGTAGCGCCTGTCGCGCTGCCGCCACTGCCAAAGGACCGTTTTTTACGATCCGCTCTGCGATGCTCAGTGCGGTGGTTTCGAGTTCATGCCTTTCGACCAGCTGAGTTACCAGCCCACAATTCAGCGCAAAGTCAGCGCTTATCTCGTCGCCGGTCAGGATCATTCTCATTGCAACGCCAAGGCCTACGATCTTGCCGAGCCGCTGCGTGCCCCCGCCTCCCGGTAGGATCCCCCACCTTACTTCAGGCAACGCGAAGCGTGCGTCGCGCGCGGCGATACGAATGTCACAGGCTAGCGCCAACTCGAGGCCACCTGCCACACAAAAGCCATGAATTGCAGCAATGGTCGGCTTTAATATTTCTCGGTCCGCGGTCATTCCACCGAAGCTGATCGTCGCATTGTCGACCTGACTTTCAGCAATCCTCCGGCGATGCGGAATGTAGTCCAGGATATCCGCTCCTGTACAAAATGCGCGTTCGCCCGAACCGGCCAACACCGCAACTTTCAATTCGGGATCTTCATTAAACCGTTTCCAGGCAGCCGCCAAAGAACGGTCGTGCTCCAGATCCAGCGCGTTGAGCCGATCAGGACGATTGATCGTTATATGCGCAATATATTGATTGATGATTTTGAAATCGATTGACATGAAGGGCAAGCTCGCTGGTGGAGTGAACAGCTTTCGGAAGGAGGGCGGTAGTGCCTTCGAAACGGTTGCGGATGGAAGGTCTGAGCGCGGCTGCGAGTTACTGGACGTTCATTTCATTTCCCTGAAACCTTGGCTGACTAATGTGCAGAATGACGAACAGAAAACGATTTCGTAATTTTACTGTATAAGTTTGAGGGTGCCAAAAAAGTGGCGTAGAATTTTACAAAAACGATTTCGGTAATCGTCAAAACCTCTCCAGGAAAAGTCAGTGGAGGTTCCTGTCGAGCTTACATTCGCCCACGTTGGGACATGGAGATACGTATGAGCAGTAAATTGGGAGTTGAGTTAGGCGATTTCGGGTCGGCTGTCGAATTTTATGATCCTGCGGCAGGCCATGGTTTGCCCCACGATCCGTTTAAGGCGATTGTCGCGCCGCGGCTGATTGGCTGGGTGTCGACGAGTTCGTCGAGCGGACAGTTGAATCTCGCACCATACAGTTTCTTCGGCGCGTTCGCGGCATTCCCGCCGATGATCGGCTTCTGCAGCGAGGGCCGCAAAGACAGTCTTCGCAATATCGAAGAAACGCGCGAGTTTGTGTGGAATCTTGCGACACGTCCGCTTGCCGAGCAGATGAACCGCACGTCGGCAACCGTCGCGCCGGATGTCGACGAGTTTCAGCTAGCGGGCGTCACGCCCATTGCGGGACGCAACGTGTCGGTGCCGCGCGTCGGCGAATCTCCTGCGGCGCTCGAATGCAAGCTGCTGCAGATTACGCACCTGCACGATCTGCACGGTCACCCGACGGATAACTGGCTGGTGGTTGGTCAGGTTGTCGGCGTGCATATCCAGAGGGCGTATCTGAAGGATGGCCTGTTCGATACGTATGCCGCGCAGCCGATCATGCGAGCGGGCTACCGCGGCGACTACGCTCAGATCGGCGAGATATTCGAAATGATTCGTCCTGCATCCTGAGTATCGAACGACCGTAGCAATCGGGAAGCGGTTGCGATAATCTCCAACGTACACGCCGGGCCGACCGTCACTGCCGAACAAGTTCAGGAACATAACCAGGGGGTTCGCCTCACGATGTCCGACCAAAGCGGTAGTCAATCTGTCACGATGTCTGAGCGAACCGGTGGTCGATCTGCATTGCGCCAGGTGGCTACTTCGCGACTTTTTCTCGGCGCAACGATTGCGATGTTTCTGTCGGGTCTGGGCGCGTCTGCGGCTGCGCCGCAGATCGTTCTGTTCCTGGTGAAGGAACTCGGCGCATCGCTGCCGTTGGCGGGACTCTATTACTTGACGAGCCTTGCCGCTCCAGTCGCGGGATATTTCGTCGGCCGCTATTCCGATCGCACAGGCAATCGCCTCGGTCTTTTTCGCATGTGTGCGGTGGCGGGCTTTGTGGGCTGGGCGGGGCTGGCCCTTGCTACTTCGGTCTGGATGACCTTCATCATCGCCGTCGTTTTGCTGGCCGTTTCCGGTGCTACCGCCTCGCAAATTTTTGCGGCTGTCCATGACGAACTCAGCAACAAGCCCGATGACGCGAATGAAAGTGTCGTTGCCATCATCCGTATGGCGCTTACCGGTGGATGGATCGTCGGACCCGTTTTAGGAGCGTGGCTGGCCGCTGCCTATGGCCTGCGCCCGATGCTGTGGATGACCGCGATCTGCATGCTTCTACAGATCGCGCCTCTCGGAACGCTGAACCCAACCGTCAAGCTCAAGCCGGAGTCGGCGAGCGAACCCGCGAATCACTCCAGCCTGCGTGCGATGCTTCCACTGCTGACGTTCACAGTATTCTTCGTCCTCGTCTACGCAGGGGAGCCGGTGAAGTACGGATTCCTGCTGATCTACATGGAGGAACACCTCAAGCTAAGTCCCGCCGTGCGAGGGGCGGTCATCGGCATACAGCCATTCATCGAGCTGCTTATCATGCCCTTCAGCATTGGGCTGGGCCGAAAGCTCGGCAACGTGTGGTTGATGTGTATCGCGGCTGCTATCGGAGTGTTTGCCAATCTCTGCTTTGCGCTCTGGTCGTCCGCTGCGGGTATGTTCGCCGGACAGATCCTCATGGGTGGGGTTTGGGGCGTATTCATGGTGTTGGGCATCATCGTCGCTCAACGCCTGCTTCCCAACGCGGTAGGGACCGCGTCGGCAATCTTCATGAGTTCGACGGCTCTCGCCTCGGCGTTGGGCGGCATCGCGGGTGGCTTAGGGGTCGAATTCCTCGGCCTGCCCAATGTCTTCCTGTTGCCAGCGTTCTTCGCGGGTATTGCCGTTTTCGGACTGGCAGTGATGGCACGCACCGAACGCTTCAAGGTGTATTGATCTCAGCCAGTCTCCCAGCGGCGCGCCAATCGGGCGGGCTGCGATCAGTTGCGGCCGCACGATTGGCGGTGCGGGCCGCACAAACGGGAATCCCTGGTTCAGATTTAACGCAACGTGATCAACCGCCCCACGCTGCACGTTGTCCGTGTGCTTCCCACCAGTTCCTGGCTTGCTGGAAGTTGTAGGCGTTGCGTGCTATCAGGCTGGGACCGGCCGGATAGCGGGTGCTGCCCGCTGGGACGAGACCGGCCTGCTCAGCCTGGATCAGTTCAGCATGTACCTGCGCGCGCGTCTTGCCCAGGCTGCCTGTTGCGGCGACTGCATCAGCGGGCTGCGTTGTAGCAGGCACGCCGGCGAAGACCGAGACGGATGCCGAGAGAAGTAAAGCCGCGAACAACGAGCGATTCATAAGCGACGTGTGTTTCATGGTTGATTCCTTGATGGTTCATTTCTAAGCGAAGGAGATGGCGCGTTTGCCATCGGTTTTGTCTTGCGTTCATGTGCATGGCCAGACTGCCCGCGATGGTCTTTCGGTTGGGAAATGCCATCGCGGTCGTGACAGGCGCTTACTTCTCTGCCGTGGTCGTCACGCCATTCGCCTTCCATGCCTGTTCGATCTGCTGGAATCGCACCCGGTTGTGGGCGATCGTCTCGGCGCTCGGCGGGTAGTCGTTTCGATGAACCGGGATCAGGCCTGCTTCTTCGGCCTGCAGCAGTTCTGCACGCACCTGCGCGCGCGTCTTGCCCTGCGCAATGCTGGCGGTGCCGGTCGACGGCGAACTCGCGGTATTCGACGATGCATCGACATGCGGATACGGGGCGGAGCCGCGCGGACCGCCGCCGCCTGCAAAAGCCGAGACGGAAGCGGAAACCAGCAGCGTGGCGACGACGACACGGTTCAGAAGGGCAATAGCTTTCATGATTCTTTCCTCAAAAAATGTACGGGCGACAGCGTCCTGCGCCGATGCGCAGTGACGGCGATAGATCGATCCGATAGGCGATGCAGTCGCGCGCAAGGGCGCACGTGCAGCCTCTCGGCTTCAATGGAAATTTCGATTACCCGGACGTGGGGCGCCTGATTTGCTGCTTGACGACAGGCGCACGAACGGCCCGGCGGCGAGTAGGGGCGCGTGCTGGTTTATGCAGGCACGACCCGGCTCGGCCGCCAGGGGCTACGTTCGGAACACCTGGAAGAGGATGCGGTGCGGAGGGGGCGCCGACAGGAGAATAGGCTCGGGATGCGAGGGCCGCTCCGGACGGACCGCGAGCTCAAGGATGGAAGAATGTCCCCAGGCGAGCGGCAGCCAGACCGCCGGCGAGAGTGTCGGCAGATCTGCGTGATCGGGCTGCGCCTGATTGTTGCAATGCAGGTGACAACTAGCGGCCGTATGCGGGTCGCGCAGATCGAGATGATTTGCGGATAGCGTCACGGTCGCGTCCTGAACGACCTGCTTCGTCGGGCCTACCGCTGTGCATGCGTATGCCGACACCCACAACTGACTGAAGATCAGCGTGAAGAGTACGGCAACGGCAGTGAACAGTTTGATGCGACGCATGGTGGCGACTCAGTCCGATCCGATTCAAGAAAGTGGCGATGTGGACTTTAAGCATTGCCACACTGGGAAGGTCAATAGGGGCAGGAAAATTTTTTGATCGCGAGTCGCAGAAAAACGAACGTATGCGCCACCATGTGTCGTACCGTCAAGCGCGAGGCAGCACATTCCAGACTAGTCTTCCCCGCCCCAGATAGTCTCGACACCCGCGCGTACGAGGTATTGCCGTACTTCGACCGGCAGCGATGGATCGTCCGGCGAGAGGACGGTTGCGTTGCGCAAATGCTTTCTCTCCAGCGTGCCGGTTGTCACGTGCTGGAATATCAACCGGGTTGCAAAGGGCTGTCTGTAGGACGACGACGCCACGGCGGTGTAAAGACCATAAAAAAAGCGATTCGGACGTCGGTGCTGCTGGTTGAGTATCGATAACGTAAGCTCGTTTCTCTGCTTGCTTTCCGAGTCGATCAGAAATATGCGGTCGCCCAGCAGCATGCAGAAGCCGTGATAGGTAAAGGTGTATCCCGGCTTAC
>NZ_JAQQBV010000007.1:0-236921 GCF_046030735.1 Paraburkholderia xenovorans
GCCGCGGCAAAGAAAGTAAGTGCCGCCCCGCACAGGGGCAACACTAATAGACCACAAAAAAAAAAGAAAACCCCCAACACCACAGGCAACAAACCCCAATACCAGACAACGAGAACCCCAAAAAATGAAAACCCTAAAAAACCCAACACTTCTAAAAACAAAATCCTACATAGCAGGCGAATGGCAATCCGCCGAAACCGGCATCACTTTCGAAGTGAGCAACCCCGCCACAGGCGAAAAAATCGCAACAGTCCCCCGGATGGGCCAACCAGAAACCCGCCGGGCGATCGACCAGGCCAACGCGGCCTGGCCAGCATGGCGAGCAACAACAGCCAAACACCGCGCAGCGATTCTCAAAAAATGGCATGACCTGATGCTGGAAAACGCCGACGACCTGGCGACCATCCTCACCACCGAACAAGGCAAACCCCTCGCCGAAGCCAAAGGCGAAATCCAGTACGCCGCGTCATTCCTGGAGTGGTTCGCAGAAGAAGGCAAACGCATCAACGGCGACACCATCCCCACGCCATCGGGCGACAAACGCATCGTCGTCACAAAAGAACCGATCGGCGTCTGTGCCGCCATCACGCCGTGGAATTTCCCCGCAGCCATGATCACGCGTAAGGTCGGCCCGGCGCTCGCGGCCGGTTGCCCGATCATCGTCAAACCGGCCGAAGCCACCCCGCTCACCGCGCTCGCACTCGCCGTGCTCGCCGAACGCGCCGGCGTGCCCCCCGGCGTATTCAACGTCATCACCGGCGATCCGAAAGCAATCGGCGCGGAAATGACCAGTAATCCGATCGTCCGCAAATTGTCGTTCACCGGCTCGACGCCAGTCGGCCGTCTGCTGATGGCGCAGTGCGCGCCGACCGTCAAGAAAGTGTCGCTCGAACTCGGCGGCAACGCGCCGTTCATCGTCTTCGACGACGCAGACCTGGATGCGGCCGTCGCAGGCGCCATCGCGTCGAAATACCGCAACAGCGGTCAGACCTGCGTGTGCACGAATCGCTTCTATGTGCACGATAAAGTCTATGACGCGTTCGCCGAGAAACTGCGCGTCGCCGTCGAACAACTCAAGGTCGGTCGCGGCACCGATGACGGCGTCACGCAAGGTCCGCTCATCAACGAAGCCGCTGTGCTCAAGGTCGAATCGCATATCGAAGACGCACTCGCCAAAGGCGCGCGCATCGTCACCGGCGGCAAGCGTCACGCGCTCGGTCACGGCTTCTTCGAACCGACCGTGCTCGCGGACGTCACGCCGGCCATGAAAGTCGCGCGCGACGAAACCTTTGGGCCGCTCGCGCCGCTGTTCCGCTTCTCATCGGACGACGAAGTCATCCGCCTCGCGAACGATACGGAGTTCGGCCTCGCGTCGTATTTCTATAGCCGCGATATCGGCCGCGTATGGCGCGTCGCCGAAGCGCTCGAATACGGCATGGTGGGCATCAACACCGGCCTCATCTCGAACGAAGTCGCACCGTTCGGCGGCGTCAAGCAATCGGGCCTCGGCCGCGAAGGCTCGCATTACGGTATCGACGATTACGTCGTCATCAAGTACCTGTGTATCGGCGGGATCTGACGCGGCATCACGACCACGAAGATCCACGTAAAAACGGCCACGCCGGCATGCCCGACGTGGCCGTTTTGCATTCGACGCCTGAATGCATTCACGCTGACTTCACCACCCTCGTCGCATTCGACGCGCCCCTCAGAACGAGTGACGTATGCCCGCCATCACGCCGAGCTGTCCCATGCCTGGCGCAGGCGTCGTACCCCCGCCGCCCTGGCTCACCGTATAAGCGGCGTGCGCGCTATTGAACAGATACGCGCCCTGCAGATAAACCGCCGAACGCTTCGACAGCAAATAGGTGGTGCGTAGCGCGGCGATCGTGCCGCGCGTATCGTCCGCGCGATTGACGATGCGGTACACGCCGCCGTCGACGAGAAAAGCAGGCGTCACGTTGTACGCCGCCGTCACGTAGTACAGATTCGAGCGCACGTCCGGCAATGCGGGCGACACCGTTTCGACGTGCCGTCCGAGCCAGCCCGCGCCGATCTTCACGGGGCCGATGTGGCCATAGCCATTGAGTTGCATCCGCACGTCCTTGTCGCCGGAATCCGTCACCGCGAAAGGCGCCGTGCCGTCGTACAGGTTCGCGGCCGCGCCCGGACCGCCGCGTTGTTCGTCGTAAGCGCCCGCTACGCCATAACCGTTCATGTCGTAGCGCAGCATGGTCGACCACTCGCGGCAGCTTTGCGCACTGCCGGGAATCGAGCCGACACAGGTGCCCTGCCCCGGCGAGTTGCCGGTCCCCGCGGAATCGCGTCCGAACGAATATGTCGCGCCGAATGTAACGCCGGAGAACGTGCCTTTATACGCAATCGTATTGTCGCTGCGGGCGCTCGGCATGTACTGATCGAACGATCCCGTGCCGCCGTAAATATCCGGGCCGAGCAGATCGGAATCCAGTATCGCCCAGTAAGTCATCGTGTACTGACGCCCGAACGTCAGCGTGCCATACGGACTTTCCAGCCCCACGTAGGCTTGCCGGCCGAACAGGCGGCCGCCCTGATTGAGCGTGCCGCCCTTCGTATTGAAACCGCTTTCCAGCACGAATACCGCAGACACGCCGCCGCCCAATCCCTCCTTGCCGCGAATCCCCCAACGCGACGGAAATTCTCCAGTAATGCCAGGCATCCGTACGACGCTATCGCCCGCCGCGTTCGAGTGGGTCACCAGTTCGATGCCCGTATCGATGATTCCGTACAACGTCACGCTGCTTTGTGCGAACGACGAAGCGCTGATGCCAAGCAGCATGCCGCCCAATGCGAGTGGGTATTTCATGGTCTCCGTGTCTCCTTGACAAGTGTTTTGTATGAGTCCGCGCGCGAGTCCGTACACGCGCGACGACACCGGGCGCCGTGCAAGCCACCCAGGATCGTCAAAAGATGAACTGCTTCAGAAGGCCGCGAGCCACGCGTCGCGCGTGCTCACAGTCATCGGGACACCGGCCTGGTCAACCGCCGGGCTTCGGGATATGACGCTTGACTACCATCAACGCGATCATCACGATCGCCATCGCGATGCCGAGCATCCACAGATACGACGATGCGCCGCCGGCCGTGATCACCACCGCGCCGGCGAATGCGCTCGCGATCGCACCGAGCCGGCCGAACGCGAGCGCCGACGCGGTGCCGGTTGCCCGCACGCGGGTCGGATAAACGTATGCGCACAGCGCGAACAGCGTCGACTGAACCGCGTTGACGAACAGGCCGTGTACGCCAAGTCCGAAGATCAGCCAGCCCGTGTGCCCGGCGATATTCACGCCGAGCAGCAACAACGCGCTCGCCGCGCCGCCGGCGCTGCATAGAATCAGCGGCCAGCGCGAGCCGTTGCGCGCGATCACGACCGCGCACAACAGCGCACCCACGACGCCGCCCAGGTTGTAGGCGGTGAGCCCCGAACCCGCGACGGAGACGGACAGCCCTTGTGTGCTGAGCATCGTCGGCAGCCAGCTGAATGCGCTGTAGACGGCGAGCAGGCACAGGCAGAACGCGGCCCAGATCGCGACCGTGTCGAGCGCGAGGCCGTCGCGGAACAACGCGGTGAAACCGGTGTGCTTTTCAGCGGCCTGTTCGCGCGAATCGGTGAACACGCAACCGTTCGTCACCGGCCGCGACATCCGGCCAAGCAGGCGTTCCAGCTCGGGCCAGCGTTGCGGCCGGCGCACGAGAAAGCGCGGCGACTCGGGCAATGTGAACAGCAACAGCGCGCCGAGCACCAACGGCATGATGCCGCCGACGAGGAATAGCCCGCGCCAGCCGTAGGCCGGCAGAATCTCGTGCGCGAACAGCCCGGCCACCATGCCGCCGAGCGGCACGCATACGATCGTCGCGGTAACCGCCAGCGTGCGGCGTCGAGCCGGCGTGAATTCGGCGGTCATTGTCGTCGAGGTGGGCAACGCGCCGCCGATGCCGAGGCCCGCGACGAAGCGCAGAATCGCAATCGTCACGATGTCCGGTGCGAAGCAGATCCCGCAAGTCGCGGCGCCGAACAGCAGCACGCTGCCGATGATCGCCCAGCGGCGTCCGAAACGATCGGCGAGCAGACCGGCGCACGCGCTGCCGATTCCCATGCCGATCAAACCGGCTGCCACCACGGGCGCAAATGCGGCGCGCGTGACGCCCCACTCCTTGATCAACACCGGAATCGCGAAGCCGATCAACTGACTGTCGAAGCCGTCCAGCACGATCGACAACGCGGCGAGAAACACCACGATCTTCTGCATCGCGGTGTAGGGGCCTTCGTCGAGCGTGCGGCCTATGTCGACCGAACGCGCGCTTTCTTCGCTGCGTGCGTGATGCCCGGCGAGCGGCGCCGAGGCGCCGGCCTGTGATGCGTAACCCGTCATGAATTTGTCTCCTGTCGACCTGAGTTAGCGCTTTAGCGCTTACTCAGGTCCCATGCAAAGCTGTCGACCTGAGTTAGCGCTTTAGCGCTTACTCAGGTCCCATGCAAAGCTGTCGACCCGAGTTGGCGCTTCAGCGCTTACTGAGGTCCCATGCAAAGCTCTTGTACCCGCGGTCTGAGGGCCGCGCTTTTTCAAACGTTGTGATCGTCAGTATGGGATTACGCACACGGCTTTCGACATTGCCGTTTCGCGCAAAACTCATGACGTACATGCATGACTTTTCAACGCGACGTCTCGCATCTCGCGCGTCAAAACGGATAATGCCGCGGCGTGGTCTGCACCGTGATCCAGCGCAGATCGGTGAATTCAGCGATGCCGGCCTGGCCGCCAAAGCGCCCGAAGCCACTGCCCTTCACACCGCCGAACGGCATCTGTGCTTCGTCGTGAACGGTCGGCCCATTGACGTGGCAGATGCCCGATTCGATGCGCCGCGCGACGTTCATCGCACGCGCCACGTCGAGGCTGAATACCGCCGACGACAACCCGTACTCGTTGTCGTTCGCGCAGGCTACGGCCTCGTCTTCGCCGTTCACTCGCACGATGCCCTTCACCGGCCCGAACGACTCGTCGGTATAGATACGCATGGCGGGCGTCACGTGGTCGAGCAGCGTGGCGGGCATCAGCGTGCTATCGGCCTTGCCGCCGCAAACGAGCGTCGCGCCTTTGGCGAGCGCGTCGTCGATCAATGCATTGCAGCGCGCGACGGTACTCATGTCGACCACCGAACCCAGCACGACCGGCCCGTTGCGCGGATCGCCGAGCGGCAGTCCACGTGCTTTCTGCGCGAGTTGCGCGACGAACCGATCGGCAATCCGCTCGTCGACGATGATGCGCTCCGTCGACATGCAGATCTGCCCCGAGTTGGCGAACGCGCCGAACGCGGCGGCATTGACCGCGGCGTCGAGGTCGGCGTCGTCGAGCACGATCAACGGCGCCTTGCCGCCCAACTCCAGCACCGAGGGTTTCAGATAACGCGCGCACGTCGCCGCAATGATCTTGCCGACATGCGTCGAGCCGGTGAAATTCACGCGCCGCACTTTCGGATGCGCGATCAACGCTTCGACCACCGCGCCCGCGTCGGCCGGCGCATTGGTCACGAAGTTCACCACGCCCTTCGGCAAGCCCGCCTCCTGCAACACTTCGACGATCAGACCGTGCGTGCCCGGACAAACTTCAGAGCCCTTCAACACCACCGTATTGCCGCACGCAAGCGGCAACGCGATCGCGCGCACCGCGAGGATCACGGGCGCATTCCACGGCGCGATGCCGAGCACGACGCCGGCCGGCTGGCGCACCCCCATCGCGAGACTGCCGGGCACGTCCGATGGAATCAGTTCGCCGCTGATCTGCGTGGTCAACGCCGCGGCTTCCATCAAACCGCCGGCCGCGAGATGCACGTTGAAGGCAGCCCACATCGCCGACGCGCCGGTCTCCGCCGCCATCACGCGGGCGAATGCGTCGCTGCGCGCTTCCAGCGCATGCGCGGCCTTCATCAGCAAAGCGCGGCGCTCGCCGGGCCCCAGTGCCGACCAGGCCGGGAACGCGGCCGCCGCGGCGTCGGCGGCCGCCACGGCATCGGCGACGGTTGCCGCCGGCGCACGCGTCGCCACTTCGCCATCGAGTGGATTGCGACGTTCGAAAGTCGCGCCGTTGCTTGCTTGCACGGCCGCGCCGTTGATCAGCATCGAAATGCTTTGCATCGTTTGTCTCCTGCGAAAAGTTTTATCAGTGCGTACGCGATTCGGCCGGAATCAGGCCACCACGATTTCGATCAGCCTCGGCGACGATGCTGCCAACGCGTCGCGCAGCGCATCGTGCAAGCGCGCCGCCTCGGTCACGCGCACGCCCTGGCAGCCCATGCCCGCAGCCAGCGCGACGAAGTCGAGTCCGGGCAGATCGGTGCCTTGCACCGGATCGTCGGGACCGAAGCCGAATTCCGGCGCGAAATCCTGCAACGCGGCGTAGCGCGAATTGTTCAGGATCACGAAGGTGATCGGCAGCTTCATCTGCACCGCGCTATAGATCGCCTGGATCGAGTACATGCTGGAGCCGTCGCCGATCAGGCCGATCACACGCACGCCGGGTTTCGCCAACGCGACGCCGACGGCCGCCGGCATCCCGTAGCCGAGACCGCCGCTGTCCATCGTGTAGAAAGTGCCGCTCTGCGTGAACGGCAGATAGTGCTGCATCACCGGTCGTGAGCTCGGCGCTTCCTCGACCACGACGTCGCTCGCGTCGCGCACTTCGGCGAGCGTCTGCAACGCGAACGCAACCGAGATCACCGGCGAAGGCTCGGCGCGCGGCCTCGCCGGACGAGGCGCCGGCAGCGGGCGAGACTTCGGCGTGGGCCGCGCCAGCAGATCGGCCACGCCGAGCCGGATATTGCCGACCGCCGCCGTGCCGACCGGCGCCCATGCGGCGATCGCCGGATCGTCGATCAACTGGCACAGCGTGGCGCCTGCCGGCAGATGCGGCCCATGCCCTTCGACGTGATACGTGAACGCCGGCGCACCGATCACGAAGATCAGATCATGGCCGCCGAGCAATTCGACGATCTTCTCGCGCATCGCCGGCAGAAAACCGGCGAACAGGCGATGGTTTTCGGGGAACGCGCTGCGGCCTGTCATCGGCGCGACGAACACGCGGGCGTGGTGGCGTTCGGCGAGCACGACCACGTCGTCCCAGCCGCCGGCGCGATCGACCGCGCCGCCCACCACGAAGACCGGGCGTTCGCACGCATCGAGCGCGTCGCCGATCTGCGCCAGCACGAACGGCTCGGGCCGCGTTTGCGTGCTGACCACGCGTGCCGGCACCGGCTCGGCGGGCCGGTCCCAGTCGTCGACGGGAATCGACACCAGCACCGGCCCGCGCGGTTCCTGCATCGCCACGTGATAAGCGCGCGCGATCGCGAGCGGCACGTCTTCGGCACGCGCCGGTTCGATGCTCCATTTGACGTACGGCTTCGGCAATTCGGTGGCTTGCGTCGACGCGAGGAACGGGTCGAACGGCAGAATCGAGCGAGCCTGCTGGCCAGCGGTGATGACGATCGGCGTGCGATTGCGGAACGCAGTGAAGATGTTGCCCATCGCATTGCCGACGCCTGCCGCCGAATGCAGATTGACGAACGACGCGTTGCGGCTTGCCTGCGCATAGCCGTCGGCCATCCCGACCACGACGGCTTCCTGAAGGCCCAGCACGTAGCGGAAATCGTCCGGGAAATCGCGGAACAGCGGCAATTCGGTCGACCCTGGATTCGCGAACACCGACGTCATGCCGAGCCGGCGCATGAGATCGATCACCGCGTGGCGCACCGTGTGCGGCGTGGCGGATTGGGAGGCGTCCGGTGCATCTGAACGAGGCGCGTGATGGGTCATGCTTGTCTCCTGGCGATGCTGGCGATGTGCGCCGTTTCTCGATGGAGCATTATCCGAAGCACGAGATTGATTGGAAATTGCCTTTTTTGAGAAAAGACATTACTTTTCAGCATGACTTTCAATCTCCAGCAATTACATGCGTTCGCCACCATCGTGACGAGCGGCAGTCTCGGCCGCGCGGCCGAGGTGCTGCAGCCGCACCATCAAACGCCTCGAGGATCAGGTCGGCGCGCCGCTATTCGAACGGCACTCGAAAGGCATGCAGCTCACTGCGATCGGTAGCGCGCTGTTGCCGCACGCCACGCTGCTGCAACGCGAGGCAGAACACGCGCGCGAGGAAATCGACGCGATGCGCGGTCTCGCCAAAGGCACGATACGCGTCGGCGCGGTGGCGAGCATCGCCACACTCGTGCTGCCGCTCGCGGTGAGCGGCGTGCTGGCGCGCTGGCCGAATCTGCGCGTGGAGATCATGGAAGGCGTGTGGGACCGGCTCGCCGATAGCCTGATGAAGCACGAAATCGACCTCGCGCTCAGCATGGCCGTGCCGGACACCGACGAGATCACGGCGATCGCCGATTGCCGCTGGGAAGACACGAGCTATGTGGTCGCCGCGCTCGATCATCCGCTGCGCGGCAAAGCCGATCTGCGCCTCGCCGATACACTCGATCAGCAGTGGTGCGTGCCGCCGCGCGGCACGGGGCCGTTCGAGCACATGCAGCACGTGTTCGCGGAGCACGGGCTCGGCATGCCGCCGATCGCGGTCGAGACCCGTTCGATCACCGTGCTCAAAAGCCTCGTGACGCGGGCGGGATTCCTCAGCTGGATGGCCACACCGATGTACGACACCGAAGCCGCCGCCGGTGTGTTCGATACGCTGCCGGTTGCGGGCCTCGTGGCACGCCGTACGTTGACGGCGTTCCGGCGGCGTCAGGGGATTTTGCCGAGCCCGACGGTGAAGTTGCTGGACCAGCTCAGGCAACTGACCGCCGCACCTCGCTGAACGCCGGGATTTCGTCCGATTTCGCGACTGAAATGCAAAACGGGCCTGCTTTCACCATGCAGTGAAAGCAGGCCCGCTCTACGACTACTCGCCAGGCACGGCCAACAAGCCATCACGCCGCGCCTACCTGAAGACCCCTTCGTGGCGATGGACGATCTACCGATACGCTATCAATTACCGACTGAAACAACCGGCGCCGAGTACGAGCTAACCGCCGTATCCGAACGGCTGCCAGCTTGCGACGAACCATTCGTCGACGAACCGTAACCGCCCGTTTGAGCCGCGCCGCGTTGTGCGGCAACGCGGGCTTCAGCAGCCTGAATGTTGGCCGGATAGTCCTCAGGGTTCGCGGTGCCCGGATAGTAGCCGACCTGTTCCAGTTGAATCAGCTCGGCGCGCACCTGAGCGCGGGTCACGGGCTGGCTGGATTGCGCAAAGGCGGCCAGCGGAGCGGCAATGAGAGCAGCGATAACGGCAGCTTCGATCAGCGATTTCATGATTCTTACCTCCAAAGATTGTTTTTCGAGACGCTGCCGAAACGTTCTTTCCGCAGCGAATGTAGACAGTCTAGGAGGCGAAATGGTTAGGGAAAACCCCTAATCCACGAATTCACCATTGCTATTAACGAGATAATGCGGCGGCCGGTGCGGCCCGCTGGCTTTCTGTTACCTGTGTTTTCAAGATATCTCCCGCATTTTTGCCGGCGCTCGCGCGGCGGTCGCTTCTCGGACTGGCGCCGAAGCGCGCGCGGTACGTCCGCGAAAAATGCGACGGCGATTCGAACCCGCAGGCCACGCAGATCGACGTGATCGACATGTCGGTTTGTTGCAGGAGTTCGCGCGCGCGGGTAAGGCGCAATTGCAGGTAGAAATGCGTCGGCGTGTCCTTCAGCGATGCGCAGAACAGGCGTTCGAGCTGCCGCCGCGTCACGCCGATCTCCTGCGCAAGCCGGTCCGGCGCAAGCGGCTCCTCCATATGCTGTTCCATCACGCCGATCACCTGAATCAGCTTGCGATTGTGGACGCCGTAGCGCGCTGCGATCTCCATGCGCTGGTGGTCCGAGCGTTGCCGGATCCGGCTCACCACGAACTGTTCCGATACCGCCGAGGCCAGCGCCGCGCCGTGCTTGCGGCCGATCAGGTCGAGCATCATGTCGATCGACGCGGTGCCACCCGCGCAGGTAATTCGCCGCTCGCCGATTTCGAATAATTCCTGGCTCGCGTCCAGCGCCGGATAGCGCTCGCGAAACGCGGACAGCGCTTCCCAATGCACGGTGACACTGTCCGATGCGCTCAGAAGTCCCGCTTCCGCGAGGATAAAGCTGCCCGTGTCGATCCCCCCGAGCGTCGCGCCCGCGCGGCTCAGCCGCTTCAGGCACTCGCCGAGTCCGCGGGTATAGCAGGCAAGCGGCTCGAAGCCCGCGACGACGAACACCGTCTGGCTCGATTCGACATCGCCGATCGCTGCGTCCGCGTTGATCGAAATGCCGTTGCTGGCCGCCACCGGCGCGCCGTCGACGCTCAGAATGCGCCACCGGTAAAGCTCGCCGCGAAAGCGATTGGCGACCCGCAACGGCTCGACCGCCGACATGAAACCGATCGCCGAGTAGCCGGGCAACAGCAGGAACGACATATCTTCGGGCATCGTATCGGGACTCGATTGGTGGCGAAAACGCAGGCGCACGCGGCAATGCCGGCGAGCGTAGCAAGCGCGCCGCGCGGCGGCAAGGCGCACCAAAAATCGTCGCGCGACGGTGCTGCAATGCATCGCGGCACGCTGCTGGTTTTCCCTCATGGCCGCCTGCTTGTCGCAGGCAAGCAAGAACGGGTCGCTCGCGGTCGCTTTGGGCGAAATATGGGGCATTAACGTTAGGTCATTGCTGCAGTACACGCTTCACGCCTTATCCAGCAGGTCCGGGGCCGCCCGAAAGCGGCCGCTTCGAAACACGCAGTCAAACGTGTCCGAAAGGGGAACGTCATGAAGTCGAGTGTCAAAGCCTTGCTTGCCCATCTCGCGTGCCTCGCGGCCGCGCTCACTGCGATGCCCGCATTCGCGCAGGATCCGTCCACCTGCAAAGCCGTGCATTTCGCCGACATCGGCTGGACCGACATCACGTCGACCACCGCGCTGGCTTCGACCGTGTTCGAAGGGCTCGGCTATCAGCCGGTGACGACCGTCGCGTCGGTGCCGATTTCGTTCGCGGGGCTGAAGAGCAAGCAGCTCGACGTGTCGCTTGGCTACTGGTGGCCGGTGCAGGAGAAAGCGATCACGCCGTTCGTCGAAACGAAATCGATCCAGGTGTTGCAACCGCCCAATCTCACCGGCGCGAAAGCCACTTTCGCGGTGCCCAGCTATGCGTACGACGCGGGGTTGAAGACCTTCGCCGACATCGCCAAACATCGCGACGAACTCGACGGCAAGATCTACGGGATCGAACCCGGCAGCAGCGCGAACGCGGCGATTCAGAAGATGATCGCCAGCAACCAGTTCGGCCTCGGCGGTTTCAAGCTGGTCGAATCGAGCGAGGCGGGCATGCTGGTGTCGGTGGATCGCGCGATCCGCGAGAAGAAGTGGGTCGTGTTTCTCGGCTGGGAACCGCATCCGATGAACATCACGATCGACATGAAATACCTCACGGGCAGCGACGGCGTGTTCGGTCCGAACGACGGCGAAGCACGCGTGTACACGCTGACGTCCCCCGACTTTCTGACACGTTGCCCGAACGCCGGCAAGCTCGTGAGCAATCTGCGCTTCACGACGCAAGTCGAAAACGTGGTGATGCAATCGGTGATGAACAAGGAAAAACCCGCCGACGCCGCGAAAGCGTATCTGAAGAAGAACCCGCAACTGCTGGATGCATGGCTCGCCGGCGTGAAGACCTACGACGGCAAAGACGGCTTGCCCGCGGTCAAGGCTTATCTCGGGCTTTGAGCGCAGCGTCGTCGCGGTCGAACACACGCACTCGCGTTTCAACACACAGGAACTGATCCGCAATGAACCACGAAGTCATCGTGACCTGCGCCGTGACCGGCGCGGGCGATACGGTCGGCAAGCATCCGGCCATTCCCGTCACGCCGAAACAGATCGCCGAAGCCGCGATCGAGGCCGCGAAAGCCGGCGCGACCGTCGCGCACTGCCACGTGCGCGATCCGAAAACCGGACGCGGCAGCCGCGATCCGAATCTGTACCGCGAGGTGGTCGACCGGATCCGTTCGGCGGACGTCGACGTGATCATCAATCTGACCGCCGGCATGGGCGGCGATCTGGAGATCGGACCCGGCGAAGACCCGCTGCGCTTCGGTGCGAATACGGACCTGGTCGGCGGCTTGACGCGGCTTGCGCATGTGGAAGAACTGCTGCCGGAAATCTGCACGCTCGATTGCGGCACGCTCAATTTCGGCGACGGCGACTACATCTACGTATCGACACCCGCGCAATTGCGCGCAGGCGCCAAACGCATTCAGGAACTCGGCGTGAAACCGGAGCTGGAAATTTTCGACACCGGCCACCTGTGGTTCGCGAAGCAATTGCTGAAGGAGGGTTTGCTCGACGCACCGCCGCTGTTCCAGATCTGCCTCGGCATTCCGTGGGGCGCACCCGCCGATACCACGACGATGAAAGCGATGGCCGACAACCTGCCGCCCGGCGCGCAGTGGGCCGGCTTCGGGATCGGCCGCATGCAGATGCCGATGGTCGCGCAGGCGATGCTGCTGGGCGGCCACGTGCGCGTCGGTCTCGAAGACAACATCTGGCTCGACAAAGGTGTGCATGCAACGAACGGCACGCTGGTGCAGCGCGCGGTGGAGATCATCGAGCGGCTCGGCGCGCGCGCGCTCACTCCCGCTGAAGGGCGCAAGAAACTCGGCTTGCCCGCGCGCGGCGAACGGCAACTGGAGCGCCGTACGCTCGCGCAGTACGCGTGATTATCGAACACGGCTCCGCCCTCTTCTCAACCTGAATTCATCGCTTAGGCAAAAGGACCGTCAGCAATGGCAGTAATCGTCGATATCAAAACGTTTGCCGCGATCGGCGCGGGTGTGATCGGTAGCGGCTGGGTGGCGCGCGCGCTCGCTCACGGCCTCGATGTGATCGCATGGGACCCCGCGCCCGACGCAGAGCGGCAATTGCGCGAGAACATCGCGAACGCGTGGCCGGCGCTGGAACGCGTCGGGCTCGCCGAGGGCGCGTCACCCGCGCGGCTACGCTTCGTCGATACGATCGAAGCCTGCGTGAAGGACGCGGACTTCATTCAGGAAAGCGCGCCCGAGCGGGAAGAATTGAAGCTCGCACTGCACGAGCAGATCAGTCGCGCGGCGAAACCGGACGCGATCATCGCTTCGTCCACATCGGGGCTGCTGCCGAGCGACTTCTATGCGCGCGCGCTGCATCCGCAGCGCTGCATCGTCGGGCATCCGTTCAATCCGGTGTATCTGCTGCCGCTCGTCGAAGTGCTCGGCGGCGAGCAGACCGCGCCTGAGACGATAGATGCGGCGCTCGGCATCTATCGATCGCTTTCGATGCGGCCGCTGCGCGTGCGCAAGGAAGTGCCCGGCTTCATCGCCGACCGGCTGCTCGAAGCGCTGTGGCGCGAAGCCTTGCATCTGGTCAACGAAGGCGTGGCGACCACCGGCGAAATCGACGACGCGATCCGCTTCGGCGCGGGCATTCGCTGGTCGTTCATGGGCACGTTCCTGACCTATACGCTGGCGGGCGGCGACGCGGGCATGCGTCACTTCATGCAGCAATTCGGCCCCGCGCTCGAACTGCCGTGGACTAAACTGGTAGCGCCGACACTCACCGACGAGTTGATCGATCGCGTCGTGGACGGCACCGCCGAGCAGGTCGGCGAGCGTTCGATCAAACAACTCGAACGCTACCGTGACGATTGCATCACGAGCGTGCTGGCCGCGATCGGCGAAGCCAAGGCACGGCACGGGTTGCTCGCCGCAGAGTAATCGCTGAGTGCAGCGGCAGCCGCCGCTGCACTTCATCAGAAGGAGACGTTTACCCGTGCCGCATCACGCTTCGCTACCCTGCTATCGCGACACCGTGCGTGCCGACTGGGTCGATTACAACGGTCATCTGCGCGACGCGTTCTACATGCTGATCTTCAGCTTCGCCACCGACTCGTTGATCGATCAGATCGGCTTACCCGACGCGGTGCGCAAAGCACGCCACCGGTCGATCTACACACTCGAAGCGCATCTGAACTATCTGCACGAGATCAAGGAAGGCTCACAGGTCCGTGTCGATATGCGAGTGATCGCGCATGACGCGAAGCGGTTTCATCTGTACCTCGAAATGTTCGCCGACGACGGCGCCGAACCCGTGGCGGCCGGCGAACAGATGCTGTTGCACGTCGATACCGACGGACCGCGCGGCGCGGCGTTCGATCCGGACATTACGGCTAACCTGCGAGCGTTGGCCGAAGCCCAGGCCAGTTTGCCGGCGGCGAAATTTGCGGGACGCACGATCGGCCTGCCCGTCAAAACCTGACGAAACCCCGTCGTAAAGGAGACGAACATGCTCGAACCCGAGATGGCCGCGTTCATCGAACGAAGCACCACGCTGTATCCGGCGCACCAGAGCGCGTCGTCGCCGCGCGAGCAACGCGAGATGTACGACCGTTACGCCGCGGCTTTCACGCCGCCGTTGCCGGCCGGTATCGTCACGCAAGACGCGGTGTTCGAAGCGAAGGCAGGGCATCTGATCAAACTTCGGCTTTATCGCAACGACGCGCAACCCGGCAGCGCCGTTCGCGGCACCGTCCTCTACTTTCATGGCGGCGGCTTCGTGCTCGGTTCGCTGGACAGTCATCAACTCGTGACGGCGCGCATCGCCGCGGATACCGGCCTCGACGTGATCGCGGTCGACTACCGGCTTGCGCCGGAACACCCGGCGCCGGCCGCTCATGACGATTGTCTCGACGTCACGCTGGCGGCGTTGAACGGCAGGCTGCCATTCAAACCGTTCAACACTTTCGGCCAGCCCCCCCACAACCCGCTGCAACTGGCCGGCGACAGCGCCGGCGCGACACTGGCCGCAAGCGTCGCGATGCGGCTACGCGACGATCGCGTAGAAGGCATTCACGGACTCGCGCTGATCTATCCGATGCTCGGCACCGAACCCCAAATGCCCGCGCGCGACACCGAAGCGCACGCGCCGATGCTCACGCTCGCCGACGTGCATGCATTCCGCGATTTCTATTGGGGCAAGGAGCCGCCGTATCCCGCCTGGACGATCCCGCTCGACGCCACGCGCTTCAACGGATTACCGCCGACGCTGGCTGCCGCGGTCGAACATGACCCGTTGCGCGACGACGCCCGCGTCTTCATCGACCGCGTGAATGCGGCGGGCGGCGCGGGCCGCTTGTGGATCGGCGCGGGCCTCGTGCACGGCTGCCTGCGCGCGCTGGAGTCGAGCCCCGGCGCACAGGCATTGCATCGCGAGGTCTGTCAGTTTTTACGAGCCCATTCGAGTCACGCGACCTGAACGGGTTCGCCAACCCCACGCGCAGTTCTACGTCCGGCGGAACAGCGGCGCGCCCCACGGCGTCGCGAGATGGCCGAACGGAACGCGCGCACCCGATCAGGTCTGCGCATACGCGCCATTGCGCTTGAACGAGCTGGCGAAGAACAGCACCTGATACTGCACGGCATTCGCCCAATATTTCCACGTATGGCCGCCTGGGCGCTCCGCATAGTCATGCGGCACGCCCAGCTCGACGAGCCGTTCGTGCAGCATGCGGTTCGCCTGAACCAGCGAGTCGTTCACCCCGCAATCGATCGTCAGCGCGATATGCGCATTGCCGAAAGTGCGCGCGTTTTCGACGATGGCTTCGTTGTTCCAGAACGCGGCATGGCGAGCGGGATCGCCGAATACGTCGTCGATGCCGGGTTCGTCTTCGCAACCGCGCGGGTCGACCGCGCCGCTGATGCTGCCCGCGGCGCCGAACACGTCGGGCCGGTCGACCGCGAGATGCAACGCGCCGAAGCCGCCCATGCTCAAACCGGTGATCGCGCGCGCCTCGCGTGCGGCAATCGTGCGGAAATGCATGTCGATATACGCGACGACTTCCGTCCCCACGTAGGTTTCATAGCGGCTGCGCGGATCGACCGGGCTGTCGATGTACCAGCTCTCGTGACCGCCATCGGGCATCACGAGAATCATGTGGTAGCGGTCCGCCAGCTTGCCGATCTGCGAATTCGAGGTCCAGTCGGTGTAGTCGCCACCGGACCCGTGCAGCAGATACACCACCGGAAAGCGATCGTCCGGTTTGCCGTGCATGTATTGATCGGGCACCACCACGGTGGCTTCGAACGACTTGTGCATCGCGGCGCTGGGTATCGTCACGACCCGCGCCTGGAAAGCCCAGACCGGGGTCGCGAAAAGCAGCGTCAGAATGAGCCAACAGGCACGAGCTGTATTCATGGTTGTCGCTCTCCCACTTTCCGCGTGTTCAGCAGAACACGATCGGGCATCCGGCGGAAAAATGCTGCGAACGACTCTAGCAACGGCGACTTACAACCAAATTTCAGCTAAGCATACGATCTCGTCAGCTTCGTGCAGCCATTCGACGTCATTTATAGGCGATATGGGCAGCGAAGCCCGTCTGCCCCGGCGCGATATCGGGCTTCAACGTGCAGTCCGGAATGTCGTACGCGCCGCCGTTTTGCCGCCGGAAAGCGAGCGGTTCCGTTTCCCAAAGACGATCGAGCCGTGCGCCGAGCGCGTCGCGGACCTGCGGGTACTTCGCTTCGTCGACACGGCCGGTTCGATAGACGACGAACGGCGGCAGCACGTCGAAGCCGGGGTAATACAGAATGCCGTGCTGGATCGGGAACAGCAGATCGTCGATCGGACCATTGATGCCACGTGCGCTGTAATGCGATTCCCAGCCGCCCGCCGTGACGACCAGCATCGCGCGCTTGCCGGTCAGCGTGCCTTCGCCGTAACGGTCGCCCCAGCGACTATCGGAATGCTCGCCGACGCCATACGCGAAGCCATACGCATAAACGCGTTCGACCCAGCCCTTCAGGATCGCCGGCATGGAAAACCACCACATCGGAAACTGCAGGATGAGCGCATCGGCCTCTATCAGTTTTTGCTGTTCCCGCGCGATGTCTTCGCGCTGAAGTCCGTGCTCGAACGCATGTTGCGAGTCGAGCGCCGGGTCGAAGCGCGCACCGGTCCGCTGGACGAGGCTGTCGTCCGCGTCCAGCGACGCCTTCCATTTCATCGCATACAGATCGGACACCTGTACGTTGTGGCCGGCATCTTCGAGACGCTTGACCGAAAAATCCCGCAGCGAGCCATTCAACGACCTGGGTTCGGGATGCGCATAGACGATAAGAACATTCATGAGCCGACCTCCGTATCCGAAAGCAGACACGATAGGCTCTGACCCGGTATATTAGAAATGAATTACGGAAATAACAGGTATAGCCATGAATAATCTCAGACGTGTCGATCTGAACCTGCTGCTCACGCTCGATGTGCTGCTCTCCGAACACAACGTGACGCGCGCGGCGGAGCGTCTGAATTTTTCGCAACCTTCGGTGAGCGTCCACCTCGCCAAACTGCGCGATCTTTTAGGCGACCCGTTGTTGCTGCCAGGCCCGCGCGGCATGCGCGCTACTGCACGCGCCGAAGCATTGCGCGAGCCGCTGCGGCAAGCACTCGAAGCGTTGGAACGGGCAATCGCACCGGCCAGCGCGTTCGATCCCGCTGAGGCAGTCGACACATGGCGCGTGGCCGCCGCCGACTATGCCGAAGCCACCATCCTGCTGCCCGCTCTTGCGGGCTTGCGCACGGCGGCGCCCGGCACGCGCGTCGCCGTACTGGCAGCGGTGCCGTCGCGCATCTCGAAGCAGGCGGAACAAGGGGACATCGATCTGGCGCTCCATACCGCCGAAGACTCGCCACCAGGTCTGCGCCGGCGCGTGCTCTTTGCGGAACGCTATGTACTGGCCGGCCGCGCCAACCATCCGCGTCTGAAACGGCGGCCTACGCTTGCGCAATTCTGCAAGCTCGACCACGTGATCGTGTCGCCGGATGGCGGTGGCTTCAGCGGCGTGACGGACGACGTGCTATCGCAAGCCGGGCTTACGCGGCGAGTCGTGCTGTCCGTTCCGCACTTTCTGTTCGTGAAGTCGGTACTCGCGAACACCGACCTCGTCGCGATGCTGCCCGAGCGGCTGGTTCGGGACGCGAGCGAATTGCGGGTGGTCGAGCCGCCGGTAGCCATCCCCGGCTACGAAATGGCGATGCTGTGGCACGAGCGCTCGCATCGCGACCCGGCGCATCAATGGCTGCGGGAGCACATTGCTAATTCGGTGTGATGCTGGCGCCCTGATTAGGTAGCGACACCGCCGGTTGTCCGGATTCGCCGCGGGCCTTGCGCTTGTCCATTTCGGCGAAACGCGCCTTGATGTGCCGGCGCATCGGCTCCTCATAAAACTTGAAGAACACCAGGCTGGCGAGCACGCTGAAGATGATCACGATCCATCCCGTCGACTCGCCGAATCCGAGCATCAGCGCGATTAACGCAATCGGCAAATGGGTCAGGTAAAGCGAGTAACTGGCCTCGCCTAAGCGCACCATCGGCCGCGAACTCAGGAAGCCGAAAATCACAGGCCGCTCGAGCAGCGACAGGCCCAGAATCAGCACGGCAAAAAACGGGCCTTGCAAATAGAAATCCGGCGAAACAGGCCGCCAGAGGCTCAGTATCACGACACCGACGAGCGCCACGCCGACCAGCCACTTGCCCCGCGTGTGATACGACACGCCGGTCGCGCTCAGACGCAGGAATGTGATTGCCGAAGCAATGCCCATCATGAACTCCGAGAGCCGCGTGATGGGCAGCGAATAAATCATGGAGCCGCTGCGCGAGATCGGTAGATAGGTATTGAGGAATACGATCCAGATGCCGGTCGCGATCCAAAGCGTGGCACACACCAGAACCAGGCGTGTGGCTTTCATCCTCATCATCCGGCGCAACAGGAACGGGAACAGCAGGTAAAAGAAGATCTCGCACGAGATGCTGTCCGATGGACCATTCCACGGCTGATTGATCGCCGAGAACGGAAACCATCCGTTGATCAATAGCAACTGACAAATCAGGCTGGCAACGAGCGACAGATACACCGAACTCTTCAGCGCGAACCACTTCAGCATCAACGCGGCATTGCCTGTGTACAGCAGATAGACCACTACCGGCACGCACAGCAGCAGGCCGAGCAGGATCATTGGATAGATGCGGGCGATCCGCGCTTCGTAAAACGGGCGAGCGCCGTCACGCGCGATCTTGTCGCGGTAGGTGAACGTGAGGATAAAACCCGACAATACGAAGAACAGCGATACGGCGGTGCGGCCCCCGTCGATGAAATTGAAAATCGACGACGGCAGCCGCAGCAGGCCGTTTTCAGAGTAGTGCGAGATGACGACCGCGAATGCGGCGATAAACCGGATACTCGTCAACGCGGGAAAGCCGCCGCCCGATTGATTTAGTCCCGTGGCCATGAGTACCGCCCCCAACTTTAGGTATGACGTGAATCTATCATCCGCAAAAAGTGGAACTGTGGGCTCGGCGGCACTTCTACCGGCGATGGCGGAAGGCTCGGGTAATTTGGCGGGAATGGCCAGCGCGAAAGGGGTTGGGTTAGTGCCAGGTCTACGGCTAATGCCGTCCCTCACACAGCGCGGCCACCGTCGTCAGAAAAAGTTGTGCGCCCACCGGCTTGCGCAAGCACACGTCCCAGTTCTTCTTACCGCCCTCAGGCGGCGGGACCGACGTATGAATCAGAATGGGCACGCGTGCGAGTTCGGGCATCGCCTTCAGACGGCGGCACAGTTCCGCGCCGTCCATGATCGGCATCATCCAGTCGGTAATGATGAGACGAGGAAGCACATGAGCGAGACGAGCAACCGCTTCCCGGCCGTTGCTCGCACAACTCACTTCGTAGCCTTCGTTTTCAAGGATCAGGCACCACGCCGCCAGAATCTCCGGCTCGTCATCCACCAGTAAGATTGAGTGCATCTGGAGCCGCCGGTCAAATCGCTATTTATCGTTATTTCAAGCCCACGCAAGAGATGTTCCACAATCTGCGAATTCGACGATAGTGATGCGAACCGGTTGCCGCGACGGCACATTTCTGGAAGCCCGCTCCACGCCGACAGCCTGCATCGGGCCTCCCAATCATTCCACGTACACGCATGTTTCTCACATCAGGCTTGCTGACCCTCCGTGCAGCCGTGTCCGGTGTGGTACGAGCGTACGCAAGTTGTAGAAAACGCCATGCTTCAAACCCGTAACGCAACTGCGAGCTTGGGAAGCGCGAACTCCAGAAACATCCGCGTTGCCAGCGTCACACCTTGTCGCGCGGGCATGATCGCGTACATTTTCGCGGGCTCCGGCCGCCAGCCCGACTGCTCTGCCATCGCATCGACGAGTTTCCCTGCCGCGAGCGCGTCCTCGCACAGGTAACGCGGCATGCATGCAATGCCGATTCCCGCGATAGCCGCCGCCTGCAAAACCGCAATGTTGCCGCTCACGAGACGCGGTGAGTACTCCAGACTACGCTCACCCTCCTCGTCGTGAAGGAAACGGAGCACCTTCGCGCCACTCTGGTCTGACTGCGCCAATATCCGCTGACCGGCGAACTGGTCCGGATGCGTTGCACGCTGCTCCACCAGTAGCAAGTCGGGGCTCGCCGCGACCATCATCGGAACGTCGGTCACGACTCGCGCCACCAGGCTGGAATCTTGGAGCGGGCCGGTCTGGACGCGAAAGGCAAGCTCGAATCCACCGGCAATGAGATCGGGCTGGCAATATTTTGTGTCGACCAGCACGTCGAGATGCGGATGCTGGCTGCAAAACTCGGCAACCACCGGCATCAGCGCAGCGGCGGCAAACGAGGCAGGACAGGTGAGCCGCAGCACGCCACGCGGTTCGCCGTTGATCTCCGCCGCCACGTTGAACGCGGCACGTGCTTCATGGACCAGCGAGCACGCGTGGCCATAAATCTGCTCGCCCGCCGTGGTGAGCGAAACCCGCCGGGTATTGCGTTGCAGCAGCCGCACGCCCATACGTTCTTCGAGTTCCGCAACGCGTCTGCTCAGTTTGGATCGCTGCATGCCGAGGCTGCGCGCAGCCGCCGCAAAACCGGTTTGTTGAACAACCTCCGCGAACAAAAATAAATCATCGAGCCTTTCCATATCCCGCATTCCCCAATTCATCACCGCGACCGCGCCATAACTCAATCAAACAATGCGCATCGCAGTGTTGCTTGCCGATACTATTAAATCCGCGATCGAATCGTATTCGCTCCAATCACCCGCTTTATCGACTCAACTCGACAAAACAGCGTGATCGTGCCGTGTTCCAAGCCGTCGAAATCTTTCGAACGACCATGGCAGACATAGCGCGAACCTCACGGACGTGCTTTTTTCTCGGGATAGGTGTGCTTCGCCTGGCGACGCATGCGCGCCGGGAAACTACGTTTTCTATGAACAGTGTCGTTGGCGCAGAACGTTTGTCATTCTGGCCCGTGGCGGCGAAATTCCTGGCGGAATCTCCCGGTTCACCGAGACTGGATAATCAGTATCCGCATACTAAAGTCGCCCCGACAGTCATGCAACAAAATAATCGTCAATTCATGTCGAGTTATTTTTATTTTCTTATCCTCTAAAAACTTAATACGATAAAGGTTTAAATCGAAATTAACAATTGGCTCGATCCGGGCGCGCCATATCAGCCGGGGAACCAGGCGAATTATTTGGAACGCCCCGTCTCTTTTCAGTGATCCGGTTTCGTCAATGTCCTGCGAACAAGGACATTCCATTGCCGTTTCTCGACCTTCCACGTTCTGTTCACCGGCGCTATCGTGCGCCTTTCTCCTCGCAGTGCACGTTGAAGGACTTCATGTCGACACGGCCCTGTGTTCCATGCACATTCAACGCGCATCGATCTTCTTCGAAGTACAGCGAGGAGGATCCAACCTGTCGATTCAACCGTTTCCGGCATCTCACACCTGAAGGTATAAAAAGATGGCGATCCCACCTGGATGCGTCAGTCGAGCAACCAAAGTGCGATAGCGAATATGTACTCCAGAAAATCTGGTCCCCTTCTTCCACAGCGAATCGCCACGAGTGACGGCGGGCTCACTGCGTCGACTCACCTCCGAGGTTCGTCGCGGCGTTCAGGCGGGCGAATTCCGGATTGCCTACCAGCCTATCGTAGGCAGCGCTGCAGGCAATGTGCGTGGCGCCGAAGCACTGTTGCGCTGGCAACATCCTGAATACGGACTGCTGTTGCCCGGAGCTTTCGCCGATGCGCTCGACGATCCGGTCACCACGGAAAAAGTGACCTGCTTCGTGCTGGATCGTGTTTGCCACGATATCGCCGAACTCGGCGAGCCGTGGCCGGCCGATCGCTATGTCTCCATCAACATCGACCCGTGCCTTCTGCATGGCGATTTTTTTGCACAGAAAATTAGTAAGCGATGCGAACAGTACCAGATCGATCCGTCGATGCTGATGCTGGAAGTACTCGAAAGCGAAAACCTGCTGACGGTCTGCAAGCTGAACGACGCCATTGCGTCGCTGCAACAGTTGGGCGTACGGCTGGCGCTGGATGACTTCGGAACCGGCTTCTCGTCGCTGGCGCGCCTCGCCGGCCTTCCGATCGACACAGTCAAGCTGGCGCGTGAACTGCTGTGCGGTGTGCCGTCGTCCCACCGCTCGCGCATGCTGATTGCCGGCGTGATCAATCTGCTGAACGACCTACAGGTCGAAATTATCGTCGAAGGCGTGGAAACCCTCGAACAGGCGATATGGTTGCGCCAGTTTCCGGACATCCGTATGCAGGGATTCTTCTTTCGCCGTCCAGTCGTCGATCTTCTGGAAGCTGTGCAAAGTATTGCGCCGATCCTCCATTTGGAGTCCTGCCTCGGCCAAGAGAACGGATCGCTACCGCGACATCGGTGAAGCTGGCCTCAAGCTCCTTCGAAAACTTGTAATCGGAGCCGCAAAACAGGTAATCTTCCGGTTTCTCCCACGCCGTGAACTGCATGATTCGAGCGTTCGCCACTCAAATAAACCGGACCACGGCTCCCCCTCCTGATGCTCGGCACCGCGAACCTCGCATGCGTTGCGCTATCGCGTTTCTGGTAGCGGGCCTCACTTCTCTGGCAAGTCCCGCTCACGCCGACACTCAGGCCTGCACGCCGGCAGACGGCACGAACCGCCCCGCGGTCGGTCTGGTTCTGTCGGGCGGCGGCGCCCGCGGTTACGCCCACATCGGCGTGCTGAAGGTGCTCGAGGAGAATCGCATTCCTGTCGATTGCATCGCGGCCACCAGCATGGGTGCGGTCGTCGGCGGCCTGTACGCAAGCGGCATGACGGCAGAGGACATGCAAAAGCGCCTCACCGGCATCAATCTCGCGGATATCGCGTTCGACGTGACCGCGCGCGAGGATTTGCCGCAGTCCCGTCGCGAAGACGAGCGGCTGTATGTGAACAGCTTCTCGCTCGGCTTCGGCTCCAAAGGTTTCCGCCTGCCGGTTGGGCTCGTACAGGGCAACCGTCTGCAGGCGTTGCTGCAGGACTGGACTTCGGCGGTACCCGGCAATATTTCGTTCGACCGCCTGCCGATTCCCTATCGGGCGATCGCCACAGATCTGAGCACCGGCGACAAAGTCGTGCTCGAGCATGGCTCGCTGCCGCAGGCGATTCGCGCCAGCATGGCGCTGCCGGGTTTGTTCGCGCCGGCTGACATCGACGGACGCACGCTCATCGACGGCGGCATCGTCAGCAATCTGCCGATCGAAACCGCGCGCGACATGGGCGCGAGCACGGTGATCGCAGTCGATATCGGCTCGCCGTTGCGGCCGCTGAACGCACTGGCCTCGCCTGCGGACGTGATGCAGCAGATGATCGGCATCCTGATTCGCCAGAATGTCGCACGGCAGCGCGACCGGTTGCAAGCCGGCGACGTGCTGATCGAGCCCGCGCTCGGCTCGCTCAGCTTTACGGACTTCGCCAACGCCAATCAGGCCATTGCCGCGGGCGCCGCGGCTGCGCGTGCCGCGCTGCCGCAGTTGCAGCACCTGGCACTGTCGCCCGCGGACTACGCCGCATGGCGAGCGCGCCACCTTGCGCCTGCGGCGCAGCCGGTGCGGATTACCCGAATCGAAATTGCATCGCCTGGCCCGGTGCCGGAGGCGCGCATCCGCGCCGCGCTGCACGTCAAGCCCGGCGACGTCTACGATCCGTCGACCCTCAACTCGGACCTGCTCGCACTGTCCACCGCCGGCGACTTTGACAACGTAAGCCAGCAACTTGTCGACAATGGCGATCAGCACACGCTCGTGATCAACGCGCAGCAGAAAACATGGGGGCCAAATTTTCTGCTGTTCGGACTCGGCTTGTCGACCAGCTCGACGGACGAAGGCGGCTTCCGGATGCATCTCGGTTATCGCCGCCCGTGGCTCACCTCATCCGGACTCGAAGGCCGGGTCGACGCTACCGTCGGCAGCGATCTCGTCAATCTGCATGCGGAGTTGCGGCAGCCCTTGTCGAACTCGTTCGGGTATTACATCGCGCCCTACGTAGAATTCGAGCGCCGCTATGCCAAAGTCTACAGCGACTACTTCGACGTCAACATTACGCAATATCGTTTTCAGAATGAACGCGCAGGCCTTGATTTCGGACTGCCGCTCGCGCGGCTTGGAGATTTCCGCATCGGCGTAGGCTATGAGCACGACACCGGAACGGCACAATACAACATCCCGATAACGGAGGGCCCGAATGGGCCACTAGCATTTGAAGACACGAGTGGAAAAGAACTGAACGTACACGCGCGCCTCGTAGTCGATCAACTGGACGATCCGCTGTTCGCGCGCAAAGGGTACTTTGGCGAATTGCGTGTCAAACGTTCGATATTCGCGAGCAGCGACCAATTTACCGAGGTGTACGGCAAAGGCATCGTCGCCGCCAGCTATGGACGGCACAGTATCAATGCAAGTTTCGAAGCGGGTAGCGATTTCGGCAGTTCTGACCCGGCGAACCCGCTCGGCTTCACGCTAGGCGGGTTCCAGCATTTGTCGGCCTATGCGGTAGACCAACTGACCGGTGACTCGATGCTGTACGCTCAGGTGACTTACATGAATCAGCTTGCCAGCTTCAATGCTTCTCCAATTCGGGGGATGTTCGTCGGTTTGAGCCTCGAAGCCGGCAACGTCTGGAGCCCGGATCAGGGTCCGGGTTCCGGCAGTGGCCCACTCAAAAAGAACATCACGTTCTTCACCGCGCTGACCAGTTCGTTCGGGCCGATGTATCTCGGCGTCTCCTTCGCACCGCGTGGCCGCAGCAACTTCTTCTTCCAGCTAGGACACACCTATTGACTGTGAACAAAAAGCGCCTGCGTTTCAAACAGACCCGGCAGGCCAGCTGATTTCGAAGCGCGCACCAGTGAGCGTCACCGGATCGGTAACGGCGATCCGGCCGTGATGCGCGCGCAACACCTGTTGCGAGATCGCGAGCCCGAGACCATAGCCGCGCGTCTGACGATCGAGCCGTACGAACGCATTGAAAATGTGCTCGCGCTGCTCGGGGGGCACACCGGCGCCGTCGTCTTCCACATAGATTTCGACATTGCCATGCCTGAGCTCGAGCCCAACCACGATCCGCGACCTCGCATACCTGCTGGCGTTGCGCAGCAGGTTGCGCATCGCGTAGGACATCAGGCGCTTGTCCATCACCACGCGTAGCGCCGGGGCCGCCTCCGTGCGCGAGACGATCTGTTTGTCCTGATAGAGCAGCGTGGCGTCGACGATCTGAGCGTCGAACCATGCGACGAGCGAGGTCGACTCGAGATTCGATTGCAGCGAGCTGTACTCGAGCCGCGCATAGGTCAGGCTCATGTCAATGAGTTCGTCGAGTTCGGTGACGTCCTGGTCGATACTCGCCAATGCGCCTTGATATTCGGCGGCCGACGCGGGTTCGCGCAGACTCTCCACCGCGAAGCGCACACGCGCCAACGGCGTGCGCAGTTCGTGGGAAATACCGTTGGTCAGCTCGCGCTGCGCGGCGATCAGACGTTCCATCCGCTCGGCCAGCGCGTTCAGCGTGCGCGCGAGCGGCCCGATGATCACGCTGTGCGACTCGCGGGCTCGGGTATTGAAACGGCCGCCGGTGAAGTCGATCGCGCGCTCGCGAACCATCACGAGATCCAGCCACACCGGACGCATCCACCGGTAAGCGGAGATGGCCGGAAGCAGCAGCGTGGCCAACGCGACCGGAAGGCCGCGCCGCGCCGCCAGCAAGCTCTGCCAGAGCGGCTCCGGCGTGGGCAGCGTAAAACTGAGCGTTACGATGGCGGCAGCCAGTACCAGTACGGTCAGGATCAGCAGACGCGTATAGACGCGCAGATAAAGCATCGACCAGCTCGGAATCCGGTCCGCACGCGTGTCGGTCCATGAGCGGCGGAAACGCAGCCAGCGCCACTTCAGATAACGGTAGGGAGTGAGCGAGTGTTGCTCCGCTGCGGACGGCACGTTCTTTTTTCTCCTGCTCGCCGATTAGACCTTTTGAAGAAACGCCAGCGATTGCCATGTGGAGTTTTGTCGACAAACATTTCGCGGCATAACCGGCCGCGTGTTCCTCACCGCAGCGATAGAAGCAGTATACGCAACCGTCAATCCCACGCGAGCTTGCTGAACTGATAACCCTTGCCGCGTACCGTCTTGATACGCTGCGGCGTGGTGCTGTCGTCCTGCAGCTTGCGGCGCAGCTTGGAAATGCCGCCGTCGATCGTGCGGTCGAGCCCGTCGAATTCGATCCCGCGCAATTGGCGCATCAGGTCGTCGCGGCTCACTACCTCGCCCGCGCAACTCACCAGCGCCCACAGCAGATCGAATTCCGCCGACGTCAACAGGGGCACGCTGCCATCCGGCAGCTTCACGGTGCGGCTCCCCCGGCTGATCTCGAACTTGCCGAACGCGTAGCTCTCGGGTTGACCGGCCTCCGGCGCGCGCGGGACCGACCGGCGCAGTTGCGCCTTGACGCGCGCCAGCAGTATGCGTGGTTCGACCGGCTTATGCACGTAGTCGTCCGCGCCGAATTCCAGCCCGAGCACTTCGTCGAACTGCTCGTCGCGCGCGGTCACCATGATGATCACACCGTCGAATTGCTCGCGCGCCTCGCGGCAGATCTGAAAACCATCTTTGCCCGGCAGGTTCACGTCGAGAATCACGAGGTCCGGGCGCTGCAAGAGGATGGCCGCTACCGCATCGTTGCCGTGCAGCACGGTCTCGACTTCATAACCATTTTTGCGCAGATAGGCGGCAACCAGCGCGGACAAACGATCGTCGTCTTCAACTAGCAGGATGCGGGATGGCATGAGGCGAACCGTTCCAGATTGACTGTTTCGATAGCGGCAAAGTACTGGAATTATACCGCGCGCTATCCGCAAAAATACGCTGACGCGGGACGCCGCACATAGTTCGTACGACAGAGGTACATCGGCTTCGACACACCCGGATGAACGCAAAAGTGCGCACACGGCATACTGGGCGCCTCGTATATCGTGCAGCAACTTATACAAAACTCGACAAACTCGCAAACATTTCAACAAATCCGCGAGATGCGTGGCCCTAACATTCGTTCACTCGAAACTGCCGAAGGGAGCTGCCATGACGCCTGTGAACGACGCAGAGACTCGCGCCAGATCGCATTGGCTTAGCACGCTCACACAACCGCTTGCCGCGATCCGGCATGCGGCTCGCGCCGTGTACCCCGGCAACAACCGATTCCATCAATGGCGGCGCATTCGCCTGTGGTTGCGTGCGCTCGCGTGCTGGCATTCGACCCGGGTCTGGCTGGAACGCTGCACGCAGTCGTCGCTGCACGATCTGGTGCGGCGTCATCCCGGCGCGCTCGAACGCATCCATCGGCCGTTTCTGCATTCGAGCTTCAACGCGCGCGAACGTCTTACCGCCAGCCTCGACCATCATTTGCTGACCCACCAGCGCGTGCCCCATGTGGCCGCGCGCATCGACGCCGTCGGCTCGGCGCGGATCGCGTCGTTCACGGTGGGCGAGGAGCGCTGGAACGTCTCGCTGGAGTCGAGCGAACAGTTTCAACGGGAAGGCGACTGGACCCTCTGCATCCGCGACGTGCGCGGTCAGCGTATCGTGTCCTGCACATTCAGTCTTGCGCATCTCGGCGGCAAGCTGCGGCGCGCGCGCCTTTGCGTCGGCGCCGTGCAAGGTCCGGACAGCTCGGTGAACGGGCGTGAGCTGTTTCGCGCGCTGACCCGTCGATGGTACGGATTGCGACCGAAAGTACTGGTGATCTATCTCGCGCAGTGCGTCGCCGCGTCGCTCGATGTCAGCGGCACATTCATCGTTTCGCAGCAGGCGCACATCTCCGCGAACTGGCGTTACTGCCTGAGAAAGCGCCGTGTGGCGGCGGACTACGATCGCCTCTCGATCGAGTGCGGCGCGCTCGCGCGCTGGAACGGCTGGTTCGTGCTGGCGCCTCCGGCACGCTATCTGGCCGAGCGGCAAACCGCCGACGGCGGCGACGCCACACGTCGCAAGCGCTACGCATTGCGAAGGACGCTCGCCGAACAGATTCGCCTGAGTGTCGGCGCGAGCCAAACGCCAACGCTTAACGTTGTGCGTATGGCGGCCTGAATTCGACGCATTTTTTCATTGACAAGCCGCGCGACAAAACGGAACGGCCGGACGATAGACAGCCGCTACTGGTCGTACATTTTTCCGTAGTACCAGGCAGTGTCGACGCCGATAGCGTGCTGCGCGTGTACGATGCGCGTGTCTGGCTCACACGCATCAACTCCATTGACGATTACTGGATCGCTCCAGACCACGAATTCCGTCTGCAACGTAACGAACACGTGTGGCTCAGCACGGATAGCGACATTGCCGCACGTGTTTCGCTGAATTGCGCGCTGCCCACGCACCGCGGCTGGTTGGGAAACGCAAACGCCCCTGCTACGAGGGGCGTTTGCGGATCATGCAGGCAGGCTTCAGGAAGACCGTTTGCCGTGTTGTGTTTTCACTGTATGCGGTGTGTAGCGCTCATCACATGCGCGGACGAACCCGCACGCAGTTTATTGCACCGCTTCCTGCGGCGTCACCTGTACCGCGGCAGCCGAAACGAACACCGCATGAATCGTATCGCCGACCTTGATGTCGTGCAGCTCGACGTCCGGTCCGACCTGCAGCGTTTGCGTCTGAGTGGCGCCGCGCAGCGTGACGAGGCGTTTCTTGCGGTCGATCTTCTGCACGGTGGCCAGTACTTCCACCTGACGCGCCGATTCGAAGCCGCCGGAGGCCGGTGCGTAAACCTGCGTATCGACCCGTGCGCGAATCCCCTTGTCCTTGCCTGTGACCTTGTCCGCCTTCACGAGCAACGCGTTCTTGTACAGCACATCCACGCGGTCGCCGACTTTGAGCTTATCGAAACCTTCGACCTGCTGACTCACCAGCACGACCACCGCGTTTCCGCCCGGCCCTTTGAGCGTGAGCGTGCGGCTGCCCGGATCGATGCCGACGATCTGCGCCTTCACATGCACCGGCGGCACGGCGCTGACGATACCCTGAGCGGCGCTTGCCAACGCATCTTGTGCCCAAACCGGTTGTGCGGCGGCCGCGGCCGCCACCAACAAAGCTGCTCCAATCGTCGCTACTTTCATCCACGCTCTCCTTGCAAAAATGTTCGATCTGCTGGGATGGCATTCCCGAACCGCGAATACCGATTCTCAATACGACGAATGCATTAACTATTCAGGATGACACTTATCGAAAGGCTTACAGCGAAACGATTGTACATGCCTTACAAGATGCCCACTCTTTTAAATTGTGATTTGGATTTCGCAATTCGATACGCGCCGAATTAATGCGGCATGGCGTCGCGCCTCACTGAAGCATCGCGGACGAGACGATCTGCATGAGACGGTTTTATATGAAACGGCAATTGCGAATATGCGAGAAGCATTAAATACATACTGAATGTCAACACAGGATGGTGATTATCGCCGTCAACAGCCTATTCGCGACAACGTGAAACTGAATGGCGATTAACGACTAACGTACGCCTATCCAATACACGCCGATTCGATACCGCGCAGCAAATAAAACAGCCCTGTCGCCGAAGCGAAAGGGCTGTTCATCATGCAGCGACACGCGAACGTTTCATGCCGGCCTGGCGCCGGGCGGTCGCTCTTCGTTCGTCGAATCGATTACACGCGTTCGATAGCGATCGCGATCCCCTGGCCGACGCCGATGCACATCGTGCACAACGCAAAGCGCCCCTGCGTGCGATGCAGTTGATACATCGCCGTGGTGACGAGGCGCGCGCCGCTCATGCCGAGCGGGTGGCCGAGCGCGATTGCGCCGCCGTTCGGATTCACGCGGGCGTCGTCATCCGCGATGCCGAGTGCGCGCAGCACCGCGAGACCTTGCGACGCGAATGCTTCGTTCAGCTCGATCACGTCGAACTGGCCGATGGTCATGCCGAGACGCGCCAACAGTTTTTGCGTGGCAGGCGCCGGGCCGATGCCCATCACGCGTGGCGCCACGCCTGCCGTGGCGATACCCAGCACGCGCGCGCGCGGCGTGAGGCCGAAGCGTTTGGCGGTGGCTTCGTTGGCGAGCAGCAAAGCCGCGGCGCCATCGTTCACGCCCGACGCGTTGCCGGCCGTCACCGTGCCGTCCGGGCGCACCACGCCCTTCAGTTTGGCGAGCGTTTCCAGGCTGGTTTCGCGCGGGTGTTCGTCTTGCAGCACCGTGATCGGATCGCCCTTCTTCTGCGCGATCGTCACGCCGACGATTTCCTGCGCCAGCGTGCCGTCGCGTTGCGCTCGCGCTGCTTTCTGCTGGCTGCGCAGCGCGAATGCATCCTGGTCGGCGCGGCTGATGTTGTAGTCGGTGGCGACGTTTTCGCCCGTCTCCGGCATCGAATCGACGCCGTACAACTTCTTCATCAACGGATTGACGAAGCGCCAGCCGATCGTCGTGTCGTAGATTTCGGCCTGACGCGAAAACGCGCTGGTGGCCTTGCCGGTCACGAACGGCGCGCGGCTCATGCTTTCGACCCCACCCGCGACCATCAACGCCGCCTCGCCCGATTTGATCGCGCGCGCGGCAATGCCGACCGCGTCCATGCCCGACCCGCACAGGCGATTCACCGTGGAGCCCGGCACGTCCAGCGGCAAGCCCGCGAGCAGCAACGACATGCGCGCGACGTTGCGGTTGTCTTCACCGGCCTGGTTCGCGCAGCCGTAGATCACGTCGTCGATCGCGCTCCAGTCGACGTCCTTGTTACGCTCCATCAGCGCTTTGAGCGGCACCGCGCCCAGGTCGTCAGCGCGAACCGACGACAGCGAACCCGCATAGCGGCCGATTGGGGTGCGAATGGCGTCGCACAGGAATGCTTCGGTCATGTGATGTCTCCAGTTGAATGTGCTGCGTGCGCCGCGCCGCCGACGGCTCGATCCGCGAACGGAACGGCGAGTCCGACATCATGGTAAATGTTCTATATACGAACAGACGGTCATGTATCGAACAACTAGGCTCGATGATAGGCGTGGGTCGGAAAGCATGTCAAGCAAAGCCGGGCGACGCTCAGGAAAAGCACGCGGCGTGGGGCTTTGCTTCGACGAGTCAAACAGACATCGCAGGACGAATCGCGCGTTCGTGTCCGTAAGCGCGCAGTAAAGCAAATCGCGACCGACACGCCGCATGGGCGAGTTTTTAGCGGATCTGAATCCGCTCGTCTTCGATATAGCCGCGAATCACGTCGGCAAAGCTGCGCTCGGCGCTGAGGCCGAGTTGTTCGGCGCGCGACGTATCCCACCGCCCCGGCCAACTGCCGACAATCTTCTCCACCCGCGCATCCGGCGCCCACACGATCCGCGCGGCGACCGTGTCGCCGGCGACGTCGCGCAGCGCCGCCACCATTTCGTCGACGCTCACAGAAATGCCGGGCAGATTCAGCACGCGCTGGTTGCCGAGCACGCCAGCATCGAGTTCGAGACCGGCGATCAGACTTTCGATCGCCTTGCGCGGCGACAGCAGCCACAAACGCGTGCTACCCGCCACCGGGCATATCGCCGCTTCGCCGTTCAGCGGTTCGCGCACGATGCCGCTCGCGAACGAGGAGGCCGCCGCGTTCGGCTTGCCCGGCCTCACGCTGATGGTGGGCAGCCGCAAGACGCGACCGTCGACGAAACCGCGCCGCGAGTAATCGTTCAGCAGTAACTCGGCGATCGCCTTCTGCGCGCCATACGACGACTGCGGGTTCAACGCCGTATCGTTGCGCACCACGTCAGGCAGATCGCCGCCGTAAACCGCGACCGAACTCGTGAACAGCACGCGGGGAGCGTGGCCGCGCTGCCGGCACGTCTCCAGCAGCAGACGCGCCGCGTCCAGATTGATGCGCATGCCCAGATCGAAATCCGCTTCGGCCTGCCCGCTCACGATCGCGGCCAGATGGAAGATCGACGAAGTCTGCGCGTCGATCACGCGTTCGAGCACACTGTGCTCCGCGATATCGCCCACTTCCACGCGTACGCGCCTGTCGCCGAAATCGTCCGCGCGCACGACATCGAACAGCACGAGTTCGGTGATCGTTTGCGGCGTGCCGTTCGCGTCTTTTAGCGTGCCACGCGCCAGCAGTTCGCGCGCGAGACGCTGACCGAGAAAACCCGCGCCGCCGGTAATCAGTACTTTCATGATGAACGTCTTCCTTTAAGCGTGGGCCGGCGAGATGTGCGGATGAAGCGGCCGGCTTGTTAGTCGGCTTGGCGTCGCGCGGCGTCCAGATACGGTTTCAGCCAGCCCAAACCCGCCGAAGTGCCCGCCCGCGGCCGGTATTCGCAACCGATGTAGCCGTCGTAACCGAGCGTGTCGATCAGATCGAATAGATACGGATAGTTCAGTTCGCCGATATCCGGCTCGTGCCGCTCGGGCACCCCTGCAATCTGGATGTGACCGATACCGGCGATGTCGCGCCTGAGTTTCATGGCGAGATCGCCTTCGACGATCTGGCAGTGATAGCAATCGAACTGCACCTTCAGATTCGGCGCGCCGACTTCGGCGCAAATCGCCTGTGCGTCGTCCTGACGGTTCAGGAAGAAGCCCGGTATGTCGCGCGGGTTGATCGGCTCGATCACGACCGTGATGTCCTCGGCTTGCGCCGCATTCGCCGCATAGGCGAGGTTTTGCAGGTACACGTCGCGATGCTGCGCGCGCGATTGGTCCGCGCCGATCAACCCGGCCATCACGTGCAGTTTGCGATTGCCGATCACGCGCGTGTACTCGAGCGCGGTCTCCACGCTGCGGCGAAATTCATCTTCGCGACCCGGCAGCGATGCGATGCCCCGTTCGCCCGCGGCCCAATCGCCCGGCGGTGCGTTGAAGAGCGCCTGAGTCAGACCGGCGGCGTCGAGCCGCGCCTTGATTTCACCGGCACGAAAGTCGTAGGGAAAGAGGAATTCGACCGCGTTGAAACCGTCCTTCGCCGCAGCGGCGAAACGGTCGAGAAACGCGTGCTCGTTGTACATCATCGTCAGATTGGCGGCAAAGCGAGGCATCGCAACAACTCCTTGAATTCGGGTTCTACCAGCGCGCGCCGAATACGGCGCGCAGTTCTTCGATGGCCGCGTCGTCAAGCGGCGCGGGCCGTGGGTTCGTCATCAGCCATAAGCGGGCCGTTTCCTCGAGTTCTTCCAGCACGTGGGACGCGTGCGTCACCGAGCGCGCCCACACTACCGGACCCAGACGCTCGAGTAAAACCGCGCGGACGCTATCGGCCAGCGCGGCGATCTCCGCGGCCACTTGCGGGTCGCCTGGGCGCCGATAGCGAATCAGCGGTACGTGTCCCACTTTCATCACGTAGTACGGCGTGACCGGCGGCAGCACGTCGTGCTCGCTCCACACGCCCGCCAGTGTCAGCGCGACAAGGTGTGTCGAATGGGTATGTACGATACCGCGCGCTTCACCGTTGTTTGCGTAGATGCCGCGATGCAACGTCAATGTCTTCGACGGCTTGCCGCCCGACACCGTGTTGCCGTCGAAATCGACTTTGGCGATGTCGGCGGGATCGAGCCGGCCGAGACACGCGTCGGTGGGCGTGATCAGCCAACCGTCGTCGAGCCGCGCGCTGATGTTGCCGGCCGTGCCTACCGTATAGCCTCGTTCATACAGACTCGCACCGGTCACGCAGATTTCTTCGCGGACCCGGGCTTCGTGCGTCGTGTGGCGTGCGGGCGTACCGGTCATGGTGCGGTTCCGTCGAGATGACGCAGCGCTTTGTCGAAGAAATCCACGCTGCCGAAGTTGCCGGATTTCAGCGCGAGCGCCAGCGGTTCGCCTTCGATCGTAGCGGTGGCCGGCACACCTGGATCGATCTGCGCGCCGATCCGCAACGAGCGCACGTCGAGCGCCTGGACTACCGCGCCCGAGGTTTCGCCACCCGCCACCACGAAGCGGCGCACGCCGCGCTCGCGCAAACCGCGGGCGATCGACGCCAGCGTCGCCTCGACCAGTTGCCCGGCTTCGCTCCCGCCTAACTCGCGCTGCACTGCTTTGACTTCTTCAGGCGTGGCGGTCGCGTAAATCAGCACGGGTTCCGCTTTGTCGAGATGCGGCTGCGCGAAGGCCAATGCCTGATCGACCACCGGCTCGCCGCGCGCCACGGCGAGCGGATCGATGCGAAACGCGGGCCGCGAAGAACGCCATGCCGCCACCTGCGCGTTGGTCGCTTTCGAAGCACTCCCGGCCAGCACCGCCGACAATCCTTCGACTCGCGGCAAACGCGCGGCATCGGTTTGTTCCGCGAGCAGACCCGCGCGCCGGAAATTGCCCGGCAAACCGAGCGCGATCCCGGAGCCGCCCGTGATCAGCGTGAGGTCCGCACAGGCCTCGCCGAGCACATGGAGATCGGCGTCGGACACCGCGTCGGCAATCGCGATGCGCACGCCTTCGTGGCACAACGCGTCGAACGATTCGCGCACCTGGGCAACGCCTGGGGCCACCGCGTCATAACGCACCAGGCCCACTTTCGAGCGCGTCTGACGTTGCAACACGCGCACGAGGTTTGCATCGCGCATCGGCGTAAGCGGATGATTTTCCATCCCCGACTCGTTGAGCAACGCGTCGCCGACGAACAGATGGCCGCGAAAAATCGTGCGGCCGTTCTCCGGAAACGCCGGGCATGCGATCGTAAAAGCACCCGCGCCGTGTTGCGAAGACAGAGCATCGAGCAATGCGTCCGTCACCGGACCGATGTTGCCCGCGTCGGTCGAATCGAATGTCGAACAGTATTTGAAGAAGAACTGGCGGCATCCCTGCGCGCGCAACCAGTCGAGCGCGGCGAGCGATTGCGCGAGCGCGTCGGCGGCGGCAATCGTGCGCGACTTCAGCGCGACGACCAGCGCGTCGGCCTCGACTGCCGCATCGGAGTCGGGCACACCGATCGTCTGCACCGTACGCATCCCGCCGCGCACGAGCATGTTGGCGAGATCGGTGGCGCCGGTGAAATCGTCGGCGATGCAACCGAGCAGCGGACGTTGTTGCGCAGCGTTGATTAAAGTTGCCATAACGGATAGAGCCTCGCTTATTTCGCCGCCGGCAAGTCGATGCCGGGAAAAATCCTGATCACCGCCGAGTCGTCTTCACCGCCGTGGCCGGCTGTCGACGCCATCATGAACATCTGATGTGCAGCCGCCGACAACGGCAGCGGAAACTTCGAACGCCGCGCGGTATCGAGCACGAGGCCGAGGTCTTTCACGAAGATATCGACCGCCGAAAGCGGCGTGTAGTCGCCGTTCAGAATGTGCGGCACGCGATTCTCGAACATCCACGAATTGCCCGCACTGTGCGTGATCACGTCGTACAGCGCGTCGGGGTCGACGCCTTCGCGCAAACCAAGTGCCATCGCCTCGGCCGCCACGGCGATATGCACACCGGCCAGCAACTGGTTGATGATCTTCACTTTCGACCCGGCACCATGCGCGTCGCCGAGGCGATACACCTTGCCGGCCATCGCAGCGAGTACGTGTTCGCAGGCGGCGTACGCGGCGGCCGGGCCGGAGGTCATCATCGTCATTTCGCCGGACGCGGCGCGCGCGGCGCCGCCCGACACCGGCGCATCGAGCATCTGCAAACCCACCGCCTCGATGCGTTTGCCGAGTTCGGCCGCGAAATCCGGCGCGACGGTGGCGCTCGCGATCACCACGCTGCCGCTCTTCATTGCCGCGGCCGCGCCCTGGTCGCCGAACAGCACCGCTTCGGTCTGCGCGGCGTTCACCACCAGCGTGATAACCACGTCGCACTGCGCGCCGAGTTCGGCCGGCGTTGCGCAACCCACGCCGCCTTCCGCGACGAAAGCCTGCAGAACCTCGCGACGCAAGTCGCACGCGTGAACGTGAAAACCCGCGCGCAGCAACGAACGGGCGACACCCAACCCCATTGCGCCTAGTCCGATGACACCGACATTTCTGGACATGCCCGACCTCGTTGAATGAATGACGTGCTTTCGCTCGAGCCCCTGACGCCTCAACCGATCCCCGCCGCCGCGAGCCGACGCGCCGCGTTGTACAGATGGGTTTGCGCCGCGTTGCGTGCGGCCAGCGGATCGCCGGCCCGAATCGCTGCGGCAATGGCTGCGTGCTCTTCGCGCACCTGCCGCGAAAAGTCCTCGCGCAACGCCTCGTTGCGACGCGTGACGAGCGTGCCGGCTTCAAGATACTGATTCAGGAACGTGAGCGTCTTGAGGAAATACGGATTGCCGGTCACCGCTGCGATCGTGCGATGAAACCCGACGTCTTCCGCGACGCCGTCTTCGCCTTCAGCCACCGCCGCGTCGATCTTCGCGAGCGCGGTGTCGATCGACTCCATGTCGGCATCGCTGCGATGCAGCGCGGCTTCAGCGGCGACTTCCGCCTCGATGGCCCGCCGCAGCGCGAGAATCTGCACGACCGAACCGGGCTCGACCGCTTCCGCGTAATCGATCCGCAGCGGCCGGATCGCGCCGTGCGCCGCGATGAACACGCCGCTGCCCTGACGCGGCTCGACCACGCCTTCGTTCTTCAGCCGCGAGATCGCCTCGCGGATCACCGTGCGGCTGACGCCGAACTGCTGCGCCAGCACGGCTTCGGTCGGCAGTTTGCCGCCGCGCTCGAACGCGCCTTTGTCGATCTGCTTGAGCAGTTGCTGCGCGACGGTGTCGCTCAGCGCGCGCGCAGGAATCTTTTCGAACATGGGTGTCCTGGCCGCTCGGCGGTTGAGTTGCGAAGTTGTCGGGTCATCATACAAATTTGCGACCCGCCTGGGCATCGCGGCAAACCCTGAGATGGGTGGTCACACCTGCGTGAAGTTGGCGAAACAGAACGCTTGAGCTATCGTCACGGCTTTCCGGGGTGTCGCGCCAGGATCGGCGCGCCCGGCATCCGCACACTTCGAACCGAGCTTTCAAGGCCCATGAGCAAAGCCCTGCCGCCGTCTTCCGCCGTTCCTGCCAGCGCCGAACCGGCCCCGGACAAACCGGGCGATTCGTATGTGCAGTCGTTCGCGCGCGGCCTCGCGGTGATTCGCGCGTTCGACGCGTCGCGCCCGGAACAGACCCTCACCGACGTCGCCGCCGCCACCGGCCTCACCCGCGCGGGCGCACGGCGCATTTTGCTGACGCTGCAAACGCTCGGCTACGTCGAAGCCGAAGGCCGCCTGTTTCGCCTGACGCCGAAGATCCTCGATCTCGGCTTCGCGTATCTGACCTCGATGCCGTTCTGGAACCTCGCCGAGCCGGTGATGGAAGCGCTGGTCGCGCAGGTGCACGAAAGCTGTTCGGCGGCCGTGCTCGATCGCACCGAGATCGTCTACGTGCTGCGCGTGCCGACTCACAAGATCATGACGATCAACCTGTCGATCGGCAGCCGCTTGCCGGCTTATTGCACGTCGATGGGCCGCGTGTTGCTGTCCGCGCTCGACGACGCGACGCTCGACGCCACGCTGAACTCGGCGCCGCTTTACGCGCACACGCCGCGCACCGTCACCGACAAGGAAGAGCTGAAGAAAGTGATCGCGCAGGTGCGCCGCCAGGGGTGGGCGATCGTCGATCAGGAACTGGAAGGCGGACTGATTTCGTTGTCCGCGCCGATTCGCAATCGCCAGGGCCGCGTGATCGCGGCGATGAACATCAGCGGCAATGCGCAGCGCAATTCGGCAAAACAGATGGTGAAGGCGTTTCTCGAACCGCTGCAACATGCGGCGCAAACGGTGTCGGAGATGGTGGCGCGGCGCGGGTGAGCGGGCTGCCGCGGAAATCCCACCTGCGGCGCACGGGTTACCACGGGGCCGCGGCGGCGTGGCAACTTCACCCCCACCTCGCTTGCCACCCACACGTCAAAACGCGTTGTAAGGACCGACGCCACCGGGCGTTGCCTTTCCGTCAAGCGCAACAAACACTTTTCTACCAAAGAAGAACGGCATTCCCCAAAGGAACGATCCTTGAGCCAGATCGGATGATTTCCCTATATTCGCCGCTGACCTGTTTGGATCCACAGATTCCGGCGACTCAATCTGGAAACTGACCAGTTTATGCACGCCGTTGGCTCCAACCATTTCCGCCGATAGCGTTTGGGTACTCGTGGGACAATAAAAATCAGGTTCGCTCGCACAGACAGGCCCGCCCTCGAACGGAAAAATCAGTATCTGCGTGCCACTGTCGATGAAACTATTCGGCAAGCTTCGGCCGTTGAATACGGTGGATATATTTCCCGACGCGTCCAAGGTCAGGACACTCGCACTGCCCAGTTGATTGTTCGACGCCGTGCCGATTCCGAACACCATGGTCCCGGTCAATTTGTCGGGACGTCCATCCGTCAAGGGCGGTAAATCCAGCAAGAACCCATTGTTATGGACAGGAAACAAGGCAATCGGGTTTGTCACCTGATCAGCCAGAGGTACCGGCACAAATCTGGTCTTCCCTTGCTCAGAAACATAGTACGTCTCGTATTGAGTGGCGTCACCGGAACATTTGTCGCCGCAATCCTGGATAGCATGACTGACGCCCAGAATCCCATTGGTAGGGGATCCCAATTTCGCCTGAGCCGCGGCGGGATCGCCCGGCAACGAACGATCCGTCACGACGTGAATAGGAACACTCGTCGCGATTTCGCCCGCGAGCTTGATGTCGGCCCGTTTGACGTCTCCGCGCAACAAAGTACCGTCAAGGAAGCCTGCCTGCGCGCTCAATGAACTGCCGTTCAAAGTAACGGCTGGTAAAGACAAAGAAACATCTCTCGCGAAAAGCCGTAATCCGGATGAACCGGTATCGATCAGCACATTGTCGATCGACTGACATTGCGATGTACCAGGCACACAAATCGTGACGGTCGTCGTTGGCAGGTTTCCGCCCGCCGTTCCATCGCCCTTACCCACTGTCACGGGTACGACGTTATTCACTTTCTCAACGGCTGGCGTACTAGAAAGATCGTCACCACAGGCACTTAACAACAGTGCCACGCTGAATGCCACAACTATCCCTGCCTTCATCCGAGGTCTCGCGTCTGATTGCCCAAAAATCAGTATCGCGAGTTTCTGCAGCGAGGTCTGTGCAAATATGTAGATATCCGTACTAAATTGTGCAAAGTCATAGACTTATTTCGCAGCACACGCACGTTCCCGCCATAGCGGACGGTGTCCGGCGCACGTTATCAGTCCACTGCCTGGTCCGCCGTCTCTTTCAACATCGACACCGCGATCAGCGACAACACCACACACGCGGCGACGTAACCCGCCGGCGCGAGCTTGCTGCCGGTCAACTTGATCAGCCACGTCGCGACCAGTTGCGCGGTGCCGCCGAACAGGCACACGCTCGCCGCATAAGCGATCGAAATGCCGGTGGCCCGCACGCGCCGCGGAAACGATTCGCACATCAACGCGAATTCCGACGCCGAACCCATCGAGTAGAACAGCAGCATCAGCGCGGTCAGCGACATGATGACGGGCAATTGCGGAAAGCGGTTGATCAGCATGAAAGCCGGAAACAGCAGCAAGACCAGCACGCCGCGCCCGAACAGAATCGGCCGCTTACGGCTGCCGATGCGGTCCGACAACATGCCGAACAGCGGACACGTGATCAACATCACCAGACCCGCCGCCACGCCGACCAGCATCGACAACGACATCGGCAGGCCGAGCGTGTGGATCGCGTACGTCGGCATGTAGAACGTGAGGATGTAGGTCGAAACCGTGCCGCCCATTACCGTCAGCGTAATCAGCACGAGCGGACGCAAATGCTCGGTGAAAAGTTCGTGCAGCACGCCGCGCTCGATCGCGTGGCTATGCGCGCTCGACGAATCGTCGGCGAGACGGCGGCGCAGATAGATGCCGACCGGCGCGATCAGCACGCCGAGCAGAAACGGAATGCGCCAGCCCCAGCTTTCCAGCGACTCCTTCGGCAGCGCGCCCGACAGCGCCGCCGCGATGCCCGAGCCCATCAGCGCCGCGCCGCCTTGCGTAGCCAGTTGCCAGCTCGCGCGAAACCCGCGCCGCGTGCCGCCGCCCTGTTCCAGCAACGTCGAGGTAGCCGCGCCAAACTCGCCGCCCTGCGAGAAACCCTGCACGAGACGCGCGAACACGACCAGCAGCGGCGCTGCCAGACCGATCTGCGCGTAGGTCGGCGCAATGGCGATCAGACCGGTGCTGACCGCCATCAGCATGATGGTCAGATTCAGCGCCGCCTTGCGGCCTTTGCGGTCCGCGTAGACGCCGAGCATCACGCTGCCGAGCGGGCGCGTGATGAAGCCGGCCGCGAAGGTCGCGACGGACAAAAGCAGCGACGTGGTCGGATCCGCCGAAGGGAAGAACAGCTTGCCGATGATCACGGCAAAAAAACCGTACACGGTGAAGTCGAAGAACTCGAGCCAGTTGCCGATCACCGCCGCGGCGATCGCGCCGCGGCTGGTTCGGGTTACACCGGCGGCGGCACTCGTTCCGGTCGTGGTACTCATGGATGGTCTTCCTTGTCGTTATGGTTATAGGGCGTGGCCGCGGCGCGGGTTCACCACGCGCCGCACAGCTCCGCTGCGGGCTTGACTGCCTGACTCACTACCTGATTCACTGCGCCAGATAACGCTCGACGAGCCGCGTCCAGAACGCCGCGCCGACCGGCAGATTGCGGTCGTTGAAATCGTAGTGCGGGTTGTGCACCATGCAGCCGTCCTCACCGGCGCCATTGCCGATCCGCAGGAACGTACCGGGCCGCTTTTGCAGCATGAACGCGAAATCCTCACTGCCCATCAGGATGTCGGTTTGCGCGACCACCTTGTCGTCGCCCACCAGTTCGCGCGCCACTTCAACCGCGAAATCCGTTTCGGCATCCGAATTAATTACTACCGGATAGCCCTCAATATACTCGACCACCGCCTTGCCGCCATAGCTCGCAGCCTGCCCTTCGGCCAGTTCGGTGATGCGTTTTTTCAGCAGCGTACGCACTTCCGGGCTGAACGAACGCACGCTCAGTTCCAGTTTCGCGCTGCTCGAGATCACGTTGTTGGCGGTGCCCGCATGCATCGAACCGACCGTCACCACCGCCGGTTGCGACGGATCGACGTTGCGCGCGACGATGGTCTGCAACGCCATCACGATGCTCGCCGCGATAACCACCGGATCGACCGTCAGATGCGGACGCGCCGCATGGCCGCCAACCCCTTCGATCGTGATGATCGCCTTGTCGCCCGCCGACATGAACGGTCCCTTGCGGAACAACAACACGCCCGGCTCCGCGCCCGGATGGTTGTGCACGCCGAACACGGCGTCGCACGGAAAGCGCTCGAACAGGCCGTCTTCGATCATCTTCACCGCGCCGCTGTCGATCCCGCTTTCCTCGGCCGGCTGGAAATACAGATGCACGGTGCCTGAAAAATTGCGCGTTTTCGCGAGGTGTTGCGCGGCGCCGAGCAGCATCGTCGTGTGGCCGTCGTGACCGCACGCGTGCATCTTGCCGTGCGTGCCGCTCGCATACGGCAGGCCGGTTTGCTCGATGATCGGCAGCGCGTCCATATCGGCGCGAATGCCGATGCGGCGCGTGCCGTCGCCCACTGTCAGCGTGCCCACCACGCCGGTCTTACCGACGCCGCGCGTCACCTGCCAGCCCCATTGTTCGAGTTTTTCCGCGACCAGCGCGCCGGTTTGCACTTCCTCGTAAGCCAGTTCCGGATGATGGTGAATGTGGTGGCGAATCTCGCGCAGGCTCTCGGCGGCGGGCACCAGGTCGGACACTTCGGTAAAACGCGCGGTTTCGCTCATCTTCAGGCTCCATAAGGTTCGTGCCGCACCAGAAACGCGGCAAACAGGCGAGCACTATAGCCACGCCGTTTTGTTCGAATAAGATGCTGTTTTTTTCACCGTGATTAACAAGCTTTATATACGGGAATACCCTCATGAAGTTGCAGCACTTGCAGGCGTTCGTTGCCGCCGCGCATCACCGCAGCTTGCGCGCCGCCGCGCGCGAACTCGGCGTCACGCAGCCGGCCGTCACGCATACGATTCGTGAACTGGAAAGCGCGTTGAATGCGGAGTTGATGGTGCGCAGCGTGCGCGGCATCGAATTGACGGCCTGCGGGCTGGCGCTGCTGCCGCGCGCCGAGCAGTTGCTGGGCGATATGCGCCGCACCGTCGAGGCGGTCGGGCAGGTGAAGGGGGAACTGGCCGGCAAGGTGAGCGTCGGCACGATGCCGTCGATCGCGCTGACCGCGTTGCCGCATGCGGTGTCGAAGTTCCGTAATGCGATGCCGCTCGTCAATCTGCATCTGCAAGAAGTGACGGTGCCGGAAGCGTTGGCGCAGTTGCGCAACGGCACGCTGGATCTCGCGGCGATCCATCATCTGCAAACGCTCGATAGCGACCTCGTGCAGACACCGTTGATTTCGACGCAGTTCGTAATCGCGATGCGTAACGGCCATCCGCTCGCGACATGCACGCGGCTGCATGAACTGGTCGACGCCGAATGGATCCTGACCGTCGGCGCCGATCAATTCCCGCATAGCGTGATGATGACGATGTTCGGCACGCACGGCTTGCCGGTGCCGAAGCGGTTGTTGCGCGCGCCGTCGTCGTTCGCGGTGACGCTCGGCCTCGTGTCGCAAACCGACGTGATCGGCTGCTTCACGCTGCCGCTCGCGCAGCGGGTCGCGCCGCTCGGCATCCAGGTCGCGCCGATCGAGGAGGCGCTGCCGAGTTACGACATCAGCATCATTTCGCGGCGCGATCTGCTGCCCACGCCCGCGGTGCTGCATTTCATCGCTTGCTTGCAGGACGCGACACGGGAAAGGATGGCAACGCCCGCGTAGCGGTTGCTAGCGGGCGTGCTGCACGTCGCTCGTGGCCTTGAGGAAGTCGATCAACGCGTGCCCCGCCTCCTCCAGCGTGCCGGAGTTATCGATCGTCGTACAGCGAACGCCGTCCGGCAGCGAAAACGGCGCGCGGCGCGCGAGTCTTGCCGCGACCTGTTCCGCCGATTCGCGCGCGCGGGCGCCGAGCCGCGCTTCGAGAATATGCGGCGCGGCATCCACGTGCACGACTTCCGTGGATGGATAGCGTGCGAGCGTGTGCTGCAAATGCTGGCGCGAACCGTTGATGACCACCGTGCAGCCGCGCGCGAGCCACGCATCCAGTTCGATTCCGATGCCATAGCGCAGCGAGTGGCTCGACCATTCGAGCGCGAACAGACCCAGCACCGAGCGCGCTGCGAATTCCTCGACGCTCAACGCGACATGCTCTTCGCCATGGCCGCTAGGCCGTGTGATGTAACGATGCGCGAACAGAACCGGCTCGCCCATCAGATGTTTGCGTGCGAAACCCAGCAGCGAATCTTTACCCGCTCCGGAAGGCCCCATTACATAAATCAAGCGACCTGCCATGCTTAGTTCACCTCGTTGATCTGAAACGGCACGCGTTCCCACACGACGAACGGCTCGCCAGGAGCCGGCTCGACGAACAGCGCAACATGATCGACGACGAGCGGCCCGAGCGCGGGCGCCTCGCGCTGCCACCATGCGAGCAGCGTCGCGCGTTCGTGCGCATCGGCGAGCGAGTTCGACAACGTCATGTGAAAACGGAATTCGTCGAGCACGTACGGGTAGCCCCATTCGACCAGCAACTCCCGTTGCCGCACGGTCAACGGCGCGGCGAGACGACGCGCGAGATCGTCAGCCGACGGCCTCGCACGCAGCACATCCAGCGTTTGCAACGCGCTGCCGGCCAGCGTGCGCATGGCGTCTTCCGCTTGCTGACCGGCCGGACGCAGCGCGACGAAATCGCCGAGCGTAGCCGCTTCCACGGGCAGCGCAAACGGCTTTTGCCTGTGCGCCCATTGCCGCGTCGCATTCAACACGTCTTGCTGCGCCACGCTTTCGACAAGCCGGAACGGCGCGACCAGCGTGCCGTGCCAGCCATAACGGCGCGGTGCTCCGGTGAGTTGTGCAAGCGGCCTCGTCAAGCCGTCCGGCTGCGGCGCCACACGCGACTCGCCGCTCTGTGCATCGCGGCCGAGCCACGTCGACCCGGCTTCCCACCACGCCGACTCGCGCGCAGGCGCGTAGTACAGCGCAAACCGTGCGTCGTCACCCCATACGCCGCCGCTCATACCTCGTGCTCCACCATCAGTTGCACACGGTCCGCCGCGAAATGCGTGACGCCATATTTGACCGGCGTGCCTTCCAGATCCACGTCGACGTTTTCGACCCACAGCACCGGCTGCTGCCGGTTGATGTTCAGCCGCCGCGCAACTTCCGGCTCCGGCAACACGCTGCCGATACGGCTCCACTTGCGCAGATAATCGGTCACACCGAATTCAGCCATCGCGGTCGTGAAGCTGCCGGTGCGCGCCATCACGTCAGGCAGCTCCGCGAAACGCACGGCCGGGTACCAGTTACGCGCGAAGGTCAGCGGCACGCCGTCCGACTCGTGCAGCGTTTCGATCCGATAAACCGGCGCGCCGGCCCGCAGGCCGAGTGTCTTCGATACATTCGGCTCGGCCTTCACGCGCGCGGACGACAGGATCTTGCCGGCCGCCGCGTGATGCTGTTGCCGCAAGTTTTCTGTAAAGCGCGTGCGGCGGCCGATCGTATAGTCGATGGCGCCCGGTTGCACGAACGTGCCGCGCCCCTGCTCCACGCTGACGAGGCCCAATGCCGCGAGCCCGAGCATCGCGCGGCGCACGGTATGCCGGTTCACGTCGAAGCGTTTGGCCAGTTCGCCTTCACTCGGCAAGCGCCCCTCTTCGCCGAAGCCGCTAGCCGCGATTTCCGCCGCCAGAATCTGCTCGATCTGCCGCCAGACGGCAACGCCCGCGCCGCGTTCGAGCAACGTGCCCGGCGTCGCGTTGTCGTTCGATGTCATGGTGCTGTCATTCCCTTGAGTTCAAATAATCGCTGTTTCGTGCTGCATTGTAGTGCGCAAGCCGTGATGAAAATGTGAAACGGCAGCCACGTGCTATGACGCGGCACAAGTCTACCTCTAAACGTCTAGACGTTTAGACGAATAGATGCTCAAATGACCGCCTTGCTGGACCAACAGGAACTTCGATGAGTGCTACCTCCGCCTCGCCGTCCTCCGCCTTGCGGCGCGCATGGATGGCCGTGCTGGCGCGCACGCCGCGCGCCGATCTGGAAGCCGCGCTGGAACGCGCGCTGCAAGGCTCCCCGCCGCCGGTCTATGAGTGGCTCCGGCCGCCTGAAATCGGCCTCGCAATGGTGCGCGGCCGCATCGGCGGCAGCGGCGACCCGTTCAATCTCGGCGAAGCCACCGTCACGCGGGCCACGCTGCGCTTGCGCGGCGCAGGTTCCGGTTCGCCCGCGGTCGGCGTGGCGTGCCACCTGGGCCGCGATCGCCGCCGCGCCGAATTGGCTGCGCTGGCAGACGCGCTGCTGCAAATGCCCGAGCGTCACGCGGAACTGTATGGCGAGCTGATCGAACCGTTCGCCGCGCAACAGGCCGCTCGGCGCGCCGAACGGCAGCAGGACGCGGCCACCACGCGCGTCGAATTCTTTACGATGGTCCGGGGCGACTGATGGAAAACTCACAGATTGCATTGTCGACATTGACGCCGGGTTTTGCCGACCCGGTGCACGACACTCAAGCGGTATTTCGCACGCTGCTCGACGCGTTGTCGCGGCCGGGCACGGTCGGCGTCGTCGAGAACGTGCTGCCCGAAGTGCGCGCCACGCGCGCCGAACTGGCTGCGTTCGCCGCGCTGCTCACGCTGTGCGACTACGCGACGCCGGTGTGGCTCGCGCAGCCGGACACCGCGCTCGGCTCCGCGCTGCGCTTTCACACCGGCGCGCCGCTCGTCGACGAACCCGAACAGGCCGCGTTTGCCTATATTCACGACGCGAACGCACTGCCGTCCCTCGAGCGTTTTGCGCTGGGCGAAGCGGAGTCGCCGGAACACTCGGTCACGTTGCTGATCCGTGTGGACGCGATGAGCGGCGGCGCACCTGTCGAGCTGAGCGGCCCTGGCATCCAGCACACTGCCACGATCGCCCCCGTCGGCCTGCCCGAGCATTTCTGGCGTGAACGCGCCGCCCTCGCGCCGCTCTTTCCGTGCGGCATCGATTGCTACCTCGTCTGCGGCAACAAGCTGGTCGGCTTGCCGCGCACAACTCAAGCGAAGGTGAACTGATGTACGTTGCCGTCAAGGGTGGAGAACGCGCGATCGAAGCGTCGTGGCGTCTGCTCGACAAGGCGCGCCGCGGCGATACGCGGCTGCCCGAGCTCAGCGTCGCGCAGATTCGCGAGCAGATGCGTCTCGCGGTCGCGCGCGTGATGACCGAAGGCTCGGTCTACGACGAAGAACTCGCCGCGCTCGCGATCAAACAGGCCGCGGGCGATCTGGTCGAAGCGATCTTTTTGCTGCGCGCCTATCGCACCACGTTGCCGCGTTTCGGCTACACGCAGGCAATCGACACTGAAGCGATGCAGGTGCAGCGCCGCATCTCGGCGACGTTTAAAGACGTGCCGGGCGGCCAGTTGCTCGGCGCGACTTACGATTACACGCAACGTCTGCTGGATTTTGCGTTGCTCGCCGAAGGCGACGCAGATATGAGTGCGAGTCGCGCGTCGTACGCAGCGCCGCAACGCAGCGCGCCGCATGAGGGCGAAGCCATGCCGCGCGTGGTCTCGCTGCTCGACAAGGAAGGTCTGATCGAACAGGAACGCCCCACGCCGAACGCGGCGGAACCCGGCGACCTGTCGCGCGAACCGCTCGCCTTTCCCGCGAACCGCAGCACGCGTCTACAGAATCTCGCACGCGGCGACGAAGGCTTTCTGCTCGCGATGGGCTACGCGACGCAACGCGGCTACTCGCACACGCATCCGTTTGCCGGCGAAATCCGCTTCGGCACAGTGACCGTGGAAATGGAGCTCGACGAGTTGGGCGAAGCGGTGGAAATCGGCGACATCGACATCACCGAATGCCAGATGATCAACCAGTTCGCCGGCAGCGGCGACGTGCCGCCGACCTTCACGCAAGGCTACGGCCTCGCGTTCGGCCACTCGGAACGCAAGACGATGGCGATGGCGCTGGTGGACCGCGCGCTGCGCGCCGAGGAACTCGGCGAAACGCTCGCGTCGCCGACGCAGGACATCGAATTCATGCTGTCGCATAGCGATAGCGTGGAAGCATCCGGCTTCGTCCAGCATCTGAAGCTGCCGCACTACGTCGACTTCCAGTCCGAACTCGAACTCGTGCGGCGCTTGCGGGAACAGCACGCTGCACAGCGCCCCGAGCAAGCTGAAGACCACGGCAGCGATCAACAGGAGCAGGCAGCATGAACGCGCCCGACACATCCCTCGCCCCCGCTTCGTACGACAGCGCGGCGGACGGCTACAACTTCGCCTACCTCGACGAGCAAACCAAGCGCATGCTGCGCCGCGCGCTGCTGAAAGCGGTCGCCGTGCCCGGTTATCAGGTGCCGTTCGCGTCGCGCGAAATGCCGTTGCCGTACGGCTGGGGCACAGGCGGCATTCAGGTGACGGCGGCGATCATCGGCCGCAACGATACGCTGAAGGTGATCGATCAGGGCTCCGACGAAACCACGAACGCGGTCAACATCCGCCGCTTTTTCGCGCGCACCACCGGCGTGGCGACCACGCGCCGCACGACCGAAGCGACGATCGTGCAGACCCGTCACCGGATTCCGGAAGCACCGCTCACCGACAGGCAGATTCTGGTCTACCAGGTGCCGATGCCCGAACCGTTGTACCGGCTCGAACCGCGCGTCGCCGAATGCAAGAAGCTGCATGCGCTCGCCGATTACGGGCTGATCAGCGTGAAGCTGTACGAGGACATCGTCCATCACGGCAGCATCGCCACCACGTACGACTATCCGGTGATCGTCAACAACCGCTATCTGAGTTCGCCGTCGCCGATTCCGAAGTTCGACAATCCGAAGATGCACATGAACCCGGCGCTGCAACTGTTCGGCGCCGGCCGCGAACGGCGCATCCACGCGATTCCGCCGTACACGCCGGTGCGCAGCCTCGACTTCGACGATCACCCGTTCGAAATACAGAAGTGGCAGCACGCGTGCGCGTTGTGCGGCTCGACGGAAAGCTTCCTCGACGAAATGATCGTCGACGATGCAGGCAAGCGCATGTTCGTCTGTTCGGACAGCGATTACTGCCACGAACGCCGCGGAGATCAGGACCTCGAACTACCGGCCTACGAAGCGCGCAAAGGAGAAACGGCATGACCCCGCTGTTGAGCGCCCGCTCGCTCACCAAACAATATGGCGGCCGTAACGGCTGCAGGAACGTCAGCTTCGATCTGTATCCGGGCGAGGTGCTGTGCATCGTCGGCGAATCCGGCTCCGGCAAGACCACGCTGTTGAATACGCTCGCGCTGAAAACCGAAGCCGATAGCGGCACGCTGCATTACACGGCCACGCATGGCGACCAGTTCGATCTGCTCGCACTGTCCGAACCGCGCCGCCGTTTGCTGATGCGCACCGAGTGGGGCTTCGTGCAGCAGAATCCGCGCGACGGCTTGCGCAGCGGCGTGTCCGCCGGCGCGAACATCGGCGAGCCGCTGATGGCGGTCGGCGCGCGCCACTACGGCGATATCCGGCACGCGGCAACGCAATGGATGGAGCGCGTGGAACTGGACGCCTCGCGTATCGACGAATTTCCGGCGGCGTTTTCCGGCGGCATGCAGCAACGTTTGCAGATCGCGCGCAATCTCGTCACCGGTCCGCGTCTCGTCTTCATGGACGAACCGACCGCCGGCCTCGACGTCTCCGTGCAGGCGCGTCTGCTCGATCTGCTGCGCACGCTGACTTCCACGCTGCATCTGTCGGTGCTGATCGTCACGCACGATATCGGCGTGGCGCGTCTGCTCGCGCATCGTCTGATGGTCATGCAAGGCGGCGCGGTGGTCGAGTCGGGTCTGACCGACCAGGTGCTCGACGATCCGCAGCATCCGTACACGCAAACACTCGTTTCCTCGGTTCTGCCGGTTTGAGGCTCACTATGCGATCCATTGAAACAGGCGCCGATTCGCACGCATTCGCCGATCGCGCATTCACGGACAACGCGGCGCTGATGCTGCGCGCCGTCGACATCCGCAAAACCTTCACGCTGCACGGCCAGGGCGGCGTGCGGATCGAAGCGCTCGCGGGCGTCTCGCTCGAAGTCGAGCGCGGCGAATGCGTGGTGCTGGTCGGTCCGTCCGGCGCGGGAAAAAGCACGCTGTTGCGTTGCCTGTATGGCAATTACCTCGCGAGCACCGGCTCGATCGCGATTCGCGATACGGCGGGTGGAGAAGGACGAGCGGTGTCGATCACCGGCGCCGAACCGCACGACGTGTTGCGTCTGCGGCGCAGCGTGGTCGGCTACGTGAGCCAGTTTTTGCGCGTGATTCCCCGTGTGACAACGCTCACGCTCGTCGCCGAGCCGCTGCTGTCGCGCGGCGTGGCGGAAGACGAAGCGCGCTCGCGGGCCGCGGCCCTGCTGGCGCGGCTAAACGTGCCGGAACGCTTGTGGTCGCTCGCGCCCGCCACGTTCTCGGGCGGCGAACAACAACGCGTGAACATCGCGCGCGGTTTGATCGCTGAGCATCCGCTGCTGCTGCTCGACGAACCGACCGCTTCACTCGATGCGGAAAACCGCGACGTGGTCGCCGATCTGATCGTCGAAGCCCGCGAGCGCGGCGCGGCGATCGTCGGCATCTTCCATGACGAAGACACGCGTAACAAGGTGGCGACGCGCCGCCTCGAACTCCAGCCGCCGTTGCGTCACCAAGCTAGCGCCACCGGCGCGCAATCAGATGACACGAAACGGCACTACACTGACACACACTGAAAGTCTGACTGACTACGGAGCAAGTCGATGTTGATCAGAAACGCTCGCGTCGTGACGCGAGACGAAGTATTCACCGGCGTGGTACGCGTCGAAGACGGCGTGATTCGCGATATCGAACGCGGCACCACGTCGGCGCCCGACGCGGAAGATTGGGACGGCGACTATCTGTTGCCCGGTCTGATCGAACTGCACACGGACAACCTCGAGAAGCATCTCGTGCCGCGTCCGGGCGTTCATTGGAACACCGACGCCGCGTTCGTGATCCACGACGCGCAAGTCGCGGCGGCCGGCATCACCACGGTGTTCGACGCGCTCGCGATCGGCTCGCGCTCGAACGTCGGGCTGCGCGGCCGCGAGATGCAGACGCAATGCGCGGCTTCACTGCAACGGTTCTCGGAGCGCAAGCTGCTGCGCTCCGAACACTTTCTGCATCTGCGCTGCGAAATCGCGACGCCCGACGTGGTGGAGCTATTCGATTCGCTATGCACGCATCCGTTGCTGCGGCTCGCTTCGGTGATGGATCACACACCCGGCCAGCGCCAATGGCACGACCGCGATCAGTGGCGCCGCTTCCAGGAGCGCAACGGCAAGCTCACGGACGAACATGTGGCGACGGCACTGGTGGAGTTGTCGGCAGAACAGGAACGTTACGCCGACGCGCACCGCCACGAGATCGTGAAGCGCTGCAACCGGCTCGGCATTCCGGTGGCGAGCCACGACGACACGCTGATCGAGCACGTCGAACAGGCGAAGGCAGAAGGCATCGTGCTGGCCGAATTCCCGACCACTCGCATCGCCGCCGAAGCGGCGCGCGAGCATGGCATCTCGACGATCATGGGTGCGCCGAACATCGTGCGCGGCGGTTCGCACTCGGGCAATGTGTCGGCGCTCGAACTGGCGAAGGCGGACCTGCTGGATATTCTGTCGTCGGATTATGTGCCGTCCAGTTTGCTGACGGCGGTTTTCGAACTGGTCGACAAGGCCGGTTGGAGCCTGCCGCGCGCGATGGCGACCGTATCGGCCGAACCCGCGCGCACCGCGGGCCTGCATGATCGTGGCGCGATCGAAGCAGGTCTGCGCGCCGATTTCGTGCGCGTGACGATGCTCGACACGCTGCCGGTGCCGCGCGCGACCTATCGCGCCGGCGCGCGGATCGTTTGAAAGAAGAAAACTTGGGTCAGGCCTCGCTGGGCACGGGCAGCAACGGTTCGACCGCGGCCCAGCGAGTCCAGCGCGGTGTGCGGTCGGGCGCTTCGACGTGTTTGTCGGGCGCCTCGACGCGCAGCGTGCGCGAGCCGTCGTTGAACACCAGCGATTCGATGGTCAGCGCGCGCCCTTCGGCCAGCCCCGCTTCGCGCACATGGCCGGATTGATAGGTGAAATTGAGGTTACCTTCCCGCAGCAAGTCGAGAAAGGCGTCGAAGTCAGGCGTGGATGGGCGCGAAGCCCATCGATTCAGGAGAGTGGCAGCGATTTCGGCGTCGTACATTCTGTACCTCTCTGGACATGAGCCGCACCTCCGAAATATAACGCAAAAACCTCTTTCGTGCTGCACCGCAACATTACAGACGATGCACTAGTTCGGGGCGGTCGGCTCTGCCTCGCGCCCTTCTGTCGCGCTCTCACCGGTTTGCGCCTGTATCCGCTGAGCCTCGCGCAACTCGAGCAGATCCTGATAACGCAAATACGCACAACGTCCATCGGATTTCGCCGCGTACATCGCGGCGTCGGCGTGCAGCAGCAACTCCTCCGCGTTTGCGCTATCGACCGGAAACTGGCTGATGCCGATGCTCGCACCCACCGTCATACGCTGCCCGTCGATCGCCAGTTCTTCGTTGACGGTGTCCATGATGCGCGACGCGATGCCCGGTGCAGCTTCGGCGGAGCGCGGACCTTCAATGAGCACGATGAACTCGTCGCCGCCGAGCCGGGCCGCGAGATCCGCGCTGCACAGCGCCTGTTTCAGCCGGCGCGCCACCGTCACCAGCACCTTGTCGCCGACGGAATGCCCGAACTGGTCGTTGATCTGCTTGAAGCGGTCGAGATCGACGAACAGCACCGCAAGCTGTTCGTGACGACGCGTCGCCTCGTCGATCGCCGATTCGAGCTTCTGCATGAACAGCATGCGGTTCGGCAAACCGGTCAATACGTCGTGAGTCGCGAGATGCGCGAGCTCATGCTGCTTCTTGTGCAGCACATCCATTTGCGCCTTGATTTCGCGGCGCAAGCGATCGAAGCAGCGCGCCAGCACGCCGATTTCGTCGGTGCGTTTGAGCGGCAGCGGTTCCATCGCATGCTCGGCGAACAGATGCGTGGCCGCATGCGCGAGACTCTGCAACGGCTTGGTCAATGCGCGCGCGAACAGGATCGCGAGGAAGAATCCCACCACGCTGAAGGTCAGCACGATGCGGACGATGCTGTTGCCCAGCAGATGCGCGCCCGCCAGCACGTCGGAAAGCGGCTTGCCGAGACCCAGCACGATGAAGCGATTGCCTTCGGACGCGCCGAACGTGCGGCGCACGAACGCGAGCACCTGACCGGGCGCCTCGCTCGGCCGGGTCAGCCCGTTCAGCAGTATTTCGCTTTGCGTCTGCGCGAACAGGAACTTCGTGGCGGCGAAGCTATCCTGCATCAGCACGCGGCGGCCCTTGTCGAAACCGAAGGTTTTCGACGCATCCGGATGCACGAGAAAATCGCCCCACTCGTTCGCCAGATAGACCTGATAGTCGCTCGGCAAATCGCTCTGCAAGCGTTGCAGCAAACCGGCCAGATCGATGTCGATGATGACGACGCCCACCACTGCGCCGCTCGCGCTCGCCACCGGCGTACCGAGACGCAGCGTCGGTTTGCCCTCGGCGGAATGCACGCCGTACTCGTGATTCACCGAAATCGGCGAGGTGTAAACACGGCCCGGCGAAAATGCGAGCGTATCGAACACATAGGCAAACTGACCTTTCTCCTGCAGATCGTTGCCCTCGACGCGCGCCACCCCGTCGCCGTCGCGATCGAAACGGATCAGCTCGAGTCCGTGCTGTTTGCGGGTAATCAGCCGGATCTGCAGGTATTCCGGGTGATGAATCATGAAGCTGGAATACACCTGCGCGAGCCGCTCGCGCGCTTCGTTGGCGCGCAGACCGTCGTCGGACTGCGCGATGTCCGCGGTGGTCGGCATGCTGGCGAGCACGAGTGCGTCGGCGCCCACATCGTCGATGGCGACGGAAAAGCGCTGGCCCAACAGTTCCGTCGAGGTCAGCAGGCTGTGTTCCGCCTCGTTCACGAGCATTGAGCGATTGGCCCGGTACGCGTAGTAGCCGGTCGCGCCGGACGCGAGCACGCCCATGCACGTGAGCAGCACGGATAGCTTGAAGGTCAGCCCCTGGCGCATCATCAGAAGCGCTCCGACCGGTCGCCGGACACGATCTTGCTCCACAGCGCCTCGCGCCGTTGAATATCCTCCACGGGTTCGATCCAGACGATGTGCGCGTTTTCGATGTTGTCCTCCGGCGCCGTCAACGTATTGGCGAGCCCCTGGCGTCGCGTCAGCAATGCGCTGACATCCGGTTCGAGCATGTAGTTGATCCAGGCCAACGCGAGCGGACGATCGGCCGCCGAACTCGTCATCGACCAGCAATCGAGCCACGCGAGCGCGCCTTCGTCGGGAATCACGTAGCCGACGTCCGCACCGGCACGGCGCAGCAATTCGACCTGCTGGGTGCCGTAATTGCCGAACATCAGCGCAACTTTGTGCCGGATGAAGAAGGCGGTCGCCTCTTCAGGCAACGTGTAGTACGTCAACAGATTGCGGCGCAGATCGACGAGCTTGTGCGCGATCTGGCGCATCTGCGCGGCGTCGAGCTGGAACGGATGCGGGTAGCCGAGCGCGAGCGCCGTGAACGAAAAATTATGCTGCGCGCTGTTGAAGTCGAGCACCTTGCCCTGATAGCCAGGATTCCACAATTCGCGCATCGAATGCGGCGGGACGGGGAACTGCTTGCGATCGTAAATCAGTCCCATCGACGAATACGTGAACGGAATCGCGTACACGTGCCCGCCGGAAGTCAATCCGACGATCGATGCGCGCGCCTGAAAGCGCAGCAGTTGCTTCTTCGTATTCGGCAAGCTCGCGAGATCGAGCGGCGCCAGCAAGCCGGCATGGGTATAACGCTGGATTTCCGCGGTATTGGCCGCGAGTACGTCGAATGGCGGCTTCGGCGCGGCATGCAGTTGCGCCCATAACGCCTCGTCGGAATCGACCAGCGTGACTTCGACTTTTGCGTTGTAGCGTGCTTCGAAACGCTTCACGACATCGGCGTCTGCATAGCCGGGCCATGCGAGAACACGCAGCACTTTTTCGGCAGCCGCGGCCGGTGTCGACAGCACGAACGCCGGGAAGAACACGGTGACGGCCAGCAAGGCCGTGAAAATGTGCTGGAAAACGTCGCGGCGAGAAACCTGCACGCGCGCGGCAGCCGCTGTTTGCGACGGCGAGCGAGATGGCCTGCAACCACGCCTTTCATCTGCCATCGAAATCATGTGCATATACAACACCGCTTAGCGAAAGGCCAATACGACGAGCATGCACAGGCTCGCGGCTTGTGACCGCGGACGTGTTGCCCGATGACTTTGTTCAGACAGAAACGCGCATTTTCGCTGCGTGGCGCAGCGAACCGAGCGTCGATGATAGCGCCAAGCAAACCATTTTTGGTCAGGCTTCGCCGCCGTTCGGTCGATTACGCCGGTTTGCGCATGCGACAAATACGCTCAGTCGCATTAACGGTAATTCATCAGAATTCTTTAACCAAACGGTACAGATGTGAAGCGGTGCCGAGGCTGTAGTTTCGCAGCGTCCGGCTCGCCACCACCCTTAGTCAACTTCTTTACGTCGCCGTTACGTGACTATGCAAGAGGCATCGCGAGAAATATCGATCTCCACCATATTCGAGCTTTAGAAGCCATCCTCGCCGCCTATCCGGTGTTTCACTAGCTACCCAATCTTTTTGAACTGATAAGCTTGGCGCGCGCTGCTGGCCGCCCCGGCCGGCAGCATGACCCCAAGCCCGGCCGTAAGTCGCGCCGGGCGTCCCGCAGCGGTACAACCGCATACGGGAGTATTTGAACTACACCGAGGAGTTAAACAGTGAAAAAACTGCTAGCGGCTTTGACGGTTGCTCTGCTTGCTACCGTCTCGATTGGCGCACACGCGAAAGATTGGTCGACCATCCGTTTCGGCGTTGACGCCAGCTACCCCCCGTTCGAATCGAAGGGCTCGGACGGTAAGCTCGTTGGCTTCGATATCGACCTCGGCAATGAAATCTGCGCGCGCCTGAAGGCCAAGTGCGTGTGGGTCGAAAACGACTTCGACGGCATGATCCCGGCCCTGAAGGCGAAGAAGTTCGACGGCGTGCTGTCGTCGATGTCCATGACGCCGCAACGCGCCGAACAGGTTGCGTTCTCATCGAAACTGTTCAACACGCCGACGCGCCTCGTCGCGAAGAAGGGTTCGGGCATCCTGCCGACGGCCGATTCGTTGAAGGGCAAGACGGTTGGCGTCGAACAGGGCACGATCCAGGAAACCTACGCGAAGACGTACTGGGAAGCGAAGGGCACGAAGGTCGTCCCGTATCAGAACCAGGACCAGGTTTATGCCGACTTGCTGTCGGGCCGTCTGGACGCGGCGCTGCAAGATGCGGTGCAAGCTGAAATCGGCTTCCTGAAGACCCCGCGCGGCGCAGGCTTCGACTTCGTGGGCAAGGACCTCGACGATCCGAAGATCCTCGGCAACGGCGCAGGCATCGGCATGCGCAAGGAAGACACCGATCTGAAGGCCAAGGTCGACAAGGCTATCGCCGACATCATCAAGGACGGTACGTACAAGAAGCTCGAGAAGAAGTACTTCGACTTCGACGTGTACGGCAGCTAAGCCGCAAGCTCGCCGGCGCGCCTGACGGCAGGCCGGCTGCCAGGCTGCAAACGGGCTCCGCTTCACGCGGAGCCCGTTTGCGTTTATGGCGCGGCTTTTTCGGCGGGTCCCGGCGCCTCGCGAAACCCCGTGGCGCGGCATATCGGCTAAGATCGTGCGATCGAGACACCGCCAGCGGCCCCGCCGCCGGCTGAAACCAGGCCTTCTTTTCCACTGTAATCAACGACATAGCGCGGCGCGCCACACTTGCCCGCGGATTTGAAAACCATGCAAACCCAAACCCATCCGCTGATTGCCCCGACGCTCGGCACCGTCCGTAATCTGACGAGTTTCCACTACGGTCCCGGCGGCGGGCAGAAGATTTACATCCAGTCCTCGCTGCATGCCGACGAGTTGCCCGGCATGCTGGTGTCGTGGGCGCTGCGCCGCAAGCTCGCCGCGCTGGAAAGCGCCGGCAAGGTGCGAGGCGAAGTGGTGATCGTGCCGGTGGCCAATCCGATCGGCCTGAATCAGCACTTTCTCGGCCATCTGACCGGCCGTTTCGAAACCAACACCGCGCAGAACTTCAACCGCAATTTCTATGAACTGGCGGCGCTCGTCGAGCCCGTCATCGAAGCGCGCCTGACCGACAACCTCGACGCCAACCGCACGGCGATTCGCACCGCGATGCGCGAGGCGCTCGACGCGCTGGAGCCGCACACCGAACTCGAATCGCAACGTCTGGCGCTGCAAAAACTGTCATACGACGCCGACGTCGTGCTCGATCTGCACTGCGACTGGGAAGCCGCAATGCACCTCTACACGAACCCCGACCTGTGGCCGGAGGTCGAACCGCTCGCGTGCTACCTCGACGCGAAGGCTTCCCTGCTCGCGCTGAATTCGGTCGGCAATCCGTTCGACGAAATTCACAGCTTCTGCTGGTCGGATCTGCGCGGCCGATACGGCGACCGTTTCCCGATTCCGAACGGCTCGATCTCGGTCACGATCGAATTGCGCGGCCAGCGCGAAGTGTCGTACGACTACGCAGAACGCGACGCGCAGGCGATCATCGAGTATCTGACTTCGCGTGGCGTGATCGACGGCACGCCCGCCCCGCTGCCGGCGCTGGAATTCGCCGCCACGCCGCTTGCCGGTGCGGAGCCGATCGTCGCACCGATCAGCGGCGTGCTGGTGTATCGCACGGAAGTCGGCACGTGGGTCGATGTCGGCCAGGCGATTGCCGACATCGTCGATCCGTTGACCGATCGCGTCGTCACGTTGAAGAGCAGCGTCGCCGGTGTGCTGTATGCGCGCCATCTGACGCGCTTTGCAACAGCCGGTCTGGAGTTCGCGCGCATTGCCGGCGCGAAGGCGTTCAGAAGCGGTTCGCTGCTCAGCAATTGATTCGCAGAACGCAAAATGCCCGCTCATTCAGCGGGCATTTTGCTTATGCACGATGCGGCGATGGCAGTTCAATTCCGCCAGCCACGCCACGCGGAAAAACCTCAGAAAGCCGGAATGATCGCGCCTTTGAATTGCGTGTCGATGTACTTGCGCACTTCGTCCGACTCATACGCGGCAACCAGTTTCTTGACCCACGGCTTGTCGCGATCCTGCACGCGCACCGCGATCAGATTCGCGTACGGACCCTTCAGGTCTTCGATTGCGATGGCGTCTTTGGTCGGCTGCAGACCGGCCTTCACCGCGTAATCGGTATTGATCGACGCGGCGTCGAGATCGTCGAGCGCGCGCGGCAATTGCGCGGCATCGAGTTCCACCAGCTTGATCTTCTTCGGATTCTCCGCGACGTCGAGCGGCGTCGCGTTGACCCCGTTCGTGCCGGCACCCGGCTTCAACTTGATCACGCCGTACTTCTGCAACAGCAGCAGCGCGCGATTGCCGTTCGACGGATCGTTCTGAATGCCGACCCGCGCGCCTTCCGGCAAGTCCTTGAGCGATTTCAGTTTCTTCGAATAGAAGCCCATCGGCGACACGTAGGTCAGTCCCACGTTGACGATCTTGTAGCCGCGCTGCTTGATCTGGCTGTCGAGAAACGGCTGATGCTGGAAACCGTTCGCATCGAGATCGCCGGCGTCGAGCGCGGCGTTCGGCTGCACGTAGTCGTTGAATTCGATCACCTTGAGATTCAGGCCCTCGCGCGCCGCGACCCTGGTCACGACGGTCCAGATCTGCGCATCCGGTCCGCTCATCGTGCCGACCTTGAGCTCGTTGTCGGCCGCGTGAGCCAACGTTGCCGTCAGCGAAATGGCGGCCACGGCGAGCAGATTCCTGATGATTGTGCGACGTTGCATGCTGTCCCCATCGTTCATTGAATTGATAGGCCCGCATCGTCGCACGCTGTTGCAGCGCCCGAAAACCAATCGTTTTTCACACGCTTATACGCATCAAAACGGAAAAGCTTATTTATGCCGCTTTGCTTGATCTGGAATAGCAAAGCTAGCGGTTGTCGCACAAACACGACAGACACCGAAGATTCTGAAACTGTCACATACCTTACTCTGCATTCCCTTAAATTTCGGCCATCGCACGACCGGCCAAAGAGATCGGCGCCGCGATCGCTTAATTTTTAATCGGAGAATGTCTTGAACAAGAAAGTAATTGCCGCCGCTACCCTCGCCGTCGTCGCCAGCGCAGCCCATGCGCAAAGCAGCGTTTCGCTGTACGGCATTATCGACGCCGGTATCAGCTACGTGAACAACTCGAAGACCGCAACCGGTCACGACAACCTCTTCAAGTATGACGACGGCGTTGCTCAAGGCAGCCGTTGGGGCCTGCGCGGCACCGAAGATCTCGGTGGCGGCCTGAAGGCTCTGTTCGTGTTGGAGAACGGCTTCAACAGCGGCACCGGCGCGCTTGGCCAGGGCGGCGCGCTGTTCGGCCGTCAGGCGTATGTCGGTCTGTCGCAGAACAACGTCGGCTCGCTGACGTTCGGCCGCCAGTATTCGTTCTCGACGGATTATCTGGGCGGAAACTACTCGACCGGCGGCCAAACGGTTGCGGGTAACTACGCTTACCACATCAACGACGTGGACCAACTGACGTCGAGCCGTATCAACAACTCGGTCAAGTTCAGCAGCGCGAACTTCGCGGGTCTGACGTTCGGCGGCATGTACGGCTTCTCGAACCAGGCTGGCGGCTTCGCTGGCGTGCCGGGCTCGGGCACGACCACCGCGCCGGTCGCAGGCTCGTCGCGTGCATACAGCTTCGGCCTGAACTACGCAAACGGCCCGTTCGGCGTGGGCGCAGCGTACACGGACATCCGTTACCCGGGTCAGGCAGCGCCGGCTTTCTCGACGTCGCTGGCTAACGTGACGTTCCCGACGCTCGGCGCGGGCCAGATCCGCGATCTGCGCACGGTCGGCCTGGGTGGCCGTTATGCAATCGGCGCGGCGACGCTGTGGGCGTTGTACACGAACACGCGCCTCGAAGCGGTTTCGGGCGCGGCAACGACGTTCGCTGCGTACGAAGCAGGCGCGAAGTACGCGTTCACGCCGGCACTGACGGTCGGCGCAGGCTACACGTACATGCACCTGAGCAACGCCAATACCGGCCACTGGAATCAGGCCGACCTGAGCGTCGACTACGCGCTGAGCAAGCGTACGGACGTGTACGCACTGGGTATTTACCAGATCGCCGCCGGCCACAACGGCACGCAAGATCTGCAAGCGCAGATCGGTTCGAGCACGAGCTACTTCAGCACGTCGGGCACGGGTGCGGACAATCAGCTGGCGTTCCGCGTCGGTATCCGTCACAAGTTCTAAGCGACTTTGCGGGCGGGGAGTGCGAGCTCCTTGTCACGTGGTTGTGGAAAAACGCCCTGCGGGGCGTTTTTCTTTTGGGACGGCTCAGGCCGCGAGCTTCATGCTCACCAACCGGTTCAAACTGACGCCCTGCTCGGCCGCCTGCATTGCCAGCGCGCGATGCTGCTGCGGCGGGATACGAACTCTGAACTCGCCGCTATAACGCTTCTCGGCCAGCGGTTCGGGCACGGTCTCACCGCTTTCTCGCATATCGGCAATCGCATCGGCGACTGTGGCGCGAATGCCCTTCAACGCGGCGTCCGGCGTACGCGCGAGCCACGACAGGGATGGAAACTCCGCGCACAGGCCGACGTGTTCGCCGTCTTCCGGCGACCAGGTTACGCGATAGGTGTAGTGATCAACTGGCATGTTGGCTCTCCGTGAGCTTATCTATGGCATTCAGCACCTGACGTATCTGATACGCCTTGGCTTTGCCGTTATCGTTTTGAATATTGACGCGAGGATCGCCTGGCCACGGCGTTTTGAACACCGCGTGGCTGGAGCCGGATCGCCGTGGCTCGCCGAAATATTCCACGCAGACCTTGAGCAACGCCGCGAAACGAACGTTGGTCGGCTCCCGGCGCATCTGTTCAAGAATCTTTTTTGTCATACTTCAATGGTGCCATTAATGACACCATCGTTCAAGCCCCAGTCCCCTGCGGAACGTTGACCGCCGCTAACGGAAATCGCCGCGTCACCCCACCACTTCCAGCCCCACCGTCGCATCTGGTACGCTGCGCCCTTTGCTACCGCTTGCATTCGACTCGATGGAAACTCCTTTCAATGATCGCGGCGTGTCGGTCACGCGTAACGCACTGTCCTCCGCCGGCCAGGTTTTTCCGCTGCGCGATATCGTCGACGTTCAGGTCGTCACCGTGCCGAAAAACAAAATCCTGCCGCGTGCCATTTCAGCACTCGGTCTGATTGGCGCGATTGTCGGCGGGATATTCCGTTCACCGGTCGGTATCGTGTGCGGCACGATGCTCGTCGTGGTCGGCTGGCTCACCTGGGCGACCCAGGACGTCACCCATCGGCTGATGGTGCAAACCGCGAGCGGCGAGCGCGAAGCGCTGATGAGCGTCGATCGCGAGTTCGTCGAACGCGTCGCCGCCGCCGTGCATGAAGCGAAAACAGCAGCCGCCACCGCGCCCAAGGTTTGAAGCGCCGATCACGTCGGCAGATCACGTCGCGTTAACACAATTTTGATTCGCACGTCGACAGCTTTTGCGCGTCGTTGACGCGTGCGTCGTTAGAGTGAGCAGGTGTCAACAACATGCGCCGCCACACCGGGTCGGCGCAATCACGATGCTCACGTCCGCAGTCACGTCTTCCCCGTCCCGCCAGCGCGCATCGCGCCCTGCCAGCTCGACCCACCTCGTCGTTCCGCTCGTCATCATCGACGTCACCGTGCCCGGCGTGTCGTCGGCAGCCGGACGGCGCGCGCTGCACGCCACCCTCGGCGACGATCTGCGCCTCTATATCGTGACCGTCGACAAACTCAACGAACGTGTGACCTTTCGCGTCGAAGTGACCTCGCGCACGCTCGACGACGTAATCGGCCTGCTGACCGTCGCACTCGACAACGCCACGCTCGGCCGCGCTCAGGCCACCGTGATCCGTCAGCCGCGCGAATATTGATGTAGGTCATCGTTTGCACGGGTCATGCGCCGAAAACACGGCGATCCGGCAAATCTTGACAAATCTTTGCAAATGCCCAGGCGCGGCCCTGTAGAGTCGCCGCTCCTGTTATCGCGTGTTCCTTCCGCTGGCGCCGGCAAGCGTGCCGGCCTTCCTGCTCGCATTGCTCGTGCTGGCCTTGATCCACGCCGCGGTGCCGACGCCTGGAACACGCTCCTTTGCAAAGCGTGATCTATGTTCCTGTTGCCTTTCGATGCCGCATGCCGGCATCTGCGTCTGCATCTGCGTCACTTCGCCGCGGCGTCATTTGCCGTCACCGTAGCCTCGGTCCTGCTAAACGGCTGCTCCGTTACCTTTCCCACGCCGGCACCACCGGCTGCCGCCGCGTCGCTGATCAACGGCGGCCATGACGGCATGCTGATTCCGCTGCACGTGGAACGCGTTGACGAGGGCCATGCGCGCGTCGGTCTGCCGGTACAACTCGACGGCCGCGCGGTCTATCTCGCGATGGACACCGGCACGCAAGGCATTCGGGTATTGAAGTCGGTACTGCCGGGTTCGAATTACGCCAGCGGCGGCGCAGCACCGTCGTTCGCGCTGGCGAACGGCGCCGAGATTCTGGGCGCGAGCGCGAAGCTGCCGTTCAGCGTCGCCGGGACCCAACCGGAACCGATCATCGTGCAAGCGGTAGACACCGTGCGTTGCCTGCCGAACGCGCGCCGCTGCGTGGGAATGGACGGCTATACCGGCGAATTCGGCTGGGCGTTTTCCGGCATTTTCGGCATCGGTGCCGCGCCGCCGAACGACACCTGCTGCACGCAACCGTTGCGCGCTTTGCCCGGGCATATAGGCGAGCGTTATCTGGTTCACGCGAATGTCGACAAGCCGTATCTGCTGCTGAGCCCGTCGGGTGCGCTCACGAAGAACTACACGATGGTGCCGCTCACGGCAGCGCCGGACGGCGCCGCGCAATGGCCGCGCGGGTGCGTGAACGTCGGCAACAAGATGACGTTCTGCGCGCCGCTCGTGTTCGCCACCGGCAGCAGCGGGATGATTCGCATCGAAATGGACAAGGCGCCCAACTGGACCGCCGACAACGACGAAGGCAGCGTGCTCAACCAGGGCAACTACGAAACCGCGATCGGCGTCGGCTCGTGGGTGCATCGCTACGAAAATGCACAGGTGACGATCGTAAAAGCGAAGCCGGATGCGAACCGTATCGTGATCGGCTTGATGGGCATGCAGAACATCGACGTGCTGTTCGATTTCCAGCGTGCCCAGTTGGGTCTCTTCGCCGCAAAACAGAGCGAACAGTTCGCGCCCTGAGCGGCAACCCAATCGATTAATAAAAAGGCCGTGCGGCTCAAGAGCCCGCACGGCCTTCTTCAGCAACCCAAACGCGCCGCCATCAGTCGATAGTCAGCGGGTTCACATGCCAGATCTCGCGCGCATATTCGCCGATCGTGCGATCCGACGAAAACTGTCCCATACCCGCGACGTTTTCAATTGCACTTTCCGCCCACGCGCGTTTGTCGACGAAGCGCGCATCCACTTCGTCCTGCGCTTTTGCGAAAGCCGCGAAATCCGCGAGCACCATGTAGTGATCGCCCCAGTCCACCAGCGTGTGGAAAATATCCGAGAAGCGCAACGGATCGTCCGGTGAGAAGAAGCCGGTGCGAATCTGGTCGAGCGCCATCCGCAGTTCCGCATTCTCTTCGTACAGTTGACGCGGCCGGTAGCCGGAAGCGCGCAACGCATCCACTTCATCGGCGGTGTGACCGAAGATGAAAATGTTGTCGCGTCCCACCGCATCGCAAATCTCGATGTTCGCCCCGTCCATCGTGCCGATCGTCAACGCGCCGTTGAGCGCGAGCTTCATGTTGCCGGTGCCCGACGCTTCGGTGCCGGCCATCGAAATCTGCTCCGATAGATCGGCGGCCGGAATGATCAGCTCGGCCACGCTCACGCCGTAATTCGGCACGAACACCACCTTGAGACGGTCGCCGATCAGCGGATCGTGATTGACCTTTTCGCTGACGTCGCCGATCAGTTTGATGATCGTCTTCGCCATCCGGTACGCAGACGCGGCTTTGCCGGCGAACATCACCACGCGCGGCACCCAGTCGCGTTCCGGGTTCTCGCGAATCTGGTTGTAGCGCACGATTACGTGCAGCACGTTCAGCAACTGCCGTTTGTATTCGTGAATACGCTTGACCTGCAGATCGAACAGCGCGTCCGGATCGAAGTGCAGCTTCGTGTGATGCGCGAGACGCTGCACGAGGCGCAACTTGTTCTGCCGCTTCGCTTCGCGGAAAGCATCGATGAAATCGCTGTCGGTACGTAGGTCGCGCAGTTGCTCGAGTTCGAACAGATCGCTGCGCCAATGCCGGCCAATCCGCTGATCGATCAGCGAAGACAGCGACGGACTCGCCTGCGCGAGCCAGCGCCGCGGCGTGATGCCGTTCGTCACGTTGGTGAAGCGGTCCGGATAGATGCGCGCGAAGTCGGCGAAAATATCGCGCGTCATCAGTTGCGAATGCAGCTTCGACACGCCGTTGACCTTGTGACTCGCGACGATCGCCAGATACGCCATCCGCACGCGCCGCTGCCCGTATTCGTCGACGAGCGAGATGCGCCGGATCATTTCGCCGTCGTGTCCGGATTGCTCGCTGACGTGCTTCAGAAAGCCCGCGTTGATCTCGAAGATGATCTCCAGATGCCGCGGCAGCAAACGCGCGAGCATCTCGACATCCCACGTTTCGAGCGCTTCGGGCATTAACGTGTGGTTCGTGTACGAGAAAATCTTCGTGACGTGATGCCATGCCTTGTCCCACGGCAAATGATGCACGTCCACCAGCAAACGCATCAGTTCAGGAATCGCCAGCACCGGGTGCGTATCGTTCAGATGCACCGCCACTTTTTCGGAGAAACGCCCGAAGGCGCTGTGCGTACGCTGATAACGGCGAATCAGATCCTGCATCGTCGCGGAGACGAAAAAGTATTCCTGCCGCAAACGCAATTCGCGGCCGGCCGGCGTCGAGTCGTCCGGATACAGCAGGCGCGACACGTTCTCCGACATGTTCTTGGTGTCCACCGCATTGCGGTAATCGCCGCGATTGAACGCGCCGAGATCGAGTTCTTCGGTGGCGCGCGCGGACCAGAGGCGCAGTGTGTTGGTCGCGTCCGTCGCGTAACCCGGAATGACGGTGTCGTACGCGGTCGCGTTCACATGTTGGGTATCGATCCACTCGACGTGCTCGCCGCGCTGCACCGTGCGGCCGCCGAAGTGAATGATGTACGTGACTTCGGGCCGCGGAAATTCCCACGGATTGCCGGCGCGCAGCCAGTAATCCGGCGCTTCGACCTGCTCGCCGTTGACGATCTGCTGACGGAACATGCCATATTCGTAACGGATGCCGTAGCCGAATCCCGGAATGCCGAGCGTCGCCATCGAATCGAGGAAACAGGCCGCGAGCCGCCCGAGGCCGCCGTTGCCGAGCGCGGCGTCCGGCTCGATATTGACCAGCATGTCCATGTCGACGCCGAGACTCGCGAGCGCCTCTTTCATCTGATCGTGAATGCCGAGCGCGAGCAACGCGTTCGTGAACGTGCGGCCGATCAGGAATTCCATCGACAGGTAATAGACGCGTTTGACGTCCTGTTCGTATTGCAGGCGCGTGGTTTTCATCCAGCGCGCGACGAGGCGGTCGCGTACGGCGAGCGCCGCGGCGTGCAGCCAGTCATGCGGATGCGCGGTGACGGCGTCCTTGCCGACGCCATACATCATGCGATTGGAAATTGAGCGCCGTAGCGCGTCGACGGTACTGTTGAGCTGGTCGAATTCCAGATCGACGGCTGTCATCGAAGCCTCCGGGAAAAAGCGACGCGGCATACGCGAACCGCACAGATGACGGACGGGAGGCGCGTGCCGGTCAGGCGGGTTAACAAACAGAGTAGGACATTTTACGGCCCACGGACATCGCCGGGCGCGAGCGGTCTTCACGCACATGCCATGCCCGCCGATGTACGGCGCCGTACGCCTGTTGCGCACGCGCACGGTGCAAAAGACGGGCTGGCGGCGTGCGAGCGGTACGTTGGCGGCACTGAGCACGTGCATTGCACGTCTTGAAACTGCCGAAGAATTGCAGGCGATCGCGCGGCCCGGATACAGAATGAAGCGCGATTATTTTTATCGTGTGACGGGGGTGAAATGATTGCGAAAGCTTCGATCTGTGGTGAAATCGCGGCGGCCTCGTCTGCCGGGCGGTTTGTCGGTGACGCTTGCTCTACGCGGCGGCCGAACGGATTCGAAGTCTGGCGTTGGACTTGACCGTTAGTTGCGTTACAAAGCGGACCGGCGCTACGTACCCGTTCGCTTGCCTGCACGTTTTCTACGTCTCTGTAACAATCGCTACATTCATCGCGCTGGCCCTCTTTAATGCCTGTCGAGGGTCGACGCGCTTCATTCCACTCACGCCTGCCGCTAGTACCCCGCCCCTGTCTTCAGGGCGGCGCCGAAGCACGCATAACCCGACGAGCCACGCCTTGTCCGACAAACCCAGCGCCGCCGCCGCGGCCATCCCCGCCGACGGCCCCATGTCCGCCGCAAACCGACGCGCGCTCATCGCGCTGATGCTCGCCGTCGCGCTCGCGACCCTCGACACCGCGATTGCCAACACCGCACTCCCCGCGATCGCTACGGATCTGCACGCCGCGCCGGCGGCTTCGGTGTGGATCATCAACGCGTATCAGCTCGCGATGGTCGCCACGCTGCTGCCGCTCGCGGCACTCGGCGACATCGTCGGGCATCGGCGCATCTATATCGGCGGGATCGCACTGTTTACGCTGGCCTCGCTCGCGTGCTCGCTTTCGTCGACACTGCCGGAACTCGCCGGCGCACGCGTGCTACAGGGCCTCGGCGCCAGCGCGATCATGAGCGTCAACACCGCACTGATCCGCTATTTGTATCCGCCGAATCGACTCGGACGCGGGCTCGGCACGAATGCGCTGATCGTCGGCGTATCGTTCGCGGTCGGGCCGACGGTGGCGTCGCTGATTCTCTCGGTGGCGAACTGGCCGTGGCTGTTCGCCGTCAACGTGCCGCTCGGCGTGCTGGCGCTCAGCTTCGCGTGGCCCGCGTTGCCGCATACGGAACGCGGCAAGCACAACTTCGATCCGGTCGCGGCGCTGCTCAACGTGATCACTTTCGCGGCGCTGATCTTCGCGCTCGGCGAGGCTGCGCAGCGCGCTTCCGCCCAACTGGTGCTGAGCGCGGCGGCCATCGCGCTGGTGTTCGGGCTGCTGCTGATCCGCCGCGAAGCGGGACACCCGGCGCCGATGCTGCCCGTCGACCTGTTCAAGCGGCCGGTTTTCGCGCTCTCGGCGGTGACGGCCGTGTGTTCATTCGCTGCGCAAGGCCTTGCCTTCGTGTCGTTGCCGTTCTATTTCGAGGACGTGCTGCATCGCAGCCAGGTCGAGACCGGCTTTCTGATGACGCCATGGCCCGTGGTCGTGGCGTTGGCCGCGCCGCTCGCGGGCGGCCTGTCGGACCGCTATCCGCCGGGGCTGCTCGGCGCGATCGGGCTGGCGGTGTTGTCGGCGGGGATGGCCGCGCTGGCGTTGTTGCCCGCGCATCCGCATGTGCTCGACATCGGTATCCGGATGGCGATTTGCGGTGCGGGCTTCGGCTTCTTCCAGTCGCCGAATCTGAAGGCATTGATGGCGAGCGCGCCACCCGAGCGCAGCGGCGGCGCGAGCGGCATCGTCGCCACTGCGCGGCTGTTGGGGCAGACCACCGGCGCGGCGCTCGTCGCGCTTTGCTTCGGGATCGCCGGCCGGCACGGGCCGACGCTCGCGCTCGCCACCGGCGCGTTTTTCGCGGGCGCCGCAAGTCTTGCAAGCGGACTGCGGCTGTTCGCGCCGTCGCATCGCGCGGGCATTCACGAGAAAACCTCGGCGAAATAGACGCTGGAATAGCCGTTGAAATAAGCAAAGCGGGCGCACCGTTTGTACGGTGCGCCCGCTTTTTTCATGAGTGCGGCGTTGGCTTAAGTGGCGTGAGTGACGTTATCGGCACGCACAAGCGTCGCCGCACATTGCTCAATGCGCGGCGAAATACCCCTTCACAGCCGCGATAAACGTATCGATATCCGCGCGCGACACATCCTTATGCGTGACGAAGCGCGACGCGTACAGCATCTGCGTGAGGATGCCGCGCTCCTTGAGCCATGCCTCGAGCGGCGCGCAATGCTGCTGCGGAAACTGCGCGAACACCATGTTGGTGGCGACCGATTGCACCTTCACGTGCGCAATGGACTCCAGTCCAGCCGCGAGATGCGCCGCGTGCGCGTGATCGTCGGCGAGACGCTCGACGTTGTGATCCAGCGCGTACAGACACGCGGCGGCCAGCACGCCCGCCTGACGCATCCCGCCGCCCAGCACCTTGCGCCAGCGGTGCGCCACGTCGATCAACGGCTTGCTGCCGACCAGCACTGAGCCGACCGGTGCGCCCAGCCCCTTCGAAAAACAGATCGACACCGAATCGAACGGTGCGCACAGCACCGACACCGGCTGCTCCGACGCAACCGCCGCGTTATAGACGCGCGCGCCGTCGAGGTGAGCGGACAGGCCATGCTTGCGGGCCAGTTGCACGGCTTCGTCGACGTAAGCCGTCGGCAGCACCTTCCCGCCGATCGTGTTTTCGAGCGCCAGCAGCTTCGTGCGCGCGAAGTGATCGTCGATCGGCTTGATCGCGGCAGCGATCTTTTCGAGCGGGATCGAGCCGTCCGCGGCGTTCTCCAGCGGCTGCGGCTGGATGCTGCCGAGCACCGCCGCACCGCCGCCTTCGTATTTGTAGGTGTGCGCCAGTTGGCCGACGATGTATTCGTCGCCGCGCGCGCAATGCGCCATGAGCGCGGCGAGGTTGCTCTGCGTGCCGCTCGGGAAGAACAGTCCGGCTTCCTTGCCCGTGCGCTCGGCGACGGTGGCTTGCAAACGAAGCACGGTCGGGTCGTCGCCCCAGACGTCGTCGCCGACTTCGGCGGCCGACATCGCCGCGAGCATTGCCGGAGTCGGACGAGTTACGGTGTCGCTGCGCAAATCGATCATTTGAAAACCCTTCAGCCTACGCTTGGCAATGTGTGAGTAAGGACAGCCCGCGGCAGTCGGTCAGCGCGTTGCTTCAAAGGGTGGGATGAAGCGCACGCGCGGACACGATGGCGGCGGCGAAGCCACACAGTGTATTCAATTAAAGCGGGACTGAGAACAACGCTTCAAAAACGGACGGGACAAACCGAACCACCGTCAACATACAAAACGGGGCGCATCACTGCGCCCCGCCTCGTTCAACTTTGCATCAGCCGCCAGCCCAAACAGCCGTGCCTCAGCCGCCAGACTTCGGCAGCCATGCAAGAGGATCCACCGGCTGGCCGTTCTGGCGCACCTCGAACTGGATCGACGCCACGCCGCGGCTGTCCACGCCCACTTCGCCGATGGTCTGCCCTTGCGCGACCGCATCGCCTTCTTTCACGAGCAACGTGCTGTTCTGACCGTAAGCCGTGATCAGCGAATCGTCATGCTTGATGATGATCAGCGGACCATACGCCTCGATGCCGGAACCTGCGTAGACCACGCGTCCGGTGGCGGCCGCCTTGACCGGGTCGCCAGCATGCCCGCCGATCACGATCCCGTTCGATTTGCCTGGCGCAAAAGCCTTCAGCACCGGTCCACGCAACGGCCACAGCAGCACGCCCTGCTGCGGGCCGGCCGCCGGAGCACCGGAGGTAGCCGGCGCGCCAGGCGTGCTGCCCACCGCGACGGGCGGCGTCACCACGCTGCCGGAAGCCATCGGCGGGGCAACGCGCAACACTTGCCCCGGCGTGACCGCGGCATTCGCCGCGAGACCGTTCCACGCCGCAATGTCCTGCGGCCTGTGACCGTAGGCCGACGCAATGCCCCCCACCGTGTCGCCCGGATTGGCGCGGTAATAGCCTGCCGGCACCGGGACCGTGCTCAACGTGGTCGGCCGCGTCGGCGCGCTGTTGTAGAACGGCGTGCTATCCCACGGCATCGACGTGCAACCGCCGACCATCACGCCAACCGTGGCCGCGATCACGAGCCGTGTCCCCGTCAATTGCCATTGTCTCGTCATGTGATTTTCCTCGACATTTTGATTTGATCGATTCAATTCAAGCCCCAAGCATTTGCCGTGCCGCGCCGGCATCGATGCGAACTTTGGCGCTGTCAGACACTGCCCTGCGCCTCGACCACCAGAATGCGCGCGACGCCGATCGGATGCGCAACATGCTCGGTGCCGACCGACGCGTAGAACACGTCGCCCGTTTCCAGAATCGCCGACTGCTCCTGACCGGCCTCGCGATACTTCATCTCGACGCGGCCGTCGAGCACCGCGAACACTTCCTCGCCGTCGTTCACGTGCCATGTGTACGGTCGATCGGTCCAGTGCAGGCGTGTCGTGATGCCGCCCATGTTGGCAATATCGAGCGCGCCCCAAGGACGCGTCGCGGTGAAACTTTTGCTGCGAATGATCTTCATAGGCATCAGCCGGATGGGAATTCAGGACGCGGTCCGCGCATCACGCAGTGATCCGGTGCCACTCAACGCCACCCCACGCCACCCACGAGGCATCGAAGGCAGCCCGGTCCGCGCGCGGCAGTGTTTCGACTCGCCCCCATTATAGGACCCCGGATCACGCAAGCTCGCGCCAGAAGCCAGCGCGCGGCCTTTCATATGATCATTGAATCCCATCCGGGCTCGCCTATACTCAGTCAACCTGCCGCCGCGCGCCGTGCGCCAACCGCCTGAATCAACAAGGAGTTGGGGATGAACAAAGCCACCTTTCTGGCCGTGCAACTCAACGTCGACGACATCGCGGCGTCGCCGGGTCTGGTCGAGTTGCTGAACACGCATCTGGTTTTTGCAGCCGACGTCGCCGAAGCCGCCGATGCGCTCGTGCAACTGGCCAGCATCGCCGGCCTGTCGAGCGGCGTCGAAGCGAGCGTCGAGATTCCGGCGGTGGCGATCGAGCGGCTACGCGAGGCGCTCGACAATCTCAGCGGCTACGACGAATCCTGGCTGCTCGCGCTCGAACCGAGCCGCGCGCTATTCGATGAAATCGGCCGACGGCACCGCTCGTTGCATTAGTCCACATGAGCCCACGTTCCCCGAAACACCCGCCGTAAACGACAAAACGCCGCCCTTTTCAACAGGCGGCGTTTCCAATTCTGCACCGCCCTCAACAGGCGGCGCTTGCAGCAATCCAGCGAATTAATTGCCGAAGTAGACCGAGTTACGATCGGTGCTGCTGACCGAACGGCCACTTTGCGACGTACCGGCCATCGGTGCGCCGTAGCCGCTGTTCACAGCCTGGGCGGTGCCGTTTTGCGCGTCGACACGTGCCTGAGCGGCTTGCAGGTTAGCCGGGTAGTCGGTGTGGTCGCCGAGCGGGTTGTAGCCGGCCTGTTCGAGCTGCACCAGTTGAGCGCGGACTTCAGCGCGCGTCACCGGCTGGTTCGATTGAGCGAACGATGCAACAGGAGCGGCCAGAGCGGCGGCGACGACAACTGCAGAGATAAGCGTCTTCATGATGTAAACCTCCAGAACTTGTTTTGATCGCTTTGGGCTGGTTGTCCCGCAGCGGTTAAGCAGAAGTTTAGGAGTGAGGACATCTAGGGGAAACCCCTAAAACGACGAAACTCTATTCCAATTTAGGCAACAATCAACGCTCTACCTAGCTGGAACCCCGCCTGACCGTTTGCTTTCAGCAATAATTGCGCAAACGCATTTCAATCGGCAGACAACCCGGCGCACCTTTACCGCAAGGGGCGCCGGATCGTCGTTCAAACGCTCAGTTCCAGTTCGCGTGGAAGCTGCCCGGCTTGTCGATGCGTTCGAACGTATGCGCACCGAAGAAGTCGCGCTGTGCCTGCACGAGGTTCGCCGGCAGGCGTTCCGAGCGATAGGCGTCGAAATAGGCCACGGCCGACGCGAATGCCGGCACCGGCACGCCCGCATTGATCGCGGCGATCACGACTTCGCGCAGAGCCGACTGGTAATTCTTCGCGATGTCGCGGAAATACGGGTCGAGCAGCAGATTGGCGATCGCTTTGTCTTTCGTGTAGGCGTCCGTGATCTTTTGCAGGAAGCGGGCGCGGATGATACAGCCGGCGCGGAAAATCTTCGCAATGGTGCCGTAGTCCAGATCCCACTTGTATTCTTCCGACGCCGCGCGCAGTTGCGCGAAGCCCTGTGCGTACGAAATCACCTTGCTGAAATACAGCGCGCGGCGCACCGATTCGATGAACGCATCGCGCTCGACGCCCAGCGGCTTGGCGGCCGGCCCTTCCAGCACCTTGCTCGCGGCCACGCGCTGGGTCTTCAGCGAAGACAGCACACGCGCGAACACGGCTTCCGTGATCAGCGGCAGCGGCGCGCCGAGGTCGAGCGCGTTCTGGCTGGTCCACTTGCCGGTGCCCTTCTGCGCGGCGCGATCGAGAATCACGTCGACCAGATCCTTGCCGGTTTCGTCGTCTTTCTTGCTGAAAATCTTCGACGTGATTTCGATCAGGTAGCTGTCGAGTTCGCCCTGGTTCCACTCGGTGTAGACCTTGCCCAACTCTTCGTTCGACAGACCCACCACCTGCTTGAGCACCGCGTAGCTCTCGGCGATCAGTTGCATGTCGCCGTATTCGATCCCGTTGTGCACCATCTTCACGAAATGGCCCGCGCCGTCCGGACCCATGTACGCGACGCACGGCTCGCCGTCCGGCGCCTTCGCGGCGATTTCGGTGAGGATCGGCGCAACCAGATCGTAAGCGTCGCGCTGGCCGCCCGGCATGATCGACGGGCCTTTCAGCGCGCCCTCTTCGCCGCCCGACACGCCCGTGCCGATGAAATGCAGGCCGGACTTCGCGAGATCCTGATTGCGGCGGATCGTGTCGGTGAAATGGGTGTTACCGCCGTCGATCAGGATGTCGCCTTTATCCAGCAGCGGTTTGAGCTGGTTGATCGTCGCGTCGGTGCCTTCACCTGCCTTGACCATCAGCAGGATGCGGCGCGGTTTTTCCAGCGACTCCACGAACTCTTCCAGCGTGAAGGCTGGCACCAGCTTCTTGTCCGGATATTCGGCGATGAGTTCGTCGGTTTTCTCGCGGCTACGGTTGTACACCGACACCGCGTGGCCGCGGCTCTCGATGTTGAGCGCCAGATTGCGGCCCATGACCGCTAGCCCCACCACGCCGATTGCCTGTTTGCCCATGTGAATTCTCCAGAGTCCAAAAAATGTCGAGACGCCGCGCCGGAAGCAACATCGGCGGGACGTCGAGGGTGAAAGAATAAAAGAAATGCCGGCTTGCCGCTCGTTGGCCGGCAACGGGCGGCGCGCTTAACTGCTACGCTCGCCCGGATCGCCATTTCCGAGCTCGCTGACGCTTGCCTTCCGACTCCCTGCATCCTGCTTGCAGCCGAACGTTGTGTCAGACACGCTCCACACGTTCGCGTTTCCTGAACACCAGACTGAAATTGTTGGCCGGCATTGCAAGCGGCTCGTCGCATACCAGTCCCACCGATGCGCCCAACGCTATCACGGCTTCAAGGTCGCGCACGCCCCATGTGGGGTTACGGCTTTGCAACTGTTGATCGAACGCGTCGTTGCTCGGCGCGGTGTGAACGCCGCCGCGCTTGTACGGGCCGTACAGATACAGTACACCGCCGTCGGCCAGACGGCGGCCCGCGCCGGCAAACAGCGCTTGCGTCGCGGTCCACGGCGAGATGTGAATCATGTTGATACAGATCACCGCGTCGAGCTTTTCCGCGAGCTTTTCCATTCCACCCACGCCCCAATCGGCCTGATGCACGTCGAGCTCGAGCGGCGCGCGCACGTTCGTGAGCCCTTCGTGCGCGATCCAGCCCGCGATCGACGCCCGCGCGTCCTCGTCGAGATCGCTCGGCTGCCAGTCGAGTCCGGGCATCGCGCCCGCGAAGCACACCGCGTGCTGGCCGGTGCCGCTCGCGATTTCCAGCACGCGGCCCTGCGCCGGCAGCACCTCGCGCAACACAGCGAGAATCGGCTCGCGATTGCGTTCGGCGGAAGGCGAGCGTTGCCGCAACGCGGGATGGAATTCAGTCATGGTCAGCTTCAGGATCGGCCATGGGCCTTAGTAAAGAGTCGTGCGTATGCGCTCGGCGAATTCGCGGTCGTAAGTCGTGGCGTCGAAACTCGCGCCGTTGATGCGCCGGTGAATCTCGCCCGCACTCGGCAGGCTCGAACGTTCGACGTGCCGCGCGGGATCCCACAATTTCGAGCGCACGAGCGCCTTCGAACAATGAAAATACACCGCGTCGACGTCCACCAGCAGCACGGTGCGCGGCAGTTTACCGTCGACGGCGAAACTGTCCAGCAATTCAGGCTGACTGGAAATCCGGCCCCGGCCGTTCACGCGCAAACTTTCGCCAACACCGGGAATGATGAACAGCAGCGCGAGCTGCGGCCCGGCGATGATGTTACGCAAACTGTCGATGCGATTGTTGCCGACGCGATCGGGCAGCGCGAGCGTATGTTCGTCGAGCACGCGCACGAAACCCGGCGCGTCGCCGCGCGGCGAACAGTCGAGCCCTTCCGGTCCCGCGGTCGCGAGCACGACGAACGGCGATGCTTCGATCAACGCGCGATAGTCTTCGTTGACGTACGGAATTTCCTTGCGCACCGCGCGTTCATGCGGCTGGCCGTAGATGGCTTCGAGCTGGTCGAGCGTCGTCAGCATCGGCGTTCCTTTTCCTGAAGATTGAAGTTTTCTGCCTGGGTGCGGCCTGGGTCCTGCTTCGGTCAATCCAGCGCCAGCAAACCGGTCAGCGCGGTGAGCGTGTCAGCGCACGGCGCCGCGATCTTCAGCGACAACAACGGATCGGCACGCGTGCGGCCGAGATTGATCGCGACGATCGGCTTGCCCTGCTTCTGCGCCCACACGCAGAACCGGTAGCCCGAATAGACCATCAGCGAAGAGCCGACCACCAGCACCGCGTCGGCCGCCTCGAGCGCGTGCGACGCGGCTTCGACGCGCTCGCGCGGCACGCTTTCGCCGAAAAACACCACTGCGGGCTTCAGCAAACCGCCGCAGTTCGAACACGCCGGAATCCGGAACGACGCGAGATCGTGCCATTCGAGATGCGCGTCGCCGTCGGCGGCGGTTTCGGCGGTGACGTTCAGCAACGCGGGATTGTCGGCTTCGAGCGTGCGCTGGATCGACGCGCGCGTGTGCTGCATCCCGCAATCGAGACACGTGACGCCGTCGATACCGCCGTGCAGTTCGATGACCTCGCGGCTGCCCGCCCGCTGATGCAAGCCGTCGACATTCTGCGTGACCAGCGTCGGCACATGCCCTGCCGCTTCGAGCCGCGCAAGCGCGACGTGCGCGGCGTTCGGCTGCGCGTCGGCGACCACCGGCCAGCCGACCATGCTGCGCGCCCAATAACGCTGGCGCATTGCGACAGTGCCGAGAAATTCCTGCAGCGTGATCGGCGGCGAGCGCTTCCATTCGCCGTTGTCGTCGCGATAGCCGGGGATGCCGGAGTCCGTGCTGATGCCCGCGCCGGTCAGCACGAACAGACGCGGATAACGCTGCACGAAAGCGTGCAGATCGTCCAGCGTGTGCGTGTCGGTGAAGGGTTCGACGTGCGCGGGTTGAGAGTCGGTCATGACGGGACGTTGGGTAGGCTGCGGCGTTGCGATGAAGCACCGGCTTCAGGCCCGCGGACGCTTGTGCGGCGTACGCGGCGGCTTGCTCTGCCGTGTCTGCCACTCGGCGAGCGCCAGCTTGTAGCGCTCGAGAGCGTCGTCGTAGCGATCGAAAACACACGGATTGCAGCCGCTATGACAACAATCGTCGAGATCGGGCTGCAGCGGCGGCACCGGCGGCGGGTCGTCCTCGGGTGTGGCTCGGGGCACGGCGAAAGGCTTCCATCAAAACGGGAAGCGCCCAGTATAAGTTGATCTCCGACCGGGCGCGTGCCCGCGCGGACGCATTTCAAGCGCGAGCGCCGCACGAGCGGCGCCAATCAGCCCCGGCCGACGAACGGCATCTTGCTCGCCATGATCGTCATGAACTGCACGTTCGCCGACAACGGCAGGTCCGCCATATGCAGCACCGCGTCTGCGACATGCCGGACGTCCATCAACGGTTCGACTGCGATCTCGCCGTTTGCCTGCGGCACGCCGCGCGCCATCCGCTCGGCCATTTCCGTTGCGGCGTTGCCGATGTCGATCTGACCGCAGACGATGTCGTACTGGCGGCCGTCGAGCGACACGGCCTTGGTGAGGCCAGCGCGACTTTCTTGATTCCCGTTGCTGTCACAGTGCTCTCCTCGTGGGCGCCGCCTGGGCCTTCGCACCATACAACAAACGGATCGCGCATCACAATTCGTGCCGCGCCGCGGGCGTGCTGCCGCTACACGCGGAAATCCGCGGCCATGTCTTCGTCGGTGCGCGCTTGCAGATCGCCGCTGCGGCACGCCTTGAGGAACAAGTCGTAATCGTGCTCGACCTGATCCGCGTAGCTCGACGCGTAAGCGGTGAGCGCCTCCGCGAACTGATCGCCACGGCCGATATACGCGCTCACTTCGATCGCCTGGCCGCTCGCCTTCGCATGCGCGCGCGCCATGATCCAGCCGCACAACTTCGCATACCCTTCCAGCAGATCCGTGTCGAACAGTTCGATATTCGCCGACAGCTTCATGTCGCGTAGTTGGCGGAAATAGAAATGCCGCCCGAGCGGCCCCGTCGCCCAGCCGAGAAAGATGTCGCTCGCGGCCTGCAACATGCGCTGCCCTTGCACTACACGTTCGCCCTCGTGCTTGATGGCGGCTGACTTGTAGAACTGGCCGATCACCGAAGGCCGCGCCTCCTTCAGTTGCAGGAACAGCGGCTTACCCATGTGGTCGACGCTCAGCAACACAAGGCAACGCGTGCCGACGCTGCCCACGCCCACCACCTTGAAGACGATGTCCTGCACGGTGAAGTGACCGAGCAGTTCGCGCCGGTCGTGCGACATCGTCTTCAGATACTCGCCCCACATGCGTTCGAGCATCTTGCGCCAATTGCCGCTTCGATAGACCTCGGTTTCTTCCGGCGTGAACAGCGTGTTCGCCCCCAGCACATGGAACAGCGCCGGCGGCGCATCGCGGATCTTCCAATGGTCGCCGTCGTGCTCCGCCATTTTTTCCAGCAGGTTTTCGTGCGTGCGGCTCGCGGCCTTTTCCATTCCGCGACGCACCGTGCGACGACGCTCAGGCGTGAGCGCGGTCTCGGCCATCCGGTCGAAAGTAATGCGGTCGTACCAGAGTTCGAGCGCTCCGCATTGCGCGTACTGCGTCATCCGATCGCGGTATTCCGTCACCGCGGTCATCACCAGATGCTCGGCCGTGCCGCGGCTCAGGCGCATATGCCGCGCCGCGACCACGAGACTCGCGGTGAGACGCTTCAGATCCCATTCGAACGGCCCGACCGACACTTCGTCGAAATCGTTCAGGTCGAATACGAGCTGCCGCTCGGGCGTGGCGAATCCGCCGAAGTTCATCAGGTGGCCGTCGCCGCAGATCGGCATCGTGAGGCCCGTATCGCGAACCTGACTGAGATCGTGTGCCTGAATGATCGCCGTGCCGCGAAAGAACGTGAACGGAGACGCCGCCATGCGTCCATAGCGAAGGGGCACGAGGTTTTCGACGCGATCCTCGCTGCTTTGCCTGAGCAGTGCAATCGGATCGCGCTGCAGCTCACCTACCGCGCGATGGCTCGAACGCTTCGAATGCTCCCGGGCGGCGCGGCCACGGGCCTCCCGTTCGGCGATGGTGGTGGCTTTCATGGTCTCTCCGGTGGTTGTCTTCAGAAACGGTAGCCGAGGCCGGCGAAGATCACATCCGAATCGCGATCGTAGCGGGTCACGACACGATTCCATTCGAGCCTCGCGGCCCAGCGATCCGTCAGCCGATATGAACCCGCGATCGTGACGAGGCCGGAGAATTTTCCGGCACCCGGACCCGGCGACGCGCTGTTCTCGTTTTCGTTGATCGCATAGTAGGCGCCGAGGCCGAGGCCCAGCGTGACCTTGTCGTTCAGGAACGCGCGCGTGGCCCATAGCTGGCTCGTGAGCCCGTCGCGGCGCGCGACCTTGCTGCTGCCCTCGTGCAGATAGCCGAGCGTCACGTCGAGATATTTCGCGAGACCGCGCCGGTACTCGATGGCGCCGCCCAGCGCGCTCGGCGAACTGGTGGAGTTGACGATGGTTTTGCCGAGATACAGCGCGACTTCGTTGTTGGTGACCTTGTGCGCGCTGCCGCTTGCCCAGTCGCGCGGACCCGGCGTGCCCGGCGCGTCGAGCTGATAGCCGACGCCGAACATCACGCTGGTCGCATCCGGCCCACGCTGCACGTGCACACGATTTAACTGCAATTGCGTGATCCACCGGCTCGACGCGTAGTAAGCGGCACGCACGCTATAAACGACGCCCCAGCCGTGAGTGTCGGAATAGCTGCCGCCCTGGCCGGCGGTGGTCGTGTCGAAGTAGCGGTAAGGGCCGACGCCCGCCTGCAGAACGAACTGCGGGCTTCCGACCGGAATGCGCCCCCACACCTGGACCAGTTGGCCGTCGCGATGATGATCGGGAATGTGTCCTTCGTTGAGCCAACTGAAGCTCGCCGCGAAGTATGGCCCCAGGCCTTCCTGATAATTGAAGGCCCACGTATAGGTATTGGTGCTGCCCGCGCGCGAGGCGCCGCCGAACAGCGAAAACTCCTGCGCGTGAGCGGCCTCTGAAGCAAACAGAAAACAAAGAGCGGCGGCACAGGGCACCGCCTTCAGCACCAAGCTGCGATTCAAACCAGAGCCCAGAATCCGCATGCCGTTCGCTTCCTAAAAGGGTTACCGGCCGAGACCGACTTCAGGTGCCGTTAAAGGTGTCGATAAGGTGTCGATAACGGGTGTCGTCAAAGGAGCCCCGTCATGCTAGCAGACCGTTCGGTAAAAATGGCGCATCCCTGATTTTTCTATGCGCGATCGATATATCACGTGTTTCACCTGGTAGTTGTACGTATCGATAGTCCAATGCGGCGGGTTGCCGTTGCAACGAATAAAACGCATTACTCGCAAAATTTACCGAACTCATTTAAATCGATTAACTGGCCGGTGCATTTATTTTATTTTTTACCGGAACATGCACTACAGGTACCGCGAATTCCGCCGTTTACCCATACATGCAAAACCTTTGTGAAGCACACGAAAGTCCCTTGATTAAGGGCCTGTTCTATTCAATCGTGCAGCACGCGGAGTCAACGGAGAAAGTATGTTTGTCGCAATCGGCTGGGTAGTGGTGATCGCCTCGGTGATCGGTAGTTTTGTCGGTGTGGGTGGCCATCTGCCCGCGCTCGTACAACCGTTCGAACTGCTGTGTATTTTCGGTGCGGCAATCGGCGCGTTCGTCGTCAGCAATCCGACCTCCACGCTGAAGAAAACCATCAAGGCTATTCCTTCGTGCTTCAAAAGCGGGGGTTACACCAAAGAGAAGTATCTCGAACTGATTGCACTGTTGTACGAACTGCTTCAGAAGGCGCGCAAGGAAGGCATGATGTCGCTCGAAGCCGACGTTGCCGCACCTGAAGAAAGCGTGCTGTTCCAGAAGTATTCGCACGTTCTCAAAGATCACCATCTGCTCGACTTCATCGTCGACTATCTGCGCATGATGTCCGGCGGCAACGTGAACGTGCTCGAAGTGCAGGACCTGATGGACGAAGAACTGGCCACGCATCATGCGGAAGCGTCGGTCGCGGCCAACGCGATCCAGAAAATGGCCGATGGCTTGCCCGCCTTCGGCATCGTCGCCGCGGTGATGGGTGTCGTGCATACGATGGGCTCGGTCGGCGCGCCACCCGCGGTGCTCGGCGAAATGATCGCCGGTGCGCTGGTCGGTACGTTCCTCGGCATTCTGCTCGCGTACGGCTTCATCGGCCCGGTTGCCGATCTGCTGAACGCGAAGGGTCGCGCCGAAGCCAAGCCGTATCAGTGCGTGAAGGCGGTGCTGCTCGCTTCGCTGTCGGGCTACGCGCCGCCGATCGCTGTCGAGTTCGGCCGCAAGGTTTTGTTCACCGCCGACCGCCCGAGCTTCCAGGAACTCGACGACGCCGTGCGCGCCACCAAGATGCCGAAGTCGGCCTGACGCGGAGCAGCATGATGAGCGAAAGAAGATCGCGCGCGTCGCAGCAGATCGAGACGCCTGCGCCGGTGATCGTGCGCCGCTCGAAAAAGGGCGACGAACATGGCGCGCATCACGGCGGCGCATGGAAAATCGCGTACGCCGACTTCGTCACGGCCATGATGGCGTTCTTCCTGTTGATGTGGTTGCTGGGGTCCACGTCGAAGTACGATAAGCAGGGCATCGAGGATTACTTCAACACGCCGCTGTCGAGTCTGCTCGGCGGCAACGAGGGCACGGCCGCCGCGCGTCCGAGCGTGGTGCAAGGCGGCGGCCGCGACATCGCCGATACGCGCCCCGGCGACGGCAGGAAAAGTCAGGCCGAGCCGACGCCGCCCGCCACCGTCGCACCGGCTGTGGCGCCTTCGGATGCGGCCCGGCTGGAGCAATTGAAAGCGAAGCTCACCACGCTGATCGAACAAAGTCCGGCACTGAAGGCGTTCAAGGACCAGATCCGCGTGTCGATCACGAACGAAGGGCTGCGCATCGAGATCGTCGATTCGCAGAACCGGCCGATGTTCCCCTCCGGCAGTTCAAAACTGCAGCCGTACGCGGTGACGATCCTGACGCAGATCGGCGCGGCGCTCAACGACGTGGAAAACCGCATTTCGATTGCCGGCCATACCGATGCGGTGCCGTACACCACGGGCCCGGAAGGCTATTCGAACTGGGAGTTGTCGTCCGAACGGGCCAACGCGGCGCGCCGCGCGCTGGTGTCGGGCGGCATGCACGGTGAGAAAGTACTGCAGGTGCGCGGGCTCGCCGACGTGCTGCCGTTGAACAGCAACGTCGCCGACGAACCGACCAACCGGCGCATCAGTATCCTGGTGCTGAACAAGGCAGCGGAATTGGCGTTCTTCCATGACGGCGGCCGCACCGCGATCGACGAATCCACCCCGGCGAGTTCGGCCATTCCCGATGTGGTAGGGCGCTTGCAGCCGGTGACGTCGAATGCGACCACCGCCGCGACGCGTAGCACCCCGTAAGATTTTCCGTGCGCCCCACCACTGCAATGCGCGTGAGGTGTGGTTAGAATCATCGGCATGCGCCCCATTCCTCCTGCGCAACGGGAACCCGAGCTTCCGTTGCATACGCCTGGCGTTTCGTCCGTCGCACTGGCGGCGATCATCGCCGTCATCGCGTGGATCGCCGTGATCGCGCAAACCGATCTGACGATCCTGCGCATGCTCGCTCGCGGGTTCGGCGTGATGGACGGACTCGCGCGGATGAGCAGCTACCTCACCAATCTCACTGCTCTCGCCTGCGCTATCTGTTTTACGTGCGTCGCGTTGCGCGGGCGCAGATCCGCCATCGTGCGATTTTTCCGCTTGCCTACGGTCGTCACCGCGGTCGTGGTCTATATGGTGTTTGTCGGAATCGCCTATAACCTGCTGTTGCGCGGGCTATGGACGTTGACCGCATACCGGCTCCTGCTCAACGAGTCGCTACATAGCGTATTGCCGATGCTCGCCGCGTTGTACTGGGTCCTGTTCGTGCCGCGCTTTCATTTGACGCTGCGGCATTGCCTCCTGTGGCTGGTCTATCCAGTTGGGTATCTCGTCATCACGTTCTGGCGCGGCAGTCTCTCGGATTTTTATCCGTATCCGTTCATTAACGTCGACATGCTTGGAGTCAGACACGTCGTCGTCAATTCCGCGCTGCTGTTCGGCGGGTTTCTGATGCTGATGGCTGTATTCGTGGGGATCAATCACCGGCGCAGACGCTGATGGCCCGTTCCCGGGCGCGCTTCTTGCGCGCCCGTCTGGTGGGTGTAGGTCGCCATGCATCGGGGCGGCCTGCGCGGACTTCTCGTGTGACGGCGTTGCAATCGCAATAGGCTCACACGTAACTATGACAATGGGAGCATCGTATGGACACCAATGCAGCGGAAGGCGCGGTCAACGAAGTCGCGGGTAAGGTACAAGGCGCGGTCGGCGACGTGCTCGGCGATACGAGCACGCAACTCGCCGGCAAAGCGAGAGAACTCAGCGGCAAGGCTCAACAGCTTTGCGCCAGCACGACCAGCCTCGTGCGGGAGACCGCGGTGGAAAGCCCGTTCACTACGATTGCCGTCGTTGCGCTAGCCGGTTTTGTGGCCGGCGCGTTGTGGTCGCACGGCGCGGCGGATCGTGACTATCGTCGGTAATCGCTGAAGATTGCGGAGTCGCCTGCGGGTTAGCCGCGCAGGCGACCGATTAGTTCTTTGTCCAAGCCGTAGTTATTGCTGTAGTTACTGCGGTTTCTTGCGGGTTTTTGCCCTCATCTCCAGTTCTACCCATGTCGGCGCATGATCGTTCGCGCGCGGCTCGCCGCGTACCCACCGATCGACCGGATACCGTTGATATTGAACGTTGCGATTCGAAGCTTGGCCACGGCATGGGCTCCCATCATCACGTGTTTGAAAAAGTGCTTATTTCGCCGCCGCGTCGCACCACGCCATTGCCCACGAACGCGCGCATGAAATCGCGTCCGCTTCGTTCGAAAACGAGTCGATGTCGCCCGATTCGTGCGACTGGAAACGTTCGCTTGCTTGCGGCACGCGAGTGATTCTGGCGCGGGCGTAGTACACGCCTTCGTCGGCATGGCGCGCGCGGCAGTCGATATGGAAGTGGCGGTAATCGAATTGCATGACGTCTCCTGTGAACGCACTTCACGATTTGACCAGTCAAGCAAAAGACGTTCCGCGCAAATAGAAAAAGGCCGGCGCCGCGAGTACCTGATCTCGCAATGCCGGCCTTCGGAACAACAACTTCAATTCACCTTTAAGCAGCCGCTACAACCCGGCGTGGCGACAGAACCGACACGACAAAGCTCACGACGATATTCGCCGCCAGCGCGATCAAGCCGATATACAGCGGATAAACCGCATCGCCGAGATGCAACGCGAACACCGGCTTCAATCCTTGCGAAATAGCCAGCCCCGTGCCGATCACGATCCCCACCAGCCAGCCGAGGAACAAACCCGGCGTATTCAGACGACGCGTGTACAGCGAGAACACGATGGCCGGGAAAATCTGCAGAATCCACACGCCGCCGAGCAGTTGCAGGTCGATCGCGTACTGCGTCGGCAGGAACACGATGAACAGCAGCGCGCCGAACTTCACGACCAGCGAAACGATCTTCGCCGTCGATGCCTCGGCCGCCGGCGTGATATTCGGCGAAACGAGCGGGCGCCACAAATTACGCGTGAACAGATTGGCCGCGCCGATCGACATGATCGCAGCGGGTACCAGCGCGCTGATCGCGATCGCTGCCGCCGCAAAACCGACGAACCACGACGGGAACAACGTGTTGAACAGCGCCGGCACCATGTCGGAAGCCGACTTCACATGCACGCCGGCCGCGATCGCCATGTAACCGAGCAGCGCGATCAGACCCAGCAGCAGCGTGTACGCCGGCAGGAAAATCGCGTTCTTGCGCACCGTATTCGCCGACGAAGACGACAACACCGCCGTCATCGTATGCGGATACATGAACGCGGCCAGCGCCGAACCGAGCGCGAGCGATGCATACGCGGTGAACTGCGTCGGCTTCAGAATGATTCCGGTTGCGCCGCCCTTGGCCTTGAAATACGTATCGGCCGCGTCGAACACGTGCGCGTAGCCGCCGAGCTTCGCCGGAATCAGCCACACGGCCGCGATCACGACGATGTAGATCATGATGTCCTTGACGAACGCGATCATCGCCGGCGCCCGCAGGCCGCTGGCGTACGTGTACAGCGCGAGAATCACGAAGGCGACGATCAACGGCATTTCGCCGCTCACGCCCAGCCCTTTGATCACGACCTGCATGCCCACGAGCTGCAGCGCGATGTACGGCATGGTCGCGACAATGCCGGTGATCGCGACCGCTGCCGGGAACCACTTGCCGCCGTACTCACCCTGCACGTAATCCGCCGCGGTAATGTGGTTTTTCGCATGCGCGACTTTCCACAGCTTCGGCATGACCGCGAACACGAACGGGTAAACGATGATCGTGTACGGCAGCGCGAAGAAACCATACGCACCTACCGAATACACCAGGGCGGGCACGGCGATCACGGTATAGGCGGTATAGAAGTCGCCGCCTACGAGGAACCACGAAATGACGGTGCCGAATTGCCGGCCGCCGAGACCCCACTCGTGCAATTGCGTCATGTCGCCCCGCTTCCAGCGCGCGGCGAAAAAGCCGATCACGGTCACGAGCACGAAGAAGGCGATAAAGACGGTCATCGCGACCGGGTTCACAGGATTCAGTTCGTTCATTTGACACCTCGGTACACGACGTAAATCAGTAGCGAGGTCAACGGCACCCACAAGAACTGATACCAGTAAAAGAACGGAAAGCCCGCGAACGACGGACGCGTGTCGTTATAAAACGGCAGCCACAACAACGCGATGTACGGGAGCAGCAGAATGAGCCATAGCCATGAACGGCCGGCGGATGGGGAGGTCTCCACGAACTTCTCCTAAGTCTATTATTGAAACCGCGCGCGATGGCTCGTGGCCACGCGCGATGAAAAACGGCCAGGTGATATTAGCCGGAGAAACCGGAATCTGCTTTTTGCCTTGCACGAGATCGAACCGGCGCACTGCATCCGTTCGGCGGCGGTGTTCGAACATTCATACAAATGGGCAATAAACGATGCATGTTTGAAAGCTGCTTGAGCCGTTCGTGACCGCGCGACGCGTGTCCCGTGATGCCTGCGACAGCACGCGGATGCACGTGAAAGCACGTTTAGTGAGGGATCATGCGTCTCCTGCCTGTTTATAAAAATGCCGGGCCGCCCGGGTTGTACGCGATTGCGCGGCAGCCCGAAGGCGCGGTACGCCGTGGGGATGTAGTATTCGCCTTCGTGTGCGCCGTTACAAGCGCGCAACTACGTAAGCCGGCTACGTAATACCACGTAGCCCGTCGGCTGTCTTTTCATCGATGAAACTCAAAGCCAAGATCATTCTGCTTGCGATCGTGCCCTTTCTGGCCGCCATTGCCAGCATCGAAATCGGCGTGCGCGCGGAAGCCACATCGCTTGCCGAAACGCAGCACGCAACCACCCAGGCCGCTTACCTGGCGAGCAAGGAGATCGAGCTCAAGCATTACGTCGAACTCGCCACGACGGCGATCGCGCCGCTCTACAACGAGACCGGCGAGAACGCCCGCGACGACGCGCTATTGCGCACCCGCGCGCTGGCGATTCTGGAGAAAATGGATTTCGGACGGGACGGCTATTTCTTCGTCTACGACATGCATGGCCGCACGCTGATGCATCCGCGCGAGCCGGATCTGGTAGGCCGCGATCTGTGGTCGCTGCGCGATTCGCAGGGTGCACCGACCATTCAGCAACTGCTGGCTGCCGCATCGCACGGCGGCGGTTATGTACGTTACCTGTGGCACCGGCCGTCGACGGGTAAGGTGGCGTCGAAACTCGGCTACGTCGTGCCGCTCGAACGCTGGGGCTGGATGATCGGTACAGGCATCTATCTCGACGATATCGACACGACACTCGCGCACATCGACCAGGGCGCGGCGGCCAACATCGATCGCACGATGCAGTGGATCGACGCGATCGCGCTGGCCGGCCTCGCAGTGATCGCGCTGTGCGCGCTGGTGCTTAACGTCACCGAATACCGCAGTGCCGACGCGAAACTGAAACGGCTCGCGCAGCAGGTGGTCGAGTCGCAGGAAAACGAACGCGCGCGACTGTCGCGCGAATTGCACGACGGCATCAGCCAGATGATGGTCTCCGTGAAGCTGTTGCTCGAATCCGCGCTTGCGCGCTTTGAGCGCAGCGACGTACGCGTACCCGCCGCCGAGACGGCGCTGTCCACCAGCCTCACGCGTCTCGGCGACACCTTGCGTGAGGTTCGGCGCATTTCGCATGCGTTGCGCCCGTCGATGCTCGACGATCTCGGCGTAGCCGCGGCGCTCGAACAACTGACGCGCGAACTGAGCGAAGAATCGGGCATCGTGATCGGCTTCACGCAGATTACTCACACGAACGCGGCGCAACTGCCGGATGCGGTCAACACGGTCCTGTTCCGGATCGCTCAGGAAGCACTGACGAACATCGTGCGGCACGCGCAAGCATCGAATGCGGCGCTCTCACTGGAAGTATCGAACGAAGCAGTCACGCTGACCATCTCCGACAACGGCCGCGGTTTCGACGTGGCGCACGCGTTCGTCAATCCGCGCGCGGGGGTGGGTCTGCGCAACATGCGCGAGCGGCTGGAAGCACTCGGCGCCAGGCTGTCGCTCAGTTCGCAGGCCGGCCATACGATCGTGACCGCACGCGTGCCGCTCGGCGCACTCGCGACTCAAACGCCTGCCTTGCAGGAAACCTGAAAAATGAACGATTTGTCCCACGCCACTGCCCGCCTGATTCTGATCGACGATCATCCGCTCGTACGCGACGGCTTGCGCGCGCGGCTCGAAGCGGTGCGCAACATCGAAATCGTAGGCGAAGCGGGCAACGCGCATGAAGCGCTCGCGCTTGCGGAAAGTCGCGAACCGCATCTGGTGCTGATGGATGTCGGCATGAACGGGATGAACGGCATTGCGCTCGCCGGCATGTTTCATGAACGCTTCCCCGCGATTCGCGTGCTGATGCTGTCGATGCACGACAACCTCGAATACGTGACTCAAGCCGTGCGTGCGGGCGCGAGCGGCTACGTACTCAAAGATTCACCGGCCACCGAGATCATCCAGGCCATCGGCGCGGTACTCGAAGGCAAGACGTTCTTCAGTGCAGGATTGGGCGCGCGGCTGATCCAGGCTTCAGCAACGCAAGCACCGGTCGAACGGCTGACGCCGCGCGAACGCGACATTCTCGACGCGCTCGCCGAAGGACTATCGAGCAAGCAGATCGCGCAACGCAACGATTTGTCGGTGCGCACGGTGGAGACGCATCGGCTGAATCTCAAGCGCAAGCTCGATATCGAAGGTCAAGCCGAGTTGATCAAGTTTGCTGTCGAGAATCGTCGCAAGCGTCAGTGATAGGAGATATCGCTGCATAATCTCGCCAGAACGAACCGGAGACGATGAGGATGAATCACAGGATTCTTTCGCGGCTTACGTGCGTGCTGACTCTCATTGCGACCATGCAAACGCCTGTACAGGCGGAAGAACTTCGCATCAATCGCGGCCACGATCCTTTCTTTCAGATATCCAGTGCAATCAGCGGATGCCCCGCTCCGCTCGGTCCGCTCGAAACCAATCAGGAATGGCTCGACGACAGCCATTACCGGATCGAACGCGGCAATAGCTGTTGGGTGGAAGGCCGTTGCCGTCTTTCGAATGCATACCTGTACGACACCGAAATCGCCGAAGCGGTGCAGCGTCGTCTCACCAATATCAATTACGCGACGCACTGGCGCGAGCAAACGTCGCTATGGCTGATGCTGCAACGTCGCTTTATCTATGTACAAGGTTGTGTTGCACCCGGTTTCGACAAGGCAACGTTCCTCTCCGAACTGGCGAAAACCGCGGACGTCGACCGGGTAATCGACGATACGACGACGAATCCGCACGCGAGTTCGTTACCCTACACAACGCTCGCGGACCCGGACAAGCCGGTCAGCGATCCTGGCAATTGAAGCCGCGCGAATCGGCACAGGCTCATTGCTGTTTCACAGTTGCGTATCCAGCAGCGGCACGACTTTCTCGATCAGTCTCTCGGAAAGCGGCCGGTGCATCCATGCTTCGAGTGTGATTTTCTGTGACTTTTTGATGTCGTCCGCGAAGGTTGCGGTCTGCTGTTTCGCGAAGTCGCGATCGTAGATGTTCAGATTCGCTTCGTCATTGAGTTTGAACGAGCGGCTATCGAAATTGGTGGAACCCACCGACACGAGGTACTCGTCCACTACCAGCAATTTGCAGTGGAACATGGTCGGCTGATATTCGTACATCTCCACCCCGGCCTTCAGCAAATCGCCCCAGCACGCCCGCGATGCTTCGCGCACGGTGTGGGTATCGATCCGTTTGCCGGGCGTAATGATCTGGACTTTCACACCGCGCCTCGCGGCCTCCACAATCGCATTGATCGTCAGTTTGTCCGGTACGAAGTAAGCACTCGCGAGATGAATGCTGTGCGTAGCCGCGGTGATCGCCATCAGGTACATCAACTGCATGTCGTCGCTGCCGCCCGACGGCGAACTGCTGAACATATGCGCGAGGCCGTCGCCGACCGGCTCGACATCCGGAAAGTAATCCACCCCGTGCAGCACGTTACCGGTCGCCTTCACCCAGTTGTCCATGAATACGGCCTGCATGTGTCCCACCACCGGACCCGCGACGCGGAAATGCGTGTCGCGCCAATGCTTTTCGTTTTCCGCGTGGCCGGTCCATTCCGGTGCAATGCCGACTCCGCCGGTAAAGCCGATCCTCCCGTCGATCACCAAGAGCTTGCGATGGGTTCGGTCGTTCATGCGGCCGAGTCCGGTCCAGTGTGGCTTGTGATATTGAATCACCTCGGCCCCGGCTTCGCGCAACAGGTTCAGGTAGCGCTTGTCCATTTTCGACGAGCCGACCCAATCGAGTAGTACATGCACGGCAATGCCTTCACGCGCTTTATCGGCCAGCGCTTGTGCAATCTGCTCACCGATTTCACCCGACCAGTAAATGAAGGTTTCAAACGTGATGGTTTTGCGTGCCGAACGGATGCCTTCCAGCATTGACGGGAAAATACGATCGCCATTGAGCAACATGTCGAAACGATTGCCGGAAATGACGGGCGGCCCGAGTAAAAGCCCCATTGATCGCAGGAATTGAGGATCGTCACTCGCGTAGAGCCGTTCGATCTTGTGCTCGATCTTCTTCTCGCCGCTCGACAGATTGGCGATCGCCAGCACGATGATGAGCGTGATAAACGCGGTAATTGGAATCGTCAGCATACGCGGCCTCGATGCTAATCGGCGAAAGCGCCGCCTCGGCGTTCCGCGATGTGATGGAGCCGGGAACCTTGGCCCAGGGTTTTAGCATCGGACGGCACGCATTGCGCGTGCCTGTCGTCAGGATCACGTTTTGCTAAGGCCTATATATAGAGCCGCACTACCGGACCAGCGAAAACGCCTCACGGCTGGCAATCTCGCCGGCGCCGTACACGCCGACTACCGTGTAATCCGACGCCACGCATTCGAACGTAGCGTCCTGAAACGTAATGATGAAATGGCGCCGTGCCGGTTCAGACCTGGTGACCGATGCCAGTTCGCCGGCGAGCGACGAGTTCATCACTTCATGAACCGAGTCCGCGGCCAGACCTTGTAATGCCAACGGATGAATCTCGAGATCGGCGCGGCCGGGTGGCCCGAGCCGATAGAACACCGTGTCCGGAAACAGTACGGCGCAGAACGGATCGTCGTCGGAATCGAACGGGCCGAAGGTTTCGAAATTGGCTTCCGATATCGGATACGACAGAATCACCCGCCCGGCGCTGGCGACAATAAAAGGCTCTGCCGCGTCCGATGCAGGAAAAGGCACGGAGTCCAGCAGGACGACGTGGTCCTCCTGCTGGGATGCTGCTAGCGTGCTAGTCATCTACTTCACGACTCCGTTGCGCTTACGCGGCGGTTTCGGCGGCCGACGATTGCGAGGCGGCGGCGTTCGTCACAGCGGCTTTCGCTTTAGGCGCCGTTTTACGGGTGGCCACTTTCTTTACCGCAGCTTTCTTTGCCGCGGTCTTTCGGGTTGCCACAACCGCTTTCTTCGCGGCCGTTTTAGACGCAGCCGATTTTTTCGCAGCGACTTTCTTGACCGCTACTTTCGCTTTGGCCGATTTGGCCGAGGCTTTAGAAGCCGCCTTCGGCGCAACGCTGCTCGCAGCGGCGGCCGCGCCGTCGATCAGGAATTTGGTGCGGTCTTTGACCGAAGCGAGCCATGCCGGCGCCGGACCCCGGCCACTCCATGTCGCGCCGCTCTTCGGGTCGCGATACTTCGGCGGTTGTGCGCCTTTGGGCTGGCCTTTCTTGCCGGCTTTCGCGGACTTGAGTTCCGCTTTGGTTACGGACTTTACTTCGCTCGCGCCGTCGACCAGAAACTGCGTACGGTCTTTTACCGCGGCGATCCAGCCCGGTGCACGCCCGTGGCCAGTCCATGTCGCGCCGGTTTTGGCATCGCGGTACTTCGCCACTTTGGCGCCGCCCGCCGAGAGAGCTTTTGTCTTACCACTCGCAGCATGGCCATTCAAACCTTGCGCCGCGCGGCGCGCTTTTGCCTTCGCTTCGATATCTGCGGTAGTCAAGCCGTGCTTGAGCATCAGGTCGCGAATCTGGTCGACCGCGACTTGCGCCTTTCTGGCAATAATAACGTCGGCCTGCGCCTGAAGCTTTTTAAGCTTTGCCTGGATTTGTTCTAGAGTGGGCATTGTGATCCTCCTTAATGTGGTATGCGATCGAACTATGCCACGAATGTCGGCAGAAAGGCAGATCCTGCGTTGCTTTATATGAACGAATATGTGTTACCGATTGTGCATTCACCGGAGTACGAAGCTTTCATATCCAATGCTCTACCGCTGGATTGCCTTTCTAATTGGCGGCCGGGTGCTCATTTCCGTCGCGCATTCCGGGCGCTCATTTCCGTGTCTTACCTGGGAGTGAAAACCACGACCTGGCGATCGGCGATATACCGCACGCTGCGCATGAAACGGTATTGCTGGTCGTCGGCGGTAATCCGGTTGAGTCCCAGGTGCGTGAGCACCAGCATCTCGTCGGCCAGAAAAGCGGCCACGGCGCCACGCTCGGTCAGATCCTCGAAAGCTGCGGACGGATTGCCGATATAGACACCGCGCACCAGAGTACCGATACGCATCAATACGACACTTTCGCCCTGATCCAGCGCCTCTTCCAGATAAGCGGCAAGCGTACGTAACGACTCCGGTGTGGACGCCTGGGTCCGATAGATTGCAGCGTTCGTAGACGTCATATCCGTTTCCCCGTCGCCAGTATCGAGAGAAGCCGGCTATCCTGCCAATGCGCAAGAGCCGCTTCTACTATAGGCAAGCATTTGCAGATTCAAAGGGCGGCAGTACTTTTTATTACGCACACGCGTCCCTTGCGCCTCCCTATCAGGGTGAACCTGACCGCCAGCCGAATAGCCGGACCCCACTGGAAACCGGTCACGCCGCCGATGCGGTCGTTGCCACGGCGTAGTCAGTCGTGAAGCCGATGCCGCCGCCTATCATATTAGGCAGCGAGTTCGGCAAGTCCATCGCGGCGGCCCAGACGCTTTGCGCGGCACGGTCAATTAGCGCTACGACAAACAATGGCCGAATTTTCTGCCTGATGGCTTGCGCGGCTTCTTGACTCATATATGCTTCCTACAGTTGTCAAATCATTCGCAATGCAAAACGGAAGCATTATTTCATCGACTTCAATTGAACTCTGTTCATACTGTCTGTTGGAACCCGCCTCTAACAAGAGCGCACTCTTATAAAGGATACTTCAATGGCACCTGGCAGCCTGAGGAAAAACATTGACCCGGAAAGGCGCAAGCTGATCCGCAGCAAAGTGCACGTGTTGCTGGCCACGATCGGGACTTTGTCGTCGGTGGCGGGGATCGGCGTCGTCATCAATGGCGGTCTGGAGTTCAATCGCACCAAGGTATTCGTCGGTATCGGCATTATCGTGGTGTCCACGATCGTCTACGTGTCGATGCTTTTTGCGTCCACCGAATAAACCGGCCCGGCCACAATAAGCAGGCGCCCAGAAAAAAACCCCGCTGCGATATCCGCAGCGGGGTTTGTCTTTAATGCGCGAGGCATTACTTCATTTGACGATATCGACGAGTTCGACTTCGAACGTCAGGTCGCTATTCGGCGGAATCACGCCAACGCCGCGCTCGCCGTAAGCCGTCGCCGCCGGGCAGGTCAGCTTGGCTTTACCGCCGACTTTCATTGTCTGCACGCCTTGCGTCCAGCACGGAATCACGCGGTTCAGCGGAAAGGTTGCCGGGCCGCCGTGCTTGGCGGAACTGTCGAATTCGGTGCCGTCCGCGAGCGTGCCGCGATAGTTGACTTTAACGACATTGTCGGCAGTCGGCTTCGCGCCCGTACCGTCTTTCAGATGCTGAACGACTACGCCCGAAGGCAGCTTTTCGGTAGCCGGCGCGGCAGCCATTGCCGTCGAAGAAAGAACAGCCGCAGCGACCAGAGCAACGATAGATTTCAAAGCAAGTCTCCAAGTGAGTGGTGCGCCCCATTGTAGCGGATGGAATATGACGGTTCGTTCGACCGTCTGTTACATCAACCCAATCGGTGTACCACATAGTCCGACGCAACTTCGTCGCCGCGCGCGTTGAAATCCGCGAGTACCGTTTCGCGCTCGCGGACATCGGCCAATGTCTCGGGATCGAGCAACGCGGTAATGACTTCTTCGTGATCGCAGCTCGCTTGCGCCACCACGTCGCCGTATGGCCCCCACACCGCGCTCGCGCCGCAGGTTGCCCAGCCACCCGTCGTACCGACGTGATTCGACAGCAGTACATAGAGCGTATTGTCGAAAGCACGCGCGGGAAACCAGATGCGCGACTGGTGATAGCCGGTCTTCACGCTAAAGAGCGCACTCACCAGATACGCATGCGCGCCGTTCACCGCCGCATGCCGCGCATGCTCGGGAAAACCAGAGTCGTAGCAGACGCCGAGCGCGAGGCGCCATCCGTCGATCTGCACCATGCAACCCTGCGTGCCCGGCCGATAAATACGTGTTTCGCTGCTGTAAAGATATTGCTTGTGATACGGCGTGAACATCTCGCCGGTCCGGCTGAAGATCAGTGAAGAAATATGCAGGCCCTGCCCGCTACGCGTCGCCGCGCCGACGATCACCGCGATGTCGCGTTGCCGGCAGATTTCACGGATCGGCTCGAGCCGCGCGTCGTGTTCGTCGAATGCATAGCGAGCCGGATCGCCGGCGATCAGATCGGGCTCATAGCCGCTCAGGAATTTCTCGGGGAATACCACCAGTTTTGCGCCACGGTCCGCGGCGCGAGCGGTCAATTCGACAGTTTTGGCAATGTTTGCCGGTACATTGCCGGAAACCGGCTGCGCCTGAGCCGCTGCGATTCGCAGCGATGTTTGCGGTAACGACGCCGGTTCGGTGTTCAATCGCGAGCCCTTGAAGAATAAAGCATGACGGTATGCCGGCCGACGCCCGATCACCATTCCCGGCGCAGCAAGCCTCGGCATTGTAAACAGACTGAACCGACCCGGCATTGCGCGTGCTACTGCAAAAAGAACGACGTAAACCATTGTCGCGCGCTTTCCAACGACGGAACGAACCGATGCCAAAGAGACGCCCCCGATGACCGAGCCGGCCGATTCCGACGACCCCGCCAGCGCGGCGCAAGACGCATCTTCCGCGCGCAGACGCGCACCGAGGCCGCGCCGGATTCCACGCAGCCGTGCGCAGGAAGAACGCTTGGCCGCGCGCGAACCGGCGTTCGAACCGCTCCCGTTTTCCATCGACGAAGCCGCCGCGCGCCTTCCGTTCGCGGACAAACTCGACGCGTGGTTCGAAGCGCGGCGCTGGCAGCCGTTCGATTTCCAGCGCGACGTGTGGCGCGAAATCGCTCGCGGTGCAAGCGGCCTGCTGCACGCGACCACCGGCGCCGGCAAAACCTGGGCCGTGTGGTTCGGCGCCCTCGCCGCTTTCGCGACTTCGGCTTCAGCCCGTAAAAACGCACCGCCCAAGCAACCCGCGCCGCTCACTGTGCTGTGGATCACGCCGATGCGCGCGCTCGCCGCCGACACCGCCCGCGCGCTGCAAAGCTCGGCCGCCGAACTTGCGATGCCGTGGAGCGTCGGCTTGCGTACCGGCGATACGTCGTCGGCCGAGCGCGCACGGCAGAACCGCCGCATGCCGTCCGCGCTGGTCACGACACCCGAGAGTCTCACGCTGATCCTGACGCGTCCCGATGCGCGCGAAGTTCTCGCGCATGCGCGTCTGGTGGTCGTCGACGAATGGCATGAGTTGCTCGGCAATAAGCGTGGCACGCAGACACAACTCGCCATTGCACGCCTCGCGCATTGGCAGCCTCGATTGCAGGTGTGGGGCTTGTCGGCGACACTCGGCAATCTGCCCTTCGCCGCGCAAGTCCTGCTTGCGCCGGTGAAAACGCCGCGCGTCAGCGTGCACGGAGCACTGCCGAAAGCGCTGATTGTCGACACGGTGATCCCCGAAACCATCGAACGGTTTCCGTGGGGCGGTCATGTCGGAATGCGCCAGGTCGGCGCTGTTGCGGATGCGATCGGCGAAGCCCGCACCTCGCTTGTTTTCACCAACACGCGTTTGCAATGCGAGGTCTGGTATCAGGCTCTGCTCGAGGCGCGGCCAGAATGGGCCGGTCTGATCGCATTGCACCATGGCTCGCTCGATCAGGAAGTGCGGGAGTGGGTCGAACGCGGTCTGAAAAGCGGCTTGCTGAAAGTGGTGGTGTGTACATCGAGTCTCGACCTCGGTGTCGATTTTCTGCCCGTGGAGCGCGTGTTTCAGATCGGCTCGCCTAAAGGTGTCGCGCGTTTGATGCAACGTGCGGGACGTTCGGGTCATGCGCCAGGACGTCCTTCCCGCGTGACGATCGTGCCGACGCATGCGCTCGAACTCGTCGAAGCCGCGGCCGCCCGTGAGGCGGTCGAGAAGCGTCAGATAGAAGGACGCGACACGCCGGAGAAACCGTTCGACGTGCTGGTTCAGCATCTGGTCACGGTGGCGATCGGCGGCGGCTTCGACGCTGAAGCGCTATACGATGAAATTCGCAGCACCTATGCGTACCGATTGCTGACTCACGAAGAATTCACGTGGGCGCTCGGTTTTGTAGAGGGCGGCGGCACGGCTTTGCGTGCTTACCCCGACTACCATCGCGTGGTGCGCGAAAGCGATGGGCTGTATCGCGTGCCGCGCGAGGATCTGGTGCGCCGGCATCGCAACAACATCGGCACGATCGTCGCGAACGGGACTTTGCATGTCGCGTATCTGTCGGGCGGACGAATCGGCGCGATCGAGGAATCGTTCATTTCGCGGCTGAAACCGGGCGATATCTTCACCTTCGGCGGACGCGCGCTCGAATTGATCCGCGTGCAGGACATGACCGCCTGGGTGCGACGCGCTACCTCGTCACGCGGCGCGATGCCGCAATGGGCGGGCAGCCGTATGCCGCTTTCTTCTGAACTGGCCGACGCAACGCTGACGATGCTCGCGCGCGCCGCCCACGGCATTTACGACGAACCCGAAATGCGCGCGGTGCGGCCTCTGCTGGAATTGCAGCAGAAATGGTCGGCGTTGCCTGAACCCGGTGTGCTGGTAGTGGAACTCGTGAAATCGCGCGAAGGGCATCACTTCTTTTGTTATCCGTTCGCGGGGCGCACCGCGCATATCGGCCTGGGTGCATTGCTTGCGTGGCGCGTGGCGCGCGAGCAACCCGGCACTTTCTCCATTTCGATGAACGACTACGGCTTCGAGCTGTTGTCCGCGCAACCATTCGATTGGGCCGCGCAACTGGAAAGCGGATTGCTATCGCCCGAAGAACTCGATCACGACATTCTCGCTAGTCTCAATTCGTCAGAACTTTCGATGCGGCGTTTTCGCGAGATCGCGCGCGTGTCCGGTCTCGTGTTTCAGGGCCATCCCGGACAGCAGAAAAGCGCGCGGCAACTACAGGCGTCGAGCGGTCTCTTCTATGAAATCTTTCGCAATCACGATAGCGGCAATCTGTTGCTCGATCAGGCCGATGCCGAAGTGCTGCTGCAGGAACTCGACGCGCACCGCATTCGTATCGCACTCGAACGGATGAACGCGAGCCGCGTGATCGTCACGCGGCCGAAGAAGCCGACGCCGTTTGCGTTTCCGTTGATCGTCGGCAGATTGCGCGAGAAAGTGAGCACGGAGAAACTCGCGGATCGTATCGAGAGGATGCTCGCCGAACTCGAAAAGGCGGCACGCACATGAAGCCAGCTTTGTTGACGACTGGAATCGCCGGGCATTCCGTCGTGTTGTCGAACTTGCGTGCGATGTTCGATCCGGCGCTGCGTTGTCTGTTTGTCGCCGACGCGCATTTCGGCAAGGACGCGGTATTTCGCGCGCGCGGCATTCCGGTGCCGGTCGGTTCGACCGCCGACAATCTGATGCGCCTCGATATTCTGATCGCCGCATTCGAGCCGACGATGCTGGTGTTCCTCGGCGATCTGCTGCACGCGCGCGAGGCGCATTCGAGCGAGACGCTCAACGCGTTGCAGATCTGGCGCGCGCGGCATGCGGGACTGCGTGCCGTGCTTGTCGAGGGTAATCACGATCGGCAGGCGGGGGCGTTGCCCGTTTCGCTGGGTGTCGAGGTTGTGCGTGAGCCGTGGTTTGTCGGGCCGTGGGCGCTGTGTCATTACCCGCAGGAAATCGACGGCGCGTATGTGCTCGCGGGACATGTTCATCCGGTGTATCGGATTTCGACGCGTAACGATTCGGTGCGCGTGCCGTGTTTCCGGTTTGGCGCGGCGTGTGGTGTGTTGCCGGCGTTCGGGAGTTTTACGGGTGGGGCGCGCGAGGATGGCAAGGTCGCCGGGGAGAAGGTTTTTCTGGTCGCGCAGGAGCGCGTGATCGAAGTCGCTGGTTGAGGTGGTTCTGAGTTTTGTTCTCGAGCGTTGAGCGATTTATTTGCCGGCGAGCGGACGTTGAGTTGTCCATTCGCCGGTTTGTTTTTTTGCTTTGCGTGTGCGCCTGACGGTCGTTTTGACGACCGTCAGGCGCTTCAGGAGATGGACGAGGTCAGTGGTTGCCGCCGCCGTGGCCACCGCCGCCGCCGTAGCCGCCGCCGTAGCCGCCGCCATGGCCGCCACCGAAGCCGCCGTTGCCTTGGCCTCCGTTGCCATAACCGCCGCCACCTTGGCCTCCGTTGCCCTGACCTCCGCCGCCTTGACCACCGTTGCCCTGACCGCCACCACCTTGGCTTCCGCTGCCATGACCGCCGCCACCTTGGCCTCCGTTGCCCTGGCCGCCACCACCTTGGCCTCCGTTGCCATGACCGCCGCCACCGTGGCCTCCGTTGCCCTGGCCGCCGCCACCGTGGCCTCCGTTGCCCTGGCCCCCGCCGCCTTGACCACCGTTGCCCTGGCCTCCGCCGCCTTGGCCTCCGTTGCCCTGGCCGCCGCCGCCCTGACCACCGTTGCCATGGCCTCCACCGCCTTGACCACCGTTGCCTTGGCCTCCGCCGCCTTGACCACCGTTGCCATGGCCTCCGCCGCCCTGACCACCGTTGCCCTGGCCGCCACCACCTTGGCCGCCGTTGCCATGGCCTCCGCCGCCCTGACCACCGTTGCCTTGGCCGCCATCGCCGTGACCGCCGTCGCCATGGCCTCCATCGCCATGACCACCGCCACCGTGACCGCCGTCGCCATGGCCGCCACCGCCATGACCACCGTCACCATGACCGCCATCGCCATGGCCACCATCGCCATGACCGCCGTCGCCATGGCCGCCACCGCCATGACCACCGTCACCATGACCGCCATCGCCATGGCCACTATCGCCATGACCGCCGTCGCCGTGACCGCCGTCGCCGTGACCTCCGTCGCCGTGACCTCCGTCGCCATGACCACCGTCACCATGACCGCCATCGCCGTGGCCACCGTCGCCATGACCTCCATCGCCATGGCCACCGTCGCCATGACCGCCGTCGCCATGACCGCCGTCGCCGTGACCTCCGTCGCCGTGACCTCCGTCGCCGTGACCTCCGTCGCCATGACCACCATCGCCGTGGCCACCGTCGCCATGACCTCCATCGCCATGACCACCGTCGCCATGACCGCCGTCGCCGTGACCTCCGTCGCTGTGACCACCGCCACCGTGACCGCCGTCGCCGTGACCTCCGTCGCCATGACCACCATCGCCGTGGCCACCGTCGCCATGACCTCCATCGCCATGACCGCCGTCGCCATGACCTCCATCGCCATGACCACCGTCGCCATGACCGCCGTCGCCATGACCTCCATCGCCATGACCGCCGTCGCCATGACCGCCGTCGCCATGACCTCCATCGCCATGACCGCCGTCGCCATGACCGCCGTCGCCATGACCTCCATCGCCATGACCGCCATCGCCATGACCGCCGTCGCCGTGACCACCACCATGGCCGCCGTCTCCACCTCCACTGCCGCCGTCCCCGCCCGTCCCACCCGAGCCAGTTCCGCCACCGCCGGTCCCACCGCTGCCGGTTCCACCACCGCCAGTCCCGCCATCGCCGGCACCACCACTACCTGTCCCACCACCGCCTGTCCCGCCACTGCCCGACCCACCACTACCCGTCCCACCACTGCCCGTCCCGCCACTGCCCGTCCCACCACTACCCGTCCCACCACTACCCGTCCCACCACCGCCTGTCCCACCACTACCCGTCCCACCACTCCCCGACCCACCACTGCCGGTCCCACCACTCCCCGACCCACCATTTCCACTCCCACCACTCCCCGCCCCACCCTTACCACCACCACTACTCCCCCCCGCCCCCGCCACACCCGACGTCGATCCACCGCCGCCACCTCTCCCGCCACTGGCACCAGCACCAGCGCCCGTCGACGACGTCCCACCGCCGTCGCCACTCTGCGAACCGAACCCTGCCGCCGACCCGAGCCCCGCGGCCGTCGCCACGCCGAACCCGACCGCAGCCGGCGCACTCACGTCCTCCGGCTTGCAGCCGAGCGTATCGAACGACGGACAGTCCACCGGCAACGCCTGCGCCAGCATGAAACTCGTGGAATTCCCCGCCGGTGCGGCGGATATCGTCGAATTCGTTTCCGCGCCCGCCATTGCTGCATAAAGACTCACCGCAATCGCCAATACCGCTTTGCGAGTCCCCAACGTCCGCGTGTCCCCGTTTTGCTTTTTCATTTCATTCTCCTAACTACATTCAGAAGGCAGATCCCATATATCGAGCCGATCTCCGTTCGCAGATAAAAACGAAACCTCAAAACCCGTTCGGCATTTCTCTCGCGGATAAATCCCGGTCCGATCTGACGCGTTGCGAAAGAAGCGACGAGCTGTGCGCGAACAAAGTTTTTAGAAGAGCACAGCAGGGTCTGGTACATGCGGAAGTTATGCGCAGCGTCATCGGCAGACCGTGCGCTACCCCACGCAATGCCGTATGAGCGCCGTGTTTTTCCGATTTATCTTCAAAGACACTGTCAAATATCGTTAATTGCCGCTTTTTTCACGGCACAGGATATTCAGCGAATCAGATACGCAGTACAAACTATTATTTTTATTTAAAACCTAAATCCGTCCCATCTCGCGGCATAGGTATTTATCCGAACCCATCACGCGCAATGACATTGCCGTCAATGAGCGGACTCACACAGACAAACCCATTCCGCCCATTAAAACTGGCTTCGCGACGCCACCCGTCGAAAACATCTTCCCGTCATCGCGAGAAGCAGGCCCGCTCGAACGCATTCCAGCGACGATTCAGGCGACAATGCGCGGAGTACAACCTCCATCGAAGACGGGAAGAACGATGCTTTTATCTGAACAATGGGTGCTGGTCACGGGCGGCGCACGCGGACTCGGCGCGGCGATCACGCGCGCGCTGGTGCGCGAAGGTGCGGGCGTGGTGGTGAATTACCGCAAGAGCGATTCTCTGGCCAACGCGCTGAAAGAAGAACTCGGCGACCGCGTTCTGCCTCTCCAGGCGGACGTGACGGATAAGGCCGCCGTCGCGCGTCTATTCGAAACAGCACAGGCGCAAATCGGCCAGCCGATCGTATCGGTGGTGAACAATGCATTGGCCGACTTCCAGTTCGACGGCGACGCGCGCCCGAAGATCGACACAATCGACTGGACGCGCTTCCAGCAACAACTCGACGGTTCTCTGCAAGGCGCGCTCAATACGATGCAGGCGGCGGTCGCCGGCATGCGTTCGCGTGGCTTTGGCCGGATCGTCAACGTGGGGACCAACCTGTTCCAGAATCCGGTAGTGCCTTATCACGACTACACGGCGGCCAAGGCGGCGCTATTGTCTTTGACGCGCACCGCGGCTCACGACCTCGGCCCCGACGGCATCACCGCGAACATGGTGTCGGGCGGTCTGCTGCGCGTCACCGACGCGAGCGCGGCCACCCCCGAGTTCGTGTTCGACCTGATCGCGAGTTCCACACCGTTGCGGCGCGTCACCACACCCGAAGAGTTCGCCGACGCCGTGCTGTTCTTCCTGTCGCCGTGGGCCCGCGCGGTGACCGGCCAGAACCTGATCGTCGACGGCGGCCTCGTCAAGGGCTGACAACGACCAGTAAGCGCCGCCAAAAAATACGACGACCGCGCTTCAACCGCGTCGGCTCACACCACCTCGACGACGATCTTGCCGCGCGCAGTGCCATCGGTCAGTGCCTGATAAGCCGCTTCGGTTGAAGCCAGATCGAAGCGGCGTTCGTCGACGCGCGGCGCGAGTTTGTGTTGCTCCGCAAGCTGCGCCGCGACACGCAGCATCTCGCCGTGATGCGCACGGCCTTCGCCGGAAAGCAGCGCGTGCAACGTAAACACGCCCGAGTAAGTCGCTTCGCGAAACGACAACGGCGCGAGCGCATGCGTGCCCCAACCAAGCGCGCTGACCACATGGCCGAAATGCTTAACGGCCGCGAACGACGCATCCAGCGTCGCCCCGCCCACCGTATCGACGACCAGATCGAAGCCCTTGCCTTGCGTCATCGCGGCGACATATTGCTCGACCGCTTGTGTGCGGTAATCGATCGGCGTTGCCCCAAGTGCTTCGACCACGGTGCGATCGCGTTCGCTAACGGTCGCGAACACCCGCGCGCCGAGCGCGAGCGCCAATTGCACCGCGAGATAGCCGACGCCGCCCGCGCCGCCATGCACGAGCACCGTTTGACCGGCCTGCAAATGCGCGCGGTCGACGATCCCCGAGTACGCCGTGATAAATGCAAGCGGCAATACAGCCGCGTCGCGCATCGACAGACTCGGCGGCTTCAACGCCAGCAGATCCGCATCCACGGCCGCGAATTGCGCGAGCGAGCCTTGCATTCCGCCCACGCCGCCCGTCATCCCATACACCTGATCGCCGGCCTTGAAAGCGACGACGCCCTCGCCCACCGCCTCGACAGTCCCGGCCATATCGATGCCCAACACCAGCGGCAATGGATGCTTCGCGTGCGCAGCAGCGCCGGCGCGAATTTTCGTGTCGAGCGGATTCAGCCCGCTCGCGGCAATACGCACCAGCACTTCGCCGCGCCTCGGCTGCGGCCGCGGCAATTCCGTCAGTTCGAGCGGACCGTTGTACTGCGAGAGGACAAGAGCTTGCATGGAGAGCGACATGACGAAATCCTGTGAACAAGTGGTACGTACATGATCTGCCGTGCGAAACTGCATGTAAATCAACACTTCCGCACAACGGCCACATAGTGTCGCGGTGCAACCACCACCCGCGCGCGCGCCCAACACTTCTGCGCGCGCACTTTTCCCGAAGCATTTCCACCATCGCGACCCACGCGAAGCATCGTGAACGCGCGACGCTTCGCACACGCTTATCCCACGCGCCTTCGCACGGCTTCGCCGGGCAACGCGGGTTTACCTTCGTTTGACTTACAGAAACAAGCCCGTTTACTGGACGCACATCGAGCCTCTCCCAACGCTTTAATTTAGTTTGCTTAGCTTAATAGCGTTCGACGAGCGTTCCTCATTCACGATGTCTGGAGGTGTCCCATGGTTACCGTGTCGAACAGCGCAATCGACGAATTCAAAGCCGCCAGCCGGGGCCCGCTTCTGCTGCCGGACACTGCCGGTTTCGACGAGGCGCGCAGCATCTGGAATGGCATGATCGATCGCCGCCCGGCCATGATCCTGCGTTGCGCGGGCGTCGCCGACGTCCGCCGTGGCGTGGCGTTCGCGCGCGAGCACGGAGTGCCGCTCGCGGTGCGCGGCGGCGGCCATAACATCGCCGGAAGCGCGCTCTGCGACGACGGCCTCGTGCTCGACCTGTCGTCGATGAAATCGGTTCGCATCGATCCCACCGGCCGGCGCGCGTATGTCGAACCCGGGGCGACGCTCGCCGATTTCGATCACGAAGCGCAGGCGTTCGGGCTCGCCACGCCGCTCGGCATCAACTCGACGACCGGCGTGGCGGGACTGACGCTCGGCGGCGGCTTCGGCTGGCTGAGCCGCAAATACGGAATGACGGTGGACAACCTGATTGCCGCGGACGTCGTCACCGCCGACGGCGAGTTGCTGCACGCGAGCGCCGGCTCGCACGAAGATCTGTTCTGGGCAATTCGCGGCGGCGGCGGCAACTTCGGCGTCGTCACGCGGTTCGAATTTGCGCTGCATCCGGTCGGCCCGCTGATCTACGGCGGCCTCGTGGTGCTGCCGTTCGCGCAGGCAAAAGACGCACTGATCAAATACCGCGCGGCGGCTCCGGACATGCCCGAAGATCTGAGCGTATGGGTCGTGTCGAGACTCGCGCCGCCGCTGCCGTTCCTGCCGCCGGAGGTCCACGGCACACCGGTGATCGTCTTCGCGATCTGCTACAGCGGCCCCGTGGACAACGGCCCTGCCGTGAGCGCGCCCGTGCGCAACTTCGGCACGCCGGTCGGCGAACATCTCGGGCCGATGCCGTACGCGATGTGGCAACAGGCCTTCGATCCGTTGCTCACGCCCGGTGCGCGCAACTACTGGAAATCGCACAATATCGGCGAAATCCAGGACGGCCTGATCGACGCGTTGCTCGACGCCATCGACACGCTGCCGTCGCCGCAGTGCGAGATTTTCTTCGGACAGATCGGCGCGCAAACCAGTCGCGTACCGGTCGAGGCCACCGCTTATTCGAGTCGCGACACCCAGTACGCGATGAACGTACATGGCCGCTGGGACGACCCCGCCGACGACGAGCGTTGCATCGGCTGGGCTCGCGCGTTCTTCGACGCAGCCGCGCCGTTCGCGCTCGGCAGCGTGTACGTCAACTTCATGACCGAAGAGGAAGGTGGCCGGGTGGCGGACGCGTATGGTCCGAACTATGCGCGCCTCGTCGCGGTGAAGAGCCGCTACGATGCCGGCAACCTGTTCCGCTGTAACCAGAACATCCGGCCCGCCGCGCAATAGGGGCCTGCGCCGTACACGCAATCGATGACGTTCGTGTGTCCGCCGTCATGACCTTGAGCGGTCTTATACGGCGGCCACCGGCCGTAATTGATGTGTCAGAATGCGCGGCTTGGAACGCTCATCCTGAACGGCTTATGACTCTGAATGTTGCGCCCGTCACTTATGGCGCCGACCGCTCGGGCCTCGTGTGCGGCTTTCGTTTCTCAGCGGGGCAACCCGGTGTGCCGATCGACACGGACAATGCCGCTCGCTGGCTCGCCGGCAATTCGCATTGGCCTGCGCAGACGGAAACCGGCGCCGCGAGCCACGCTGCGCCGCCGCAACGCTCGCCTGCGGACAACGGCGAATTTCTCTGGCTGCATTTCAATCTCGCGCACGTGTCCAGCGAAAAATGGATGCGCGCGCATCTGGACCTGCCCGAGAGTTTTTTCGAAGCGCTGCGCGAAGGCTCGCACTCGACCCGCATCGAACATCAGCATGGCGCGCTGCTCGCTGTCGTCAACGACGTGATGTTCGATTTCGAGCAGACGCCATCCGATATCGCCACGCTGTGGGTGTACACCCATCAGCGCATCATGATCACCGCGCGCCTGAAACAGTTGCGTTCCGTCGACCGGCTGCGCGCGTCGGTACGTGAAGGCGAAATCTTCGACACACCCGCCGAACTGCTGATCCATCTGTTGCGCGACCAGGCCGACCTGCTGGTCACGATCGTGCGCAGAAGCAGTACCGAAGTCGACCGTATCGAAGACCAGTTCCTGTCGCGCCGCCACTTCGACAGCCGCCGCGATCTCGGCGCGATGCGCCGCGTTCTGGTCCGTCTGCAACGGCTGCTGGCGCCCGAACCCGGCTCGATTTTCCGGCTGTTAGTGCGGCCGCCGCGATGGCTTTCGGCACACGACGTGCAAAGTCTGCGCGACTCGACAGAAGAATTTTCATTGGTGCTCGGCGACCTCTCCGGTCTCGCCGAACGAATCAAGCTGCTGCAGGAAGAGATCGCCGCGCGCCTCACCGAGCAAAGCAACCGCACGCTCTTCACGCTGACGCTCGTCACCGTGCTCGCGTTGCCGATCAACATCATCGCGGGCCTGTTCGGGATGAACGTCGGCGGCATTCCGCTCGCGGAAAATCGCCACGGCTTCTGGGTGATGGTGCTGATGGTGGTCAGCTTCACCGCGCTCGCCGGATGGTGGGGCTTTCGTCGGCGCGCCGGGCGGTAAGGGATTCGCGCAGCCGATATAGGGGCAGGCACGGGAACTGCTGGTTAGAAGGTGCGTCACATGTCGGACGCCGGCAGATCTCTCAGCCCGGCGCCGGACTACGACGGAATAGCAAAAAAACCAACTTCCAGTAACGCACACAGATAAAGAAGGGAAACCATCATGCGCAGACGACAATTCATCATGACCGGCAGCGCTGCTTTGGCCACCGCTGGCCTCAGCCTCGCCGGTTGCACGACCACGTCGCCGTCTTCAAGCGCGGGCTCGTCGGCGAACGCAGGCAAGCGCGACACCATCAACGCCGGTGTCGATTCCACGCTGTCGCGCCTCTATGCAAACGTCAGCGGCTCGCGAGAGCTGGTGGGCAAAGCGCGCGGCGTGCTGGTGTTCCCGTCGGTGATTTCGGCGGGCTTCTGGATCGGCGGCCAGTACGGCGAAGGCGCGCTGCGGGTCGGCGGCCGCACGGCGGGCTATTACAGCACGGTCGCAGGTTCGTTCGGTTTGCAGATCGGCGCGCAGTCGAAAGCGCTCGTGTTCCTGTTCATGACGCAGGAAGCGCTCGACAAATTCACCAGCAGCCAGGGCTGGGCGGCAGGCGCGGACGCCACCGTCGCCGTGCTGAAGGTCGGCGCGAACGGCGCGGTCGATACCTCGACCGCCACCAGCCCCGTCGAAGCATTTGTGCTGACCAACGGCGGCTTGATGGCCGGCGTATCGCTCGAAGGCACCAAGGTGTCCCGTCTGATGATCTGACGAATCAGGCGATTCGGGCCGACATGCTCAACGCCATGCAACCCTATCGCGGGTTGCGTGGCGTTTTCGCTTTCAATGAAGCCACGACGCCAGCGCACCTCCCGCTCAGCGCATTTCCGGCAACGTGAACACCGCGATCGCCGCGGCGAGCTGGTCGGTCTGCACCTTCAACACATCGGCGGAGGCGCTCGCTTCTTCCACCAGCGCGGCGTTCTGCTGGGTCGTCTGATCCATGCTCGCGACCGCGATGTTCACCTGCTCGATTCCCGAACTCTGCTCGACGGACGCCGCGCTGATCTCGCCCATGATGTCGGTCACGCGGCGCACCGCGATCACCACTTCCTGCATCGTGTCGCCCGCGCGACCCACGTATTGCGAGCCGCCTTCGATCTGCGCCGCCGACTCCTCGATCAGCGCCTTGATCTCCTTGGCCGCCGCCGCGCTGCGCTGCGCGAGGGTGCGAACTTCGCCCGCCACTACCGCGAAGCCGCGCCCTTCCTCGCCGGCACGCGCCGCTTCGACGGCCGCATTCAACGCGAGAATATTCGTCTGGAACGCAATGCCCTCGATCACGCCGATGATGTCGCCGATCCGATGCGACGACTGCGAAATCCCGCGCATCGTCTCCACCACCTGACCGACCACGTCGCCGCCGCGCGCCGCCGTCTCCGACGCGTTGTGCGCCAGTTGACTCGCCTGCTTCGCGTTGTCGGCGTTCTGCTTCACGGTCGCGGTGATCTGCTCCATGCTCGATGCCGTTTCGCCGAGCGCGGTGGCCTGCTGCTCGGTGCGCCGCGACAGATCGGCGTTGCCGGCGGCAATTTCGTGAGAGACCGTCGAGATCAGCGTCGCGCCGCTGCGAATCTGCAGAATCGCCTGCGCAAGACGGTGCTGCATGCGCCGCATCGCGGCGAGCAGGCTCGTCTCGTCGCCGGCGCGGGTTTCCACTACGACGTCGAGATCGCCGTCCGCGATACGCGAGGCGATCTGCGCCGCGTACGCCGGTTCGCCGCCGAGTTGCCGCAAGATGCTGCGCAGGATCACGCCGATCACCACCGACACCAGCACGCTCAGAATCAACGCCGCGCCGATGTACTGCATCAGGGTCGAGTAGAACGCGGCGTCGATGTCGTCGGTGAAGACGCCGGTCACGATGGTCCAGTCCCACGGCTTGTAGAGGCGCACATAGTTGATTTTCGGCGCCATCTCGTTGGAACCCGGCTTCAGGAATTGCAGATGGATGAAACCTTCGCCGTCGCGCTGCGCGAGGTCCGAGCCGTCTTTAAAGACGAAGCGGCCCTGCGGGTCCTTGAAGGTGCTCATGTCCTTGCCCTCGAGGTCGCGACGCACACCGTGCATCAGCACTTTCGCGTGGGCGTCCTCGAGCACGAGATAACCGCCCGCGCCGCCGTAGCGCATCGCGCGCAGATCCGACATGGCGGTGCGCTGCGCGTCGGCGAGCGACATCGTGCCCGCCGCGACTAGGCCGTTGTAGCGATCCAGCACGCTATACGCGACGCTGACGACGCTTTTCAGCTCAGCCTGACGATCGGCGATCATCGTGTCGCGCGCTTTGAACGCGCCCCACAGGCCGATCGCCAGAATTCCCATGCACATTACTGCTAGCGCGAGCCAAAGCCGCACCTTCAGGCGAAAGCGTTCCATCTCCGTGTCCTTTATGTTTTATCTGTCTGGTCGGCACACCGCGCGAGCGAGCATCGCGACGGCCAGGGCCAATCTCTGGATTAACGGCCAGACACGGAGAAACTTCAGGTGTGCATGCGAACGAGCGCCGCACGAGACGGCAGACCTACTCCGCCGGCAGCGTCAACGCGGCGACTTCGCAACGCGGCCACGCGTTCAGCACCGCGGGCGCCAGCAGCAACTTGGCCGCCCGCACGCCGGCGCCCATCACGATCTGCGTGCGCTCCATCACGGCGGCGTCGACCAGAATCCGCCAGTCGTCCGGCAAACCGAACGCGGTGATACCGCCGAATTCCATCTGGCTATGTTCGACCGCCGCCTCGCGTTTGGCGAAGGACAGCCGCTGCGCGCCGAGCGCCGCCTTCACCGCGCCGTTGATGTCGAGGCGCAGCGAACCGAGTGAGACCAGCGCCGCGTAATGCTCGGCGCCTTCCTTCTTGTAGCGCACCACGATCGTATTCGCGCAGTCTTCGAGACCGAAGCCATAGCGCGCGCTGAATGCGGCGGTGTCGGACGCGTCGTCGCTGACCGCGAAAACCGTCACACTCTGCTGCGGCAGTTGAGCGACGACATGCGCGGGCAAGTGCGCGTCCAACTGGTCTGCCGGAATCACGTCCAGCGGCTGTAGAGATTCGTGAGAGTGCATGGCGACAGGAAAAGTGTGTGGGTCCAGAGCGGCATTCTAACGGCACATGAAGCGTGCTTCGTCGGCGCAGCGCGCGCACCGGCGTATGCAAGCGGCCTTGTTATAGTGACAGGCACAAGCTTTGCGAAAGGAACCGGTGCGAAGCCTGCGTCGGTGCCCCCTCAACGGTGCGCAGCGCCGCCTCCGTCGCCAGGATCCTTCGAGATATGACCATGGACATCGACACGCTTTCCGCCGAAAACCTCCAACACGTGGCCCGCCAACAAGCCAACTGGGCGATCGGCGCCTTCAAACAGTTCGCCGAAGACCGCTGCGCGGCAATGGCCGCCAGCATTGCGTTCTACGCGGCGTTCTCGCTCGCGCCGACGCTCGTGATGGTGATCGCCGTGGCCGGCTGGTTTTTCGGCGCCGAAGCCGCGCGCGGCGAACTGTTCACTCATATTCACGGCCTGCTCGGCGACCAGGCTGCGGCGGGCGTGCAGACGATCGTCGAGAACGCGCATCACAGCGGCAGCGCCGGCGGCGTCGCGGCCATCATCTCGTTCGCGGCGCTCGCGATCGGTGCGTCGGCGACCTTTTCGTCGCTCAATAGCGCACTCAATATCGTCTGGCCGGACACCGGGCCGCGCTCGTCGAGCGTGATCGCGCTGGTGCGCGTGCGGTTGATTTCGTTCGGCCTCGTGCTCGGCGTCGCGTTCCTGCTGATCGTTTCGCTGGTGCTGGACACCGCCATCACGTTCATCGGCAAATGGCTTTGGGGCAACTCGCCGTATGTGATCATCGGCGACCTGTTGCAGATCGTCGTGGGTTTGCTGGTGTTGGCGTTCGCGTTTGCCGGTCTGCTGAAGTTCCTGCCGGACGCGAAGGTGCGCTGGCGCGATGCGCTGGTCGGCGGGATCGTCGCGGCCGTGCTGTTCTCGGCAGGCAAGAAACTGTTCGCGCTTTATATTGCGCACGCCGGGATGGCCAGCTCGTTCGGCGCGGCCGGCTCGCTCGCGGTGCTGTTGATGTGGCTGTACTTCTCGGCCGCGGTGCTGCTGCTCGGCGCCGAGTTCTCCGCGGCTCGCGGCCGTCTGCACGACCCGCGCGGCGAATGGGGGATGCAGGACAATTCGCCGCCCGGCAGCCGCGCGAAGCTCGCGTCGGTGCTGGCGGCGTCGACCGTGGCCGCGGATGCGCAGGCGGCCGCGCGTGATGCTGCTTCGGAGAGCGCAACGGTTGCGGCCGCGGCGGCATCGCGCGCCGCAGCACCGGCCACGCCGGCTTTTGTTCCCGCCTTCCCGCCGCCACGCGAGGCGCGGAAGAACGTATCCGCCCGGGCGGCGGCGCTCAAGATAGGCCGTGCAGTCGTGCTCGCCGAAGCTCAGGCAACGCGAGTCGCCGCCGTCACGCTCGTCGAGGCAGGCCGACAAGCCGCGGTAGCCGACCGCTATGTGCGGCGGTATCCGTGGACATCGGTGCTGGTAGCCGCCGCCGCGGGGCTGGCGGCTGTGACCGTCGCGCGTCGCAACGGCGGCGGCAGTGGCCGTGAATAATTAATAGGCGCAACCGGTAGCGACAAAGATCGTCGCGAGGTGCAACCCGTCCCGGCGAAAATCATCACGGCAGCCGGTGGCACGCCTGCACCGGCCACGGAGCTTGGCGGCACACACATCCCGAGCGTCCGCAAGCCGTGATTTCCATCTGAGGCGTCCGTCAAGCGAGGCAGCGCTCCATTTTTCCATGGACGCTCCATACATCCGCCAGACATCTAGACGACTAAATTACAAATTGCCTTCATCCAAGTGACTAAAATGCGGTCAGTTGGAGCGTAACTATCAACAAAACAACAATAATGTCCAATACACGAATCAATATTGCTGAAACAGAAATAATTAAGAACAGGCTTTAAATACAAGGCTTTGCAACGTTTGTCAGTTTTTGGAGACAGTCTTTTTTTTCCAGTTCGTACCGCTTGGAGCACTGAGCTATTCTCCTTTCCGCAACAACGAAACTAATCATCTGCGTGGAGAAATGGATGAAACGAATCGCACTGTCTACCCTCTCGCTGGCGCTTCTGGGCGTCACCGGCGTGGCACATGCTCAAAGCAGCGTTACCCTTTACGGTTTGATCGACGAATCGATCCAGTACGTTCATAACACTCAGAACGCTGCCGGCGCGAACAAGAACCTGGTTGCCCTGTACGGCGGCAATCTGCAAGGTGATCGTTTCGGCCTGAAGGGCACGGAAGACCTCGGCGGCGGCCTGAAGGCAATCTTCCAGTTGGAAAACGGTTTTGACGTCAACAGCGGCAAGCTGGGTCAGGGTGGCAAGATGTTCGGTCGTCAAGCCTACGTCGGCCTGACGGGCGATCAGTGGGGTACGGTCACGCTGGGTCGTCAATACGACCCGCTGGTCGACCTGGTGCAGCCGCTGACGGCTGACAACTACTTCGGTTCGACCTTCACCACGCCGGGCGACGTCGACAACAACGACAACTCCTCGCGCACGAACAACGCCATCAAGTACACCTCGCCGGTGTGGGGCGGCTTCCAGTTCGAAGGCATGTATGCTCTGGGCGGCGTAGCCGGCCAGACGGGTTCGGGTCAAACGTGGTCGGGCGCAGCAACGTACGCAACGGGTCCGTTCAGCGTGGCTGCAGGCTACTTCCGCGCCGACAACGGCAACACGCTGGCTAGCCGCACGGCTGGCACGCCGCCGACAGCAGGCTGGAACGGCAGCACGTCGGACGGCACGTTCGACAACCAGGTCAACGGCGCTTACGCCGCTGCCAAGTCGATCGGCATCGCTTCGGTCGCTGTGCAATACGTAACAGGCCCGTTCACGGCTAACCTGCGCTACAGCAACGCACAGTACAAGCCGGACGCGAACTCGGGCTTCGGTTCGACCGAGAAGTACAACCTCGGCGGCGCATACCTGGGTTACCAGGCAACGCCGGCAATGCTGGTCGGTGTGGGCTACATCTACACGAAGTCCAGCGGCGATTCGAGCGCAACGTATCACCAGGTTTCCCTGGGCGGCGACTACAACCTGTCGAAGCGCACGGACATCTACCTGGTCGGCGCCTATCAGCACGCAAGCGGCAACCAACGCGCTTCGAACGGCGCACTGGTCGACGCAAGCGCAGCAATCGGTTCGTACAGCTACAACTCGGCTTCCAGCTCGCAAGAGATGGTCAGCCTGGGCATCCGCCACAAGTTCTAATCGAACTTGACGGACTGCTGAAGCAACGCGCAGTTGAAAACCAGCCACGGGCGAAAGCCTGTGGCTGGTTTTTTTGCGTCCCGTGGTTTGAGAGTGTGTGTGCGGCTTTGCGTGGCGGGAGCGGATACCTCAGCGCCGCTGCGCTTTGCCCCTCTCCGCCTGGGCCAGCGTCTGCGCCGGCTTCGCATCGAGTTCATGCTCGACGCCATCGGAACCCACCGGCGCGCGATGCAGCACCAGCGCCCGTTCGCGTTGCAACAACGGCACGTTGGGCGAATCCTGCCAGTCCGGATCCGGAATCTCGCCGAACACCTGACGCAGCCGCTCTCCCCACGTGCGGTGAATCATCTCGAAGTACGCGTTGTCGTGGTCGATCGAAACGAAGCGCGTGACGCGCAACGAATCCTTCTCATAGACCAGCAAATCGAGCGGCAAACCGACCGACAGGTTCGAGCGCAGCGTCGAATCCATCGAGATCAGCGCGCATTTGGCGGCTTCGTCGAGCGGCGTGGACGGCGTCAGCACGCGATCGATGATCGGTTTGCCGTACTTGGCTTCGCCGATCTGAAAATACGGATTCACGGCCGACGCTTCGATGAAATTGCCCGCAGCGTAGATCATGAACAGGCGCGGCCGGTTGCCCGCGATCTGCCCGCCAAGAATGAAGCTGCAGTTGAAGTCGACGCCGAATTCCTGCAACGCCTCGGCCTCGCGCTGATGCACGCACCGCACTGCACGGCCGATCACACGCGCGGCGTCGGCCATGGTCGGCGCGCTCCACAACGTGGGCAGCGCGGGATCGGTCGGCTCGGAGAGTTCGTGCAGTACCGCTTGCGTGAGCGACAGATTGCCCGCGCCCAGCAGCACGAGCATGCGCTCGCCCGGCTGCTCGAACACCGACATCTTGCGCGCGGTGCTGATGTGATCGACGCCCGCATTCGTACGCGTGTCCGAAAGAAACACGAGGCCCTCGTCGACGGACATTGCGACGCAGTAGGTCATAAGAAAAGTACCCGCAAAAAACGACTGGACGGCGCTATTGTAATGCGGCGCGCATGTGCTCCTACCGCATATTACGGCCGCTGCGGGCGCAAATTGAATCGCTGTGCGCGGTGGCGCGCGCAGCTCGCACTATCCGGCCATGACGCTCCGCTGCCGCGCCGTTCTACTGCGACAACTGCGTGCTCACGGTGACCGACACCTTCAACTGCTCTTCCAGTCCGCCGATCCGCCGACCACGCACCGGCGCGGCGGCTTCGTAATCGCGCGCCACGGCAAGCCGGCAATAGATCTCGCTGGCAAATGCCGCATGCGTGACGTCGATGGAAATCCAGCCCTTGCCTTCGAGCCACACATCGACCCACGCGTGGCTCGCCGCGTGCGGCACGTCGCCCGGTTCGATATAGCCGCTCACATAACGCGCCGGAATCCCCCGTGCGCGGCAGCACGCCAGCATCAGATGCGCATGGTCCTGGCAGACGCCGTTGCCGAGCGCGAGCGCCTCTGCGGCCGTGCTCGTGACTTCGGTGACGCCCGGGTTGTACTTCACGCGCTGCACGATCTGCTCGGACAGCGCGATCAGACCGCCCGACGTAGTCAGCACCGGCACCGATTCGGCCAGCTCGCGAACGGCCGGATCGACTTCGGTGAGACGCGTCGCGCAGGTGAAATGCTCGAGCGGAATCGGGCCGACCGCATCGGCCAACTGGCCGTCGACGAGCGGAATCGTGTCCACTTCCCCACCCACATGCAGACGGATCTCGCTATGCGGCTTGTTGATCACGAGCGTATGCAACACGTTGCCGTACGCGTCGAAAGTGGAATCGAGCTTGCCCGGCGCGTCGATGCTCCAGCGCCGCACCACCTGCGACGCGCCGCTCGACGGCGTCAGGCGCAATTGCTGGATCGAATAATGGACAGTCGCTTCATAGCGATAGGACGTGTCGTGGCGGATCGTCAGATACATATAAAAACTCCGTCAGGCGACTGGCAACATCAGATAGGTACGCGCCACCAGATTGCCGAGCTCGAACACGCGAGCGAGGAACTGGGTCAGATAGGCGTGCAGGCCGGCTTCGAAAATCTGCCGGATGTCGGAGTACAGCAACTCGGCGCGCAGCTTGCCGGCGAACCGCTCGCACTGGTTCGAACCCGAAGTGCGCAGCATCGCCAGATTCGCGCACACGCCTTCGAGCGACGCGAGCAGCGATCTCGGCATCTGCTGGTTCAGGATCATCAGTTCGACCACGCGCGCCGGCGTCACCACGTCGCGATACACCTTGCGATAGATTTCCAGCGCCGACACCGAACTGAGAATCGACGTCCAGTAGTAGAAGTCTTCGAGTTGCCGCGCGGCGTCGCGTGAATTCGGTTCGACGTCTGCGAAACGCACGTCGAGAATGCGCGCGGTGTTGTCGGCGCGTTCCAGATAGGTGCCGAGTTGCGTGAAGAAGAACGCGTCGTCTTGCAACGCGGTGCCGATCGTCACGCCGCGCGAAAGATGCGAGCGGAACTTCACCCATTCGAACAGCGCGCCCGGATTGCTCGCGGCCTGACCCGACGAGGTCCGTTCGTTGAACTCGAGCCACGTATCGTTGATGGTCTCCCACCATTCGGTCGTCAACGTGCCGCGCACCGCGCGGGCGTTTTCGCGCGCGGCCTGCAGACACGAATGAATGCTCGACGGATTGGTCGAATCCGCGACCATGAAATCGAGCACGTTTTCGCGCGTCGGCTCGTCGTAGCGCTGCGCGAACGCGGTTTCCAGTTCGGAGATGCGCAGCACCGAACGTTGCGCGCGCGCCTCCTGGTCAGACGTCTGCGGCAACAACAGCGCCTTCAGATTGATGTCGAGCATGCGGGCGGTATTTTCCGCGCGCTCCATGTAGCGTGCCATCCAGAAGAGGTGATCGGCGGTGCGGCTTAGCATGACGGCGTTCCGTATCTGATGACGCGAGGTCTTCGTTGAGCTTCGTCGAGTGAAGACCCGCGCTGGTTATCCGTGTGCGCCGGCGAAGTACTTGCAAGTTCGCCGGCTTGTTGGGTTGCGGACGTCTGCCTGTATGGAGGCTGGAGGCGCGTCGGCAACCGCGTCAGTCGACCATCCACGTATCCTTGGTGCCGCCTCCCTGCGACGAATTGACGACCAGCGACCCCTCCTGCAACGCCACCCGGGTGAGCCCGCCCGCGCACATCGTCACGCTCTTGCCGGACAGCACGAACGGGCGCAAGTCGATATGGCGCGGCGCGATGCCCGACTCCACGAAAGTCGGACACGCGGACAACGCGAGCGTGGGCTGCGCGATATATCCCGCGGGACGCGCGATCAGCCTCTCGCGGAACGATTCGATCTCGGCTTGCGTCGAGGCCGGTCCCACCAGCATCCCGTAGCCGCCCGCGCCATGCACTTCCTTCACGACCAGTTCGGGCAGATGCGCGAGCGTGTAAGCAAGGTCGTCCGGCTTGCGGCACTGGAACGTGGGAACGTTGTTGAGGATCGGCTTCTCGCCCAGATAGAACTCGATCATTTCCGGCACGTACGGGTAGATCGATTTGTCGTCGGCGATGCCGGTGCCCATTGCGTTCGCCAGCGCGACACGACCCGCACGGTAAGCGGTGAGCAAGCCCGGCACGCCCAGCGCCGAATCGTTGCGGAACGCGAGCGGATCGAGAAAGTCGTCGTCGACACGGCGATAGATCACGTCGACGCGCTTCGGTCCCTGCGTGGTGCGCATGAACACGTAGTTGTCGTCGACGAACAGATCCTTGCCTTCCACCAGTTCAACGCCCATCTGCTGCGCAAGGAACGTGTGCTCGAAATACGCGGAGTTGTACATGCCCGGCGTGAGCACCACCACGACCGGATCGTCGACACCTTCGGGCGCGACCGAGCGCAGCGTATCGAGCAGCAGATCGGGATAATGCGCGACCGGCGCAATGCGGTTCTGCACGAACAGTTCGGGGAAAAGCCGCATCATCATCTTGCGGTTTTCGAGCATGTACGAGACGCCCGACGGCACGCGCAGATTGTCTTCGAGCACGTAGAACTCGCCGTCGTCGCCCGCTCGCACCACGTCGACGCCGGCGATATGCGCGTAAACACCGAGCGGCACATTGACGCCCTGCATCTCAGGCCGATATTGCGCGTTGGTGTAGACCTGCTCGGCCGGCACGATGCCGGCACGCACGATATTGCGATCGTGATAGACGTCGTGGATAAACAGATTGAGTGCCTGGACCCGCTGCCGCAAACCGGCTTCGAGCGTCTGCCATTCGCTGCGCGGAATGATGCGTGGAATCAGATCGAACGGAATCAGCCGCTCGGTGCCGGACAGATCGCCATTCACTGCGAAGGTAATGCCGACCCGGCGAAACAGCAGGTCGGCTTCGGCGCGCTTGCGCGCGATGGCCTCATTACCCTGCTTCACCAGCCATCGCTCAAAGCGTGCGTAGTGTGGCCGCACGGCATCGTCATGATGACGCATCTCGTCATAGCATCGCATGTCACGCCCCGCTCTTTTTGTCGGATAGAAGGCGAATGCGCTGCGCATTCGGTGTTCGACAATCATTTAAGCAAGCGCTATGCCATTACGTTTTTTCGCGTGGTAGGCAGCGGTTATGCACGCGGATACCGCATCCCGACCGGCAAGGCTTCGTCGCCATCGTACTGCGGCGGATCACGATGCGCCAGTACGGTGCAAATGCGCATAAAAAAATCCCCGTGGATTTTCATCCACGGGGATTCGCACCACGTTGATTGCGGACCTGCCCGAGCGTTTTGACGAAGGTTAAAAGCGCATGGCCTCAACCCACGTCGACGCGCCGAACCGATCAGCCTGCCGCAGCGTCTTTCAGCTTCTTCAGCGGACGTGCCTTGATGCGCACGCTAGCCGGCTTGGCCGGGAACCAACGCTCTTCGCCCGAGAACGGGTCTTTGCCGAAGCGCTTCTTCTTCGCCGGCACAGCTTGCACGACGATCTTCAGAAGACCCGACAGCGTGAATTCGCCAGCGCCCTTCTTGTGCACAGCGCCGAGGATCGTGTCTTCGAGCGCGGCCAGCACGGCCTTGGCGGTCTTCGGTTCCACAGCGGCGCGTTCAGCGACGTGTGCAGCCAGCGAGGCCTTCGTGAAGGTGTCCTTGATCGGCGACGGAGCGCTGGACGCCTTCACGGCGACCTTCTTAGCTGCGACGGCTTTCTTCGCAGGAACTTTCTTTGCAGCAACCTTCTTGGCGGGTACCGGGGCAGCAGCCTTCTTGGCCACCTTTTTTGCGGAAGTCGGCATGTTTCTCCTACCTGTTGTGGTCAGTGAATTGCACGAAGCGCGCACGGTATGTGCACGCTTCAACGCCGGATTCTACAAGCGCTAATACGATTTGCGCGACTCTTTTGTGTATAACAGCGAAGGTTTGTTGCGCGGCGCAGACTGCCCGACACATTTTGATGCTTGTTTTAAAGGGTAAACGTGCGCCGACGCGTGTCGAAGACGAACACGTAAATCGCGTTACAAGTCGTTTCGATGCATGGATAAAGGCACTTTGTGGACAACGCGATAGCGTCGAAACGTTAAGTGTCTCTCCTTCGAAGCCTGAAAAGCCCTTCGCGACACACCGGCACGCGGCGGAAAAAACACGCCCCTAGCAGCGGAAACCTCTGCAAGGGGCGGCTTTCCTTCGTCTGCGGCGGAAAATTCCGCGGCTGTTTCAGCGTCCGTTCACTGACGGCTGACGTGCTTCAGATCGTGCTCGCTTTCCTTCACGTAAGCCCAGTATTGCGCTTCGTCGCGAGCGATGCCCAGCTCGCCGTTGCGATAGGCGATCGCCAGCGCCAGATTCGCCTCGGGTAACTCCGCATTGGCCGCGCGTGTGAGCCATTGCAGCGCGAGCGCGTCGTCGTGCGGCAGCGTCGTGCCGAAGCGATATTCGTTGGCGAGCTGGAATTGCGCGAGCGGCACGCCGGCCTGCGCGGCCCGTTCGAGCCAATGAATCGCGACGCGCGGATCGCGGGCAACGCCATAGCCATTGCGATACAGCGTCGACAGATCGTGCGCGGCCTGCGGATCGCGCTCGGCGCTAGCGGTCAACCAACGACGGCTTTGCGCATAATCCAGTTCGATGCCCGGCGCGCCACGCAACAGCAGATGACCGAGCGTGGCTTGCGCACGCACCCTGCCTTCGCTCGCCAAGCGACGATACAACTCGACACCTTCGCGCCGCTCGTCGAGTTGCGCGGAACTCAGCAGCACGTCGGCCAGCGCCTCACGCGCGGCCGCGTTGCCGAACGCCGCAGCGACACGCAACCGCCACACCGGCAGCACTGCGTGCGTGGCCGCGCCCTGCATCTGCCAATCGCCGATCTGGACGTCGGACACGCGCGCGGCCGCAACCGCCGCGAGCGTGCCGGCGACGACGAGTGCCGCGCCCGCCAGCGCGAAACCGAAGCGCGCGCTCATTGATTGAGGTCCACCGCGTACACCGCGAGACCCTTGCCGCTGCCGTCGTCGGACTGGATCTGCGTGACGTTCGCGAGGCCCACGGTTTGCGCGAGCGACACCAGGTTCGGCGCCGACTTGAACGTGACCGGGCCGGCCGTCGCCACTTTCGCGAAGCGCCAGCTACGATCGCTGCCGTTGTTCGCGGCCTTGATCGACTGGATCTTCTTGATGTATGCGATCAGCACGTCACGGCTCGCATCCGGCGACGCATAAATCGTCTTGCTGCCGTCGAGACCCGGGAAATTGCCGCCGCCGCTCGCGCGATAGTTGTTGGTCGCGACGATGAACGACTGCGTATCCGAAATCGGTGCGCCCTGATAGGTCAGGTTGCGGATCCGGCTGCCGACCGCTTGCGTGACGTCGATTTCGTAGCTGAAGTCCTTCGACGTGATCATGTCGAAGTTGTAGCCGGGGTAGTTGCTGACCAGCGTCTGCGCCGCGCTTTTTGCCGGGTCGATCTTGTTGAAGCGTTGCGCGGCGGTTTCCAGCCACGCTTTCAGGCCGGCGCCGGTCACCTTCACCGCGTAAATCGTGTTCGGGTAAAGGTACAGGTCGGCGGCGTTGTTGATCGCGACGTTGCCTTGCGCGACGTCGGTGAAATCGTTGCCGCCGCCGAAGCCGCTCTTGAACGGCGCGCTCACCGACAACACCGGAATGCCCGCATATTGCGGCAGATTCGCGCCGATATAGTCCTGCACGTAAGCAGCTTGCGCCTGGTTGACGATCTCGATCGCGGACACGTCGCCCACGTCCGCGAAATAGGTGGTCATGCGGAAATCGGTCGAGCCGACCGGCGTCTTCACGTAGTTGATCGTCGCGCTATGTTCGGCGGCGATCGCCTGCGAGACCGAAGGGTCCACCGCCACGTAGCTGTTGTCCGCGTTCTGGATCGAACGGGCCTCGGCCGTGCTCGAACTGCGATCCACCTTCCACGTGCCATTCGTGTAGTTCAACGCGAGCTTGATCACGCCGAGGTGCTTGCCCCAGAAGTTCGCCATCACGGTCGGCACGCCGTTCACGGTGCCCTTCACCTTGTCGACGCCCGGCAGGTTGAATTGCGACACCGTGCTGTTCTTGTCGGGGAACACCTGATGCGAGTGGCCGATCAGCATCGCGTCGATGCCGGCCACTTTGGACAGGTAGTAGCTGCCGTTTTCCATCGAAGGCGAATAGGTCGAGTTATCCAGCCCGCCGTGCGACATCGCGACGATGATCTGCGCGCCCTTCGCCTTCATTTCCGGCACGTACTTCGACGCGCTTTCCACGAGCCCCTGCGTATAGACGTTGCCGTCGAGCCAGCGCTTGTCCCACGACATGATCGCGGGCGGCGTGAAGCCGATCACGCCGATCTTCACCGGCGCGCTGACGGTCTTGCCGTCGGGCGTCGTCGCAGTGATCGTGCGTTCGAGGATCGTGTACGGCTTGAAGATCGGCTGCTGCGATTTCGCGCCGAGCACGTTCGACAGCACCAGCGGAAAATTCGGACCGGCGCAGGTCGGTTGCGACGCAACCGGGCTCATGTTCGGCACGTCGAATGTGTTGCCCGTCACTTGCGCGAGGAACGGCAGGCCGTAGTTGAATTCGTGATTGCCGATCGTGCCGGCGTCGTATTTCAGCAGGTTCATCACCTTGTAGACGCCGAGCGTGGTCTTGCAATCGACCGGCGCGACCTGTGCCTCGTAATCGGCGAGCGCGGTGCCCTGGATCGTGTCGCCGTCGTCGAGCAACAGCGTGTTCGGAAATTCCTTGCGCGCCGCCGCGATCAGCGTCGCCGTGCGCTCGAGACCGAGCGACTTGTCTTCGGCCAGCTTGTAGTAGTCGTAGCTGAGCAGATTGGTGTGGATGTCGGTGGTTTCCAGCAGCGCGAGCGTCGCGCTCGTACCGTTCGCCACCGCCGGCTGCGCCGGTTCGATATCGCTGCTGCCGCAGGCCGTGATGCCGATGGCGCTCGCCGCGCCCAAAGCGCCCATTGCGCCGATTCTGCGCAGCGTGCGCGCACGCTGTCCTGCCTTGAATGTCACTCGCATCCTTACTGCCCTCAGGTTCGTTGTGTTGTGCAGCCGGCCCGATCGGCCCGCTTTTCATTACAAACAATTACAGAGGTGCAAGCGTACTGCCCGTTTGTGACATCTATTTGTATGGAATTGGATAGGCTTAAGTAATCAAGTCATTCGCCAAACCATTCGCGTAAGCCGCTGTTTGCGCTGTCTATCGGGCGAGCTGAGGCAGGATGCCGGCGAGTTGCGTAAGCGCGGCGTCGATCTCGTCGATTGCGATGCAGCCGTAGCCGAACATCAGGGCCGGGCGCGCCTTCACGCGAAGATGAAACGGCGCGAGGCCGTGCAGCCCGATCGATGCTTCACGCGCGGCGTTCACAACAGCCGCCTCGGTCAACGGTGCTTTCAGCCGCGCGGCCATGTGGATGCCGGCAGTGGGCACGATCGGTTCGAACCACGGCGCGAGGTCGCCACGCAGATGGTCCAGCAGCATCGCGCGACGCGCCGCGTAGAGCTTATGCATGCGCCGCAAATGCCTCGCGAAGTCGCCATTGAGCATGAAGGCCGCGAGCGCGGTTTGCGTGAGCGTGCAGCCGTGCCAGTCGCCGATCTGCCGCGCCTTGAAAAGCGGCCCGAACAACGATGCGGGCGGCACCACGTAACCAACCCTCAACTCCGGAAAGATCGTCTTCGAAAAGGTACCCACGTACGCGACGATCCCGGCGCGGTCGAGGCTTTTCAGCGGCTCCATCGGCCGGCCTTCGAAACGGTATTCGCAGTCGTAGTCGTCCTCGATGATCACGGCGCCGCGTTGTTGCGCCCATTCGAGCAACTCGACGCGGCGCTCCAGACTCATCGGCATGCCGAGCGGGAATTGATGCGACGGCGTGACGTAGACAAGCCGCGCGTTGCCCGGCAGCTTGCTCACGATCAGGCCTTCGCTGTCCACCGGCACCGGTACGACACGCGCGCCCGCGGCCGTCAAGCACGCATGAGCGGGCGGATAGCCGGGGTCTTCGACCACCGCGATGTCACCGGCGCGCAAGGTGACGCGTGCGATCAGGTCGAGCGCGTGCTGCGCGCCCTGCGTGACGATCACGTCTTCCCAGTTGCTCGTGACCGCGCGATTGAACGCGAGGTAGCGCGAGATCGCAAGACGCAATTCCTGCTCGCCGGCGGCGTCGCGATACACGCCGCGGCCACGCGATTGCACACGCAGCGCATGGTTCACGCAGCGGCGCCACGCGTCGAACGGGAACTGCGCCTTGTCGGTCACGCCGCCGATAAAATCGCGCGTCGAACTCGCCATCGGCTGCGGCATCGTCGACGCAACGGGCATCTGCTCCCATAGCGGCTGCGCACGCGCCGCAGCCTTCGCATTCGGACGCTCGCGCGCCGACTCGGCTTCGCGTGCGTGCGAGGAACGCTGCGTCGGCAAGCGTTCCAAACCGTCGGCAACGAAGGTGCCGGAGCCGGCGCGCGCGCTCAGATAGCCTTCGGAAAGCAGCCGCTCGAACACGTCGAGTGTGGTCTTGCGCGATACGCCGAGTTGCGTGGCGAGGTCGCGCGTGGACGGCAGACGCGTGCCGCCTGCGAGGCGTCCTTCGAGTATTCCGGCGCGCAACTGCCGGTAGATCTGTCCGGACAGATCATGACGACCTTCGACTGTGATATGGATGTCCATCCGATGACTACCTGGGGAAACGCCGTCAGAGAACAGATCCGGCGAGATGCCGGAAACGGCTAGCTTACCCGACGGGAACGGCGGCACACCACAGGTCAATGGGCTTGCGCTCCGAGCCACGGATCGGCCAAACCGACGACATAGTCGGCGATCAGTTGCTGCATGCGAGTAGACGGGTGGTACGCGTCCGCAAACATATAAATCTGGTCCGCGTTCGGCGTCACGTAAGTAGCAGGGCTGCAAAAGAGCGCACTGCCGGCATCCGCGCTGTAGGCCGCGGGCAAGACGGCCGGCTTGCATGCGACCTGAGCCGAACTGCTGCCGTCGAACTGGAACCCCAAGCCGCGGAAATTGCCGGAGGTCTGATTGAAGAAAGCGTATGCATCGATCAGAAGCACGGCCGCCGACGACGGCAACGCGCCCGCCAACGTTGCATTGAAGGTTTGCGTGAGCTGCTGGAAAACCTGCGCTGAACCCGGTAGTTGTTGTTCGGCATCCGCGGCAGCAGGAATCTTGCTGAGGTCAGGTACATTCTGCACGACGACGTGCGTCGCACCGTTCGCGAGGATCGTCTTGACCAGGCCGGCCAGCTGTGTCGCGGCCTGCGTCGCGGACGGCAACACGGCTGTCAATGCCACGCCGGGATCGGTTCCGTTTGCAACCGCCGACGCCCAAGCGCCATAGACGTCCTGAAGATCGTTCGCGCCCCCCTGCACCAGCACCAACTGATGCGCATTGAAACTCCGATGCTGGTCGAGATAAGCCGCCAACTGCGCGGTCAAAGGCGTTTGCAGTTCTCCGGTATCGCCGGTCGTGTCGCCCGGATTCGGCGGATTCGCCACGCGCGCGCCGCCTTGCGCGTAGCCGAGACCATCCGCATGACTCACGCTCGGTTCACCGAAACCACCGGTCAATGCAGGCGTCAGTTTCACGTTGTAATGCGCGGCGATGAGTTGCGACGCGATCTTGCCGGGATTGGTCGTATAGGCGCCCCCGCCGAAACCAGCCGCATACGCGTACGTCCCCACATCGGACAGACTATCGCCGAACGACACGACCTGATCGATACTGTTGAGGTTACTGGAGGAAATGCCTCCGCTGCACGCCGACAACGCGACGCAAGCGGTACAGGTCAGAATAAGCGGCAACACAGATCTCGCGCGCATGGAATCACCGTCGAAGGTAGAAAACCGGAAGCTTCAAAATTGACCAGCAATCCGAAGTGTCTGCTTTTTATCCTACGCATGCGCGCGCGGTCAATTTCCCTGACAATTTTAAATTCACCGCGGCCGGCGCATCATCCGCTCGCGGCAAGACATAACGCCTGCTCATCCCGTAGTAATGCGCTCGGTCGTCATCGCCCGCGACAAACCATGCATCGGCCGACGCAACGCGACGTCGAACGGATTGGTTTGCGGGCCGATCGCCTCGGCCTGGCGGCGCAGCAATTCGACCACCATCGGCAGACGATCGTCGCCGAGACGCGCGGCCAGCGTGCCGACGCTCAACGCCGCGACCGCCACGCCGGTACGGTCGAGAATCGGCACTGCCACGCCGGCCATGCCGTCGAGCACGCCGCTGTTTCGCCCCGCGTAACCCAGTTGACGCACGCGTTCGATCTCGGTGCGCAAATACACTTCGTCCAGTACGCCGTAGCCGCGAATGCGCGGCACGTTGAAGCGAATGATCTCTTCGCGCTCCGCTTCCGGCAGGAACGCAAGAATCGCGAGACTACCCTGCCCGACACCCAGCGCCACACGCCCGCCGATATCGCCGGTAAACGAGCGAATCGGAAACGGCCCTTCGCAGATGTCGAGACACACCGCATCGAAACTGCTTTTGACGAGCAGAAAGATCGTGTCGCCGAGACTCGCGCAGAGCCGTAGCAACGCGGGACGGCACAGCGTGCGCATGCCGCTCGGATTGCCGGCCTGGGCCGCGAGCGCGAAGAAGTCGACGCTCAGCCGGTAAAGCTTCGAGCCCTCGTCCTGTTCGACGATGCCTTCCGCGATCAGCGCATGAAGAATGCGGTGCACCGTGCCTTGCGTGAGGCCGACCGCTTTCGCGAGACGCGTGACCCGCCCGCCGTCCGGCTGCGCTTCGGCCACTGCGCGAATCACCGCGAACGCGCGCTCCAGCATGCCGGGGCCAGGCGCCGCACCGGAATCGGGCGCGGCGGAAGCGGCATCTCGTTTAGCGGCAGCATTCATCTTTTCGGTTCCATATTATTTCATTGACCGGAACACTATAGATCGTTTTACGGTTGAATGGAATCACGGGGAGCGTTCCTTCAGTCACGGCCTTTACTGCTTATTCTCAGGGATATTCCGTACGCCGCTCAACGGAATGGTTCATTGTCGCGCCAGCCATAACCTTCCATTCAACAGAATTTTTTGAAAACTTATATCGTTAAACGGAATTTGAAATTGACGCGACGTAATTTGGCTAGCTAGAGTCCGCTTCATCGACGCAGTTGTCGACTGAACCGGTGTCGAATCATTCAAAGGCCAGATCATGTCGTTCCTCACACTCACGGACGTCGCGAAATCGTTCGGCGATCTGCACGCAGTCTCCGACATCAATTTGTCGGTGGAAAAAGGCGAGTTCGTTTCCCTGCTCGGGCCGTCCGGCTGCGGCAAGACCACCACGCTGCAAATGATCGCGGGCTTTGTCGAAACGACGCGCGGGCGCATCACGCTCGACGGCCGCGACATCACGCACATGAAGCCGAACAAGCGCGGCCTCGGCATCGTGTTCCAGAGCTATGCGCTGTTTCCGCACATGAGCGTGGCCGACAACGTCGCGTTCGGACTGGAGATGCGCAACATCGACAAAGCCGAGCGCAAGGAGCGCGTGCGCGAAGCACTCGCGCTGGTGCGGCTCGACACGCTCGCGCACCGCTTTCCGCGCGAATTGTCGGGCGGTCAGCGGCAACGCGTGGCGATCGCTCGCGCCATCGTGATCGCGCCGCCGGTGTTGCTGCTCGACGAACCGATGTCGAATCTCGACGCCAAGCTGCGTGAGGACATGCAGTTCGAACTGCGCACGATTCAACGCAAGATCGGCACGACCACCATCATGGTCACGCACGACCAGTCGGAAGCGCTGTCGATCAGCGATCGCGTGGTGGTGATGGAAGCGGGCCGCATCACGCAAATCGACACGCCGTATGAAGCATACGAACGCCCGGAAAACCGCTTCGTTTCGCAGTTCATCGGCAAGGCCAACATGCTGCGCGGCACGATCGTCGCGCGCAACGGCGACACGATGTGCATCGACCTCGGCCACGATCTCGAAGAGACCGGCCACACCGCACAACTGCCGCTGCGCGAACGCGTGGTCGGCGTCGGCGACGCGATCACGCTGTGCATCCGCCCGGAAAAGTTGCGCCTGTGCGCGCCGGACGCGGGACGTGTGCCGGCCACGGTGACGAGCCGTTTCTTCCTCGGCAGCCAGTGGCTGTACCGGCTCGATAGCCGCCTCGGCGAAGTGCTGGTGTGCTGCCAGAACGAAGGCACCGAGCCGCTGCCGGAAGGCGCAGCGGTCGGCGTGGACTGGAACAGCGACGCGGTCCGCTTCGTCCAACGGGATGCGCATCATGGCTAGCACGCTCCCCGCCTCCGACAACCACGCGATGAAATCCGCCGCCGCGCGCCGCGCCCCGTGGCATGCGTTCCTGCCGCTCTGGCTGATGTGCGCGCCCGCCTTCCTGCTGTTCGTGGCGCTCGTGCTGGTGCCGCTGCTGATGACGCTGGTGCTGACCGTCTACCGCTTCGACCCGGCGAGCGGCCCGATCGCGGCCTTCCAGTTCGGCAACTACAAGGAAGTACTCAGCTCGTCGTACTTTCACGCGATCTTTCTGCGCACCTTCGGCATTGCGTTTCTGACCACGCTGCTGTGCATCGTGATCGGCACGCCCGAAGCGTACGTGCTGTCGCGCATGCGCGATCCGTACCGCTCGATGTTCCTGCTGATCATTCTCGCGCCGCTGCTCGTGTCGGTCGTGGTGCGCGCGTTCGGCTGGAGCATGCTGCTCAACTCGAACGGTCTCGTGAATCAGGCGCTCGGCCTCGTCGGGCTCGGCCCGTACAAGCTCGAGTACACGACCTTCGCAATCGTGATCGCACTCGTTCACGTGATGCTGCCGTTCATGGTGATTCCGGTGTGGACCGCGTTGCAGAAGCTCGATCCGCAGACGGAAAACGCCGCACTCTCGCTGATGGCATCGCCCGCCACCACGATGCGGCGCATCGTGCTGCCGCAACTCACGCCCGGCATCCTGTCGGGCAGCCTGATGGTGTTCGGCCTGTCCGCGAGCGCGTTCGCGATTCCCGGCCTGCTCGGCGGACGCCGTCTGAAGGTGGCCGCCACCGCGGTCTACGACGAATTCCTCGGCTCGCTGAACTGGCCGCTCGGCGCGACGATCGCGCTGCTGTTGCTGGTCGCGAATCTGATCGTGATGCTCACTTATTACCGGGTTCTGGAACGCAAGTACGCCAGAAGCCTCGGCTGAACCGCGCGAGAAAAACCATGAGAAAAAACGGCCCTATTGCGCTGATCTTCCACACGCTCGTGATCGCGTTCGTGCTCGCGCCGCTCGTGATCGTCGTGCTGGTCGCGTTCACGCCCGACGAAACGCTCACGCTGCCTACGCACGGCCTGTCGCTGCGCTGGTTCCGCGCGATCCTCAACTACCCGGACTTCATCTCCGCGTTCTTCAACAGTCTGAAGCTGGCGTTCGCATCGGCGACGTTGTCGCTGATCGTCGCGCTGCCCGCCGCGCTCGCGATCGGTCGCGCGCGCTTTCCGGGCCGCGGCTTTCTGAACGGCCTGCTGTTGTCGCCGCTGGTGATTCCCGGCCTCGTGCTCGGCATCGCGCTGCTGCGCTTCTTCGCGCTGATCGGCGCGACCGGTTCGTTTGCGTGGCTGGTGCTCGCGCACATGATCATCATCACGCCGTTCGTGATGCGGCTCGTGCTGGCGTCGGTCAGCGGCTTCGACCGCAGCGTCGAACATGCGGCGCAATCGCTCGGTGCGGATGCGTGGACTACGTTCCGCCGCGTCACCTTCCCGATGATTCTGCCGGGCATTACCGGCGGCTGGCTGCTCGCCTTCATCAATAGCTTCGACGAACTGACGATGTCGATCTTCGTCACGTCGCCGCAAACCGTCACGCTGCCGGTGCGCATGTACATGTACGCGACGGAATCGATCGATCCGATGATGGCGTCGGTCTCCGCGCTCGTGATCTTCATCACGGGCGGCGCGATGCTCCTGCTCGATCGCACGTATGGGCTCAACCGGATTCTGATCGGCCAGCACTGATGTCTTCTACTGCCCTCTCTTCCATGCATTCCCTCACTGCCGCGCACGAACGCGACGCGCAATTCGTTCGCGTTGCCGAAACGCAGCGCGCGCCGCTCAGCTTCTTTATCGACGGCCGGGAAGCCACTGCGCTGCAAGGCGATACGCTGCTGACCGCCGTGCTGACGCAGCAGCGGCGCGTGCGCGACAGCGAATTCAGCGGCGCGCCGCGTGCCGGCTTCTGCCTGATCGGCGCATGTCAGGACTGCTGGATGCGTACCGAAGACGGCACGCGTCTGCGTGCGTGCTCGACGCTCGTGGAGCCCGGCATGCGCATCGTGACGCGCATCGCCACCGCCGGAGACGCACGATGAGCGACGAACGCCGCGTGGTGATCGTCGGCGCGGGACCGGCCGGCGTGCGCGCCGCCGAAACGCTGGTGGCCGCCGGCCTGAAGCCGGTCGTACTCGACGAAAACGCGCGCTGGGGTGGCCAGATTTATCGGCAGCCGCCGACGAACGGCACGTTCCAGCGCTCGAAAAAAACGCTCTACGGTTTCGAAGCCCGCAAGGCCGACGCGCTGCATACGACGATGGCCGCGCTGCTGCCGCATCTCGACTATTGCCCGGATACGCTGGCGTGGGCATGCGAGCCGGGCCGTCTCGACGCATTGCATGCGGGCCGTGAAATCAGCGTGCCGTTCTCGCATCTGATCATCGCGAGCGGCGCGACGGATCGCGTGCTGCCGGTGCCGGGCTGGACCTTGCCGGGCGTCTATACGCTCGGCGCGGCGCAGGTTGCGCTGAAGTCGCAAGGCTGTGCGATCGGACAGCGCGTGGTGCTGGCCGGCACCGGGCCGTTGCTGTATCTGGTCGCCTATCAGTACGTGAAGGCCGGCGCGCACGTGCTCGCCGTGCTCGACACGAGCCCGCTTTCGCAGCAGATCGCCGCGACACCGAAACTACTGAGCCAGCCATCCACGTTTGCCAAAGGCGTGTACTACGTCGCGTGGCTGAAAACGCACGGCGTGCGTATCGAGCGCGACGTGGACCTTCTCGGTATTCACGGCACGAGAGGCGTGAATGCGATCGAATGGCGCAGATCAGGTGCGAATTCCAATTCGCCGGCCGAAACCCTTGCGTGCGACGCGGTCGGCCTCAGCTTCGGCCTCAAGCCCGAAACCCAGCTCGCCGATCTGGCCGGCTGCCGTTTCCGCTTCGACGCGCATAACCGCTGCTGGCTGCCCGAACTCGACGCCGCCGGCCGCAGCTCCGTGCGCGGCATCTATCTGGCCGGCGACGGCGCGGGCATCGCCGGCGCGGACGCCGCCGAACTCGCGGGGCGCCGCACTGCGTTGGCGCTGCTCGACGATCTGGGCATCGCGCATCCGCGAGGCCCCGGCATGCGCGACACGGCGTCGCTCGAGCGTGACCTCAAACGCATCGCGGTGTTTCGTCAGGGAATCGAAGCGGCTTTTGCTCCGCCCGCGAATTGCGCGTCGCAATGGCCCGACGGCATGACCGTATGCCGCTGCGAAGAAATCGACGCGGGCACGTTGCGGCGCTGCATTCGTAACGGCGAAGCCAGCGAGATCAATCGCCTGAAGGCGTTGACGCGCGTCGGTATGGGCCGCTGCCAGGGACGCATGTGCGGCGAAGCGGCACTCGCGCTTCTCAGCGAAGAAACCGGCCGGCCGCTCGCCGCAGTGGGACGTTTGCGCAGCCAGCCACCGGTGAAGCCGATTCCGCTGTCGCCCGCGATGTACGCCGACGGTGTCGCCGAGATTCCCGAGGAGGCGCGCGATGAGTGATGCCCTGCACTACGACGTCGCGATCGTCGGCGGCGGTCTGGTCGGTTCATCGGCGGCGCTCGCGCTCGCGCGGCGCGGCATGCGCGTGGGTCTGTTCGAGCGGCGCTATTGCGGCGCGCAGGCGAGCGGCGTGAACTACGGCGGCGTACGCTGCCAGGGCCGCTCCGTCGAACAGATGCCGCTCGCGATGCGCGCGCGGCGCATCTGGGACCGCTTGCCCGAGCTGATCGGTATCGACGGCGAATTCACGATATCCGGACATTTGCGCCTCGCGCGCAGCGAAGCCGATCTCGGCGCGCTGCAAGCGTGGGCCGACATGGCGCGCGAATACGGACTGCACTCGCAGCTGATCAGCGGCGCCGCGTTCCGTCAGCGTTATCCGTGGCTCGGCCGGGCGGCCGTCGGCGGCTCCTTGTGCGCGACCGACGGCCACGCGAATCCGCGCCTCGTGTCGCCCGCGTTCGCCCGCGCGGCGCGCGCCGCGGGCGCGGACGTGCGCGAGCAAACCGCGATCGCCGACATCCGCCACGACGGCCGGCGTTTCGAGTTTCGCGCAGGCGACACCGATATCACCGCCGACTGGCTGATCAACTCCGCCGGCGCATGGGCGAATACAGTGGCGGGCTACTTCGGCGAAACCGTGCCGATGAAACCGATCTATCCGAACATGTGGGTCACCGAGCCGCTGCCGCTTTTCATCGAGCACAACCTCGGCGTGTACGGCGGCGGCGTCTACGCGCGGCAAGTGGCGCGCGGCAATTGCGTGATCGGCGGCGGCCGCGGACACGGCGACGGCGAATACGGCCAGCCGTCAGCGGACACCACGCGCGCGGTGATGCGCGACGCGTGCGCGCTGCTGCCCGGCCTGCGCGACGCGCTGCTGATTCGCACGTGGAGCGGCGTGGAAGGCGAGACCGTCGACAGCAATCCGATCATCGGCGCGAGCCGTTCGGTGCCGCGTCTGCTGCATGCATTCGGTTTTTCGGGCGGAGGCTTTCTGCTCGCGCCGGGCGTCGGCGACCTACTCGCGGATCTCGTGATCGACGGCGTGACCGATACCCCGCTCGACGCTTTCTCGATCGGCCGCTTTGCGGCAATTCCCGCTGCGTCCGCCGTGTAGAGCACGTCACGATGAACGCGCGCCACGCTTGAACCCTCACCGGCATTTAGACACGTTGAGTTGAAACCCTGGAGCCCACAATGAAACTATTCAGAACGATCGCGGCGCTGGCCGCCGTATGTGCATTCGGCGCGGCCACGCCCGCGTGGTCGCAAAGCAAGACGATCTACATCGGCATGAACGGCGGTCCGATGGAAAAGGCCTATACGAGCCAGGTGCTGCCCGACTTCGAGAAAGCGAATAACGTGAAAGTGGTGGTGGTGCCGGGCACCTCGTCCGACATTCTCGCCAAGCTTCTCGCCAACAAGGCGAGCCCGCAGATCCACGTGGTGTTTCTCGACGACGGCGTGATGGCGCGCGCGGTCAGCATGGGCATCTGCAAAAAGCTCGACGATTCGCCGGTACTCAAGGAACTCTATCCGTTCGCGCGAATGAAAGACGACATCGGCGCGGGTGTGCAACTCGGCATGACCGGCATTGCGTACAACAAGAAGCTGTTCGCCGATAAAGGCTGGGCGCCGCCGACCTCATGGATGGACTTCGCCGATCCGAAATACAAGGGCAAGGTGGTGTTCCAGTCGGCGTCGAGCAGCACGTTCGGCCTGCACGGCTTTCTCGCCATCAATCGCCTGATGGGCGGCAGCGAGCAGAACGTCGAGCCGGGCTTCACGAAATGGGCCAGCACGGTCGGGCCGAATGTCGTCGAATACGTGCCGAACTCGGCGAAGATTTCCGAAATGGTTCAGACCGGCGAAGCGGGCCTGTTCCCGTTGACGCCGACCGCCGTCGGCGATCTGCAGGAAAAAGGCATTCCGGTCGGTTACGTGAATCCGAAGGAAGGGCCGGTGTTGCTGCTGGTCGATCTGTGCGTGGTGAACAACAACCCCGATCCGCAACTCGCGCAAAAACTGGCGCAGTTCCTGCTGTCCGCGCCGGCTCAGACCAAAGCCGCCGATGCCGGCTGGCAGATTCCGACCAACCGTCTCGCGAAGATGCCGGCTTCGATGCAGCAAAGCCTCGGCAATCTCGACGATCTGGTGCGCAAGGTCACGGTAGTGGATTGGGACACGATCAACGCGCATCGCGCACAGTGGGATACGCGCTGGAACCGGCAGATCGAGCAGTAAGATCGTTGTGCTCTGAAGGGAACGGGTGCGTTCCCTTCAGAAGATCACCGATAACGCAACCGCCAGCCAGATTCCCGCGACGCCGGCGAGAAACAGATGCCGTGCAATGCGTATGCGGGAATCGTTGTCTTCGGATGAGACGGGACTTGTCGCCATCCACGGCACGATCCCGAGGCATGCGAACCCGAGCAGCGCGAATATGAAGACCATGATGTCGGCAACGCGCCATTTGGTCGGGTCATACAAGCCCCAGTAGCCGAGAAAGACGATGCCGATCGAGAAGATCGTCGCCGACGCGGCACTGAGGGCGGGTACTGATCCACTTGGACTCCGCATGCTTCACCTCCGGCGATCGGCCTATAACGGTCAACCTTGCGCCTCTCGCCGCGCACCCGGATCGTTCGAGTCGCTCAGCGCGTTCAGGAGGTGCGGGTCAGCCTCGCTTCATACGTCTTCAGATGACTATAGGCGATCCGCAGCAACGACAAGCCGTGTTCGCCCTTCTGCGCGTCGCCGCCGCGCGAGATCAGATCGCCGAGAATGTGATCCGCCTCGGTATGCGAGCGATTTTCGACGTCGCGCAGCATCGAGGCCGTCAGCGGCGACGGCGTGAGCAGCGTTTGCGTGGCGCGCGCGTCGAAGTCCGGGCCCATCGTAAAGCCCTTGCTTTCGGCAACCGCGCGGCACTCGCCCAGCAGATTCTCGATCACCCGCTTGCCGTCCGGCGCAGCCAGAATATCGCCGACCGAACCGCGCATCAAGCACGTACTGGCCGCCAATGTGGCCAGGAACACCCACTTCTCCCACATGCGCAGCAGGATGTTGTCGCTGACCACGCCGTCGAAGCCGGCACCGGCCATCGCCGCCGCGATCGCTTCCACGCGGGCCGACGCGCCGCCCTGCAATTCGCCGAAGGTGATCGCGTGCGTGTCGTTCAGATGCACGATGTGCTGTTCGGCGTTCAGCGTCGCGGCAATCACGCATTGGCCGCCCAGCACGCGCGCCGCGCCGAACTTCTCCGTGAGGACGTCGATGTGGCGCATGCCGTTGAGGAGCGGCAGGATCGCCGTGGATTCGCCGACCAGCGGTGCGAACGAATCGATCGCGTCGTCGAGACTGTAGGCCTTGCAGCTCAGCAGCACCACATCGAACGGTTCCGCGCTCACGCCGGCGAGGATCGTGTTGACGTCATGCAGCGTGAGATCGCCGCGCGCGCTCTGGATCACGAGCCCGTCGCGCTGGAGTTTTTCCGCGCGGCCCGGGCGCACCAGAAAGGTCACGTCCTGGCCGGCCGCGGCGAGACGTCCACCGAAGTAGCCGCCCACGGCCCCTGCCCCTACTACTAGAATTCGCATCGTTTGCCTCTTGATAGATTGGGTCACGCTTGTCGCGCTGCGGTGCGTGTGCAGAATGTAGCAAAGAATAGCGAAGCGCATCGGCCACGATTGCTTCGCCGCGCACGCCGCAATGCAGCACGGGTTACGTCAGATCAATCGCCGCACGCTTCGAGTCACAGTGATAGCGTGCCGCAGATCGTGCGTTCGTAGAGTTCGAGCATGCCCGGCACGTCCGCGACCATGCAGACCTTGCATGCGGGACGGCCGTCCCAGTCGGGCGCGGGCACCGGCATCGTCGACGGTTTCTGGATGGTCTGGCCGACCGCCATGCCGTCCGTCAGCACGCGCACCGCGCCGCTGCGGGTCGAATACAGATGCGGCGCCAGCACATAGGCCACCGCCGACGAATCGTGCACGTAAATACCCGAGAGTTGCGCGCTCGCTTCGTGGAAGGCCTCGTAATGCCGCGACACGTCCCACACGAATTGCCCTGCTGCGCCGCCCCGCTCGCGCAGCGACGCGAGATAGTCGCGGCTCATGATCGAGCGCTGCGTGACGTCGAGCCCGACGATTGCCACCGGCCATGCGGCGCCGAACACGAGGTCGGCCGCATCGGGGTCGCCGAGAATATTCGCTTCGGCAGCGGGCGTCACGTTGCCGAGCACGCCGTCGGTGCCGAATGCGCCGCCCATGATCACCACCTGCTTCACCAGCATCGCGATCTGCGGATCGTCGGCCAGCGCGAGCGCGAGATTCGTGAGCGGGCCGACCGCGATCAGCGTCACTTCGCCGGGATGCGCGCGCACGGTGTCGATGATGAAACGGTGCGCCGGGCGAGCGTCCAGCGTGCCCTGCACCGCGGCATCGAACACGATGTTGCCGAGCCCGTTGTCGCCGTGAATCCACGCGAGCGGTTCCGGCGCGGCGCGCCTGAGCGGCGCCGCCGCGCCTCGCGCAACCGGTGCGTGCCGCGCGAACTTCCCGGCCAGATATAGCGCGTTGCGCGTGGTCGTTTCGATCGTGTTGTTGCCGAACACGCTCGTCAAGCCGAGCAGTTCGATATCCGGGTGCAACGCCTGAAACACCAGCGCCATTGCATCGTCCACGCCGGGATCGGTGTCGTAAATAACCTTGTGCCTGCTCATAGATAGAATGCGTCCGGCAATTGCTCGCGCGCGGTCGTGTCGCGCGTGTCGCCCCGCAGATTGCCGAGGCGAATCTGCAACTCGGGGCCGCCGAGTTCGATGATCACCTGGCGGCACGCGCCGCACGGTGCAATCGGGCCGTCCGTATCGCCGATCACGGCCAGCGCGGCGAACTGGTCGCGTTGATAGCCCGCCGCGATCGCGCTGAAAAACGCGGTACGTTCCGCGCAATTGCACAAGCCGTACGAAGCGTTCTCGACATTGCAGCCGTCGAAAACACGGCCGTCTTTCGTGAGCAGCGCCGCGCCCACCTTGAACTTCGAATAAGGCGCGTAGGCCCGTTCTCGCGCGACACCCGCGCGCTCCAGCAGTTGTTCCAGATTCATGAACCGGTCCTCATCAGTTGAGCGTGATGAACATGCCCGCAATCGTCGCGCTCATCAGGTTCGACAGCGTCGCGGCGAGCACCACACGCAAGCCGTAGCGCGCGACTTCGGCGCGGCGTTCCGGCGCGACGGCGCTGAAGCCGCCCGTCAGCACCGCGATCGACGCGAAGTTCGCGAAGCCGCACAACGCAAACGACAGAATCGCAATGGTACGCGGATCGAGCGCCTGCAAGCCAGCGGCAGTGACGCTCGCGGCATCCTTCAGATACGGCGACAGCGACGCGTACGCGACGAACTCGTTGAGAATGATCTTCTGGCCGAGGAAGTTGCCGGCCAGCGCCGCTTCGTTCCAGGGCACGCCGATCAGATACGCGAGCGGCGCGAACACGGTGCCGAGCACCGACTGCATCGACAGTTGCGGCTCACCGAACCAGCCGCCGATGCCGCCCACGATCCCATTGAGCAACGCGATCAGGCTCACGAACGCGATCAGCATCGCACCGACCATCACCGCGATTTTCAGGCCGACGGTTGCGCCGGAACTCGCGGCCTCGATCACATTCGCGGGGCGCTTTTCGTCGAAGCTGAGATTGTCGGGATGCACGCGGCTCGCCTCGGTGCTCGGGTGGATGATCTTCGCGAACAGCAAGCCGCCGGGCACCGCCATGAACGAAGCCGCGAGCAGATAATCGACGCGCACGCCGAGACCCGCATAACCCGCCAGCACGGAACCGGCCACCGCCGCCATCCCGCTCGACATCACCGCGAACAGCTCGGCGCCGGTCATGTCGCGCACGAACGGCTTGACCACCGCGGGCATTTCGCTTTGACCGAGGAAGATCGTCGTGACCGCCGAGAACGATTCGAGCTTCGACACGCCGAGCAGCTTCTGGAACAACGTGCCGAGCACGAGCACGACCCAGCGCATCACGCCGAGGTAGTACAGCACCGAGATCAGCGCGGTCACGAAGATGATGGCCGGCAGCACGCGCACGGCGAACACGAAGCCGCCGTCGCCGAACACCTGGAACATCTTCGCCTGCACGAGGCCGCCGAACAGGAACTCGATGCCCGCATTGCCGTAGCCCAGCACATGATTGACGCCCGACGCGGCCGCCGACAGGATCGTCTTGCCGACCGGCACGAACAGAATGAATGCACCGATGCCGATCTGCGCGAGCAAAGCGGTGCTTACGGTTCGTAAGCGGATCGCGCGACGGTTGGTCGAGAAGAGGAAAGCGATGAGCAGGAGTACCGCGATACCGAGAAGGTTTCGTGCGATCAGGGCCATGTGTCTCAAGGTTATTGTGAAGTTGGCAGTGATCCTAAACGAAACTTTGCGCGGGAAGAAAAACTTTGATGACGCGCAGTGAGGGTTTGTTGAGTCGCGGTATGCAGGTTGATGCGAGCTGCATTTAACAAGTGTGAGGGCGGCGCGTCCCGCCCATACATCACGCGCCGCAACCCTGCTCAGAGCACTTCAAGCGCGAGTGCAATCCCTTGGCCGCCGCCGATGCACAGCGTAACGATGCCGCGCTTCAAGCCGTCGCGGCGCATCGAATGCACGAGTCGCGTGGTCAACACCGCACCGGTCGCGCCGATCGGATGGCCGTGCGCGATCGCGCCGCCTTGCACGTTGATCAGTTCATCCGCGATGCCGAGTTTGCGCGCGACCGCGATCGGCACGGCGGCGAAGGCCTCATTGATCTCGAAGCGCTCGACGTCTTCGAGGCGCCAACCCGCGCGGGCCAGCGCCAGTTGCACGGCCGGCACCGGGCCGAGTCCGAACAGACCCGGCTCGACCGCCGCGACGCCATACGCCACCAGCCGCGCAAACGGCTCGATGCCGCGCGCTTCTGCAAAACCGCGTTCGGCGACCAGCATCGCTGCCGCGCCGCTGTTCAGGCCCGGCGCGTTGCCCGCGGTAATCGTGCCGTCCGGACGGAACGCCGGGCGCAGTTTCGCGAGCGTTTCGATCGTGGTGTCGGGGCGCGGCTGCTCGTCGCTCGTGAAATGCTGCGGGCCCTTGCGCCCCTGGGTTTCGACGGCCACCAGTTCGGCGCCGAAATCGCCGCGCGCCTGCGCTTCTGCAAAACGCTGTTGCGAGCGCGCGGCCCAACGGTCCTGCGCTTCACGCGTGATATCGAATTGCGCGACGAGGTCTTCGGTATGCCAGCCGGAATGCTCGCCAGAAAATGCGTCGTTCAGGCCGTCGCGCAACAGGCTGTCGTGGATTTGCGCGTTGCCCATCCGGTAGCCCCAGCGACCACCGTCGAGTAGATACGGCGCGCGATCCATGTTCTCCATCCCGCCGGCCACCGCGGCATCGCCGAGGCCGAGCCAGATTTCCTGTGCCGCGGACGCAATGGCCTGCGCGCCGGAACCGCACACGCGATTGACCGTCAACGCCGGCACCGCCACCGGCACGCCGCCGCCGATCGATGCCTGGCGCGCGGGGTTCATCTTGTTGCCGGCCTGAATCACGTTGCCCAGCACCACCGAGGCCAACGCGGCCGGATCGAGACCGCTGCGCCGCAGCGTTTCACGCACGGCGGTCGCGCCGAGCTCCGTAGCGGGCACGTCCTTCAGTGCACCGCCGAACGCACCGATCGGCGTTCTCACCGGATTGCAGATCACCACTTCTCGCGTACTCATCGCTCACTCTCCTGTTGGATTACACCACCCATCGCCGCACGCAGTCGCATCAATTCGCCGATGCCGCCGTGACCGTGCCCGGCACATCCCAGCCGCCGCCCAGCGAGCGGTACAACGCCACCGCCGAGAGCGCGTGTTCACGTTTCGCCTGATTCAACGATTCCGCGTCGCGCAAATACGCTTCCTGCGCGGCGAGCACGTCGAGGAAACTCGATGCACCGCCCTTGTACAGTTCGCTCGACAGGCGCAACGCATGGTCCGACGCATCGAGCGCGCCGCCGAGGCGCTGCACCTGCACCGCGCCATTTACCAGATCGCTGCGGTTGTCCTCGATCTCCTTCAACGCTTGCAGCATCGTCTGTTGCAGACCGAGTTGCGATTCGCGCATGCGGCTTTCGCTCGCGTCGATATTCGCGGTGATGCGCCCGGCGTTGAAGATCGGGCTGGTCGCGCTCAACGCGGCGCTGAACAGGTTGTCGGTCAACGTCGGCAAACCCAGATACGACGAAGCGAGCAGACCATCCGCGAGATCGAGCCGGAACTGCGGATAGCGCTGCGCTCTCGACACGCCCACTTCGGCCGCGCGTTGTTCGACGGTTGCATACGCGGTGCGAACGTCCGGGCGCTGCAACAGCGCTTCCGACGGCAACGTCTGCGGCACGCTTTGCGCGGGCACCGGAATTTCGCGTGCGTTCGCGAGCAGCAGACTGTCCACGCTTTCCGGCGTGCGCCCCGAATACACCGCGATCAGACTCAACTGATGCTGCACCGTCGACTGCATGCGCGGAATTTGCGCCTGCAAATCCTCCAACTGGTTCTGCGCGCGAGCGACGTCGAGTTGCGTCGAAAGCCCGTAATGCAGACGCTGTTGCGTGAGCTTCAACGCGCGCGCGCGGATCTGTTCGTTGTCGTTGAGGATCTGCAGCTGCGCTTGCGCCCAGCGCAGATCGATATACGCCGCCGCGGTATTGGCCGCGAGCGCGAGCCGCACCTGGTTCAGCGCGGCCTGACGCCCCGACACTTGCGCCTGGGCGGCCAGCACCGCAAGCCGTTGTCCGCCGAAGACATCGGGCGTCCAGCTCGCCGCGAGGCCGAAACCCGCCTGGCGCACGTAGCCGAGCGGCGGCGGTGTGTTCTCGCGTGCGTCGGAAGCGCTCGCATTCGCATTCAGTTCCGGCAACAACGCCGCGCGATTTTGCGTCGCGAGATCCTGCGCCTGCTTCACGCGCTCCACGGCCGCCTGCACATCGAGATTGCCTGTCAGCACCGACTCGACCAGTTGATGCATGACAGGGTCGCCGAATTGCGACCACCATGCCTCGGCGTTCACCGCGTCTTTCGGCGCGTCGACACTCCACGCTTCGGGCGCGACGGTCTGCACCGTATGCGGCAGATCGGCGTGCGTGGCGGGCTGAACCGCGCACGCTGCAAGCGTCAATAACGCGGCGCTGGCCAATGTTTTGATAACGAGGGATTTCATGCTGGATTCCTCAATGAGCATCCGGAGGTGGCGCGGAATTGCCAAACGGCCGCGAGAACAGCACGCTCAGCAAACCGATCAGAAAACAGAGCGACAAGACGAAGAACGTATCGGAGAACGTCAGCACCAATGCTTCGCGCAATACCAGCGCGTGCAATTGCGCGAGCCCGGCGTTGGCCGCGTCGAGCACGTCGCCGCCCACCGCCGCGAAGTGCGTGGTCTGCTGCTGCAAAATCGATTCGACTACCGGACGTCCCACGTTCAGGTGTGTGTCCAGACGCTCGTAGTGGAGATTCAGACGATCATTCAGCATCGTGCTGCTCACCGCAATGCCGATTGCACCGCCAAGATTACGCATCAGATTGAAGAGACCGCTCGCGGAGCGCAGCCTCGACATCGGCAATGAACCCAGCGCCATCGTGACGATGGGCGGAATGCAGAACTGTTGGCCGATGCCGCGCAACGCCTGCGGAATCAACAGTTCCTGCCAGCCCCATTGATTGGTCAACGGCACATACAGATAACAGCCGACACCGAACAGCACGAGCCCGAACACCAGCAAAATCCGCATATCGATGAAGCGCGCGACAATCGAATACGCGACCATCGCGACCAGTTGGAAGCAGCCGACCGACAGCAACGCCATACCGATCTGCAACGAATCGAAACCCCGCACACGCGCGAGAAACAGCGGCGTCAGAAACACCGCGCAGAAAATCCCGATCCCGGTGATGAACGACAGCAAACTGCCGATCCCGAAGTTGCGGATCGCGAGCGCGCGCAAATCGACGATCGGCTCTTTCGCGGTGAACGCATGCACGATGAACAGGAAACCGCAGATCGCCGATACCCACGTGCAGGTCAGGATCACGTCGTCGCTGAACCAGTTCTTGCGCGGCCCTTCTTCCAGCACATATTCGAGGCAACCGAGAAAACCCGACATCAGAAGAATGCCGAAGTAGTCGCCGGTTTTCAGCAGCGACATCTCGACCTTGTCGAAATTCACGTACTTCGGCACCATCACCGTCACGATCACGCCCGGCACCAGATTCAGATAGAACAGCCAATGCCACGACCATTGCGACGTAATCCAGCCGCCGATCACCGGGCCGACGGTCGGCGCGAGCGTGGCGAGCGCGCTGATCGTGGTGGACGCAATCAGCCGCTGCTTGCCGGGAAATAGCACGAATGCCGTCGTAAACACGGTCGGAATCATCGCGGCGCCGAGTGCGCCCTGCAAGCCGCGAAACAGGATCATCGAGTTGATGTCCCACGCGAGGCCGCACAACATGCTGGTGATCGTGAAGCCGAGTGCCGAGAACGCGAAGACCCAGCGTGTCGAAAACACGCGCGTCAGCCAGCCCGACATCGGAATCACCAGAATCTCCGCGATCAGATACGAGGTTTGCACCCACGAGAGTTCATCCTGGCTCGCGGACAAGCCGCCGCCGATATCTCTCAGCGACGACGCGACGATCTGGATATCGAGCGTCGCCATGAAGAACCCGACGCACATCAGCGTGAACGCGAGGACTCGGGTTCGTATCGGCATCTCGGCGGGGTTGGCGAATGCTTGGGTCATGATCGTCGCCGTTTAGCCGTTGGCTGCAGAGTTGGCCGCGAGGTTTGCAGCGGGATTGCCTGCGCCGAGATGCACCTTCACCGTTGCGGAAAGGCCCGGGCGCAATACGCCTTGCATCTCTTTCGGCACTTCGAGGCGCACGCGTACCGGCACGCGCTGCACGATCTTCGTGAAGTTGCCGGTCGCGTTCTCCGCCGGCAGCACGCTGAAGGTCGCGCCGGTCGCCGGAGCAACGCTTTCCACCACGCCGTGCAGCCCTTTGCTCGACGCATCGAGATCGACGTCGACGCTATCGCCCACGTGCATCTTCTTCAACTGGTCTTCCTTGAAGTTGGCATCGACCCACAGCCCGCTCGACGGCACGACCGTCAGCAGCGACACGCCCGTGTTCGCCAGCAACCCGACACGCGCGGTGCGGTTGCCGACATAACCGTCGATCGGCGAGCGGATCGTCGTGTACTCGACGTTCAGCGCCGCGACGCGTTGCGCGGCCTGCGCGGTGGCGATGCGCGCCTCGGCGTCGCCGATCTGCGCGTCGAGCACCGCGATCTGCCGCTGCGCGGCGATCAGCGCCGCGTTGCTGCGCTCGACGGCCGCGTGCGCCTTGGTCAGATCGGCATCCGCGCGCTCGACCACCTGGTTCGACACCGCGTCGTCTTTCACCAGTTCGCGATAGCGCGTCTGGTCGGCGGCGCTGCGCGTCAATTCGGCGCCCGACGCGCGGACCTCCGCGGCCTGCTCGTTGATCGTCGCGAGTTGCAAGGATTTCTTCGCCTGCAACTCCGTGACCGAAGCCTGCGCGCTCTGCACTTCCGCGCTGGCCTGCGCGAGGCGTGCGTCATAGTCGCGCGCATCGAGACGGATCAGCACCTGGTTCGCGTGGACGAACTGGTTGTCGCGCACCAGCACGTCGGTGACGAAGCCGTTCACTTTCGGCGCCATCACGGTCACGTCGCCGCCGACGTAGGCGTCGTCAGTCGTCTCCACGAAGCGGCCGACAAAAAACCAGTAGGACACCGCCAGCGCGAGCACGACGATAACCGTGATGATCGCGAGCAGCATCCACGGAATACGCCGTGCCGGCCGCGCGGCGTTGGCCGCGTTGGGCGGAGCGATAGTCGAAGGTGTAGTGGACATGATGGTTTAATGTGCGTATGCACTCATTAAGCTGGAAAAAAAGCGCAGTGGAATGCGCCGGCCATGATCCGCTCTGCGCGGGTCCGATTCAAATGGGATCTTTCGTCATATCGAACAGTTCGCTGCGCAATGCCGCCGCACGCTGTTCGCCGAAACGGTGCTCGAATTCTGCTTGCGCCGCGTGCCAGTGCTGGCGTCCGGCCATCAAGCGCTCTTCACCGGCCGCCGTCAATGCAATCGACAACGCGCGAGCGTCGGCTCCCAGTGCTTCGCTCGACACGAGCCCGTTGCGCCGCAGCGGCTGGATCGTGCGAACCAGCGTGGTGCGCTGCATACGCATGACTTCGGCCAGTTGCTTCATCGTCATCGGACCCATGCGCTTCAACCGCCCCAGCAACGAAAACTGTGTGATGGTGAGACCGGCATTGGCAAGATGACGGTCGTAGAGTTGCGACACGTAACGAGCCGCCTGACGGATCGCAAAGCAGTCGTCTTCGATCAGTGCTTCCATTGCTGCGCTTCCTTCTTCGAGAGTGCGTATGCACACAATCCGACACGCGAAAACTCGCTAAAGCGAGCCGTCCGCCGTTGCTAACCGGTGATGTTGAACAGTTCCGAACGCAGCGCCTTCGCACGCGCTTGACCGAACTTTGCTTCGAATTCGTCCTGCGCGGCGCGCCACGCAATGGTCGCCTGATCGAAAGTCGCCTCGCCCTGCTCCGTGAGACTGAACAGATAGGTGCGGCCGTCGTGCTCTGCCGATTCGGCAACGACGAGGCCGTCGCGCTGCAACGGTTTCAACGCGCGGACCAGCGTGGTGCGTTCCATCACCATCGCGTCGGCGAGGTCGGTCATGGGTAGGTTCGGCTTGCGGGCGAGCTTGGCCAGAATCGTGAACTGCGCGGCCGTGAGCCCCACCTGCCCGAGATGGCGCTCGTAAATCTGCGTGACGTGCCGCGCCGCCTGGCGCAGCGCAAAGCAGTTGCATTCGTCGTGGGAAATGGGACGCTTCATGAAGCGCAGTCTATATGTGCATACGCACAGAGTCAAGTTTTTCGCGCTTCGGCATGTTACGGCGCCTCGGCGTGGGGGTGTTGCAACTGCTGTTCTCGCAAATTCACGCAGACGCAACCTGGACTCGTCGACGTGACCGCGAACCAAGCTGTCTCCTTGAAAACGGCACGCCGGAGCAATCCGGCGAGCCGTCGTGCTTTCGCGCAACGTTCCGCTCACATCAAAGCAACCGGTACGCGAGACGCGCCGCTACTCTCGCCGTGCGCTTGTCCTGATCGAGCGCGGGGTTGTACTCGGCAATATCGGCCGCGCGCAATTTGCCGGATGCGCGTATGCGCTGCACCATCGCTTCGACTACCGACAACGGCACACCCAACGCAGCAGGCGCAGATACGCCGGGCGCGGTAGCCGCCGGCAGCACGTCAAGATCGATAGTCAGATAGACATCGTCCGCTGTATCGAGCAATGGCTGCAGATCCTGCAAACGCTGCGCTAATTGCGGCTCCTGCATATCGACATCGAGTACATAATGCACGCCGAGCTCGGCCGCGTGCGCGAATAGCGATGCGGTATTGCCCAGATCGCTGATCCCAAAGCACGCATAATTAAAAGGCAGGCCGCATTCGGCGCAATCGTTCGCAATCTGATCGAAGGGTGTGCCGGAATTCGCGGGGCGCTTCTGACGAAGATCGAAGTGGGCGTCGAAGTTGACGATCAGCAGTTTGCGCGAAGCAATCGGCGCTGACCTCACACGCTCTTCGTACATGCGCAAACCGCTATACGTCCCCCACGCCACCTCATGTCCGCCACCGAACACCAATGGCCGGCCGCCGCTCGCAAGCACTTCACAAACCGCATTCGCGAGTTCCGCTTGTGCGCTTTCCAGATCGCCGTCGTCGCACACCACATCGCCTGCGTCGGCGAGCGCGGGTATCGAAGCTTTCGCCGGCAAACCCGCCAATGCGCGACGCAACTCCTTCGGCGCGTGCGCTGCCCCGATGCGCCCCTGGTTGCGCCGCACACCTTCGTCGGAACCGAAGCCGATGATCACCGGCACCGCATTTAAATACGTTGCACCGCAAAACGCCACGACCTGATTGAAAACACGCCGTGTGTCGCCAGGCTCGCCGTCGTCCGAGCGGCCTGCCCATGCCTTGTCGTCGAATGGAACTCTCATGCGCGCGACAACACTGCCTGCAAAAAAGCCCGCGTGCGCGGCTGCGAGGGCGCCGAGAATATCTCGGCGGGCGGCCCGGCTTCGACGATCGCGCCGCCGTCCATCACCACCACCACGTCAGCCACTTCTTTCGCAAAACCCATTTCGTGCGTGACGACGACCATCGTCATCCCCTCGCTCGCCAGCAACTTCATCACTTGCAGCACTTCGCCGACCAGTTCAGGATCGAGCGCCGAAGTCGGCTCGTCGAACAGCATCACGCGCGGTTGCATCGCCAATGCCCGCGCAATCGCCACGCGTTGCTTCTGGCCGCCCGACAGACTCGCCGGCATCACGTGCGCTTTGTGCGCGAGGCCGACCTTTTCCAGCAACGCGATCGCGGCCGCTTCGGCTTGCGCCTTGCTCGCGCCGCGCAACATCCGCGGACCGACCGTAATGTTATGCAGCACCGACAGATGCGGAAACAGGTTGAACGACTGAAACACCATGCCGACTTCCGTGCGCAGCGCATTCAGCGAACGCTCCTTGAGCATCGTCCCCTGATCGACCAGACGATGCCCGCAGATGTCGATCGTGCCGCCCTCGGCCTGCTCAAGCCCATTGCAGCAACGCAGAAACGTACTCTTGCCCGAGCCGCTCGGTCCGATCACCACGACGACCTGCTGCGGCTGAATGTCGAAGTCGATACCGTTCAGCACGGTATGCGCGCCGAACGATTTGGTCAGCCCGCGAATGCTGACGATAGGCTCGTTGATTGCCGTTGTCGTATTCATTGCACCATTCCTCCTGCACGCAAACGACGCTCCACACGATGCAGCGCGTAGTTGGTCGCCTGCGTCAACACCAGATAGACCAGCGCGATCGCCAGATACACTTCGAGCGAACGGTACGACACGCTGATGATTTTCTGACCCTCGTGCATCAGATCGTCGATGGTCAGCAGCGAAACCAGCGCCGAGTTCTTGATCAACGCGATGAACTCGTTGCCGAGCGGCGGGATCATCCGCACGATCGCCTGCGGCAGAATGATCGCCCGCATCGCCTGCCCCGACGACATCCCGATCGAACGCGCGGCTTCCATCTGCCCACGATCCACCGACTGAATCGCGCCGCGCACGATCTCCGACACATAGGCCGCCGAATACAAGCCGAGCCCGAGCATGCCGCACACGAACGCCGGCAACAGAATGCCGAACTGCGGCAGCCCGAAGAACAGCAGGAACAGTTGCACGAGCAGCGGCGTGCCGCGGAAGAACGTCAGATACGCGGTGCACAGGCCGTACACGATGCGCCGCTGCGGCGTGAGCCGGCCGATACCGATCAACAGGCCCAGCACGCAGCTCAGCGCGAGCGATGCGGCGGTCACTTCGACCGTCGTCACCGCGCCGTGCAGGATGTCGGGCCAGCCGGCGATCACCGGCGAGAAATCGAGGTCCATGAATAGGCTCAGCTAGTTATTGCGCGGTGGCGCCGAACCACTTCTTCACGATGGCCGCATACGTGCCGTCGGCCTTGATCTTCGCAAGCGCCGCGTTGAAGGCCGTCTTCAGTTGCGGTTCGTCCTTGCGCACGGCAATCCCGTACGCTTCTGTCGTCAGCGGCTTGTCCAGCACGCGGAAACCGCCGCGCGTTTTCACCAGTTGATAGGCGGCAGGCTTGCCGGTGACAGCGGCGTCGGCGCGGCCGATGCCCACCAGATCGAACATCTCCTGATTCTTCTCGACTTCCACGCGATTGATTTGCGGAAAGTTGTCGCGCAGGAAGTTCACCGATTTCGTGCCGACCTGCACCGAGACTTTCTTACCATTCAGATCGGTGACGGACTTGATCGGCGAATCGCTCTTCACCAGCACGACGAGGCCGCCGGCATAGTAGGAATCGGTGAAGTCGACCACTTTCGCACGCTCGTCGGTGATGTAGATGCCGGAAATTGCCGCGTCGAAACGATGTGCGATCAGGCCGGGAATCAGCCCTTTGAAGTCGATGTCGGTCCACTGCACGCGCTTGCCCATCTCTTTTGCAAGTGCGTTCATCACGTCGACGTCGAAACCGGTGCGTGCGCCGTTCTCGGTGAACTCCATCGGTGGAAACGTCGCGTCGGTCGCGACGTTCAGCACGTCCGCGGTTTGCGCGGATGCGGCGCCGGAAAAGCCCGCAAACATCGCGACGGTAACGCAGACGGCGGAGAGCAGTTTGTTCAGTTTCATGGGAAGGGCTCCTTGTGGTTTCGTTGGTGCTTTCAGATAGTTTGGAATCCGGATCGAATGCTCGCGCACGATCAATCGGTTTGCATATGCCCGGAAATGGCACGGGCCGTGCGTAGCGTCCCGTCGATGAATTGGCTTTCGCGGCCGATGGCGCGCGTCGACGGCGCCATCAACGTGATCGACGCGCTGCTGAGCGCGCCGCGTCCGCTGCGATGAAAGATCGGGGCGCTCACGCCCCACACGCCCGGATCGACTTCGCTGTCGCTGACGGCGTAGCCCTGCGCACGAATTTGCGTGAGTTCGGCTTCGATCGCGGCGCGGCCGGCAGGGTCGTTGTCGAACACACTGTCCAGCACGTCCGCACGCGCTTTGTCCGCCATGAAAGCCAGCAGCGATTTCGCCGAGGCACCCGATTTCAGCGGCACAGCGCGGCCTTTCTCGAACGAGCAGCGCAGCGAGTGCTGACTGTCGACCATTTCGAGGCACATCACCTGATGCTTGACCGCGACCACCAGGCCGATGCTTTCCTGCGACGCACGCGCCAGTTGTTGCATCTCCGCGCGGCTTGCTTCGACGAGCAGCGAGTTCACGTCGAAACCGAGCGCGAGTTGCAGACTGATCGGCCCCGGCGCGTAGTGACCGGCGTTCTCGGCAACGAAGCCCCAGCGTTTGAGCAACGCGATTTGCCGGTACAACGTGCTTTGCGCGAGACCGGTGACGGCGAGCAGATCCTTGACGGACATGGCCTTGCCGTGACTGGCAAGCGCGGCCAGCACCAGCAACACCCGTTCAGCACCTGTCACACCCTGTTCCGCGTTCACGATGAAAACTACCCACAATGAATAACGGGATCAGGATGCCAGAACGTTCTCGGATTTCAAAAATCAGATTCCCAAGGAATGGGAATGAAGGGAGAGGGTTTTCCCCGGAAGGGCGCAAATGAACAGCAGACGTTACACCGGATATGTATCCCAGTCCGTGTAGGGGCGAGGCACGGCCCCACACTCACACTTGCAGGACAACAATTCGCCATAAAAAATGCTTATTTTTGTTTCGTATTTGTGAAAATTTGACAAAGCTATTGACGCAGTCATCTCCGTAAATTAATTTCGCTTACCTGATCACTTTTTTACTTCGCTTAGTAGCTATAGCTTTTAGACACCAAGCGTTGACACACATACTTGCAAAGCGCTAGCCAGTCGCAAAAATACTTCTTAGGACAAAGATTCCCTCTGCTTATCTTTGGTTAAGACGCCTTGACCGTGTTTGCCTACTTCCTTGTTTCAATAGCATATGACCAAAGTGAGTTTACTTAATTCGTTCTGGATTCTACTCAACGGCTCGGATTACCAGATCGGCGAAGGTTATACATGGAAAAAAACTGTCTTCAGGACCGCCGTGGCTTTCTCCGTAGCATTTCCTCTTTTCAATTTGTCGTTCAGTCAACTCTACACTGGCGCTTTACCACCCAAAGCCTCACTCATCCGAAGTATTGGAAACTTTACGACCGGAAACTATGACCGATACGCACTGAACAGGAGATATTCAATAAATTTCCATGCCGCGGACGGGAAAACATACTATTTGATGGATGGCGACTTGAATATTGAGAAAATTGGAAATCCCAATACAGGAACAATTCTTTACGTGGAAGGCTTCATTCTCATGGACGGCCACGGATTTTTCTGGCCCACCCTTATAAAAGAATTAGATGGAAAAACATTACTTCACCAGGACGATTCGAATCGAAGTCTGGCAGAAAATCGAGACCCTTTCACGATGAAAAAGCTGCTATGGGAATATGGCCTGGTTCTTCCCTTATGGCTTATTTCGCTTTCAAATGCAATAAAATTGAGAAATAAATTTCGCGGGATTTAAGTCGAGGTTATCAAAAAAATTCACAAACTCGCCTCAATATTAAATTTCGCAACCCGTACTTATTTACAAACTGGATAAACCTGTTTAAATGACAAATCAGACTTTTATTGAAGCGATCAGCGACATCGTGGCTTTTGCAACCGGCGTGTCAGTCGGCGCGGCGGACGCGGTTAATTCCACTCAGCAAGCGGTCGCCGAGCAAGCCACGTCTAAAAAAGTCATCGCTACGGCCGGAGCGGCGAACGACTTGTTCGGTGTGGTGACGGGAGGAATGCAGCAAACCTTGCAACAGTTTTCCGCGACGTCTGAGGAAGCCACACGATTATTAGGCGAAGCCGGGGCCAGATCGTCGGTATTGGGTTTGAGCATATCCGGGCTTCCCATCGTCAGTAAGATATTCAGTGGGAATGTTGCGAAGATTACGTCAAGCGAGCTAGATGCACTTTCCGGCGCGGCTTTGCTGGCAGGCGCAGTGGTACTGCCGGAAGCAGCAGCGGTTCTCACAGTCACCGGTTCGCTGATGATCGCGGCATCGATATTCGACACAAACTCGGACCATACAATCGGGAACGCGCTAGCCCAGCTAAAAAACCTGATCCAGCCTTACTACAGTCAACTCGCCCCATCCGATCAGGCCGCATTCGCAGAGGCGATGTCGGACGCAATGCAATCCACGCTATCCGGCGGCATGCTTGTACCGCAAGTGAACGACGCAGGCTGGATCACCGGATACACGGCCGAAAAGCCCACCAGTGTCAACCCGAACGGCAACGGAACCGAATACACGTTCGCGTCTGGCGTAACTTATATCGCGGGCACAGTAACGGACGACGACCCGTTGACAGATTCACCAGGCGGTTCAACCCAAGACGTCTGGACCATTCCAGAGACCAGCACGAACAACACTCAAACGCTCGACATCCATCAGGACGGCAGCTACACAAACAGATTCACTGATTCGGCGGGAAATCGCGTTACGGAAATCTACATCACCGGATCATCTGCAAGCTACACAGTGGCGCCAATGAGCGGGGATTACCAGTTTATCTACGTTGCCGGCACCAACGATCAGATCACCATCCACGGCGACAGCAACTGCATATCGCTGGCCGACAACAACCACATCACCCTCGACGGCGCCAACAATGCTGTCCACGCAGGAGCCGGCACCACAATCGACTTTGGCCCGGCCGACGGCAACATCATTTACAACGACATCACGGGCGAACATCTCTCCGTTGCAGGAGGAACCATCAACGTTACGGGTGCGCTGAATGGCGGCTGCGGTGGCGAGGAGGTTACCCTCGGCACGACCAACCATCTCACGATCAATGCAGACGGCTCGAAGACGCTCACCCTTCGGTACGACGGCGACGACCGCGTCTACCATCGCACATACAACGCGGCTGGCGTCCAAACCGAAGTACTGGTGATCAATCCGGATGGCGGATACGGAGATCAGATCTATGACGCCGCAACCGGGCTGGAGACGCAGGCAATATTCGCAAGCGCCGACGGCTCGGGATTTGTCATGAAGTTCAATGCAGCCCAGCAGTTGATTGAACAGGACTACATCAGAGTGAGCGGGCCCTCTTCCCAGTTTCTCAAGGATCCGGTCACCGGGCAAACCATCGCCTTCAATACCATTAGCGGAGGACCACTACCCCACCTGGATTACGACCCGGGAACGGATACCGTCACATGGAATTCGCAGGGTAACGGTGCCGTCCTCACGGCAGCTTCGGCTCACTCGGAATCCGATCATCAGGCCGTTCAACTGATTCAAGCAATGGCCGCTTACGCACCGGCTTCATCGGTGTCGACCAGTCTCCAGGCCACGCCGTCCGAAAGCTCGCAGCTAATGCTAGCCGCCTCTGTGCACTAACTCGTCGATATATCGGCGCTCGTAAGGCACGTGTGCCGCAGGCATGTGCGACGCACACGGCAAGTCAATCTGCACGGTCTTCAGAAACACGATGGAACCTGGAACACAACCCACACAACAGGAAGACGCCGGACTGGCAGCGCTAATCGTCATTGCGCGTTTTCACGGTATAGCCGCTGATGCTTCCCAGCTAAGGCACCGGGCGGCGCTGGAAGGAAGCGCGTTCTCCGAGTCGCAGATCGTACTATCCGCGCACCAGATCGGTCTGAAAGCGAGCGCTGTAGCCCTTGTCCCCGACCGACTGACCCAAACACCCTTTCCAGCGCTCGCCCTGGATCGCACCGGTCGGCACTTTATCCTGGCGGGCTCAGACGGAACGACCGTGCTGGTGTTGGAGCCCAACATGCCGGCGCCAGGCGCAAAGCCGATCGGCGAGATAATGGACCGGTCAACCGGCCGCATGATCCTTTTCGCCTCTCGCGCTTCCTTTGCAGGAGAACTGGCTCGCTTCGACTTCTCATGGTTTATCCCCGCAGTCGTCAAATACCGCTGGCTACTGCTCGAAGTACTGCTGGTGTCCGTGGTGCTGCAAATATTCGGCCTCGTCTCGCCCCTCATGTTTCAGGTAGTAATGGACAAGGTTCTCGTCAATCGAGCCTACAGCACGCTTAATGTTGTCAGCGTGGCTCTACTGGTGAGTTCGGTATTCGAGGTGCTACTCACAGGCTTACGAAACTATGTGTTCTCACACACCACAAATCGTATCGATGTCGAACTTGGCTCTCGCCTCTTTCGCCATTTGCTGACTCTGCCCCTCTCGTACTTCGAAGCAAGGCGCGTAGGAGACACAGTCGCACGTGTTCGCGAGCTTGAAAGCATCCGCAGTTTTCTCACTGGTCAGGCTGTAACAGCGATCATTGATTTACTCTTTTCAGTGATCTTCCTCGGCGTGATGTGCTTATACAGCGTCTGGCTGACTCTGGTCGTAGCGATCTCGCTACCCGTCTATGCAGCCGTCTCCATCACGCTCAATCCAATCCTTCGGCAACGCCTGAATCACAAGTTTGCGCGCGGGGCCGACAACCAGTCGTTTCTTGTAGAAGCCGTATCCGGCATTCAGACAGTAAAGGCGATGGCGATTGAGCCGCAGTTCACCCGCCGCTGGGATAACCAGCTTGCCGCATATGTCGGTGCGAGTTTTAAGGTCAATTCGTTAGGCAATATCGGTCAGCAACTCATTCAATTGACCGGCAAACTGGTAACGCTGGCGACGCTGTTTTTCGGTGCAAAACTCGTCATAGACGGGCAAATCACCGTCGGCCAACTGATTGCGTTCAACATGATGTCGCAGCGTGTAAGCACGCCCGTTCTGCGCCTCGCACAACTATGGCAAGATTTTCAACAGGTCGGCATTTCGATGCTGCGCCTCGGCGACATTCTCAACACACGCACTGAACTCCCGCAAAGCAGCCAGTCATTACCCACTCTCAAAGGAGAAATCAGCTTCGAGAACGTGCGCTTTCGCTATCGCCAGGACGGCCAGCCGTGTCTCAATGGAATCGACCTCAAGATACGCGCAGGAGAAATCGTCGGTATCGTCGGGCGATCGGGATCCGGCAAGAGCACGCTTACCAAACTATTGCAGCGCTTGTACGTTCCGGAGAGCGGCCGTGTCCGTGTCGATGGAATCGATCTCGCATTGGCAGATCCGGCATGGCTTCGGCGACAGATTGGTGTAGTGCTGCAGGAAAACCTGCTATTCAACCGCTCTATTCGCGAGAACATCGCGGTAACTGCCGCTGGCTCGTCACTGGAACTGGTCATTCAGGCTGCAAAGCTCTCTGGAGCACATGATTTCATCTCTGAATTCCCTGAAGGCTACGACACGCTGGTGGGCGAGCATGGCTCATCACTCTCAGGGGGCCAGCGTCAACGTATCGCTATCGCGCGCGCACTCCTGACCAATCCCCGCATTCTGATTTTCGACGAGGCCACCAGTGCGCTCGACTTCGAAACCGAACGCGTAATCCAAAACAACATGCGAGCGATTTGTCATGGGCGTACCGTCATCATCATTGCGCATCGACTGAGCGCCGTGCGTGACGCTCATAAGATAGTCGCCATGGACAACGGGCAGATCATCGAACAAGGCAGTCATCGCCAACTGTTGGAGAAAAACGGCTACTACGCTCAACTCGTCTCGCTGCAGACCAGCTAATGGCCATCTACTTCCTTCGGGTCCGCGCAATCACCGATCTTTGCAGACGCTACCGCGCAGTATTCCTATCGGCGTGGCGAACGCGAGAGGAACTGGACGCACAGTCGCGTTCGGCCCACGAGTTGCAATTCCTTCCCGCCAACCTGGAGTTGATCGAAACACCCCCGCACCCCGCGCCGCGATGGACGATGCGCATCGTTGTAGCGCTCGGATTTCTGATCACAGTAACCACCGTATTCGGCAAGCTGGATATCGTCGCAGTCGCCAAAGGCAAGCTGATACCGAGTGCCCGCGTGAAAACCATTCAACCGGCCGTTACCGGAGTCGTGCGGCAGATTCTGGTCCGCGACGGCGAGCGCGTTAAGACGGGGCAGGCACTGCTGATTCTCGACGCGACGCAGGCCGCCGCCGATGCACACAAAGCACGTTCTGCCAGAGTCGACGCGGCACTATCAACCGCACGCGCGCAAGCGCTACTCGACGCGCTAAAAAGCGGGCGCATGCCCACGCTTCCCGCTGTTGCGGGAGCGTCCCAAACGCAGCAGGACGGAGCTCAGCGATTCGCCGAAGGACTCTATCGCGAATACACCGACAAACTCGCCGCTGCCCGTTCCGAACTTATTAAACGGGAAGCCGAACTGGCCGCCATCCAACAGGAAGTGGCAAAGCTACGCGCGACGGTGCCGCTCGTGCGTAGCGCAGCCGACGATTACAAGACGCTTGCCCATGAGAGGTACGTGTCCACACACGACTATCTGGGCAAAGAGCAGACAGCACTCGAGCAGGAACATGATCTCGTCGCCCAGCAGAGCCACGCTCGCGAACTGGCGGCGGGTATAGCCGTGCAGCAGGCAACGATATCGCTGGTCACTTCGCAATTCTCTCGCGAACAACTCGATGCACTCGACAACGCAAGCCAGCAATTCACGCAGAACAGCGAGGATGAAACCAAGGCGCTGACACGGGAGGGGCTACTGACACTCTATGCGCCTGTCACCGGGACAGTCCAGCAGTTATCCGTGCACACACTCGGAGGCGTAGTGACGACTGCGCAGTCGTTGATGGAGGTGGTACCCGACGATGCAGTAGAAGTTGAAGCCAATGTCGAGAACAAAGACGCAGGTTTCGTCGACGTGGGACAGGACGCAGTCGTGAAGATCGACGCCTTTCCCTACACACGCTATGGCTATCTGACGGGAACAGTCACGGCGGTTTCGAACGATGCCGTGCAAACCAGGGACCGGAAACAGGCGCTGACCTTCACAACCCGAATACGGTTGCCGACTAACCAGATGCAGATCAACCATAAGTCAATCAACCTGACGGCCGGCATGGAAGTGACGGTCGAAATCCGGACTGGTCAACGTAGCGTGGCCAGCTATTTTCTCGATCCACTGGTGCAGACCGCAAGCGAGAGCTTGCGTGAGCGTTAACCGCCCAGGTTACAAACTTTCTCAAATGTACCAACAGTCACGCATGCCACGACATTCCGGAAACGACTTTACGCGCCGACACCAGCGGATGACATCAACGTTGTTATGCCTGTCGCTGTTGCCAGGATTACCGCGAGCGGGGCTGGCGTTCGATGTGTTCCGAACGAACGCCCTCGTTCCCGACACACCGGTCACAGCATTTGCGATCCAATCCGTGTTGCCCTGCGAGTTCAACGCGTTGAGCGAACCGTTGCGCCTCGACGAAGCCGTGAACCGGACTCTCTGCAACAACCCCAGGACGCGCGCGGCATGGGCCAACGTCAAAGTGCAAGCTGCTGGTGTTGGCTCAGCGCAGTCGGCGTATTTGCCGGACGTTTCAGCCACATGGCAAGAAGTGCGCGACGACTCGGTCGACGATGTCACCGGTTACCCGCACCTCAGTTCAGCGAATCGCTCAACTGTTCACACAGGTTCGGTCTCACTCAGTTGGGTGTTATACGATTTTGGCGGTCGAAAAGCAGCACTTCGCAATGCGCAAGCGTTGTTGAACGCAGCCCGAGCTAGTCAGGATGCCTCTCTGCAAACCGCGTTTTCCATGGCGGCGACAGAGTACTACTCCGCACAGGCTGCCGCCGGCAAGCTGGTAGTAGCGCGGGAAACGGAACGGATTGCGCACGATAGTTTCGCTGCCGCGTCTGCACGCGTACGCCATGGCGTCGCAGCAATCTCAGACCAGTTACAGGCGCAGACGTCGTACGCTCAGGCAACCTTCAACAAGGCGAAGGCTTCGCGCGACGTGCAAATAGCGCTGGGCACACTCGCGTCCGATATGGGCCTCAGTCCTACCCAACCTATCGTCATGCCCGCGGTGGACGATGGTGTCTCACCCGACCGCGATTTCGCCGAATCGGTCTCGCAGATGATCGCCCATGTCCAACACTCGCACCCAGACGTCGAGGCTGCAAAAGCAGAGTTGGAAGCTGCGATCGCAAAGGAGCAACAAATCCGGTCCGAAGGTCTTCCTGACTTCAGTTTCGTTGCGAAGTACAGCCGGAATAATCAGCCGGCCAGCCTCGGCCTGGGCTCGCCGCAATTTGCCGCGACCGGACACGAATGGTACGTCGGCTTGCAAGTGCAGATCCCGTTATTCGAGGGCTTCGGCAGGACATATCAGGTGCGGCAAGCGCACGCCCAAGTCGAGGTTCGGCAATCCACGCTCGACGAAGGGTCGGGCTCGACGTGTGGAAAAGCTACCAGGCGTTGCAGACCGACGTCGAGAACGTGCGGAACGCAGCAACTTTATTGCAGTTCGCCACGCGTTCCTTCGAAGCGGCAAGCCGGCGGTATGCCGCTGGCGTCGGCGATATGCTTGAACTGCTCAACACCCAGTCGTCGTTGTCGGAGGCCAACCGTCAACGAATCGAGGCCTTGACGGATTGGCGCGCGGCGAGACTCGACCTCGCCGCGCAATTGGGACGTCTGAACGCCATGGACATACAGATACAAGGCCGTTGAGCATCGGGGATCGTTGGTCGTCAACAACTACCCACAAGGGCTTTTGCACAAAGACGGCATAGATCTTATAGCGCCAACACCGTCACCCCCACCTCCACCCGATGCGCGCCGCCACCCAGAATCATCCCGCGCAGCAACGACACATCGCTGTAATCGCGGCCGATAGCCAGTGTCACATGATCCATATCGGCGAGCACATCGTTGGTGGGATCGAGATCGATCCACCCGCTGCCCGGACAATGCACCGACACCCACGCATGCGAAGCATCCGCGCCGATCAGCCGCGGTTGCCCCGGCGGCGGATCGTTACGCAGATAGCCGCTCACATAGCGCGCGGGCAAACCCAGCGAGCGCAAGCAGCCGATCATCACCTGCGCGAAGTCCTGGCACACGCCGCTTTTCAATTCGAACGCGCGCTCGGCGGGCGTATCGAACATCGTCGCCGAAGGTTTGTAGGCGAAGTCACGGTGAATCCGGTGCATCAGATCGATTGCGCCGGCCGCGATCGGCATGCCGGCAGGAAAACTCGGCAACGCATACGCGCGCAGCGAGGGCCGCGGCACGATATTCGGCGACGCGAAGCAGAACTCCACTTCGGGCCGGAACTCGCCACCCACCCAGAAACGCAACTCACCAGCCACCTCTTCCCATGCAGGCGTCGCTTCAGGATCGAGGTCGGTCCAGCGCGGTGTGAGCGCCACCGTGGTTTCGCTCACGAGTTGCAGGCGCTCGTGCGGCATATCCAGCGCGAAGTACAACACGTCGTTGCCGAATGCGTCGAGGCGGCTGGTCTGATACGAAGGCTGCGGCTCGATCTTCTCGCTGTGCGAGACCACGCGCTGCCACTCACAGGCGATCGGCCGGATCGTGGCGAGATGCTGCGCGGTCTCGACATACGTGGAGTAGTGGTACGTCGTGCGATGCGAAACGGACAACACAGTCGGCGCGCCCTTCATGACCACACCTGCGAAGCGACCGTACTCGCATGACTGAAATAGCGCGCGCTGATCTCATGCGCTGCCGCGCCGACAAAGCCGCCGATCTGGTCGCACACGGCGATCAGGTCGGCGTACTTGCCGTCTTCGTCGACTGCGCACAACGCTTCGAGCGTCGGCAGCGACGCAGCAGGCGGCATCAGTTCCGCGAATGGACGATGCCGCGTGCTGCCCGCCGCCACCGCAATCTCATCGAGTTTCTTGCGCAGACGCTCATACACACCATAGACGCCGCGCGGATTATGCGGCTCGCTCACCAGCAGATCGAGCAACGCCGGCACTTCGAAGCGGCCCGGATAGAGCGATCGATACGTCAGCGTGCTGTCGAACAGTTGCAGCAGCAGATCGAAACCGGCCGGCTTCGCGAGCTGGCCTTTGTCGGCCACTACGCGTAAAAACGAGGTCATCGCCGAAACGCGTTCGATGTGCCGTCCGACGAACAGCAGACGCCACGCTTCGTCGCGCGTCATCCGATCGCCCTGTGCGCCGCTGATCGCCGACAGTTGCACCGACAGACGTTCGAGCGCGTTCATCAGCGTCACGCGGTCATAACGGTCGTAGCGTCCGCCGCGCTCGTTGCGCTCACCTCGCCCGCTGCCGTTCGCACCGTTTGGCGACGAACCGCTCTCGCCATTCGAAGCGCTCACAGGCATCAACGTCTGCAACGCATCGCGAAAGTCGTTCCGCGCGGCAAGAATGGTGCGCCAATGATCGTTCGACAAGCGCCCACGCACTTCGCCGTTCGAACGCGCCTGGCACTGCAGGTTCTGACCGATGCTAGCCGCGCCGGTACTCTCGCTCAGATTCGCGACCAGCGCGCGTTCGAACGCCTGCGGCGAATGCGGCGAGAACATGTCGCCGGACTGCACCAGACCGCAATGCAACGCGAGTTCGACCAGCGTGGGAAACATTGCGTCGGCGTCGTTGCCTTCGAGCGAGCCGAGAATCAGCCGCAACAGCCGCACATTGTTTTCGGCGCGTTCGCCATAACGTCCGGCCCAGAACAGATTCTCGGCTGCGCGGCTCGACACGGTGCGATGCTTGCGCGCAAGATCGGCGGGTTGCATCGGCGAGGGCAGCAGCGTGAAGGTCGAAGTCGGCTGGCTCGACAACACCCACGTATCGACGCTGCTGCCGCCGTATTGCATCGACACGGTGGTTTGACGCTCGGCGGCCATCCGCGTGAAGCCGCCGGGCATCACGTGCCAGCCGCCGTTGACGTCGGCGATCGCATACACGCGCAGCACCGACGGACGGCGGCCGATCGTGCCGTCTTCGTAACGCGGCGTGCAGGAAAAGCGCTGCGATTGTTGAATCGTGTACGCGTCGGGCATCGCCTCGATCCGCTCGCGCCACGCAGCGAGCCGTTGCTTGCCCTGTTCGATGCCGGGCGGCGCATCGCGTGGCGCAACCGGCCATGTCGGCACAATGAAGGCTTCGTCGAGACGCGAGAACACGTGATTGCGCGCCGCCTTTTCGCCGCACCACCACGTCGCCACGCCCGGCAGCACGAGGTCTTCGTCGAGCAGCACTTCGGCGATGCCCGGCAGAAAACCGTGCATCGCGGGCGACTCGACAAAACCCGAACCCGGCACGTTCGACACGATCACATTGCCCGCGCGCATCACCTGCAGCAGGCCGGGCACGCCGATGCTCGAATCCGCGCGCAGTTCGACCGGATCGCAGAACGCATCGTCCAGACGGCGCAGCACCACGTGCACACGCTCCAAACCGGCGAGCGTCTTCAGATACAGCATGTCGTCGCGCACGGTCAGGTCCTTGCCCTCGACCAGCGTGACGCCGAGATAGCGCGCGAGAAAAACATGCTCGAAGTAAGTTTCGCTGAACGGCCCAGGCGTGAGCAGCGCAATATGCGGCGAACCGTCGGCCCCCTCGCCGTCGTGCCGCATCGTGGCCTGGGCGGCCTGCACGAGCGTCGCGATCAGTTGCGAGTAAGTGGGCGCGAGACGGCTCACGCGCAGCGCGCGAAACGGATCGGCGAACAGCGTCGACACGATCAGCCGGTTTTCCAGCGCGTAGCCAAGACCGGACGGCGCCTCGGTGCGATGCGCCATCACGGTCCAGTCGCCGTTCGGCGCGCGGGCGAGATCGACCGCCACCACCTGCAGATACTGACCGCCCGGCGGCGTGAAGCCCTTCACCGAACGCAGATAGCCGGGATGCCCGAACACCAGCGCGGGCGGCAATTGCCCACGTTCGAGCAGGGTCTGCGGCCCATAGATATCGGCGACGATCGCGTTCAGCAGATGCGCGCGCTGCGTCACGCCGCGCTCGATATGCGCCCACTCGCTCTCGCTGATCAGGAACGGCAGCAGATCGAGCGCCCACGGCCGCGACTCGCCGTTATCCGCGTACACGTTGTAGCTGATGTCGTTGTCGCGGATCTGCTGCGCGACCGAGGCACGGTTGTCTTCGAGCCGCGCGATCCCGTCTTCGCCGAGCCGTTCGAAGAATTGCCGCCACGGTTCGCGCAACGCACCGGTGGCGTCGCGTAACTCGTCCCAATGTCCTTCATACGCCGGCAACAGCCGCAACAAGGACGAAGCGTCCGCGCGCGCCGCGGACGTCTCGAAGGGAAAAGTCGATTGAAAGGCCAAGATCGTGTCGTTTTAAGAGTGTGCCAGGCTTACCAGTAGCGCAGATCGAGCGTGAACGGAAACTCGAGGCTGCGCTGCGGTGCGTCCACCTTGAGCGGCCCCGGCGTATGACCCGACGCGAAGAAGCGCGCGCGCCGCCGGCTTTCCGCCTCGTAGGCGTTGACCGGGAAGGTCTCATAGTTGCGCCCGCCCGGATGTGCGACATGATACTGGCATCCGCCGACCGAGCGGCCAGTCCATGTGTCCACCAGGTCGAAAGTGATCGGCGCGTCCACGCCGATCGTCGGATGCAGCGCCGACGGCTGCGACCACGCGCGAAAACGCACGCCGGCCACATATTCGCTGACGCGGCCGGTCGGCTGAAGCGGCACCGGCACGCCGTTGACCGTCAGCACATGACGATTGCCGTTCAGACCGAGCGCATGCACTTCGAGCCGCTCCACCGACGAATCCACGTAACGCACCGTGCCGCCCGTCGAGCCCTCTTCGCCCATCACATGCCACGGTTCGAGCCCGTTACGGATGGTCAGCGAGACGCCGTCCACCGTCGTCGCGCCGACCAGCGGGAAGCGGAATTCGAAGTGCGGCGCGAACCAGCTGCTGTCGAACGCGAAGCCGGCCTGTTTCAGTTCGCCGAGCACGTCGTCGAAATCCATCTTCACGAAGGTGCCGAGCAGGAAGCGGTCGTGCAGTTCCGTGCCCCAGCGCGTAAGCCGCTGCGTGTACGGCGTCTGCCAGAAGCGCGCCACCAGCGCGCGCAGCAGCAGTTGCTGCACGAGGCTCATGCGCGCGTGCGGCGGCATTTCGAAACCGCGCAATTCGAGCAGGCCGAGGCGGCCGGTCGGGCCGTCGGGCGAATAGAGTTTGTCGATGCAGAACTCGGCGCGGTGCGTGTTGCCGGTCACGTCGATCAGGATGTTGCGCAACGAGCGGTCGATCATCCACGCGGGCAGGTTCGCGCTGTCGCGTCCGCCGAGCAGGTCGATCTGCCGCTGCAATTCGCGCAACGCCACTTCGAGCTCGTACACCTGGTCGTTACGCGCTTCGTCGACGCGCGGCGCCTGGCTGGTCGGTCCGATGAACAGCCCGGAGAACAGGTATGACAGCGAAGGATGGTTGTGCCAGTACGCGATCAGGCTGGCGAGCAGATCGGGCCGGCGCAGGAACGGACTGTCGGCGGGTGTCGCGCCGCCGAGCACGAAGTGATTGCCGCCGCCGGTTCCGGTATGGCGGCCGTCGGTCATGAACTTCTCGCTGCTCAGATAGCTCTCGGCCGCGGACTTGTACAGGTACTCGGTGTTGTCGACCAGTTGCTCCCAATTCGAAGCCGGGTGGATGTTCACCTCGATCACGCCGGGGTCCGGCGTGACCTGCAAGATTTTCAGGCGCGCGTCGCGCGGCGGCGGATAGCCTTCCAGCACGATCTTCATCTGCAATTCCGCTGCGGTCGCTTCGAGCGCGGCGAGCAGGTCGAGATAGTCGTCGAGTTCGGTGAGCGGCGGCATGAACACATGCAGCAGCGTGCGGCCGCTGCCGAACGCTTCGGTTTCGGCCTTCGGGCCGGCCGCGCGTTTCGGGTCGCGCGCTTCGACGCAGATCGCCGTGCGCAAGGTTTCCCTCGACGAACGTCCGCGCGGCGGCGGCTGCCCGGCCCCGGGTTGCGGCGCGAAAGCGAGCGGGCCGCCGCCTGGCACGCCGCTCAGCAGATCCGTTGCGGACGACGACAGCGCCGCCGCGCGCCGCGCTTCGAGCGCATTCATCGTGCGCGATTCGCCGTCGTACTGCATGCGCAGTTGGGCGGCGGAGCGCAACGGCAGCGGCGGCGCAAACGGATCGTGCGCGTGCTGATACGGATAGTCGGTCTTCGACACCCACGGCAGCGAATCGAGCGGCAGGCGATAACCCATCGGCGAATCGCCGGGGATCAGGAACATTCGCTCGTCGCGGAAAAACCAGCGGCCGCTGACCCATTTCGGCGCTTCATGCGGCACGTCGCGTTCACGCGCGAGCGGCAGCACATAGCCGGTCGCGCCGCCAAGGCCCGCATCGAAGACGCGGCGCAAGCGCACGCGTTCGAGTTCGTCGTCGAGGCGCGCGTCGAGCGGATCGACGTTCACCGGCAGACGGCGCTCGCGCCACAGGTAGTACCAGACGTCTTCGAAACCGGGCTGGATGCAGTCTTTATCGAGCGACAGTCTGGTCGCCAGATGGGCGAGGAAACGCTCGGCGTCGGCGGCCGTGTAGTTGCCCGGCTCGCGTTCGTCGGCGAACAGCGTCGGGTCTTGCCAGCACGGCTCGCCGTCCGCGCGCCAATACAGCGACATCGCCCAGCGCGGCAACTGCTCGCCCGGATACCACTTGCCCTGGCCGATATGCAGGAAGCCGTTCGCGCCGTAACGCGAGCGCAGCTTGTCCATCAGCGCGACCGCGTAGCCGCGTTTGGTCGGGCCGAGCGCGTCGGTATTCCATTCGGCGGCGTCGCGGTCGCGCACCGACACGAAGGTCGGCTCGCCGCCCATCGTCAGGCGCACGTCCATGTCCGCGAGTTGCCGGTCGACCTGTTCGCCCATCTTCAGCACGTCGCGCCACACTTCCTCAGTGAACGGCCTCGTGACGCGCGGCGTTTCCAGCACCCGCTCGATCGACATCGTGTGCTCGAACTCGACTTCCGATTCGTCCACCGCGCCGGAGATCGGCGCGGCGCTGCCCGGCTCCGGCGTGCAGGCGACCGGAATGTGCCCTTCGCCGGCCAGCAGCCCGGACGTCGGATCAAGGCCGATCCAGCCCGCGCCCGGCAGATACACCTCGCACCATGCGTGCAGGTCGGTGAAGTCGACTTCGGTGCCGCTCGGACCGTCGATCGATCGGGTGTCGGGCGCGAGTTGCAATAGATAGCCGGACACGAAGCGCGCCGCGAGCCCAAGCTGCCTGAGCGTCTCGACCAGCAGCCAGCCCGAATCGCGGCACGAGCCGGCCGCGCTTGCGAGCGTTTCCTCCGGCGTCTGCACGCCGGGCTCCATCCGGATCAGATAGCGGATCTCGCGCTGCAACCGCTGATTCAGCGCAACCAGAAAGTCGGCGGTGGCCGTCGGCGTCGTATCGATGCTCGCGACGAACTCGGCGAAGCGCGGCGTCATCGGCCGTTTGACGCGGTACGGCGCGAGTTCCTCGGCGAGCCCCGGCGCGTAGTCGAACGGAAACTTCTCCGCCGAAGGCTCGAGGAAAAAATCGAACGGGTTATAGACGGCCATTTCGGCGACGAGATCCACCGTCACCTTGAACTCGCGCGTCTTCTGCGGGAATACGAGACGCGCCTGATAGTTCGCGAACGCGTCCTGCTGCCAGTTGATGAAGTGTTCGGCCGGCTCGATCCGCATCGAATACGCGAGGATCGGGGTCCGGCAATGCGGCGCAGGCCTCAGACGCACGACCTGGGGCGACAGCGAAACCAGCCTGTCGTAACGGTAATGTGTGACATGATTCAACGCGACGCGAATGGACACACCGGACTCCTGGACAAGGGATGGCAGCCCGCCCAAAAAGCAAGCTTCATGCCGTTGAGTGAAAAACCGCGTGAACTGCCTGTACTGCCCGCAATACTGCCTGATGCGAAGTTCGCGGCGTCGGTGGACCGTCCGGTCGAGCGCCCGGCGCGCCTTTGCATCGGCTTTTCCCGCCCCGCGCACCAAAGCGGCGCAGAGCCAGTGCACGATCATGCACGTAATGTGCGTTAAACCGGTGACTTCTGGCAAATGCGGCATGAAGCTTGCGGCATCCGGTCCACTGTTGCACTCCACCATCCGGGCCCGATCGATGAAAACCTTCCACTGCAATCGCTGCTCGCACCTCGTGTTTTACGAAAACGTTCGTTGCGAACGTTGCGACGCGTTGCTCGGCTACGTGCCTGAACTGTCCGAGATCAGCGCGTTCGAGGACGCCGGCGACGGCCAGTGGCGCAGCCTCCATCCCGGCGCCGAAGGCGCGCTATTCCGTCAGTGCCACAACTACGCGGTGGAAAACGTCTGCAACTGGATGATTCCGGCCGAGTCGCCCGATACGCTGTGCCGCGCGTGCCAGTTGACCCGCACGATCCCGAATCTGGGCGCGCAGGACAACCGCCTCTACTGGTACCGCTTGGAGATGGCGAAACGGCGCCTGCTGTATACGCTGGCGGCGCTGGGGCTCGACGTGCCGTCGCGCCAGACCGACACCGAACACGGCCTCGCATTCGAATTTCTCGAAGACGGCGGCGACGGCTCGCGCGTGATGACAGGCCACGACAACGGGCTGATCACGCTGAACATCGCCGAAGCCGACGATGCCTACCGCGAAAAAGTCCGCACCGCGATGGGCGAGCCATACCGCACGCTGCTCGGCCACTTCCGTCACGAAACCGGGCATTACTATTTCAGCCAGTTGGTCGACAACAATCCGCGCTGGATCGAGCCGTTCCGCAAGCTGTTCGGCGACGAACGCGCGGACTACGGCGAAGCGCTCGCCGCTCACTATCGCGACGGCGCGCCGGCCGACTGGCAGGCGTCGTATATCAGCGCGTATGCGACCACGCATCCTTGGGAAGACTGGGCGGAGACGTGGGCGCACTACATGCTGATCGTCGACGTGCTGGATACGTCGACCTCGTACGGCGTCGCGCTGCTGCCGGACGACCCCAGCGAGCCGACGCTGACCGACCGCACGCCGGTGGAAGACGCGAGCTTCGATAATCTGATGAAGCGCTGGTTTCCGCTCACGTATGCGTTGAACAGCTTGAACCGCAGTCTTGGGATGGCGGATGGGTATCCGTTCACACTGGCCGGGCCGGTGGTGGACAAACTGCGTTTTGTGCATCGGGTGATTGCGGCGGCTGGCGATAAGTCGCAACCGCGTGCGGCGGCGACGCAGCCTGGTGGAACGGGGGTGGACGTGTCGGCTGAGCCTGCGGCGATGCCGCTAGCACTGACCACGCCGCCAGCGCCCGCCGAGGCCCAACCGGCGGCACGCAAACGCGCCGCGCGGCGCCGTTAATCCCGGTTGATCCCGTTAATCCCGTTGATCGCTACGCCGCGCGGCAAACCTCCCAACTCAATACGCGACGTACGGCCCGATCCCGCCCGGCGTCGCCTGCTGCTCGACGGCGGCGTACACGCTGCGTCCGTAGAAGAACGGGAGCCCCCAATCGAAAATCGACGACGTCACGAACGCCGGCCCCGCCAGTAGCGGAAGCGCCGAGCTGCCGGAGTAAGTCTGCGCGATCGCAGCCGCATTGCCGACGCTGAAGTTCACCGCGCTTGTCGTGCCGTTCACGCCCTGAATCATCGCGCTCAACGATTGCGTCGACGATGGGCAGTAATACGAACTATTCGGGCTCGCACAAACCGGCAATGCGCTGCTCTGGAAGAACAATCCGGTCGAGCCGCTATCGAGAATACTGCGCGAATACGTGGTGCCGTTCTGCACGGTCGTGAAGGTCCCGTTCTGCGGACTCACGCCGATCACCTGCGCCGAACCGAGGCCATTGTTGCTCTGCGTACCGATGCCGAACACCAGTTGCCCGGTCACCGATTGCGCGCCGCCGGAGACCATCGGCAGATTGAGGATAGAGCCGTTGTTGTCGGTGGCGAAGTACGGAATCGGATTGGCGACCTGGTACTGCTCGGCCAGCGGAATCGACTTACACGAGGTGCCGGTGCAGCCGTAATACGTGGCCGGCACCGCTGTCTGCACGCAGTTCGCGCCGCAGTCGTGCTTGAACACGCCGATCCCCAGCACGCCGTTGGCCTGCAACGCGGCCGGCGTATTGCGCGAAGCACCCACGGCCGCGCAATCGGACGGCAGCGACGCGTAACCGGGGTCGATCACCTGGATCGGCAGCGAAGGCGCTTTTTCAGCGGCGATCTGCAGATCGGCAAGTTTCACCGGACCCCACGTATAGCCGTCGAAAAACTGCATGCATTCGGCGATCTGGTTGCCCGAGCCGTCCTTCTGCTGCGGCAGGTTCATCGAAGCGGGCAATTGCGAAGCGAACACCCGCAAGCCCCACGAACCGGTATCCACCAGCACGTGATCGATGGTCTGGCATTGGCTCGTACCCGGCGCGCAAATCGTCACGCTGACGAACGGCATGTTGGGCACGCCGCTCACGCCGGCATCGACACTCACCTGCACAGCATTGGCCGCCAGCACTTGCGGCGAAGGCGAGGTATTGGTGACGGTCGATCCGCCATTCGAGCCGGCCGACGAACCGCCGCCGCCACCACCGCAAGCGCTGACCAGCAACGCGAGCAGCACCGCGCCGAGCAAGGTAACGAACGAAGACGTATATCGCATGATTCGCTCCGCTTATTGAATGACGCCGACATCGACGCCCGCGGGCACCGCTTGCGGCAAATACGCGTGACCGGCAAACGAGCGCAGATGACCGCCGGAATAGACCACGAGGTCGCTGCTGGAAACCGCGAGCGGCGTGCCCGAGCGTGTGCTGGTCGCGGCCACATACTGGTCGAATGCAGCACCCAGTGTCGTCTTCAGATCGGGCAGTGTCGGGCCTTCCCACGCGACGCCGAACACGACGCCGTTGGGCGCCACGTATTCACGCACCAGCGTGCCGGACGGCATCGTAATCAGGTGCACCGAATACGCGCGTTGCGTGGTGGCCGTGTACGCCACGGCGTGCATCCGGGTCTGATCGGCGTCGATGGTGCTGACGTTCTGGCCGAGCGTGGCGTGCGCGGCAAACGACAGCGCGCAGCCCGCCCCGAGCATTGCGCGAGCAATGCCTGTAGAAAGCATCGGTTTCAAGTGAAATCCTTCGAGGTGAAAACGTTCGTGGTCTGCGGGAGAGCCGATCACGAACGGAAAACTGGAGGTGCACTCCTGACCCGTGTTACCGGTGCTGCATCGACGTCAGTGAGGCTGCGTGAATGCGTCTACGGAGTGACTAAGCGAAACTTTAGGCAGGACGGCGGAGCGTGGCAATCGTTTGCGGGACGATTTAAACATTATCAATTTGAGCCGCCGTACGAATCTGTTTGACCTGCTAGTGACGGATCGCCAAGGGACGGCGGTCAGCCCAGGTTTTCCGCGAAACCCTGCGTTTAAAGCGAACAATTACGTGGACGGGCGAAGACGCAACAGAAAAATGGCGATGCGTGTTGCATCGCGTTGCACTTGTAAGCGTGCGCTGAATAAACTGCGGTAAACACGCGTTTTCATCGGAAGATAGAGGGCGCGGCGAGCCGCCATCCGTATGAGGAGAAAACGCGTTGTTTGAAGGCGCAAAAAAATACCGCGGATGACCTGGCGTCATTCGCGGCATGGCGACTCCGGCAGACTTGCGACAGACTTGCGGCGGCCCCTTGCGGGCCGTTGCGATGCGCGAGTCTGCCGGCCCGTTACTCCGACTTACTTCTTCTGCTGCTCCAGAAGCGCCTTGAGCTCCTGCACGTTCTCTTCGACGCGCTTCGCGATCACCGCATACGACTCGGCCTGCGTCTGATACGCGGCTTGCGCGAGTTGCTGCATGTCGGCAAGCGACTTGTGGAGACTCTGCTGGATCAGCTCGGCGGCCTTTGCCGGCGGCGCGGCGCCGCCCGCCGACAATTGCCCGGTCAGCGACTGCAATTCGCCGAGCGTCGCGCGCAGCATGTCCGCCTGCTTCTGCGCGAGCGACTGCATGCCCTGGAATGCGGTCTGATTGGCCTGGACCAGCGCCTCGACGTCCTTGCGTCGCGCTTCCATGATGGCGGGTACGTCGAAGCCTGGGAGCTTGAACTGCTCGAGCATTCTGGTGAAATCGCCAAACGGATTGGCGGCGTCGGGTCGGTTCATGCGCAATCTCCTTAACGTTTAGGTACTCGCCTGGTGTGCCTTGCTCGCCGCCCAGTTTTGCGACGCTCGCCACCGTTGGCGTCCTGTGCGCGACGCGGCCCGCAAAGACCGGCTGGTTCTGGGGTCGGACGGCACATCGATCAATCATGCGCTATCCCGCTCTATTGCGCCAGCGGGCGCACCCTGGCGTCGAAGGCGCGGCTTTCGCGCGGCCTGTACTGTAAGCGCGACGCGCAAGACTTGGTAAGTTACCGCGCGGCTGCGGTAACTCTGAGAACCGCTGTCTCGTCTATCGTTTGTGTCTGTGCCGGCGTACTGTCGCGTCGGCGCGGTCTTCCAGGGAGCGAGCTCATGAATAAAAAATTGTGGAGTGCGGCAGCCGCCGCCGTTCTGACCATCGCAGCCGCCGCCGCGCACGCGCAGGAAGCGCCGCCTCCGCCGCCCGGCGCGGCCGATGCGCACGGCGAGCCGCGGCACGGCGAAGGCCGGCCGCCGCATGACGCGAGAGGTCCAATGGGTCCGGGTTTTGCCGTCATCAACGATCTGGAACAGTTGCGCCGCCTCTATGCGATGAGCGGCCACGAAGAGGCGATCATCGCCGTCTATCACGACGTGCTGACCAAAACCCAGGATCCGATGCTGCGTCATTTCGTGTACGACGCGTTGGCGCGCGAGCAATTGAAACCGGCCAACCCCGACCAGGCGATCGCCACCCTGCGCACCAGTCTCGCGGAAGATCTCGTCGCCGCGAGCAAGCCGCACGGTGCGCCGGCGGGCATGCAACCGCCGCAGTAAAGCGCACATCGACGTATGCGCGCGTGCTGTCGCGCGCGCGCATTTCATGTCTCTCGTCAACCGGCCATTCCCGTCCGCGAAACGAGGATGCAGCAATGCATACCCTAAGCGAACCACTGGAAGCGCTCCCTGCGCAACTCGCCTCCGCCATTCTTCGCAAAACGTTAGCTTTCCCACACTGCCACGTCACTGCCCACTTTTCATCGTCCGTCAGATGATTAGGATAAGAACCACTCAACGACTGTGTCCGGTGCAGAATGCGCTACCCGCTCAATCTGGCGATTGCCGCCGTGCTGCTCGTCTTCGTCATATGCTGCATCATCAAGCTCGCGCTCAACTGACGGCCGACGCCACGCGGGCTGTTTACCCGCGGCTCATTTCTTCCTGTATCGCAGCCACACCGCGTCATGCTCCGTTTTTTCAACGGACGACACTTTCAGATACGCGGGCGCATACCACTTCTCCATCGCGACTTCAAACGACGAAGGATGCTCACGTGCGAGCCGCCCTCCACATCATGTGAGCGACGACGAAAGGTTTCATGCGAAAGCACTCCGTGTAGGGTCGAAGGGTTCGAGAGCGATAACCCGACCTCAGCAAGTGCCGTTCCGCGTAGCCGTTTCAGCCTGACCAGCGTAATGCACGCCATCCCAACGTCGCGCGAGTTTCAGCAGCGCGGGCAACAGCACGGCCCAACCAAACGACAACACGACCCACGCCGCGAGCGGCCGGTCGAAATGCACGGCGCCGAGCGCCGCGCCGGCTCGAAAGGAAAGCGGCCCCGCCAATGCGCCGAGCAACGCGGCCAGCCAGGTCTTTTCGCGCAACCACACATACACCGTGTTGAACTGGATCGCGAAGAGCGCCCATAGCGCGCTCAACCAGTACGGTGCGAGCCCCACGATAAACGTTCCACTCGGATAAGAAAGCAATCCTGAATAAACCAGCGCACTTTCCCACATCATGCCGACGGCTACGGTCAACGCCAGCAGGCGCGCTTCGCGAATCGGCCCGGCAACCCGCCACAGATGCCATAGCACGGCAGCGACCGCGAACAGCATGCCGAGCCATCCCGCGCCGCGTGCCGCGCTCAACACGCAGACGAACCAGCCGAGCTGGCAAACGGCAAAGTAAAGCCAGGCTGGCGGCGCGCGCTTATCGTGGCGCGCGGGGCGTCCGGCGAAAGAGTGTTGGGTGGTCCGCATTCGATTCGTCCCGCGATGGATTGACGCACGCGGTGTCCGCGCTAACGCACCTGGCCGTGAAGCGCCACGCGCCAGGTCTCATCAAACGCTTACGCGAGATAAACCCGACTGGATGCGCGCCGCCAACCGGCGTGTCAGTACACACCGCCGTGAGGCGGCGCATGCCGACCGTCGACCATCGCGCGCAACGATTCCATTCCGCGGCCGATCCAGCTTTTCACCGTGCCGAGCGGCGCGTCGAGCGTGCGGGCGATTTCCGACTGCGACTGGCCCCTGAAATACGCGAGCGCTATAGCCTGCCGCTGAACCGGCGTCAGCCGGCCGAGATAGATCGACAAGCGCTCAGCATCGAGCGCCGTCGGCTGGGAGAATTCGCTGCCGCCGTCGCCGCTTGCAAAACGCTCGTCCAGTTCTTCGACGTAGACACCGGCGGACGCATTGCGCCGCAGATAATCGAGCGCCTGATTCTTCACGATCGACGACATCCACGTGAACGGCGACGACCGCGCCCGCTCATACGAGCCCGCAAAACGCCAGATCTTGATGAAGCCGTCCTGTACCACGTCTTCAGCGGCCTCGCTGGTGCGAGTCACACGCAGCGCCAGCGCGAACAGCGCGGGCGCCGTACCGCGATACAGCGTCTCGAAGGCGGCCGCGTCGTGGTTCGCAATGCGCTCGATGAGTTCCGCGAGATGCAGGCCCCGCTCATCCAGCACGGGCGCACGGACGCTCACATGAGCAGCCGCAGCATCGGTCGCATCGGTCGCATCGGTCGAAGCATCGTGTTGCATCCGGCACTCTCCGCGACAGTGGGCGTTGTATTACTCGGCGGCCAGCGGTGCAGATGGCGTGGGTGGCGTCGGTGACGTGGGCGCGGACGAGGCAGCAAACCAGCCCTCTTCCCGCGCGACCCGTTCGAGCGCGGCCTCGATCATCGCGCAGGCCCGATTGCTGACGTCGCCCAGATAGCGATGCAACGCGGCGTCCTGCGCGGAGCGCGACATGCACGCGTCGCTATAACGCTCGAACGAAGACAACTTCATGATCAGTTCGGCGAGATGCCGCGGACACTCGCAGGCAATCGTCGACGAGCGGTTCGCGATCGCTTCCAGTTCGCTGTCTTCGTAGCGGCGGCGCGCGCGCGACCACACCGCGTCGTCGCCGATGCGCTCCTGGAGCCGCGCGTGCTCGCACAGATCGCCGAGCATCTGGCGGATTTCCGTTCTGCTGTCGGGCTCGCGATACAGCCGCACGCCGGCCACGCGCAAGATTTCCGCAGCAGGCCCGGTGCCGAAGCTGTAGACGACGGCAATCGCGTTCGCGCGCATCGCCTCGCCAAGCTCGATGACGTGTGCGGCCGAATCTTCCTGCAACGAATCGACGCTCACCAGCAACGCGTCGAAGCGCTCCGTTGCCGCACGCCCGGCCGCTTCGTCCAGGTTGGCGAAGTGGACCAGCGCCGCCACGCCATAAGGCCGCCAATCGACACCGGACGCTTCGAGACGCTGCGCCAGATTGCCGCCGACCAGCGCCAGCCGGAGATGCGCCGCTTCACTCGCGCCAAACTCCGCCGCTGCGCTGCTGTCGCGCCCGGTGCGGGAGGCGAGAAACTGCAACTGTTCGCGGTCCATCCGCGCGATCGCGCCGATCGCATGACCGCGACTGACGAGGATCTTGATCAAAGTGAGTCGGCGGACGTCGTCCTCCGAATACAAGCGCTGGCCTGACGCGGTTTTCGGCGGCGCGACGACGCCGTAACGGCGCTCCCAGATGCGCAGCGTCGTGACCGGCATTTTGGCAAGACGTGCTGCCTCACCGCTTTTGTAGCCTTGACGAGGAGTGATTTGATCGTTTTCCGGAGTCATGATGAAACGCTCAAGAATGAGTTATTTCGTTTCAATCATAACTGATGCAGCGACCATATGAAACGATTTTACGACTCGCCGTGCATAGCGAAACGCTAGCATTGACGCACCACGACCGGCATATCGCGATGCCCATATGGCTTTGGATTAACGCTGTTGTTTCCATTGATCCTGGTGCCCGGAGCAGCATCCAGAACGCGCGTTAGCCCACGATCTCACCCCCGCCAAAGCTTCCTCATCAGCTCGAGCAACACGCCGGGCGCCGTGCCTTTCTGACAATACCCGTCGAAATTGTGGCGCGCTTTACCGGTTTCCTTCACGTGATCCTGATCGAGCGACGTGAACGCGACGATCCCCAAACTATGTGTCGGCAGATAGTTGCGCAGCGCGCTCGCGGTTTCGTAGCCGTCGCGCTCCGGCATCATGATGTCGAGCACGACCACGTCCGGCACCCAGTCTTTCACACAGCGCAGCGCGTCGGCGCAGCCGCTCGCGGTTCTGGCTTCCACGCCCTCGTAGGACAGATAGGTGGCGAGCGCTTCGGCGGCGCCGGCGTTGTCGTCGACGACGAGTACGCGCGGCAGTTCGTGCAGCACGCGGACTTCGCGAGCGCTCCATCTTTGGCAGGTCGATGGTGTTCGAGACATGTAGGACACGGGCAATAAAAACCGTCAGCAGTCAGCAAACCGCGTACCACGGTTCGGCGTGGCGTGCGTCAGGACGCCGACGGCGCGGCCTCGTCCACCGGTTCGCGGGGCACATTTGCGGTGCTCGTGCACGCATGGCGCAGCGACGCGCCGAAACCCAGCCACACAATCAATGACCCCGTCGACACCGCGCCGAGCGCGATAAAAGCGACCGGATAGCCGAAGCGCTGCGCGAGAATCCCGCCCAACGCAGGGCTCAGCGCCGCGCCGGCGCCCTGCACGGTCATCACCACGCCTTGCCCGACATTCACGCGGCCGGTGCCTTCCAGCAGCCGGACCACCAGCGCCGGCACCGCGACGCTTTGCAAACCCGCGCCGATGCCGTCCAGCGCCTGCACCGGCCATACGCCCCACGCATGAATCACCGACGCCGCGATCAGGCCGCGCGCCGGCAGCGCAAGAAAGGTCAGCAGGATCACCCACCAGTAGCCGCGCCAACGGATCAGCCGGTTCGCCGACATCGCCGCGACGACCATCACCAGTTGCGCGATCACGATCGTTTCCGCGGTGAACGCGCTCGGCTCGCCCTGATGCGCGGCCACGATCGCGAGGCCGTAGAGCGGCAGCATCGCCGCGTTGCCGAGGTGGAACAAGCCCAACGCGGCGGCCAGCAGCAGCAATGGACGGCATTGCAGCAGGACACGAAAACCGGTCGTCGGGGCAGCGGAATCGGCGCAAGCGTCAGCGCCCGCATCCGTTCCCGCGCCGCGCGCGGCATCGTGATCGATCGCGCCGGCCGGTATCAGCGACACCGCGACAAGCGACAGCAGGCCGAACACCGCGCTCAACGCGAACACCGCACCGAAGCCGTAGCGCCAGCCCAACCAGCCCGACAGCGCCGCCGCGACCACATTGCCCGCATGATTGGCCACCTGATTGCGTCCGAACTGCCGGTCGAAACCGTCGCGCCGCACCATGCCCAGCGTGATGCCAGCTAGCGCGGGCCCGAGCGCCGCGCCGGTGATCGCGGTGACCACCTGCGACGCGGCGACCGTCCAGTAGGCGTGCGAAATCCAGAGCAAGCCGGAAGCCAGCACGGTCATGACGCCCGCAATCACGACCAGCGCGCGCTTGTGACGGGTCGCGTCGACCAGCGCGCCGGCCGGCGAGGTCGCGAGCATCCCGGCAATTCCGCCGATGGTCATCACCGTGCCGATCTGGTCGGCGCCCCAACCGCGCGCCTGCAGGAACACGCCGAGGAACGGGCCGATCCCCGCCTGCACATCGGCGACGAAGAAACTCAGCGCTTCGAGCGCCCGACCCGGCTTCACGACACCCGTCCACGCGCGTTGCCGCGTCGACGCACGCAACTTCGCAAACGGCCCGGACGAATCGGCTCGACCATCATGACCTCGCTAACAAAAACGCCAGGGATGGAGCCACTCCCCCGCAACCGTTGTGCCATACGCACAACCGTGCCTGTCTTTGTTTTTATGAAATGATAACGATTCGCATTTACTGTAGAATCCGCGAACACAACACATATGCCGGATAGATCGCGCGATGGGTAACCACCCCGGTCGCACGTCACGCCGGGATGTACAGAAAAATGCCGCCCGGATTCCAAACGCGCCTCGGGACGGAAATCAACGACCACGCTTTCAACCTATCCCATGTCCGTTTCACTTCGCCAGTTCCCGCAGGCACGGCCTGCCAAGACTCCGGTCCATCGCGCAGCCATCCTCGCCGCCATCGCGGTGGCCTTCAGTCTCCCCGCCATCGCGTCGGCCCAGGCGGCCCAGGCAATCCAATCCGCCGAGCCGCCATCCACCAGCGACACGACACTGCCGGCCGTCAAGGTTCAGGCTAACAAAGACGCGCTGCCCGGCGATCTCGCGCCGACCTTCGGCGGCGGCCAGGTCGCCCGCGGCACCGATTTCGGCGTGCTGGGCCAGAAAAAGAACATCGACGTGCCGTTCAGCATGACCACCTACACGTCGAAACTGATGGAGGACCAGCAGGCCCGCACGCTCGCGGACGTGCTGGCCAACGACCCGGCGGTCCGCTCGACCTCCGGCTACGCCAACTTCGCGCAGGCGTTCGTGATCCGCGGCTTTCTGCTGGCAGGCGACGACATCTCGCTGAACGGCCTGTATGGGATCACACCGCGTCAACTGGTGGCGACGGACGCGCTCGAACGCGTGGATGTCTTCAAAGGCGCGAACGCGTTTCTGAGCGGCGCGTCGCCGGCCGGCTCGGCGGTGGGCGGCGGCATCAACCTGCAACTGAAGCGCGCCGACGACAAACCGCTCACGCGCGTCACACTGGAAGGCACAGGCTCGGGCGGGTTCGGCGAACATATCGACGTGGGCCGCCGTTTCGGCAGCCAGGACCAGTTCGGCATCCGCGTGAATCAGGCGAATAGCGACGGCGAAACGTCGGTCGACGGCGAACATCGGCGCGACAACACCACGGCCGTTGCGCTCGACTGGCGCGGCGAGAAGCTGCGCCTGTACGCCGATTTCCTGTATCAGCGCCAGCGGGTCAACGACGGCCGGCCCGACGTGTTCGCCACCGGCAATTTCGTGCCGGCCACGCCGTCGGCGAGCTACAACTATGCGCAGACGTTTAGCTATTCGTCGATCGAAGACACGGTCGGCATTCTGCGCGCCGAATACGACTTCCTGCCGGGCTGGACGGCCTACATCGCCGGCGGCGCGCGTCACACCGACGAGCACGGGATCTATTCGAATCCGTCCGTCGGGAATGCCGGTACGACGGCTTCGGCCATGTACGTGCCGCACAAGGAAGACGGCACGTCCGCAGAAGTCGGGGTGCGCGGCAACTTCAGGACCGGACCGGTCACGCATTTCGTGACGGCGGGCGCGTCGATCGTGCGGGTGGATTCGCAATCGGCCTATTCGCTGAGCAAGTCGTTCAATACCGATATTTACAACACGCCGCAAGTCGCGTTGCCAGCCATGCCTTATACGGGCGGCAATCTCGCCGATCCGCAAACCGTCGCCCTCACGTTGATGCGCAGCGTCGCGATCTCCGATACCCTGGGATTCCTGAACGACCGCGTGCTGTTCACGATCGGCGCGCGTCATCAGGAGATCAATTCGAACGGCTTCAGCTACACCGGCGTGCAGAACGAAGCCTATAACGACTCGGTCACCACGCCGCTGTTCGGCCTCGTCGTGAAGCCCTGGCAGAACGTCGCGTTCTTCGCGAATCATAGCGAGGCGTTGACCATCGGCCAGCAGGCGCCGAGCACCGCGAGCAACTTCGGCCAGTTGTTGCCGCCCGAGCGCTCGAAACAGTATGAAGTGGGCGTGAAGTACGACAACGGGCAGTACGGCGCGTCGCTGGCGGCGTTCCAGATCGAGAAGCCGTCCACGTATACGAACAGTGCCAACGTCTTCGTCGCGGACGGCAACGAGCGTCACCGCGGCGTCGAAGCGTCGATCACCGGCGAGCCGCTGAAGGGCGTGCGCCTGATCGCCGGCGCGACCTACATCGACGCGCGGCAGCTCGACACGGCCAGCGGCGCAACCGACGGCCTGCGCCCGATCGGCGTGCCGAGCTTCATCTTCAACGTGGGCGGCGAGTACGACGTGCCGCTGCTCAACGGCCTGACGCTGACCGCGCGCTGGACGCATACCGGTCCGCAGTATCTGAACGCGACCAACACGCTGGCCATCCATGCGTGGGACACCGTCGATCTCGGCGCGCGTTACGCGACTGTACTGTTCGGCAGACAGACCACGTTCCGCGCCAGCGTGCTGAACGTCGCCAACAAGTCGTACTGGGCGTCGACGAACGGCGGTTATCTGTTCCAGGGCGCGCCGCGCACGTTCCTGCTTTCGATGACGACGGACTTCTGATCGCCTGACGTCGTGCTGGGGCGCGGCCCGTTGTGTACGCTTATCGCGCCGGATAGAAAAAACCGCCGCCGGGTGTGATGCCCGGCGGCGGTTTTGTTTGTGCAGCCGTTAGCGCGTGGATTAGTGCTTGGGCTGCGCGTCCACCTCATCCATCGCGTGGGTCGTCGTCTCCCGCTGCGCCGACCGGGCTCGCAACGACCACACGCTATCGGTCCGCTCCTCCGACGCAACTCGCTGCCGCGTCTTGCGCCACATCCACGCAAAGCACGCCGCGCCGAGCGCCGCACCGATATCGACGCCGAGCGGCCCGGCATCGGCGGAAAACCACAAGCCGCTCGCCGGCACGAGCCAACCGGCCAGACTCGCCAACGGCAGCGCCGCGGTCGAGCAGGTCGCGAGCATCAGCAAGTCGACCGCAGCCCGCGCGGCGCCGCGCAGCATCGCCCACGCAATCGAAGCGACGAACACCGTGTAGTAGATCGCGATATGCCACGTATGCAGATCGCCGACGCGCCCGGCCAGCAGCTTGCCCGCCGCGAGCGTCAGCGAAACGCCGCAGATGCAGCCGAGCGTCACGCCGACCGTCAACGACGCCATCACGAAGGTCGAACGGCGCTGCGTGACCGATGCGCCATCGCGCCGCATCGCCTTGCGCCGGCTTTCGATCCACAGCAGATTGCCCGAGTAGAACAGGAACGCGCCGGCGAGACCGAGCACGAAGTAGCCCCACCGCACCGGCGCGCCGCCATAGCTGCCGAAGTGCAGCGCGTAAAACGCGCTCGTCGACGCAGACCAGTTGCTGCCGTTGCCGCCGTCCGGCAGGAACTGCGTGTTCAGAAACGCGCCGGTTGCCGGGTCCAGCAACGCGAAGCCGCCGTCGCGCGCGAGGTAACGCTCGTCGTCGCCGGCGACGAACACGGTCGCGCCCGGCTCGCCCGCGCCGCGGTATAGCAGCGCCGTCGGCACGAAATGCGGCGCGCGCTCGCGCACTTTCGCGAGCAGCGCGGCCGGCGGCAGCATCGCGGGAACCGGTGCCGCGCGGTTGCCGTCGCCCTCGCCATTGAGCTTGCCCAAGGCGTGAGGCGCCTTCGCGAAGTACGGATTCTGCGCGCTCATCATCGGCTTGAGCGTGCCTTCGTAAATCAGCTTGTCCTGCACGTCGAAGATGTAATCGCCCAGACCGAACGCGACCACCGACAGCGCCATCACCAGATGAAACGGCAGGCTCAACAGGCCGACCACGTTGTGCGCGTCGAGCCACATCCGTTTCAGATTCTTGCCGATGCGCAACGCGAACAGATCCTTCACCAGCGTCGGCAGCAGCACGATCACGCCGGACACCAGCGCGAGCCCATACAGGAACGACACCACGCCCATCACACCCACGCCGACGTCATAACCGCCCGGCACGCCGCCCGTCATATGCAACCCGTCGATCAGGCGCGCCGCGTCCGACGGCTGGCTGTGCGCCGTGTGCAGGCGGCCGGTGCCGTCGAGCCACGCATACCAGCGCTGGCCCGGCGCGGCTTGCCACGAGAGCCGCACGCGGTCTTCGTCGACCAGCGCGAGACGAAGGAACTTGCGCGCCGCCGGATACGTGCCGAGCGTGCGCTCGACCAGCACGTCGGCCTGTCCGATCGGCACGGACGGCATCGCCTTCACCGTCGGCGGCGTGGTCCATTCGGACAGCGAGTCCTTGAACATCGTGACCGCGCCCGCGTAGAAGGCGATGAAAAGCAGCAGGCCGGCGACAATGCCGGTCCACGTATGAACGGTTTTGTAGACGCGAAGAATATCGCTGCGCATGCTGGATACGAAGGAAAGCGAGCGGAACAGGCGGCACGCCGCTCGCGGAATCAATGAGCTGACGCGCCCGCTCAGAACGGCATACGCTGACAGAAAAGCACCAGCGCGAACGCGGCCGCGTTGGCCACCGCGAGTCCGGCAAAAGCGCGAGCGGTGCTGCGAAACATGAAGGATGCCGAAGCAACCGTGATCCAGACCGGCGGCACGAGCCACATCGCGACATGGAACTTGCTCGCGGCCTCGAGCCCGCCCGGCGACAGCCGCACGAACAATGCGCTCGCCGCCAGTGCAAGACCGAAGCCGCCGCTCACGCCTGCGACGAATTTCAAAAAGAGACCGCGCTCGATCGAAGCGCCCGCGCGTGGGCCGCTGGACTTGCGCGTCATGATGCGCCGCGCGCCGCGTGGTTCGCGCGTTTCATGCGGGAGCGCTCGACGAGCGCGCCGACAAACGGCAACACGCTCAGGCTCGCCATCAGCACGGTGACGACCACGGAAACCGACGCGGCCGGATGCAAGGTCCGCGCCGCGCACACGAGCGACAGCGCGATACAAACGGCCGCCGCGACGCGCGCCGGCCGGGCGGGCCACGGGCGGCGCAACCAGCGCTGGCCGTCGCTAGCGAGATAGAACAGCAAAGCGCCGGCAAAAGCCGGCGCGACGATCAAAACATTCCCCATGGTGTGACGAGACGCCGTACGAAGTCGATGATTCTTTAATGAGAATCATTATCATACACGGCTCGCCACGATTTCGCCCGGATCAGAACTTGTGGCGCAAGCCCGCGGCCACCACGATCTGCTGATTCGTCGACGAAGCCGTCTGTCCGCTCACGTCCGCGGTCAAGCCCGAACCGTCGGCGGCGAGGTGTTGATAGCTGCTTTGCAGATAGACGTCGGTGCGTTTGGACAGCGCATAGTCGGCCTGCACCGACACCTCCTGCCACTTCGGATGATGCGAGCCCGTCGCGTTCGACGTCGCGCCGGCTGTATAGGTGTACTCGCCATTCAGGCTCAACGCGGGCGTCAACGCGTAGCTCGCGTTGACTTCATAGTTGCTGAAGCTCGCGCCCTGCCCGTTCTGCACCAGACCAAGGCTGTTCGCGCCGTTGATCGTCGCGAGGCCGCCGAGTTGCGTGCGGGTCCACACGAAACCGAGCTTCGCCGCGCCGATCGCGTAGTTCGCGCCCGCGCCGTAGGTGCGTTGAAGCGCCGCGATGAAGGTGCGATCGGTGAGCGTAAGCGCGCCGTTCGTGTTCGCGCTGCCGCCATTGTTCGCCTGCAGATAGCCCGCACCGAGACTCAGCGGACCGTTGTCGTACGAAGCGCCGAAGCTGTACAGGCGGTTGTCGTCGAAGCCGCCTGCCTCATTCGAGAAGCCGTACAGCGTGCCGAATTTCAGACCCGCATAATCGACGCTCGCGAACTTCACCGCGTTGTTCACGCGAAACGAGTTGTTCAGGTTGTCGTTGTCGTACGGGTGTGCCGACAGATTGTTGCCGCCGGGATGGTGGCCGGTGAAGCTGAGCGGCGCGAGGTAATCCACCACCGAGTCGTATTGACGCCCGAGCGTCACGGTGCCGAGGCGGTTATTGGTCAGGCCCGTGAACGCCTGATAACCGAACTCGCGACCGCCCTGCCGCAACGAGCCGTTCATCACGCTGAAGCCGCTCTCCAGTTGAAACAGCGCCGCGGTGCCCGCGCCGAGATCTTCGTAGCCGCGAATGCTCCAATGGCTGCCGGTCACATTGCCGCTGCCGGCCTGCACGTTGCTATGGCCGTTCTGATTGTTCGTGTACGACAAACCCGCGTCGATGATGCCCGACAGCGCCACGCTCGACTGCGCGTGCGCGAGCGGCGCATAACCCACCACGTACCCCGCCGCGCACGCGGCAATCGCAAGAGTCTTCTTCATTTTTTCCCCGACCATGTTGTTGAACGAAACCGCGCTGTCGCGCGCGACGACACGGCGCCCTCCGCGAGGGCGCCGTTCGCAGCACGTCGAATAGATGTTGGAGGGCTGGCTGGGCCGTACGTCTAGTGGCTGGCGATGCCCGTGCGATCGGCGAGACCGTCGATCAGCACCTGATGCTGGCCGCGCGAGCACGGCTCGATGCGCGCGACGACCCCGAAAACTTCCGCAAGACTCGCCGGTGTGACGACCTGCTCCGGCGCACCGAAATGCACGATGCGGCCGCCGTGCAACAGCATCGCGCGCTCGCAGGTGCGCATCGCCGTGTTGATGTCGTGCATCACGACGACCGTCACGATGCCGCGCTCGCGCGTGACGTCGCGCAGCACCTGCATCACGTGAAACTGGTGGTTCAGATCGAGCGCCGACAGCGGCTCGTCGAGCAGCAGCACTTGCGGGTCGCGCACCAGCGCCTGCGCAATGCCGACCAGTTGACGCTGGCCGCCCGACAATTCGTCGAGCGAACGGGACGCGAGCGTGTCGATGCCGAGACGCTGCAAGACCGCGTGCGCCTGCTCGACATCGTTCGGATGGCGCGCGGGGCTCGTGGGGCTCGTGGGGCTCGCGTGGCTGACATGGCTCACATCGTTCATATGGCGCGGCCGCAACGACGCCCGCCGCGTCGCGCGGCACGCGACCAGCACCGATTCGAGCACCTGCAAGCGCACGCCTGCCGGCAGCGCCTGCGGCAAATAGACGACGCTATGCGAGCGCGCGTTCGCCGCGGATAACGCGAGCGTTTCGCCGTCGAGCGACAACGCGCCGTGTTGCGCGTGCGTGAGGCCGGCGAGCGTGCGCAGCAGCGTCGACTTGCCGCTGCCGTTCGGCCCGAGCAGCGCGGTGATCTGTCCGCGCGGCAACGGTCCCGCTTCGAGCGACACGAGCACCCGACGCTTCGCATAACTGACGCTCAGATCGTGAATATGGAGCCCGCTCATCCGAGCTCTCCCTGCGAGCGCACCACGATGCCGAGAAACAGCGGAATGCCGACCAGCGCGGTGACGATGCCCACCGGAATCAGCACGCCCGGAATGATCAGCTTCGACGCAATCGACGCCAGCGACAGCATCAGCGCACCGATCAGCGTGCTGCCCGGCAGATAGAACCGATGATCCTCGCCGAACAGCGTGCGCGCGATATGCGGCGCGATCAGCCCGACAAAGCCGATCGTGCCGACGAACGACACCGCCAGCGCCGACAGCACCGACACACGTAGCAGCGTGCCGAGCCGCAGCCGCCGCACGTCGATACCGAAGCTCGCCGCGCGGTCTTCGCCGAGACGCAGCGCGGTGAGCGTCCACGCGTTGCGCATCGAGAGCGGCAACGCGATTGCGAGCGCGACGCACAGCACGCCGATCTTGGTCCAGTCGGCGCGCGCAAGCGAACCGAGTGTCCAGAACACGAGACCTTGTAGCGCGTCCGCGGACGCGATGAACTGCATCAGCGAAACCAGCGCGTGGAACGCGAACACCAGCGCGATGCCCATCAGCACCACGCCCGCCGTACTCATGCCGCGCCAGCGCGCGACGCCGTCGAGCACCAGCGCCGACAGCAGCGCGAACACGAACGCGTTGGCCGACACGATCCAGGTCTGCGAGACGCCGGGGATCGCGAGGTCGAGCACGATCGCGAGCGACGCGCCGAACGCCGCAGCCGCCGAGACGCCGAGCGTGTACGGGCTCGCGAGCGGATTGTTGAGGATGGTCTGCATCTCCGCGCCGGAAAGCCCAAGCGAAGCGCCGACGATCAGCGCCATCACCGCGTACGGCAAGCGGATCTGCCAGACGATCACGCTGGTCGCCGGGTCCGCCGACGCGCGGTCGAACACCGTGCGCAGCAGCGTCGAGATCGGCAGGCCCGACGGCCCCGAGCGCAGATCGAACAGCAACGAGCCGACGATCAGCAAGCCGACCGCGACGAGCCACAGCATGCGCCGCTGCGTGAGACGCCGGTAGCGTTGCACGCTGGCGCGCGGCACGGCCGCGGGAGTCTGAAGCGTGGACATCGGACGAATCTCAGTGCGCAGCAAGCGGCGCGGCGGTAGCGGGCGCATCGACCCAGTACGCGCCATCGGGCGGCACCGCGAGGAAACGGCGATACAACTCCGCCTGGGTCGCGCGCACGTCGAGATCCTTGAATTGCTGCGGATAGAACCACTTCGCGAACGCCTCGATCGCGACGATGTTGTACGGCGAGTCGTAGTAGTTGTGCGAGATGCCGTGCACGCGGCCGTCGTGAATCGCCTTGATCGTCTCGAAGCCCGGCCGCGCGACCAGTGCCGCGAGGCTCGCGCGCGCGTCCGCGTCGCTCGTCAGCGCGCCGACCCGCAACGACGCGAGACCCGGCTTGGTGCGACTGCCGGTCGCGACGTACACGTCGGGGCGCGCCGCGATCACCTGTTCCATGCTGATGTCGCCGAGCACGCCGGGCACGAGGCCGGCCGCGATGTTGCGGCCACCCGCCGCCGTCACGAACTCGCCGAAGTTGCCGTTGCCGGCCGTGTGGCAGCAGCCCGCATCCCACACGCCCGCGAGCAGATCGACGAATACTTTTGGCCGTTGCGCCTGTGGAATCCGGTTCACCACGTTTTGCACGCGTGCCAGATGCTGCTGATAGAACTGCGCGTACGCGTCGGCTTCCTTCTCGCGATGCATCACCGCGCCGAGCAGTTTGATGCTCGGCAACGTGTTCTGCATCGGATGAAGACGGAAGTCGACGAACACGACCGTCGTGCCGGTCGCTTCCAGTTGTTTGACGAGCGCGTTGTAGCGGCTCGGACCGTGACCGGCAATGCTGAAGATCGCCAGATCGGGCTTCAGGCTCAGCGCTTTTTCGTCGCTGATGCTGTCTTCGGTCGCCTTGCCGATCAGCGGCACCTGGCGGATCGCGGGGAATTTTTCCGCGTATGCGTCGAAGGTTTGCGGGTCCATCGTCGGCAGATCGCCTTGCCAGCCGACCACGCGCGCCAGCGGATGCTGCCCTTCGAGCAGCGCAACCGCCATCAGCAGACGGCTTTCGCCGAGCAGAATGCGGTGCGGCTCGGCCGGAATCCGGACCGTGCGGCCGGCGAGGTCGGTGACGGTTTGTGCCTGGGCGACTGCGGTTGCAACGGTTGCCGCGGTTGAGGCCGCAGCCGACGTCGGCACCGCATCCGCCGCCACAGCCAGCGCGCCGCATGCGAACAGCGTGCACGCCGCCATCGCACGCGCGACCGGCGCCAGGCCACGAGTGCCTGAAGTGATTCCGAAAATCGACATGATATAGTTGGTGAATGAGAATGATTGCGATTTGGCGTCACTTTAGCGACGCAATGTAATGGCGATGTGTTGGAAACAGGCTGTTTTGTAATGGAATGTGTTGGCGCGGCGTCGCACGCATCCGGCGTGCGTCGAATCCACTTAGGAACGCGCCCGGAACCCACCTGAGCGCGCGTGAAGCGGCTACCATCCGCACCGGGCAATCCGGCAAAAAGAAGAATTTGACGATGGACCACATACTGATCGTCGACGACGATCCCAACATCCGCACGCTGTTGCGCGACTATCTGCGCGAGATGGGCTACGACGCGAGCACCGCCGAAAACAGCGCGCAGATGGAGCGGATCATCAAGACCTCGCAGGTGGATCTCGTCGTGCTGGATCTGATGCTCGACGGCGAGGACGGTCTCGACATCACGCGCGAACTGCGCCGCGGCCACAGCGTGCCGATCATCATCCTGAGCGCGCGCGGCGGGCTGCTCGACCGTATCCTCGGCCTCGAAATGGGCGCCGACGACTACCTGCCCAAGCCCTTCGATCCGCGCGAACTGGTCGCCAAGATCAAGGTCGTGCTGAGGCGCACGCGCGCGATGCCGGAAGCACCGCGCGCCGATGCGTCCGCGTTCGTCAGCTTCGCCGGCTGGCGGCTCGATACGCGGATGAAGCAGATGCTGTCGCCCGACGGCGTGGTCGTGTCGCTCGGCGGCTCCGATTTCCGCACGCTGCGCACGCTGCTCGACCATCCGAACCGGCCGCTGTCACGGGAGTTTCTGCTCGACCGCGTGTTCGGCAAGGAACGCACGCCGCTCGACCGCTCGATCGATGTCTGCGTCAGCCGTCTGCGCCAGCATCTGAAAGACGAGGCGCGGCGCGGCAGCGCGCTGATTCGCACCGTGCGCAACGAGGGTTATATGCTGGTCGCCGATGTCGCCTACGAAGCCTGACGCAAGCGCGCGCCGCGCGTGGGCCGTGCGCTTTTGGCCCCGCCTTTGGCCCGACTCCCTGTACGGACGGCTCGTGCTGATTCTGGTGGTCGGCATGTTCGCGGGGCAGTTGTTCACCAGCACGATCTGGTTCGAGACGCACGACAATCGCACACTCGAAATTCCCGCGCGTTTATTCGCGAGCCGCCTCGCCGATACGGTGCGCCTGCTGCAACGCGCGCCCGACCGCGAGGCGCGCGAGGCGATCGTCGCCACGCTCGGCGACGCGCGTTACCGGCTGCAATGGGTCGCGGCGCCCGCCGCGCTGCCGCCGCTTTCGGTCGCGAAGAAAAGCGTCGGCGATCTGTTGTCCGGGGTGATCGCGCGACGGCTGCACGAACCCGTCGACGTGCATCTGCTCGACGCCGAGTTACGCGACGATACCGGCCGTCACGGCGTGCTGAGCCTGTTCAACTCGCGCATGCCGTCGGGCGATTTCCACGTGCAGTTGCAAGTCGCCGACGGCGCGTGGCTCGACGTGCAGGCGAACGAAGGCCAGGCGGGCATGCAAACAGAGCCGCGCGAACTGGTCGTCGATTATCTGGTGCGGATCTATCTGGTGCGTTTCACCGCGGTGCTGTTGCTCGCGCTGATCGCCGTGCGCTTCGCGGTGCGGCCGTTGAAGGAACTCGCGAGCGCCGCCGAAGCGCTCGGCCGCAACATGTACCGCCCGCCATTGCCGGTGCGCGGTCCGCGTGAAGTGCGCAGCGCCGCGCAATCGTTCAATACGATGCAGAAGCAATTGGCCGACAGCATCGCCGCGCGCACGCGCTTTCTCACCGCGGTTTCGCACGATCTGCGCTCGCCGCTCACGCGCTTGCGGCTGCGCGCCGAGATGCTGCCCGACGCGACCTGGCGCGAGCGCCTGCGCGGCGATCTCGACGACATGGAAGCGATGGTGCGCACGACGCTCGATGCCGTGCAGGGCGTGGAAATCACCGAGGCGCGGCACGACATCGATCTCGATTCGATGCTCGAAGGGATCGCCGAAGATGCGCGCGACGCGGGCCATCGGGTGGCGATCGAAGGCCGCGCGACACGGCCGATGCCAGGTTATCCGCGCAATCTGAAACGCTGTTTGCAGAATCTCGTCGACAACGCGATCCGCTACGGCGGCGAGGCCGATATCCGGGTCCGCGAAATGGGGCACGCGATGGAGATCGTCGTCGGCGATCGCGGGCCGGGGATCGCCGATCCAGCGTTGCTCGAGCGCGTGTTCGAACCGTATTTCCGGATCGACGCGCCGGGCTCGCCGAAGACGCGCGGCACCGGCCTCGGACTGACGATCGCGCGCAGCATCGCGGCCGCGCACGGCGGCACGCTGACGCTGCGCAATCGCGCGGATAAGGGGCTGGACGCGGTGCTGGTGTTGCAGCGGGATGCTTGAGTTCGGCTGCGGCCCGCAAAGCGGGAATGCGCGGCTGAAATCGTCGACCCGCTACGCCCGACTCAATGCTGCCCAGCGTTGAGCAGCATCCAGATGCGCTGCGTCGGCGGTCCCGCCTGAATCCGCGCAAATACGCCGCGGCATCGAACACAGGTGAAGTGCTGCTCCACCCGCGCGTCTTTCACGGTACCGACGCCGTTCAGGGTGAGGTCTTTGTGCGGCGGCTCGTCGGCCGACTTTCCGTAGAGGTCGGCGCAAGCGGCGCAAGGTTGAATCCACAGGTCCATGCGTGTTCTTAAGTTGTGACGAGTGCTCAAAACGGCCCGCGACTCGCCAGGTGGGCATACTGTTCTTGTAGCGTTCCGATTCGCCGACGGTGCGCGGCGAGCAGACAGGCCTGGTTCGCCGCGCACTTCCTGCGCTCGCTGTCTCAGGCCTTCGAATTTCTGTCTCCTCCGGTCGACGACCGCCGCCAACCTCGCATAGTACCCGGGCGATGCCGTGCCGTCGTCGCATCGCGTCGTCGCATCTTTGCTGCACCTTTGCTGCACATCAAACGTCCGTACCGGACAGCATCCTCAAAATCGTACCGGTACTGTACTGGACCGCATCGATAGAATGTCCTCCAAGTTCTACCGATCCCGGAGCCTTCCATGTCTTTCCTCAGCCTCAGTTTCAGCGCGCTGCCCGCGGGCATTCTGTTCGCGCTCGTCACCTCGGTTACGCCCGGCCCGAACAACACGATGCTGCTGGCCTCGGGCGTCAACTTCGGCTTTCGCCGCACACTGCCGCATCTGTCGGGTATCAGCGCCGGTGTCGTGCTGTTGATGCTGTCGGTCGGGATCGGGCTGGGTGAAGCCTTCGTGCATTTTCCGGTGCTGTACACCGTGCTCGAAATCGCGAGCATCGCCTATCTGCTTTATCTGGCGTGGAAAATCGGCACCTCCGGCCAGCTCAAGGTCAAAACCGGCGACAGCCGGCCGATGAAATTCTACGAGGCCCTCGCGTTTCAATGGGTGAACCCGAAGGCGTGGATGATGGTGCTGACCGCTGCTACCACGATTCACCTCAGCGAGAGCTACAGCATCAACGCACTGGCGATGGCGGCGGTGTTCTACGTGATCGGCTTTCCGTGCATCTGCCTGTGGGCCGGTTTCGGCACTGCGATGCGGCGCGTGCTGTCCGACCCGAAGCGGCTGCGCGTCTTCAATATCGCGATGGCGTTGTTGCTGGTGGCCTCGCTGTATCCGATCGCGCTGAAGCTGGTTAGCTGAAGGGCGAACCGTCGCCACGCCGGCTGCGCCGCTAGATTGAGCCCTGCCCGACCCGTTCGATGAAACGCCACAATGCGTCGTCGGTCGAGTACGGCGCGTTGAAGCGGAACCAGGCGCTCGGCGCGTCGTCTGGACGGAAGTAAGAGCCGGGCGCGAGCCAGATGCCGTGCGCGAGCGCGGCCGTCGCTACTTCGCCAGCTCGCTCCGCTTCGATAGGCAAGCGCGCCCACAGGAACAGCCCCGCGCGCGGCCGGTGAAACAGCTCGAGGCCCAGCGAATCGATGCGCTCCTCGACCGTCGTGTGCGCGGCCTTGAGCCGCTCGTTCACCGCTTCCACATGGCGCGCATAGCGCCCTTCCAGCAACACCTTGTCGACGATCCGCTCGATCGCCTCCGACGACGTGAGACCCACCGCCATTTTCGTGCGCGCCAGTTCGCGCAGCACCGCGCGCTCGGCGACCACGTAGCCGCAGCGCAGCCCTGGCGTGACCGTCTTCGAAAAGCCGCCCACGTAGAGCACGCGCTGCAAGCCCTCCATCGCGGCGAACAGCGGCGCGCCGGTCGGCGCGAGTTCACGGCTCACGTCGTCCTCGATCACCCACATGCGCTGACGCTCGGCGATCTGCAACAGCCGGAACGCCGCCGACATGCCGAAGGTCGCGCCGGTCGGATTCTGCAGCGTCGTGTTGACGAAAATCGCCTTCGGCTTGTGCTCGGCGACGAGTGCCTCCAGCACGTCCGTATCCACACCGGCCGGCGTGCGCGGCACGCCGTGCACGACGAGCCCGGCGAGCTTGAGAATCTGCAGCAGATTGCAATAACCCGGATCTTCGACGATCACCGCATCGCCCGCGCGCAGCAACGTGCGCACGATCAGGTCGAGCCCTTGCGTCGCGCCCTGGGTCAGCAGCACGTTCGACACGTCGACCGGCAAGCCGCGCCGGTCCAGCTGCTCGGCGATCCGCTCGCGCAACGGCGCAAAACCGTACGGATGACCGTAGTCGCCGAGGCGCGCGGCCGGCACCCGGCTCACTGCGCGCAGCGCGTGCTGCAAACCGCTTTCGTTGATCCATTCGTTCGGCAGCCAGCCGCCGCCGGCCTTGATCGGCACCGAATGATCGGCGAATACGTCCGACAGCAGCCACGTGGCCGTCAAGCTCGGCGGCTGCCAGTCGGTGGCGGCCACGCGCACGGATTGCGAGCGCGCGGCCACGCGGTAGCCGGAGCCGCGCCGCGCGACGACCAGCCCCATCGAAACAAGACGGTTGTAGGCTTCGGTCACCGTAAACGTGCTCAATTCGTGGCTTTGCGCCAGTTGACGCACCGACGGCAGCAGCGCGCCGGCGCGCAGCGATTGCGCTTCGATGGCGCTCGCGAAGCCTTGCACCACCTGCTCCACGAGCGTGGGCGCGGCGCGCCGGTCGCGCTCGAGTTGTAGTTCGATCATGGTCGGGACGGAGTAGGATCTTTCGGATGTCGTGCGGCTCGAACCGAAGCGATCGGCACAGTTAGCGCGCTTTCACCAACACAGTTAGCGCCACACCGCGTCAACTGTTTATGCCGCCATTAAACCGCGAACGCTACAGTTTTGGCTACGCCCCGAAGGAAGTCTCCTTGGGGGAACACTTCGAGGAGAACACCATGACTTCGCGCCCCGTCATCGACGACCTGTCGTCTTTCTGGATGCCTTTCACCGCCAACCGCCAGTTCAAGGCTGCGCCGCGCCTGCTGGAATCGGCCAAGGGCATGTACTACCGCAGCAGCGACGGGCGTGAAGTGCTCGACGGCTGCGCGGGCCTGTGGTGCGTGAATGCCGGTCACAGCCGCGACGAAATCGTCGCCGCGATCACGCAGCAGCTTTCCACGCTCGATTTCGCGCCGACTTTCCAGATGGGCCACCCGCTCGCGTTCGAAGCCGCCACCCGGGTCGCCGAGTTGATGCCGGAAGGGCTCGACCGGATTTTCTTCACGAACTCCGGTTCGGAATCCGTCGACACCGCGCTGAAGATCGCGCTCGCGTATCACCGTGCGCGCGGCGAAGGGCAGCGCACGCGTCTGATCGGCCGTGAACGCGGCTATCACGGTGTGGGCTTCGGCGGCATTTCGGTCGGCGGGATCGCGCCGAACCGCAAGACTTTCTCGGGCGCGCTGCTGCCCGCCATCGATCACCTGCCGCACACGCACAACCTCGAACACAACGCGTTCTCGAAGGGCCAGCCGGCCTGGGGCGCGCATCTCGCCGAAGAACTCGAACGCATCGTCACGCTGCACGATGCGTCGACGATTGCCGCGGTGATCGTCGAACCGGTCGCGGGTTCGACCGGCGTGCTGATTCCGCCGCAAGGCTACCTGCAGAAGCTGCGCGAGATCTGCACGAAGCACGGCATCCTGCTGATTTTCGACGAAGTGATTACCGGTTTCGGGCGCGTCGGCAAGGCGACGGCGAGCGAATACTTCGGCGTCACGCCGGACCTGATCACGATGGCGAAGGCGATCAACAACGCCGCGATCCCGATGGGCGCGGTGGCCGCGAGCCGCACGATTCACGACACGATCGTCAATGCCGGCGCGCAAGGCGCGATCGAACTGTTCCACGGCTACACGTACTCGGCGCACCCGGCCGCCGCAGCCGCGGCGGTGGCGACACTGGATCTGTATCGTCGCGAGAGCTTGTTCGAGCGCGCTGCAACGCTCGCGCCGACGTTCGAAGCCGCCGCGCACTCGCTGCGCGGCACGAAGCACGTGAAGGACGTTCGCAACCTCGGCATGATTGCCGGCGTCGAACTCGAGCCGCGCGACGGCGCGCCGGGCGCGCGGGCTTACGAAGCGTTCGTGAAATGCTTCGAGGCGGGTGTACTGGTGCGGTTTACCGGCGACATCCTCGCGTTCTCGCCGCCGTTGATCATCAATGAAGAGCAGATCGCGCACATCTTCAAGACCGTCGGGGACGTGCTGAATACGGTGCAGTAAAGTCAGGCGGGCAGTACGGCGACCTGACGGCACGAGCGAGTGTTTGCCGGCGACATAGGTGAGCGACGCGCTCGCTGTTTTGCGGAGAACGGGTAAGGTCCCGCGTTACCCGCCTCCAAACTGCGCGCGAACACTCAATGATGCGTGCGTGACGCTCTCGTCTGCGCGGCCTTTTTGGCGGCTGCCGAGCGGCCTGCCGCGCCTTTAGTCGCGGCGGCTTTCTTTGCCGCTGCGGAACGGCTGGCTGCCGGACGTTTGGCAGCTGCCGACTTCGTCTGCTTCGACAGGGCCGTGCGCGATGCGCCGGCTGTGCTTTCACGCTTCAATGCATTCGTGGACGCGCGTGAACGCTTCGCGGTCGATTCACTGCTCTTTTTCGCGGCGGATTTGTGGCTGCCGGCGGCATTGTCCTTGTCTGCTTTCTTGCGGGTCGCTTCGCTCGCGGTTCCTTTCTTTGGCGACTTCACGGCGACGCCTGCGCGGCGCGCTTCCGACAGGCCGATTGCGATCGCCTGTTTCGCCGATCTGACGCCGTGCTTGCCTGCACGGACCTTATCGACCTGCTCCTTGACGAACTCACCGGCCTGGGTGCTCGATGCTTTGCCGGCGCGTTTGTCGGCTTGGGCACGCTTGATGGTTTTCTGTTCGGGCATGACGGTCCTCCGGTTGACTGTTGACCCTGTTCACGCAGCAACGGATGTGCCAACGGTTTTGCTGTGCGTTCTGAAATTACCGACGATGCTCGCGCGGCTCACGTGGACGGCGTATGGTAATGGCGACGGTCGGCGCCGTGGACCGACCTGCCGGGAGATGCTCATGAAGATACCGACCGTTCGTGCAGGCGCGCATATTGAAGGCGTGCATTGGGTTGCCGAGTACGCTGAAGACGTTCACGAGATCCGGATATTCCGTGAGGGCCAGGAGGTGGATGTGCATGATGCACCGTCCGCGTTATTTGGCGATGAAGAAAATGCCGGGTCGAAAAGCACGGCGGATCATCGGGGGGCGGAGGCAGCGGTGTTGGCTTATTTGAGGCGGTTTGTTAATGAGCATGATGCGGAGGAGTAGGGTTTTATTTTTTGCCTACGGCGTTGGGGGTTTTTCATTTTTTCTGGTTTTTATTTTCTGTCTGGTTTTATTTTTTCTGCTTTTCATTTCTTATTGGTTTATTAGTGTTGCCCCTGTGCGGGGCGGCACTTACTTTCTTTGCCGCGGCAAAGAAAGATAAGCAAAGAAAGCCGCTCACACCGCCAGTGCTATGAGTTATCAGCGTCTGGTTACCCACGGTGGCCCCGGAGCATCCGGGTCGTCGCGCATTCCGCGTGAGTGACAAGGCCATGTCACATCCCGTCTCGCACTGCGTGCTCGCCGGAACGGTCCGCGCAAACCGAAGGTTTGCATGGGGCGTCGCGCCGAGCGAAGCGACGGCCCCCGCTAACGCGAAACGAAGAGAGTGGTTGATGAAGTACCGCTCCGGCGCGCGCAGCGCCGCCGGAACTGATGAGCGCCTTGTCACTCACGCGGAGTGTGCGACGCCCCGGATGCTCCGGGGCCACTACCGGTGACCTGCCGCTGATAACGCATAGCACTAGCGGTGTGAGCGGCTTTCTTTGCTTATCTTTCTTTGCCGCGGCAAAGAAAGTAAGTGCCGCCCCGCACAGGGGCAACACTAATAAACCACAAAGAAATGAAAACCAAACAGAAATAAAAAACCAGACAACAAACAAATGAAATAACCAAAAAATCTCACTCACCAACCCGCAACCTCTTAACCTCCGCATCCGAAGGTTGCACACTAGCCCCATCCACATACCGATAAGAAGTCATCACCCCCTTCCCATCTTTAAGGCCAGTCACTCCAACATAAGCCCCCATAGTCGACTGATTATCCTGCGACCGATAATTAATAGGCCCAAACGGCGTATCAACACTCAACCCTTTAAAAGCAGCAGCCAACTTATCCGGATCGGCGGAGCCGGCCTTCTTCAATCCATCGGCAATCGACATCAAAGCCGAATATCCAACCACCGACCCCAACCGCGGGTAATCGTGATACTTCGCCTGATACACATCGACAAACTTCTTATTCGCCGCCGTATCGATCGAATACCACGGATAACCCGTCACAATCCACCCGGTAGGCGCCTCCGCCCCCAACGGGTCGAGATAATCAGGCTCGCCAGTCAACAACGACACCACGCTACGATCCTTGAACAGCCCCCGCGTATTCCCCTCCCGCACGAACTTGCCAAGATCCGCACCAAACAGCACATTGAAAATCGCGTCCGGCTTCGCATCGGCGATCGCTTGCGACACCGCACCCGCATCCACGTTACCCAGCGGCGTCGCCTGCTCGGCCACGAACTGCACGTCCGGCTGCGCGGCCGTCATCAGCTTCTTGAACGTCGCAATCGCGGACTGCCCATACTCGTAATTCGGATACACCAGCGCCCAACGCTTCTTCTTCAGCTTCAGCGCTTCCGGCACCAGCATCGCGACCTGCATATACGTCGACGGACGCAAACGGTACGTGTATTTGTTGCCGTCAGCCCAAACGATCTTGTCGGTCAGCGGCTCGGCGGCAAGGAAGAAAATCTTCTTCTGCTTCGCAAAGTCAGTCAACGCGAGACCGGTGTTCGACAGAAAGCCGCCGAACAGCAACTGCACCTGCTCGCGTGCAATCAACTCCTGCGCGACGCGGATCGTGTCGCCCGGATTGCCGTTGTCGTCGCGCGATACGACTTCAAGCTGCTTGCCAAGCACGCCGCCCGACGCGTTCACCTGTTCGAGCGCCAGATTCCAACCGTTTTTGTAAGGCCCGAGAAAGGCGGGCTGCGCCTTGTAGCTGTTGATTTCGCCGATCTTGATCGTCTGCTGGGCGCTCGCCCCCCAAGCCGCGAACGAGAAGACAGTGGCAACCGTAAGGCGAGAGATCCATCCTGCGCGCGTGGTCATGCGTTTCTCCGATATCAAAAAGGATTGCGGAATTGCCGGTAGTTTTTATCAAGCGATCGAGCGACCCAGAAACTCAACAGCAGCAACGGATGACGGTTTACTCAGCAGGCGCCGTCGCGCGAATCCGCGCAACGCTCGCCGTGACATCCCGCCATGCGGGCTTGCCGCCCGCGAACTGCCCACGCAGGTACGACACGAGTTCGGCCACCTGGGCGTCGTTGAAACTGTCGCGGTAAGCGGGCATCGTACCGAGTTCGGGTCGAGCAGGCGAGCCGATCCCGTCCAGAATCACACGAATCAGATTATCCGGCGTGGCGCTGTGCAGATTCGTATTGAGCGCCAGCGAAGGATGCGCGCCGAACAGTTGCGGTCCGTTGCCGGTGTGATGACACGCGGCGCACGCGCCGTCGAACAGCCGCGCGCCGAGGCCCGTCGCCGTTCCGGTAATCGTGCTGGCCTGTTCATACTCGCGCGCCATCTTCCCGGGATCCGCGTTGGGCTCGAGCGGATTCAACGAAGCGAGATACGTCGCCATCGCGCGAATGTCGCTGTCGGGCAACGCGGCCAGATCGCCGACCACCGGCGCCATCGGCCCCGCCGCCACGCCGTGCAGCGGCGCATGACCATGACGCAAATAGCTGAACAGTTCGTCCTCGCTCCACGGCACCGGCGCGTTCGAAAGCGTCGACAGCGCGGGCGCCTCCCAGCCGTCCGCGAAGCCGCCGCCCATGAACGCCGCGCCGGTTTTCTCCGCGCCGAACGCGTTGCGCGGCGTGTGGCATGCGCTGCAATGGCCAAGGCCGTTCACCAGATACGCGCCGCGATTCCATTGCGCGCTCTGCATGGCGTCGGCCGTGAACGTGTTACGGCCCAAAAAGAGGCCGTTCCACGCGGCCATCAACGGACGCACGCTGAACGGAAATCTGAGTTGCGTTTCCGGCGGACGCGAACGCACCGGCGTTTGCGCCATCAAGTACGCGTAGAGCGCTTCCAGATCGTCGTCGGACGTGTTCTTGAACGACGTGTACGGAAACGCGGGATACAGACGATGACCGTCTCGGCTGATGCCTTGCCGCATCGCCCGCACGAAAGCATCGAGCGACCACGTGCCGATTCCCGTCAGCCCGTCCGGTGTGAGGTTCGTGCTATAGACCGTGCCGAACGGCGTATCGAGCGCTTTGCCGCCCGCGTTCGGCACACCGTTGTGCGCCGTATGGCACACGGCGCAGTTGCCGAGCGAAGCGAGCAGCCTGCCGCGCTCGATCAACTCGGGCGCAAAAGCACTCGCGAGCGGCGGCGTGATCGGCGCGATGCTGTGAGGCGTCAGCGCGAGCGCACCGAGCCAGCCCGCCGCGCCCGCGGCAAACGCGCCCAGCACGCCCCAACGCCAGCGTTTCTTTTTGCGCGCCGCCGCTTCTTCGGCCTGCGCGTCGGCTAGTGCTGCACGAATCGTCTCCGGCGTGAACGGCGGCCGACGAAAACGCACACCTGTCGCGTCAAACAGCGCATTCGCAATCGCCGCGGCGCCCGGCAACGAAGCGGATTCGCCCGCGCCCATCGGCGGCTCGCCGTGACGCGGCATCATCACGACGTCGATCACCGGCACTTCGCGAAACGTCAGGATCGGATACGCGCCCCACTCCTGGCTCGTCACCGCATGCTTGCCGAACGTCACGCGCTCTTTCAACGCGCGGCTCGTCGCCTGAATCACGTTGCCGTGTATCTGATGACGCACGCCGTCCGGATTCACCATCGTGCCGGTGTCCTGTCCGACCACCACGCGCGTCACCGCCAGTTCGCCGCTCTTGCGATTGACCTCGACATCGGCGACCCACGCGGACCACGCCGCGCCGAAGCCTGGAAACTTGCTGTGCACATAACGCGCGTAAGCGAAGCCTCTGCCGCGCGCGATGTCGCCCTCGTCTTCCGCTTTGGATGCAACCTCACGCGGTGCCCAGCCGGCCTTGTCCGCGACCGCCTTCACCAGATCGATCGCACGAGGATCGGTCAGATGCCGCAGCCGGAACTCGACGGGATCGACGCCGGCCTCGGCCGCGAGTTCGTCGACAAACGATTCGTGCGCGAAGGTATTCGGCAACGCGGATACGCCCCGCAACCAGGACGCCCGCACGATCGGCGGCGTGTCGTCGCACACGATGCGCATCGTGCGGTAGTCGTAGGGCGGCACTGCCGTGCGGTCGCCCATTTCGAACACCTGCGGCTGCGCGGCAATCGTGCCGGTCAGCAGCAGCGCGAGCGTGGGTGCGTCGTTCGATGGATAACGCGTCGCGAAGTCGTACGCCGCGAGTTCACCGTCGGCGTTCAGCGCACCGCGCACGTCCATCAATTGCGCGGCGCCCTTCGGCTCCCACGCGTGTTCGTCTTCGCGAGACAACTGCACGCGCACCGGCGCGCCGCACTCGCGCGACAGCAACGCGGCGTCGGCGGCGACGTCGTCCGCGCAATTGCGGCCGTAGCAGCCCGCAGCTTCCATCCGCACGATCTCGATGTGCGCTTCGTCTAGTGCCAGCAGCAAAGCCAGGTCGGCGCGCAACGAATGCGGATTCTGCGTGCCGGACCAGACCTTCAGTGTGCCGTCGCGATAATCGGCAACCGCGCACGAAGGTCCGATCGATGCGTGCATCTGAAACGGCCATACGTAGGTGCGTTCGAGCACGCGAGCACCTTGCTGTTTCAGCGCGGCGTCGACATCGCCTTCGATCAGCAGATCGCGCCGTTGCGCCGGATTCGCCCTGAGCGCGGCCTCCACTTCCTCGCTGGTTTCGAGCGACGGCAAACCTTCCACTGTCTTCCAGCGCGCGTCGAGCCGCTTGACCGCCTGCTGCGCGATCTCCTCGCGCTCGGCCACGATGCCGACGAAATCGCGGATCACCACCACCTTGACGATGCCGGGAAGATCGCCGATCGATGTCTCGTCGACGTGCAGCAAACTATGGCCGATGAACTCGCCCTGCGCGACACCCGCATACGGCGGACGCACCACGCGCCCATGCAGCATGCCCGGCAGGCGCAAGTCGTGCACGAAACTCAATTCGCCGGTGGCCTTCGCGGGGATATCGACGCGCGGCGAACTTTTGCCGACGATCCTGTATTGGTCCGGTGACTTGAGCGGCGCATCGGTAGTGAGTTGTAATTCGATGCGTCGTCCGCTCACCAGTTCGCCGTAGCCGATGCCGATGCCGTTTGCCAAAGCGGCAGCAAAAGCAGACGCAGAACCAGAATCCGCACCGCGCCGAAACACCACACCGTCGCGCACGTCGAGTTCGTCGGCACTCACCTCGAGACGACGCGCCGCCTCCGCCAGCAGAAACTGCCGCGCCTGCGCCGCCGCCTGCCGCAACGGCACGGCCGAAATCTGGATGGTTGCGCTCGCGATCGTCGGCCCCTGATTCGGCGCTTCGTTCGTGTGTCCCAGCACGAGCGACACGCGCGTCAACGGCACGTCGAGTTCTTCCGCGACGATCTGCGCGAGCGCGGTGCCGATGCCCGTGCCGAGATCGACGTGTCCGTTGAACGCAACCACACTGCCGTCGTCGCGCACGACGAGAAACATGTCCGCTTCGGTCGGCACGAACGAAGAGCGCGAACCCGGCTGACCAATCGCGGCGCGCACCGGCGCCTGCGGCGGCCGCGTGACGATCAGCACGTTGCGCGCGTCGTAGAGTTGCTGCCGCGACGGCGGCGCGGCCCGGCGATCGACGCTGAGATCCGGCCCGGTCATACGCGCGCTCCCCGCTCCCGCGACGCTTGCTCGGCGAGCAATTGCGCGGCGCGCTGCACCGCCCGCACGATCTCGACATGCGTGCCGCAGCGGCACAGATTGCGCGACAGTTCGCGCCGGATCGTCTCGTCACCCGGATGCGGATCGCGATCGAGCAACGCCTTGGCGGTCATGATCATGCCGTTCAGACAATAGCCGCACTGCGCGGCCTGTTCTTCGATAAACGCCTGCTGCACCGGATGCAGCGCGGCACGCGAGCCGAGTCCTTCGAGCGTGGTGATCTCGCGGCCCAACGCGACCTTCGCGGTGGTCACGCAGGAGCGCGTCGGCATCCCGTCGAGCAATACCGTGCAGGCGCCGCATTCGCCGAGACCACAGCCGAATTTCGGACCGTTCAGCGCGAGGTCGTTACGCAGCAGATAAAGCAGCGGCGCGTCGGCGTCGGCGCTGACCTTATGCGTCGCGCCGTTCACGTTGAGCGTGAGGGTCTGCACGCGGCTCATCGAAGCGCTCGCCCTATGTCGCTGCCGCCGCGCGGATTCACAGCACCACCGGCACTTCAGTAGCCGGCGGCGTATTGCGGCTGCGCCGGCAACGGATCAGGCCATCGATCATCACCATGCCGACGCCGGGAATATCGCCGAGTTGCACGCTCTCCAGCAACGTGTCGGCCGCCGTGTGCTGCGCGCGGTCCATGAACACGAGATCGGCGGGACGGCCCACTTCGATCAGCCCTTGCCGCAAGTTGCGTTGCCGCGCGGTATTGCCGGTCGCGAAACAGAACGCGATTTCAGCGGGGACGTCGGCAAGGCTCGAAATCAACGCGATCATCCGCAGAATGCCGAGCGGTTGCACGCCGGAACCCGCCGGACTATCGGTGCCGAGAATGATCCGATGCGGACACTTGAGTTCGATCGCATGACGCGCGGTCAGCAACGCGATCCGCTCGTTGCCGTTGTGCACGATCTCGAGCGCGCGGCTCGATTGCTCGCACAGATCGCACACATGCCTGTACGACAGCGACGTATGGCCGCCGTTGATGTGGCCGATCACGTCCGCGTCGGCGGCGAGCACCACGTCGCGGTCGATCAGACCGGAGCCCGGAATCGACGGACCGCCCGTGTGGATCGTGCTTTGAATCCCGTACTTGCGCGCCCACGCGACCATCTGCGCCGCTTCTTCGCCGCCTTTCACGCTGCCGAGGCCGACTTCGCCGAGCAGCTTCACGCCGGCTTCGGACAACTCCTTGAAATCCTGCTCGACCATCCCCTTCTCGATCACCGGCGCACCGGCCATCACCTTCACGCCGCCGCCCACGCCGGCGCCGCGCATCCCTTCGAACGAGCGTTGCGCGGTGATCGCGAGCGCCTTCACACCGAGCACGTCTTTCGGGCGCCCCGGCAGATGCACTTCGCCTGCGGAGATCATCGTGGTCACACCGCCGTTCAGATTCGATTCGATCCAGCCCATCTGATTCTGACGTGGCGTCCAGTCGCCGAACACCGGATGCACATGCGAGTCGATCAGGCCCGGCGCGACCGCGGTGCCTTTGCAATCGATCGTGGTGCGCGCGCCTTCGAGGTCGCAGTCTTTCTCGCGACCGACGGCAACGATCACGCCGTCGTCGATCACCAGCGTGTTCGCGTCGAGAATCGGCTGATCGATGTCGCCAGATAACAGAAGCCCGATGTGAGTTACCGCGACCTTGCCCGACAAGCCTGTCAACGTCTCTGCTGCCATCTGCCTCTCCTTTCGCAACGACTGCCCGGCGCCGCGCGCGTGTCGACAACGCCGCACACGTGACGCACCGATGGAATCACACGCTCAGATAAGCGCGTCTGACGGTTTCGTTCCTGGCGAGTTCGCCGATCGTGCCGCTAAAGCGGATCTGCCCTTTTTCGAGCACATACGCGCGGTCGCTGACCAGCTCGGCGAAGTGCAGATTCTGTTCGGATAACAGAATAGACAGCCCTTCGCGCTTGAGTTCGAGAATCATGTCGGCCATCTGCTCGACGATCACGGGCGCGACGCCCTCGGACGGTTCGTCGAGCAATACCAGATACGGATTGCCCATCAGCGTGCGCGACACGGTCAGCATCTGCTGCTCGCCGCCGCTCATTTGCGCGCCGGGACGCTTCGGCATTTCGCCGAGATTGGGGAACAGACGAAACAGTTTCTCGGGCGTCCATTGCGGCGCACCTTCGCGCGGCGGCTGACGTCCGGTGTCGAGGTTTTCCATCACGGTCAGATCGGCGAACACACGACGGTCTTCGGGCACGAAGCCCATGCCCATCCGCGCGATCTTGTACGGCGGCAGCGCCGCGATGTTCTCGCCGCGAAAACGCACTTCGCCGTGCTTGCGCGGCAGCAAGCCCATCACGGCTTTCATCGTCGTCGATTTGCCGGCGCCGTTGCGGCCCATCAGCGCCACCACTTCGCCGCGGCCGACTTCGAGACCGACGTCGAACAGGATATGCGCGCGGCCATAGAACGCGTTGAGGCCGGAGACTTTCAGCATCGGCTCGCTCATTGCAACGCTCCCCCGCTCGCATCGCCATGCAACGGCGCACGCGGCTGAAACGTCTTGCCGGTGCCGAAGTACACCTCCTGCACGCGCACGTCGTTGCGGATCGTGTCGGCATCGCCTTCGGCAATCAGCTTGCCGCGCGCGAGCACGATCATCCGGTCGGCGTACGCGAACACGACATCCATGCTGTGTTCGGTGAAGAGCACGCCGATCTGGTGCCCGGTGACGAGACGTTTGGTCAGCGCCATCAATTCGTTGCGCTCCTTCGGCGCCATGCCGGCGGTCGGTTCGTCCATCAGCAGCAGCTTCGGACGGTTGGCGAGCGCGATAGCGAGCTCCACGCGTTTGACGTCGCCATACGCGAGCACGCCGCATGCTCGCTGTGCGTCGGCCGCCATGCCCACCTGGTCGAGAAGCGCGAGCGCTTCGTCCGCGTAACGCGAGCCCGCCGATTTCCACAGGCCGAAAGTCTTGCGCTCGCGAGAGACCAAAGCCATCTGCACGTTTTCGAGCACGGTCATCGAGTTGAAGGTCGCGGCGATCTGAAACGTGCGGCCGACTCCCAGACGCCAGATATCCCGCGGACGCATGCCGACGAGCTCCTGTCCGTCGAGCCGGATCGAACCGGCCGAAGGCTGCAACTGGCCGTTGACCATGTTGAAGCAGGTGGACTTGCCCGCGCCGTTCGGGCCGAGCAATGCGAGGAGTTGTCCGGCTTCGAGATCGAACGACACATCGTCGACAGCCTTCAGGCCGCCGAACGATTTGGAGAGGCCGGCCACGCGCAGCAAGCTCATAGCCCCTCCTCGATCGCGGCGGTTTGAGAGGGCGACGCCGTATTCTTCGCGATGTTGTCGGCAGCCGTTTCGTCGCCGAAACGCTCGCGAATGAAACCGACAATACCCTGCGGAAACGCGATCACCAGCAGCAGGATCGCGAATCCGAGCAACGCCTGCCAGTAATCGGTCTGCCGCGCGACGGTGTCCTGCAGCCACGTGAAAACCGCCGCACCGACAATCGGCCCGGTCAATGTCTGCAAACCGCCGAGCAACACCATCACGAGGCCGTCGACGGAACGGCTCACGCTAATCACTTCCGGCGAAATCGTGCCCTTGGAGAACGCATACAGCGATCCGGCGAGCCCGCAAAACAGCGACGCGATCACAAACGCGGCCCATTGCACGCGCTTTACGTCGATACCGATTGCCTCCGCGCGCAGCACCGAATCGCGCGACGCCCGCATCGCATAGCCGAGCGGCGAGAACAGCATCTTGCGCAGCAGCACCACGCCGATTACCGCGCACACCAGCGTCACATAGTAGAAAGCCACCGGCGAAGACAGCCAGTTCGACGGCCACAGTCCGAGAATGCCGTTGCTGCCGCCGGTCACGTCGTCCCACTGGAATACGACCGACCAGACGATCTGCGCGAACGCGAGCGTCAGCATCGCGAGGTAGACGCCGGAGAGCCGCACGCAGAACCAGCCGAACAGCAGCGCGCCGGCTACCGCGAGCAGCGGGCCGAGCAGCAACGCGGCTTCCATCGGCAGGTTCAGCACCTTCAGGAACAGCGCGGCACCATACGCGCCGAGGCCGAAGTAAGCGGCGTGTCCGAACGAATGCATGCCGCCGGGGCCCATGATGAAATGCAGACTCGTCGCGAACAGCACCGCGATCAGAATTTCGACGAGCAACACCGGCATATACGGAAACACGTTGGCCGCGAGCGGCGCGAGCAGCAGCACGAGCAACGCGATCGCGGCCAGCCATTTGAGCCGCTGGCCCGCGGGACGCAACGGCGTTTCGGGCGCGGCCATGCCGCGCACCGCGGCGCTCGCCTTGCCGAGCAGACCCCACGGCCGTACGACCAGCACCACCGCCATCACGACGAATTCGGCAACCAGCGTGAAGCGCGACAGCGACAAGCCGATGCCGAAGATCGTCACATGCCCGATGCCGATGCACAGCGCCTTGATCTCCGCGATGATCAGCGCGGCGACGAACGCGCCGGGAATCGAGCCCATGCCGCCGACCACCACGACAACGAACGCATTGCCGATCGTCTCCAGATCGAGCGACAGATTCGCCGACATGCGCGGCCCTTGCAGCGCACCGCCGAGTCCCGCGAGAAACGCGCCGACAAAGAACACGCCGGTAAACAACCATGCCTGATTGATGCCGAGCGCGCCGAGCATCTCGCGGTCCTGTGTGGCCGCGCGCACCAGCGTGCCCCAGCGCGTGCGCGTCAACGCATACCAGAGCAGCAGCAACACCACCGGCCCGATCACGATCAACGCGATATCGTAGGTCGGCAACGGATGGCCGAGAAAATCGACCGCGCCGGCCAGGTGCGGCGCGCGTGGCCCGAACAGGTCTTCCGGTCCCCACAGCCACAGCGCGGCATCGCGAAAGATCAGTACCAGTGCGAACGTAGCCAACAAGTGGAACAACTCAGGCGCCTGGTAGATACGACGCAACACGATCATCTCGACCAGCGCGCCGAGCACTGCCACCACCAGCGCGGCGGCCAGCACGGACAACCAGAAACCGCCGGACGTATGCCCGAAACGGCTCGCGACGCTATACGCGACGTAGATGCCGAACATATAGAACGAGCCGTGCGCAAAGTTGACGATGCGCGTCACGCCGAAAATCAACGACAGCCCGGCGGCGACGAGAAACAGCGTCGACGCGTCGGCGAGTCCGTTGACTAGCTGTACCAGCAAATTCGAAAGCATCGCAACCCTTGAATGACTTAGCGCAAACCGTCTTCGCCTTTGATCTCGCTCACCTGCAAGCCGCCGATGCGCGGCAGCGGCCGGCCCGACGCGGTAACCGCCACCGCCACGACGATTTCATTCGCGCGCGGCGCGTCCGACACGCGCGCTTCGATCGCGTCGAAGTGACTGCGCACGAAAGCGGCGTCTTTGTGGCCGAGCGGCACGTCGATTGCGGTGCCAAGCGTACCCATTTTTTTCGCCGACGGCACGAGCGCCGCGCCTTTTTCGACCGCTGCCCGCAACGGCGCGCCAAGCTTCGGATGCAGGATCGCCGCCGCGTGTTCCAGTTCGCCTGCCTCGCCGACGATCGCCGCCTTGCCGTAACTTTGCGCGTCGCCGGGTTCGATGCCGAGTGCTTCGACGCAGCGCGCGCCGAGCAGGCCGCCCAGTTCCTCGCCGGCTTCGATCAGCGCGTCGAGCTTCGCTTCGTAGCGGCCCGCGTATGGATTGTCGATCACCGCGATCGCCACCGCACGGCGCGCGGGCGGCTCGACGGTCTGGCCCATTTCGATCCGCACTTCATCTACCTGCACGATCAGCTTGCGAAGCCTGATTGCCATTTCGCTCTCCGAGTTTCGATGGGGTAAAACCGCGCTGCGCTCAGCGCAAGCCGTCCTTGCCGACGATCGCGTCTTTCGCGAGTCCGCCGACTCGCGCATGCACACGCTGCCCGGTGCTCATCACGAGGATATAGACCAGTTCGTCGGCGGCGGGCGCGGCGGGCACGCGTACTTCGATCGCGTCGAAGTGGCTGCGCACATAGCTCGCGTTGACATGCGTGAGCGGCACGTCGAGCGCGGTGGACGGCGCGCCGACTTTTTTCGTCGACGGCACGATCGCGTTGGTCGGCACGCCGTTTTTCTCGAGCAGTTCGCGCATCGCATAGCCGCCAGGCACATGCCACAACGCGCCGTGTTCGAGTTCGCCGCGCGAGCCGATGATCGCGCCCTTGCCGTAGCTTTCGATCGACGCGTGCGGCACGGCCATCGCCGCGAGCAACCGCTGCGCCATATCGAAGCCGATTGGTTTCAGCGCTTCCATCGCGTGCTCGATTTTCGCTTCGTAGCGGCCGGCGAACGGGTTCGTCATGACGGCCGCGATTGCACCGCGCCGCAATGGTTGCGCGGGCGCAGGACCGAATTCGTGGAAGATGTCTTCTACGTGCGTCAGCACGCGGCGTATGTCGAACACGGAGCCTCCGTTGTTGTTGCGGCGCGCGGTGCGAGCAGCCCGCGGGTCCGATGAATACCGACCACGCGCGTGCGCCCTTGCAGAAACAGCGCAGCGCCTTCGATCACACCTTGTTCGACCAGGCGCCACGCGATTTCCACGCCACGGGCCAGCGCGAAATCGATCAGCGGTAGCGGCAAAACCGGGACGTCGACCGTCACTCGCAATTCGCCCAGATCGCTATCGTCTTTCAACGACGAAGCCGGCCGGCGCACGATGCCCGCATGATCCAGATCGACCGCGTTCGCGATCATTGTCGCGGCTGCGTCGGCGGTTGCTGCGTCGCGGGCAAGCACGGTCACGCTATCGGCGATGCCGAGACTGAAACTGCGGCCACGCCAGCCGCTCGTCGCGATGCCGCGCACCGGCGTGCTTGCGTCGAGCGTCAGGTTCGCATCGAGCGGCTGCTCTTCCGCTGCTGTACGAGCCGAGTATTGCGCGAGATCGGCGAACACGCCGATCCGATACCGCTGTCCTTCCGACAAATACAGCGCGATGTCGCCACCGTTGTTGATGAACGCGCGCGCGACGCCTTGCCGCGCGAACACCGCGATCAGTTCATCGGCGACGCTGCCGGCCACCGCGGCCATCGGTGTGATGAAGCGCGCACGGTGCGCGTGGCTCGCGTTCCACATCCGTCGAGCGACCGCGCCTTTCAGCGGGCAATCGCTCAATGCCGCATCTTCAGAAACGGCCTGCCGCAGCAGCTTCAATTCACTCACCAGTTCCGGCAGCACATCGACGAAACGCGACCAGCACGCGTGATACGCGGCGTCCACTGCTGCGGTTTCGCCATCGGCGCTGAGGATCAGATCGATCGGACCATGCTGCCAGTGCCAGCGTGTCGCGTCGAGCCGGTTGCGGGTTGCGTTCATCGTGTGTGACGGAGATTTTGGGTGACGGCTCGTGGCGGTTCGCTCGTGGCGGTTGTTAACCAGACAAAGACGGTACGACAAGCGGCCACGGATTCTCAGCATTGCGCGCCAGCGTGCGCCGCGCGAGCGGCGCGCCTTCCGTATGCTCCGGCCCGTCGGCCAGCACGCTTTGCAGCGAACGCACCGCATCGAGATGACCGCCCAGATCGCGATACGCGTCGTACGTCATCGTGAATTCGATCGGCGCGACGATCGCCGGCGTAGGCACCGTGCCGAACGAACGATCCGGCATGCGCGACACGTCCACCATCACCGTGATGCCGCCACCCGGCCACACATAAGCCGGCGCGCCGCCGCATGTCACGTTCACCAGTTTCCGTTTGATCGCGCGCGTCAGCAATACCGGGTTTTCGGTAGCGCCCGCGCGCAAACTGCCGCCCGCACCGCCGAGAAACAGCACCGTAGCCAGCGACGGCTCGCAGTTCTCGCCGATCCGCTCGACCGTGCGGCGTACGGTCTCGGGCATCGCCGCCATGCGCGGCACGAGGTGCTGATCGAGTTCGTACCACTGCGCGTGTTCGCCGGTCGTCGACACCATCAGCACGCGCATGCCGGGTTTCGCAAGCGCCGGATCGAAACCTTCGACGATCGCGAGCGGGTCCTGAATATCCGTGCCGCCCCAACCGGTGCCCGGATTCGCCACCTGAAAATAACGCCCCGGCGTCGACTTCCTGCCGCGAATCTTCAGACCTGAACGCGTCATGCCGAGACAGCGGCCGGCCTGATGTTCGGTGAGCACGCCGGTAATGTGATCGTCGACCACCACGACTTCGTCCACGTGACCGAACCATTGCTTCGCGAAGATGCCGATGGTCGCCGAGCCGCAGCCCACGCGCATGCGCTGCTCTTCCACGCCGTCGACGACCGGCGCCGCGCCCGCGCGAATCACGAGGCTCGCGCCGCCGTCGATGCTCAGTTCAACCGCCTCCTTATTGCCGAGCGCGAGCATCATGTCGCAGGTTACGCGACCTTCTTTCTTGCTGCCGCCGGTCAGATGATGGACGCCGCCCACGCTCAGCATCTGCGAGCCGTATTCCGCGGTGGTCACGTGGCCGACGATTTCGCCCTGACAGCGCACGTTCGATTGCTCCGGCCCGAGAAAGCGGTCGGTATCGATTTTCACCTTGAAACTGCAATAGCTGAAAATGCCCTCGGTGACGACGGTGATCATGTCGACGTCGTCGCGCTTCGACGCCACGATAAAGGGCGCGGGCTTGTAGTCGGGATACGTGGACGAAGCGCCCACTCCAGTCACAAACAACGCCTGTTCGGCTGCGGGATCATGCGCTTCGGAAGATGCACCAAATGTGACCGTGGCATTCGCCGTGCTTGCGTCCACTTCGGAAGACGAAGCCGTCCGCGACAGAAACAACACCGGATCGACGCGAATCAACCGGCCGTCCGCATTCGCATAGCGATCGCAGGCGCCCGTGCGGCCTGCGGATATCTGACACAACACCGGACACGCATTGCACTCGATCTTGTTCGACGCCATGCGCTCGCTGCGCGGCGCCGCTTTTTCGAGCACGGTCGGTCCCGGCGTCGACGCGGTTTCGCCGTCGACACGCTCCGCACCGAAATCGACCTTCGTATGTTCTGTCATGGTTGGGGTTCCCATACGACATTACAAGCACGACATGACAAGCGGTGCTGCCCGGCTCACGAATAACCCTTGTTTACAGGTACTTTCTCGCGATCCGTCTATTTTCCATGTTGCGGTCACTCACCGTTCGTGTAGTATCTGCCACACCAAACCTGAATGAAATCTACTCGATCAAAATAGACTGCGCAACGAGTTTTCCGACGGGTCGATGCGAGTAGACGAATGGTGCGGCGCGGCATCATCACGCGCGGTGCATGTCGCGGTACAGTCGCTAACCTGACTCTAACGAAGAGATCCGAGACCGCCATGAGTCCCACTGCGGCCCGCAAGCCGGGCGCTACCGGCATCCGTGCGAAACAGGCGCAGGACACCCGCGCCAAAATTCTGAAAGCCGCGATCAAGGTATTCGCGAAGCAAGGCTACGCAAGCGGCCGGGTCGAGAGCATTTCCAAAGCGGCGCATTCGCACGACCGCATGATCTACTACTACTTCGGCAGCAAGGAACAGTTGTTCGTCGAAGTACTGGAAACCATCTACACGCAATTCAACGAAGCCGAAAGCAAGCTGAATCTCGATCTCGACGATCCCATTCACGGGCTCGAACAGATGGTCGAGTTCGTGTGGCAGTACTACCTCGATCATCCCGAGTTCGTCACGCTGCTGTCGAGCGAGAACTTGCATCAGGGCAAGCATGCGAAGAAATCGTCGAAGCTGAAGGAGATTTCCGGCTACGCGATTTCCGTCGTGCAGCAGTTATTGGATGCGGGCCACGCGCAGCGCGTATTTCGTGCCGACGTCAAAGCGCGCGACGTGTATTTGATGATCGCGTCGCTCGGCTATTTTTATAATGCCAACCAGTACACGTTGGGCGCGTTTCTCGGCGAACCGCTGATGGACAAGGCCGCACTCGCGCATTGGCGCGAGGTCATCAAAGACACTGTGTTGCGCGCGGTGCGTTTGCAATTGCCGGCTGATGCGGCTGTGTCGACTGAACGTCCGCGCGAACGTGGAGCCGCATAAAAAAACGCGCGCTGTTTTATCAGCGCGCGCTTTTCAACAGAAGCCTGCGGATCGCTTACATCAAGGTTTCCCGGCGGACGCAGCGTCATCTTCACGAAACAGCTTGTCGGCCAGATGAAACGCCGAATTCGCCGCCGGCACGCCGCAATAGATCGCGGTTTGCATCAGCACTTCCTTGATCTGCTCGCGCGTCACGCCGTTGTTCTTCGCGGCGCGCAAATGCAACGCCAGTTCTTCGCTCCGGTTCAAAGCAACCATCATCGCGATGGTGATCAAACTGCGCGTATGACGCGGCAAACCTTCGCGCGTCCAGATTTCGCCCCACGCGTAGCGGGTGATCAGGTTCTGGAATTCTTCGGTCAACTCGGTGCGGTTTGCGAGCGAGCGCTCCACATGTGCTTCGCCCAGCACAGCACGACGTACGCCGAGTCCGGCTTCGTAGCGATCTTCGTCGTTCATGGCTGCTCCGTCAGGAAGTCGAGCACGGTCTTCGTGAACGCGTCCGCCTGCTCGATGTTGGAGATATGCGATGAGTCCAGTTCCACATAACGCGCGCCCGGAATCGACTGCGCCAGTTCGCGGCCTTGCGCGGGCGTCGCGGCCAGATCGTGCGTGCCGCTGATCACCAGCGTCGGCAACTTGATGCCGGGCGCTTCGGGACGCAGATCGGTTGCGTCGATCGCTTCGCAATTCAACGCGTAGCCTTCCTTGTCGGTGTGGACGAACACATCGCGGATCAGCGCCAGCACGACCGGCTCGCGTTCGATGTACTCGGCCGTGAACCAGCGCGGCAACACTGCGTCGGCCAATGCGCTCATGCCTTCGGTGCGGGCCTTCGCGGCGCGCGGCACCCACACTTCAGGCGAACCGATCCGCGCCGCCGTGTTGCACAGCACCACGCGATCGAAACGATTGCCGTGACGCGCCGCCAGCGCGGCGCCCGTCAAACCGCCCATCGACAGCCCACAGAAATTCGCGCGCGCTATCTTCAGCGTGTCCATCAAGCCGATCACGTCGCCGCTCAATTGCTCGATCGAATACGGCCCTTTCGGCGCTTCCGAATGGCCGTGGCCGCGTGTGTCGTATCGCAGCACGCGAAACTGCTTCGACAGCGCCGCGACTTGCGGCGTCCACATCGACAGATCGCTGCCGAGCGAATTCGACAACACGATCCACGGTGCGTTGCCGTGACGGTCGCCGTCGATTCGATAATGAAGCTCGGTGCCGTTAACTGCGGCGTAGGGCATACCGGTTACTCCTTTGAGGTCGCGCGAGTCACGCGCGCGTGATGAAGGGCCAGCGCGGCGTCCACGTAAGCGTGCGCCTGGCCGACGTATTGTGCGGGATCGAGCAGTTGTCGCAAGCGCTCGAGCGGAAGATGTTCGGTGACGGCGGCATCGGCGGACAACACATCGAACAGCGTCTTGCCGCCGGCAATCGCCGCTTTCGATGCGCGCTCGACCAGATGATGCGCATCGAGCCGGCCGATGCTGTCGCCGAGCGCGAGCATCACGGCTTCGCCGAGAATCAAACCGTGCGTGATGTCGAGATTTTTCGCGAGCCGCGGCACGTTGACGTTCAGGCCCGCGGCGATCTGTTCGATATTGGCGAGCGCGCCGCCCGCGAGTCGCGCGAGATCCGGCAGCGCGTCCCATTCGGCCTGCCAGCCGCCGAGCGCGCGCTCGTGCTCCTGCACCATGCCGGCGAAAACGGTAGCGACGAGACCCGGCGCGCGTGTCGCCGCGGTCAGCACCGCGGCGCAGCCCACCGGGTTGCGCTTGTGCGGCATCGTTGACGAACCGCCTTTGCCCGCAACCGCGGGTTCGGCGAGTTCGTCGATCTCGGTTTGCATTTGCAGCGAGATGTCGCGCGCGATTTTGCCGAGCGTGCCGATCAGCATGCCGAACCACGCCGCCGTTTCGGCGATGCGATCGCGCTGCGTGTGCCACGGCAAAGCAGGCACAGCGAGCGCGAGTTCTTCAGCAAGCGATTGCGTGACTTGTGGCGCCGCGTCGCGCAAACTTGCGAGCGTACCGGCCGCGCCGCCGAACTGCAGCACCAGCACGCGCTCGCGCAATGCATCGAGCCGGTCGCGATGACGCAGCAACGTATCGAGCCATTGCGCGAATTTCAGACCGAGCGTGATCGGCAACGCCTGTTGCAACCAGGTGCGGCCGATCATCGGCGTCGCGCGGTGAGCTTCCGCGAGCTTCGCGAGTGCGGCGCAGGTGGCTTGCAGACCGCTGTCGAGCAGATCGAAGCTGTCGCGCAATTGCAGCACCGTCGCGGTATCGATGATGTCCTGGCTCGTCGCGCCCCAGTGCACGTACTTCGACGCTTCGGCGTCGGCCGACTTCACGCGCGCGGTGAGTTGCTTGACGAGCGGGATCGCGAGATTGCCGCCAAGCGCGGCGTCACGCGCGAGTGCATCGGCGTCGAGTTGGTCCGCCTGACACGCAGCTTCGATCGCGGACACGGCGGACTGCGGAATTACCTGATGCGCGGCCGAAGCGCGCGCGAGCGCCGCCTCCACGTCGAGCATCCGTTGCAGCGTGGCGCGCGGCGCCCAGATGTCGTTCATCGGCTGCGTGCCGCAAAGAAGGCCGGTCAAACGTGCGCTGGAGTCGAGCATGATGGCTTCGATGATCGGGAGAATCGAAAGGAAGAGTTCGCCGCCTACCGCGATCGCAGCAGGCGTTGCGGCGTATTGTGCGCTAAACGCGGCGTGGCGTCGTTGACGCCGGCGGCATCCGACTTGCGCGAAGGGTCTTTCGGGTCTTTCGTGCCGCGCCAACGCGCGCCGCCGCTACGCTCAACGCAGGCAGCGCGCCAGCGCAAGGCCCCGCGCTAATCAAGCCTGAGTCCCGTCGATCAACGGCACGCCGGTCAACTCGTGCAGCGCGTCGAAGCCGATGTCCGAGAAGATCTCACGCACCACGAGCCCCTGCTCCGTGACGTCGATCATCGCGAGGTCCGTATAGATGCGATCGACACACCCCACGCCCGTCACCGGGTATGTGCATTCGGCGGCGATCTTGCTTTCACCCTGTTTGGTCAGGTGTTCCATCATCACGTACACCTGCTTCGCGCCGATCGCGAGATCCATCGCGCCGCCCACCGCCGGAATCGCGTCGGGCGCGCCGGTATGCCAGTTCGCCAGATCGCCCTTCGCCGACACCTGAAACGCGCCGAGCACGCAGAAGTCCAGATGGCCGCCGCGCATCATCGCGAACGAGTCGGCGTGATGGAAAAACGCGCCGCCCGTCAGCAACGTGACGTGCTGTTTGCCGGCGTTGATCAGCTCGTCGTCTTCCTCGCCTTTCGCGGGCGCCGGGCCCATGCCCAGCAAACCGTTTTCGCTGTGCAGGAAGATTTCCTTGTCGGCGGCGAGGTGGTTCGCCACCAGCGTGGGCACGCCGATACCGAGGTTCACAAAAGCGCCTTCAGGAATGTCCTGGGCAACGCGCTTGGCCATTTCGTCTCGGGTCAGTTTTTTCATGTCGGTCTCCTCAGGCTGCGGTCGCGGATGCCAGTTCGGCTTGATGCGTCGCTTGCGGCACTTCGATCACGCGTTGCACGAAGATGCCCGGCGTGACGATGTTCTCCGGATCGAGCTCGCCGAGCTCCACCACTTTCGATACCTGCACGACTGCGGTTTTCGCCGCACTCGCCATGATCGGACCGAAGTTGCGCGCGGTCTTGCGATACACGAGATTGCCCCAGCGGTCGCCCTTGTACGCCTTGATCAGCGCGAAGTCCGCATGCAACGGCGCTTCCAGCACGTAATGCCGGCCGTCGATCAGACGGGTTTCCTTGCCTTCGGCGAGCAGCGTGCCATACGCGGTGGGCGTGAAGAAACCGCCGATGCCCGCACCTGCCGCGCGGATCCGCTCCGCGAGATTGCCTTGCGGCACCAGTTCCAGTTCGATTTCGCCGGCGCGATAGAGCGCGTCGAACACATACGAATCGCTCTGGCGCGGGAATGAACAGATGATCTTGCGCACGCGTTTGGCTTTGAGCAGCGCCGCGAGGCCGATGTCGCCGTTACCGGCATTGTTGTTGACGATGGTGAGCTCGCGCGCGCCCTGTTCGATCAGCGCGTCGATCAATTCGGACGGCATGCCGGCCGTACCGAAGCCGCCGATCATGACGGTCGCGCCGTCGTGCACGTCGGCCACCGCCGATTGAAGTGACTCGAAAATCTTGTTGATCATGTCGAATTTCCTTTTGGGGCGCTGCGTGCCGCCGCTTGCCTGCCGTGCGGACAGGCGCCTGACGAACGGTCTCCGGGCCTGATGCGGGCGGCGGCTCGCCGGGTCAAAGATGCAAGCTGGCGCCTTCGGTTTGCTCGCGTTAAATTTGTTCGTTATGTGAACAGTGATTCGTTTAGCGAACGTTCCGGCAGATTATGGTTGTGCTGAGGCTACCTTGTCAAGGCAAGGGATTTCCCTTAACGCCGACCCTTACGGTCGTTTCCACGGATGAACCGCTATCCGGAAAGCAGATTATTCGGCTACCCTTTATATATAAACCACATAGACCGTCCTTAAGCACCGCCACTAGAAAACCATGTCCGAGACAAGCCTGGATCTCAACCTGATCCCCTATCTGGTCGCGATGGAAGACACCCGCAACGTCAGCCGCGCGGCCGAACAGCTCGGCGTCAGCCAACCCCGCGTCAGTACCGCGCTGGGCCGCCTGCGCGACTATTTCGACGATCCACTGTTCGTGCGCACGTCGAAAGGCATGGAGCCGACGCCGCGCGCGCTCGCGATCCTGCCCGCCGCACGCGACGCGCTGCTGCGCATCGAGAAGGGCATGCTCGAAGCACAAGACTTCGATCCGAACACGAGCACGCACACGTTCTCCATCGCGCTGTCGGATGTCGGCGAAATCGTGTTTCTGCCGCGCCTGCTGCAACGTTTCGCCGAACTCGCACCGCATGCGAATCTGCGCTCGGTGTCGCTGAAACCGTCGCATGTGGAACGCGGTCTCGAATCGGGCGACGTCGATCTCGCGGTCGGCTACTTTCCCGATCTCGGCGGCAACAACTTCTTTCAGCAACGGCTCTTCACGCACCGCTTCATTTGCCTGATGCGCACCGGCCACCCGCTTTCGAAGGCGCCGCTCACGCTGCCTCAATACGTCGCGTCGGGGCACGCCGTGGTGCGTGCCGAAGGACGCAGCCAGGAAGTCCTCGAACACTACCTTGAGAAGAAGCGCATCAAGCGGCGCGCCGTGCTCGAAACGCCGCACTTCATGAGCCTGCCCTTCATCCTCGCGCGCACCGATCTGCTCGCCACCGTGCCGCACGCGATCGGCTTCGCGTACGTGTCCGAGCATGCGTCGATCACGCTGGTCGAGCCGCCGCTGCCGTTGCCGCGCTTCGATCTGCGGCAGCACTGGCATCGCAAGTTCCATAACGATCCGCGGGGTAGCTGGCTGCGCGGCGTGGTCGCCGAACTCTTCAACGACGACAAGGACGAGTGGCCGAAATAAGGCCACGCGCGGTCGCAGAAGAATACGCGCGGCCGCCGCAAAAAGGCCCGACGGCAAAGCGGCATCGATACGAGCCACCGCAAAACATGGAACAATGGCCGCACTCATTGAACCCGCGCGCTCCGTCAAGCGTCGACGCGCGATCCCAGAGGAGCGACGGATGGCCAGCAGCAAAGAGAAAAAAACCCGATCCAGGGCTACGACCACGAGCGACGCGCAGCGTCCGAGCCGCGACGAAGCTGAAGCAGCAGTCCGCGTGCTATTGCGTTGGGCCGGCGACGATCCGCAGCGCGAAGGCCTGCTCGATACGCCAGCGCGCGTGGTGCGCTCCTATGAAGAGTTCTTCGCGGGCTATCAGGTCGACCCGAGCGAGATCCTGTCGCGCACCTTCTCCGAAGTGGACGGCTACGACGAAATGATCGTGCTGAAAGATATCCGCTTCGAAAGCTATTGCGAGCATCACATGGTGCCGATCATCGGCCGCGCGCACGTCGCCTATCTGCCGCAGCATCGGGTGGTCGGCATTTCGAAACTGGCGCGTCTCGTCGATGCATTCGCGAAGCGTCTGCAGATCCAGGAGAAGATGACCGTGCAGATCGCCGACACGTTGAACGACGTGCTGCAACCGGCGGGCGTCGGCGTGATTCTCGAAGCCGCGCATCAATGCATGTCGACGCGCGGCGTGCACAAGGCCGGCGTCACGATGGTCACGTCGCGGATGCTCGGCACGTTCCGCACCGATCCGTCGACGCGGCGCGAGTTTCTGTCGATCGTGGGCAACCCCGGCGTGGTCGCGATTGCCAATACGTAAGCGGTGGAAAGCAGGGGGCGCGCTTCGAAGCAGGCCGGCACGATCGCCACGACAAAGCCGATCCCGCACATCGCCGCCGACAGCGGCAGCTGTGCAACAGGCGTGCACAGCTTGCGATTGATGACGAGCACGCAGATTAGGACCGGCACTCCCGTGAGGTCTTGAACGAACTTGCAGCGCAAAGAAAATACTCATGGCCTGCGGGATGGATTTCGCCCGCGAATCGATCGGGTATCCTCAGTGGCATAGAACGGTCCGGCAGCGGGAACAAACCTTGCGTCTCAGCGCAACGGGCATCCACTGCCGGCCGGCATAACCACGCTTCCAGGAGATCCACGTGCTAGAGCTCCCGCCATCGGCGATCACCACCTGGGGCGGCGCAGTGGTCTTTCTCAACGTTCTGCTGACCCGCCTCGGCGTACCGGTGCCCGCCGTCCCCGTGTTGCTGTTCGCCGGTTCGGCGATCGCGGCCGGCACACTGTCGTTCTGGCCGGTGTTGTGCGCGGCCGTGCTCGGCGCACTGCTCGGCGACGGCGCCTGGTTCGCCGCCGGCCGCATCTACGGCCGCAAGCTGATGGCCGCGCTCGCGCGATTCTCTCCCGCAGCCGATGCGAAACTCGACAAAGCGCGTTCGCTGTTCGAGCGCTTCGGCGTGCCGCTCGTCGCGATCTCGAAGTTCGTCCCCGGACTCGGTCTGATCACTCCGCCGCTGATGGGCACGACCGCCGTCGACGTACGCATCTACGCAGCCTGGGACTTCGCCGGCGCGCTTGCATGGGCGACCTTCTGGCTGCTCGGCGGCGCGGCGGCCGAACGGGAACTGCATATGCTGCTCGCGTTCGTCAGGGCGCGCGGGGGCACCGTCATCGATATTTTGCTGGGCGTGGCGCTACTGTATTTCGTGTTTCGTATGCTGCAGCGGCGCCGCGAACGGCAGCGCTTCGCCGCCAATGCGAAGGCCCCGACCGACGTCGACGCCGACGCTCAGGCGGCCGGTGGATGGCGCCGCCTCGCAACGCCGCGAGTACTCGACGCGCGGCCGCCGGCATCGAACGAACACGCAGCGCGCCGCGGCATACCGGGCGCGCTGGCGCTCGATCCGCACTCGCCCGAACAGATCGACGGCGCGTTGCTCGCGTATGACAGGGTGATTTATTGCATCTGTCCGGACAGCGCGACGGCCGTCGAGATCACGCAGCGAATGCGCCGCAACGGCTACACGCGGATTCGCGCGCTGCGAGGCGGCCTCGACGCGTGGCAAAGACGCGGCTTTCCGGTGGCATCGCTGTCGCCCGCGGATGAACTCGCGGCAGGCCAGCGCGCGTGGGCGTCTTCAAGCGATGCGCGCGACGCGATCACACTACGCGGTCTCGCGCCGAGGCGCGGTCAACGCGTGTGAGCGGCACAAATCGCGCTCGACCGCGCTGCGCGACGACTGCCGTGGTCAGTCACGGCGGGTTCTGCGCGGCCATCGAACTCGCAGTTTGCGTCGACGCCTGCACACGGTTGCGGCCCGCCGCTTTCGCTGCATAAAGCTGCCGGTCAGCCGCGGCGAGCAGATCCAATGCAGTCGTTCCGTCCGCCGGCACGAAGGTCGCACAGCCTACGCTTACCGTAACCCGGCTCGTTTCGCCGTCGCTGCGAATGATCGCGAGACCCTGCACGTTGCGCCGAATCTTTTCCGCGACGACGAGCGCGCCTTCGGCGCTCGTGTCCGGCAACAACACGGCAAACTCCTCGCCGCCGTAACGCGCAACCAGATCGATCGAGCGTCGCACCGTCGCCGAAATGCATTCCGCTACGGCGACCAGCGCCTCATCGCCGCTCGCGTGACCATACGTGTCGTTGAATTGCTTGAAGTGGTCGATATCGATGAACAGCGCGGTGAGCGGCGTGCCGTTGCGCCGCGCGCGCCGCCATTCCTCGTCGAGCCGGTTGTCGAGCACACGGCGATTGCTGAGTCCCGTTAGCGGGTCCGTCGCAGCGAGACGCACCAGCGCGGCTTGTGCACTGAGCTTGTCGCGCAACGCGAACGCCAGCAGCCACGACACTATGATGAAAACCGCGCCGAACGTGACCGTGAGCATGCCGACAATCAGGCTGCGATGCCGCCACGGCGCGAGCACATCGTCCACGCTCGGCGCGACCACCGTGATCAGCGGCGTGCCCGGCACATGCGCATAGGTGAAGATCCGGCGCACGCCGTCCACGGGCGATACCCCGACGTAAGAACCCGAAGCATGCGTCACCATCGTCTGGAAGGTCGGCGACCTGGCGATAGTCGTACCGATATCGCGGGTGATAAAAGGTTTGCGCGCGAGCACGGTGCCGTCGTCCATCAGGATGGACACCGAGCCCTTATCGCCGGTATTGACGCGGTCCAGCAGATGCTGGAAGTACTCGATGCGGATCGCCAGCAGCGCGACGCCCGCGAATGCGTGATCGGGCGTGTCGATACGGCGTGTGAGACCGATCGACAATTTGCCGTCGCGCAGGCGCGAGCGGAACGGATGCGAGAAATACAGTCCGACATTCGGGCTGTGCTGATGCACGAGAAAATAATCGCGGTCCGCAAAGCGCACCGACGTATTGACTTCGCCTTGCTGCGTCGCGATCACCTGCGCATCCGGCCCGATCACGTATGCGCCGCCCACATAAGCCGCCGCGATCGCGCGATCGAACAGCACGGCCTGCCGCACGTTCGGCGGCAGCGTCCACGTGACCGGGTGACGCGCGCCGTCGACCATTGCCTGCAACGACAGGTCGTAGATTTCGACGTTGCGCTCGAGGTCGCTGGAGATGATCGACACAAGATTTTGCGCGGTTTCGCGCGAATGATCGAGCGCGTCCGCGCGCCCGCTGTCGACAGTCAACAACGTCAGCCCCGCCATCGACACCGCGATCAGCGTGCCCACAAGACCCGCGAAAAAAGGATGGTTGCCGACGTAACGCGACACGGCGTTGGTCCACGCGCGCGAGCGCTTGCGCCACCGCCAACGCCATGTGAGCGATCGATGTGCCACGTGCGCACCGCCTCCTTTGCCGATCGTTCGCGTGCCTCGCACTGAGTTCGCTTAGCCCTTGCGCAACAAGCCCGCTGCCGAACGCATCCGCCGCTTGCGCTCCTTCGCGAGCCAATCCTGCGCGCCGCCGGTATCGCCTGCGCCGGCCAGCAGGCTCGCGTTGTCACGCAACAGCATTTCGCTGGCGACGATATCGTTCAGCTTTCCGAAACGTTTCTGAATCTGCTTCAAACGCTTCAACGTGCGCTTGTGGCCGCCCTGCAAAACAGGGCCGAAAAACTCCAGCAGATAGCGCAATTTCTTACCCGCCTTCCTGACGTCGTGGAATGCCGCATAGTTCGCGCGTTTCGCATGAGACGCACGTTTCATGCGCTTTTTCAGCGACCGTTCGGAAGCGGCCACGCGTTTGTCCGCGAATTTGCGCAGCGGTACGCGCTCGTGCGCCGTGTTGAGTTCTTTCGTTGCGCTCGTCAACGCGTCGCGCAACAGATGTTTGACGTCCGCATTCGACAGCGTTTCGCGGCTCGTCGCGAGCGCGCCGCCGCGCACCTCTTCGAGCTTCGCGCGCATCTCGGGCGCGCTTTCGTCTTCCCGCGTGATCAGCTCGATCAGAATGTCCCAATCTCGCGTTTTCCCTGCTGCGCTTGCCAGATATTTGTAGAGCGCACGCTGGCGAGTGTTCTCGCCCTTCTCGAGCAGCGGTGAAAACGCCCACCACAGCGAGCGCAAGCGCCGCAGCGAGACCCGCAGCTTGTGCAGCGCCTCGGGCGACGCATCTTCGCGCACCGCGGCGGCCTGTTCGATCGCTTCGTCGACAAGCGGCGCAGCGTACGACGCGAAGGCCGGTTCCGCCATTTGTACGTCGACAGGCCCGCCATCCGCCGCGTGCCGCTCGGTCCCATGGGTGTTTCGTTTCATCGAAGGTCCTCGCCGATACCTTCTGCCAGCGTAGCAAAAAAAGGACCTGGCGAATATCCGCATTCCATCACCGCTGTAACACGGAGAGAACGCGCGTGAATTAAAACAACTGAACAATACGATCCGTATGAAGAACAAAGTAGTCCAGTTTCTATCGGCCAAACAATGATCTGAAATCGCCATCGCACCTTACTGCGACGCACAAAAAAATCGCGATGCATAGTGCACGCCCCTTGCCAGCGGCCTTCCCGCCGATGCGTCATACCGCTGTCATCATTACGACACACGGCGCCAGCAGGATCGATAGTTCCGCGACCAACTTTTGGGGCCCGTCATGCCGGAACTTTCGTACCCGCAATCAAGCTCCACAAATGGAAAGGGCCGCAATATCGGCCTGATCGTTTTTCTGGTTGTGATCGTAATTGGCGCGGTGTACTGCGCCATGCATCTTATGGACGACTTACAACCGGTCCGCGAAGGTTCAGTTCTCCCCTATCTTCTGCTCGGCGTCGCGCTCCTGATCGCGCTCGGCTTCGAGTTTGTCAACGGCTTTCACGACACGGCCAATGCGGTCGCCACCGTGATCTATACGCATTCGCTTGCGCCGAATATCGCGGTGGTGTGGTCAGGCGGCTGGAATTTTCTCGGCGTGCTGACTTCGAGCGGCGCGGTCGCGTTCGGCATTCTGCAATTGCTGCCCGTCGAACTGATTCTTCAGGTCGGCAGCAGCGCCGGCTTCGCGATGGTCTTCGCGCTGCTGATCGCCGCGATCATCTGGAATCTCGGCACCTGGTATTTCGGATTGCCGTCGTCGAGCTCGCATACGCTGATCGGCTCGATCATCGGCGTAGGTCTGATGAATCAACTGCTGCACGGCTCGAACGGCACGAGCGGGGTCGACTGGACGCAGGCGCTCGGCGTCGGCAAGTCGCTGCTGTTTTCGCCGCTGGTCGGCTTTCTGCTCGCCGGCCTGCTGCTGCTGATCCTGAAAGCCGTGGTGCGCGTGCCGGCGCTGTATGCCGAGCCGAAGGGCAAAGAGCCGCCGCCGTTCTGGATTCGCTGCCTGCTGATTCTGACGTGTACCGGCGTTTCGTTCGCGCACGGTTCGAACGACGGACAGAAAGGCATGGGCCTGATCATGCTGATCCTGATCGGCACGGTGCCGACCGCGTATGCATTGAACAAGGCGGTCACGCCGACCGAAACGCAAACCTTCCTCGCGGTCGCGCAACAAACGTCGGCGACGCTCGCGAAGTACACCCAGGGCGCCGCGCCGTCGGTCAATCCGCGCGCCGACGTCGAAGCCTACGTACGCACGCGTCAGTTGACGCCCGCCACGCTGCCGGCGTTGCAGCAACTCACCGACGTGATCGGCAAGCAGGTGTCCGCGTCGGGCTCGCTCGCCAACGTGCCGCAAAGCATCGTCGACAACGTGCGTAACAACATGTACGTGACGTCCGAAGCGATCCGTCTGATGGATAAGGCAAAGCAACCGGCCTTCTCCGCGGAAGACCGCAAGATCATCGACAACTTCAAGGCGCAAACCGATCACGCCACCAAGTTCATTCCGACCTGGGTGAAGGTGGCCGTCGCGATCGCGCTCGGTCTGGGCACGATGGTGGGCTGGAAGCGCATCGTCGTGACAGTCGGCGAGAAGATCGGCAAGCAGCATCTGACCTACGGGCAGGGTGCTTCGGCGGAACTGGTGGCGATGCTGACGATCGGCGCCGCCGATGCGTACGGCTTGCCGGTTTCGACGACGCACGTGCTGTCCTCCGGCGTGGCCGGCACGATGGCGGCCAACGGCTCGGGCCTGCAATGGGGCACGGTGCGCAGCCTGATCCTCGCGTGGGTGCTGACGCTGCCGGTCTCGATCGCGCTCGCTGCGGGCCTGTACTGGCTGTTCCGGATGGTGTTCTGAGCAACGCCTACTTCTGAGGAAACAAAAAAGCGCGAGTTTTTGGCTCGCGCTTTTTTTATCGCCGCTCCGTTTCGAGCGGACAGGTCGTTCAATACACTTCGGGCACGATCATCGACGCCGGCACCGGCTGACGGCTGTATTCGTCGTGATAAACGCGCGCCGGCAATTCGATCTGCGAATGCTGGATCTCGTGATACGGCACCTGGCTCAGCAGATGATGAATGCAGTTCAGGCGCGCGCGCTTCTTGTCGACTGCCTGCACGACCCACCACGGCGCCTCGGGAATATGCGAGCGCTGCAACATGACTTCCTTCGCCTGCGTATAAGCCTCCCAACGGCGGCGGCTTTCCAGGTCCATCGGACTCAGCTTCCATTGCTTCAGCGGATCGTGGATGCGGTTCTGGAAGCGGATTTCCTGCTCTTCGTCGGTGATCGAAAACCAGTACTTGAGAATCTGCACGCCGCTACGCGCGAGCATCTTTTCGAACTCCGGCACCGAGCGGAAAAACTCTTCGTATTCCTGGTCGCTGCAGAAATTCATCACGCGTTCGACGCCCGCGCGGTTGTACCAGCTACGGTCGAACAGCACCATTTCACCGCCGGCCGGCAAATGCGATACGTAGCGCTGGAAATACCATTGCGTGCGTTCGCGATTGTTCGGCGCCGGCAGCGCCGCCACGCGGCACACGCGCGGATTGAGACGCTGCGTGATGCGTTTGATCGCACCGCCCTTACCCGCCGCGTCGCGTCCCTCGAAAATCACCACGAGCCGGTGACCGGTCTGCACGATCCAGTCCTGCAGTTTGACGAGTTCGCCCTGCAAACGGAACAGTTCGCGGAAATACATCTTGCGCGCCTCGCGATGCTCGGGCGTGAAGCCTTCGGCGCCGTCGATGATGCGGTCGTCGACCTCCATTTCGAGTTCCTCGTCATAGGCGTCGATGAGGTCTTCCTCGAAGCGGCGTTGCCGTTCGGCCAGAGATTCGGCTTCAGGTCTCGGATCCTGCTCTTTCATTGCGGTTCTCCTGGCAACGGAAATAGATAGGCACGCGACGCACGCGCCGCGATCGCATTCGATTATCGAAGCGCGAAATGTCAGCCATGTTACCGGCGCGGCCACCGCGTGTTCACGCGACGCCTGCATGCGTGGGTGACGATCATCATAACGAGTTTTGCGAACCGTCCTTCCTTTGCTGACGAAGCGGCTTCGCAAAGCTGAGTTCGTGACCGTCCGGATCGGAGATGTGGAAATAGCGCTCGCCCCACGGTGCATCGGCGGGCTCGCTGGACGGCTTTAAACCGGCCGTCAGCGCCTTGCGGTACAACGCGTCGACGTCGGACACGTAGACGATCACGCGGCCCCACCAGGCGACCGGTGCGCGCGCGTCGACGATCAGGTTCAGAAACGAGCCGCCGAACGCGTACGAGGTAAACGCTTCCTGCGGACCGCCGAACTGACGCGCAAAACCAAGTGTTTCGTAAAACAGCACGGCGCGCGGCATGTCGCGGGTGGCGAGCGTGATCGCACTGAGCGATTCGATGCGCGGCTCGGCCGGCGCGTCCGAGGTGACTGAGGATGCCGGAGTGGCGGGCGAATTCATGATGGCTGGCTCCTTGGTATGGCGAACCGCTCGAGCGCCGCAGCGGCGGCGCCCACGCAGGTCATCATTGGGAAGTGTCTCATCTACAGCAGCAGCAAGCACCTCGCCAGCCCGGCCTGCGGCTCTTGAAAACCCCTGCGACGCCCTGCATCTGCGGTTCCGCTTATCCGGAGCATCGCCATGGGAAGCCGCCCACGCTTCATCGATGACCTGTCGCGCGCCGCATCCGACGCCCCCGGGCCCGATCTACTCACCGCCTCATCCGACGACGCGCTACTCGACGCCTATTCCCGCACCGTGATCGGCGCGCTCGAACGCGTCCAGCAGGCGGTCGCCTTCATTTCCGTCGAGCGCCGCCTGCCCGGCAGTCCGCCTGGCCGAGACGGCCGCGCGCGCGGCGGCACCGGCTCCGGCTTCCTGTTCACGCCCGACGGCTATCTGCTCACCAACAGCCACGTCGTGCATGGCGCCACGCACATTCAGGTGACGCTCGCCGACGGCGCGAAATTCGACGCCGATCTGGTCGGCGACGATCCCGGCAGCGATCTGGCCGTGCTGCGTATCGGCTCGCCCGAGCCGCTGCCGCATGTCGAACTCGGCGAATCGTCGAAGCTGCAGGTCGGGCAGATCGCGATCGCGGTCGGCAATCCGCTCGGCCTCGCGCAAACCGTCACGACCGGCGTGGTCTCGGCGCTCGGCCGTTCGCTGCGCTCGAATTCGGGCCGCATGATCTACGACGTGATCCAGACCGACGCCGCGTTGAATCCCGGCAATTCAGGCGGTCCGCTGATCAATTCGGCGGGTCAGGTGATCGGCGTGAATACCGCGATCATTCCGGGCGCACAGGCAATCTGTTTCGCCACCGCGATCGATACCGCGAAGTGGGTGATCATGCAGATCTTCGCGCATGGTCGCGTGCGGCGCGCATATATCGGCGTGGCCGGCACCACGACGCCGTTGTCGCGCCGCGTGCAGCGCTACTTCGGCTTGAGTTCGGAAAGCGGCGTACATGTGATGGAAATCGTCAAAGGCAGCCCGGCCGCGCTCGGCGGTTTGCGCACCGACGACACGATCATCGCGATCGATACGCTCGCGGTGCACGATGTTGACAGCCTGCAACGCACGCTCGATGCGTCGCGTATCGACACACCCGTCAACGTGACGGTGCTGCGCGGCACGCAACGGCTCGAACTGACGCTGACGCCGGTCGAGCAGACGAGTTGAGTACGGGCGTAAAAAAGCCTCGTGCGTGAGTCGCCTGACTCACGCACGAGGCTTTTTGCCGTGCTTCATCCGCGTGCGATGTATGCGGCGCGTCGAAACACGCGCCGCCCCGCATCACTCCAAACATCGCGGCTCAAACGAAAACGCTTACTGGATCACCCGCGTCACGCCCCGGCCACGCGGATCGGCTGCCGCTTCCGGCGTGTCGCCGTTGACCTTGATCGCCTGAATGTCGCCGCTGAAATCCTGCCCCTTCAGCGTGTAACCCTTGGCCTCGATCTGCTTCGCGAGCTCGCCGTCGATCGGCTTGTACGGCTCCCAGAAAATCGTGTTCGGCGGCAACAATTGATGATGGAAGCGCATTGCGCCGACCGCATCCGCCAACGGCATGTTGAAGTCGTAGATGTTGTTGATCACCTGGAAGATCGACGTGAAGATGCGCGAGCCGCCCGGCGTGCCGATCACCAGCGACACCTTGCCGTCCTTCGTGAGAATGGTCGGACTCATCGACGACAACGGACGCTTCTTCGGTTCGATTGCGTTCGCATCGCTGCCCACCACGCCGAACATGTTCGCGACGCCCGGCTTCGCGGAGAAGTCGTCCATCTCGTCGTTCAGCACGATGCCGGTGCGATCCGCCACCACGCCCGAGCCGAAATAGCCGTTGATCGTATAAGTGTTCGACACCGCGTTACCCCACTTGTCGATCACCGAGAAGTGCGTGGTCTCCGCCTTTTCCGGCATCGACGTGCCGAGTCCCGGCACCACGCTCTTCGTATCCGAAGGCGTATTCGGATTGACTTCGGCCGCGCGTTTGGCGATATACGCGTCGTCGGTCAGTTGTGCGATCGGCACCTTGTAGAAGTCCGGGTCGCCGAGATACTGCGCGCGATCGGCGAACACGCGTTTCTCGATTTCCGCGATCAGATGCACATATTGCGCGGAATTAAGCGTGACGTCCTTGAAGTCGGGCGCGATGTCGGCCTTCATCTTCAGCAATTGCACGAGACCGATACCGCCCGAGCTCGGCGGCGGTGCGGTAATCACGTGATAGCCGTTCCAGTCGGCCTGGATCGGATCGCGCCACACGGCTTTGTACTGTTGCAGATCGGCCTTCGTGATCAGACCGTGGCCGCGCATGGATGCCGCGATCAGGTCCGCCGTCTTGCCCTGATAGAAGTCTTTCGCGCCCTGATCCGAAATGCGTTGCAGCACTGCGGCGAGATCGGGCTGCTTGAAGTTCACGCCTTCCTTCAGGTTGCCGAAGTAGGTGTCGAAGTTGGTCTTGCCGTCGAAGTCTTTTGCCGCGTCGTCGCGGCGCTTCTGCAATTGCGCATCGACGATAAAGCCGTCACGCGCATAGTGGACCGCCGGCGCCAGCACCTGCTTCCACTTCAGCTTGCCGAAGCGGCGTTGCGCCTGCCACATTCCGTCGACGGTGCCCGGCACGCCGACCGCGCGATAGCCGAACAGACTCATCCCCTTGATGACCTCGCCCTTGTCGTCGAGATACATGTTGCGGGTCGCGGCGAGCGGCGCGCGCTCGCGATAGTCGAGGAAGTACGGCTTGCCGTCCACGTACAGCGTCATGAAACCGCCGCCGCCGATGTTGCCTGCTTCCGGATACGTCACGGCAAGCGTGAAGGCGATGGCGACCGCTGCGTCCACGGCATTGCCGCCTTCCTTGAAGATCTGCTCGGCCGCGTCGGCGCTGTATTTGTCGGCGACCGCGATGGCGGACGCGGACAGCACCGCGGGTTGAGCCTTCGCGGGCGGTTTGGCGAAAGCCGGAGTGGCTTCGAGAAAGCCGGTCGAGACCGATACGAGTGCGACGAGCGCGAGCCCGCTGACCGATGTTTTGGCGTTCGGAAACAACTTCATTGAACATCCTCCAAGACGATTTTTTTATCCGACGAGAACAACCGCGGTGTTGCGCTTATAACATGCACTCCTTTTATTTGCGAAGCCGTTGCACGCATGCGGAGCATGTTGCGGCACACCAATTCGCTGATATCCGGCAGCTCGAATACCGCACGCAACTGCTCCAAACCGCCGCCGGTATGTCGCGAATCATGCGTAGTGCCGCGCAGTGCAGTGCGTCACAAAAACCGCTTCACGCGCGGCCGCGGCTGCCTCGCGCGATCTCGTCGCCGGCGCCCTGCGGCAAGCGCGCGGTGACCGGAATCGACAGGAACGAGAACAGTCCGACCACGAGGAACGCGGGCCAGAAATCGGAGAACACGATGCTCGAATGACCTTGCACGTTATGCGAAATCTGCAGCACGATGCCCGCGATCGTCACGCCGAGGCCCAACGAGATCTGCTGGATCACGCTGGCCACGCTGGTTGCGCGCCCCACGTCGCGGCTCGGAATATCCGCGTACGCGAGCGTGTTCAGCGAGGTGAATTGCAGCGACGGGAAAAAGCCGCCGAACAGCACGACACACCAGATCAGCCAATGCGGCGTGCCCGGAAAGAACAGACCGTAGACAGCAATCGCGAGACCCGCGCAACCGGCGTTGAACATCAGCACCGTGCGGAATCCGAAACGGCCGAGAATGCGCGACGCTGCCGCCTTCATGAAGATCGATCCGAATGCCGACGCGCAGGTGATCGAGCCGGACTTGAACGCGGTCATCCCCAAGCCCTCCTGCAACGCGAGTGGCAGCAGAAAAGGCACCGCGCCGAGACCGATACGGAACAGCGAACCGCCGACCACGCTCGCATGAAAACTCGGAATACGCAGCAAGCGCAGATCGAGCACCGGCAACTCGACGCGATTCGCATAGAGCACGTAGACCACCAGCAGCACCACGCCGATCGCGCACATGCTGACCGACACCGCATTCGACACCAGTTCGCCGCCGACCAGCGAGAGCCCCAGCATGAACAGCGACGCGCCGCTCGCCGACAACACGAAGCCGGTCCAGTCGAGCCGGCCCGGATGCGCTTCGCGCACGTTCGCGATGTGTTTGTTCGCGAGCCAGATACCCAGCAGTCCGATCGGAATGTTGATGAAGAAGATCAGCCGCCAGTGCAGATACGTGGTGATGAAGCCGCCGAGCGGCGGCCCGACCACCGGACCCAGCAATGCGGGCACGGTCAGATAGTTGACCGCGCGAATGAAGTCCGACTTCGGCACCGAGCGGAAGATGATGATGCGCCCCACCGGCACCATCATCGCGCCGCCGATCCCCTGGACAAAGCGGGCAACCACGAACGTGCCGAGCGACGTGGAGGCCGCGCACATCAGCGAGCCCGCCATGAAAATGCCGATGGCCGTGCGGAACACGGTGCGCGAGCCGAAGCGGTCGGCAACCCAGCCGCAGATCGGAATGAACACGCCGAGGCCGATCACATACGACGTGACGGCAAGCTTGAGGGTGATGGGATCCTGGCCGAGATCGCGCGCCAGAACGGGCAGCGACGTCACGATGACTGTGCCGTCCACGTTTTCCATGAACATCGCGCACGCGACGATCAGCGGAACAATGAAAGCGCCTAAAGCGAGAGGCATTGGCATGGCGACGGTTGGGAATACCGTCGGCGTAAAGCGGCAATTATCGCATCGCAGCGGCAACAGATGTTGCGGCGTGCGGGGCTTTTTGCACAGTTATGCGATGTGCGTGTGCGTGCACGCGCGTTCGTGCGTCGGCGCGCGATGGTTGAGCGCGCAACGATGCGGATCGCACGACGGGAAACGGGAACAGAAAAGCGGGAGGCACAAAAGGGAAAGCCGGGCGTGAGCCCGGCTTTCCTTCAGCAATACAGCAAAACGTTTAACGCGACGCGCTGACGAGCGGTTGCAGTTGCGGCAGGATTTCGGTAGCGGCGCGCGCCACGTCGTTCGGGAAGTCGATTTCGATCCACGGCGCACCGGTCACGTCGGCGGTATCGAACACCTGGCTGCGCTCCAGCAGCAGGTCGCGCACCGCTTCTTCGTGCGGCATGTTGGCCCGGCCGCTGTCGACATAGCCCGCCACGATCTCCGCAAAACGCTGCGCGGTTTCCTGACGGAAGCGGAAGAAGCCGACCGATTCGCCGATGGTGTCGTACTCGAGATTCACCGCGAGTTGCTTACGCAGTTCGACCGGCACGCCGTCTTTCAGGCACAGTTTGACGGGCTCGTCGCCCGCTTCGAAATCACGGTCGATCAACAGACGGTTGACCGTTTCGCCCGCCACCAGCGCGTTCAGAATGCGCTCGTCGTAGAGCACGTCGGCGTCCATCAGCAGCACGTCGCCGCCACGCGTCAACGCGTCGGCCACCGTGTGCACCGTCAACACGCTGCCCAGATCGAAGCGCGTGTTGATCACCGTCTCCACCTTGTGCGGCCAGTTGATCCGTTCGAGCTCAGCTTGCACCGATTCCGGTTGAAAGCCCAGCGCCAGCACGACATCCGTCACGCCGGCCGTTTCGAGCATCTGCAGATGCCGTTCGAGCAGGCTCATGCCGTCGAACTGCAACAGACACTTCGGGAACTGTGCCTGCGGCGGTTGCTGGAGACGCAGGCCGAGGCCCGCTGCGAGGATGATGGCACGCATGCGCGGTCCTTTAAAAGAAACAGGTTAATCGGCAACCGACACGGGCGCGGTGGCGCGCCGCCGTTGCCAGCTTCGTTCGCTGAAGTGCAAAACCAGCAGACCCGGCAAGCCTAGCAGGATTTCGCGGGCGCGCTTGGCGAGCGACAGCGCCAGCGCCGCGTCCGGCGGCAATCCGACGAGCGGTGCGAGCAATAGATAACCGCCCTCCTGCACGCCGAGCGAACCCGGAATCATAAACGCCGCGCCGCGAATCGCCTGGCCGAGACTCTCGAGCAGCAGCGCGTCGACCCAGTCGACCGGATGACCGAGAAAGCGCAGCGCGAGCCACACCTCGACCGTGCCGACGATCCAGCCCAGCAGACTCAACAGGAAGCTCACCGCAACACGGCCGCGTTCGCGATACATCGCCTGCACGGCCGCATCGACGGCTTCCGCGCGGGTCATCAGCGACGACCAGTCGCGCTTGCCGAAAACCTTCGAGACCACGCCGAGCAGCTTGCCGAACAGGCCACGCCGCTGCGCATAGTAGAAACCGACGATCATCGCGCCCAGCACGCCGGTGGCGATGAAGGTCGCGGTTTGCAGATCCTGCAGCGCGCCGTGCGCCGCATACGCGCCGAACAGCAGCAGCCCGGTCAGCGCGAAGATGATTTGCGCGAGCGCCTGTGCGGTGGTGCTCACGGTGATCGCCGCGGCCGCATCGCGCATGCGCATGCCGCGCTGCGACAGTTGCCGCACCATCACGACCGGTCCACCGATCTGGCCGGCCGGCAACAGACTATTCACCGATTCGCCGATCCAGCGTGCAAACAGCGCGTCGCGCCACGACAGCGTGTGATATGCGCCGTCGCGCTTACGCTCGAACAGCACGGAGATCGCGCCCGCATCCAGCACGAGCGGCACGACGTGAAACGCTGCGACGATCACGAGCCCCCAGCCGGCCGCGAGCAGCGTCGAGGCGACCGAACCGAAACCCTGCCACGCGAGCAGGCCGACAAACAGCGCCGTCCCGATCGACAGCAGAATCAGGGCAGCGCGACTCATGCGTGGTCCTTGCCGCGCTTCGTCATCTGACGGAACACCTGGCGGAAACCGAAGTACGCGATCGCGTCTTTCATGTTCGAGATAAAGCGGCGCCACGGACGCATGTTCGGATCGGTCACGTATTCGAACGTGAGCGATACGCGCATTTCGTTCTCGCCGGCCGCGCTGATGCGATGGCGCAGCTTGTCGCCGTCGAAAAACACGAGGCCGCCCGGCGGGATCTGCACCGAACCCGGCTGATCGGGTACGTCCGGGTTGCGCGTATGGAGTTCGTAATCGAGCCGGCACGACGATTCGTCGATCACGCCGAGCAGCAGCGTGTAGCGGCGGCCGTCATAGTACGAAGTATCGTAGTGCCAGCCGATGTGATCGCCCGGCCGCGTGTAGTAATACAGCGCGTACGCATGCGGATCGTCGGCCGGCGACACCTGCAGCTTGTCGCCGCTCAGTTGTTCGAGCCAGCCGATCAGTTCCTTCGAGCGATACAACTCGGCGATGAACGGCGCGAGACGGTCGATCGTATGACGGCTCACGCTGCCACCCTGCTTGTGACCCGGCAAATAGTTGCGGTTCACTTCGTCGAGCAGCCCGCGGGCGCTCTGCACGAGTTGTGCGGTGACCTCGGGCGCGAGGAAATCTTCCATGTAGAGGAAGGCATCTTGCGACGCGAAATCCTTGCGCAGACGCGGCGTGTCGAACGCACGGGTGCGGCTTGCAACCGCCTGATCGGCGTTCGGCGCGACGCCCGAGCCGGAAGCCGTGCCGGACGCCGACGCGGCCGGCGAATGCGTGGTGGAAACGGGCGAGATCACGTCGTTATCGGCGTGTGTACTCATTCACTTGCCCACATTTGACTGGTTTCGGAAGTGCTGGCGGCAACCACTGGACGCGCGGCGCGGCGCGCGGCGCGGCGCGCGGCGCGCCAGTAATCGACCACGACCCAGAGGGCGAACAGCGGCGCGCCGATCGACGCGACCACCACGAACGGCAGCACGACGCCGGTCAGCGTGACAATAGGTAGCAGGTACAGCACGTCTTCGGTTTCGAAGCCGCCGACCGACGCCTGCTTCGTACCCGCTTTGCCCGCCATCTCTTCGATGCGCATGCGCAGGAAGAAAATCAGCGCGACCGCGATGCCGGCCAGCGCGCCGAGCCAACCCGGCGCGACCGTGAGTTCGCCCAGGTGTGCCGTGCCGGCGCCCATTCCCATGCCGATGAACAACATCACGGTCACGAGTGCATCGCACGCGAGATCGTAAAAATGACCGATACGACTCGACTTGCCGCCGATACGCGCGAGTTCGCCGTCCGTGTGGTCGACGAAATTGGATAGCACGATCAGAAAAGCGCCGGCGTTGACCCACGCGAATCCGCCGTGAGCCAGACACAAAGCGCCTGCGAGCCCGATCAACAGACGCAGGGTGGTCAGGTGATTCGGTGACACCCACGTGTTGACAAGCGGAGTAACGAGTCGGCGGGCGAGCCGCGCGTCCCATGTTCTGGGCGGCGGAACGTTGATTGGAGTTTGCGGTCGCGAATTCATAACCCGGAAATATATACGGGATCGAAAAATATTGCTTTCTTCCTGTACGTTTCCGTCACGCTCGATACTCACTTTTCCGTAGAAGCAGCGAAGCAAGATTTGCCGAATCAGGATAAAGTACAAAGCCAGTTGCGCCTGCCACGCCGGGCTCGCTTTGCCGCGCAACGGCTTTCCCGCCCGCGTCTCGCGCCGCCTGCCGTTGCGAACACACTACAGCGATCGGATACCGGTCGCCGTTCATGCATATGAAACGCTTCTTTTCGTTGGATTTTTCGTTGGTATTGGCCGGCCTTGTCTTCATGGGCTTACCGCTCTCCAGCCACGCTGTTTCGCTCGACGCGCCGCTCGTCTGCAATCAGAGTGGCCATCAGTTCATTGCCGACCTCGTGCAGCAACAGTTGATCGACCCCAAACCGATGCGGGTCGAAAGCAATTCGGTCAACGCTTTTTCGCCGACCCAGGGCGCCGGGTTGACCGCTTACGGCTTCCACGTGTTCGCGGTGGTCGGCTATGAGAAGGACGACCCGATGTTTCGCGTCGGCGACGGCGAACCGGTCGCCAGTTCGGCCTACGGGGTGGTGGTGTTCGGCGGCGAGACCAAAGTGCGCAACGCGATCGTAGACGCCGGCAGCACGGCGATCGTGCATCGCGTGGCGCCGCTCGTCACGGCGATTTTCTGCAAACGGAGTTGAGCGCCGGTTGCCGGCGCGGCGGCAGCTAGCCTATGCGCCGGCCCATCCCCGCGACGCCCCCCGCCTACAACTTTATCGCCGCCGGGTCCGCCGTCAGATATCCGACCGAAGCGCCGAAGCGGTCCTTATAGTTCGCCCGCAGCAACGGCTCGACCGTCGGTTTGATCTTGTCGTGCAACGGTGTTTCCCAATCGCCTGCGTGCTGGAAGTTGCTCATCACGTAAGTCCAGCCGTTGATTTCGTCGACCGCGTGCAAGCCGGTCGATTCCGCCCCCGCCGGACAGGACAACACGCGCGCGAGCGTTTTCGTGTCGACGTTGTACGCCCACAGGAAGTTGTTCACGTGGTATCCGCTGTCCTCGCCGATAAAGAGCGTGCGCAGTTTCTCCGAGAACTTGAGATTGTCCGGACTTGCGATGCGATCCGGGTTCGCAAAGTTGCCGAGCGCGTCCTGAGCCGGCAGATCTTCGCCCACCAGCGCCGCGGGCGCGGCCATGTCCACCGGCACCCATTCGCTGTCGATGGCCGCGCCGTTACGGTCCCGCTGGCCACCCTTCATGTTCAGCGCGTAGACCGCGCCGGCGTTGATCGCGCGATCGAGCGCGACATCGCTGGACGCCGCATTGCCGCGCACCATCGACGACGTGATCCGCGACATCGCCGAATACAGCACCTTGTCCTTGATGTTGACGGTCGTGCCTTCGAGCTTCGTGAACCCCATGCTGCCGCCCGCCAGCGCCGCATACCGATGGGTTTCGAGGAAGGTCGCCGCCTTCGTCATGCCGGGCTTGATGCGGATCCAGTTGAACGTGCCGTTGTAGTTGATCTTCGTGAAGGACGCATCGGCGGGGTCCCGGGTGACGACGTCCATGATGTCGGCAGCTTGCAGCGTGTTGGCGAGCGCCTCGATTTCGTCGCTGGTCGCATGGCCCAGATTGATCCATGACAGCGTCGCCGCGCCCGCGCCGCTCGACGACACTTGCGTCCATTTTGCGACGTACAGCGTGCCCGCCGACAGATCGGCCTCGCGATCGGCGATGAACATGAACAGGCCACCGTTGGTCGCGTCGTCGCCCATCAGCACAGTGCGCTTGTCCGGCATCACCTGAATCAGTTCGTGCGAGATACGGCCGAGGCAGTAGTGTTTTTTGATCGTGCCGGTGCCGTCCGGATTCACGGTCACTTCCGGCAGATGCCCATAGTGATACGGATTCGCGCTGGTTTCGTTGCCGAACAGACTGCGGCTGAAGCCCTTGAACTGGTTGTTGGTGGCGATCGTCACCGCGTCTGGTTCGTACTCCTCGCTCGACAGATGCGTATTCCACGGCGACAGACTCGCGCCGCAGGTGATCCACAAGCCGTGCGCCTTCGACGTATCGACGTTGTGATACCCCGCCAGCGTGAGCTTGCCGGTGGCCGGGTCCTGATCGAGCGTCAGCACCGCGATCGGCGAAGGCAACTCGCCGTACTTCGACACGAGACTCTGATCGCGCGTCGTGTATTCGAACTGGACGACGGCGAACACGGCATTGCCCTTGAGGCCCTTCACGGTGGGCTTGTCGAGGCGGATCAGCGAACTGCCGTCCGGACAATCCGAAAAGAACTGGCGCTCCTTGCCCGCAACCGACTTGTCGACGATCGGCTGATTATTGATGTCGAAGTAACCGCCGGCCAGGATCGTTCCGCCCTGGACGTTCGGCACCGTGTCGCCGGTGACGAAGAACGGGTGGTAGGCGAGCTTGAATGCGCGACTGCTGCCGTCGCTCAATTGCACCGTCAACGTCGAGCCGACCGTGGTTGTCGCCATCGCGGCCGGGTCGGCCAGTGTCGGCGCGGCCATTCCGCTGAACGCGGCGGAGACGAAATTCGCCACGGGTTTGGCCGGCGTCGCGAGATCGTCGCTGCCGCCGCAAGCGGTCAGCATCGACGCAGTGGCGAGGCCGCCGAGCGGCAACATCGGCGCACCGACGATGAGTTTCAGGGCCTTGCGGCGGGAAAGGTCGAACGGCTCTGCCATGTTGTCGTGATCCAGGGTTTGGGTAGCGTGGGTTGATTGCACAGCCGGCACGCACTCAGACCCAGAACCGCATGGCTCACGCTCGCGCCGCTATGACGCGAGGATTCTATGAAGTGAATGTGAAAGTATATTGACAGTATTTGGTAATGTCACAGGAAGGCTTTTGTCGGATTGAATTGCGTGCGGTCTTCAGCGGCCACACCGCGACAGGAGCCTGTTCATTACCTGTGCGCCCGCTCCGTTCCAATCCGTTCCGCTCAGCCCGGCCGGCGAAACCCGTTCTCGACCCACGCCGAGGCGCTCGCCTTGCTGAGCTTGAAATTCGGCGCGACCTGCACCTGGGCGAGCTGTTCGCCAAAGGTATCGAGCGCGGTGAGAAGCGCGTACGGTTCGTCTTCGTCGGGCACGATGTCGAGCGTGATGTCGAGTTCGTTGTTGCCGTCCGCGCTCGCCACCCGCACCTCCTTGTGCAACTGCGCGCGCAGTTGCTGCTCGTGACGGCGCAGCACCTCAGAGGCGGTTTTCACCAGCGTGTTGAACGCGGAGGTATCGAGCGGCTTCGGATCTTTCTTGTTGCGGCCCATGGTCCACGGGCCGACCAGTGCCGGCTCCGCTTCGCCGTCTTTGATCATTGCGACTGCCCAGCCTTCGTCGTCTTCGTTCTTGATAACGCGTGCGGTCCAGCCGTCGTCGCGCCACAGACGCGCTTCGTGCGTGGTTTCCGCCTGGGTGTCTTCGATAGCGGACGCACCTTCCGTCGTGATATCAGCAGCGGCGTCGGACGAGGGAAGGGAGGGTTCGGTCATTACAGGTTCACTCACGGTCAGGGCAAAAAAACATATCGGGCACGTGATTCTACCCGCCCCGCTCGCGCCCTATCCGGCCCTCTAACCATTGGACAAGTCCCAGCGAACTCCCATCAACTGAAATAATGTATTGCGCTATTTGATTGGGAACTGAAATCGTTTTTATAAAAAATAAAAAAAAACGCGGCTCGAAAGCCGCGTATGAAAGATGAAAAAGACCCTTGGTCAGGGCAATGCCAATTATAAATCCGCAATTCATATTAAAGTACGCCGGGATCTGGAAGATAGAATTGCAGAAAATCTCATGAATACCGCAACCTGAACGCAAGCTAACAAAGCCTTACTGCACAAGGCTCTCCAGGTTGTCGCGGACAGACAACAGCACAATGATTGACACATCGCCTATCAATCGTTGGCTAATCCTATTTTTTCTTTATTTACTCACACTTAGCAGATCCCAATTCGCCGTTACGAATTCGAAAATGCATTGTTGTGCCATACGAACTTAAAGATATAAATGGCAGGCATACACTGCGCAGCGGATCGTCAGTTCGCCACGGCATCCGCGGCAATCACTGTAATTCGATTCTCCATGCAATGTCCCGGAGTTACCTGAACATGAAAAAAATCCTTATCGCAGCCGGTCTGCTGGGCGCATTCGCGCTCAGCGCTCACGCACAAAGCAGCGTCACGTTGTACGGTACGCTGGACGCCGGCCTCGTCTACTCGAACAACCAGGGTGGCCATAGCAACTGGCAGCAAGGCAGCGGCTCGGTGTCGAACACGTACTTCGGGCTGCGCGGCAGCGAAGACCTGGGCGGCGGTCTGCACGCAATCTTCACGTTGGAAAACGGCTTCAACCTGAACAACGGCCAGGACACGGAAAGCAGCACGATGTTCAACCGTCAGGCTTTCGTCGGTTTGAAGAGCGATCAATACGGTACGCTGACGCTCGGCCGTCAGTACGATTCCGTGGTCGACTACCTCGCGCCGCTGTCCGAAGCGGGCGCGGGCTACGGCAACAATCTCGCCGCTCACCCGTTCGACAACGACAACCTCGACAACTCGTTCTCGATCAAGAATGCCGTGAAGTACACGAGCGCGAATTACGCCGGCCTGAAATTCGGCGGCCTGTACGGCTTCAGCAACTCCGCCGGCCAGTTTTCGAACAACCGCGCGTGGAGCGCCGGCGCATCGTACGACAACGGTCCGCTGAGCGTGGCCGCTGCTTACCTGCAACTGAACAACTCCGGCAGCTCGAATCTGGGCGGCGCCGTGTCGCAAGGCGACGGCACCGCGGCCGTCGCCGCGAACCTGCAACGCACGTTCGGCGCGGGTATCAACTATACGTACGGACCGGCAACGGCCGGCTTCGTGTACACGCATACGCAACTCGACGGCATCACCGGCGTCGACGTCGGCGGCGCGACTTTGCCGGGCGTGGCGGGCACGAACCTGCATCTCGACAACTACGAGCTGAACGGCAAATACGCGCTGACGCCGGCAGTGAGTCTGGCGGCTTCGTACACGTTTACCGACGGCAAGATGTCGGGCTCGAACGGCTCGGGCGATCCGAAATGGCACACGGTATCGCTGCAAGGCGACTACTCGCTGAGCAAGCGCACCGACGTTTACGTCGAAGGCGTGTATCAACACGCGTCGGGCGAACTCGGCAACTTCGGTTCCAACGTGGCGGCGATCAACACGCTCGCGCCGTCGTCGACGGGCAACCAGCTCGCGGCGGCAGTCGGCCTGCGCCACCGCTTCTAGGCTTTTTCCTGCAGACGCGGGCCGCGTCTACCGATGCGGCCCGCCGCCGAACCCGCGCGTGACACGATCACGTCGCGGGTTTTTTATTGCTACGAGCTTTCGTCATACCGCAAGGTAGTGACGGCGCGCGCGAGCGGTAGGTATACTGGGTCGCCCGCCTTCCTCGCCGCGACTTCGCTGCGGCTGAACGGCGGTTTCGTCGCGAAGCATTGCGTGATATCGAATCACGTTGCGCTTCGCCCGCGCCCCAAGTTCCCGCGTATGACCGGGGACGCCGACGACCAGACCATGAAAAGACTTCTGCTGCTTGCTCCCCTCACCGCTGTTCTCGCCGCGTGCGGTTCGTCCAGCGGACCTGCCCGCGACGCCTCCCAACCGATGATGTATGTGTCGTCGACACGCACGCCTGCTTCCATCGCGACCTGCCTGCAAGACAGGCTGTCGCGCGTGCGTACGTCGAGCGTCGGCGCCGCGACCGAACTCGCTGTCGGCTCCGATTCGAACAACTCGTATTTCGTCACGCTCACGCCGTATAACACCGGCTCGGTGATCAAGGTGATGCACCCCGCGAATGCGCCGGACGATCCACCGGAACCGGAAATGCGCTTCGACATTGCACGCTGCGCGACCTGAGTTTCAATCACACTGTCGGGTTGTCGAAGGCTACGCCGATACGCGATTTTTATCTCGCGCATCGGCTATTTTTTTATGCGCGCATCTGCGAACATAGCCGCCCTTTGTCTTTCCAGCGGCGCGCAGTGTCGCGAGTTTCGATGGCATCCAGCAAAGCACATCACGCGACCGGTTTTGCCGCCGGCGCCATCGCCGCGGCGGTGGTCGCACGCATCGGCGGCGGCGGTGCATTTCATCTCGGCGTGCTGCTGAGTTTCATCGCCGGCGTGGCGGGCAGCACGGCGCCCGATTGGCTTTTAGGTGTTTTGGATTTGTCTGTCGATCGATTATCTATCTCTGTGGATCGGAAGGGGTGCGGGGGAGGCTCAGGTGCCAGCCTGTGGATAACTCGAGCGACGACGTCGCTCACTGCTGACCGCGCCCCAGACCGAGGACGAAGCGCTCGCCCCAGTCCACACCATCGATCTCGATGACATCGGCCACAAGACGCTAATGAAGAAGACTATTACCCCGACTGCGCACGAGCGACTGATGCGGGACCTGCTGCAGGAGCTTGCCCCCTCCTGCAGGAATTCACCGACCTACGCCGGGGAGCTCCAGATACCGCAAACGACATCACGACGTCCGCCCTGCTGATCCGGGGCTACGTCGCCTTCTGCATCGAGTAGCGCGTCAATCGATTTAGCACCTCCCATCGCTGGCAATTCTGCAAATAATCGTCAGCAACCCAGTAGCGACCGTAAGGGCGATCACCAGAAGCGCCATGTCTACCTGCCGCGGGCGATGCACCACTTATCCAGCGCAAAGATCACGTTCAGTCGCGCCTGGAAGTCTGAGCCCCACTTTTCCCTGCTAAGGGGCCAAGGATGAGGGTGCCCGACCAATGGAACACGGCATTTTGCGCCGCTGCTCGTCGGTGCCTCGGTAGACATACAAGGACAGCTCGCCACGCGCGGCAAGGTCTTTGATTTCGGTCACGCTAGTCAGAGGCATGGATTCCCTTTCCTGATCGCCTTCACAAAACAGAAAAACCTTGCGAAGGGATGCAGATTGCGGGTCCCCTTGCGCGCCTCGGTAGTCCCGGATTTCCGGTTCATACTTGTCGAGAAGCTCGAAATTCACTTGTGACTGGTCCGTATATGTTGTTTTGTGTATGGCAGTGATGCGTTATGCATCGAGACGTGGAAATCCGACTCTCGCAGACGTCGACCGGCGTCGACAAATGACTGTCTCGGGCGCGCAGTATTGAAGTAGATACGAAAACCGGTGCAGAAAACGTGGTATACATCTGGTCTGCATTCCAGTTTGCCTTTCTCTTGATACAGTCTGTCGGTGCGTGACTATCCGCTCTCCACGGGTATTGCCTGCTGACCTTTCGTTTGTACGTCGGTGTCGGGCAGCACGCAAGTCTCCAAACAATCGACCGAAGCTATTTTAAGTAGAAGAGTCGCAATATGGCGGGGCCCTTTTTCAAAGTAGTGGTCAGTGACCTGGCGAGGAAGCCCGGGCTCATGGGCATCTGCGCCGGATTCGAGCTCGGCGAGTGGCGGGCCGACCAGCTGTCAAAGTTGCTTTTCCAGTCTCTTCCAGATTTCTGCCTACGATATTCGGAGTATCAAAGCATCGATGCCGAAAATGCCGCCGAGAGATTAGGCGAGGCCGCGCGGAAGGTGTACCAGACCGATGCGTACCGGAACCGCGGGGAATTTGGCGAGCTAATACTGCATGTTGCGCTCAAGAAAATCTTCAATTCCGTACCCGCGATATCGAAAATCTTCTTTAAAGATTCAAGCAATCATGCGGTCAAGGGCTTTGACGCTGTTCATGTTCTTCCGACGCAAACTGGTCTGGAATTGTGGCTCGGCGAGGTGAAGTTCTATCAGGACATTGCGAAAGCCATTACCGACGTATGCAAGGAGCTAGACGCGCATTTCGAGCGCGAGTATCTAAGGGAGGAGTTCCTTCTCATCCGCGGCAAGATTGATGAGGCGTGGCCGCACGCGGGAAAGTTGCACAAGCTTCTTGACGAGAGCACGTCCTTGGATGAGGTGTTCGATGTCGTCGTCGTCCCAGTCTTGCTGACATACAACAGCCCAACGACTGCGCTTCACGACCGAAGCACTGAGGCGTATCTCAGCGCGCTGACGACCGAACTTGAAAAGCACTACGCTTCATTCACATCGAAGAACAACCTGACGCACGTTGAGGTGCGCCTGATACTCTTCCCCATGCGTGAGAAGAAGCTGCTCATCGACGCACTCCATAAGCGGCTGGAGAACTATAGATGCCTCTGAGCTTTCACGAAATTCGCGCGCGAATATCCGGTGCCGCCGCGGCCGGCGTATTGGACTCTTTTGCGCTGCTGCGGGACGTATCCAGCTATTTGAACGTGACAAAGGGCACCAGCGATGAGCATCTGGGCCAAGAACTTGTCATCCGACTCCTGGACGTCAGGCATATCTTCGAAGACCACGCGGCCATCTTGGATTCGTTCGTCCGCGAATCAGGACTTTTTCCGTATTTGCAGCCGAACCGACTTGGTATCGCCGACGTACTCGCGTACGAGATGCATCGTCCGACCGCAAACTCGGAAACGGTGTTTCACCGGGCACAAGCTCAGGTGTTCGACCACCTTATGTCGGGCAAAAGCGTCGTATTGAGCGCGCCGACGAGCTTTGGCAAAAGTCTAATCATCGACGCCGTGGTGAACTCCGGCCGTTATCGTAACATCGTCATCGTTGTCCCGACCCTTGCGCTACTCGATGAAACTCGACGTCGGCTTACGGTTCACGGCGACCGGTACAAGATAATCACTCATTCAGCGCAAATCCCTGGCGAACGCAACATCTTCGTCCACACTCAGGAGAGAGCGGTCGAAAACAAGCACATCGAGCACACCGATTTCTTCGTCATCGATGAGTTTTATAAGCTGAATCCTGGCGAAGATGACGGCCGCGCGCAGATGCTCAACTTGGCGTTCCACAAGCTCGCCAAGCAAGCACGCCGGTTCTACATGCTTGGCCCGAACATCCAGAATATCCCGGACAGCTTCATCGAGAAGTACCAATGTCGCTTTATCCGAACTGACTTCAACACCGTTGCCTCGGAGATTCACCGCTTCGACGTGCATGACGACGTAGCTCACGCTGTGAACCTATGCATGCAACTGAAAGAGCCGACGTTGATTTACGTTCGGTCTCCGGCACGCGCACAGTCGATAGCAATCCAGCTGGCCAACGCGCTGGGGAACAATGGCACCGAGTCGGCGAAGGAGACGGCCGCTTGGGTTAGACAGCGTTATCACCAAGACTGGTCTTTCGCCAAGGCATGCGATGCTGGAGTAGGCGTCCATCACGGCAGGCTGCCACGCTCACTGACTCAACTCGTCGTACGTCGCTTCACGAAGGCGCGCTCCGTTACCTCGTTTGCACCTCGACTTTGATTGAGGGGGTCAATACGCGCGCGAAGCACGTCATCGTGCTCGACAATAAAATAGCCAGCAAGAAGTTCGACTACTTCACATTCGCCAACATCAAGGGCCGCTCCGGACGGATGCTCAAGCATTTCATCGGGCATGTCTATCTGTACCACGAGCCGCCTCAACCCGAATTGCCGTTGGTCGACATCCCGGTGGTGACCCAATCAGATGAAGCTAGCGATGCGTTGCTGATTCAGCTTGAGCCTACCGAACTCAGCGCGTCGTCTTCGGGGCGCGTCAAACGATACTTCGACGACCCGCTGCTGAGTCTCGATGTTTTGCGGGAAAACGCAGGGATTGACCCCGCCGCTCAACTTGATGTGGCGCAAGCAATCGTCAATGACTTGCAGAACGCTCACGCGATGATGTCGTGGCGAGGTTTTCCTACGTACGAACAGCTCGCATACCCTTGCGAGTTGCTTTGGAAACACTTCACTGGTGGCCGCCTGCGGTCGGGAGCGCATACCGCCAGGCAGTTGGCCTTCCTGCTCATGCGCGTGCTTCAAGTCCCAAGATTCAGCGATGCAATAGCGCTCTTCCATCGCGACGGGCGACACATCGACGAAGCCATCGAAACGCTGCTCGACTTTCAGCGTCAGTGGGCGGAGTTTCGAGCGCCAAATCTGCTGTCGGCTGTCGACCGGATTCAACGCCATGTATTTGAAAAATACGGGCTGTCAGCCGGCAACTATGAAGCATTCATTGGCCAAGTTGAAAACTTAGGCCGTTCGCCCATCGTAAACGCGTTGGACGAGTATGGTCTTCCGACGCAAATCGGGCAGATTGTTTGGGAAGGTTTGGGACGCCCAGACACCCTGGACGGAATGCTGGACGCGATGCGGCAGCGACACCTCTATTTCGTGGGTCTCAGCCAGTTCGAAAACCGACTTGTCCAGGATGTTCGAATCAGCCTGATGCCGCGTGCCCCTCTTGGCGCCCCATTCGTTTAACCATTCGAGTCGACCCATGCGAAGGCCCATGCGAGTCCGGCATCCTTCGCCTCCTCTTCGGTATCAAAGACTCCGAGAACACCAGAGGCCTCTACGAATTTCCGTTCTTGGGTAATCGTACCGCTCGGGCGCAAGAACCTCCTCTTGCTGCTCAATGGCATGGCCCCACAGCACGTAACCTTTATAGGTAGCCCGCTGCATCGTTTCCGTGTTCCTATGCGCTTCGACCAGTCAGGCGCCAAACATGGTCGAAACGAATCGTGTTGCCTCTTCGCGGCTCACGTGTTCGTACGGCGCGACATGGTGAGCGTACAAAAATTGTGTGCCTTCTCGGTCGGTCAGCTTTACCGTGAGACGGAACAGCGAGCCAGCCGGATACTGTCGCCGCATGGACCGACTGCATTCGACCTTGAGCCTCGTGCGAAGTAAAAGTGTCACTGCCACTGTCCGGAGACTTCTTTTCTGCGAGTCTCCCAGGCGACTGTCTACGGCAAAGCTGAAGCAACCGGTCTTGCAACAGCCTCTCTCCGGTCAGATCCAGTTGAGACTCCCAAGATATCTAACTGACGCGAAAGACATTCGCCACGAAGACTGAAGCGCTCCCGAATCGTTTCCATTGAGGCGTGGCGTACCGCGTCCATCGTGGCGCCGCTTTCGCACACGTGCGCTATCGACTCGACGAGTTCCGCTTGCGAAAAGAAGTCGACCAGCAATCCATTGTGACCATTCTCAATGACTTCCTGCACGGGCGCAGTTTTCGAGCCAACCACTATCGCACCTGCGGCCATTGCTTCGAGCATCGACCATGACAGCACAAACGGGTAGGTCAGATAGACATGGGCGGTCGAAAGCTGCAGCACTCTCAGATAATCCGCATATGGTAGCCGCCCCAGAAAGTGAACCCGCGACATGTCGACTCGCGTACCAACTTCTGCGAGGTATTTCTCCCTGTACGTGCCTGTGTCTGACGGCCTGCCGTACGAAACGTCATCGCCACCGACGATCAGTACATGGGCACACGGTAGTCGTCGTTGAATCTCCGGCAACGCTCGCATGAAGATATGGAACCCCCGGTACGGCTCGAGATTCCGGCTTACATACGTAATGACCTGGTCACCCCTGGTGAGGATCAGCGACTTCTGCGCCAGATGCACGCGCGCGAT
>NZ_JAQQBV010000008.1:0-230239 GCF_046030735.1 Paraburkholderia xenovorans
CCATCTCTCGATGACCAAACCTTCCTTTCATTACTGTGTGAGACTTGATACTTCTGCTTTATGCAGCAGACTCCTAAGAGCCCACCGCCGCATCGCGCATCAAGCGCCCACACTTATCGACTGTTAATTTTTAAAGATCAATCGCTTGGAAGCTCTGCTTTCTTCGCGTCCGTCATCAAACGGGAGGCGAATTATGCGATGCGGTACGCACCCCGTCAACCCCAATTGCGCAATTATTTTCAGAAAGATTGCGGCGCTTAAAAAAGCATCAGACTCGCCGCGACACTTTATTTGTTTAGTCAACCGAACTAATTCTTAAAAGTACTCACAAGCCGATTTGTTAGTCGATGATCGATGCAATACACATCTATCGCCAAAGCCAACCAACAAAGAAGCGCCTCTTTCGATAAGATCGGTAAAAAGCTAAAGCCATAACCTTTCACGGCCGTAAGCAAGGTTATCCCGCTACTTATCTCACAGCCGACAATGGAAAAAACAATAGAAGCCTCAGTCGCGGAGTCGACGCCGGAAGCCGCGTCGGCGACATTAAGCATCGATGCCGTGCCGGTAGGTACGCCGCTGGAATGGCCGATAACCGCCCCGGACGGCACGCTACTGTTCGCGAGCGGCGCCATTCTGGCGACCACGGACGAGCGCAAATTCCTGTTCGACAACTTCAAACCGCAGCGCGGCGACCTGCTGGAAGCCACATCGAATAAGGAGCCCGCTGCCTCGGAGCCGGTCGAACCCACTGGCAACCTCGCGCTCAAGGACATGCACCTGACCATTGGTGCGCTGATCGGAATCCGTGCGCAACTTGGCAGCGGTGCGCCCATGCATCCATGCCGCATCATCGGATTCGCGCCGAATCAGGCGCTCTTCATCACTCCGCCACTGCACGAAGGCCGCATGGTTCAGCTCGGCCTCGGCGAGAACATCGAAATCGTCGCTATTGCGAGCCAGGCGGTATTCCGCTTCGTCTGCACCGTCGAGGCTATTTGCCGCTCGCCGTTCGACTATGTCGTGCTATCGAAACCCGGCGTGATCCGCCGCCTGCGCGAGCGCAAATCGATCCGCGTGCGCTCGCACCTCCCGGTTCGCTTCGGCATCGGCGAAACGGGTAACTCGTACGAGGGTCTCGGGCTTGCAAAGGGCGTCAGCGCGGTCGGCATGTCGCTGAGCGCGTCGTGGACGCTGGGCGCGGTGGGCGAGCGTCTGCGTATCGCATTCCGTTTGCAATCGACGGATCTGGACAGCGAGATCGAAACCACCGCGGTGATTCGTAATGTGCAGAAACCCGGCGCGCAGGGCGAGCCGACTGTTCATGGCATCGAGCTCGACCAACTCGACGGCGCGCAGCAGATGGCGATGAAGGTCTTCGTGTTCGACCGCCAGGACGACGTGCTCTATTGGTCCAATGGACTGAAATAAGCGTGCAATAGCTCATGGCGCGCCGCTTAGCGAATCAGTTCTTCCGGCGTGAAATACGCCGCGCCCCACGCGCTGGCCAGCGCTTCGCAACGTCCCAGCCGTATCGTCTCGCGCTCGAAGTCGACGAACACGATCTCGTCCGCATCGACGGGACGCGCAGGCTGGTCGCCGCTGCGACCGTCGGTCAGAATCCACAGCCAGCGCTGCTGTGCCGGCTTACGCCGCGCGCTTTGCTCCAGCAATTGCGCCGCGCGCTTCACGCCGGACGCAAGCGGCGTCCCGCCTCCGCCACCCACCGGCCGCAACCATCGCTCGTTCCACCAGCGCGGCACTGCGGGACCGAAGCGCAAGTCCGCACCGGCGCCGCCGAAACAGACCAGCGCGGCCTCGGCGCGCGTGCTGCTAGCGCGGTCGAACAACGCGCTCAGCAACCCTTTGGCGAGCGCAAGGCGTTGGCCCGCGAGCATCGACCCCGAACAATCGAGCACGAAGCAGTGCAACACTCCGCCTCGCGGGACTTCACGCACGAACCGCAAGTGTTCCGCGTTTAACTTCCGCTGACGCATCGCCGCCAGCGTGAGCGGCCATGCGATGCGCTTGCCCGGCATGCCTTGCAGACGATCGCGAGAACCTGCGCCCCCAGCTTGCCGCCATCGAAAACCGCTGCGCGAGTCAGCGGCGGCGCCCTTCCGATGGCTCAGCGTTTTTTTGTGTTGAGCGGGATCACGCCTTTGACCTGCGCGACACCCGTGGACTGCGGCGGCAGATAGCCCCAATCGCTCTCGCCGGCATGCTCGGCGGCAAAGTTCACAGACTCGCGCGCCGCTGACGGCTCACCGCCTTCGCCAGAAGCCTGTTGCGGCGCCTGACTCTCACTCGCGCCGCGATCATCGTGTCGTCGATGCCTCAATACCGCCTCGGCGACACGCTCGACATGCCCGATCGTGACAGCCGCCGCCTGCTCGAGCGCGGCCAACGCCCGCGCCGCACGCAGCATCACCAGATCGGCGCGCAGTCCGTCCACGGCCGCCGCGATGCAAAGCGCGCTGACATGCGCATGCACGGACTCGTCGAATGTCAGTGCGGGCAATGCTGCGCGCGCCGCGCGAATCCGCTCTTCGTAAGCCTCCTGCTGCGGTGCATATTCAGCACGAAACGCAACGGAATCGAGATCGAACGCCAGCCGTGCCTTCACGATCTGCTGACGCACCTGCGCGTCGAAACAATTCTGTAGCTCGACCATCAATCCAAAGCGGTCGATCAGTTGCGGGCGCAACTCACCCTCTTCCGGATTCATCGTGCCGATCAACACGAAGCTCGCTTCATGACTATGCGACACACCGTCGCGCTCGACGGTATTCACGCCGCTCGCCGCAGCATCGAGCAACGCATCGACGAGCGCGTCCGGCAACAGATTCACCTCGTCGACATACAACACGCCGCGATGCGCCTTCGCGAGCAAGCCCGGCGAGAAACGCACCGATCCATCGCGCAGCACGGTTTCGATATCGAGCGTGCCGATCAGACGATCCTCGCTTGCGCCGAGCGGCAGGTTCACCAACTGGCCTTCGGGCAACAACTCGGCGAGCGCACGCGCCGCCGTCGATTTCGCCGTGCCGCGCGGGCCGCTAACGAGCACGCCGCCGAGACCAGGATCGATTGCCGCAAGCAGAAGCGCCTGCTGCAACGGCGTCTGACCGATCAATGCGGCAAACGGAAAAGCAGGCCGCTGCGTCACTGTGTTCATATCTGCATTCCTTCGATCCGTTGCTCGCTCGCGAGCAGATGCTGCTCCACTTGCGAGCGATAGTCGCCCGGCGCTTGCCACAAGCCGCGCTGCATCGCTTCGAGCAAACGCTCACAGACCGAATGCAGCGCATGAGGATTGTGCCGCTGCATGAACTCGCGCGTGTCGGCGTCGTTCAGATAAGCGTCGGCGACGAGCGCATATTGATGATCCGCAATCACCCGCGCGGTCGCATCGTAGCCGTATAGATAGTCGACGGTCGCCGCAATTTCCGCTGCGCCCTTATAGCCGTGACGCTTCACGCCGTCGAGCCATTTCGGATTGACCACGCGCGACCGGATCACGCGCGCGATCTCTTCATGCAGCGTGCGCACCCGCGGCGCGGCCGGATTGCTGTGATCGGCGTGATACACGTTCGGCTGATTGCCCGCGAGATGTCGCACGGCCGCGACCATGCCGCCTTGAAACTGATAGTAGTCGTTCGAATCGAGCAGATCGTGTTCGCGGTTGTCCTGGTTCTGCAGCACCACGTCCATCGCGGCGAGACGTACGCCGAAAGCGTCGCGCGCTTCCACGCCGGCGCTTTTCTGCGTGTATGCATAACCGCCCCAGGCCTGATACGCGTTCGAGAGATCGGCATCGGTTTGCCATTGCCGCGAGTCGATCATGTCCTGCAGACCCGCGCCATACGCGCCGGGCCGCGCACTGAACACGCGCCAGCCGGCGCGTTTGCGCGCCTCGGCCGCGTCCATGCCGCCCGCGATCAACGCGTCGCGTTCGCGCAGCACGCGCGCGCGAATCGGATTCAGATCTTCGGGCTCGTCGAGTTCGGCTACAGCCTGCACGGCGGCATCGAACAGATGCATCACGTTCGCGAACGCATCGCGGAAGAAACCGGACACGCGCAACGTCACGTCGATACGCGGACGGTCGAATACTTCGATCGGCATGATTTCGAAGTCGGTCACGCGATGACTGCCCGGTGCCCATTTCGGCCGCACACCGAGCAACGCAAGCGCCTGCGCAATATCGTCGCCGCCGGTGCGCATCGTCGCGGTACCCCAAACCGAAAGGCCGATCGCGCGCGGATAGTCGCCCTTCTCCTGCAAATGACGTTCGATCAGTTGCTGCGCCGATTTCAAACCGAGCGACCACGCCGCCTGAGTCGGGATCGCGCGCGTGTCGACCGAATAGAAATTGCGGCCGGTAGGCAGCACGTCCGGGCGGCCGCGCGACGGCGAGCCGCTTGGTCCCGGCGGCACGAAGCGCCCTTCGAGGCCGCGTTTGAGGTTGCGCATTTCCTGCGGACCGCACGCGTCGAGCCGCGGCAGAATGTCATCGCGCAAACGCTCGATCACGCGTTCGGCTTGCGGCAAGTTCTCCGCCACGACGGTTGAAGCGCCGGCAGCATCGCCGCACACCTCGCGCAACATGTCGGCCGCCAGCAGCTCCAGACGCTCGCGCGTATCGCCGCAATGCCGCCACGGTGCATCGCTGACCCGCTGCAACAGATCCGGCCGCGGACCTTCCCACACCGCGGACCAATCCACCGACAACGGATCGAACAGATGATCGATCCGCAGATCGCGCGCCAATGCATCGATCAGGCCGGCCTTGCCACCCTGTCCGTCGCCGACCGGAAACCGCCCCAGCGCCAGCAACGTATCGCGCCGCTGAACCCCTGCCGGCGACTGTCCGAACGTGTGCAACCCATCGCGAATCTGCGCTTCCTTCAACTCGCACAACCACGCATCGACTCGCGTGAGCAGCACGTCTTCGTCGTCTTCGCCCGTGGGTTTGTCGAGACTCAACTCCTCATGCAAACGATGTTCGACGATCGTCGCGAGAATCGTGCGCCGCAGCAGCTTCGCACGGCGTGGGTCGACCATCAGCGCCTCATAGTATTCGTCGACCTGGCGTTCGAGATCCTGCAACGGCCCATAGCTTTCGGCACGCGTGAGCGGCGGCATCAGATGATCGATGATCACCGCCTGCGCACGGCGCTTCGCCTGGCTGCCCTCGCCCGGATCGTTGACGATGAACGGGTACAGATGCGGCATCGGCCCGAGAATCAGATCGGGCCAGCAGGCATCGCTCAACGCGACGCTTTTGCCCGGCAGCCATTCGAGGTTGCCATGCTTGCCGACGTGCGCCACCGCGTCGATACCGAACTGATGACGCAGCCAGAAATAGAACGCCAGATAAGCATGCGGCGGCACGAGTTCGGCGTCGTGATAGCTCGCGTAGTCGCCTTGCTCGCGCGAGCGCGACGGCTGAATGCCGACGAACACCTGGCCGCAGCGCCAGCCCGCAATCATGAAGCGGCCGCGCCGCAACGTCGGGTCCTGATCGGGCGTGCCCCAACGCGCATTCAGCGCGTCGCGGACTTCAACGGGAAGCCGTGAGAAATACGCGAGATAGTCGTCGAGCGCGAGGCTTTGCAATGCCGGCCGCAAATCGCGCACCACCGGATCGTTGGTCACGCCTTCGGTCAGTTTCTTCAATAACGCGTCGCCGTCCGCGGGAAGCTCGTCGAGCCGATAGCCTTCGGCCTGCAGCATCGACAGAATGCCGACCACCGAAGCCGGCGTATCGAGCCCCACGCCATTGCCGATCCGCCCTTCGCTCATCGGATAGTTCGCGAGAATCAGTGCGACTTTTTTCTGCGCGTTATCGAGCGTGCGCAGACGGCACCAGCGCCGGCTCAACTCAGCGAGAAAACCGACACGTTCGAGATCCGGCTGATAGCGTACGACGTCGACCTGCGTGTGCGGACAACGATACGCAAGACCTTTGAAGCTGATCGCCCGCGTGATGATGCGGCCGTCCACTTCGGGCAGCGCTATATGCATCGCGATATCGCGCGAGTTGAGCCCCTGATTGTCTTTGACCCAGTCGTCGCGATTGCCGCCGCTCAGAATCACCTGCATGACCGGCGCATCGCCGGCGAGCGCGAGCGGTTCGGGGTCGTCGATCGCGGACGCGGCGAACGCTGTCGTGTTCAGCACCAGCGCGACGTCATGTTGCGCGCACAACTGCTGCACGACGTCGCGACTCAGTGCGTCTTTGAGCGATGTGATCGCGATCGGCAGCGGATTCAGACCCTGTGCTTCGAGTGCGTCGATCAGCGCGTCGAACACGACCGTATTGGCCGCCTGCAAATGCGCCTTATAAAACAGAATCGCGGCGACAGGCGCGCCTTCACGCCAACGCGCCTGCCAGTCGGCCATGGTCGGCGTATCGTGCTGCGGATGGTAAAGCGTCGCGGCCGGCAACGCGCGCGGCGGCGCAGGCTCGCGCCCCCAGCCGAACTGACGGAACGCGATGCAGCGCAAGAACGCCTCGGCATTTTGCGGACCGCCTTCGCGCAGATAGCGCCACAGTTGATGACACAGATCGGCGTCGGCGGTGCTGCGCGCGAGCAGGTTGGGATCTTCCTGCAGATCGCCGGAGAACATCGCCAGCGTCTGCTGTTTGCGCTCGGCGAGCGCGACGACCTGCTCGATCCCGTACGGCCAGTATGCTTCGCCGCCAAGATGATCGACCACCACGACGCGCGCATGCTGCAACACGTCTTCGACGTAAAAATCGACCGATGCCGGTTGCCGCAGATACGTCACGTTCGCGAGACGCAGGCTCGGAAAACCGTCGCCGAGGCGCGGCACCACGCTCGCGAGCAACGACAGCGTGGTGTCCGCGGAACTGAGCACGACGATCTCGGCGGGCTGCTGATCGATGCGGATCACGCCTTGCGTGTCGTCGACAAAACCGCCCGGCGTCGTGCGCAGCAGATGCATGGCCGCTTACGCCTGTTGCACGGCGGCGGCCGACGGCACGTTCAACGCGGCGTCGAACGCGCGTTGCAGCGCGGGCTGATCGAGATCTTCGCCGATCAGCACGAAGCGGCTTTGCAATGCGTCGCCTGCTTTTTCGTCCGCCTGCCAGCGTCGATCGAAATAGCTGTCGAAGCGACGGCCCACGCCCTGAATCACGAGGCGCATCGCCGCGCCCGGCAGCGCGGCAAAGCCCTTCACGCGATAGATCGTGTTCGTTTCGACGAGCGTTTGCAGCGCGGCGATCACCGCTTCGCGCGAAGGCGCGCTCGCGTGCACCACCACCGAATCGAATTCGTCGTGGTGATGATCGGCGTCTTCAGCGGAACCGTGGTGGTCGTGGCGCAGATGGATCGTTTCTTCCGACGCCGCTTCGAGACCGAGCAGCGTAGGCAGATCGAGCTGGCCCATGTGCGAGCGCACGATCTTCACCTGCGCCGGAATCTCTTCGCGAATCAGCTTTTCGACCGCGCTCTGCGCTTCGTCATCGAGCAAATCGGTCTTGTTCAGGATCACCAGATCGGCGGCGGACAACTGGTCTTCGAACAGTTCGTGCAGCGGCGACTCGTGATCCAGATTCGGATCGGCCTTGCGCTGCGCATCCACGGCGACCGGGTTCTCCGCGAACTGGCCGCTCGCCGCAGCGGGACCGTCCACGACGGTGACCACCGCGTCGACGGTGAAGCTGTTCTTGATTTGCGGCCAGTTGAACGCCTGCACGAGTGGCTTCGGCAATGCGAGGCCCGAGGTTTCGATCAGCACGTGATCGATCTGCCCGCGACGTTCGACGAGCTTTTCCATCACCGGAAAGAACTCTTCCTGCACGGTGCAGCACAGGCATCCGTTCGCGAGTTCATACAATTGCCCTTCAGTCTCGACGCCGTTTTCATCGCAGCCGATGCCGCAGCCTTTCAGGATTTCGCCGTCGATGCCGAGTTCGCCGAACTCGTTGACGATCACCGCGATGCGCTTGCCGCCCGCATGCTGAAGAATATGCCGCAGCAGCGTGGTCTTGCCGCTGCCGAGAAAGCCCGTGACGATGGTGACGGGAATCTTGCGCATTTGAGTTTGCATCGTGGGTCCATCCGTAGGAGTGGCCGGTCCGCGTCCGTGTGTCGTCTATCGTGCGCATTGCTAAGCCGGCACATTGACGAACACGGGGACGAAGAACAGCGTTGCCGCGGCAACAGAAAACGAGAATGAGGTCATGAACGCGACGCCGCATCCCCGCGGCGTTCGTCATTGCTTCTCTGGCCGGTATCCGGGCTGGCGAAAGCGCCGCTTCCCCTTCCCGGGCGAGTGATTTCTCGCCCAGTGGTGATATGCCGACGCGGCCTTGCGCGTGGACATCGAAGCCGGCTCCGCGGCGCTGAACAACGCATCCAGACACCGCTTTTCGCTTACCGTTGCGGGGGCAGCACAGGTTGACTCATCCGCGAAAGAAGAGCCCCTGTTTCCCGTTTAACCGCCCGCGCGCAAGCGCGCGGACGTGCACCAAAGTGCGTGCGAGTTTAGGCGCGCAGCCCCGTGCCGTCAAGGAAACACGGGGCATGCGGGTGCTTGTCCGGGGTGCTGGGAACGCGTGCCGTGTGCTATCGTGCGCGCATTTGGTGCCCCGCACAGGCGTTCGCCTGTGCAGTAAAACGGATATTTGTAGCGCCGCATGACCTCTGATGCTCAATGGGCCGTCTTCACGGCCGCCCTCTTCCCCGCTGTCATCACATGGCGCGCGCCATGCACGTCGCGATGAGCCGCGCGTGGCTGATCGGCGCGGGCCCCGGCGACGTCGAACTGATGACGCTCAAGGCCACCCGCGCGCTCGCTCAAGCGGATGTGGTGCTGGTCGACGATCTGGTGAATCCGGACGTGCTGCAATTCGCGCGCGCCGATGCGCTGGTGGTGTACGTCGGCAAACGCGGCGGCCATCCGTCGACGCCGCAGGCCGGTATTGTCGCGATGATGCTCGATCATCTGCGGGCCGGGCGCAGCGTCGCGCGTTTGAAAGGCGGCGATCCGTTCGTGTTCGGCCGCGGCGGCGAAGAACAGCAGGCGCTGCATGAAGCGGGCATCGACGTGGAAGTCGTCAACGGGATTACTGCGGGCATCGCGGCGCCGGCGGCGATCGGCATTCCGGTCACGCATCGCGATCACGCGCAAGGCGTCGTATTCGTCACCGGTCACGGGGCGGGCAGCGCCGAACCGGACTGGCACGCGCTCGTCGCCACGCGGATGACGCTCGTGATCTATATGGGCATGCGGCGGCTCGGCGATATCGCCGGCGCGTTGCTCGCAGCCGGCATGAGCGCCGACACGCCGTGCGCGGCGATCGAATCGGCGACGCGTCCCGAACAACGTCATGCGCTTGCCCGGCTCGGCGAGTTCTCGCAGGCGGTGGCAAGCGCCGGGCTCGGGTCGCCGGCGATCGTCGTGATCGGCGGTGTGGCGTCGCTGGCTTTGGCGCAGGCGGTTTCCACGCAAGCCGCTGACGCGACGCTTCACCCCGACACGGATTTCACGCGATGAAGACGTTGAGCGTCGGCATCGGTTGCCGGCAGAACTGCTCCGCCGCGCAGATCGAAGCCGCCGTGCGCGCGGCGCTGGGCACTTGCGACAATGACGGCGACCCGCTCGGCGTTGCCGACATCGCCACGATTGCCACCGTCGATCTGAAAGCCGACGAGCCCGGCTTGCGCGAATTTTGTGCGCGTCACGCGTTGCCGTTGGAAACGTTCAGCCGCGAGCAGATCGCTGCGTTGCCTCGCGCGGCGACGGCACCCTCGGCGGCCGCACGCGAACATCTCGGCGTCGACGGCGTGTGCGAACCCTGCGCGTTGCTCGCCGCGAGCAAGCTGGGCACGCCGGACGCGAGGTTGATCGTGCGCAAGACGATACTCGATGGCGTCACGGCGGCGGTGGCGATCGCGTCGCCCGTTCGCACCGGCTTCGAATCCATTCACACCCCAACACAGGACCGTCCATGAAGACCGATCCCGAATCGCATCAACGCATGACCGAGCGCCGCCGCGAAGGCCACGAGAAAAAGCAGGCCGCCGCCACGCTCGAAAAGGGTCTGCTGATCGTCAACACCGGCACGGGCAAGGGCAAGACCACCGCCGCGTTCGGCATGGCCGTGCGAGTGCTCGGGCACGGCATGCGTCTCGGCGTCGTGCAGTTCATCAAGGGCGCGCTGCATACGTCGGAGCGCGATTTTCTCGGCGCGATCGCCCACTGCGATTTCGTGACGATGGGCGACGGCTACACCTGGAACACGCAGAATCGCGACGCCGACATCGCCACCGCCCGCAAAGGCTGGGACGAAGCGCGCCGGATGATCGAAAGCGGCGACTATCAGATGGTGATCCTCGACGAACTGAACACCGTGCTGAAATACGAATACCTGCCGCTCGACGAAGTGCTCGCGGTCATCAATGCGCGCGCCGACATGCTGCACGTGGTGGTGACCGGCCGTCACGCGCCCGACGCGTTGATCGAAGCCGCCGACCTCGTCACCGAAATGCGGATCGTCAAGCATCCGTATCGCGAGCAAGGCGTGAAAGCGCAAGCCGGCGTGGAGTTCTGACGCAATGAGCGGATCGTCCGAGCGCGCTTCCATCGGCTCGTGCCCGGCGCTCTTCATCAGCGCGCCGGCATCGGGTCAAGGCAAGACCACGATCACCGCGGGTCTCGCGCGCTACCACCGGCGCCAGGGTCGGCGCGTGCGCGTGTTCAAGACCGGCCCGGACTTTCTCGATCCGATGATTCTCGCGCGCGCGAGCGGTGCGCCGGTGTTGTCGCTGGATCTGTGGATGGTCGGCGAAGCCGCTTGCCGCGCGCTGCTGGCGCAAGCGGCGGCCGAGGCCGACCTGATCCTGATCGAGGGCGTGATGGGCCTGTTCGACGGCACGCCGAGCAGCGCCGATCTCGCGACCGTGTTCGGCGTGCCCGTGCTCGCGGTGATCTCGGCAAAAGCGATGGCGCAGACGTTCGGCGCGGTCGCGTTCGGCCTCGCGCAATTCCGGCCACAGGTGCCGTTTTACGGCGTGCTGGCCAATCGGGTCGGCTCCGCGCGGCACGCGCAGATGCTTGCCGAAGCGCTGCCGCCGACGTTGCGCTGGTGCGGCCACATCGCCGCCGACGACGCGATCGAATTGCCCGATCGCCATCTCGGCTTGCATCAAGCCGCGGAGATCGACGACCTCGACGCGCGCCTCGAACGCGCCGCCGATGCGCTCGCGCACACCGCACTGGCCGACCTGCCGCCGCCGGTCGAATTCGGCGCGCTGCCGGCGGATGTGCCGTCGCGTCTGCTGGAAGGCAAGCACATTGCGATCGCGCGCGACGCGGCGTTCTCGTTCATCTACCCGGCGAACGTCACGCTGCTTGAAGCGCTCGGCGCGCGCATCGCGTATTTTTCGCCGCTCGCCGATGAGCCCGTGCCGCCCGAAGCGGATGCGCTCTATCTGCCCGGCGGCTACCCGGAGTTGCATGCGGCGGCGCTCTCGCGCAACACGCACAGCGCGTCGACGATCCGCGCGCACGCCGCAGCGGACAAACCCGTCGTCGCCGAATGCGGCGGCATGCTCTACCTGCTCGACCAGCTCACCGATACCGGCGGCGTGACCACACCGATGCTCGGCCTGCTGCCCGGCCACGCGACCATGCAAACCCGCTTCGCCGCGCTCGGCATGCAGCAGATCGACGGCCTGCACGGTCCGATGACCGGCCACACCTTCCACTACTCGAAACTGATCACGCCGCTCGCGCCGCTGCGCTCGGCCACCCGTGCGCAAAGCGATGCGCCGGGCGAGGCCGTGTACCGCGCCGGCCCGATCGTCGCGACCTACATGCACGCTTATTGGCCCTCCAACCCGGCCTTCGCGGCCGCCCTGTTCCATGGCGAAGCCTTTTAACGACTCCGAGCGCGCCGCCGTCTACCGCGCGATTTACGAGCGGCGCGACATGCGTCATTTCGTGCGCGACCCGGTCGATCCTGCTGTGCTACAGCGTCTGCTCGACGCGGCGCATCACGCGCCGAGCGTCGGTTATATGCAGCCGTGGCGCATCGCGCGCGTCACCGATCCGGCCTTGCGCGCGGAGCTGCACGCGAGCGTCGAAAGCGAGCGCATGGCGACCGCCGACGCGCTCGGCAAGCGGCGCGAAGAGTTCATGAAGCTGAAAGTGGAAGGCATGCTGGAGTGCGGCGAACTGCTGGTGATCGCACTGATGGACGGCCGCGAGCGGCATGTGTTCGGCCGCCGCACGCTGCCGGAGATGGACCTCGCGTCGGTGGCGTGCGCGATCCAGAACATGTGGCTCGCTGCGCGCGCCGAAGGGCTGGGCATGGGCTGGGTGTCGCTATTCGATGTCGACGCGGTGCGCCGATTGCTGCAGATGCCGGAAGGCGCGCGGCCGGTCGCGATTCTGTGTCTCGGTCACGTCGACCGGTTTTACGACGAGCCGATGCTCGAAACCGAGCGCTGGGCGACCCGCATGCCGCTCGCCGACTGCGTGTTCGAGAACCGCTGGCCGGATCAGTCGGATCAAGCGGATCAAGCGGTTAAGCCGGACACGGATGAACCGCACGGCTGAAGACCGCATTCCTCAAGGCTGCAACGGCTTCACCGAGACCACGTCCGGTACGCCGCCCGTCTTGTCGGCTCGCAGCTTCACACGCCAGTCCGGCGGCGCATCGAATGGAAATTTCGCCAGCGCGCTTTTCACCAGCACCGGCATTGCGTGCAGCGGATCGGCGTCGCGATCGCTGCTCGTCGCGCGCACTTTGTAGACTTCGACGCCACTAGCCCGCTCGAAAAAACGCAAGCTCAGCGCGTGCTGGTAAGCGCGTCCGCCGAACAACGCAAACGACGGCGCCGGCGCCGTTGGACGGCCGCACTCGTCGCCCGCGCAGTCCGTCGCGGTGACGCCGACCGTTGCCGGCCGCGTGTCATACGCGATCGACAGCAAATAATGCGCGGGCTTGTCCGTCGACACGACGAAACCGTGCTTCAACAGTTCATTGCGCAATAACGCTTCGAACTGTGAATGATCCGCGCTGGCGTCCTGCGACGGCGTCCGCGCGATCGTATAGGTACGCTCGCCTTGCAGCGCGGCCGAAGGATGCGCGGTATGCACGTCGGCGTTCAAACCGGCGCAGCCAGTAAGACTCGCCGCGACCAGCGCGGCACAGATCAGTATCGCTTTCGCCATCTTCTCTCTCGTGTTGCCAGGTTGCTTTGCTGATTCAGATTTTTTTAGTTGCCGACGCGCGGCTTCATGCATCTTCAATGCGGCTTCGCGGGAACGTCGGCTTGCGCGTCCTCCCATGCCGGCAGATCGATCGTAAAGGCCGTTCCCTGGCCTGGCGCACTGACCACGCGCACTTCGCCGCCATGGCGCGTCACCACGGTCTTCACGAACGCCATACCCAGCCCGGCACCGCCCACGTCGGGCCGGTCCTTCTCGTGAAAGCGCCGGAAGCGTTCGAACAGCTCCGCCTGCCGCTCTTCCGGAATCCCGTAACCTTCGTCGCGGATCGTGCAGGACACACGCATTGCCGGGGGAACAGACGCAGACGCGGACCCAGACCCAGCCCTGGACGTAGACGCCGCCGTCCCCAAACTGCCGAGACTGCATGTGATCCGTGTATCCGGCGGACTGTACTTGATCGCGTTGTTCAGAATGTTGACGAGCGCGCGCGTGATCAACGAACGATCCACGCAGATCCAGTGCCCCTCGTCGGCGTCGCCCTCGGTGTGCAGCGTGATGCGCTTCGCGTGCGCCTGCGGCCAGACCTCGTCGCTGGCGTCGATGATCAGTTCGGCGAGGCTTACCGGCTCGAGCACATACGTTTGCGACTCGGCCCGCGCCAGTTGCACGAAGTCGTCGGCGAGCGTCAGTGCACGCTGCGCATAGCGTTCGATCCGCTCCAGCAGACCGCGCGCGAGCGCCGATTCGCCGCGCGCGCGCTCAATCTCCACCAGCGCGATGATCGACGCCTGCGGCGAGCGCATATCGTGCGACAGCAGCCGCAGTGCGTCCTCGCGTTGCCGTTCGGCGGCATGCAACGCCGACACGTCGACGAGACCCGCGATCCATCCCGTCGTCACACCTTGCTCGTTGGTGCAGTTCGCGTAACGCAGCAGATGATCGCGCCCGTCGGCGTCGCGCACCTCGACGCCCTGCGCCATCAGCGCGGCAAACCCGCCGTGCGCCGGATCGAGCAGCGCCGGCCAGTGCGCGTGCGCGAGCAGGTTGTTGTCCGCGTCGGACGCCGCGCCCCGGTCGATCGTCTTGACCAGCGTGAGGCCCCCGAGCACGGCCTGCATCGGCCGGCCCTCGGGCAGCGGCGCGCCGAGGCGCGCAAAATGCGCCTTCGCCGCATGATTGGCGATCAGCACGATGCCGCGTACGTCGCTCACGAGAATCGGTTCGGGCACGCTGTCCAGACTGTCCCACACGAAGCGCTTCATGTCCTGCACGCGCTGCGCCGCCTGCGCCATCAACGCCATATGCTGCTCGAGCACGTCGCCGCCGAACTCGCGGCCGCCCTCCGGCGTCTGGGGCGTTTGCGGCAGCAGATGCGGTTCGTCGGCGAGGCGTTGCAATTCGTCGCGCAGATACGCGACGGTCATCTCGAGGCGCCGCCAGTTCCAGATCGGATACACGACGATCATGCCGACGATCCCGGGCACCGGCGACATCCACAGCCGCAATCCGTAAAGCAAAGCTGCGCTGCCGGCCGCGGCGAGCGCGCAGAGCGCACCGGTCAGCAATAGCGAGCGGCGCGGCGACAACACCAGAAAACCCGCCAGCAGCGCGGCGAGCGGCACGAGCGAAACGACGAACGACCACCACCGGTGCACCGGCTCGATCTCGCGGCCGGTCAGCAGCGCGTCGAGCACGTTCGCGTGGATATAAACGCCCGGCAGCGGCCCCAGTTCGCCGGACACGGGCGTCGCGAAGCGGTCGTACAAGCCGGACGCCGTCACGCCGATCAGCACGATGCGCCCGCGTAACGTGGCCTCGGGAACCTCGCCCGCGAGGACGCTCGCGAAACTCAGCTTCGTGTAGCTTTGCGCGTTCGAGCCGAATGGGATCAGGAAGCGGTCTTCGGATGCGGGGGCGGCTTGGGGTGGAGCTTGGGGTGGAGCTTTAGCGGCCGTTCCGAGTCCGCCTACGGCTGAAGCGTCCGAGGCGCTGGCCGCCGACAGGGGCGAGCGTCCGTTCAATTGCAACGTGCCGCGCTCGACCGCCTGCGCGACCGGCACCATCAGTTGCGGCCAGCTCGATCCGGCGTCGCCCTCGAACCGGGCGACGCTGCGCACGATGCCGTCGCTGTGCACTTCCAGATTGATGTGGCCGAGACCCGCGGCTGCCCGTGCGAGCGGCGTCACCGGTTCGACCGCGACGCGGTATCCCCGGCTATCGGGCGACCCCAGCAGAATCGGCAAATACGTGGGGGTCAGCGCAATGGCTCGTGCGAGTTCCGCGTCGTCCGGATTGGCTTCGGTGAAAAGCACGTCGTACACCACGGCCGCCGGTTTCGCCTTCGCGATCTTTTCGAGCAGCCGCGCATGGACGCTGCGCGGCCACGGCCAGCGTCCGAGTTGCGCGACGCTGGCGTTATCGATTTCGAGCACCACGATGTCGGACAGCGGCGGCTGCGCGCGCCGGCTCAGAAAGCCGTCGTAGACCAGATAATCGACGCTCGCGGTCAGCAGGCCAACCGAGCCGAGCAGGATCACCACGATTCCCAGACAGCCCAGCGCCCCCCATTCGAACAGGAAGCGGCGCCCGGCGCGCCGTCCGAGACGGGCGCGCGGATCGAGGCTCAGGCGCGAGTAGGTGTTGGGCAAGACGTTACGAGGTCCCTGAAGTGCGTGGCGGGTTTATTTGCGGCGCGTGGGTATGGCAGCGTCTGGCTGCTTCAACGCTTCGCGCCCCTCAATCTATCAGCGTCAGCGCGCCAGCGTAAAGGAGCGCACGGTGCTGCTCTTCTCATAGAAACGGCCGTTTTCGAACTGCTCGGCGACGATGGTCCAATAGTAGACGCCGGCCGGCAGATCGCTGACCGCCAGTTGGCCGCCCGTCAGATCCGTACGGTCGACGAGCGGATGAGCGAGATCGGCCGTCGTGGCCAGCACGAAGCGAAACCGTGTTTCGACCGTCGAACGGCTGACGAACCAGCGGAATTCGAAATCGCGGCTGCCCGCGCGCGGCGCCGCCGATGCCGTGAGGCCCAACTGACGCCGCTCGAAGCCGTAGACCTGCGGCAAGCCTTCGAGTCCATGAGCGTCGATCGCGGCGATGCGCACGAAATAGGTTCCATCGGCCAGGTCGCCGAAGTCCGCATGCGGCTCGCCCACCCGCAAATCGCGGATCAGGTCGAGCAGATCGGCGTCGCGCGCGATCTGCACGCGGTAGGCCGTGGCACCCGCGGACGGCACCAGGTCGAAGGCGACCGTCTTGCCGTCCTGCACTTTGGCCGGCGCGGCGAGCGCCGGTGCGGGCAGCAATTCGACCGGCGCGCCGACCGCGTCGCCCGCGCGCGTGATATTGCCGAAGCGCGCGGTGACGAGCTGCGCGGACGCCTGCAACGGCACGCCGGGCAGCGGCGCGGCGTCGGCCTTGTCGCTCGCGAGCGGGTCGACGCCGACTGCGCCGTCCAGCACCTCGACCGCCGTGGCGCGGGTTTCGCTGTCGTAACCCACCTTGAAATGCGTGCCGCGCACCCCCGCCACCACCGATGGCGAACGGATCTGGAAGCGGTCGTCCTTGCGGGTCGCGTGCGTGACCTCGCTCTGCACTTCACCGCGCTGCAGTTGCAGCACGCGATCGGCCGAACCGGTCAGCACCGTGCGCCGCAGCCGGCCGATATCGAGCACGCCTTCCTGCGACACCGACACATGCGAGCCATCCGCCAACTCCAGCGTGACGAAACCGTTTGGACCGGTGCGAATGCGATCGCCTTCGCCAAGCGTCGTGCCGTCGATCAGCGGCGTATAAAGCGTCTTCGTCTTGCCGAATGCATGGTCGACCGGGCCGCTGGTCGCGATCACGCGCGCCGATTCCGGGTCCTGCCGAAGCCTGTCGGCCGGCAGACGCAACGCGACACCGGCCGGCATCCGACGCGGCGCGGGCACATGATTCAAACGGCTGAGCACGGCCCAATCGCCCGCGTCGCGCAGATAACGGCCGGCGATTTCATACAGCGTGTCGCCTTCGTGCGTGACATACGCGACGTAGACCGGCGCGGTAGTCTGCGGGCGTGGCTTCGGCGAACGCGACGCATGCGCGTCCACCGAAGACGACGCGAAGCACGTCATCGCAATCAGGCTGGCCGCCACGAGCACGGAGCCGGCCCGCCGCACTGGCGCGGCCGGTTGCGGAGCACGCGTCACGCGTCCCCCGTTGCGGGACTTTCGTCGGCGGCCTGCGAAGCCCCGGCTTCAATCCTCTCGAGCCGGTAGCCGTAACCGTAAATCGGCGTCAGCCGGTAACCATGCTCGGGACGCAGACCCAGCTTGCTGCGCAGCATCGACACGTGGGTGTCCATCGTGCGCGACGGAATGTCGGTGGCCTGCTTCCAGATCACATCGAGGATATGCGTGCGCGATAGCGGCCGGCTCAGGTGCTGAAACAGCAGGAGCGCCAACTCGAACTCTTTCTGCGTGACGGCCACGATCTGGCCGCGCACCACCACATGTTTCGCGCTCAGATCGAACTCGAACTCGCCGAACACTTCCTTCACCGCTGCCGGCTTCAGGTGATAAGCACGACGCAGCAACGAGCTGACGCGCGCCAGCAGTACCGCCGCCGAGACCGGTTTGACGATGTAATCGTCCGCGCCGATGTTGAGGATCGACGTGATATCGGTTTCCCCGCCACGGCTCGTCATGAACAACACCGGCAAGCGCTCCGACAGGCTTTCGCGAACCCAGCGCAGCACCTCTTCGCCGGACATGTCGGGCACGTTCCAGTCGAGCACGAGCAGATCGAAGGTCTGGCGCCGCAGTTGACGCACCAGTTCACGGCCCGCGCCGTATGCGTGACAAATATGGCCCGACGCCGAAAGCGTCTGACACACAAGGTCGGCTTGCGCCGGATCATCATCCAGAACTGCAATTCTCATAACACCCCGCAACGCGACATTGCCCTTCGTAACTAGTGGCCGGTTCGCCGGCAGACGGCCAGGAATGACGGCGCAAGCACCGACGATCTGGCTTCCGATTACCTCTCCGGCTTCGCTCTATTCGATTATTGGACCCTGCATTCAAGCCGCTTTCGGCGCGGCCCGACCTCATCCCAAAATGTGGCGCAAACCGCCCACCTTGTCACGCCGACGGCCGAGGGGGCCAAATCATCATAATCGAAAAACGGGCGCCCTCTTGCTGGACACCAGCCGTCCGTGCTGGACGGCGAGCCGGCATGGCCGGGCGCCGATAGGGGTCGCCGGCCATGCTTTCACGCTCTCAGGTTCTGCGCGTACGCGTAGGCGTTCAAACGCGCCTTCAGTCGTACGTTCGGGTTGTTGGTCTCGCCCGCGCAGTGGTTGGCCCCGCCTGCTTTCCTTCCCCTCGCTATCGCTTACCGTTGCTACCGGTCTTTATCTGTGTTGGCTGCTCGCTGTCGTTGCTGCTTGTTGCCGCTCGTTGCTGCTCTGTATTGCCTTGCCGCGCCGTCGCCCCGTTATCTTCGAAAGCCGCGAATTTGACAATTTGGCGACAGTATAGGAACTATCTCAAAATAAATGGTTTAAAAATTGTCAGACGGTTTCTGAGCGGCCATTTATAGGGCCGCCGTTCCGCCCGCCCCTTCGCATAATGCCAACGAAATCCGCCGCTGAAAAACGCATCGATCAGATCATAAAAATCGTCGCGTCGAATATGACCATATGATTGAAATATTCATTTCCTATCCGTGAATTGTTATCGACTCTGTCGGCCAAGGTTGGCCGTTCAATGCTCGCTTTAGATGCGCACGCATCGTTTTTAAAGAGGTATCCTCTTGGTGAATTCACGTGACATGCTCCCGGCTCGCAGAAGTACCCGTGATTCAGCACGGTGATATCCGCATCGCTGTATCGCGCCCGCTGTGCACATCGATTCATTCGCGGTTCTATTCGTCGGTTCTTATTCCTCTCACTGAGCGGAATTAACTTAGACAAATCAGATGTTCAGATCGTCGGGAAATCTGAATTCACAGCACTGTCGTGGAATCAACGGCTGGATAGATTATTCAGTACGAAGGTCCCACCTGATAGCTTCACCCCGAGTAGCGAACAAACCGGTAACTACGCGCCAACAGTAGCGCGCGATCCTGTTTCGACTTTGAATTCGCGCTGCACGCCGTGAATATCTTCGCGCAGTGCGATGTACGGCAATCTTTCAAGTTGTCTGGTTATCCGAATCACAGGATTCATCTGGCAGACAGCTTGCCGCAGTCCTGGACAGCCATACCAGCAATCGTGACGTTTTCCGGGAGACCCGATGAACAAATCCGACCACGTCGCGTGGCCGCCGCCCGACAAAAAACAGCAGTCAAATCGCCGCGGCGATTCGAATGTGCAGATTGCTATCGTGTCCCCTTCGGTGTCTGCGTCGGTGTCCCAGCCGGTGTCCCCTTCAGTCCCGGCATCAATCGACCATGAAGCCGATCCCGACACGTTGACCGGAGAACACTTCGTGCCGATCGGGCCGACTGGCGCGCAAGGTGCGGACGATTTGCGGCTACTCCTCGCGTCGCATACGCGCGCGCGCCTCGCCTCCATCCTGAGTTCGGGCGAGGAGCATCGCGAGTTTGTCGCGCCGGCGTGGATGTTCGTCAACAACGAGTTGGGCGCGGCCACCGCGCGCCCCGTCGAAATTCATCTCGTCATTGCCGAGAACGTCAGGCGTATCTGCATCGATACGCCGAGTGAAAGAGCACTCGGCGATGAAAAGATACGCAGCTCCGCGCAGTGGCTCACCGAGAACTGCGAACAGCCGATCTCCGTGGCCGACGCCGCGCGAACCGTAGCGATGAGCGAGCGCAATTTCCTGCGCCGCTTCCGGCACGAAACAGGCCTGACGCCGTCCGAGTACCTGTTGCGCGCTCGCCTGAATCGCACATGCAAGTTGCTGGCCGAATCCGATCTTCCGATCGACAAAATTGCACGCCGCAGCGGCATGGGCAACGGTGCACAACTGGCGAAACTCTTTCGCAAACGCTTCGGCATATCGCCGAGCGAATTCCGCAATCGAGCCCGTGCCGAGGTGATTGCGCAAAACCTGGTTGCGGATAATCCGCGTCCCCGCGCCTGAACGGGAAGCGAGAACCACTCGCTTGCGAACCCACCCCGGAGTATCGACCTTGCGTCAACCGACAAGTCCCGCTCAGACGCCTCACAGATCGCACATCGGACACGTGCCGCTGATACCGATCCTGATCGGAATCGAAACACCGCTTCTCACGCTTGCCGATCCGGCGTGGGGCGCCGCGGCGAGCGTGCTGTTCCCGCTCAGCCTGTTCATTGCGGTCGCGAGACGCTATCGGGACCTGCTCGACTATCGGGTCATCTATCTTTTCGCGTTGAGCGTATGGGCGGCCAATCATTGTTCGGGCATCTTCTTTCTATTACAGGGCGACAGTACGCAGATTCAGCCGTTTGGCGGCGCGATGAGCCTGTATAGCTATGGCGTTACCGCTTCGACTTTTCTCGTGCTGCTGTTCTGGAAAGACCGCGTCCACGTTGCCGAGCTCCGGATCGACACGCCGGAAGTACACGGAGAACGATTGCGGTTCTTTGCCTTCCTCGTAGTGAGCGTCGGTTACGCAATCGTCGTGCAATGGGATTCTTCTCTGCCGATTGCATCGATGCTCAGTTCATTCATGCTGGTGGCTTTTGCCACCAATCAGCTTTCTTATGCACGCCGCGGACGCTGGATCGCGCTACTGTTATCGGGCGCTTACGCCAGCGCGATTTTTTCGCTAGGCGCCGCGAACCGGACCAGCATGCTGGTGCCGATGGTGGTGACCGGACTGGCAGCACTCGCCACGCGACCACGCATGGATGGACGAATCTTCTCCTTGCGAACCGCTTTCCTGATAGCCGCACTGCTGGCCGTCGCATTGATCGCCGACTGGCAGAAGCAGATGCACATGTCGCTTTTCGAAGCCGTGACGGGCGACATGCGCGCGCTTCCTACGCTGATGTCGACCGCGGAGAACAGCAACTATCTGACGCATGCCGACGCGACGCTGGAGTACCTCGGCTACATTCAGTACATCATCGACCATCACATTTATCACAACGGGTACTACCTGATGCAGGTGGTGAGTTCATTCACCCCACGCGCGCTATTTCCCGGAAAACCCAATTTCGACGTATCCGCGCTGCTGTACGACGCTCATATCGTCAAGATGCCGATGTACTTCGATTTTCTCTTTGACCGGATCATCGATTCAGGCTTCTTCGGTATCGTGCTCTACAACCTCGGCTATCTGTGGCTGACGCGCACGGCCTACCGGATGTACGACCGGGTGCGCGCAATCAGGCCATTGGGCGTGGAATGCGGGCTCTATCTCGCCGCGCTGATCACGCTTTATCTGGTCATGCGCGGGCCGATCATACTGATCACGTGGTTCTATCTGTTTCCGATGGTGCTGCTGGCTCTACGCAACGTCGCGGTCCGCATGCTGCAGCCGCGACGCGCACGACGAGTTATCGTGCCGGACACTCGACGCTTGTCGGAAGAGCGTTCTTAACGCGCATAACGCGTATTTGACGCGTATTTGACGCGTGACGATCAGCGTGCGGAACTCGCTGAACTCACTCCGCAATGACCTTGACAGGCGAACCCATTCGGGCTGCCCTTTCGACGAGGCACGCATTCACCATCGCTTCCACCACTCGGCACGCTGAAAAACGTGCCACGGACGCACGCACCGAATCGACACGAGGCAACCGGCGTTCCGCGCGAGTGATTTCGCCGAGAATAGCCGCGAGCGCGGCCGTATTGCCCACCGGGAAAAGCCAACCGTTCACGTCGTTCTGAACGATATCCCGCGCTCCCGCACAATCGGAACTGACACAGGCAACGCCTCTTGCCATGGCTTCAGCGAGAACCATGCCAAAGCCTTCGTATTCGGATGTCATGACCAGCGCGGAAGCGGACTCCACATGATCCCAAGGCCGCTCCTGCCAGCCGAGCCACGTCATCCTCCCGTCGATCGCCAGTTCGCTCGCAAGCGACATCAGGCGCTCCCGGTCCGGTCCATCTCCGACAATCGACGCGCTCCAGTTCCCACCGGTCATGCCGAGCGCACGAATGAAATCGCGAACGTTCTTCGGGCTGTCGTAAGTCAGCCGGCCGACGTACACGAAATGCGCAGCGTTCTCCGTTCTGAGAATCGACGGCAGATCCCGGTCCACCTCGACCGGATTGTGTATCAGGTAGACATTGCGGCCTCGCACAGCTGGATCGTTTCGCAAATGCCGCTGGTTATCCGAGTTAATACATAGATGGAAATCGGCGAGATGCAGCGCCGGTTCGATAGCCGGCACGATCGGCCCATGCATCCACGACGCGATCGGCGCGGACGGCAGACAGACGCGACGAATCAACCAGCCCAACTGCAACGCCGGGCCGTCCGCGCCGACAATCACGTCGGGCTTGAAATTTCTCAGCATCGCGGGCAGCACCGTCGCGTATTTGAAGTAACGGAGCCAGCGCTTTTCGTTCACCCGACCTATCGTGCGATGATTCAATCCCGCCAGCCATTCCTCGTGATACGACCCTCCGAGAAGAAACAGTTTTGCTTCATGCCCTTGCCGGACCATCTCCTTCAGTACGCCGCTGATCACTGTCTCCATCCCGCCCCGGCCAAGTCGGCCGAAGCATAAAATCGCGATCTTCATTTTCTAGTTCCTCCATCCGTGGAAACGGAACGCTTCGCCCGGGCCAATGCCAAAGCCGGCTCTTGACGTCCACGATAGCCAGATCCCCAGCGGCATTCCACGTGTGCACGCCGTCGTAAGCTCTCGGTGCTGTCCAGCTGAATATCACGTGCTCCCTATAGGTCGTTCTGGTGAGTTCCGTGATTTCGCAAAAGCGCAGCGATGCGCCATAGTCTTTCTCGCAATCCTGCGCGGGTCTCACGAGTCTGTTGTTCCTGTCTCTGAACACTTTGCCCGCCATACGTGCGCAACGGCAATCCGATATCACCGGATTCATCGGATGCGGTGTCCAGGGTCCGAACGGACTGTCCGCGTAATACACCGATAGTTCATCGTAGTTGGGCTCTCCATCGCGCGCGAGACTCGTCCACATCCACCAGTTGCCGTCTTCCACGTGGAGCGTGGTATCCGCGGCGATCACGTCGGTCAGCAGTATCCGGTGCAATTCCCAGCCGGATGGAAATGCATTTGCCCGATAGACCTCCACGGTTCTGTTCTCCGAAGTCTCCGGAATCATGAAGACTTCTCCTTCGTATTCGAAAACGTACGGATAAGAAAGATGATAGGGACGTTTCAGTACCACGCGAGGTTCTCCGATCATACGGCGCGTCGATGCATCGATCTGCACGTGACTGATGACGCCACGCCCTTCGTCGTAGGGAAAATCTTCGAAGAACAAGTGATAGCGGCCGGACTGATCGAGCCAGAGAAATGGATCGGCGTAAAAACGATCCGGGCGCCCTCCGAGCTTCCGCCATGGCGTTTCAGTTTCATCACGCGACGTATCATCGGATTGCCGCGAAGCCGTGTAGTCGTTGCTTGACATCGCGGCGAGCGCCCAATGCTCCCTTCTAACAAATAAGGCCGAGATCTTCCTGAAAAGCCGGTAACTCAGATGACGAACGGCGAAGCGCACGATTTCCGCGGAAAAAACCTGCACCGCCGGTTGTTGTATGCGCGGAAGAACTATCGGCGAACATTGGTCGAGATCGTGTTTGCGCTCACGCGCTCTCGCAAGAAGCGTTTCGTAACGGCCCATGCAAAGCCGCAACGACGCGCAGAAAAAGTACCTTTCCGGAACGGCAACATGAGACTCGCAAAGAAGCCGAGCCTGCCCATCGTGCGGCGATATCCACACTATCTGGATATGCGGCGTTTCTAAAGCGAGCAGTACTTTATAAAGAGAATGGATTCCGGAATTGCCATTGAACAATACGAGCAAATCTTCGCCCACTGCGGGGGCCTGAGGCAACGTATCGTATATACGCTTCGACAGCCTCTGCTCGATCCGCATCCACGTTTCAAGCATACGCGGGAAGTGCATGACGCCGATACTCCTTCTGCGCTGGTTTTTCGCTCGCTAGCGGCACCACCAAGGTTATCTTACTTTCAATTACCTTTGTAAGTTCAACCATCCTTCCTCGTCGCGTAGGTTCGGTAGCGCACACAGGTCCGACGCGATTCGCTCCGGAGTGCGGTGTATCAAAGCTTCAATTGAACGCAGCATAGTCGCGCCCGCTACAGACCAGCGTAACCGCGTACTGAACTGGCCGAATGCGCCCATACAGAGAGCCGTATAGCGCGACTGATCCTGAAGCGTCTGCTCGATGAAGTCGGCCCATTGCTCAGGCGAGTCTCCTGTTTCGAACAAATGCCCATTCTCGCCAGGCCGCACCGATGTCGGTATACCACCGGTTCTATTGGCCAGAATAGGCAGCCCAAACGAGCACGCCTCCGAAAATACATTGGCATTGCATTCCGCCACCGCGGGATGAATGAGAAAAGCCGCTTCCGAGAAACAGCGCTGGATGGTTTCCGCATCCTTGGGATTGCTCTTGGAAAGGAAGCCATACTCGGTTGCCCACGACTCCCCCGCTCCCGGATTCGAGCCCACGATATCGAGTTGAGCGTCAATCCCACGTGCTCGCAATTCCCGCGTCACGGCGAGTGCAAAGTCGCCACGCTTGCGTGCCCATGCAAGGCCGATGAACAGCAGTCTGACTTGCGGACTGCTCAGGCGTCGCGTTGTCAGCTCGCGAATATTCGACTCATCGAGACCGCTCGTGAAATTGGATCCGAACGGGATCACCTTCACGCGCTCCGGATTCAGCGAATAAAGCCTGACCGCCGACTCTGCCGCCCAGTCGGAACTGAACACGCTCAACGCGCACGAGCGCAAAGCGGTTCGCTCGAGTGCGTCGCCGTCGCGGCGATTGCGACCCGTCATTTTTCTGAACTCGGGGTAGTAGTCGATCAGACCTGAAAAGGTGGCGTCGGTCCAGACGACCTTCGGGACGGTCGTCTGCAAATACGTCAACGCGATCGATCCCGGCGACAGAATCGCGTCGACCGCGAGATCTTTCAAGCGCTGTTGCGCTTGTGCCGAATAGCGGCGTACCACCGAAGGTTCCCGTTCGAGCTGATGAACATTACCCGCAAGCCGCGCATAAACCGCTCGCGTGAACGCCGGCGGACTGGGACGTTTGCGCAGGCCGCCGATATAGATGACCTCGGCGCCCGCCTCCGCAAGCGCCTTCGGTATCTGATATCCCGCGCCTGACCAGGCATTGGGGTCGTGCGCATCGTATGGCGTGACGTAAGCAATTCTCATCGTTCGATTCCGCTAAAGATTGATCGCGTGCAGCGCACGCGGCGTCTCATCGCCGCGAGGGATTCGATCAGGCATACCCACGCACCCACGATCGAAGCATGATGAAGAGAATGGTGAATTGCTTGGCGCCCCAGAATGCCTGAGCAAGCGTTCTGTCGTAAGCTGCTCTGCCGCGCCCCATCGCTTCTGCAAAGAGCCGGATGTACTCGGCATCCAGTTTGCGGATGTAGTCCGGGCCACCGGTGATGGTTTCCTCATAGCGACGAAATGCACCCAACGGACGCGATACACCATAAAAACGCATGCCGCGCAGCTTGAATTGCAGGAACAGTTCGGCATCCCAGCACACGCGGTTATTCATGTTGAAGCCACCGGCCTCCCGATATGCGGACTCCCTGAAAAAGAACCCTTGCTGAAAGAGATTGATCGCCTGATAGGCGAAGAACCGCTTACCGAAATGAGATGGAAAGTAGCGTCTGACGAGTGCGTCTTCCTGGTCGGCGATATAGCCGCCGCCGTGCAGCACGGCGACTTTGTTCTCGCGCTCGAAGAAGCGGTCGACGAAACTCAACGCGCCGGGCAGCAGGAAGTCGTCGGCATTGACAAAGCAGTAGATGTGCCCTGTGGCCCGGTTAAAACCGTGGTTCAGCCCTTCGGCGGGACCATTGTCCGGTTCCAGCACACGCACGACTTTGTCGCCATAAGAGTCGATAATCGCACGGCTATCGTCCGTACTGCCCGGATCGACAATGATCATCTCGACTGCTACGCCGGTTTGCGACAATACCGAGTCGATGCATCGTCGCAAGAACTTGCCCTTGTTGTAGGAAATGGTGACAACGGAGATCTTGTTCATCCCTGCTCCTTTTCATGAGTATCCAAAGATGCAGCGGTAGAGAAAGCCTCAGGGCCGAGCGGATCGTGATCGCTCAACGCAAGTGGCCGCGCGGACACGGCGCCAACACGGGCGCCATGAGGCAAAACGGCATCTGCGTGCCCTAGCAGACGCTTGTAGAGCGCGTCCAGTTGATCCCCGTACGATGATTGGCCGTAGTGCGTGCGCACGAAACTCCGGTTGCTTGCGCCTACCTCCTGAACGCGTGACGGATTGGCGAGAGCCGCCAGAATTGCGGCCTGAAGCGCGTGCGGGTCGCCGGGTTTCACCAGGCTCCCATGCCGGCCGTCTTCTACGACGCTGCCGGCATTGGGCGTGGTGATGACGTAACAACCGCACGCGAGTGCTTCGAAGACCACACGGGCGGAGCCCTCGGCCAACGAAGGAAACAGGAAAATCGGTGTCGCAACCATCAGTTCGGCGAGCGCCTCACGCGATACGAAACCGGCATGACGAACGTTTTCACGCCGTAGAAATGCGCTGTAATCCTGGGTCGCCTTTTCGTTCACATTCCCCGCTACCGTCAACACCCATTCCGACGATGGAATTTTTTCGAGCGCCTGGATGATCACGTCGAAGCCCTTTCGCCGCGATACTTCGCCTGCGAAAAGAAGATGTCCCGGCCCGTTGCGGCTTATTTCGCGCGGAATGCCGGCAATGAACTTCTCGTCCAGCCCCTGATAGATGACGCTGATTTTTCTGCGCGGAATGCGATGACAGATCAGCGTGGTTCTAACCAGTTCCGAGTTGGCCAGTATGTGATCCGCAGCCTCGATATCGGCGAGTACGCGCTTCCACATCGGCGATAGCTTCGTTGCGGCCATGGTTTCGCGATCGGGCAGTTTTCCGCCGTTCTCCACCATGAAATCGAAGACGAGCGGACTCACCACCGAGTGGTCGCACAGGCAGAGCATTCCCTTTGCTTTCGCCAATGCGACCGAGCGGCCGCCGTAACCCGCACGAAAATGATAGATATCGGCATTGCTGCGTTCGACAGCACAGCACGCCAGCCTGCCGTATATCTGCAGGCCCGCGCCCTGCAAACGTTCGTTGACTTCATGAAGCCCGAATATTCTGCCGAATATCACGCCGGCTTGAATCAGCAGCTCCGCGCTCCAGATCGACACGACCCTTTCGTCCGGCACACTTTCCGATGCGCGGTCAAAAAAACGCGCGAGTCGTGCCGATTTCTTTCCGAAATTCGCCAGCCAATAACGCGCGAAGCGTCCTTTCGGATAGGCACCCGTCACAAAAATGTCGAGTGCGCCTCTCCTCGCCGCTTCCATCGCGGCTGCTACCAGGTGAAAGCGAAATACGCCATTTGAGACGATGACCTTAAACATCCGGATCTCCAGCAATAATTCAGTAATTAATTAGTTATACTTATTTAGAAGAAAAATGCCTCGCCCATACCGATATGCGGCTATTTTTTGAGTAAGATTTGAATGTGTTACATCACTGCGTCACAAGGGACGCGGAGCAGCTTTTACTGTGCTCGTCAAAAAAGGCCTTTACGTAGAGATAACAGGTACCCGCCATCGCTACTTCGGTGAGTATCATTGCGAGTGCCGCGCCTTCCAGCCCGTAGCTGCGACCCGCGAGGAAAGCACAACCCAGACTCAGTGCGGATGCGACGACATAAATGATCGATACCGCGCCCAGCTTGTTGACGGCCGTCAACAGAATCAATCCCACCTGCCATAAACCTGAGAACGCGGTCACGAGAAGCAGGATGTTAAAAAGATGCGGAATGTACGCGATCCGCCCATGCGTCCAGAGCTTGATCACGAACGGGCCCGCCACATAAAGAACCAGTGCGCCGCCGATCGACGCGACAATCGTCGCCATCGTGCCGTATCGGTAGAGCCCGCGCATCGTCGCGAAAGCGCCTTCGCCATAACGTCGTGAAAATTCAGGCCATAGAACCCGGGTCAACATGTTGACCGCCTGGAAGCAGATTCTCGCCAGTGTCCGATAAGCACTGAAGATCGCGAGTGTCGGCGTGCCGAACATGCTGCCCACTAGCAGCACCATTCCTTGCAGGCTCAACGCATTGGCGGCCGGCAGCGAGATATAGGACAAGCCTGGAACGACCATGCTGGTCAATTCCGCTTTGCTTGCGCCGCTGATACTCCAGCGATATTGCGGATAACGATGCCGGATGTACAACCACGTCAATAGATTTGCGATCAGTCTGCCCAGAAAATATCCGATGCCCACATCGGCAAGCGAGCGTCCCACGACAAGGCCGACAATGCTGCCGAGCCATTCCGCCACGCGGCCGAGATTCAACGCGATGATCCCCATCGGGTAGTCGTCGCAGGCGCGAAACACGGACTCGAACAATCCACTCAGCACACACGCAAGAGAAGCGCCGATCAGCAGCGACAACGCCACCCGGTGCTCCACGCTCACACCCGAGTCGCCGAAACTGAACAACCACAACCCTGGCAATACGATCGCGCCCACTACGGCAATCGCCGCCAGCGCGAACGCCAGCATGCTTTGAAAGATGCGCTCCGCGGATGCGACGTCACCGCCCGCGGCAAGGATCGCCATCCGGTTCATGCCGACCGACAGAATCCCCACGTCCATTGCCGACAGGTACGCGGGTATCGCGGACAACATCAGCCATTCGCCGTAGCGCGACAGGCTCCAGAACTGCAGAAAAATCGGCAGCGACAACAACTGGATAGCGACTGTCACGACCTGTCCGAAGAGATTCGCGCCGAGCCCGAGAGAAATTCGATGGAACATGCGACTCATGGTTTGGACGATGACAACAATGCGTCGACCTCCTCGGTTGCGAGAAGCCGAAAGCGATGAACGATCCGCCGCTGAACATGCCGCGAGACGGGGCCAGTGATCATCGAAGCGCGTTACCTGCGTTACCTGCGTTACCCAGGTTACCGACGCTAAACACGTTACGCACGTTATGCACGGGCCTGTCCCAATACGCCATGCTGTGACGTGTAGTACTTCGCGTAACCGGATGCATATCCGTAAGACGTTTGCCGGACATCCGTGACCAGAATGCCGCTTACCGCGACACCCACCTGTCCCAAACGTTTTTTGGATTCCGCGATCTCTTCGAATGAATGACTGCCGTGCCGGACTACCAGCAGCGTCGTTTTCGCAAACTTTCCGAGCAAGCTCGCATCGGTGACCGCGAGTACCGGCGGCGTGTCGACAATGACAATGTCGTAAGCGCGAGCCAGCGTGTCGAAGATTTCCTGCGCCGCGCCGCCGAGCAGCAGATGATCCGGCGCCGCGTTGATGAGTCCGCGGGTCAACAGATCGACTCCGGGCATGACGTCGTGCACGATCAGGCCGGTCACCTCTTGTCCGGCGAGCGCGTCGGAGAGTCCCGCGCGGTAGCCGAGTTTGAACTGCGCATGCAGATCGCCGCAACGCATGTCGCCGTCGACGAGCAGAACGCGCCGCCCCGCTACCGCCGATACGGCCGCGAAATTGACCGAGAGAAAAGATTTGCCCGCACCCGGCCGGGTGCCGGTGATCATTACGACACCTCCAGCTCCAAGTGCGACAGGCGCACCGTTTCCGTCGAGAGCGGTTCGAAGCACGCGCAGACTTTCCACCGCGGTGTCCTGCGGCGCGTTCATCGCCAGTACGCGTTCGACTTCGCGCCCGCGCCGTACACGACGCTCGATATAAGCCTGCCGCGCGCTACGCGGCACCACCGCGAACACAGGAATGCCGGACACGCGCTCTATTTCGACCGAGCGGTCCGCTTCGTCGCGTAACGCGGAGCGCACACGCGCTGCGACCGCGCCCAGAATCAAGCCCAGCAGCGCGGAGCCGAACATGATCAGCGTCCGTTTCGGCTTGATGGGTTTCTCCGGTGTCATCGCGGTGTCGACGAGTCTGACACTGCCGATCTGCCCCGCCTCGATCACGCGCAACTGCTGCGCGCTATTGAGCAGATTCGTATAAAGCTCGCTATTGACCCGGACGTCCCGTTCGAGACGCAGCGCCTGCTGTTCGGTATCGGGCAACCGGGATACGCGTTGAGCCAGCGAACCCTGCTCCTGCCTCAGTATTGCGATCTGTTCATCGAGCGCATTAACCGATGCGGCCGATGCGGTGAAACGCTGTGTCAATTCCGCGCGCTGCTGCATCAGCGTCACTTCTTTGGCCCGTTCGTCGGCGACCTGCTTGACGAGCGTTTTGCCTTCCTCGCTGAGATCGACCGTTCCCTTACTGTTTCTGAACTCGTTGTACTGCTGTTCCGAGCGTTCGAGCTCCGTGCGCAGTACCGGCAATTGGCCCTGCAAAAAATCCAGTGAATGTTGTGCTTCGGCCGAACGACGCTGAATGTTCTGCTGGATGTACTCGTTAGCGACCGTATTGACCACCTTGGCAATATGCGCCGGATTGTGTCCGTCGAGCGACATCGACACCACACCGGTTTCCTTGGTCCGCTCCGCAATGAAGAGTGCTTCCTGCAGCGCGGTAATGGTTTCCAGCGTGGACGCACGCGTGAGACGGAACTCGCAACCGGGCTGCGAGATCAGCGTGTCGACCTTCAAATCGATCGGACCGGACGCGCTCGTCACATGTAACGGTGTGCCGACCACGCCAGTGGCGAACCTCACGCCATTGCCGTTCATAAGATCGAACTGGTTATTACCCTTCGCAATCAGCGTGAACTGAACGTTCTCCAGCGAGCGCGGCACATCGAAACGCGAGACTTCAATCTTCTCGCCGCCCCACGCGAATTGCGACAAGCCGAGAATCGGCGAAGCCAGATCGCCGGGCTGACTGCGCGATGCCCAGCGCGTGCCAAATACCGGGAAATAGCGCGGCGTTGCCACGATATCGAGATTGAGCTTACGCACAGTCTGCGCCACCACGAGGCGCGAGCGCATCAACTCCATTTCCGTATCGGCATTGGTCTTGCCGCGCGAATTGAAAATCGCTTCGAGTTGTCCCACCTGTTCTCTGCCGCGATCGCCGCTCGACGGACCGTCAGGCTCGACCTGAATGATCGCGTCCGCACGATATGTGGGCGGAGTCAGATACGCATAGGCGAGACCCGCCATAAAAACCAGAAACGATGTAAAAACAACTAATTTCCAGTTCTCGATTAACAACGCAAACTGATCGACGAAGCGAATTCGCTCGTCGCGCTCAAAATACATTGGGCGGTTTTCGGCGGCCTGGCTCATGGAATCGGTGGTCGAAGTGTTTTGCAACGGACACCTGTCGTGCCGGCTTCGTCAGCCGGCGCCAGGCAGCGAACCACGCAATCGCTCACAAATGTCGGGCAAATTACCCAAATGAGCTTGTGCGTTGAATATAGACAGATTTAAATTCATCGAAGCCGGGTTGACTGATGCTGACAACATGTTGGCGAGTCAGGAACAATCCGGATTCACTCTGGCCTCGTACGCGATGACTTGCACAGGTATGCTCGAACTTGCAGTGGTGCGGTCAGAATCTCGCGATGTCGTAGCGCGGCGCCACAGTCATTCGGAAGCGGCATTGTGTTTTTCTTCTCTGTGAATGGAGACGGTCATTGCCTTCAAGAAGAGACGCGTTGAGGGCTTGCCTCGCGAGTTGGGCATTAGGCGCATGCGGCAAGGTGCAGACACCGGCGGAAGGTTCGAGCGGTGAGCGTGCAGCGGCATCAGCGGCATCAGCGCCCTCCGTGGCCGCGACAAGTCCCGCTTCCACCCCGGACGTTCGCGAGGCTGCGCTGCCCACGTTACCGGCCGCCGAGCCGTGTCTTCCGTGCGGCGATCCACTTAACGTCACCCAGTTCGGCGCTAAAGGCGACGGTCGAACCGACGATACCGCGGCATTCAAGTCGGCGATATCGCGCGCGTTTGCAACGGGCAGGAACATCTATATTCCTGCCGGCCAGTATCTGATCAGCGACACATTGGAGCTCGCGCACAATTACAGTCCACAGCAAAGCAACGTCGCGAACAACGTCATTGCGATTACGTTGATCGGCGACGGTCCTCATTCCACCTATCTGCTGTGGGCGGGCCGCGTGCCGATGACTACCGTGAAGAAGCCGATGATCTTCATGCAGGGCTTCGTCGGCTTGAGAAGACTCACGCTGACGGGCGGCCGCCAATATCTCGGCACCACGGTGTATACGCCGTTCTACGGCATCGTCGGTAATGGAACCTTCTGGCACAACGTGCTCGATGAAGTGGAGATCCGCTCGGTAGCTGTGTGTTTTTCAGCGGGCATCGCACAACGCTATGTCAAAGACGGGCGCAATGGAATTGAAATCGACCCGCCTCATGGCGGCGACACACTCACCGTCGACTTCGCGCAAATGCGAATATCGCGTTGCGTATTTCGCGCTGAAGTATTGGAGTTTTCCGACGGCAAGTTCGCGGCCGCGAGCGCGCTCGATGCAAGCGGCAAGCCGCTGCTGAGTCAATGCGGCGCATTGGAGATCGGCCGGCCGCAAAGCGTCAATATCGAATTCGATACCTGCTCGTTCGAAAACGCGAATGAACAGGCGCTGCACACCATCCGGCTCGCCAATGCGGGCGATATCCTGTTCAGCAATTGCATTCTTTCCGCACCGCCCGTATCGCAAGGACACACCTATGCGATCGTCGAGAAAACGGATTCGGGCGGATCGAATCTTTACCTGGATCATTGCTATCTGATGGGCGGCATCGCGCAACTCAGCACTACCCAAGGTGTATTGCGCATACGAAAGTGCAATGGCGAAAATGTCCCGCCCTATGTGGCGTTCAAGAATGTGGTCGATCTCATTCGTATCGAGAATCTGGGCACGACGGTCGATATCGACGGCCTGGATATCGGCCGCGGAAACTTCACGAAGCAACTTACGCTCAGTGCTGCCCAGCAATTGGCGGACGGCACTACCAATGCCGTCGGCAATACGACTGCCACTTTCGACCACCGGCTCTACACGCTTCGCAATATCACAGGTGTAGGCGTGATTCATTGCGGTCACGAAACGTTTTCGCTGTCCACGCGAACCGACGCCGTGCTGAGTCTCGCGCCCGATTTCGCGTCGGCGGTCGGCACACGCCATATCGCGATGTCGTATTTGTCGGACGATGCAATCGACCGCGCGTCGTCAGCCGGTTTTGCCACACCGGTGATGCGTGGCGGCAGATGGATGTACGCGGCGTCGCTCAGCGCACGCAATTCGATCGCATGGTTTGTTTCTGTGGACGCCGCCACGTGCTATGACTTTTCCGCCGACATCTATGTCGAACTGCTCAACGGCAGCACGCCGGCAGGCGACGATTTCGCTATCCAGCTAACGTTTCACGATGCGAGCAAACGCCTGATCGGGCAAGGGGCGAATTCGGGCGTGTTCCTGCTCGGCGCCGTTTCGCCCACCAACGGATACGGTTTCATCACCCACCACCAGACGGTCACGATCTACTCGCAACACATTGTTCCGCCAGCGCAAGCTGCGTTCGCCCGCATCGAGCTATCGGCGAATCCGCCTGCATCTCGCTACACGAACGCCGCATTGGGAAACGTGCTGTTAGGGCCGGCCGGAGCCGCGTTGATCTTGCCGGTGGTCGCTGCGCCGAAGTTCGGCGCAGCCGGCACGCCGGTGGCGGGAACGTGGCAGCGTGGCGATTTCGTCCGCGATTCGAGGCTGCGGCTTGCAGGTACCGGCGACAACGCCGGCACTGCTTCGGCAATCTACGGCTGGCTGCGTGAAACCGACGGCGACTCGCACGTGCCCGGCACCGACTGGATCGAACTATCGACGTGAAAGCCGGCTGACAAGCCGCTCACCGCGCGCTTTCGATTTCCGGCATCGGCGCGAACAACGCATCGAGATCGTCGTCGGAGAACTTGGTGGCACCGGCGGCGTCTTCGGAAAGAATGCTGTCCGCGAGCCCCGCCTTCTGCTCCTGCAACTCGACGATCTTCTCTTCGATGCTACCGGCGGCGATCAGCTTGTAGACGAATACCGGTTTGTCCTGGCCCAGCCGATGCGCGCGGTCGGTCGCCTGATTCTCCGCGGCCGGATTCCACCACGGGTCGTAGTGGATCACGGTGTCCGCAGCGGTCAGATTCAGACCCACACCGCCGGCTTTCAGGCTGATCAGGAACAACGGCACCTCGCCTTTCTGGAAACGCTCGACTGGCGTAATGCGGTCCGCCGTGTCGCCGGTCAGGATCACATACGGAATCGAGGCCTGCTGAAGCGCTTCGGCAATCAGCGCCAACATGCCGGTGAATTGCGAGAACAGAAGCACGCGCCGCCCTTCGTCGATCAGTTCGGGCAACATCGAAAGCAGCAGATCGAGTTTGGCCGAACCCATCACGCGCGCGACTTTTTCCGCTTTTTCGCTCTTCACGTCCGCGTCGCTGCCGGTCTTGATGCTTCTCACGAGACGCGGATCGCAGCAGACCTGGCGCAGCTTCAGCAGCGCATCGAGCACGATGATGTGACTGCGCGCGAGGCCCTGCGCGCTGACCGCGGCACGCACTTTCTCCTGCATCGCCGTGCGCACCGTTTCGTAAAGATCGCGCTGCGCGCCTTCCAGATCGACCGAACACACGATCGTGGTCTTGGCCGGCAATTCCTTGGCGACCTCGTCCTTGCGACGACGCAACATGAACGGCCGGATACGGCGCGCGAGCAACGAACGGCGCACGCCGTCGCCGTTCTTCTCGATCGGATTGCGCCAGCGTTTGGTGAAATCCTTTTGCGTGCCGAGAAAACCCGGCAGCAGAAAATCGAATTGCGACCACAATTCGCCGAGGTGATTCTCGAGCGGCGTGCCGGTCAGACACAGCCGATGCCGTGCGTGCAGTCCACGAATCGCCTGCGCGGCTTTGGTGGTCGCGTTCTTCACGTACTGCGCCTCATCGAGAATCAGCAGGTGGTAGTCGTGCTCCGCCAACACCTTCTGATCGCGCCACAGCAACGCATAAGTCGTGAGAATCAGTTCGTGTTCGCCGATCTGCTCGAAGCGCTCCTTGCGCTGCGGACCGTTCAGCACGAGCACTTTCAGCTCGGGCGCGAAGCGGCGCGCTTCCTCGCGCCAGTTGTGCACGAGTGTGGTCGGCACGACGATCAGCGCAGGACGATCGAGCCGCCCCGCCTCCTTCTCGGCGAGGATGTGCGCGAGCGTCTGCACGGTTTTGCCGAGACCCATGTCGTCGGCGAGGACGCCCGCGAGATCGTGTTCGCGCAGAAACTGCATCCAGTTCAGGCCTTGCTGCTGATAGACGCGCAATTCCGCGCGCAGGCCGCGCGGCACCGGCACTTCGTGCAGACCGGGCCCGGCCTGCAGACGCCGCGCCAGTTGACGGATCGAATCTTCACCCTTGAATTGCCAGCGGCCGGTGCTGTCGAGCGCTTCCAGCCGCCCCGCGTCGACGGCCGGCACGCGCAGCGGCGCGCCGTCGGCAAGTGAGCCGCCCAGCGCGTCGAACAGGTCGACCAGCACGCGCACCACCGGTTTCAGGCGGTCGGCGCGCAACCGCAGACGCTTGTTCTCCTCCGTCTTCAGTTCGATCGGCTCGTCGTCGGCGATCGCTTCGAGCGAACCGCCGAGCCAGCGGCGGTCGCGGCGGAACAGGTCGGCGAGCAGCGGCTCGAGCCGCACGTTGCGCTCGCCGATGCGAATCCCCATTTCCAGATCGAACCAGCCGTCGCCGGCCTGATGAGCAGTGCCGTCGATCGCGTCGATCTCGATCACGTTGTAGCGGAACTCCGGCGCCATCGTCACGCGCCACCCTTTGGCGACGAGTTCCGGCACGGCCTCGTTGACGAAGCCGGACCACGCGTCGGCATCCGGCAATCCGAGCATCGTGTCGGGCAACAGGCGCGACGCGTAGACGCGGCTGGTCGGGACTTTCTGCAAGCCGGTCTTGCGCAGTTCGAGCAGCCGCTTTTTCTCGACCTCGTAACGACGGCGAATATGGATCACGTCGCCGCCCGGCATCGGCACCAGCGTGACGCTGCTGTCCACGTTGATGCTGACGCCTTCGTAGTCGAAGCTGACGCCGGCCAGTTCGACCGCTTCGGTCTTGCGCATCGCCGCTTTGCTGGAGGCCGGGAACGCGTGGCTGTTGAGCGTGAGCACCGGGACCGGATCGACGTCGATCACGCGGATCGCGGAGGCGTCGTGCGTGGGCGGCAGCGGCAGATCGGGCGCGATCTCGCGCAGCACCGACGCGACCAGCGGCGCTTCGGCGAGCGAGATCGGCGGCATCGCGAGATAGTCGGGCAACTGCTGGAACGGCAACGACGACTCGACAATGCCGGCTTCGTTCGCGACGCCGTCCACATACCAGACCGGTTCGGTGGGCAGCACCATGGAGGCGCGCGGTTCGGTCCGCAGCACGGGCCGCAGCCGCTCGTCGGCGAGCGGCTCCCATTCGATGCGCCCAGGCCGGTCGGCGCCGCGCGACAGCGGTATGGGGCCGCCATGGCCGGCGACCTGGTCGAATTCGAAGAACAGACGCCCGGTCGCCATCAGCTTGTGCAGCATCTCCGCGCCGCTCGTGCCGCGCAGAATGAATTGCCCGAAGTCTTCGCGCGAACGGCCAAGCCACAAACCGCGCAGGATCGACAGGTCGTCGTCGGAGACGAATTTGGGCTGTTTCAGCAGCGCGGCTTCCACGTTGGTCCAGGCTTCGTCGATTGCGACGATCACGCCGTCCGGATTGCAGCGCGCGCGATACAGCACCACCTCGTGGCGATTGTGGAAGTTGGACCAGTTCAGGTGATACGCAAGCGTCTGGGTGCGCGCGGCGCCCGCCTTTTGCGCGTCGGCGTCCGCAGCTTCGGCGCGCGCACGAAAGCGCTCGAGCCAGCTCACCAGTTCGGGCCGCACCCCGGACGCCGGCTCGACAGCCCTCTGCGGCGTGCCTTGCGAATAATCGGCGGGGTCGCTTTCGTCTGAACTGACCCGGACGATGTGGTCCATCTCGTCGTGATACGCGAGCTCGGCAAGCAGCAGCGCGGCAACGTGCTTGCAATCTCGGCCGACCGGACAACTGCAGTCGCTCTGTGCCCAGGGCCTGCCACCGTCGGTGCGAAATCGCACTCGCGTGCGGTACGGCAAGGTTTGCGTGCCTTGCACGTCGCCGCTCAACGTACTGCCATGCCATTTCACCTGGGTGACCGCGCCCACCGAACGCGCTTTGGCCACGGTGTGGTCACCGAGCCATTCCGCAATCCTCTCGCGATCAAAGAAAACTGACGACATCAGGCTGTATTCCTATTCAAGCCGGCAATGGCGGGCACACCTTTCCCTTTTGCGTTCGCGCAAACGTCGCCCGGATATCAGCGATGACAGGGTTGCATCGACCGGTCAGTTCCCGTACGGCATCGTTTGCTCGTGATAACCGGTCATTTTACGCGTTGCTCGGAATTGCCCGCGATGCTCACCGCCAGCCCCGCCGCCGCGAACACGCCGGCCAGCGCGGCGGCGGGCGCCTCGTCGGTCACCAGCAGGTCGACCGCGTCAGGTCCGAACGCGTGCACCAGCGCGCTATGGCCGAATTTCGCGTGATCCGCCGCCACCACGCGCTGCTCCGCCTGCGCGAACGCCGCGAGCGAAAACGCGACGTCGGCGGGCAGCGCGTCCATGAAGCGGCCCTGCTGATCGATCGCGGTGACCGAGACGATCGCGTAGCGCACGTGAAACTGGCGCAGGAAAGCGAGCACGTTGTCGCCGACCGCCGCGCAGTCGTCCGGGCGCAGCTCGCCGCCCGCGATGAACACGCGATTGCCGTTGCGCGGCGCCAGCACGCGCGCCACTTCGATGGAATTGGTCACGACCGTGAGCCGCGAGCGCGCGGCGAGCGCCTGCGCGATATGCACGCAGGTCGTGCCACCTTCGAGAATCAGCGAATCGCCGTCGCGCACCAGTTCGCCGATGCGCGCGCCGATCGCCTGCTTGGCTTCGCGGCTCGCCACCATGCGCCGCTCGAACGGCGGTTCGTCGAGACGCTCGGGCAGCATCACGCCGCCGTGCACCTTGATCAGCAGGCCGTCTGCGATCAGGGATTTGATATTGCGGCGGATGGTTTCGTCGGATACGTCGAAGCGGCCGGCCAGATCGGTGATCGTGCAGGTGCGCTGTTCGCGGACGAGACGGAGGATTTCGGCTTGGCGTTGGGTGGAGAACATGGGGCGTGAGTGCGGGAGGATGAGTGGGGAGTTTAGCAAAAGCCTCGTTTTTGACCCATTCAGGTCAACCTTAATCCACGAAAAACCACACTCTATGCAATCCACGAAAAACCACACTCTATGCGTTTGCCAGCGCGTTATTGAACTTTGTTGGACCTCGGATCCATTTGTCAAAAAGCCAGCCTCGTTGCTTTTTGATAATTTTTGTTGCAATCTACACACCTTATTCAACCAATATCAACACATGTCCACACCCATCCCCACCCACGCGCGCGTCGTCATCATTGGCGGCGGCATCATCGGCTGTTCGGTCGCCTATCACCTCGCGAAGCTGGGCTGGACCGATGTGGTGCTGCTCGAACAGGGCCAACTGTCGTGCGGCACGACCTGGCACGCGGCGGGTCTCGTCGGCCAGTTACGCGCGCAGGAAAGCATGACGAAGCTGATCCGCTATTCGACCGCCCTTTACGCGGAGCTCGAAGCAGACACGGGGCTCGCCACCGGCTGGAAGCAATGCGGCTCGCTGTCGGTCGCCCGCACCGCCGAACGGATGACGCAACTCAAACGCACCGCCGCCGTCGCGCGCGCCTATGGCGTGACCTGCGACGTGATCAGCCCGCAGGAAGCCGGCGACCTGTGGCCGGTAATGCGCACCGACGACCTGCTCGGCGCGGTCTGGCTGCCCGGCGACGGCAAAGCGAATCCCACCGATCTGACCCAGGCGCTGGCCCGCGGCGCGCGCATGCGCGGCGCGCGCATCGTCGAAAACACCCGCGTCACGGCGATCCATACGCGTGCCGCGCAAGACGGCAAAGCACGCGAGGTCAGCGGTCTCGCATGGCGCAACAAGGACGGCGAAGAAGGCACGATCGAAGCGGAGATCGTCGTCAATTGCGCGGGACAGTGGGCGAAAGCGGTCGGCCGACTGTGCGGCGTGACCGTGCCGTTGCATTCGGCCGAGCATTACTACATCGTCACCGAACGCATCGCGGGCGTGCATCCCGATCTGCCGGTGATGCGCGACCCCGACGGCTTCATCTACTTCAAGGAGGAAGTCGGCGGCCTCGTGATGGGCGGCTTCGAGCCGAACGCGAAGCCGTGGGGAATGAACGGCATCCCCGATAATTTCGAATTCCAGTTGTTGCCCGACGATTGGGATCAGTTCGAAATCCTGATGGAAAATGCGCTGCAACGCGTGCCCGCGCTCGAAACGGCGCAGGTCAGACAGTTCTACAACGGTCCGGAATCGTTCACACCGGACAACAACTTCATGCTCGGCGAGGCGCCTGAATTGCGGCGCTTTTTCGTCGGCGCGGGTTTCAACTCGATGGGCATCGCATCCGCGGGCGGCGCGGGGATGGCGCTCGCCGAATGGATCGTCGCGGGCGAGCCGACGATGGACTTGTGGCCGGTCGACATCCGCCGTTTTGCGCGCTTCAACGGCAACGACAACTGGCTGCACGACCGCGTGAAGGAAACGCTCGGCCTGCACTACGCGATGCCGTGGCCGAATCGCGAACTCGACAGTGCACGTCCGTTCCGTCGCTCGCCGCTCTATTCGATGTTGCGCGACGACGGCGCGTGCTTCGGCAGCAAGATGGGCTGGGAGCGCGCCAACTTTTTCGCACCCACACCCGCCGAAGCAAAAATCGACTACGCGTTCGGCCAGCAAAACTGGCTGCCGTGGAGTGGCGCCGAGCATCGCGCGTGCCGCGAAGCCGTCGCGTTGTTCGATATGACGTCGTTCTCCAAATTCCTCGTCAAAGGACGCGATGCCCAAAACGTGCTGCAAGGTCTCGTCGCCAACGACGTGGCCGTACCGCCCGGCACTACGGTGTATACGGGCATGCTCAACGAACGCGGCGGCTACGAATCGGACTTCACGCTGACGCGCATCGCCGATGACCAATACCTGCTCGTCACGGGCACCGCGCAAACCACGCGCGACTTCGACATGATCGAGAAAGCGATTCCGCCCGACAGCCACTGCACACTCGTCGACGTCACCGGGCAATACGCGGTGCTGGCCGTGATGGGCCCGCGCTCACGCGAGTTGCTGCAAAGCGTCTCCAAAGCCGACTGGAACAACGAAGCGTTCGCGTTCGGCCAGAGCCGCGAAGTCGACCTCGGTTACGCGACGGTGCGCGCCACCCGCGTCACCTACGTCGGCGAGCTCGGCTGGGAGTTGTACGTGCCGGTGGAATTCGCGCTCGGCGTCTACGAGACCTTGCAGGCGGCGGGCCGCGCGTTCGGCCTCGTCAATGCCGGCTACTATGCGATCGACTCGCTGCGTATCGAGAAAGGCTACCGCGCATGGGGGCGCGAATTGACGCCGGATACGAATCCGTTCGAAGCGGGTCTGTCGTTCGCGTGCAAGCTCGACAAGGAGATCCCGTTTCGCGGCCGCGACGCGTTGCTGAAACTGCGCGCCGAGCCGCCGCGCCGCCGCATGGTGGTGCTCACCGCCGACGCTGCCGCAACTCGCATGCTATGGGGCGGCGAAGCGATTCTGCGCGACGGCAAGGCGGTCGGCTTCGTCAGTTCGGCCGCGTTCGGACACACGCTCGGTTGCCCGGTGGCGCTGGGCTACGTCAACAACCCGGATGGCTCGGCCGATGCCGGCTATCTGACGAGCGGCAGTTACGCGATCGACGTCGCCGGCGAGTTGCTGCCGGCAACCGTGCATCTGAAGGCGCCGTACGATCCGCGTTCCGAGCGCGTCAGACGCTAGTCCGTCGCTCACGACGCGCGCCGCGCGCCATACTCGAAAACACGCCGTCGCGGCGGATCAGACCATGAAAAAGCGCCGCCGCGAGATGCAGCAGCACTGTCGCGAACAATGCAAATGCAAGCCACGTATGCAGCGCGCGCAGCCCCGCGAAGAGCACGACGTCGTGCGGCGCGATCGGCGGCAAATGCAGCGGGCCGTATAGCGTGACCGGATAACCGCCCGCGGAAAGCATCGCCCAACCGATCAACGGCATTGCTGCCATCAATACGTACAGCACCAGATGCGAAGCTCTCGCGGCGACACGCTGCGAGAGCGCCAGATCGTCAGGCAGCGGCGGGCTGCCGCGCGTGAGACGCACGCCCACGCGCACCACCACCAGCAACAGCAACGCGATGCCGAGCGGCTTGTGAAGCGCGATCAGCATGTCATGCGCGTGCGAAACGGTGGCGACCATGCCCACGCCGATAAACAGCATCGCGATGATCAGCGGCGCCATGATCCAGTGCAGCAATCGCGCGAGCGGACTGAAATGTGAGTGCGTCGGCGTCATGAGCGGTCTCCGCTTGTCTGGGTTCGATGAAGCTCGGGATGCAACGCCTCTTCCCGCGTGCGGCGCTTGTACGATAGCGCATACGCGGCCGAGCGCGCGGCGAGCAGCGGATCGTCCGACGGACTGATGCCGGCCGGCAGGACGGTCGGATCGAAGTTGACGTCCCGGCATGCACCGTCTTCCTGCGAACTCGTCTGCTCGAGCACCAGCGTGCCTGCATCGATGTGCTGACGATTGTCGGGCCATTGCAGCGTCGCGTCGTCTGTCGGATCGCCGGGTTGCGCGACCGTCAGGATCAGATGCCAGCGCAGCGGTCCGTTTTGCAGACGCTGATCGAGATCGGCTTGCAGGAAATTCTTTGCGCTTTTTTGCGCGTCGGTGATCGGCGCGTACGGCGTCTCAGGCACCATCGCCCAGCGCACGGCGCGCGTGGTGCCGGTCGCGTCGGTGAAACGGAATGCATTGATGCCGTAGTACGCCGCGTTCGCCAGACTCGACGACGGCGGATGCGCCTGCACCCAGGCCCGGAACGGCTGCGTCTCCGGATTCGCCGCGTAAAAAGCTTTTATCTTCGCCGGGTCCGGCTTGCCGGTTGCGGGGTCCGGTTGCGAGGCCAGCAATTGCCGGTAGAACTGTTCGGGCGTGTGCACTGCGAAGACGGGCGTCGAATTCATACCGGTGCGCCACTGCTCGCCGTTGTTCAACTGGAACAGCAAGGCCATGCTGCGCACCGGCACACTCGTGTCGGGCGCCGACGGGTTGCCGCCGGGCACCGCGAAACGGCCGGTCACCGGGGTACGGCCCACGGTGAAGACCGCCGCGTGCGACAGCACAGCGCCGTCGCCGTTGCTGTCGAAATAGCCCGACACGCACAGTCCTTTCGCATGATTGCGCCGGAAGCCCGGATGCGGTTTGCCGGCCACTTTTTCGAACGTATCGATCAGACGCGGCGCGGTGAGGCGCGCGGACGTCAGCCAGCCGGCGGTGTAGGCAAAGCCGCCCGCGAGCGCCAGCACGACCGCGCCGATCGCCGCGAGCCTGCATGGCACGCACACCGGCGTTGAATGGGGAACAGGGGATTTGGTCACGAGGCTCCTTGACTGTGGGATGGGCACACGCATCGGCTAACACGCGAGGGCGAGATCTATTCCATCGGGCTAACAGCACGGAAATCCCTTGACAACCCGGCTTGGCGGGCCGAAAAACAGTTGGAATAAACCCGCTCCCACATGTGTTCGCCCTATCGACAGCCGCCCCTCGACGCAAGCAGACACCATGAAGCCATCCGACGCCCCTCCCGTTTCGCCGCTTTCCGAGGCGGACATTCAGGCCTACGCCGATGGCACGCTGACGCCTGAGCGCACCGCCTTCCTGCGCGACTATCTCGGCAAGGATCCGGCGGAGGCGCGCCGGGTGGCGTTCTACGGCAGGCTGAACGCGCAGATCCAGAACGCCTTCCAGACTACCGACGACCCCATCGACGAACCGCTCGCACGCCCAGCCTCGCGCGGGCATCGCGCATTCGACCGCTCATTCCGACTGTTCGGCACGCGCCTGCGCCGCAGCAAAGTGGCAAACGCGCTCGTCACCCTGCTTCTGCTGCTGGCGGCGGCGAGCGGTTGGCTCGCCGCCACGCAGACGTCCGCGCAGGCACTCAACAACGCTGCCGTGATGGCGCTCGCGGAAAACTCCGCCCGGCCGTTCCCGGCCGCGACACCGACGCGCGGCGATGTGTCGGCGCCGGATCTGACGGCCATCGGCTTGCGGCTGATCGACCGGCGGGTGCTATCGCTCGGGCCCTTCCAGCGCGCCAGCGAATTCCTCTATCTGAACGGCGACAACAAGCCTGTCGTGGTGCTGTCCTCGTTCGCGCTACTGGCGCCGGCGCAGCCGCAATGGGCCGCGCGCCGCATCGGCGAGATCCGCTTGCTGACCTGGGTCGCGCAGCGGCAACGCTTCGTGGTCGCGGGCGACGCCCGTACGCACGGCTTGATGCTCGCCGCCGACGCACTGACGATGCACTGAGTCCCTGCAATGCAAATAAACGCATGTCGAAAAAAGGAACGGAATAAAATGCGCGCAACCGTGTTCGCCCACCCGATACGCGTGGCAATTCCGCCGGCGGCCGCCAATCCGGCGTCCACGAGAAGCGCCACGATGGGAATGGAAAATGGATGTCCGTGACGAGTTGATGGAGCATGTCCCACGTCTGCGGCGCTACGCGCGAGCGTTGATCAACAATCGCGATCTCGCCGACGACCTGGTACAGGACACGCTCGAACGCGCGCTCGGCCGCACCGAGCTGTTTCAGGCCGGCACCGATCTGCGCGCGTGGTTGTTTACGATCATGCACAACGTGTTCGCGAACCAGGCGCGCAAAGCATCGGCGCGCGCCGTTCACGTGGCCGTCGACGACGAAAGCGTCGACCAGAGCGAATACGCGGTGCCGTCGGAACAAGGCCGTTCGCTGGAAATGCGCGATCTGGATTACGCATTGCAGCGTCTGCCGATGGAACAGCGCGAGGTCGTGCTGCTGGTCGGCCTCGAGGAAATGAGCTATGCCGATGTCGCACTGGCGCTGAACATTCCGATCGGTACGGTGATGTCGCGCCTTTCGCGAGGACGTGAGCGGCTTCGGGCATTGATGGCGGGCACGCAGCCCGGCGCGAAATTACAGGTGGTGCGATGAGCGATCAACAGATACCGATCGGCGAAGAAGAACTGCACGCGTATGTGGACGGCACGCTGTCCGACGAACGACGCGTCGCGGTGGAACGCGCGCTCGAACAGAACCCCGAACTGGCCGCGCGCATCAGCGACTATTTCTCGCTGAACAACATGTTTCATGAACGCTACGACCGCGTGCTGAGCGAGCCCGTGCCCAAGCGCCTGCAAGCACCTTTGACCGCAAAGCGCCGCTGGCGGATCGCCGCCAACTGGCCGCAATTCGCGGGGATGGCCGCGGCGCTCGTGATGGGCGTGGGGATCGGCGTGGGCACGCATATGGGACACGACGTCGTGGCGCCTGTGGGCGGCGGCCATTCCGACACGCGCCCGGTCAGTGCGGACTCGTCTGAAGTCTTCGCGCGGCAGGCTGCGATAGCGCACGTCGTCTATATGCCTGCCGTCGACCGCCCGGTCGATATGACGGCCGATCATGAGCAGGATTTCGTGCAGTGGCTGTCGAATAAACTCGGCACGAACGTGCATCCGCCAATGCTCTCGAAGAGCGGCTTCATGCTGTCCGGCGGACGCCTGCTGCCGGGCGCCGATGGGCCGACCGCGCAGTTCATGTATCGCGGGCCGAACGGCGAACGCGTGACGCTGTGCATTTCGCACCGTCAGGTGAATTCGAACACCACTGCGTTCAAGCTCTATCAGGACGGCCCGGTGAACGTGTTCTACTGGGTCGACGGCGATTTCGGCTACGCGGTGTCGGGTGGAATCGATCGCAAGGAGCTGCTGCAGTTGTCGCACGACGTGTATTCGCAGCTCACGGGGGTGGCGCCGGGTTGACGCGTGAGGATGCCGTCACTACGTGTCGCGCGTCTTATGCGACGCGGAGCGCAAGCGGTACGGTCGGCCGATTACGCCTGCGCCCCTCTTGTCCTGATCAGCTCCCGCGGCGTGACCCCAAGCAAACGCCCCATCCAGTGCGCCATATGACTCTGATGCGCAAAGCCCGTATCGAGCGCAATCCGGCTTGCGCTCAGCCGGCCTTCGAGCAGCAACGCGCGGGCACGCTCCACGCGCCGCCGCACCACGTATTGATGCACCGGCGTGCCGAGCGTCTCGCGAAACAAGGCCTTGAAATGCGGCACGCTGAGTTCCGCCTGCGCGGCGAGGTCAGTGAGTGTGAGACGCCGATCGAGATGCGTTTCTATGAACTCGATCACGCGCGCGGCCGTTTTCGGCGCGAGCACGCGGCGTTTTTCGTCGAGCCTGTCGATCTCCGGCGCGCGGCCGACCAGGCGCACGACCATCGCCGTGCACAGGCTCTCGGCATAAAGCGGATCCGATACGTCGTCGGCTTCGAGTTCGGCGCGCAGTGCCCACGCCAGATGTTGAAAACGCGGATCGCGCAGTTGGAATTGCGGACGAAGCCGCGCCTCGCTCGTCTTCAACTCCAGTTGTTCGAAGGTTTTTTTCGCAAAGTCCTCACCGATCCACACGCTGAAAATCGTGCAGGCCGCTTCATCGCTCCACTGCCCTTCGAGGCCCGCGGGAATCACATCGGCATCGCCGTGCGCCTGAATCCGCGCAAAGCGCCGTTCGTTGCACAGACAACGCGCCCTGACCGGCGCGCCGACATGCACGCCGATCCGATGGTATTGGAGTGCGGGAATCCGGTGCAGCCCCGCGGACACAGTCACCAACTCCGCGCCGAAGCCCTGCCAGCCCAGCGCTTTGCTGGAGCGCAACGCAATGCGGGAGCCACTGTGCGGCTGCGGTATCGGTGTCACGGCATTCATGGGCGTCCTCCGGCGGTGGCGAATGATGTACGCGCATTGTGCTGCGTTTTTTTACGTCACGCTCGACTCGACTCGGGCACCGCCGATCTGCCTGCATACCGCACCGTAAAACAATCATCCGAATCTGCGCACGACGATCCGAGCCCGCGCGTTTGCCGCGCCCGGTGTCCCTATGATGACGACACACCGATACGACAAGGAGCCACACGTGTTCGTCATCTTTGGAGCAGCAGGAAATGTAGGCCGGGTGAGCGCGGCGGCATTGCGCCGGGCGGGCCGCGAAGTGCGCGCTGTAGTGCGTGAGCGCACGCAGGGCACAGTGCTAACCGAAATTGGCTGCGAAGTCGTCGTTGCCGATCTGCTCGATCCGGCTTCGGTCGCGCGCGCACTCGAAGGCGCCTACGCGGTGCAGATGTTGTGTCCCGTGCCGCATGCCGACGCCGACCCGGCAACCACGATGCGCCGCATGATCGACGTCGGCGCCGAAGCGTTAAACGCAAATCCGCCGCAACGCCTTCTCGCGCTTTCCGACTACGGCGCGGAACACGCGAGCGGTACCGGCATCACGACGCTGTTTCACTACCTCGAAACGCAACTCTCACCCATCCCCACTCACACGACGTTTCTGCGCGCCGCGGAACACATGCATAACTGGGCTCGCGTGCTGCCGGTCGCGCTCGCGACAGGCGTGTTGCCGAGTCTGCACGATCCGCTGAACAAGCTGTTTCCGACGGTCGCCGCCCAGGACGTCGGCCTGCTGGCCGCCGAATTGTTGCTCGACGACAGACCGGCGAAGGTATCGCCGCGAGTGGTGAGCATCGAAGGCGACACGCGCGTCAGCGCACTGGATGTCGCACGCACGCTCGGCGAACTGACGCAGCGCCCGATCCCGGCCCATGCAATGCCGCGCGCAGAATGGTCCGCGATGCTCCACGGCGCGGGACTCGGCGACAACCACGCGCGTCTCATCATGGATCTCTACGATGCACACAACGCGGGCCGTATCGACATCGACACATCGATCAGCGAGCGGCGTTTCGGCGCGACTGCGCTGGCCGACGTGTTCGCTGCGATCCTGACTCGCGCGGACGCCGCTCCGCCCGCGACTGCGGCCGCGGCCGCACGCTAACCGTACTCGCGACCGGAGACATGCCATGGCGACCTGCCCATTACTGCGAGCATCGGTAGAAGCGCGACGCATTGCGCCGCGTCGAAACCCACAAACGCGCGTGAACCACCGCACCCACTATTGGCTAGCGGCGATCACGACAGGTTTTCTGGGGTTGATAAGCTGGCGGGCACTGCGCGACATACTCAACGCGATCCCCGACAGCAACGACGATTTCGGTTTGTTCTGATTCGCCGGGAGCGGCCTGGATATAACAAACAGGCTATTGTCGAAATCGACGTTTCAGCGTCGCCCGACGTTTTTAAAAACGCCCGGGCCGGCGCGCATGCGGTCGATTACTCGTTCTCGTCGAAGTAGTGACCGAACTTCGCCTGCTTCGTACGGATATAACGCTCGTTTTCCTCGCGCATCGGAATGGCCAGCGCGACGCGCTCGCATACCGGAATGCCGTGCTTCGACAGCGTGTCGAATTTCTCAGGATTGTTGCTCATCAGACGCACCGAGGTGACCTTCAGCGTGCGCAGAATACCCGCCGCCGAATCGTACTCGCGCGAATCGTCGGGCAGGCCGAGATCGAGATTCGCCTCGACGGTATCGCGGCCCTGCTCCTGCAATGCATACGCGCGAATCTTGTTCGACAGGCCGATGCCGCGCCCTTCATGACCGCGCAGATACAGCAGCACGCCGCAGCCTTCGGCTGCGATATAGCGCAGCGCCAGATCGAGCTGTTCGCCGCAATCGCAGCGATACGAGCCGAGCACGTCGCCGGTCAGACACTCCGAGTGCAGGCGCGTCAACACGGACGCTCCGTTGGCGACGTCGCCCATCACGAGCGCGAGATGTTCGGCGCCGCTTTCGACCACGCGAAACACATAGGAAGTAAACGTGCCGTAGCGCGTGGGGAGCGTGGCGGTAGCGTCGAGAACGACGCATTCGCCGTTGACTGCGCCGTCAGTTACAGGCGACGGATCGTGAGACGTGAGCATGGCGTTGGGCAAGGGTGCTTGTGTGAACCCGATCGAACCGGGGATAACAAATGTGAACAGACGCAGAGTTTAGCGCTAATCGGCAAGACGCACCGGATGCCCACGTGGCGATGCACGGGTCGCATCGCCACGTGGGGCCGATATCCAATTGAACGCTTGAGGAGCCACAGGTATTCCCGAGGTTCTTCAAAGACCCGTCGCGCCTATACTGAAACAGCCTGTCCCTCACGACAGCATGCCGCGCCGGCGTGCTGCACTGCGAAACGGAGCCGCTCCATGACAAGCGTTGCACAGCTTCTTAAAACGAAACCCAATACCGCCGTGTTCACCGTCGAGGCCGACGATTCCGTCTACGATGCGATCAAGCTGATGGCCGAGAAAGGCATTGGCGCATTGGTCGTGACGGAGGGCGACAGCATCGCCGGGATCGTCACCGAACGTGACTATGCGCGCAAAATCGTGCTGATGGACCGCTCGTCGAAGGCGACGCCGGTGCGCGACATCATGAGCAAGGCGGTGCGCTTCGTCCGTCCTGACCAGACTACCGACGACTGCATGGCGCTGATGACCGAACGCCGCATGCGCCATCTGCCGGTGATCGAGAACGAACGGCTGGTCGGCATGGTATCGATCGGCGACCTCGTGAAGAACATCATCGCCGAACAGCAATTCACCATTCAGCAACTCGAATCGTATATTCACGGCGAACGGCCCTGAACGCGGGCGTGCGCCCATAGCAAGGGTCAAAAAAAGCCCAATCCTCGAAAAGGTTGGGCGAAGCTACCTTGCGGCAGCGGAGGTTCCTCGAATTGTGGACCGCGGCATGCGCGGCGCAACGACGGGCTCAGGCACGCGCAGCCCAGACGCGATAGCGCACGATGCGCGCTCATGCGTGAAGCTCGTGATCGTTTTGCTGCAAAGTCTCGACAGGTGCGCCCTACTGCGCGCATATTCATCTCTTCAAACCAGCGCTTGTTTCGCCTGGTGATTCGACTCGCCGCTGGCCGACTCCCCGGCCAGCGTGCGCGTCGAACATTCCACTACTTCAGATCAGTTACCGAAATACACCGACTTCGGACGCGACATCGGCTGGACCACGCCACCCGATTGCGACGAACCGTTGGTCGCGGAGCCGTAGCCGCTCGTATCGGCGACCGGTTCCTGCGTTTGCGCGACCGGCGGATTCTGTGCATCGACACGGCGTTCAGCGGCTTGCACGTCGGCCGGATAGGTCGGATCGTTCGAGGTGGCCGGGTTGTAGCCCGCTTGTTCCAACTGGATCAACTGATTGCGGACTTCCGCGCGGGTGACCGGTTGCTGGCTCGATTGAGCAAACGAAGCGACCGGGGCGGCGAGAACGGCTGCAATGGCGACTGCCTTGATAAGCGACTTCATGATATTGACCTCCAGACTTGGTTTTTTTGCTTCGCTTGCCACACCATGTGAGAAGCGAGTGAATTCAGTCTAGGCGTCGGATCATCAAGGGAAAACCCTTGATCGCGATATACATAATTGTTTTTTTCGCAAGAATCGCGTGATTGTTACTGGCAAATGCTATTGGAGTGCCAGCTTTACTGTAATAATTGTCGGCTTAGTAACGCTTTGTGTCTGACGTTTCCAAAAACCCTTCCACGCCGGATCCATTTGCCGATTCGTGACCGGCGACGGTCAAACTTGCGGGCCGCCCGATGCATCCGATGCATCCGATGCATCCGATGCATCCGATGCGTCCGATGCGTCCGATGCGTCCGATGCGTCCGATGCGTCGACTAGCGGTGTCAACAGCAACTTACGCGGCCCGCTGACAAATGAGCTGCCCGGTTCGAAAAACCGCAACGGCCGATGCATTTCACGCGACAAGCCGATCCGTGTCGTGATGCCGATCGGCGCTTTCCCTGCTTTTTTGCCGGTTTTCATTGAACCGATCCACAAGCCTCGGCCGGTGCAAAGATCGCGACCATCGAACGACTTGTCGATGCCGAGCGCAATGGTGAGCCGTCCCGGCCCCCGCGCGAGGTCGCGCAGCGGCACGCCAGGCCGACGCAATGCCATCAGCGGCAAGCCTTCCAGCGGCTCGATCGCGCGGATCAGAATTCCGGCACCGACCTCTTCGGCTTCGGCGGACATGTTGAGCATGTACGAAAGCCCATACGTCAACCGCACGTACGCGTGGCCCGGCGCGAGAAACATCGAACCGTTATGCGGACGACGCCCGATGAACGCATGACTGGTCGAATCGCCGAGCGGGTACGCTTCGGTTTCGACGATTCTTCCGCTCAGGCGCCCTTCAGGCAGATCGTGCACGAGATACTTGCCGACCATGAAGCGCGCCAACTCGACCGTATCGAGCGGCAAATCGTCACGAAGCAACGGGATGATGGGAAGCGGCTGATCCGGCATGGAATTGTCGACCTGTGTTGGGCAGCGCGACGCGCGAGGTTTTCGGAGATACGCCACGAATACACGACAAGGCCGACGCAGCACCCGTCGCGCAAGAAGACGCAAGACGCCGCAAAAAGCCCCCATCAAGCGGACCGACGCCAACGCCCTGCTTTGGTCGGCCGAATCGTTGTTCGGACACCTCACTTCATGGCCGCTGTGCCTTCACCATGGCACTAATTGGAGTATCGTGTGTTTCCGGCCTGCAGCACAGCCTTTGCCGGCATGCGAGCGTTCCGCCCGCCTGATCAGAAAGCCGTTTGCAAGAATCGCACGACCCGCAGTAACGCTCCATCCAGATTTGATCCCGCAGTACCCGCTGGTGCAACACACCGCCCTCATCCCGGGGGGCGTCGTATTCATGACAACAGGAGAAGTTGAATGAAAGCATTCCAGGCAATCAAGATGGTCGGCGGCGCGCTGATCGTGCTGGCATCCCTCAGTGCGTATGCGCAAAGCAGCGATGCGACGGCCCCGGCAACTGACTCGTCGGCCACCAGCGCCAAGGCGACCAAGAGCGCCAACCGCGCGCTGGGCCGCAAGGTGCGCTCGGCGCTGTCGAAGACGAAGGGCTTGAGCATCGCCAACGTCACCGTGCGCGCACGCGGCGGTGCTGTGACGCTGTCGGGTTCGGTGCCGGAGCAACCGCAGGTCGATCTGGCCACCCAGGCGGCCCAGGGCGTGGCCGGCGTGACGTCGGTGAAGAACGCGCTGACGATCCGTCCGGTCGGCCAATAAGCAACTTCAGGCAACATCGAGCGCTATCGCGCTTTCGCAGTAGCACCGGGCGCACAGCCTCGCTGCATGGCGGTGCGCCCGGAACCGCATGACCGGTTTTTCGTATTGGTCGCCGTGATCGCCGTTCGTTTGATGCAACCGGCATTGAGCGACGACTCGCCACACTTTGCCCACGCATTTCCGCGCGACTACCCCTTAAGATGCAGCACAGCAGGCCGTTGCGCATAAGCCGAAGAGGCACAGCGAGCGTTGCTGCGCGCAAAGGTCCGAAAATACTTCAGACCAAACAAATATCCCTTACAATTTAATGCGTTAGGACGCATTGTTGACGCTATGCATTAGATGTCCGCTTGCGTCGAAAACTTCAGGCCGCTACGCCAGCCCTCCACCCAGCACTCAAGGAAGCCCTGAATGACCACATCCGCGACCGTTTTGCCCCGCTGGACCATCGCCGCGCCGTTTATCGCGTGGCTCGTGCTTGGCGTCGCCTATGCGTTGCCGGACAATGCGCTGCTGCTCGTGCTGGTCGGCGTGGCGCTGTGCGCGGCGGTCTTCACAGCGGTGCACCACGCGGAAGTCGTCGCACATCGGGTCGGCGAACCGTTCGGCACGCTGGTGCTGGCGGTGGCCGTCACCGTGATCGAGGTCGCGCTGATCGTGTCGGTCATGCTGACGTCCGGGCCGGAAAAAGCCGGCCTCGCTCGCGACACCGTGTTCGCCGCGGTGATGATCGTCTGCAACGGCATCATGGGCATTTGCCTGCTGGTGGGCGGCATCCGCCATCGCGAACAGGATTTTCAGGGCCGTGGCGCGGCGGCCGCGCTGGCCGTGCTCGCGTCCCTGTCCGTCTTGACGCTGGTGATGCCGAACTACACCACGACGCGGGTCGGACCGTTCCTGTCGAGCTCGCAACTGGCATTCGCCGGCGTGTCGTCGCTGGTGCTGTACGGCGTGTTCGTGTTCGTGCAGACCGTGCGGCATCGCGATTACTTTCTGGCCGGCGTGCCCGACGAAGACGTCCACGCCGCGCCGCCCACCAACACCCTCGCGCTCATCAGCGGGGTTCTGTTGCTGGTGTGTCTGGTCGCGGTCGTGTTGCTGGCCAAGGTGATGTCGCCGGTGGTCGAAACCGCGGTGCAAAACGCGGGCGCGCCGCCGGCCGTGGTCGGTATCGTGATCGCCGCGCTCGTGCTGTTGCCCGAAGGGCTCGCCGCGGTGCGCGCCGCGCGCGCCGATCGTCTGCAAAACAGCATGAATCTGGCGCTCGGCTCGGCGCTCGCCAGCATCGGGCTGACCATTCCGACGGTGGCCTGCGTGTTCCTGTGGACCGGACAACCGCTCGTGCTCGGGATCGACGGCAAGGAAACCGTGCTGCTCATGCTCACGCTGGTCGTGGCCACGCTCACGCTCAGCACCGGCCGCACCACGATCCTGCAAGGCGCGGTGCATCTGTCGCTGTTCGCCGCGTATCTGTTCCTGTCGTTCGCGCCTTGAAGCGGTGGCCGGCCGCGCCGGCCTACTCTTCCCAATGCGCGGCAATCCAGTCGCGAAACAGATTGAGCTTCTGCTGATGCGCGGCTGAATCCGGATAGATGAAGTAATAGCGCCAGCCGGTCTTGAGCACCGTATCGAACGGCCGCACCAGACGCCTCGCCGCGACATCCTCGTTGATCAACGCCAGATCGCTGATCGCTACGCCGAATCCTTGCAGTGCCGCATTGGTCGCCATGTCGAGCGTGTCGAAGCTCGGGCCGTGTTCGGCGTCGATCGTCTGCGCTTGCGGCTCACCGGCTTCGGCCACGCGGGACAACCACATCTTCCAGTCGCGATGATCGCGTGTGGGATGCAGCAACGTGTGCCGCACGAGATCGGCGATCCCGTTCAACGGTTTGTCTTTCAGCAGTTCGGGCGCGCACACCGGCGTCAAACGCTCCTCGAACAACGGCACCGCCTGCACGTCCGCGCCCGGCGACGAGCCATAGATGATCGCGGCATCGAACGGTTCGAGCTGGAAATCGACGTCGTGCTGCCAGGTCGTGGTGATCTGCACATGCAGGTCGGGATACTCGGCCTGGAAGCGCATGATCTTCGGCAGCATCCAGCGCATCACGCAGGTCGGCACCTTCAACGCGAGGTCGGTGCGCTGGCGCGTGAGGCGCAGCGAAATCTCCTCGATGCGCGCGAAACTTTCCTTCACCGCGGGCAGCAGCAATTCGCCTTCGGCAGTCAGCGTCAAGCCTTTCGCATGACGCTTGAAGAGCGGGAATTTGTAGTAATCCTCGAGCGCGATAATCTGCCGGCTGACCGCGCCCTGGGTCAGGCAGAGATGGTCGGCGGCACGCGTGAAGCTGCCGTGGCGCGCGACGGTTTCAAAGATCTGCAGCGCATTGAGCGGCGGTAGGCGACGCATCGAAAGTGTCCGGCGTGGAATCAGAAAAAGTCATTGCGCGAGCGTATGGGCCTATGATGTGCGCGGCGCCCGCCAGGCCCACAGGATACGCGATCAGAATCTGCTGCGGGCCATGTGCGGCGCGCACAGTGCATGAGCTTAAATCATGGCTTCCATGCGCAGATTTCGTTTGGCGCAGGATTTTGGCCTACCTAGAGTGCATCCACACACAAACCATCCTGCCGCACGCGCGCCGATCGGGCAGCGCAGACAGACGATGCGCGCGGCAGCGTCACAAGCACCGACGTTTTCGACAGAGGAAAGACCATGAATCAGCCACACGTTGCCCACCCGCTCACGCGTCGCCGCGTGTTCGCCACACTCGCCGCCGCGCTGACATTCACGGCGTTGGGCGCGCTGTGCGGGTTCCCGTCCGCCGCGCACGCCGATGCGCTCGACAATATCGCGAAGACAGGCACCGTGCGCATCGGCGTATTCGAGGACTACCCGCCGTTCGGCTCGATCGGCCCGGACATGAAGCCGATGGGCTACGACATCGACGTCGCCAACCTGATCGGCAAGTCGCTCAACGCGAAGGTCGAACTCGTGCAGGTCACCGGCGACAACCGCATGGCCTATCTCACCGACCACAAAGCCGACATGCTGCTTTCAGTCGGTCAGACGCCGGAACGCGAAAAGGTGATCGACTTCTCGCAGCCGTACGCCCCCTACTACCTCGCCGTATTCGGCCCGAAGTCGCTGCCTGTGAAGAACGCCGCGGACCTCGCCGGCAAGTCGATTTCGGTCGCGCGCGGCACGCTGGAGGACCTGAGCGTCTCGAAGATCGCGCCGCCCACCGCGAACATCAAAAGATTCGACGATCCTAACGGCGCAATATCGGCGTTTATTTCTGGTCAGGTACAGTTGATGGTCGTCGGCAACGACGTCGGCGCGACCATTCTGGCGCGGCATCCCGCGAACGATCCGGAGCAGAAATTCTCGCTGTTCAGCTCGCCGGACCATGTCGGCCTGAACAAGAACGAGCCGCGTCTGAAGCAGAAAATCGACGAAACGATTGCCAGGGCTCGCAAGGACGGCACCATGAACGCGATTTCGCAAAAGTGGCTGCGCGCGCCGCTGCCGGCCGATCTCTGATCTTTTTTGCGCGCGCCGCACGCCGGTGCGCGCCGGAGTTTGACCTCACGATGAGCGCCAAGTCATGACGTATGCGTTCGATTTCAGCGGCTTCGGCCTGTATGCGGGGATGCTCGTGCGCGGCGCCGCCGTCACGCTCGGGCTGACCGCGGTGTCCACGGTGCTCGGCGGGCTCGTCGGCATCGCAGGCGCGAGCGTGGCCGTGGCCGGTCCAAAGTGGGCGCGCTGGCTGGTCGCCAGTTATGTGGAGGTGATCCGCAACACGCCGTTCATCGTGCAACTGTTCTTCGTGTTCTTCGGCTTGCCGAGCGTCGGCATTCATATCGACGAAATACAGGCCGCGATTCTGGCGATGACCGTCAATCTCGGCGCGTACGCGATCGAGATCGTGCGCGCCGGCATCGACTCGATTTCGCGCGGACAGGTGCAGGCGGCGCAGGCGCTCGGCTTGCAGCACCGGCAGATTTTCCGCTTCGTGGTGCTGCCACAGGCAATCGCCAACGTGTTTCCGGCGCTATTGAGCCAGGTGCTGATCGTGATGCTCGGCTCGGCGGTCGTGTCGCAAATCTCGGTGCCCGATCTGACCTATGCGGCCAACTTCATCCAGTCGCGTAACTTCCGCTCGTTCGAGAGCTACGTGATCATCACCGTCACGTATCTGGTGCTGTCGATCGTGTTGCGGCAACTGATGAACCGGCTCGGCCGCGGACTGTTCGCGGGCCGGGCGGCACGCGGCAGCAGCAGCGGCAACAGCGGCAGCGCGCCGCGTAATTGGCGCAACCGCCTGATGTGGCGCGGCGCCCGCACTCTGCCGACGGAGCGCTGATCATGGTCGAATTCACGCTGTGGGACATCGCCCGCAATCTGTTGCTCGCCGCTCGCTGGACGGTGCTGTTGTCGTTGATCGCGTTTGTCGGCGGCGGCGTGGTCGGGCTGATCCTGCTTGCGATGCGCGTGTCGCCTTTGCCTTGGCTGCGCCGCGTGGTAATCGTGTACGTGGAAGTGTTCCAGGGCACGCCGCTGCTGATGCAACTGTTCCTCGCGTTCTTCGGGCTGCCGCTGGTCGGCGTCGACGTGTCGCCATGGGTCGCGGCGGCCGTCACGCTCACGCTTTATACGAGCGCCTATCTGGTCGACATCTGGCGCGGCTGCGTCGAGGCGGTGCCGCGCGGGCAATGGGCCGCCGGAGCCAGTCTCGGGATGACGTTCGGCCAGCAGTTGCGCTATATCGTCTGGCCGCAGGCACGCAAGATCGCGGTCGCACCGACGGTCGGTTTTCTCGTGCAGGTCGTGAAAAGCACCGCGCTCGCGTCGATCATCGGCTTCACCGAACTGACGAAGACCGGCACGATGATCACCAATGCCGCGTTCCGCCCGTTCCCGATCTACGGCATGGTCGCGGTGATCTACTTTGCGATGTGCTTCCCGTTGACGTGGTACGCGCGGGTGCTGGAGAAACGGCAGAAGGTGGGACAGCACCGGTGAACGGCCGCGCATGATGGCTGATGCCTGATGCGCCCACGAAAAAGCGGCAACCGTGACGTAAAACGGTTGCCGCTTTTTTTGCAACGAGAGTCAGGAAGATGCGATCACTTCGCCGCCTGCGTCGACTTGCGCAGTTTCGCAACGTCATCCACGGTGACCGCCGGCGCGCCGTTATTCCAGCCGGCCCGCACGAAGGTCAGCACGTCGGCGATCTGCTGATTGTTGAGCACCGGCGCGTACTTCGGCATCGGATACGGCGCGGGCACGCCGCCGATCACGATGTCTTCCGTGCCGTTCAGCGTCACGTTGATCAGCGACGACGCGTCTTTTTCCAGCACGTTCGGATTGCCCGCCAGCGGCGCGAGCAACGGCGCGAAACCGCGCCCGTCGACGCCGTGACAGTGCATGCAATACGCGGTGTCGACGCGCGCGCCTTCGTTGTTCGCGGGACGGTTCAACGACACTTTGGTCGCCTGCGGATCGTAGTTATAAGGCGGCGCACCGTTGCCGCCGACCGGCGGCAGCGACTTCAGATACGTCGTCATCGCGGCGATGTCGGTGTCGCTCATGCCCTGCGTGCTGTTGTTGATCACGCTGGTCATCGAACCGAACGCCGACGCGTGGCGATTCGCTCCGGTCTTCAGGAACGCCTGCAGATCCTGCTCGTTCCAGCGCCCCAAACCGACGTTATGCTCGCCGGTCAGATTCGCGGCGAACCAGCCGTCGAGCACGCCGCCGCTCAGGAACGCACTGCCGCTTTCGTCGAGCGCCTTCTCCTGGAACGCGATGCCGCGTGGCGTGTGGCATGAGCCGCAGTGTCCGAGCCCCTGAATCAGATACGCGCCGCGATTCCACGCTACATCTTTACCCGGCTTGTCCTGGTACACGCCTTTGTCGAGGAACACCATGTTCCAGAACTTCAGCGGCCAGCGCATGTTCAACGGCCATTTGATATCCGGCTCGCGATTCGCCTGCTGCACCGGCGCCACGCCGCTGATGAAATACGCGTAGAGCGCTTTCATGTCGTCGTCGTTGACCTTCGCATAGGACGGGTACGGCATCGCCGGATACAGGTTGTGGCCGTCTTTCGCGACGCCCTCGCGCATCGCTCTCGCGAAGTCCTGCTCGGTATAGCCGCCGATGCCGGTTTGCGGATCGGGTGTGATGTTGGTCGTGTAGATCTTGCCCATCGGCGTGGTCATCGGCAGGCCGCCTGCGAACGGCTTGCCTTTCGGCGCCGTGTGACAGGCGACGCAATCGCCGACCTTCGCCAGATACGCGCCGCGCTGGACGAGCGCCGGATCGGCTGCGGACTGCGCAGCAGCGCGAGCCGTAACCGGCGCAAAAAACGGCAGCGCTACACAGAGCGCCGCGACCAAACCCTTCAGTGTATTTTTCATGTCGGGCTCCGCTCAGACGGTTTGCAGTTGGCTGCCGACGGGCAATTGCCTCAGCCGCGTACCGGTGGCCGCAAAAATCGCGTTCGTCAAAGCAGGCGCGAGCGCCGCGGTGCCGGGTTCGCCGATGCCGCCGGGCGCCTCGCTGCTCTTCACGATATGCACGTCGATAGGCGGCGTCTGATCGATCCGCAGCATCCGGTAGTCGGTGAAATTGTTCTGCTCGACGCGGCCGTCCTTGATCGTGATCTCGCTATAGAGCGCCGCGGTGATGCCGAAAATGATCCCGCCTTGCACCTGCGCTTCGACCGTGTTCGGATTCACCACCATTCCGCAATCGACCGCACACACCACGTGATTCACCGCCACTTCGCCGTTGTCGACCGTCACGTCGACGACGATCGCGAAGAAGCTGCCGAACGCGTGCATCACCGAGACGCCGCGCCCTTGTCCCTTCGGCACGGCCTTGCCCCAGTTCGCCGCCTGCGTGGCGGTGTTGAGCACATTCAGCGCGCGCGGCGTTTTGCCGAGCAGGTTCTGACGGTATTTGACCGGATCGACTTTGGCCTCGGCCGCCAGTTCGTCGATGAAACTCTCGACCACGAACGTGCCGCGCGTCGGCCCCACACCGCGCCAGAATGCGGTGGGCACCGCGTGCGGCTCCTGACGCACGTAGTCGACCAGTTGATTTGGCAGATCGTACGGCAGGTCCGACGCGACCTCGACCGCATCCGGATCGAGCCCGTTCTTGAAGGCTGGCGGCGCGAAGCGCGCCATCACCGACGATCCGACAATCCGGTGCTGCCACGCGATCGGCTTGCCGTTCGCGTCCAGTCCGGCGGAGATCTTGTCGTAGTAGTACGGACGGTACATGTCATGCTGAATATCTTCTTCACGCGTCCACACCACCTTCACGGGCGTCGACAGTTGCTTGCCGATCTTGACCGCCTGCGTGACCATGTCGAACTCGAGCCGCCGGCCGAAGCCGCCGCCGATCAGATGGTTGTGCACGACGATCTTGTCGGCGGGCAAACCGGTCACGGCCACCGCTGCGTCGACCACTCGCGTGGGCACCTGCGAGCCGAGCCACACATCGCAGCCGTCGGCACGCACATGGACCGTGCAGTTGATCGGCTCCATCGTCGCGTGCGCGAGGAACGGCTGCTGATACACCGCGTCGACGCGCGTTTTCGCGTTGGAAAACGCGTTGCCGACATCGCCGTCCTTGCGCGCCACTGCGCCGTTGCGCTGCGAAGCGGCCGCGAGATCGCCGACGATCTGTTTCATCGACACGTTCGCGCCCGCGCCTTCGTTCCACTTGATCGCGAGCGCCTGCACGCCGCGTTTGGCGGCCCACGTGTGATCGCCGATCACCGCGACCGCGTTGTCGATACGGATCACCTGGCGCACGCCCGGGATCTTCTTCGCGTTGGTATCGTCGACGCTCGCGAGCGTGCCGCCGAACACCGGGCAGTTCGCGATCGCCGCGTAGACCATGTCGGGCAGACGCACGTCGAGGCCGAACACCGCGGTGCCGTCCACTTTCTCCGGCGAATCGAGACGTTTCGCCGGCGTGCCGATCAGCTTGAAATCCTTCGGGTCTTTCAGCTTGACGTTTTGCGGCGCGGGCAGCGCGGCGGCGGCATTCACCAACTGGCCGTAGCCGATGCTGCGATTGCTGGCCGCGTGAATCACCTGCCCCGCCTGCGCATGGCAGCTCGCTGGGTCAACCTGCCATTGCTGCGCCGCGGCACTGATCAATACCGTACGCGCCGTCGCGCCGGCTTTGCGCATCGGCTCCCACGCGTAACGGATCGACGTCGAGCCGCCGGTCAACTGGCCGCCGAGGTTCGGGTCCATGAAAAGCTTTTCGTTCGGCGGCGCGTGGTCGATCGTGACCGAATCGAGCGACACTTCGAGTTCTTCGGCGATCAGCATCGGGATCGACGTATAGACGCCCTGGCCCATCTCGACCTTCGGCATCACCAGCGTGACCTTGCCCGCCGTGTCGATCTGGATGAACGCGTTCGGTGCGAACACGCCGCTTTGCGGCGTCTCCACCGCGTCGCCGCCGATCACCGATTTGCCGGCCTTCTGATCCTGACTCGCCGCCGGCAGGCTGAAGCCGAGCAGCAAGCCGCCGCCGGCCGCGGCGCCTACCGTCACGCCGAATTTAAGAAAGGTGCGGCGCGTGACGCCACTACGCGGCGACTGCGCGCCGTTCTGTGCATCGAGCAATCCCTGGGACATGTCAGGCTCCCTTCGCGGCTTGCTTGATCGCCGCGCGGATGCGGTTGTACGTCCCACAGCGGCAGATGTTGCCGGCCATCGCTGCGTCGATGTCCGCATCGGTGGGGTCGGGGTTGCTCGCCAGCAGCGAGGCCGCCGACATCACCTGCCCCGATTGACAGTAGCCGCACTGCACCACGTCGATCTGCCGCCATGCCTGCTGCACTTTCTGCCCGGCCGGCGTGTTGCCCACCGCTTCGATCGTCGTGATCTTCTTGTCGCCGACCGCGGCGACCGGCAGCACACACGAGCGCACCGCGACGCCGTCGAGATGCACGGTGCACGCGCCGCATTGCGCGATGCCGCAACCGAACTTGGTGCCGGTCAAGCCGACGATATCGCGTAAGACCCACAGCAAAGGCATGTCGGGCGGCGCGTCGACAGTATGAGTCTGGCCGTTGATCGTGAGTGTTGTCATGGGCTGCTCCGGGTGGGGATTATTGTTTGTGAGTCGTTTTAGACAGCGAGGTCAAACCAAAACGCAACGACTTGCCGGGTTTATTCGACAAGCCGCGCTAATACGAAACGCAACGATCGTGCGGTCGATACGTGAAGGCAGGCGCACCCGAGGCGCGCTGGAAGAATCTGGGAAATTGTAGTCGCGCAAAGAGAAGTTCGCCCGCACGTTGTACATTGAGGGCGTTGCGATCGTTCGCGCTTAGGATCAAGCGGACGCCATTCGTTCACACGACGAACGATCCTTCCTGCTTCAAACGTCGAGCGAGTTTGCTAGCATGAGCGATTAGAAGCAAGCGATGGGCTGAACCCGATCTCCCGGCATTCTCCGGGCTGACTTTCCGAAAGGAGCGGCACATGAACGACCAGCAATGCACTCAATTCCTCTCGGACATTCGCAGACCTTTATTGGCGCTGCACAAGTCGATTCTCGATCACGAGCGCGCGTCGTATGAAAAGGAATTCGGTCCGGTCACGCCGGCCGCGTTTCTTCAGGTGCTGATCAACGGGTCGGGATTTCGCTGGCTCACGCCGCTTTCGACTGTGATCGCGAACGTCGACGAAATTCTCGACGACAAGGAAGCAGATGCCGCCGACAGGCTGGCCGCGGCCCAGGCGGTCACGGGTCTGTTTTCCGCCGACACGCCCAACAATAGTTTCCTGCCGCGCTATCTGCCGCTGTTGCAGGCCGACCCGGCGATCCTTCATCACCACGGTCAGGTATCGCAGTTGTTGCGGGGCACCGAAGCGAAGTAACCGCGCTCGCCTGCTGGCGGCCTCCGTTCGTGCGGCATGTGCGCGAGCATGGCGCGGCCTTCGCGGGGCTACTGCCATATATCCACGCAGCGGTGGCGGCGGATACATCGAATGGCGGTGCAGGTGACGCACCGCCGCCGTGCGTATGCGTGTGTGTGGTTAACCGCGCCCTTGCGGCAGATAAGGCATCGGATCGATCGGCTTGCCGTCGCGGCGCAACTCGAAGCCGAGCGACACACGCGAGTTGTTTTCGTCGCCCATTTCGGCGATTTGCTGACCTTGCCGCACGACGTCGCCGATTTTCACCAGCAGCTTGCGGTTATGCGAGTAGGCCGTCAGAAAGTCCTTGTTGTGCTGGACGATGATCAGACTGCCGTAGCTGTTCAGACCGGTGCCGGCGTACATCACCTTGCCGTCGGCTGCGGCGCGCACCGGATCGCCGGGCTTGCCGGCGATTTCGATACCGCGCGTTTCGCCGGGCTGGAATCCCTCGACCACATTGCCGCCCGCCGGCCAGGCCAGCGACACGCCGTTCGCGTGCCGTGTGGTTTGCTGCGTGACTTCGCGCACCTCGGCGGAGTCGGGGACGGTGGACTGGGTTGCGGAGGGTGACTGCACCGCCGACGTGTCCGATACTTGTGCCACGACCGGAGCCGCTGCGGCCACCGCCGCTGACGACGATGGTGCAGCAGCAGCCGCAGCCGCCGTTTTCGCCGCAGCAGCCGCGGCGGCATTGGCGGCATTGGCAGCGTTAACTGCGCGCACCGTTTCCGGCGACGCGACATGCAACACCTGCCCGAGCTTCAACCGTGACGATCCCTTGAGACCATTCCAAGCCTGCAACTGTTTGACGCTGCAGTGATGATGCTGCGCGATACGCACCAACGAATCGCCCCGCTTGACCCGATAGACCAACGGCGGGGATTTCTTCAACGGCGCGCTTGCATTAGCGCCTGATTTCAGCGACGCAGCCGCTATTGGATCCGAGGCCGGCGCAGCGGTCGATGCGTTCGCACCGCTAGACGCCGTCGCCGGCACGCCGGACGCAGCCGCTGCATCCGCCGTAGCATTCTGCTGGCCTACATTCACACAACCGCTGACTGCCAACGCAACCCACACGCCAGTCAGACCGGCCTTGATCGTTCTGTCGAAACGCTTTCCCGACATATTCGGCTCCTGCCTCATTCTTCGGCGAGCCGGGTACCGCCTCATCGCTCAAGACGCGCGCGCTCGTCGACGCGCTGCTGTCCTCGCGACACGGCAAGTCCGCCTCGTGCGGCGCTCACCCGTGCCCTGCCGATCAATCTGCCCTGTCCGATACCGGCCGACAACGTCGAAACGTGACGATCGTCTGCGAAAAGGGCCAGATTAATGATTAAAATTCACGCGGAATTGTAAAGTGCGATTTGCAGAAAACGCGCTGCGCCACACACATTGATACAAAGCTTACGCAGGGGTATTGCAGACGCCTCACGTCTGCCCACAACACGCGGCATCGGCCCACGCCATTGCGGTCGAACTGTTCGTTGTCGAACGGGTTGTATGCGGACTGTTCAGCGCATCGCGCTGATCGCACAACCTGCTTTCGCGACCGGTGTCGCAAGCCCGAAAATAGCTGCGCCCCGCCGATCACACGACAACGCCTTCTTTAACGGCACGGTGGTGAAGAACTTGAGCCGGGAGTTAGTGGAATGGAAAAGTCGCGGCAAGCGAGCGAGCCGAACATGGGGTGAACGGCTCGCTGCAACAAGATATGGGCTAGCTGTAATACTGCCCCTGGTACTTCACATAGCCGACCGGATGGTGCGTGAAATGTGATCTACGACCAGATTGAACTGCACCGCAACTTGACGCGGGTGCGAGACTGTTTGAGCACACCCCTGTGCTGGAGTTCATTTGCGTTCGACGCGCTGGGCGACAAAAAAGCCGGCTGCCCAGAAGGCGCCGGCTTGTTCTTCCAACATGCGAAACCGCTGACGTTATGCTTTCGTCACCACAGCAAAGCTCACCGCAACGCCTTCACCCCCTCCTCCGTCACATCGGCCGGCTGACCACCCCACGTCGCGCGAAGATAATTCGCAAGTTGCGCAACTTCTGCATCGCTCAATTGCGTCGCGAAGCCCGGCATGTCCTGCATCCGTTCGAGACCGGGAAAATCCTGCGCGCCGATGCCGTCGAGCATCGCGACGATCAAATTATGAGGATCGCTTTGACGCACAGTCGAATTGCCGTGCATCGGCACCGCGACATGCGGTTTGCCCTCGCCGCTCAACCCGTGACAACCCGCGCACACCGCGAGATACACGTTGCGACCCGCTTCAAGCTGCGCGGCATCGGCGGACACCGAATGCAACGGCTGCGGCTCAGGCGCCTGGTCGCCGAGTAAATACGTGGTCATTGCGCGCAGATCGTCACGCGTCATGTACTGGCTGCTCAGGTGCACGACCGGATACATCTCACCGAACGCCGACCCTTGCGGCGCGATGCCCGTGGCGAAAAACGTCTGCAAGTCCGCCGCCGTCCAGCCGCGCGCAGCGAGGCCGTGCGGTGTGATGTCGGGCGCCGCGACGCGGCCGAGCGCCGAGCCCGTCAACGATTTCGCACCGTCGAGCTGGCCGAACTTGCCGCGCGGCGTGTGACATTCGGCGCAATGGCCGAGCGCGTTCGCCAGATAGCGCCCACGATTCCAATCAGGCGACGTCCCCTTCGATGCATCCGGCAACGCGTCGTGCAGGAACACCCAGTTCCAGAAACGCACGCCGAAACGCAGGTTGAACGGGAACGACAATTCCGGCTCGTGATTGACCACTGCCGCCGGCTTCTGCGCCATCAGATACGCGTAGATCGCGTCGCTATCGGCACGCGACAGTTGACGGTACGACGTGTACGGCATCGCCGGATACAACGGCTTGTGTGGCGTGACGCCATCGTGCAGCGCGTTGTACAGATCGCCGGCGCTCCAGTTGCCGATGCCGTGATCCTTGTCGGGCGTAATGTTGGTGCCGTAGAAAGTGCCGAACGGCGAGGCGAGTTTCACGCCGCCGGCGAACGGCGCACCGTCCGCGGTGGTGTGGCAGGCGGCGCAGTCGGCGGCCTTCACGAGATAACGGCCGCGCGCGAGCGGATCGGCGGCGGTGGATTGCGGGCCCATCGCAGCGGCGGCGGCGGCGAGCGCCGCGGAGTCGTCGCGCTTGCCGCACGCGCTCAACAATACTGCCGTGCCGAGCAACAGCAGCACGCGGCGCAGGAGGATCGAACGGTTCGTCATGCGACGCTCCCTTGGGCAACGTCCTTCGAACCAGCGTCCTTCACGAGCCCCGGCGTGGTCATCACGACGTCCTTGACGGCTTCGTAGTAACGCACATAGCCCGTGCAGCGGCAGATGTGATCGTTGAGCGCCGCGGTGATGGTTTCTTCCACCTGACTCAGCAAGATCGGCTGACGCTTCAGTCGCTCGATCAACACCGTCGCCGCGTTGACGAAACCCGGCGTGCAGTAACCGCACTGAAAACTGAAGTGTTCGAGAAACTTCTGCTGGATCGGCGACAGCGCGACGACTTCGCCGGCCTCGTTGCGTTTCGCGTGGCCTTCGATCGTGCGGATCGTTTTGCCATGGAAGAAATTCGCGCCGGTGATGCAGGTGCGCACTTCTTCGCTGGTGCCGTCCGGCTTGTCGACGATCACCACGCACGCGTGACAAATACCCTGCCCGCAACCGAGGCGCGAGCCGGTCAGGTGCAGGTACTCGTGCAGATAGTCGATCATCATCAGACCGGCGGGCACATCGGTCGGGCCGACCAGTTCGCCGTTCACCTTGATCGTGACCGGCAGCGTGCGGAAATGCGTCAACGGACGCTCAAGCACCGGAGCGGCCGGCGCGCTCGCCGAAACGGCAGCCGATGCCGTCACCGGCCCGGAAGCCGCGCTAGCGCTCGCCCCAGCGGAAGCCGCATCGGCACGCGCGGAAGTTTGATTGGGAGCCGTCATGCGAGCACCTCCTGAATACGTTGCGGGGTCACCGGCAAGTCGGTAAAGCGATGGCCGATCGCATGCGCGATGCCGTTCACGATTGCGCCGACCACCGGAATCATCACGACTTCGGCGATGCCCTTCGGCGGATCGGTATCGGTCAGCGGCGGCAGCACTTCGCCGGTCTGCTTCCAGACGGCGACATCGGTTGCACGCGGCAAGCGGTAGCGATTGAAGTTCCACGTACCGTTGCCGGGGCCGTCTTCGTAAAGCGGCAGATATTCGTGCAACGCGTGGCCAATGCCCATTGCGAGACCGCCTTGCAACTGGCCGGACACGAGTTGCGGCGAGATCTGGTTGCCGCACTCCATGATCGAGTGATGCGCGAGCAACTCGACGTTGCCGCTCGCTTCATGCACCGACAGTTCGACCAGCGTGCCGACCGCGCTGTAGTACGTGACCGCGGCGTTATTGCGTTGCACCGGCGGAATGAACACACGCTGACGGTCGAGCACGCGGTATTGATTCGGCGTGGTCTGCCATTTCTTTTTATCGGCAGATGCGTTGTCGCCGTAGCGCAGCGCGAGACCGTCGAGCGGCAGACGTTCGACACTGCCGTCGATCTCGAAGTCCGCTTCGGTCCACTGCCAGCGATTGAACACGTGCACGGTCGCGCCGGTCACGAGACCGAGTTCATGCGCTTTTTTCGCGAGCCGTTCGAACGGCAGCGGTTCGAGCCCGGCGGCGGACAGCTTGCCGTCGGCCCAGCGCGCGTCCTCGATACGCACGACCAGCGGCGCGGCCTGGCCACCGCCGCCGCCCTCGCTCCAGATCGCTCTCGCCGCCGGCCACAAGCCGTGCGCGAACACCACACGGGCCGCTTCGCGCGTACTGTGCGTGAAATAGAACGCCGAATTCGTCGCGCTCGACGGCGATGCATAACCCGGCGACCAACGCGGATTCGCGGCCAGGCTGTCCTGATCCGCCTGCGACATCAGGTACGGATCGCCGCTCGTGACGACCGGCAGATCGGGCCAGTCGGTGATCGCGACATGGACGTCGGTGGCCGGCTTGCCGAGCCACTTCGCCACCGCGATCGCCTGCGACGTCGACATGCCGGTGCCGATTTCGGCTGCCGTGTGGTACAGGCTGATCTTGCCATCGGCGGTGAACTCGACCTTCGCGAACGAGGTCTCCGCGCCGGTGCCGAAGTCCTTCTGCACACACGCAAAGCCGACGCCATAACGCTTGCCCGGATGCGCGGCCTCAAACTCGGCCTTGCGCTTCGCCCGATTCACCCACAGCGGATGCAGCTTCGCTTTGTGCAACACATCGTCGACGCGAATCGCGCCCGCGGGCACCGCGCCCTGAGTATTCTTCATGCCCGAGCGCAGCGCGTTTTTCAGGCGAAAATCGATCGGATCGAGCTTCAGTCGCGCGGCGATTTCGTCGACCATCATCTCGGTCGCGGCCATGCTTTGCAGCGTGCCGTAGCCGCGCGCCGACCCCGCGTCGATCGCGCGCGACGCGATCGCTATCGCGGACAGATCGTTCTTCGGAAAGTAGTAGATCGACTGCGCGGCCGTCGCGCCCACCATCGCCACCGACGGCGAAAAGTTGCAGCGCCCGCCGCCGTTCGCTTCCATCTCGGCCTTGAACGATTGCAGCAGCCCGGTGTTCCTGTCGACCGCGATCCGGTAGTTCATCCTGAACGCATGGCGTTTCAACGACGTCTGGAACTGCTCGTAGCGATCGTTCGCGAGCCGCACCGGCCGGCCGTCCGCATACATCGCGCAAACAAGACCGTAGAACGGCACGTTGAAGTGATCCTTCGACCCGTAGCCGACGGTGTAGCACGGATGCACGAACAGGTTCTTCACCGGAAACGCACATTTCGCGACCATGCCGGCCGCGCTTTCCACGACTTCCTGCGGCGCTTGCGTGGGCACGACCATGTGCAGCGATTGCGTCGCGGCGTCGTACCAGCAGTTGGCGTTGTCGGGTTCGAGCGCGGCGGTGTCGATCGACTGCGTGTTGTACTCGCGCTCCAGCACCAGCCAGTCCGCCGACGGATGATCGAGCTCCTGCTGGATCTGCGCCGCGTGGAACATGCCCTGCTCGTCGAGCTTGCCGTGTTCGACGCCGTCCGGCCACACCGGCTGGTGCTTGCGCATCATGCTCGGGAACACCGGCGCGTCTTTCAGACTGGAGAAGGTGTCGTCGTCGTACGGCGTCTTGCCGCCGATGCGCACGAAGCGGAACGTGCCCCACGGATCGCGCTCCAGCGGTCCGGTCTGCGCGCCGTAACGGATGACCTGATCCTGGAACTTGAGTTTGTCTTTCGCGAAACGGAAGCGCGCGAAGTCGTGATAGATCAGGATCGCGACCGCCTGGCCGAGGTACGCGGGTGTTTTGCCCGGCGGCAGCAGCATGTCGTCGCCGTAGAACGCGGGGAAAATCAGGCCGTCGCGCGTCAGGTCGGCGGCGGTCACGATGCGATCGGGTTGCAACTCGTCGCCGAGCAACGCGAGATCGAAGCCCTCGTAGCTGCGGTCGGCTTGCGTGGTGCGCAGGATGAAAGCGTGCGACTGCTGTTGCGGCCAGTGCGGCATGTCGGCAGCGCGGATGTCGCGCGCGAACACTTTCGAGCCGGTCACCTTCGCGATTCCGTCGATGCGGAATTTCGCCTGGCCGTTCGCGGCATCCCACTGAACCGGCGTCAGAATTTTTTCTTCGAATAACGCAGCGAATGCGCGGCTGCCGATCGGCGCGAGATACACCGACACACCCGCCATGACGCTCGCCTTCAGAAAACTACGACGCGTGAGGTCGAGTTTCCCCATGGACTTCTCCTTTAATGAACACGGCGGCAACCCGTTCGTCAGTGGATTCGCTTCGGTGCCTTCGCGAAGACGCCCTCTGAAGCAGAACGAACGTGGCAAGCGACGGCGCACGCGCGAATGTGCGAACGCGCGTGCATGCGTGCTCCGCATACACGCAGCACATGCGCGCGGGACGGCTATCACCACGAGGGAGGTGTTCGAATCGCGAGCGTGATGCGCGCCCGCGCTTACCGGCGACGTGAAGCGGCCATCACTTCGGCACCGCTCCAGTCGATCTGACTGAACCTTGAACTACCGTGAGTTGCCCTTTTCTTGTCCTGCACAGGACAAGGGCCCGGATTATCGCGCTGTTTCACCGCAGCGTGAGTCAAATTTCGTTGCATATCTCGGAAATAACGAATCGGGTATGGACCGTTGTTTCACGCGGCCTGCTAGAACTTATGCCGGATCGCCGCGCGCACCACGACCTGCTTCGACGTCGACGACGGCGACTGGGTGCCGGGCGTGAACGCATCGTCGAGGATCGAATAGGTCGAGTCGCCGGTGACCTGCTGATACTCGCCCTGAATGTAGACGTCGGTGCGTTTGGACAGGTTGTAATCCGCCATCAGACCGAACGAATGAATCTTCGGCTTCACGCCGCCGGTCGACGCATCATAGGTTTCCATCGTATACACGTACTGCGCGCCGACGAACAGCATCGGCGTGATCTGGTATTTGCCGTTCACCTCGAAGTTCTGATACTTCAGCGAGTTCAGCAGCACACCGGGCGGCGCGAGCGGCGTGATGCCGAGATAGCCGTTGGCCGTTGGATCGAGATAATTCGAGTTGGTGTACACGAAGCCTGCCGTGGCCGGACCGAAGTTGTACGTGATGCCGCCGCCGAACACGCGCATCCGGGCAGCGATGAAGCTGGCGTCGTTCGCGGTGATCGCACCGTTGGCGCCGTTGCCCGGATTGTTGCCCTGCAGGTAGGCGGCCGCCACCAGCAGACCGCCATAGCCATACTGTCCGCCGAGGCTGTACGCGCGGTTGTTCGCGAAGCTGGTGTCGTTACTGAAGCTGTACGTGCCGCCAAACTGGAAGCCCGACAGCGACGGGCTCGTGTACTTGACCGTATTGTCGAGGCGAAACGTGTTGTCGGTGTTGTCGTTGTCGTAGGGGTGCGAAAACAGCAGGCCGGCCCAATTGCCGTTGGCCGTGGTCTGCGCCAGATAATCGACAACCGAGTCGTACTGCCGCCCGAACGTCAGCGTGCCGTACGAGTCCGCGCTCAACCCGACAAAAGCCTGGCGGCCGAACATCCGGCCGCCCTGGTTGAAGCGCCCGGAACTGACGTCGAAGCCGTTTTCCAGCTGGAAGATCGCCTTGAGGCCGCCGCCCAGTTCCTCGGCGCCCTTCAGGCCCCAGCGGCTGCCCTGCGCATCGCCGCTCGCCAGTTCATAGACATGGCCGCGGCCGACGTTATTGGTGTAGTTGATGCCCTCGTCGATGACGCCGTACAGCGTCACGCTCGTCTGCGCCGAAGCCGGCGTCGGGCAAAAGACAAACAGAATGGCAGGCAAAGCGGCGGAGAAAGCCAGCGCGAACACTTGCTTGGTCATGAAGATCTCCCTGCACTCGAGTAATGGGACAACTCGATCCGACCGCGTTTCTTATGACGCTCTGACTGCGCCTTCGTGAACCCCTACAAGCTTCAAGGAAATCCTCACACGCCGTTACTTGTCCGTCCATTGGGGGATCGCGCCTTATCTCAAAACGTTGCGAAATCTCCACTGCGGGCGTCAACCGCTTTTTTCGCCGCACAGATTGAGGTATGCGGCACGCGTTCTGGCCGGCTCAGCACGGGTTTTGCCGCTCTCGCGGCTTTGTGCTACACGGCAATCGGCGGCTTTGTCATGGAAAGAAATATAATCGAAAGCTTTTTTGCGGCGCTGCGGCGGAACTCCACGTCGCCGGACGGGTCATTTTTACTGCCCTCGGCCAGCGTGCCGCGTGGCCGGTTCAGAACGACGGCGCGGTTGCCGAGGCAATCGCAACCGCCCCACTCAAATATCAAAGCCTTGTGAGATGCCCGCCGCGCTGGTTTAGCGCGCCGTCGCACAGGGCTGCTTTTGGCGCAACTCCATGCAAAAGTCGCAATCCCGCCTGATCGAGCTTGATTTCTTTCGCGGGCTGGTCCTTCTGATCATCGTCGTCGACCATATCGGCGGCAGCATTCTGTCGCGCATCACGCTGCATGCCTACGCGCTGTGCGACGCCGCCGAAGTGTTCGTGTTCCTCGGCGGCTTCGCCACGGCCACCGCCTATGCGGCGCTCGCCGAGCGGCGTAGCGAGGCGAGCGCGCGCAGCCGCTTCCTGCGGCGTTCGCTCGAAATCTATCGTGCGTTCCTCGTCACCGCCGGCCTGATGCTGCTGGTCAGCGCGGTGCTCACGGCCTTCAGCATCGACGGCCCGAATCTCGCCACTACCGATCTCGACGATCTGATGGACGCCCCGGTCGCCGCGTTGCGCGACATCCTGCTGTTCCGCCGTCAACCGTATCTCGCGTCCGTGCTGCCGATGTACGCGTTCTTCGCGCTGCTCGCGCCGCTGATCCTGCCGCTCGCGCGCCGCCAGCCGTGGCTGCTGCTGGCCGGCAGCGTCGCGCTGTGGGCCGGCGCGCCGGCCATCGTCGACTATCTGCCCGCCGCGCCGGACCAGCACTGGGACTTCAACCCGTTCGCATGGCAACTGCTGTTCGTGTTCGGTGTGCTCGCGCGCTGTCAGCCGGTTTATCAGCGGGCCAGCACGCACCGTCTCGGCTGGCTGGTCAGCGTGCTGGCGTTTGCGGTGGTGGCGGCCGCGGCCTATTACAAGCTGTTCATCGAAACGGAACCGCTCGACGGCGCGCTCAAGCAGAACCTCTCATACCTGCGCGCGGTGAATTTCCTCGCGATCGCGTGGCTGGTGTCGAATCTGATCCAGCTCGGCTGGGCCCGCAAGCTCGCACAGTGGCTGCCGTGGGTCGGTGTGATCGGTCGCAAGGGTTTGCTGTGCTTTATCGCCGGTGCGGTGATTTCGCTGGTCGTCGATTCGGTGCTGTATTGGGCAACCGACGGTTACCTGAACTATCCGCTCGGGCTGGTTGCCGATGCAGTCGCGGTGGGTGCGCTGTTCGCGGTGGCGATGCTGGCGGAGCCGCTCAAGCGCCTCGTCGGGCGCCTGTCCGCGCTGGGTCTCAGAACCTGGCCTTGAACGCGGCTTGGGTCGCGCGCGACGCAACGTGCCGGGAAGCATGCGTCGTGCATCCCGATATCGCTCGCTGCCGATTTTTCCTGCCGATCCTGCTAGCATAACGGCCGCCCGCAAACTGCGCGGCGGCTTCCTACTTTGCCATGCGTCTATTCCTACATTCCGCACTCCTCGCGCTATGCACCGCCGTCGGCGCACCGGCTATCGCCAGCACGGTGATCAGCCGCAGCTTCCATTCCGACGCGCTCGGCCGCGACTGGTCGTACACGATCTATCTGCCGAGCGGCTATCGACACGACGCCGCGCGCATTCCGGTGCTCTATCTTCTGCACGGCAATAACGGCGACGCCAACGACTGGCTCACGCAAGGCCATCTGCAAACCGCCGCCGACGCGCTCATCGAGCGCAAGGAGATACCGCCGGTCGCGATCGTGATGCCGCAGGGCGGCACGGACTGGTACGTCGACCGCAAGGAAAAGATGGAGACAGCATTCTTCGACGACCTGCTGCCCGAGATCGAAGCGCGCTACGCGGTAGCGACGCAGCGCGGCGGACGGATGATCGGCGGGGTGTCGATGGGTGGCTTCGGCGCGCTGCGTTACGCGTTGACGCAACCCGAACTCTTCTGCGGCGCGTTGCTGCTGAGCCCGGCGATCTATGCAAACGAGCCGCCGTATGCGTCGGCCGCGCGCCGCGTGGGCGTCTTCGGCGAGCGGCAGTTCGATCCGCGCGTCTGGCACGCGCTCAACTATCCGGCGCAATGGGAGCGCTACATGAGCCGGCCGTACCGGGTGCCGATGTTCATCGCCGCCGGCGACGACGATCTCGCGATCCAGGCCGATGCGTCGACGCTTTACACGCATCTGCGGCTGGCCGGCAATCCGGCGGCGCTGCGCATCATCGACGGCGCTCACACGTGGGACGTGTGGAGCGCATTGCTGCCCGCCGCGCTGAAATACACGCTCGGCTGCGTGAAGCAGGCGGCGCGCGATCAGGAGAAATGACGCGGCGATTCCCTGGTGCCGGGCGCATCGGCCGCACTGAAGGACGCCCGCGTGCAACTACTGCACGAGATCCGTCCACAGCACCATCAGCACGGTCATCAGTGCGGGACCGATAAAAAGACCGAGCAAACCGAAGGTCTCCGCGCCGCCGAGAATACCGAACAGCACCAGCAGGAACGGCAGGCGCGTGGAGTTGCCGATCAGAAGCGGTCGCACGAAGTGTTCGGCCGCGAACACCACCACCGAACCGAACACGGCGAGTCCGATGGCCGCCGCCACCGAGCCCTGCGAGAACAGCCACAGCGCCGCGAGCGCGATCACGACCGGCGCGCAGAACGGCAGCATCGCCGCGATCGCCGTGACGAGCGCGAGCAATGCGACGTGCGGCAAGCCGCACACGAAGTACGCGACGCCCAGCAGCACGCCCTCGCCCAGCCCCACCACGACCAGCCCCGACACCGTGCCGCGCACCGCGGCGGCCATCCGTTCGAGCAGTTCCGCGCCGTCGTCGCCGAAACCGCGCCGCATGCCTTTGACGAGCGAAGCGGACAGGCGCGGCCCCGCCTGGAAGATCACGAACAGCGTGACCAGCATGAAGCCGAACACCATCAAACCATGCGCCGCGCGCGCGCCGAAGTGGCGGCCGAGCGTCATCACAGTGGTGCTGTGAAGCTGTTTGAGTGCCGCCGAGTCGCGCAGCGGCTGCGCGAGATTGGCCTGCCACCAGGTGCTGACCTGCTGCACACCCATCGGCAGATGTTCGATGAAGTCCGGCATCGGAATGCCGTTTTCCTGCGCGGTCTTGAACCATTCGTTCAGGTCGTGTGCTTCATGCAACGCCTGTGCGATGCCAATGCCGACCGGCAGCACCACCAGCAACGCAATCGCAAGCGTCAATGCGAAGGCGATCAAGGTGGTGCGCCCGGTGAACCAGCGGTTGCCTTCGACCTTGCGCAGCAGCGGCCACAACGCGATCGCGATCACGGCAGCCCATGCCGCCACCGCGATGAAATCGCGCACGACCCACAGCGCCAGCAGCACCAGTCCGACATACAGCACGAGCGAAGCCGCTTTTTGCTTCTTGCGCCGCTCGTGCGATGCGGACGGCTCCTGCGATTGTGACGACCGTGGTGTGACCGGCGGGGGTGTAATCATGTGACCTCTTCTGTTCCTGTGGAGATGCGTGCGAGCCGACCGGAAAAATCCAAAGCCGGTACACTGCCGTTGCCTCGCCGCTCATCGATGACCCACATCTTAAAGGAAGCGTCGCCGGCCTTTACAGGCGGCGCTCTCGTCACACTACGAACAACACTGCGTTGCAAAAATCGCTCTATTGCGCATTCGCGCGGATTTAGGGCCGCAAAAGCCCCGCCGTTTCGTATGCACAAGAATGTCAAGTCTCATTGTTGCTATTTGGAGAACAGTGTTTCAACCGCGGCACAATGGCTATCCGGCGCTCACGGGACTACATTCGGCACACCACAATACGGAGCCGATGATGATGACCTTAGAGTCCATCCCCCTTGACGGTACCAATGGCATACGCATCGAAATTCTCGAGCGCTCCGACACGACGCTGGTGATCCGCTGGGTCGAGCCGGGGCGCTGTCATTACGGCGAACAGCGTTGGCGGCGGCGCTCGGCACATACCTCGGGCACCTGCGCGGTCACGCGACGGAAAATTCGCCGCGGCGACGCGGTGTTCAAACCAGCCGAGCGCCCGGCACCGTCGAATGCTTCCGCGATGATCTGTGCCGAAGTGCTGTGCGATCTCGTCGAAGCTTGATGCGATTCGATTCGGCTTGATACAGATTGATGCCGCCTGATGCGGTTTGCGATACCGGCGGCGCCTGATTTCCACGGGGCGCCGTCTGCTTCTGTTCCTCTGCTCCCCCTCCGCCCGACCTCCGCTGCGCCCTCCAAAAGCCCGATTGCGGCTCTTCGCCACCTGCGTTAAGGTGAGCTTCGTTGCGCCACGTCAGGCCGGCTGCCCGACCCACCGCGCACTATTCACAAGCAGTCACCAGCGATCACCACGCGTCACCGACACCTCCACCGCGCCGCGACCCGCTCTGCGGCACAGCAAAAGGCGACATCATGGCAGAAGACACCCCGGCAACCCGCGCGCCCGAACAACGGGTTGCGCCACAGCAATTCTCCGTCGACGTCCTGCTGGAAAAATACGCGAAAGGCGACGAGCAATCCGCCGACGACGTCTTCCGGCGGGTCGCCCGCGGCGTCGCCGCAGCCGAGCCGGAAGCGCTGCGCGAGTCGGTGGAAGCACGCTTCGTGGAGAATCTGCGGCACGGCGCGCTCGGCGCGGGCCGCATCATGAGCGCGGCCGGCACCGGGATCGCCGCCACGCTGATCAACTGCTTCGTTCAGCCGGTCGGCGACGCGATTCAGGGTGTCGACGAACAGGGTCTGCCAGGCATCTACGTCGCGCTGCTGCAAGCCGCGGAAACCATGCGGCGCGGCGGCGGCGTCGGCTACAACTTCTCGGCGATCCGTCCTAAAGGCGCGCGCGTTCATACCACGAGTTCGGCGGCGTCCGGCCCGTGCAGCTATATGGACGTGTTCGACGCGTCGTGCCGCACCGTGGAAAGCGCCGGTTCGCGGCGCGGCGCGCAGATGGCCGTGCTCGATTGCAATCATCCGGATCTACTCGAATTCATCGAGGCCAAGCATTCGAAAGGCCGCTGGAACAACTTCAATGTGTCCGTGGGCGTCACCGACGAATTCATGCGCGCCGTCGAAGACGACCAGCCGTGGCAACTCGTGCACCGCGCGGCGCCGTCGCCGGCGTTGCGCGCGGCCGGCGACATGCGGCAGCGCGAAGACGGCTTGTGGGTGTATAGCGAGCGCCCGGCCCGCGAGATCTGGGATCGCATCATGCGCTCCACCTACGACGTCGCCGAGCCGGGCATCGTGTTCATCTCACGCATGAACGAAGACAACAACCTGCGCGCGGTCGAAACCATCCGCGCAACGAACCCGTGCGGTGAGCAACCGCTGCCGGCCTATGGCTGCTGCAATCTGGGGCCGCTGAACCTGACGCGCTTCGTGATCGATCCGTTCGCGCAGGCGCAAGGCCGCAAGCCTTCGTTCGACTGGGACGGCCTCGCCGAACGCACCCGCACGCAGGTGCGCTTTCTCGACAACGTGCTCGACGTGACGCTGTGGCCGCTGCAGGAGCAATACGACGAGTCGCGTGCGAAGCGCCGTATCGGCGTGGGCTTTACCGGCCTCGGCGATACGTTGGTGATGCTCGGCCTGCGCTACAACTCGCCGGAAGGCCGCGACTTCGCCGTGCGCATCGCGTGCCTGATGCGCGACGAAGCGTACCGGGCATCGGTGGAACTCGCGCGCGAACGCGGTGCGTTTCCGCTATTCGACGCCGACCGTTATCTGGAAGCCGGCACCTTCGCGTCGCGTTTGCCGGACGATCTCAAGGCGGCGATCCGTCGCGACGGCATCCGCAATAGCCACCTGCTTTCGATCGCGCCGACCGGCACGGTCAGTCTCGCGTTTGCGGACAACGCGTCGAACGGCATCGAGCCGGCGTTCTCGTGGACCTACACGCGCATGAAAGTGATGGCCGACGGCGGCCGCGAATCGTTCGATGTCGAAGACTACGCGTACCGCCTCTATCGCGAACTCGGCGGCGACGTCACGAAACTGCCGGACTATTTCGTCAGCGCACTGGAGATGTCCGCGCGCGACCACCTCGACATGATGGCCGCGGTGCAGCCGTATGTGGACACGTCGATCTCGAAGACGGTGAACGTGCCGGCGGATTATCCGTTCGAAGCGTTCGAAAGCCTTTACTTCGATGCATGGAAAAACGGTCTCAAGGGTCTTGCGACTTATCGCCCGAATGAAACACTCGGCGCAGTGCTGAGCGTGAGCCCGCCGGAGCGTCAGGCGGACGATACGCTCGCCGACACCGACCAGGATCCGTTGCGTATCGCGATCGATCATCGGCCGAAAGGGGAATTGCCGGCCATCATCGAGAAGGTCGAGTATCTGACCCAGGCCGGCAAAAAATCGCTGTATGTGGCTGTATCGTTCATCGAGGTCACCGGGCGTCTCGGCGGCGAAGAAGTCACGATCGAGCGGCCGATCGAGTTCTTCATCCCTACCGGGCAGCGCGACGAATCGCAGCAATGGATCACGGCGACGATGCGCTCGCTGTCGCTCGCGGCGCGCGGCGGGTTCGTCGCGCGCAATCTGCAGGATATGCGCAAGGTGTCGTGGGATCGCGGTCAGGTTCGGCTCGGCGACGTGCAACGACTCGACGGGCATCGTTCGCCGCGCTGGCACGATTCGGAAGTCGCCGCGCTCGCGTTTGCGATTCAACAGATTCTGCATCGGCGCGGCTTTCTCGATGCGGAAGGCAATCAGGTGCCTTCGCGGATGCTCGCGCGATTGCCGCGTGGGCAGATGAAAGCCGAGACGGCGTTGTCTGCGGATTTCGGGGTTCGCGTGCATCCCGGCGACGGCGACGACGCGTCGTTGACCCAGGCCGGCGGCGCGCAAGGCTTGCACACGATGCTGGGACGCAAGTGCGGATCGTGCGGCGCAAACGCGGTGATTCGCAAGGACGGCTGCGATTTCTGTACCGCGTGTGGAGAAGTCGGCGCGTGCGGATGAAAAGCTGATCGACCTGCCGTTTATCAAAGCGCGAAAAATCCGAGCGTTATTGATCGAGGTACTGCGGCATCGCAAATACGGGCATATCAAACTAAATACGAAAATATGCTATGGTGTGCGCACTCAAAGTCGGCCCTCGCCGACGTAATGCTCGTCCATCCAGACCCAGCGATTCCATGACTCATACTTTCCCTACACATCGCTTCCCCGCTTCATGGCAATCGTTTTACTGGAAGACGGCGACAGCGTTGGTGCTGTTCGTTGCCATTGGAAAAGCGTTCGCGGGCGAACCGGTCGACGTCCAGACCGTTGCTACCGGTCTGCAATATTCCGAAGGCACGATATTCGTCGGAGATACGCTGTACTTCGTCGACTACAACGCTTCGGATGTACTCCGCCTCGCAAAGAACGGCGCCGTGCAGCGGGTGTGGCATCAGGATGGCTGCGCGGCCAATGGCCTCGTCCAGACAGGGACCCGTTTGCTGGTTGCCTGCTACGACAGCGGAACGATTGCCGAGATCACGCAGGACGGACGGCTGATCGACACAATCCGCTCAGACGACAAAGGCGTGCCGTTCGTCTACCCGAACGACCTCACTGCCGATCGGAAAGGCGGTGTGTACTTCACGGCGTCGGGATCGGCAGTCACGCCTGGGAAAGTGTATTACCGCAGCGCCGACCGGCGCGTGCGGGAAGTGGCGTCGAACATTCGCTACTCGAACGGACTGGCTGTCTCTCCAAACGGAAAACGGCTGTATGTAGCGGAAAGCGAGGCGAGCAGACTGTTGGTCTACTCGATCGCCGAGGACGGCGGATTGAGCGAGCGCCAGGTATTCGTCGACCTGGGCCAGCTTCTCGGGACGCAGGAAGAGACCGCGGTGACGCCGGACGGCGTGCGCGTCGACCGGAACGGGAACGTATTCGTCGCACTGTATCGCGGCGGTGGTTTCGCGGTCTTCTCGCCGGGCGGCACCTTGCTTCGCTCCGTCAAACTTCCTGGCGAGCACCACACTAACCTCGCCATTTCACCGGATGGGAAAGCCGTTTTCGTGACCGCGATCCACGATACGTCGTATGGCGGGGAATCGCGAAGCGAGCTTCTAAAGGTTCCCAATCCACTTCGGGAATGAAACGTTGCCGTCGTCAGATCGGCGTCAACACCGCTTCACCCGCGAAGTGCCGTTTCGCATTCGCCAGAAAATTATCGACCGACGCCGTGATCGCCTCCGGCGAGCGGCCGCCCACATGCGGCGTCAGCACCACGTTATGGAGCGCGACCAGTTCCTCGGGCGGCGTCGGCTCGCTTTCGTACACATCCAGCCCTGCGCCCGCGATCGTCCCCGCGATGAGCGCATGCGCGAGCGCCGCGGTATCGACCACGCTGCCGCGCGACACATTGACCACGAAGCCGTTCGCGCCCAGCGCCTCCAGCACCGTCGCATCGATCAGATGCTTCGTACCCGCACCGCCGGGCGTCGCCACCACCAGGAAATCGGACCACCGCGCCAGTTCTTCGACGCTGTTGAAATAGCGCAGCGCAGACCCTTCACGCGGCTTACGGTTGTGATAACCGATCTCCATCTCGAAGCCGGCGCCACGGCGCGCGATTTTCTCGCCGATGTTGCCGAGCCCGACGATACCGAGCCGCTTGCCCGACACGTTCGGCCGCATCGGCAGGTGATCGCGCCAGACACCGGCGCGCGTCGCCTGATCGAGTTGCGGGATGTCGCGCACCACGGCCAGCAGCAGCGCGAAAGCATGGTCGGCCACGCAATGGTCGTTGGTGCCCGAGCCGTTCACGAGCACGATATTGCGCGCACGAGCGTGGTCGACGGCCAGATTTTCGTAACCGGCGCCGAGCGCGCTGACGAATTCGAGCTGCGGCATCTGGTCGATTTCGGCTGCCGTCAAACCGGTCGTGCCGTTGGTCAGCACCGCGCGGATCGTGGCGCCCTGTTTGGCGATCGCAGCGGAGCGCTGGTCGGAGTCGGGTGCATAGACGACGTCGAAGGCCGCTTCGACCGACGCGCGGCTGGTGTCGTTCAGGTGAATCAGAATCAGCAGGGTGGGCTTCATGGCGTGGGGTTTTTTAACAGCGATGACCGATGGGGAAAACGGCGAGCGTCGAGTGTAGCAAGGCTCTCGCGAGCGCGCTGTGTGCACCATGAGGATGAGCGCCGGCCGCTGCAGCTAGAATCGGACTCGACCTGGGCTCAGGCACGCCGGCCTACTCGCGTGCCGGCGGTTTTATTCGCCAAACCGAAGCCGCCTTAAAATAGCCGGAATTCCGATAACGAGACTCTCATGCTGGATACCCTCCCGCGCGGCTCCGCGCCCGGCAATAACCCGCCGAAGGAAGTCCCCTTGCAAGACGACTCCGAGATGTTCGAACTTGCGCCCGTCTCCCTGTGGCTGGAGGACTTCAGCGGCGTACACGCGCTTTTCGACCAGTGGCGCGCACAGGGCGTGACCGACCTGCGCGCCCATTTCGCGGAAAATCCGGCACGCGTCGCCGAATGCGCGCACAGCATCCGCGTGATCAAGGTCAACCGTAAGACGCTCACGCAGTTCGAGGCGGCGGATTTCGACGCGCTCACCAGCAACCTGGCCTCGGTATTCCGCGACGACATGCTCAAGACACATCTGGAGGAACTGTGCCAGTTGTGGGCCGGACAATCACAGTTCACGAGCCAGACGGTCAACTACACGCTCGGCGGCCAGCGCCTCGACGTGCTGCTCAAAGGCGCGATCCTGCCCGGCCACGAAGCGCGCTGGGATCGCGTGCTGGTCTCGGTTGAAGACATCACCGAACTGGAGGGCGCGCGGCATCGCGTGACGCTGGCCGAGCACTATGCGCGCGGCCTGTTCGAGTATTCGCCGGTGTCGCTGTGGGTGGAGGATTTCAGCGCGGTCAAGCGGCTGCTCGATGAGGCGCGCGCGGCCGGTATCAGCGATTTCCGCGTTTTCACCGACGTGCATCCGGAGTTCGTCGAGCGCTGCATGCAGGAAATCCACGTGCTCGACGTGAACCAGCACACGCTCGACCTGTTCGCGGCGAAAGATAAAAAGATGCTGCTCTCGCGCCTGTCCGAAGTCTTCCGCGACGACATGCGCCCGCACTTTCGCGAGCAATTGATCGACCTGTGGGACGGCAAACTGTTCCAGCAGCGCGAAGTACTCAACTACTCGCTCGACGGTGCCGAGGTGCACGTGCATCTGCAATTCTCGGTGCTTCCCGGTCACGAGAGCCACTGGGACCTCGTGCTGGTCGCGCTCACCGACATCACCGCGCGCAAGAAGGCGGAAGCCTATCTGGAGTTTCTCGGCAAGCACGACGTGCTGACCAAACTGCGCAACCGCTCGTTCTACATGGACGAATTGAACCGGCTCGAACGCAAGGGACCGTGGCCGGTGACCATCATCATGGCCGATCTGAACGGCCTCAAGCGCGTGAACGACCAGCTCGGCCACGCGGCCGGCGACGCGCTGCTGCGGCGCGCCGGCGAGGTGCTGGCCAAGGCGACCGAGGCGCCGTTTCACGCGGCTCGCATCGGCGGCGACGAATTCGCGATTCTGCTGCCCGACACCGACGAACGCGGCGGCGCCGCGATGATCGACGCGATCCGTCAACTGGTCGAACTGAACAACCAGTTCTATCCGGGCTCGCTATTGAGCTTTTCGATGGGCTCGGCGACCTGCGAGCGCGGCGATCGCCTTGAAGCCGGCGTGCAGCGCGCCGATCTGCTGATGTACGAGGAGAAGCGCGCGCACTATGCGAATCAGCCGATGCGGGGGCCGGCGGACGAGTGAAAAGCGCGACCTGATCAGACCGCCGCCCGACCGAGCGGAAAGCGCAATTCGAAGCGCACGACGCCCGGCACCGGGCAAGCCACTCGCGCGGTGCCGCCGTGCAAATGCATGATCGCCTTGACGATCGCGAGCCCAAGACCGCTCGACTCCGTGAACGCGCTGCGCGCCGTATCCGCGCGATAGAACCGGTCGAACAGACGGTCCAGCTGGTCGACGGGAATCGGCGCGCCGTCGTTTTCGACCACCACGGTCGCGCCCGCCTCGTCCTGCACGCCGCTCAGGCGCACCACCGTGTCGCTGGCGCCGTAGCGCACCGCGTTCACGACGAGGTTGTTGATCGCACGGCGGCACAGCAGCGGATCGACCGACGCCACGCCCGCGGCCGCCACTTCGAAGCGCATTCCGCGTTCGTCGGCCAGGCCTTCGAAATAGTCAGCGATCCTGACGAGTTCGCTGTGCAGATCGACCGGTTCGCGCCCGATCGTCAACGTTGCGTGGTCCGCATGCGCGAGAAACAGAATGTTCTCCGCGATGTGACTCAAGCGGCTCAGCTCTTCGAGATTGGATTCGAGTAGTTGCTGATATTCATCGGCATCGCGGGTCTTCGCGAGCGTCACCTGGGTCTGGCCGATCAGCGCACCGACCGGCGTGCGGATTTCGTGTGCGAGATCCGCGGAGAACTGCGACAGGCGCTGATAACCGTCCGCGAGACGATCGAGCATCGCGTTGAACGCATGTGTGAGTTGGCGCAATTCGAGCGGCGCGGATTCGCTGTCGAGCCGTACGGATAGACTCGTCGGGCTGATCTGCGCCGCGCGCGTGGCGATCTCGCGCACCGGCCGCAGCGCGTGCCGCAACACGTAATACGCGAGCAGCGTGGCAGCCAGCATGCCGGTGAGCGTCGCCAGCACGATGCGATTGCGGTACTCCGCGAGCATCCGCATTTCCTGAGTCATCGGATGCGCGGCGATCACTTCGACTTCGCTGCCATCTTCGCGCGCCTTCGCCGTGGCTATCGCCCAATGCACCGGCACGCCGTTCGGCAGGCGCGTCTGGCGAATATCCGTGAGGGTCGGCAAGCGCTCGCCGGTCATCGGCTGCAACAGAGGCACCGCGAGGTTGCCCGGATTGACATCGATAAACGGCGTTTCACCTGGGCGGCGAAATAGCAGCACGTCCTGTTCGGCGCCGAGCATGGTTTCGAACAGCAACGGCCGGCTCTTCAACTCGCCGACCGAGTACAGATCGCGCACGATCCGGCTGAAATGCTCGACACGGCCGGTCAGTTCCAGGTCTGCGCGGCGCTGCAACGACAACTCGGCAGAGTGATAAAAATACGCGCCGAGCATGCCGATCACCACGCTCGCAATCAACGCGAACAGCACCGTGGTGCGGGCTGTCAGCGAGCGCCCGGTCCACAGTTTCATGAGCCGTCGCCGAAGGTATAGCCGATGCTGCGTACCGTATGAATCAGCTTCTTCTCGAACGGATGATCGACCTTCGCGCGCAGCCGTTTGATGGCCACGTCGACCACGTTGGTGTCGCTGTCGAAATTCATGTCCCACACTTCGGAGGCGATCTGCGTGCGCGACAGCGCTTCGCCCTGGCGCCGCACCAGCAGATGCAGCAGCATGAACTCCTTGTTCGTCAGCGGAATCTCGACACCCTCGCGGGTCACTTTGCGGCGTAGCACGTCGAGCTTCAGGTCGGCGATTTCGAACACGTCGCTTTCGCGGATCACACCGCGACGCAACAGCGTGCGAATGCGCAACACGAGTTCCGTGAACGAGAACGGCTTGACGAGGTAATCGTCCGCGCCGAGTTCGAGACCGCGGATGCGGTCGCTGACATGGTCGCGCGCGGTCAGGAAAATCACCGGCAGATCGCGCCGCGCGCGCAGCGTGCGCATGATTTCCCAGCCGTCGATGCCGGGCAGCATCACGTCGAGCACGACCAGCTCGTACGCGTTTTCGAGCGCCATGTGCAGGCCGTCCGTGCCGGTGCGCGCGAGGTCGACCGCATAGCCGCTCTCGCGCAGCCCCTTTTTCAGGTAGTCGCCGGTTTTCGGATCGTCTTCGATGACGAGAATGCTCATGATGCCTGGCGCGCGCTTGCGGTGGATTGCGTTGGACAAAGTTATGGCGGTCATTCTACGTGGACGTCGCCGGCCGTTCATGACGTTTTTGTCATCCGTCTGTCACCCGCCGGAGCCGATCTCGCGCCTAATCTGTCCCCATCCTTCACCACCCGAGACAGACACATGAAGATCGTTTCCGCTTCCGCGATGCGCGCTATCGCCGCTCCCGCGCTGATGGCCGGCGCCCTGTTCGCGGCAGCTCCCTTTGCCCAGGCTCAAAACGCGGCGCCCGCCAACGCACCGACGGGCGTACGTGGCACGGTCACGTCCCTGAACGCCGACCTGCTCAAAGTACACACGCGCGACGGCAAGGATGTCGACGTCAAGCTTCCCAAGGACACGCCGATCCGCGGCGTGACGGTCGCCAACGTGAACGACATCAAGCCCGACAGCTACGTCGGCACGGCCGCGATTCCGCAAGCCGACGGCACGCTGAAGGCACTCGAAGTACACGTATTCCCGGCCAGCATGCGCGGCGCCGGCGAAGGCCACCGTCCGTGGGATCTCGGCGCGAACAGCTCGATGACCAACGGCACGGTCGGCTCGCTGGTGGTCAGCAACGGCCGCACGATCACGGTCAAGTACAAGGACGGTGAGAAGAAAGTTGTAATTCCGCAAGACGTGCCTATCGTCGCGCTCGAAGCCGGCGACCGCTCGCTGCTCGTGCCGGGCGCGAAGGTCGTGCTGTTCGCGCACAAGGAAGCCGACGGTTCGATGACCGCGAATTTCATCTCCGCAGGCGAACATGGGCTGACGCCGCCGATGTAACAGAAGCGCCCGCCGCTTTCTGGCTCGCCGCTTTCTGTTTTCCCGAACGCCGCGTCGCTTTCACGGACGCGGCGCGCCACGTTTAATTTGCCGGTCGAACGCTCACCATGTCTGAACCTCAAGCGCGCTTTATCGTGCACCCGCTCGTCGTGCGAATCACGCACTGGATCAACGCGTTTGCGATGGTTTGCATGGTGATGAGCGGCTGGGCGATCTATAACGCTTCGCCGTTCTTTCCGTTCAGGTTTCCGGTGTGGGCGACTGTAGGCGGCTGGCTGGGCGGCTCGATCGCGTGGCATTTCGCGGCGATGTGGCTGCTGTGCGCGAACGGCCTGCTGTATCTCGCGTACGGCATCGGCCGCGGGCACTTGCGCCGCAAGCTGTTTCCCGTGCATCCACGCGACGTGCTGCACGACGCCGCGCTCGCGATGCGATTCAAGCTGCCGCACGATACCGGCAAATACAACGCGGTACAGCGCGCACTCTATCTGTTCGTGCTGCTGCTCGGCGTGCTGCTGGTCGCTTCGGGACTGTCGATCTGGAAGCCGGTGCAATTCTCGTGGCTCACCGCGTTATTCGGCGGCTTCGACTTCGCGCGCCGCGTGCATTTCATCGCAATGGCCGGCGTGGTCGGCTTTGTTGTCGTGCATCTGGCGCTGGTGTTGCTCGTACCGCGCACATTGCTGCCGATGCTAACCGGCCGCGCCCGCCATTCCACGCACACAAGGAGCGAAGCATGAGCGACTCGAAACACGGAGACCGCCGAGATTCGCGAGCGGGGCGCATCGTTCTCGCCGACCATAAACCGCAAATCGAGCGCCTGCAACGGCGGCTCTTTCTGCGTTCGTCGCTGTCGATCGGCGCGCTCGCGATGCTGTCGGGCTGCAACATGCAGGACGGCGATTCCGTCGACAAGGTGCTATGGGCGATGTCGCGCTGGAACGATCGCGTACAGGGGTGGCTGTTCGACCGCAACAAACTCGCGCCGACCTATTCCGCGCGGGATATCACCAACCCGTTCCCGTTCAACGCGTTTTATCAGGAGTTCGACGTACCGGATATCGACGGCTCGACGTATCGACTGGAAGTGTCGGGGCTCGTGTCGGACAAACGCACGTGGAATCTCGAGCAATTACGCGCGTTGCCGCAGACTTCGCAGATCACGCGCCATATCTGCATCGAAGGATGGAGCGCGATCGGTCAATGGCGCGGCGTGCCGTTTCGCACGTTCCTCGAACGGATCGGCGCGGATCTGAGCGCGCGTTATGTCGGTTTCAAATGCGCGGACCGTTATTACTCGAGCCTCGATATGGCGACGGCGCTGCATCCGCAAACACAATTGACGCTCGATTTCGGCAGCGAACCGCTGCCCGCCAAATACGGCTACCCGCTGAAACTGCGGGTGCCGACCAAGCTCGGCTTCAAGAACCCGAAACACATCGCGGCGATTTTCGTGACCAACACGAACCCTGGCGGCTATTGGGAAGACCAGGGCTATAACTGGTTCAGCGGCTTGTAGCCCATTGCGCCGACTGCGTTCAAACCGCGGTCACACCGCAGTCAAACCGCGGTCACATAGCGCGCGACGGGCTTGACCACGCGCGGCGCCGGCGCGTCGTACACGGCGCGCATGCGTTTGACTTCGTCGACCGGGCTCAGGCCGAACAACCGCTTGAATTCGCGGCTGAATTGCGACGCGCTTTCATAACCGACGCGCGCCGCGGCCGCGCCCGCATTCAACCCATCCTGCACCATCAGCAGACGCGCATGATGCAAGCGCGTGGTCTTCACGTATTGCATCGGCGAGGTGGCCGTGACGGCCTTGAATTGCGCATGGAATACCGCGACGCTCATGCCGGCCTCGGACGCGAGCGTATCGACGTCGAGCGCGTCGTGATAGTCGGCATGGATGCGCCGTAGCGCCTTCGCGATTCGGCCGAAATGATTCTGATGCGTGAGCGCCGCACGAATCGCGTCGCCCTGCTCGCCCGTCAACACGCGATAACAGATTTCGCGGACCACGCCGGGCGCGAGAATGCGCGCATCGAGCGGCGACGCCAACGCTTCCATCAGACGATGCACGGCATTGGACAACGGCGGGTCCAACGGCGTGGAGTAAACACCGAGCGGCTCGTTTTGCGCGGCGCCTTGCGTTTCGTTCAGCGCCATCAGCAATTCGGCCACCATGGTCAGATCGACCCGTACCGAGATCGCGAGAAACGGTTCTTCCGGACACGCCTCGGTTTCGCATTCGAACGGCAGCGGCACCGACAACACCAGATATTGCTGCGCGTCGTATTGAAACACCTGATCGCCGATAAAACCGCGTTTGCGCCCCTGGCAGACGATCACGATGCTCGGCTCGTACATCACCGGACTGCGCGGCACCGGCAGGTTCACGCGCATCAACGTGACGCCTTCGAGACTCGAGGCCGTAATGCCGCCCTTGGGTGCAAGCATGTCGAACAATTCGACGAGGCGCTGCTGGGCGGGGTCGACTGAGACGCGCCGGGTCGCGGCAGTTTCGGGAGAATGAGCTGACATGACGATATAGTGACGGGCAAGAGAAAAGTGCCTGAAATTTATCATCAAACAGCCTACCGCGCTTCTCGCCAGGAGTTTTAGGCAAATCTTCAAGACCTTCAGGTATTCCCCGACCTCGACCCGGCTCCTAACATGGGAACCCTGCCGGATCATCCTGTTCCGCGCTGCGCCGGGCCGGTGGCCGATTGATCGAAGTGATGAATTCGTCTGCCGCCGCTGGCGCCGTGATCCCGGTTCCTGGCAAGGTTGGCCGCATCGGCGACACGCGTCGCTCATCGCAGGCGCCTTGCGACGTCACCCTCTTTTGCTGGAGCTACCCATGAGCACGACTTATGCCTATGCAGCGACCGACGCGCAAGCGCCGCTCGCCCCGTTCGAAATCCAGCGCCGCGAATTGCGCGCCCATGACGTGCAGATGGAAGTCCTGTTTTGCGGTGTGTGCCATTCCGATTTGCATCAGGCACGCAACGAATGGAAGAACACGGTGTATCCGGTGGTGCCGGGCCACGAGATCGTCGGCCGCGTGACGGCTGTCGGCTCCAGTGTGACGAAGTACAAAGCCGGCGATCTGGTCGGCGTGGGATGTCTGGTCGATTCGTGCCGCACGTGTGCGAGTTGCAAGGAAGATCTCGAGCAGTATTGCGAGAATGGTTTTGTGGGCACGTATAACGGCGTCGACCGCGTCGATGGTCAGATCACTTATGGCGGCTACTCGACGCAACTCGTCGTGGATGAGGCATTCACGCTGCGGGTGCCGACCAATCTGGATCCTGCGGGTGTAGCGCCGTTGCTGTGCGCGGGCATTACCACGTATTCGCCGTTGCGCACGTGGGGTGCCGGTCCCGGCAAGAAGGTCGGGATTGTGGGCCTTGGCGGCTTGGGCCATATGGGGGTGAAGCTGGCTCGCGCGATGGGGGCGCATGTCGTGTTGTTCACGACGTCGCCGTCGAAGATCGAGGACGCGAAGCGGCTTGGCGCGCATGAGGTTGTGATTTCGAAGAACGCTGACGAGATGGAAGCGCATTCGAATAGCTTCGATCTGATCGTGAATACCGTTGCTGCGCAGCATGATTTGAATCCGTTTTTGAATCTGCTGAAGCGCGATGGGACGATGACGTTGGTCGGAGCACCGGAGCATGATCATCCGTCGCCGCAAGTGTTCAATCTGATTTTCAAGCGTCGCCGGTTGGCGGGGTCGTTGATTGGTGGGATTGCCGAAACGCAGGAGATGCTGGATTTTTGCGGCGAGCATGGGATTACTTCTGATGTTGAGGTGATTCCTATGCAGGGGATTAATGAGGCTTATGAACGGATGCTTAAGAGTGATGTTAAGTATCGGTTTGTTGTTGATCTGGATTCTTTGAGGGGTTGATTTTTTTATGCGGACTGGCGAGTGTCGAGTGTCAGCGCTGAAACCATGGTGAAATGTGCGGCCCCATGATTGTCAGCGTAGCCAGTCCGAGCAGTGTATTGAGCGCGCTTTCTTCAAGGTGAACAGTCAGACGTGTCGGGACTCACGATGTTTTGCCCCTGTTCAAAGTTAGCGGGCCAGTCGTCGGGCCGGGGTTGACCCGGTCGCCATGTACGCACTGCATATAAATCCCACCCGCCTTTTTGATCGTCTGTGTCGGGCAACGGATACGGGTCCGTGTACATCAGCAGTCGTGCCACTGCGGCAGCGAGCACATCATCAAGCTCAAGCTCGTTATAGATCGCGACAGGATCGAAGGGGACCCGCCTGCGCTTGCAGACATGCTGCAATGGGCCGCTAGAGGCAGGATGCAGATAGACACCCCATACGCCGCCGTGACTCGCCTCAGTACCCTGCTCGAACTGCCAATAACCTCGGGCAGGACCGCCGCCGTACTGTTCACGTGTCACGAAGCCGCTTTCCTGCAAACCGATAGCAAGCAGCAGCACCCTTGCCGCCGGAGAGTTCATTTCACCAGGCAGTATGCGCAGGGCAGGCATGATCGCCTTGCGCTGGATTGCCGTGAGATTCGGTGTCGATGAATCGCTCATAAGTCCTTCCTGATAGAAGTTTTCAGCAGGCTGCTCGGGCCATTCAATATTGAGCGGAACCTGCCTGCTGCCGGGCATCACGCATTGCCGTAAAGCTACCATCGGCAGTCGATCATGAAGAACCGCTGTCGCTATAAAACAATTTCAGCTGAGACGATAAGTGTCTCTGTTACGCATCCCTGAATAATTCAGATGACCGGCATTGTCGGGATAGACGGAAACATGCCCTCGACAAAGGCAAGAAACAAAAACTCTTATTTTGGAGTGCATCAATGATCGACAGAATCACCGCCATGCGCACTTTCATCCGTATCGTGGACACCAACAGCTTCACCCGCGCAGCGGAGTCCTTGAACATCCCGCGGGCAACCGCAACGACCATTGTTCAGAACCTGGAAGCCCTACTAGGCACAGCCCTCCTGACCCGCACAACCCGCCGCCTGAGCGTCACCGCCGAAGGCGCGTCATACTACGAACGCTGCGCTCAAATCCTCGCCGATATCGACGAAATGGAAGCAAGCCTGCGCAATGCAACAGAGAACCTGACCGGCCGCCTCCGGATCGAAATGCCCGCCTCAGTAGCAAGCGCCCTCGTGCTGCCCGCACTCGAGGATTTCCACGCCCGCTACCCGAACCTCGATCTCGCCATCGGCGTCAGCAACCGTACCGTCGATCTCGTCGCGGAAGCAGTCGATTGCAGCATCCAGCTCGGCGAGCTGCCCGACTCGAATCTGGTCGCCAGACAACTCGGCACGCTAGAACACGTCACCTGCGCCAGCCCCGCCTATCTGGCTCGTAGGGGTACGCCCTTCGATCTGATCGATCTGGGCACACACGTGGCAGTCAACTGCATGTCGCCGCATAACGGCCGCGAGGTGGACTTCGATTTCGAAGTGGACGGCGAAGCGCAAAAGGTCAAGGTGAACGGCTTCGTCAAAGTCAGCGACGAACAGGCATATCTCACGTGCGGATTGCAAGGCCTCGGGTTGATTCAGCCGGCTCGTATCGCCGCTCAACCCTATCTCGACTCAGGACAATTGCGCGAAGTCCTACCGCAATGGAAACCCGTGCCGATGCCAGTCTCGGTCGCCTATGTGAAAAATCGCCGGGTGTCGCCGCGCGTGCGCGCTTTCGTCGACTGGCTCGCGGAATTGTTCGAGCAGGCGGAACACGTCGATCAGGATATGTCGCGCGTGCACCAACTGCTGCGTGGCCTGCATCCCGCCTGAAGCGGGTTGCAGGCACGCAGCGCGATAAGCGTTAGTTAATCAGGCAGCTTCACCGGCACCGGCCGCGTCAGCAGATCGACATAGAAGTCGAAAAAACGCGGATTGTCGAAGCGTTTGACGATCGTCATCTTCTGCAAACCCGCCGGCGGCGAACTCGTATAACCGGTTGCTTTACCGTCGTTCGCGCCAAAACTCATATCCACATCCACCCATTCGTCCACCGTCTGCGTGGCAAACGAAGGATGCAGCAGATACGCGAGTGTTAGCGTGTCCCAGATGTTCGTCGTGTAATTCGGATTCGTCTCGAAGCCGTTCTTGCCATCGAACCCATAACCGTTCAACGTCTTGAACAGTTGCGTAATGATGGTCTGCTTGTTCGGATCGTGCGCGACACGGTCGTATAACGCCTTGTCCATTTTCACGGTGTCGGTCACGTCGAGCGGAATCACGACCTGTCTGATCGGCAAACGCAACACGGCTCTGGCGGCCTCCGGATCGAACCACCAGTTGAATTCCGCGGTTGGCGTGGTGTTGCCGGGCACGTCGATCGCGCCGCCCATGTAAATGATCTGCTTGATCAGCGGCACGATCTCCGGATGCTGACGCGTAGCGAGCGCAATATTGGTCAACGGGCCAATCGCCAGAATCGTCACCTGACCGGGATTTTGCTTCACCGAATCGACGATGAAATCGACTGCGCTCTTGCTCTTTATTTTGGTATGCGTAGCAAAACCGTCAGGCGGCGCGATGAGATCGCTGTCCGACTTCGGCTCGGGTGTACTCCATGCGCCGAGATAGCCGTCGCCACCGGGGAATTGTTTCAGTTCGGCCTGGATGGTCGCGTAGTCGTGCGACAGCGCATAGTTCGCGCCGGCATAGACGCCGATCTGATTTTCGACACCAAGACGTTCGACCGATTTCAATGCATCCGCCACGCCCTGCTTCAACCATTGATTGCCGGACACGACGGTAATGCCGAGTACTTTCAGTGAACCCTGCGCCTGCAATTGCGCGGCCATCACACCCAGTTGGCCGTCGTCGCTCAGCGTGTTGTAGTCGCTGTCGATAATGACTTTCGGCGGATCGGTTTGCGCAATGAGATCGTTGCCGCCACACGCCGACAGCACCGATAAAGCCGCCACACTGGTCACGCACGCTAGCGCCGAGAGAAGTCGCTGCACTGATGTCTCCTTTTTTAAACTGTCGTTCAAATCAGGAGACCCATCATAAACACTAGCCGAATGAAATCAAGTTGCGATGCCGATTGCTTATTCGGCGTGCGTACGGATCAGAAACACCGCAGTGGCGCGCCATTACGGTTGACGTGCCTGCTGCGCGGAACCCGGACATGCGGGATCTTTACCCCAATGACCGTCGCATACGCGCCAGCGGCAAAGCTGATCTTCGAAGAAGCCGCGTTGACCGCACTCTTTCACGCGTTCGGCCAATTTCGCATTACCCTGCGGTGCGGAAGCACTTACCCTGGTCGGCTCATTGCCAGCCGGTGTTTTAGCGTCGGCCGGTTTGGTACGCGCCACTAACGCGGCCAATAGATCGGCATCCGAATCATCTTTCGAAGCTTTGGCGCTATCGTTTGCCGAACGCGGCTTCTTCGTTTGAGCGACCGCAGTCGGCGTGCTCGCATGACGCGCGCTCACACTTTCTTTCTTACCGTGCGTAGCGGCCTCACGCGTTTCACGCGAGTCGCGCTTCGTATTGCTCGCGACAGCCGTAGCGCTCTTGCCGCGCTTCGCCGCCGGCACGCTCACCGCCGAGGCGACCGACACGACCGCCACCGGCGCGGATGCATTGCTCGGCTCCGCGCCGTCCGCTAGCGCGCGCGACAGGCGGCTGCCGTCATTGCCCGCCGACGCACTCGCGGACGGCGCCGCAGCCTTGCTGTCATTGTCGTTATCGTCGGCGATGATCGTAGCCGCTTGTGATGAAGCCGCAGCCGGCGCCGACGCTTTTGCCGCGACCTGCCCAGCACCGCTCGCCGCTGGCGCGGAGGGTGTGGCCGCTGCGGGCACCGCGACCTTCGCGGCGTCGCCCGGTGTCGCCGACGCCACCGTCCCGGTATGCACACGCTGCTGCATATGCCACGCGCCCCAGCCGCCGGCCGCAATCACCAGCAACGCAACCAGCGCAAGCGGAGTTTTCGAACGACGTGGTTTTTCGGCAGGCGGCTCGACGCGGCCTTCCAGGTTCGCAAGAATTCGCGAACCATTGCCATCCGCGCCTTTAGCCTTATCGGATAACAGGCTAGGCGGGGCTTTGGAATTTGAACTTTCCGGCGCACTCATTCACTGTCTCATTGAATCCTGGATTATTTCGCCGTGATAATACCGTTCCGGCTCCTCTCCGAGCAGGCCTGATTCTAAGAGCAAGCATTACAAAATACAATTGTTTCCAATTTCCGGGGTCGCCTTTGATTGCCGTTGTACTTTTTGCCTATTTCGCCATCGCGGTCGTGATCGCAGCAATGCTGCTATTGCCGGCGGTACGCGCCTCTTTATTAGGCGCGGCACTCGATATTCATGGACGCGTTATGCGACGGGCATCACGCAGTGCAATACACGCGCGCAGTAAATTAGTTAATTCGGCAAAAATTTCGCAATCAACCGTCGCCGATATGCAAAAGTTACTGGCAAAGCGACGCTTGCTGATTTTTACCACCGCAGGTATTCTTGCGACGCCGCCATTAGTGGCATTGGCTTTACGCGGCAGGCAATTATTCCAATTCGATGACACGGCTCGGGTACCGGACGAGAAAATCGCCGCCTTATTGAATGGCGAACAGCTCGTACCCCCGCCGCCGCTGCCGCCGGAGGTATTTGCCACGCAGGAAGTCGAGCAGATCCGGCCCGCGCTTAAAGACGCGAGCCGTGACTGGAATTTGCTCGACGCCGATTTCAGGACGCGTTTATTGCTCGTCTACAAAATCATGCACGAGCAATACGGGTATGAAATGGCATTGCTGGAAGGTTATCGCAGTCCGGAGCGGCAAAACCGGCTTGCGCAAATGGGGGGTAACGTCACCAATGCCGCAGCGTTTCAGAGCTATCACCAATACGGTCTTGCCGCTGACAATGCTTTTTTGCGCGACGGCAAGCTCGTCATTTCAGAAAAAGATCCCTGGGCCATGCGAGGTTATCAACTATACGGACAGACAGCCGAACAGGTCGGTCTGACGTGGGGTGGTCGCTGGAAATTGATGGATCTCGGGCACGTTGAATATCACAAACCCGGCTTCGTACTGGGGCGCGGGCATTAAGCGCGAAGCGGGCAATAAAGAGGTTGCAATGGGGCGTTCAATCAGATTTTCCGGTAAAAAGCCGCAATGCCGCACGCATGCAGCCATTGCCGGAATTGCGATCTACGAGATCGTCCATCACCGATTCGACATTCGTCCGGTATTCGCCTCCATCTGCGCCTGTTTTGATGCTTTTACTCGCGCGTTGACTACCCGCGCGTTTGCCTGACTCATGATTTCCTTTCCTTTTGCCTTCATCGCTCCACGCATTTCCACGGGCCGCGCGGGCGCGCGCGCCATGCTGTTTGTGACACTCCGCGCAACAACACATATCTCCAAGACCTGAACGGCTATGCGACGCATTCTTAACGTGTTGACCCACACACGCACGCTCTCGATCATCGGCCTGCTCGCGCTTGCTGCTGTATTGTTCATCGGCGCCGATACCCTGCAGATCGATCCGATGTGGCCGGCCATCGTGCTCGGCGCGATCGTCGTACTCTGGCTGCTGGTGTGGGCGGTGCGCCGGCTGCGCGCGCGGCGCGCCAACGACAAGCTCGGCGACATGCTCGAGCAGCAGGCGGAAAAACAGACTGAAACCGGCCCGGCGCCCACGCCCGCGCGTCAGGCCGAACTCGACGTGCTGCGCACGCGGCTCGTGGACGCCGTGAAGACCATCAAGACGTCGAAGATCGGCCAGATGTCGGGCGGCTCGGCGTTGTACGAATTGCCGTGGTACATCGTGATCGGCAATCCGGCCGCGGGCAAGAGCAGCGCGGTGCTGAACTCGGGCCTGCAGTTTCCTTTCGCCGACAAGAACAGCGCGGTGATTCACGGGATCGGCGGCACGCGTAATTGCGACTGGTTCTTCACCACGGAAGGCATTCTGCTCGACACGGCCGGCCGTTACTCGGTGCATGAAGAAGACCGTACCGAATGGCTCGGCTTCCTCGGTCTGCTCAAGCGCTTCCGTCCGAAAGCGCCGATCAACGGCATCATCGTCACCGCAAGTATTGCGGAGCTGACGAGCAGCAAGCCGGAATTCGCGATCAACCTCGCGAAGAACCTGCGCCAGCGCGTGCAGGAACTGACCGAGAAGCTCGAAGTGTTCGCGCCGGTGTACGTGATGTTCACCAAGGCCGACCTGATTACCGGCTTCACCGAATTCTTCAGCGGCAGCGAGCGTCATGAATACGACCGCGTGTGGGGCGCGACGCTGCCCTACGAGCCGGACGAGAAGCGCGATGTGGTCGGCCTGTTCGACGAACATTTCGAAGAACTCTACGACGGCCTGAAAGAGATCAGCGTCGCGCAGATGTCGATCAATCGCGGCAACAAGCTCTCGCCCGGTCAATTGAGTTTCCCGCTCGAGTTCTCGACCATCAAGCCCGCGTTGCGCGCATTCCTCGCGACGCTGTTCGAAACCAACCCGTTCCAGTACAAGCCGATTTTCCGCGGCTTCTACTTCACGAGCGCGTTGCAGGAAGGTGAAACCAACAGCGCCGCGGCCACGCGCATTGCGAACCGCTTCGGCCTTTCGGCGGACAGTCTGCCCAAGCCGCACAGCGCGTTCTCGAAGAACGGCTTCTTCCTGCGCGATCTGTTCTCGAAGGTGATTTTCGCGGATCGTCAAACGGTCCGGCAATTCGCGAGCCCCGCAAAAACACGCCTGCGCTACGCGACGTTCTTCGGCTTCGTCGCCGTGCTCGCGCTCGCGCTCGGCGGCTGGACATGGTCGACGATCGGCAACCAGCAGCTCACCGACAACGTCAAGGCCGACCTCGACAACGTCGTGCGTTTGCAGCAGAACCGCAACGACCTGCAATCGCGTCTGCAGGCAATGGATATTCTCGAAGACCGCATCGACCAGCTCGAACAGTTCCGCCGCGACAAACCGCTCGCGGTGTCGCTCGGCCTGTATCAAGGCGATCGTCTCGAGCAGCATCTGCTCACCGAGTATTACGCGGGCGTGCGCCAGATCCTGCTCGATCCGGTCTCGCAGAATCTTGCGTCGTTCATGAAGGACGTGAACGCCCATCCGGATCAACTGGCGCCGCTCAACCGCAATCCGGACGCCACCGCGCCGGTCCAGGTCTCCGCGCACAGCGCGATGGCCGCGAACAACCAGGGCGGCCTCTACAGCGACGCGTCGCCCACCAACGTCGAAGACGCGTACAACGCGCTCAAGACGTACCTGATGCTGAGCGACAAGCGTCACGTGGAAACCGCTCACCTGACCGATCAGGTGGCGCGCTTCTGGCGCGGCTGGCTCGAAACGAATCGCGGCAACATGCCCCGCGACGAAATGATCCGCAGTGCCGAACGCATGATCACGTTCTACCTGTCGCGCGTATCCGACGACAACTGGCCGATGATCGACCAGAACCTCGGCCTCGTCGACCAGACGCGCGAAAACCTGCGCCGCGTGGTGCGCGGCATGCCGGCCCGCCAACGCGTGTACGAAGAAATCAAGGCGCGCGCGTCGACCCGTTTCGCGCCGATGACGATTGCGCGCATCGTCGGCGAAAACAATACGGCGCTGGTGGCGGGCAGCTATGCGATCCCCGGCACCTTCACGCGTGACGCGTGGTTCCAGTACGTGCAGCCCGCGATTCGCGACGCCGCGACCAAGGAACTGCAGGCAAAAGACTGGGTGTTGAACGTCTCCGCGCACGACGACCTGACGCTGGAAGGCAGCCCTGAACAGATCCAGAAAGCACTCGTGTCGATGTACAAGACCGAGTACGCAATGCACTGGCAGAAATTCATGCAAGGCATTGCCGTACAGAACTTCGGCAGCTTCAGTCAGGCGGTGGATGCAATGAACCGCCTCGGCGATCCGCAGGATTCGCCGATCCGCAAGGTGCTCGAAACCGCTTACGACCAGACTTCGTGGGACAACCCGTCGCTCTTCAATGCGAACCTGAAACGGGCGCAAACCGGTGTCACCAGCTGGTTCAAGCAGTGGTTCTCGCGCGCCCCGACGGCTCAGTTGAACGCGAACATCGACATCAACGGCAATCCGGTCGAAGTGCCGATGGGACCGGTCGGCCAGGAGTTCTCGGCGCTGGGCCGCATCGTCGTGACCGGCGACAACGGTTCGATGCTGAAGGGCTATATGGATACGTTGTCCAAGGTCCGTACACGCTTCAACGTGATCAGGAACCAGGGCGATCCGGGACCGGGCGCGCGTCAACTGATGCAGCAGACGCTCGACGGCAGCGGCTCCGAACTCGCCGATTCGCTGAAGTACGTCGACGAACAGATGCTGACGGGCCTCACCGATTCGCAACGCAAGGCACTGCGTCCGCTGCTCGTGCGTCCGCTGATGGCCGCGTATGCAGTGGTGATCCAGCCGGCCAGCGTCGAAGTGAACAAGGTGTGGAACGCGCAGGTGTATCAGAACTTCCAGGGCTCGCTTGCCAGCAAGTATCCGTTCGCGAGCGATGCGAAGGTCGAAGCCGGCGCCGGTGAAATCGCCCAGGTGTTCGGACCGGACGGCTCGATCGCGAAGTTCGTCGGCACCACGCTCGGGCCGCTCGCGGTACGCCGCGGCGACACGCTCACCGCGCGCACGTGGGGCGACATGGGTCTCGCGCTGACGCCCGACTTCACCAGCGGCTTCGCGCGCTGGGTGGCGCCGCTTGCCGGCGGCGCGGCGACCTCGTCCGCGTCGAGTTCGGCCGAACCGCAAACGGTGTTTCAGATCCTGCCGCAGCCGAGCAGCGGCACGACGGAATACACGCTCGCAATCGACGGCCAGCAGATGCGCTACCGCAATACGCCGCCGCAGTGGACCAACTTCGTGTGGCCGAATCCGTCGGGTTCGCCGGGCGCCACGCTGAGTGCGACCACCTTCGACGGCCGCACGCTGCAACTGGTCAACGAGCCGGGCCGCTACGGTCTCGAGAAACTGATCAACTCGGCGCAGCGCAAGCGTCGTCCGGACGGCACCTTCGACCTGTCGTGGACGCAAGGCACCGTGACGGTGGCGGTCAGCATGCGCATCATCAGCACGTCGCAGGCGTCCGGCGGCGCTGGCGATGCGCCGCAACAGCAGAGCCTGCGTGGCTTGCGGCTGCCGTCTTCGGTGGCGGACGTGAGCGCGGCCGCGAATTCAGTCAATGCGTCGGTCAACAATACAGCCCCGGCTGCCGCGGCGACGACGGGGGCCTCGCAAGCGGCTCGCCCGGCCACGGCCGCCGCCGCGGTTTCGAACACAGGGGGTGCGCAATGACGCAAACCGTGCAGGCGCAAATCGCCTACTTCGGCAAGATCCCGTCGCGCGGCGACTTCGTCAAAAGCGCGCACAACCCGCAGTTGCTGGCCACGCTCGACCGCTGGATCGCCGAAGCGATGGAACTGCTCACCGACGATCCGCGCTGGAAAATCGTCTACGAAAACGCGCGGCCGATGCACTTCGCGTTCCTCGGCTCACGCAGCAAGCTGGCGATCGCCGGTCATATGATGGTGAGTCAGGACCAGTCCTCGCGGCGCTTTCCATTTCTTGCCGCAACCGCGCTGGAAGTCGAAAAGCCGCTGACGTTCCTCGCGCGCAGCCCGCTCGCGTTCGCGCGGCTGTGGTCGCGCGTGTCGGCGCAAATGAAGCCGCTGATCAGCGCCAGCGAACCGGCAGGCGCGTTGCAGGCGCTCGGCGAGACTCAGGTGCCGATCGAAATCGGCGGCGGTCCCGGCAATCCGCACGACGGCACGTTCAACGATTTCGTCGAGCATCAGACGCTCGCCGGTCTCGAACAGATGCTGCTCGCAAGCGGTCACCCGGTGCGGCTGCGCGGCGCGATGCTGGCGCTCGGTTCGCTGCTGCGTCCGGTGATGCAGAGCGGCTCGTCGCATCTCGAACGCGGCCTCACGCTGCCGCTGCCGAACGATCCGTTCTACCGCACGCTGGTCGCCGCGTTCTGGCTCGAACTGATCGCGCCGTTCGTGTCGCAGGCGGATTTCGAACTCGCGATCTTCATCGGCACGATTGCCGAGCGTGAACGGCTCATCATCGGCTTCAACGGCGCGTCGGCCAAAACGCTGCACAGCGTGGTCGATCCGCAAGCGTACGCGGCACACAACATCGATATCGACGATCCCGAATGGATCGACGAACACGCACAGAACGACCATGGTATCAGCAAGCTCGTCAGCTATCTCGACCAACCGCAACTGTCGCTGCGCGTCAGCATCGACACGTTCCGCGAAGCATTCACGGGAGCATGACGCGATGTCGATGAAACAACCCGCACGCAAGACCGCGTTATTCACCGCTTTGCTCGCCGCGCTGCTGATCAGCCCGCTCGCGCACGCCGACAACGACGGACCCGCGCGCGTCACGCCGGTCGACAACAGCGGCAATTCGATTCGCACGAGCGCATTGCCTGGGACTTCGTCCGCGGCGCCTGGCCCCGCTGTCACCACGGCCGGCCTCGCGAGCGGTACCACGGGCGCGGGCACCGGCGCGGTGAGCGCGGCGCCGCCGCCCGCCAACGCCACACCGGGCCAGGTCGTGGCCGGCGGCAAGGTGCCGGACGAAGCGACCAAGGCGGCTGTGCTCTCGCGTCTGCGCGACACGTACGGCGCGGCCAACGTGGTCGATCAGATCGAAGTCGCGGATGTCGCAACGCCGCCGAACTGGTCCGCCAATGTGCAAAAGCTGATCGGCCCGCAGTTGAAGCAGATCAGCAAAGGTCAGTTGAAAATCGACGGCACGCAGATCGACGTGAAGGGCGAAGTGCGCAACGAGTCGCAGCGTCAGCAACTGGCGAGCGATATGGCCAATGCGCTGAACCCGACTTACACGATCAGGAACGGGTTGCGTGTGAGCGCGTCCGAACAGGGTCTGCTCGACCAGACGCTCGCGAACCGCACAATCGAATTCGAAACCGGCAGCGCGACGCTCACGCCGCAAGGCCGCGCGATTCTCGACCAGATGGCCGCGGTGCTCGCAAAGCTGCAGACGAAAACCGTCGCGATCATCGGTCATACGGACAACGCGGGCAATCGCACGTCGAATATCGCGCTGAGCCAGGCGCGTGCGGATGCGGTGAAGGGTTATCTGGTCGCGAGAGGCATTCCACCCGAGCAGATGACGACGACCGGCGTCGGTCCGGATCAGCCGATCGCATCGAACGATACGACCGATGGTCGCGCGCGCAACCGGCGCATCGAGTTTCGCGCGGGGTCCTGAAGCGGGACGTATCGTGTTTATTGCGTCGACCGGTTAAAAAGCCTGACATCAGCGATGATGTCAGGCTTTTTGTTTTGCTCCTCTCGTCTCCTCGGGAAAAACCGTTAGCTGGTTTCGTCGGGCTTCACACCCAGCAACTCGCGAATGTGCGCGAGCGACCCATCGTCTTTCACCACCGACGACAACCACTGATGCAACGGCATATCCGCGCTGTCCGCCGCTTTCTCCGCTAAATATGCGGCCGGATTGTGCGGCTCGGTGGCGCGGAAGAACTTCGCGACCGCGCGCAACTGCGCGACGGCTTGTGCGCGGCTTTGAATGCCAGCAACCGCGCTGGTCGTGATCGGTAAGGTCGTCGTCAACACGGGCTCCTCGCGTTGCGGTGAGGTCTTGAACGTCGGCTCGGCACGTTCGTGCTCGTCCGGCTTCGGCGCTTTAGGCGGTGCGGCTTCGGCGCTCACGCCGAGTTCGCGGGCAAAGCGTTCGGCAAGGCGATACACGCTTTCATAAGCGTCTTTCGCCTGGCGGAAGCTCGGCGCGGAATCGGCCGCACGCCGGTCGAGTTCCTGTTCGAGCGCGAGCAACGCGGCTTCGAACGCTTTCAGATCGACCAGCAGCGTCGAATAGAACGCAGCGGGCGTGGCGCGTTTCGACGCCTCGATCTGTTCGATCGACGGCTTGCCGCGCGCGATATCGTCCGCGTGATCGGGATCGCGTTTGACGGCTTGCGCAACGTGCGTGGCCACGTCCCAGTCGATCGTGCTGTACGAATTGCCTTGCGACGAAGTCAGCGGCGTTGCGCGCAGCAGATCGCCGGTGCGCCCGACCAGCCACGCGACGTTGCCGAGACGGTACTCGGTGTCGTCGCCTTCCGGCAGCGGATGCACCTGTTCCCAGTAGCGTTCGCACAAGCCGGTCAGCAGCGCATAGCCTTGCGTGAGACCGGTAACACCGTCTTCGATCGCGAGCGCTTCGGTCAGCCACACCGCAAGCCGCAGATCTTTCGTCTGCGTTTGCAGCAGACTGCTGGTGCGCTCCACCACGAACGGCCAGTCGGCCTCCTTGATATCCGTGACCCATTCGCCCTGGTCGAGCGACGGGTCTTCGAAACGGCGCGCGTGCTGGATCGCGTCGAAATCGGCGGAGAACAGCAGATCTTCTCCGCAAGGCGAGGCTTCGGCGATCGGCGCCAGCAACGTGTTCAGGTTAGTCGGCATGAGAGAAAACAATAAGTATCCGGTACAGCGTTAAAACAGATAGAGCGACGGGCCGCGTTACACCACGGTGTAATCGAACTCGCCTGCTTCGCTCGCGCGCACGGCAATGCGTTCGATCGCAGCGCCATTCGCGATGCGTTCCAGCACCTGCTGCGCGACCTCGGGCAGCAACGTGCCGTTCAGAATGTGATCGACATTGCGCGCGCCCGAATCCACTTCGGTGCAGCGCGCGAGCACGGCATCGACCAGCGACTCGTCCCACTCGAACATCGCCTTGTGATTCGATTCGATGCGACGGCGAATCCGTTCGAGTTTCAGCTCGATGATCTCGGCGAGCACGTCGTCTGAAATCGGATAGTACGGCACCACTTTCATACGGCCGAGAAACGCGGGCTTGAACGCCTTGTACAGTTGCGGGCGCAAGGTTTCCGCGAGTGAATCCGCATCCGGCAACGCTTCGGCGCTCTTGTTGAGGCACGCCTGCATCACGGCCTGCGAGCCGACGTTCGACGTGAGAATGATCAGCGTGTTGCGGAAATCGATCTCGCGGCCTTCGGCGTCGTCCATCGTGCCCTTGTCGAACACCTGGAAGAACATTTCCAGCACGTCAGGGTGGGCCTTTTCGACTTCGTCGAGCAGCACCACCGAGTACGGATTGCGGCGCACCGCCTCGGTCAGCACGCCGCCTTCGCCGTAGCCGACATAACCCGGCGGCGAGCCTTTCAGACCCGACACGCTGTGCGCTTCCTGATACTCGCTCATGTTGATCGTGACCATCTTGCGCTCGCCGCCGTATAGCACGTCCGCGAGTGCAAGCGCGGTTTCGGTCTTGCCGACACCCGACGGCCCGACGAACATGAACACGCCGCGCGGTTTGTTCGGGTCTTCGAGATTCGCGCTCGCGGTGCGCACGCGCTGCGCGATCGCATCGAGCGCATGATCCTGCCCGATCACGCGTGCGGCCAGCAGCGGTTGCAGGTTCAGCACGGTCTGAATTTCGTCCTTCACCATGCGGCCAAGCGGAATACCCGTCCACGACGCGACGATTTCGGCGACCACGTGGCCGTCCACCTGCAGCGGCACCATCGGTTGAGCGCCCTGCAATGCGTGCAATTCTTCGACACGCGTCGCGAGCGTCGCGCGTGCCTGCTGCGCTTTGTCCGCTTGCCCGGCATCCGCGCTGCTCACGCGGGCCGCGTCGATCCCGGCGCGCAGGCCGACGATCTCCGTGACCAATGCGCGTTCCTTGTCGTAGCGCACTTCGTTGCCTGCAAGATCCTTGAGGTCTTCTTCGCGCAGATTGCGCAATTCCGCGAGACGTTCGTCATGCAATGCGCCGCTCGCCACTTCGCGTTCGAGTGCGGCGATTTCGGCGTCGATCCGTTCGAGCCGCTTCTTCGTGTCGTCGATCGCGGCAGGCGTCGAGCTGTGCGCCAGCGCCACTTTCGCGCAAGCAGTGTCGAGCACGCTGATCGCCTTGTCCGGCAGTTGCCGTCCGCTGATATAACGATGCGACAGGCGTACCGCCTCGGTGATCGCATCGTCCAGCACGCGCACGTTGAAGTGTTTTTCCATCAACGCGGCCATCCCGCGCAGCATCGCCGCGGCGAGCGTTTCGCTCGGTTCCTCGATCTTCACGACCTGAAAACGCCGCGCTAAAGCCGCGTCTTTCTCGAAGTACTTCTTGTATTCGCTCCACGTGGTCGCAGCAATCGTGCGCAACTCGCCGCGCGCGAGCGCAGGCTTCAGCAGATTGGCTGCGTCGTTCTGCCCGGCCTGACCGCCCGCGCCGATGATCGTATGCGCTTCGTCGATGAACAGAATGATCGGATGCGGGCTCTTCTTCACCTCGTCGATCACGTTCTTCAGACGGTTTTCGAATTCGCCCTTGACGCTCGCGCCCGCCTGCAACAGTCCCATATCGAGCACGTGCAACGCGACGCCCTTCAACGGCGCGGGCACGTCGTCGGCGGCGATACGCAGTGCGAGCCCTTCGACCACGGCCGTTTTACCGACGCCGGCCTCGCCCGTCATGATCGGATTGTTCTGCCGGCGCCGCATCAGGATATCGATGGCCTGGCGAATCTCGCCTTCGCGGCCGATCACCGGATCGATCTTGCCGTCGCGCGCGCGCTGCGTGAGGTTGCTGGTGTAGGTATCGAGCGCGGGTGTTTTCGAAGGCGCGCCAGGTGCGATCTCCGATGCGGCGAGATTGTCTTGCGCGTTGCCAGTGTTCTCCGCGTTAGTGCTGCGTTCGACCTCGCGCGATCCCGCCGTCAGCGCGTCGAATTGATGCTTCAGATCGGTCACGCGTACGTCGCGCAGCAGTGGCGACATGCGCTCGGCGAATTGCGCGAGATCAGGCGCTGTCAGCAATGCGAGCAGCAGATGCCCGGAACGAATGCGCCCGATCTGCGAATCGAGCGATGCAATCAGCCAAGCCTGTTCGAGCAACTCGATCAGATGCTTCGAGAACACCGGTGTGCGCGTGTTGCCCGTTTTCAGGCGTTGCAATTCGCGCTCGAGATCGGCGCGCAACGCATGCGCATCGACCTTGCTGGCCCGCAATACCAGCACGACGTCGCTCGCCGGTTCATCGAGCAGCGCGAGCAACAGATGCTCGAGGTCCACTTCGTAGTGACCACGCGCAAGACAATTGTTCGCCGCCAGCAAGGCCGCCTGACGGCAGGTCGGATTCAGTTTGGCGATCAGGGTGTTGAGTGACGTGCTCATGTCGTGCGATCCAGTTCTATCGTTGTGGTCAGTGAATCACGTGCAATTCGTAACGGGCGTCCGCGCGGTCGCGGTCTGCCGCCTTCGTACAGAGGAACGCATCCCAGCCGAGGCGCGCGCCTTTGGACAACAGGCTCGGCCCCACTTCCTCGCGGCGCAGCACCAGCGATACCTCGTATTCGAGCGTCACGCCGGCGAGCAGCGTCAGCATTCTTTCGAGTGCCACCGCACGATCCGCGCCGGGAAGAAACGCTTCGTAGTCCGCCTTGTCGAGCGGACCGATCACGAGTCGCGCACGCATGTCGCGCTGCCAGACCCGCTCGCCCGCGAGCGCGGTGGCGCCGAGCGTCGCGTTGATGCTGCCGAGCATCGTCAACTGATCGCGCGGCACGTCATACCATTTACCGACAAATTGCTCGACGCGCACACGGACCTTGAAGTACTCCGACAACGTGCGCTGCAAATACGCAGCCGACACCGGCCGATGCCGCGCGGCCAGGGCATAACCGGCGATTGCTTCGTCGAATAGCGCGCCGTCGCCGCTTTGCAGGCTATTGCGCGTGTCGTCGTCGGCCACGCCGGCGAGCGCGAGCAGCAACGGCAGATAGCGTTCGTCGCGGTCGAGCTCGTAGTGAAACGGCAGCCGATACTTCTTCCAGGCCGCGTAGAACAACGCGGTCGCGCGATTCGAAAACACGTCGAAGAATTCACGCGCGGCACGATCGCGCTTGAGCTGCTCACGCGCGATGATCTGCTCGGTGTAATGCAGCGGCAACGCGCCCTGCCCGCCGAGCAATCCAAAAAACGCCGGCGTGAGGTCGACCTTGTCGAGCGAGCCGTCTTCGAGCGCGGCCGTGCGCTGCGGCTTGTCCTTGAGCGCCGCTCCGTCCGCGCCGTAAGACTGCGCGCCGTGTAGCTCGCTCGGCGGAAACGACATCGACAGCGAATTACGGAATGCAATACGCTGCGCGACGATGTCGCCGGGACGTCCGGAATGTGACGGCATTTGCTGCGCGAACCACTTCTCGAGAATCCGCACCGCCTGAAAAAATTCGAAGCGATGCGGTTCGTCGAGAAGTTGCTCGACTACGCCAGGATCGATTCGCCGCTGCGCGGTTTGCATCGCAGAATCTCCTCGCCGGTGCGCTTCGACACGACGACCAGTTGTACAAAGCTGTTCAGATGCACGTACAGCCCAAAGAATGTATCGATCACGCGCACGAACGAAGCGAGACTCGTGCCGACAAAATGTTCTTCGTCGATGGTCAAACGGATTTCGATTCCACGCACGAACGTGGCGAACGGTTTGCCCGGCAGCCATTGCACGGCTGCGCGCTGCTCGATGCCGACCAGCCCGTCGATGTGCCGCGCCGATACTGCCGTGCGCCGCACATCGTAGAGCACCAGCATTTCCTTCAGCGCGGACAAACCGCTGTTGGTCAGCGACACGTGATTGAGCGCGAGATGCGAAATCAGCCGCCAGTGCGACGCGCGACCGCGCTCGAAACGCACGCTCGGCGTGGGCCTGCGCAGCATCGAGATGCTGCCGGTCAGCGAGCCGCCTTCGAGAAACAGATCGCCGCCTTCGAGGCCGACCGCGAGGCCCGCGGGCAGATCGCGATTGGTGCACGTGAGGTCGAGACTGAGCGTATCGGTTTGCGGCGCCGCCGGTTCGAAGTCGATATCGACGATCGAGATTTCGGTCTCGTAGCCGGGGCTTTTCTGCGCGACCCAGTCGTTGCGGCGCGCGAACCAGTAATGCCCGGCGCGTGCCGCTTCGCCGTGATGCAGCGAATAGAACGGCCGGAATTCGATCACCGATTCGTCATGCGCCTGCTGCCTGACGAGTTTCACCGAGTCGATCGAATACACCTCGTACGCGAACGCGCGGCGCGCTTCCGCGATCACCGGATACGAAATCGCCTGATGACTGATACGGATAGGCTCGCCATGCTGCTCGAACAGATTGACCACCGGCGTGCAGAACAGCCGGAAGTGCTGCGCGGACAACGAATCGAGCAGACGCGCGATGTGCGAATCGCTGCGCACTTCCTTGAGCACGACGTGCAGCGTCAGGCGCTGGCAGCGGCCGCTCGCGCGCGTCATCGCCGCGAGATCGAAGTCGGCGAAATTGAATTTTTCGGGGAACGCGAAGTATTCGGTCAGCAACCGGTACGCCGGATGCGATTTGGCCGGATAGTCGATCAGCGCGTCTTCTTCATCGAAACCGGCCTGCACGACCGGCGATTCGCGCAGTTGTTTCCATACGCCGCGGCGGTCGGCTTCCACGTAGGCGGCCATACCGTTCACGAACAGGCAATCCGCCAACGCCGCAATGAACGATTGCTCGCCGTGCAAATGCGTACGTAACGTGTCGACCTTCAGCGCGGACAGATCGAGTTGCGCGGCCGTCGATTCGAACGTGATCGACACAATGGCGGTCGCGTTTCCCGGCAGGACGGTGGCGCTCGGCGCCATCGCCACCGACGTATATTTCGCCTCGGAGATGCGCACCGGAGCAAGCGTCACGTCGTACGCGGTGCGGAAACGGCACTGCACGCCGCGAATCGGCCGCGATTTCAATTCGGTGCCGCGCTCTACCTGCACCGGCTCGGTGAGGTGACTCAACGCAGCGGAGGTGCCAAGCTGCGCGATCGAGCACGATGGAAATGGCCGCAGGTAGTGCGGATAGAGCACTTCCAGCAGCGCTTCGGTGAATTCGGGGTAATCGTCGTCGAGTTTCTTGTTGATGCGCGCGCCGAGTAGCGCGAACGATTCGATCATCCGCTCGACGTGCGGATCTTCGCAGTGCTCGCCGGACATGGCCAGACGCGCCGCGATCTTCGGATAGCGCTCGGCGAAGTCGCGCGAATAGCGCCGCAGAAATGATAATTCGCGCTCGTAATACGGCAGCAATTCTTCCATCGATCTATCCCCGGACCTGAAACTACTCCGCCTGAGTTGCGCCGCCGTTGCGCGTAACGGCGGCCGCAAAGCGGTACTGGACTGCTCTTGCCTGTTAAAGCTTCGCGCGTGCGCGCGTCACCGAATATTGCAGCGTGGAAGGCTGCAGCATCGCATCGAAACTCACCGGTTCTTCCGCCGGGTGGACCACCAGCAACGCCTGAATCGCAAAGTTCAGCGCATTGGTGGACTGTTCGCTCAGTTCGAGCGTGACCGCCACCTGCTGCAAGCGCGGCTCATGCCGTGCAATTGCCTGTTGAATCGATTTACAGATGAACGTGCGATCGTAATGACTCGCGAGACTCAGCCCCGCAAAATCGTTCAGACCGTACGTGAGCACCGAGCGCTGACACTCGGGCAGCGCCGCCAGTTCGTGCTCGGTCAACGCGATCCGCGTGTTCAGGATCGCCTCGACGTCGCGCGCGACAGTGCTCTTCAATTCTTCCAACGACAATTGCCGCATCGCCGGAGAAGCCGGCAGATGCGGTTCGTCGTCGAACAGCTTGTCGAGAAAGCTGGGTTCGAAGCGTTTCATCGGATCCCGAAGAACCGGCTCGATGCGCGGCGCAGGCGGCGTACACGGGCGGGGTCAAGCCGCCGCGCGCGCCGCCTGCGCTGCTGCATCAAACCGCGTAGGTCTTGTCGTTCTTCGTCAGGCTCCACGCGCCTTGCGCGTTGCCGCCCTGGTTGCCGCCGATCTTCTGCTGCGTGTACTTCCACTGCACCGCCGCGTACTTCAGCGAGAACTGCTCGGTCGGCAGGCCTTCGCCCACCACGCTCGGCGTCACGCTCGAGATGATCACGTACTTGAGCTTGACTTCGAGGTACTTGATGCGGTTGCCTTCGCCGTCCGAACGCATGAAATCGATCGTCACTTCGTCGAACGTCGTGCCGCCCGATGCGTGTTGATAGATCAGCGGACTGACCACGTCGATATCTTTCGTGAACTGCATATCGGCGTGCTCGCAACGCTCAGACGTGTGACCGCCCGCCGTCGAGGCCGTTGCCGAACGCGGTTGCGTGATCGCGTGGCTCCACGAATCAATCTCGATCCAGCCAGCATGATCCTTATCGGCGGACTCGCCCTTGATCGCCGGATTGCCGAATTTTAAATAGATGTCCTTCATAACTCATCGACTCCCCAAAGAGGTGGTTTTTTAACTACTAGCCCGCGCGGCCGGCACGGGCCCTCAGACCTGGTTTATGAATTTGCCGGCTTCGGCAAGTCGGCGACCAGCCGCAAAGAGATCGACAGCTCGTCCAGCTGGAAGTGCGGACGCAGGAACGCGACCGAACGATACGCACCTGGCTTGCCCGGAATCTCCGCAACCTGTATCGATGCCTCGCGCAGCGGGAACTGCGCTTTCTGCTCCTGCGTCGCGTTGTCGTCCAGCAGCACGTACTGCGAGATCCAACGGTTCAGGAATACTTCGACGTTCTGCGCGGATGCAAAGCTGCCGATCTTGTCGCGCATCATCGCCTTCAGGTAGTGCGCGACGCGCGACACCGAGAAGATGTACTGCAATTGCGCGGACAGCACGGCGTTCGCATTGGCGCTATCGGTGCTGTATTTCTTGGGCTTTTGCACCGATTGCGCGGCGAAGAATGCCGCGTAATCCGAGTTCTTGCAGTGCACGAGCGGAATGAAGCCGAGGTCGCTCAGTTCTTTTTCGCGGCGGTCGGTGATTGCGATTTCGGTCGGGCATTTCAGCGCGACTTCGCCGTCGTCGGTCTTGAATGTGTGCGTAGGCAGATCTTCGACGAGACCGCCTCCTTCCACGCCGCGAATCGCCGCGCACCAGCCGAAGTCGTCGAATGCGGCCGTCAGGCGGGCAGCGAATGCCCACGCCGCGTTACACCACAGGTACTTGCTGTGATCGGTGCCGTCCACGTCTTCGACGAAGTTGAAGCCTTCCGCGGTGGCGCCGTCTTTCGGGTTGAACGGCAGACGGCCGAGAAAACGCGGCAACGTCAGGCCGACATAGCGCGAATCTTCCGCGTCGCGGAACGACTTCCACTTCGCGTATTCGACCGTATCGAACACCTTGCCGAGATCGCGCGGCTTGCCGAGGTCGGCGAAACTTTCGAGGCCCAGCAGTTCCGGCGACGCCGACGCGATGAACGGCGCGTGCGCGGCCGCGGCCACGTGCGACATCTGCTCGATGAAGTACACGTCTTCCGGCTGACGCGTCACTTCGAAGTCACCGATGATCGTGCCGAACGGCGCGCCGCCGAAGGTGCCGAATTCTTCTTCGTAGACCTTCTTGAAGAGCGCGCTCTGATCGAATTCGATCGCGGTCTTGAAGTCGCGCACGAGATCGCGCTTGGGCGCATGCAGCGCCTTGATCTTGACCGTCGAACCGGTATTGCTTTCCTTGCACAGATAATCCAGACCGCGCCACGTGCTTTCCATCCGCTGGAATTCGGGCGCATGCATCACCGCGCTTAGTTGCGCGGAGATCAAACGGTCGAGTTCGGCGACGCGTGCGTCGATCGTGGCCGACAGATTGTCGGACACCACCACCGTACCGTCGAGCACCTGATGCACGAGTTCGCCGATCAGATCTTTCGCGCGCGCATGTTCAGAATCGGACTTGGCCACGCGGCTTTTCTCGACGATTTCGTCGAGCAGCGTGGATTCCGTGCCCTGCGCGTGGGCGAGTTGGGCTGCTGCCGTTTGCTGATTCATCTCACACCCCGTACTTATTCGCCCTGCTTGTCGTGATCCGGCGCGCCGGCGTGCTGGTCTGCGTTGCCCTGATCTTTCGCCAGGGTTTGCAATTGCTGCGTGTTGTTGAGTACTTCGCTCAGCAGGTCTTCGAGCTTGTCGTTGCCGGCCAGCTTGTTGCGCAGATCCGCGAGCTTCGAGCGCGCTTCGAGCAAACGTGCGAGCGGTTCGATTTGCGCGACCACTTCATCCGGATTGAAATCGGCCATCGACTTGAAACGCAGATCGACGGCGAATTTGCCGCCCGCTTCGCTCAGGCGGTTTTCCACCTGAAACGCCGCGCGCGGTTCGATCGCCTTCATCACGTCGTCGAAGTTGTCGCGATCGATGTTGACGAACTTGCGATCGCGCAGTTTCGGCTGCTCGACTTCGGACTGCCCCGCCAGATCGGCGACCACGCCGACGACGAACGGCAGTTCCTTCACTTCGATCGCATCGCCGCGCTCGACCTCATAGGTCAATTGAACGCGCGGCGGCCGCACTTTTTGCAAGCGTTTTTGAATGCTTTCTTTTTTCGCCATCGTCGGCTCCCGGATGCTGATGAATCAGGCGTGTGGATCAGCGCAGCGCGCTGAACGGATCGGACGCGCCGCCGCTTTGTGCGGCCTTGGCGGGTGCGGCGGGCGTCGGCGCGGCAGGTGCGGCCGCTGCGGGAGCCGCCGGGGTGGCGGCGGGAGCCGTTGCATTCGCCGACGTATCCGGCGTCTCCGCGGCCTTGCCCTTCGCGACGTGGCGGATCACACGCTTTTTCTTCGGCGCGGGTTTGTCGTTCGGGTCGGGCGGGAACAGCGTGGCTTCGCCCAGCGTGTCGCGCAGTTGCTTCGCGAGGGCTTGCGCATCGGACTTCGCGTCGCCCGCGAGCGATGCATCCTGGCGCAATTCGCCGAGCGATTGCGTGGCGACGCGCAGGCCGGCGACAGCCAGCACGCTCTTCGCCTGCCGGTCGGTCTGGTCGCGTTGCAACGCTTCTTGCGCGGCGACGATGGCCTGGCCGTAATGGCCCTGCGTGAACTGGATCTGCGCAATGCGCGACCACGGTTCTTCACGTGTCGGATCTGATTTGGAAAGCTGCTGATAAAGCGAGATTGCGCGATCCTGATCGCCGCCCTTGGCGACTGTATCGGCGTCCGCGAGTTGCTTATTAAAAGCCTCCGGCGTGGTCGCTGCGTTGTTGCCCTGTGTCGCGCAACCGGCAATCACGCCGCATGCCAACACTACCCCAGATAGTTTTACTAACAGACGCTCATTCATCGTTTTTCACCGACGTGCGATTTTTTTAATTCAAGGGAAAACCGGAGTTTTGCTTTGCCTCAACTGCGCGGGTATAGTACAGGCCAATTTTCGATAATTCAACTTTCGTGTGAAGAAGCATTGCACAAAAAAAATGCATACGGTTCATTTAAACGAAACATGCAGAAATTGTTTCCTGATTCAATAGTGGGAATTAAAGAAGTGGAAAAAATTTCCGCTCATCCAGGGGCTAACTGGCACGCGGGCAATAGCAATATCCGGCAATGAGCGCGGCAATGCGCGTTGCATATATCGGCATTGCGCGGCATTGAGTTGCCGCCCAATTGCCGGATTGATTTCGTTATTGATGTATTGACGGGGAGACGGCGTCGAGCCGGTCGATGTATATGAATTCGCGTGTTGTTCGCCATGCATCGCTGTTGATCGCTACCGCCGCCATGTGCGTCCTTCTGGGCGGCTGCGCGGCCGCCGTTCCCATGCTGGGAGCCGCCGCCAACGCGGCTTTGCAGGCCACCGGACTCGGCAAGCCCGACGTGCCGGACGCACAGAAGCCGCCGCGCGATCTCGGCCTTACCTTATATGCCGCGCCGAATCTGAATGCCGCCAACGACAAACGGCCATTGGCGCTGGTCGTGCGGCTTTACGTGCTGAAAGACCCCACTTCATTCCAGCAGGCGCCATTTGATGCATTTACCGATCCGGCGAAGGAGAAAACCGTGCTGGGCGGCGATCTGCTCGGTGTACGGGAAGTGACGCTGATCCCAGGGCAGCGCTATACCGTCACCGAAAAAGTCTCGCGTGAGGCGCAGGCGTTCGGTATCGTGGCGCTATTCCGCGATCCGGCAATGCAGCGCTGGAAATTTGCATTCGATCCGGCGAAGTCGGAGAAATCCGGCATAATGATCGGCCTGCATAACTGTGCAATGACCGTGACCAATGGCACAGTGATCCCGCCCGAACAGGGATTGCCGGCTCAGCAGTTGAATATGCTTTCTTCAGTTAGCTGCGGTTAAAGATGCCGGGCGAATACCATTTAACAGTGCTTTAAGAATTACCAATGCGGCGCTCGAGTCGGTTATCTCCGGGCACGCCATACGCTGAACGCATATAACAGGTTTGACATGAGTTATTCCGCAAAAGTGCTCTGGGGGGAAGGCCTGTTTCTGAGGCCGCAGCATTTTCAGCGTCAGGACGCGTACCACGAAGCGCGTCTGTTCGAATCGATCCAGGCAATCCAGCCGTACAACTGGGGCGTGCGCTCAGCGCGACTCGACCGTGACGCGCTCGGCAGCAACGTGCTGCGCGTGAGCGAACTATCGCTGGTGTTCCCGGACGGCGCGCTCTACTCCGCACCGCAAGCCGACGACCTGCCGCCGCCGATCGCGTTGGACACGCTGCCCGACGGCATCAACGAATTCACTTTTTATCTTGCGCTGCATCCGCTGCGCGAGACCGGCGCGAACTATTCGCAAGACAGCAACGCGGGCTTCGTGTCGCGTTACGTCAGCGAGCAAACGCCGGTGGCCGATCATTTCACCGACGCCGCCGAAGCCGACATCACCTTCCTCAAGACCAGCGTCAAACTGATCGCCCATAGCGAGCCGCGCGACCAGTTGCTGTCGGTGCCGCTCGTGCGCGTGCGCCGCACCGCTACGTCCGGTTTCGAAATCGACGACACGTTCGTGCCGCCGTGCCTTGCGATCGACGCATCGCCGATCCTGCATCAGCGGCTGCGGCAACTGATCGATGCATTGCAGGCGAAGGTCAACGCGCTATACGGTTTTCATCGTGAGCCGACCAAGAACATCATCGAATTCCGCTCGGGGGATATCGCTTCGTTCTGGCTGCTGCATACCGCGAGCGCGGCATTCGCTTCGCTCGCGCATCTGTATCAGCATTCGGCACTGCATCCCGAGCGGTTGTTCCAGGAGTTGCTGCGTCTGGCCGGCCAGTTGATGACCTTCTCGAAGGGCTACGCGCTCTCCGATCTGCCCGCTTATCGTCACGACGATCCGGGCCCCGGCTTCGCGCGCCTCGACACGATCCTGCGCGATCTGCTCGAAACGGTGATCTCCACGCGCTACTTCGCGATCGCGCTCGAAGAAGTCCGTCCGTCGTTCCATGCGGGCCGCCTCGACTCCGGCAAGATCGACGACAAGACGCTGTTCTACATCGCCGTCTCGGCCGACATGCCGACCGCCGAACTCGTCGAAGCGGTGCCCGCGCGCTTCAAGGTCGGCGCGCCGGACGACGTCGACAAGCTGGTGCTCTCGGCCATGCCGGGCGTGCGTCTCGTCTATACGCCGCAAGTGCCGCCCGCAATTCCGGTGCGCCCGGGTGCGTGCTACTTCTCGTGCGAATCGCGCGGCGCGCTGTATGACCGTATGTTGCAGGCCCAATCGGCAATGATCTACGCGCCGTCGGGCATCAACGATCTTCAACTCGAACTGATCGCCGTCACATCATGAGCTACGCGCCCTCCCTGTTTGGCGGCAGCACGCCTGCCGCGACGCCTGCACCGATGATCGAGCCGAGCTACCAGGTCCGCTCGCTGCTCGATCTGCTGTACGACGGTTTCTTCATGCTGTTCCTGTTGAAGAACGGCCGCGAACCCGGCGACGCGCAGGAATTCAGTCAGCGCATCCAGCAGTTTCTCGGCGACTTCGAACGCGGCGCGAAGAAGCTGAATGCGTCGGCGGAAGATGTGTACGCGTCCAAGTTTGCGTTCTGCGCGGCGATCGACGAATCGGTGTTGTCGTCCACCTTCAGGATCCGCACCGAGTGGGAGCGCCGCCCGTTGCAACTGGTGCTGTTCGGCGAGCAACTCGCGGGCGAGAAATTCTTCCAGTATCTCGAGGAATGCCGCGCGCAAGGCGCCGCGCGTTTGCAGTCGCTCGAGGTGTTTCACATGTGCCTGCTGCTCGGCTTCCAGGGCAAGTATCTGCTCGAAGGACCGGAAAAGCTCGCGTATCTGACCGCGCGTATCGGCGACGAAATCGCGCACATGAAGGGCAAGCGCGCGCCGTTCGCGCCGCATTGGCCGCTGCCGGATCAGGTTGCGCACCGCCTCAAACGCGAAGTGCCGTTGTGGTCGATCGGGGCAGTCTTCGCGCTGGTCGGACTGCTCGCGTTCGTCGGACTGAACACCTATCTGCGCGATCAGACGCTGCGTACGCTCGCGCCGTATTCGCAGGTGGTGAAGCTCGGCCCGCAGTCCGCTACCTTGACCATCTCGTTGCCGTAAGACCTCGCTAACGGCATCAAGAAAAAAGCCCGCACGAAGCGGGCCATTTGAACTGATCCCACGTTTTCGGAGCGTGGGTTTTGTTTTTCAGGCGAGGCCGCGCCTCGCTGCGCTACATTTCTGCTACGGGTGATCGACCACGTCGAAGCTCGCGTGGTTACGTTGATTGCCGTCGTCAAGCCTGAGTTTCAGATCGCCTCGCTTGAATGGACCCGGCAACGCTACCGACGCAGGCTGCGTCGGTAGTATCGCAATCACTTCATCCGCGTTTGCATCGAGATCGATTTCCTGCGAGTCGAACAGAATCGTTCCCGGGTTGCCGGCTGCCGTAATGCGCACGCGGAATTTGCCGTTTACATCGTCCAGTTTCTGCGAGTCGTTACCCGACGCCGGCCAGAAAGACTGATAGGCAAAATTCGGGGCGGACGGATTGCCGATCGGGTCTCCCGGTTTCGTCACGTAAATATCGAAAGCGGCAGCACCAGGCACTGCATTGACGAAGCGCACCGTGGGTACCACCGATGCCCTACGATTGTAGGGATCGTCGAGCACTGACAGATTGATCGCACCGGGCGCTGCTCCGGCTGCGATATTCGGCAATGCGACCGTCAGATAGCGATGCGCTGTGGCGCCGTTGATACTGCCTGCGGTACCAACCTCCACATTGCTACTGTTGCGAACCGAGAACGTGGACAAGTTGGCGTCGAAATCGGAAAACTTCGTGATGCCGCTGTATGCAACGTTGTTCTCGTTAAGCCCATTATTCGAGCCATTCCGATAAAGGCTCAACGACGTGTTCGGCGCCGCGTTGACGAAACGCACAGATGGATTGCTGATACCCAGACGATCGCCCAGATCATTTTTATTGCCACCGCCACCACAAGCAGCAAGAGAAATTGCTGTGGCTATCAGGGCTACGGGCAAAGCTACGCACTTAAATGCAGTCTTTAGCATGGCGAGTACCGGTTTGATTAAAGAGACTCGAATCTGACACGCGTCAAATTTGACAAATATTAATTAGATATACTTATTTTTAAAATAGAAACTTGTCGCCTCTCCTTTCCGATAGTGTGTCCAGACGATAGCGTATCCACTAACGCGGGACCGTCGAGTTCAGTGCAGTTTTGTCGCGTTTTGTTATGTCGAAACGCGCTCCCTCAGAAAGCGCTCTCGCCGAAAGTCAGTCAACCAGGAATCAGCGAATTCGTCGCCGTAAACGCAAGCGGCCCGCATCCGCGGGCCGCTTTTTACAGAACGCCTCGATTTCCGAAGCGTCGATACATGATCACCGGATCATTGCGACTCTTCCGCCCACACCGCGTTTTCACGCGCCATCAGCGCGGTGGAAGCGGCCGGCCCGAACGTGCCCGCCGAATAACCGCGCGGCCGGTCGCCCGACTTGGCCCAGCCTTCCAGAATCGGTTCGGCCCATGCCCATGCGGCTTCGAGTTCGTCGCGGCGCATGAAGTGCGTGAGGCGTCCGCGCACCACATCGATCAGCAAGCGCTCGTACGCTTCCGCGCGACGCTCGGTGAACGCCTGCTGCAAGTCCAGATTCAGGTTCACCGGCAACATGTGCATGCCGCTACCCGGCTCCTTCGCGAGCACCTGCAACTGGATCGACTCTTCCGGCTGCAACTGGATCACGAGACGGTTGCCGTAATTGCGCCCACCGCTCGGAATAATCGAGAACGGCAGATCGGAAAACTCGATAACGATCTCCGACACCTTCTTCTGCATCCGCTTGCCGGTACGCAGGAAGAACGGCACATTGGCCCAGCGCCAGTTGTTGATATGCGCGCGCAATGCGACGAAGGTCTCGGCGCGGCTGTTCGTCGGCACGTTCTCTTCCTCGAGATAGCCCTTCACCGCCTCGCCGCTCACCGCGCCCGCGGTGTACTGGCCGCGCACGGTATCGCGCGCGATGTCCTCAGGCGTCATCGGCCGCAGCGAACGCAGCACCTTGAGTTTTTCGTCACGCACCGCATCCGGATCGAGCGACACCGGCGGCTCCATCGCGACGATGCACAGCAGTTGCAGCAGGTGGTTCTGCACCATGTCGCGCAACGCGCCGGTCTTGTCGTAGAAACCTGCGCGGGTGCCCACGCCGACCGTCTCGGCCACCGTGATCTGCACGCTCTTGATGTACGGCGCCTGCCACAGCGGCCCGAAAATCGGATTGCCGAAGCGCAGCACCATCAGGTTCTGCACCGTTTCCTTGCCGAGGTAATGGTCGATTCTGTAGATCTGCGCTTCGCTGAAATGCTTGCCGACCGCCGTGTTGATTTCCTGCGCCGAGGCCAGATCGTGGCCCAGCGGTTTTTCGAGCACGACGCGGGAGTTCTCGTCGACGAGCCCGGCTGCCGACAGGTTGTCGCAGATATTCGTGAACAGATCCGGCGACGTCGCGAGATAGAACACGCGCCGCACGTTCGGGCGCGACACCTCTTTCAGGCGCTGGTAGTCGTCGACCGAATCGACGTCCATCCGCACGTACTCGAACAGCGCGAGAAATTTGTCCCACGCGGCGGCGTCGAACGCTTTCTTTTCGATGAACGGCTTGGCCTTCAGCTCCATGAATTCGTTGATGTACTCCTCACGCGACCACGGCTTGCGGCCAATCGTGAGAATGCGGGTGTCCGGCGGCAGATTGCAGTGCAGGTGCGCCATGTAAAGCGCGGGCAGCAGCTTGCGGAACGACAGGTCGCCGGTGCCGCCGAAAATGATCATGTCGAGCGGCAGGTCGGGAGTGGCAGAAGCGTGTTGGGTCGTCATAGCGCGGTCGCGGCGTCGTGATGAATAGGCGGAGGGCCAAGGGCAGAAAACAGCGTAAGCGCCGGCTGACCGGCACTTTTTTCTGGCAAACGCCTATGGTGCAACGTTTTGAGATTGTTTGCACGGCAACATGTGCCTCAGGTTGGCGCAAGATGCCAACACGGGCCGTTGCAAGACGCCGCCGTCCACCTTCGCCGACGCCCGCGATCAGCCGCCGGACAAGGCCTCGCGCGCGACGCGGCAGGCCGCCAGATCCCACGCGGCACAACCGACGCTTTTGAAAACAATCGGTTGCTCGCGTGGTAAAGATGCGGCATTTTTCAGCACCGCAGCGATTGCGCCGACCTTCGCCCAGTCCACGCCCGCCTGGATGAAGTCGCCGGCTTCGTGCGTTGCGCCGGCTTCGTCGTCGACGAAAAGCGCGCTGCCGGCGAGCGTGCGGGCGCCGATTTCAACCATCTGCGGCGTGAACGCGCCGACGCCGATCACAAGCCGGCCCGCGCGCGCGGCTTCGTCATAGACGGCCTGCTTGCTGGTGGTGAGCGCGATCACCACGTCGATCGATGCGGGCAGATTCGCGCCGGACTGCGCCCCCTGTTCTAGCGGCCGCAGATCGCGCGCTTTGTCGCGATGCGCGGCGCAGAACGCTTCGGCGCGCTCGGGCGCACTGCCCTTCACCCACACGCGCGCGTCCGGATACAGTTCGCCGATCGCTTCCAGATGATTCGCGGCCTGCGTGCCGGTGCCGATCAGCAGGAATTCGCGCGGCGCGCTTGCCGCGAAGGTGCGGATGCCAAGCATCGACATCGCCGCCGTGCGGCGCCCTGTGACGGTCGGGCCGTCGAGGATGAAAAGGGTTTCGCCGGTATCGGCGTCGAATGCCATCACCTGGCCGTGGATCGTCGGCAGCCCGCGCGGACCGTTGCTCGCGCACACGTTGACCAGCTTGTGGATCGCCAGATCGGGCGCCGTGGCCGGCATCGACAGCATGATGCCGCCCGCGTTGAGCGGCACGACGAGCCGCTCGGGGCTCACGATGCGCTTCTCTGCGTAATCGATGCTTGCGCGCTTCAACGCGTCGACGAGCGTTGCATACGGAATCAGGCGCGCAGTGGCGGCGGCGTCGAAAATCTGCGTGGTCGGACGAGTCATAGGCTTATTGTTCAACTCCTTGCGAGGGGTGGTTCATCGGGTTGCGTCGAATTTAACGCACCAGAAAACCGCAGGTCGGCGGATCGCGTTCGTTGACGAGCGCTCAGACCGCGCTCACTGCGAATCGGCTTTCGCGTCGCCCTTCTTGCCGCCCTTGAACATCGCACGGCAACCCGGACTCAGCTCGTTCACGTGCTGCTTCATGCATGCGGTGATTTTTTCCTTGTTCGGAATTTCAGACGAGCAGAAATGCATCGCATCGCCGCGACAGGCCTTGGACTGCTCTTCTTCGGAGGCCGCGTTCGCCGCGGTGACGGCGCTGAGCGCGCTCAGCGCAACAAGACTGGAGGCAAACAGGGCGTAGGTTCGTTTCATGTTGAATTCCCATAGTGCGGAGGTCGATATGAAACTCTTTAGCAGAAAACGGGCCTGATCATCGCCCATGCGCGGCCCGTGTGAGCGTCATACCTCGTCCCGCAAAAAAACGCGCCATCGTCACGAACGGCAGATAGACATCCGCCTGATGCGGCGCAATGCCTGACGGGTTGTGGAACCAGACACCCGCGGGATCGCGCCCATGCAGCAGGATCAGATGACCGCCCTGACTCGGGTTAGCCCGCTCCGGATAGCGGATCTCGGGACTCACCGACACGATCGCGAGCGTCTCGCTGTCGATGCGCGCCGCGATCTCTTCGAGCGGCGCCTGCGGCAGCACGTCCACCTGAAGACCGAATGCTTCGTTCACCCAAACGGCGAATGGCCGATAGATCAAACCGTCGACACCACCGTCGTCACGCAGCCGGTATGCGCCGTGCCGCAATGCGTCGTCGAGAAGCGCCGAGCGCGGCGCGTGCGCGATGCGCCAGTAGTCGAGTGCGGATTCGAGACAAGTCAGGCCGCACAGACGCTTGGCCCAGAAACGGTAGCGCTCGGGATCGGTGAAACCGCTGCGCTGCCAGTCGGGATCGTCGCAAGGGTCGCGCTGCTGTTCGACGATTTCGCGCACCCATTCGGGGCTGCCCCATTGCGTGTAGTACGGAACGTCGGCGTGACGTAAGGTCGGTTCGGTCATGGTGTCGGTTGGTGGAGGTCTTTACAGCAGGCTGCGCGGCGCGTCCCTACATCCTGCACTCCCATCGCACCTGCGCGCAAAATTATTCGCCTCACAAATATTTGGCTTTTATTCGCCAGACAGATATTTCGCCATGCCCCATCTCCTCGCCACGCCGGACCAGATGGCCCAACTGCTGCTAGCGGCCCGGCGGCAAACCGGTCTCACTCAGGCCGAAGCCGCGGCTCGGCTCGGTGTGAGTCAGAGCCGCATTTCTGCGCTGGAAACAGACGCCGCCGCCCTCACCCTCGCTCACCTACGGGCTGCAATTGCAGGTGCTCGACAAGACCCAGCCGGTGCCGGCACAAGCCGCGCCGCCAGCGGCCGATCAAGCGCACGCCCGCGGTAATCGAGCAGGTCTCCGCCGAATTACCCGAACGCTTTCCCGGCAAAGTGGCAGAGCGGATTTTCAAAGGTATGAAGAATACGTCGACCTAACTCGCGAAAATGCCGCCCCAATAAACATGGGGCATTGAGCGCCTCGCTTGCGTCTATCGCAATATTTTCCAGCCGCACGCCGTTTAATCGGTAAAATGAACTTGATGCAAAACGCATCACAAAAAGCGCGTATCAGCGAGTTTTTCATTGCACGGACAGGCTGCGCGGCGGTCACACAAAAACACAAACCGCGATACTTTTTACGGTACATTGGCTGTCCCCCGCGGGGGCAGCCTTGTATCGCGGCCCTTTAAACCTATTTCAGAAAAAGGTGGATTTTCACGCAGTATGGCGAACGAAACGAACTCACCTGACTCCATCGCCGTTGCCGAGCGCGTGCGCGAGTTGATGAGCCGGCATGGCATCGGCAAACGCCAGCAAACCACCGAACTGTGCCGAATCCTCGATCTGAGTTTTTCCCAGGGGCACCGCAAACTGCGCGGCAACAGCCCGTGGACCCTGTCGCAGATCAAGAAGGTCGCCGAAGTATTCAGCGAACCGGCCGCACAACTATTCGGCGCGCAGTCGCTCGATCCCGGCATGGTCGGCGCGGTTGCCCAGGAAGCCGTGTTCAGCGTGGGCGCGCTCGAACTGGCATGCACCGCATGGGTCGGCGCCGCGCTCGAACCGGGCAGCCGCCCGGAATTCGTCGCGTATTCCAAGCTTGGCCAATGGCGCGTGGCGCGTCACGACGGCGCGCTTTATCAGAACGCGTATGAAGTCCACAAGATCGAGATCTATCCGCGCCGCGCCGAAACCGACAAGCCGACCATCGCGGTAGTCGACGACGATCGCGCCTCCGCCGATAACCTGCGTGACTACCTGGAGCGCAGCGGTTTTGCAGCGGTGGCAATCTACGGCCTCGCCGCATTCGCCGAACAGTTGCAAAGTCAGGTGTTCGACGGTGTCGTGATCGACTGGCTGTTCGGCTCGCAAACTTCGGCGGCGGCGATTCGCACAGTGCGCGCGTCGGAAAATCCGGATGCGCCGATCTTCGTGCTGACCGGCGAATTGCTGACCGGTAAAGCCAGCGAATCGGAGATCAGCCAGGTGATCCGCAATTACGACGTCGCGTGCTATGAAAAGCCCGCGCGCATGGCGATCCTGGTCGCCGATCTGTCCAAGCGGCTGAACCGGCCCTGATCAGGGCTGTTGAACAGGCTGTCAAGCGCGAGCCCTAGAAAGCCGGCGTGTAGTTGAAGGTGCGTGCTCGGTCCGACGCCCACCTCCGCCCAACATCCCACGTCACATTCCGTGACGCCGGCATCCGCTCAATGCCGCGAAGCCAACGCCCGCTGCAACGCGTTGCGCAACTCCTCGTAATGTACCGGCTTTGATAACGCTTCGAAGAACGGCTGCGTCCCGGCCTCGCTTGCGCTTTCCGCTTCCGGCGCATAAGCGCTGACCAGGATCACCGGCACACTGGCCGATGGGCCTCCCTGCGTGGCGAAGTCCGCGAGAAACGTGTAACCGTCGCGCTCCGGCATGTGCAAATCCAGCAGCACCACGTCGCAACGCCGCACCTGAAGCCAGGCGAGCGCATCGTCGACATTCGAGACCGCGTGCGCGTCGAAACTCATATGCTCGACCATTTCGCTGAGCGATTCGCGAATCAGCGGGTTGTCGTCGACGATCAGCACGCACGGGCGCGCGCCGCCTGACTCGGCGCGCGCGGCTGCCACATCGGGCGGCTCGGCGGTCGCGACCGATGTGACCGGAATCGTCACCGTGAAGGTCGTGCCCTCGCCCACCTTGCTCGCGACGTCGACCGTGCCGCCGAACAGTTTGACGAGCCCCTGCACGATCGCGAGGCCCATTCCCGCGCCCTCGAAACGCCGCGTGCGCGACGAATCGAGCTGCGTGAACTCCTGGAAGATCAGCGGAATCTGGCCGCGCGGCACACCCGGCCCGGTATCGCTGACGACGAACACCAGCAGCGCCGGCCGCTGCTTCAACTGCACGCGCACCGTGCCGGTTTCCGTATAACGGATCGCGTTGGTGACGAGGTTGTTGACGATCTGCCGGATACGGTGCGGATCGGAATCCACCTTGCCGTTCAAGCCGCTCACCTCGCTCTCGAGCACCAGACCGCGCGCCGCCGCCGACATCGTGTGTTCGTCGACGATCGACGCGAGCAGCTCGCGCGGCTCGAAATGCTCGTGACGCAATTCGAGTTTGCCGGCGCCGAGCCGCGCGTAGTCGGTGAGGTCTTTCATCTGCGCTTCCAGATGCCGCGCCGCGGTGTCGAGCCGCTGAATCACCTTGCGATCGGCCTCGGTGTGAAAGTTGAATCCCAGCAATTCGATCGACGACACGATCGCATGCAACGGCGTGCGCAGTTCGTGGCTGATCATGCCGAGAAACGCGTCCTTCGCGAGACTCGCCTCGCGCGCCGCGCGGCTCGCCTGATGCTCCGCCTCCAGCGCCGCGTGCTGCTGACGCATCAGGCGCATGCGGCGCCGGCCGTTGAACACGAGCAGCGTGGTCGCGGCGGCCGACAGCAACAGCAGCAATAAACCGCCGGCGAACAGGATGCGGCGCTTGTCGATGAAATCGCGGTTCATCGCTTCGCGATCGGCGACATCGGCAAAACGGCGGCTCAATGCAAGATCGTTGACTTCAGCCCAGTGCTGGCGCAACTGCTCGCCGATCTGACGGGCGCCTTGCGGGTTCTTCGGCAACGCGTCGACCTCGGGCGAGATACCGTCCAGCAGATGGTCGAGCGAATCGAGTTCGTCGAGTTGCCGCTGCAGCAGCGTGAACTGCGCGGTCAGCCGGCGCGTCGAGCCGGCCATCACGTTCAGCTTGGATTGCAGCAACTGGAAGCGCAGCGTCAGACGCGCGTAGTCGTCGTCGACACCCGACTGATACAGCAGCAACTGGTTCTCGAAACGCGCGTAGGCGATCTGCAATTGCGCGGCGTCCCAATAGAAGCCGTCATACGTGCCCGTCAACTGTTCGGTGGCGCGCGGATTGAGCAGGTTGGCGTAGAGCAGATAGCCGATCGCGCCGACCGGCGCGGCGAGCGCAGTCAACCAGATCAGCACATACAGAACGCGACGCCACGGGTGGCGCACTATTTGACGATGAGGGCCTTGATCTGCCATACGAATTTCGAATCGCTCGAGGCGCCCACCAGTTCGTCAGGGAACGCGTCGCGCGGATAGATGAGAAACAACGGCCCGAAGTCGCTGATCTTCAGGCGCCGACCGTTCATGCTGTAGGCCACGATCACGCCGTAGCGATCGCAGTCGGATACCGGAACCGTGTAGGTGTAGTCGTCGAGCGTATGGATCTCGACCTCGCGGCCGTGCGCGCCGACGGCCTTCAGGATATCTGCCAGCAGCGGTCCTGTGAAGGTCGAGCGCGGCGTCCAGGTGGTCGCGGTCGTGATCGAATGCACCGGCAGTGCGAGCAATTGCGCCTCGCTGAAGTGGTAGAGCTGGTGAGACGCGTCGGTGGTCTTGCTGATCTTGCCTTTGACGTCGAGCGTCAACGCCGACTGCGCCTGCGCGCTCCATGCGGCCAGCACGAAGATCGCGCTCATCGCAAACCATGCGCTTCGGAACACACTTTTCATCGCGCTCCCGATGCTGCGTTGCCCGCGCCTCTCGCTGCCCACTACCACTGCGGTCATGTTGGTCATCTGTTTTGTTATTCCGTCATCTGTTTTTTGCCGGCGCTTTCACGCAACATCGCGTAACTGGTTTCCCTGCACGGCCCTGCTTCCCCGCGCGCGGCGACGCGCGTATTCCCGACGCGCGATCTCTGAACCGCATGCATAATATCGCCAAATTTCTGAGTTCCACAAACGGGGGCCGGCCGCTCTGCCGCGCCACGCGCCGCTTTCCGTTGCCGGGACACCCGCCTCACGCACGCAACGCGACGTCCTGACAGTCATGAACAAGCCGGTTTTGCCCCTGACTTACGAACAGCTCGACCAGTGGATCGAGTCGCTGCAACCGGCATTGCTGGCCGAGCGCTTCACGATGGCAATCGGCATTCTGCGCGGCGGTGCGCCGCTTGCATTGATGGTGTCGCACGCCGTCGGCACGCCGGTTGCGTTTCTGCGCTACGACCGCCAGAACCGCACGGTGGCCTGGGATTCGACGCTGCCGGTCCCGCCTGCGGGTTCAAACGTGCTGCTGTGCGAAGACATCGCGGGGCGCGGTTATACGCTGACCGATTGCATCGCGTTCCTGCAGCAGCAAGGTCTCGAGGTGCGCACGCTGACCGGCGCGGTCGACGATCTGAGCCGCACGCAACCCGACTACGCCATCGACGCGCGCGGCTACTTCGCGTTGTTCCCGTGGGAACGCCAGGCCTACACGCAGCGTTATCGCGACGACTGGGAACGCGTCGAAGCAGGCGCCGCGCCCGCGATGGCCGAAGATCACGAATACGCGACCTACGCGATCGACCTCGACGGCATTCTGCTGCCCGACGTGCCGCTCGCGCGTTACGACGAAGATCTCGCCGCCGCGCTCGCCGAACGCGATGCGCTGCTGCCGTTCGACGTGCTGCCCGGCATCGATCTAAAGCGGGTTCTTACGATCATCACCGGCCGGCCGGAGCTCGACCGCGCGCGCACCGAAGCGTGGCTCGAACGGCACGGCTTCGACCATATGCATCTCGTGATGCGCACACCGGACACGCACGACGAAAGCGCCGCCGGCGCGGCCGCGCATAAGGCGAGCGCGGCGTTGCGCGGCGGCGTCACGCATTTTGTCGAAAGCGATCCGGTGCAGGCGCTGCTGATCGCACAACAGGCGCCGCTGCTGCGCGTGATCTGGTGGGACGCGCGCACGCAAACCGGCATGCTGGTAAGTGCGCGCGCGTGGACGTGAACGTGAACGGCGCGACACCCGTGCGCCGGCCTACGCCGCTTTGATGTCCGCTTTAATGTCCTCTTTGGCGTCGCGCAGATGCAAATGCCGCGCGGCGCGCTGCGACGCCACAATGATCAGCTTCATCGTCGCGCGCGTGGCGCCGACGAACAGCTTGCGCGCAGTACGCTCGTCGAAAGTCTCGAAGTCGACTTCCGTGAGAATCACGCACGGCGCCGCTTGCCCCTTGAAGCGATAGATCGATTCGAACAACACGTCCCCTTCGCGATACTCAGGATTACCGAACAGATCGTACTTGCCGGTGAAACTGCGCAACCGATGCGGCCCGAGGTGGTCCTGCGCGGTCATCGCCGAGCCTTCGCGACCGCGAAACGACAGCACCGCGATGTCCTGCTTGCGAAAGCCGAGCGACAACGCCTGGGTGATCGCGCGCTTGGTCGCGTCGATGCTGCCTTCAACCGGATTCGCGTCGTCGTAGACGGAAAGGGAAATATCGGAGCCGTCGAATGGACTGCCCGACGCAAGCGCCGCCGCGACCGGCACCGAGCCGCCCACCACGTCGCGCACGTAATCGAGAATGTCGCGCGGGCTGCGGTAGTTGGTGGTTTCCGTCAACGTGGTCCAGCCGGGCAGCGTGACCGGCTCGCGCATATACAGATTCTGCAGCGGATCTTCGAGCCACCACCACGCAGCGCCCGGCCGCAACAAACGCTCGAGCGCGGCCACCCACGGCTGCTGAAAATCCTGTCCTTCGTCGACGATCAATACGTCGAATTGCCAGTGCGCGTCGATCGGCGTTTCCGCGAAGATCGTTTCGAGCTGGTTGAAGACGTCGCCCGACTGGAAATCCGGCTCGCGGCCCGCGTGCCGTGCGATCCAGTCGCACAACTGGTGATAGTTCGCGACCTTCGCTTCGGGCGGCGCGACCCGCGCGATGTGATCCGCGAGCGGCCGGTTGAAACACACATACAACGGACGCTGGCCGCGCGCCACCGCGTCCTTCATCACCTGCACCGCCAGTTGCGTCTTGCCCGAGCCGGCCGTGCCGATCACGCGCAGCCGGAACGGCGAAAAATCGAGCCGCCGCGCCCATGTCGCGAGGCCGCCCGCGAGCCGTGTGACGAGCGTGCCGGCCTGGCCGACCAGCGCGCTCGTGTCGGGCGTGAGCGACAGTTCGTCGGCGAGAAAATGGTGGATCTTCGGCGCGCTGGCAAGGCGCGGCTCGTCCGCCGGCAACGCTTCGCGGATGATCGCGGCGAGCCGGTCCTTGCGCGTCGCGTCGACAATGCGCGCGGGATTCACGCCGGCGATCGCCGCATCCTTGACGACATGGTCCGGGCAATACAGCAATTCTTCGATGAAATACGTGCCCGCGCCGAACGCCGCGGTAAAGCGCCGGTGCAGCCCCTCGACGGTGTGCGCAAGCGCGATCGCCACATTGCGTTCGGTCTGAAGATGGACCTTGACCAGTCCCTTCGGCGTTTCGCGCAGGAACCCGGTTTTCTGCTCGACGATCATCAGACGCCCGGCGGGACTCACGATCACGAAATCCGCCTCGCCGAATACGGAGAAGTTCTGGTTCAGCCGCGTCCAATGCACGCCGTGATAGACCGTGTAGTCGTCGGGCAGCGCCGTTTCGAGGCGCGCGAGGGTTTCGCGTTCGCGGGCCGCCGCGCCGGTGGCGGCGAGGCTCTTCCAGTCGTCGGGAACAATGCGGGCCATGCGGTGCCTCGTCGTATTCGGGTGCGCTCATTGTACGCAACGGTCTCGTGCATCGTGTATCGTTACCGGTTGAACGCCGCGCAACCGGCACGGCTTGCCAACAGCCCCATGGGGACTTCCTTTGGGAAGTAAAGAAAAAAGGATTTACCGGATGATTACGATCTGGGGACGCACCAACTCGGTCAACGTCCAGAAGCTTTTGTGGTGTTGCGACGAACTGGTGCTGCCATACGAACGCATCGACGCGGGCCTGCAATTCGGCCGCAACAACGAACCCGACTATCTGTCGATGAACCCGACCGGCAAGATTCCCACGCTGGTCGACGACGACTTCGTGCTGTGGGAATCGAACTCGATCCTGCGCTACCTCGCGCTGCAATACGGCGAATCGAGCCTCCTCTATCCGGCCGAGCCGAAGCTTCGCGCGAGCGTCGACCGCTGGCTCGACTGGTCGCTCTCCACGCTGCAACCGGCGGAGCGTCCGGTGTTCTGGAGTCTGGTGCGCACACCCGAGGCCGAGCGCGACACGGCCAAACTCGCCGCCGACATCACCGCGGTCACCTCGCTATGGCGTCTCGTGGACACGCACTTGCAAGCCCGCTTCTTCCTCGAAGGCGAGAAGTTCACGCTGGCCGACATCGTGATCGGCGCTTACGCGAAACGCTGGTTCGGGCTCGAAGGCGTCGAGCGCGCGCCACTGCCGAATCTGGAGCGCTGGTATTCACGCATTGCAACGCGCTCGGGCTTCAAGAAATACATCGACTTCCCGCTCACCTGAGCGACTCGCCCATCCACTCACATCCACATGACAATCACGCTCTACGCATGGGGCACGCCGAACGGCCGCAAGGTCAGCGTCGCGCTCGAAGAAATGGGGCTGCCGTACACGGTCAAGCCGGTCAACATCGGCCAGGGTGAGCAGTTCCAACCCGAGTTTCTGCAAATCAGCCCGAACAACAAGATACCGGCGATCGTCGATACCGACGGGCCGGACGGCCAGCCGATCAGCGTGTTCGAATCCGGCGCGGTGCTGTTGTATCTCGCTGAAAAGACGGGCAAATTCCTGCCGGCCACGCTGCGCGAGCGGGTGCCGGTGCTCGAATGGCTGATGTGGCAAATGGGCGGTTTCGGACCGATACCCGGCCAGGTGCATCACTTCGCCGCGCTCGAATCGGCCGCGGACCGCGACTACGGGTTGAAGCGCTATTCGGACGAAACGCATCGTCTGTACGGCGTGCTCGACCGGCGTCTCGCGCAGACGGAGTTCGTGGCAGGCGAACTCTCGGTGGCCGATTTCGCGATTCTCGGCTGGGCATGGCGGCATGAACGGCACAAGGTGGATCTGGCCACCTATCCGAACGTGCGGCGCTGGTACGACACCCTGTTCGCGAGACCCGGCGTGCAGCGCGGCTTCGCGGTGAAGCTGGACTGAGTTGTCGCCGCGCGCCGGCTTTTGCGAGCGGCGCGCATTGCCCGCGCGTTTTCCCCTTCGCTGGCGAAGGCACAGCAAGCACGATGCCCTTTATAATCGACGCATGAAGATCGCCAAGCCCGCCGCCACTGCCCACCAACCCTCGCCCGCAGCCGCTCACCACCATGAGCCAGGCGATACGCATGGGCACGCCCACGGCGAGTCGCAGGAGGCCGCTCTCGCGCTCGCGGACGAATACTGCCGCGAACGCGGTGAAAAACTCACGCCGATCCGCCGCAAAGTGCTCGAACTGCTGTTGAATTCCGGGCGCGCCACCAAAGCCTATTCACTGCTGGACGATATGCGTCAGATCCATCCGGGATCGGCGCCGCCCACGGTCTATCGGGCGCTGGACTTCCTGCTCTCGGCAGGGCTCGTCCATCGGATCGAATCGATCAACGCGTTCACCGTGTGCCACGATCTGACGCAATGTCAGCACGGCATTCTGGTGGTCTGCCAGCAGTGCGGCAACGTCACCGAATTGCATCAGCCGAAGCTGCGCCAGGCACTCGTCGCGCAAATCGAAAGCTCGGGCTATCGCCTCGCCAGCGATGAAATCGAATTGAAGGGTTTGTGTTCCAACTGCCAGGCGGCAGAAGCGGCCGCGCAAACCGCAGCCGGGGCCGGAAAAACGGCAACGCCCGCAGCAGCCGCAAAATAATGCGGCGACGGGTGGTGGCGACAGCCATCGCTGCGTCGGCACAACATAACGAAACATCACGCAACATAACGCAACGAAAGCGGCGGGCCTGGAAAACTCCAGGCCCGCCGTTTGCCGATCAGCCCGCGGCGCGAGCGTTGATTGCTTCGTGCAGCAGCGTCACGAGATCTTCCGGCAATGCCGGCTTCGTCATGAAATGCTGGAAACCTTCGCCGATGCTGCGTAACCGGTAGGCGTCGTCGGTGTGACCTGTGAGCGCCACCGCCACCGAAGGCACGTGATCGCCGCGAATCTCGTGATCGCGCAAGCGCTGGATCAGGTAGAAGCCGTCCATCGCGGGCAATTCGAGGTCGCACACCACGGCGTCGGGCAATAGCCGCAGCGCCGCTTCCACGCCCTCTTCCGCGTCCGCCACAGCGACGACCTGCGCCCCTTCAGCTTCCAGTAACAAGGTCAACGATTCCCGGCTATCCGGGTCGTCCTCGACGAGCACGATCGTGGCTTGATCGAGTCTCAATGCTCCGTTCATTTTCTGTTGTTGCTCTATAAAACCGGTTAGGCCGTCAGACGTGGCCAGGGTATCGCCCTGCACTGTGCCGCCGGTTTGCGCGGCTGCAATGTTGCTGTTCATGGTTCCGACTCGAATTCATGCGCCGAGTTGCACGCAGGCCGTGATTGTAAGACATGGCCATCACGCAATCCGTGCGCAACGCAACGCGCCAAAATTGCACGCGAATGAAAAAACGGCGCTCGACGCCACTGTTTTGGCTGGCCGGTGCCGACATTTACCCCAGACGTAGCACGTTGCGTGCCGCGGGGTTGCGACATGTGAAGAAAGTTGTTGTTGAACACGCGGCGTGGATGGCAGGCGGCGCAGCGTTACGCGCGGCATCGCAGTGCCCGGACCGGTACATGTACTTCGGCGCGTGTACGCGCCAAAGTACAAGGTCTTCCTTGCGTCGTAGAGCCCCAGGTATGGCAACCCGCTATTTAGACGGAGTCGTAATGAATTCGGTTGTAAACGTAGCAGACTGGCCGTTCAGCATGACAATGTCGTTTAAATAGCTTGATCCCACAGGTTGCACAAATTCACATTTGCTGGTGGCCGCCCTATCTTGCACGTTTAACTGACCAGCACAGACGCCATCAATGGTGTTATTGATCTCCGTCGACAATCCGTTTTTCCAACGGTAGGCTGGCAGCCAGTCTGAACTGCTGGGCGTGTACGTCACTGAATGACTGGTTCCATCTTCAAACTTTATAGTAAAGATGACTGACTGATTTTGAGCAAGATCTCCACCTTGTATTGGGCCGATATCGTTATATTTATCAATTATGCTAATTTTCGGCTCAGCCGATTTACCATTTATAGTATACAAGTTGTTGAGATAACTGGACGCAACCGATGTCATGTACGGGCAATGGCCTGACGTAGCCAACGTCTGGCCGAGTATGCCAGCGCAGACATGCCCCACATTGGTATTAATCAGATCCGTCAGCGCATACGGCCAGTCCCACGCTGGAAACATACCGGTATTCCCTGCCGGATCGTACACTATAAAGTCCTTTTCTCCGCTATCGGTCCACGTCAGATCAAGTCTGACAAGCTGGTTATACGTCAGAGCAGGTCCACTAATATTTCCGATATTCTTCCACAACGGGATCGGTTTTACTTTGAGCAGATATTGCTTGTCTGCAGGCAAGCGCGCCTGGGCCGTAGTCAGATCGACAGCGGTGAAGTCATAGGTATTGACCGGTGTTCCATCCGGAAAGTTGTTCTCCGATGCCAGAAATTCACCGTGCGTGCTATAGGGCGTAGAGTTAACATAGGTCGCTGATCGATCAGCGCCGTCAAATAAGTTACTGAACACCAGGAAATTGTTTGCGTCGATGTACGTTTCATCCGTGTCCGCAAAATTTTGCCAGTAACTCACAATCCCGTCAGCAATAAAATTGTTAAACACGAAAGTATGATCCATCTTCATCACACTCGAATTGTCGTATGGTCGCGCGTCGAAATCCACCCCCTTATCGAGGTAATTCCCCGCGAAATAAAGGTAGGAAGCATTTCTGAATTTTATTTGACCGGATGAGTCATATGGCCATCCAGAATAATAGTTGTTCACCACGTCCACACCGTTATACTCTTTTATGTATGTAACGTGGTCGCGCGCCTTTTCACAAGTGCCGTCCGGATTCTCGAAAAGACATTCCCTGGTGTTCCCAATGATGACATTTCCAACAAAAGACGAATTCGTAAGACAGCTCGTCGCATACCATGCGTCCTGAAAGTTTCCCTGATCGTCGTTCAAGGTTAATTTCCCGTTCTTGGCCAGCGTTTTTATTTTATTGATCAGCAAATAGACATCAGGTTTAATATAGTTCATCACGGGCAATAACCTGTCATCAGACATCTCGCCCACCAGATTATTCTGCACGGTCGCGCCGTTATTGCAGTAAGTGCTCAGCCCCTCGCCCGGATGCGTTTCATCCCGCATCAAAACATTCCCTGAGACCACAAATTTGTTGTGAGAAACTGCCAGCTGCGACCCGGCACTGACGGTATTTATCAGCCCATTATTGGAAATTTCAATATTTCCCTGCTCTCCATAAAAATAAATAACAACATTATCCATTATAATATTTTTTATCGCCATATCATTCACGCCCGCATAATAATATCCCTGCCCAACTGTCGGCGACGAATTATTTACACTCCTGAAAACCGTAATTCCATCCCTGGAGCCGATTATATTGTTACTTCCATGCAGATCGATATTTTCATTTATCACATATTCTCCAGCAGGAAAATAAATTCCATATGGATTCTGCGTTAATGCGGAGTTGATTTTCGCAGCAACGTCCTGCCCCGAATCAGGCGCCACCCCTACATCTGGCGCACACGCCAGCGTGCCGTCGGGAATGACAGGAACCGGCTCTCCATTGCATAGTGTCGAATCTTTAATCTGTGCCGCATGGGCAATGCCAAGTAAAAGCGGCCATAGAATACAAATCAACCGAAATAATTTCATCGTCCGTTTCCCGGGAAAAATAAGTAATCGGATATGATTCGACACCAGGTCCCGCTTTTTCTGCAAACAGGCGAACGTTCAGCGGACATCCCGTTGACGAAAGGCATACCAGTTAGTCGAATCAAAAATGGTCGGCGGCTTCAAAACTTATAGTCGCCAACAATTCGTTCTACGATCTCAGCAAGGAAACGGCAAGCGTAGTTGAAAAAATATCGTCACCACTGAAACAACAGTCTCAGTGGTGACGATATTTAAAATAGAAAAATACGAAATCAATAACGATCGTTATTTTATTTTTACGTTTTTCGTATTTAAAAAATCACGGTACACGCGGCATTTACGTGCGGGCCCGTTTCCGGCAGAGCGCCGCTCCAGTCACTCCGCCTTCCGCGGCCCGACACCCTGCACCAGCAACGCCACCGCATGACGCGCGATCTCCGCACTGCCGATCTTGCAGCGTGCCGGATCGTTGCCCCACAGCTTCGAAGTCGCGAGCGGCAAAATCGTCATCCCCAGCAACGTAACGAATACCAGCGAAGGCTCGAGATTCGGATTCAATCGCCCTTCCTTCTGCCAACGCTCGATATAAGCCAGCGACGCTTTCTGATGCGCATTGCCGAAGCGCTCATGCATGCGCTGGCGCAGCAAGCCGCCGTCGCTGATCACCTCGCGCACCCACAGCGACGGAAACCACGGATACTCATCCGCCACCTGCACCAGCCGCTGCGCGAGCTGGGTGATGGCCCCCACCGGATCGTCGGGGTTCTCCAGAAACGGCGTGCCTAACCCCGATCGCAACGGCGCGAAGCGCTCGTCGATCAGCACGTCGAGCAATTGATCGCGGGTCTTGAAGTAGTAATGCATCATCGCCGGCGTAAAACCGGCTTCACGGGCGATCTCGCCGAGCGTCGTGTCGACGATGCCCTGCCGCGCGAACAGCACCAACGCCGCTTCGAGCAACCGGGTGCGCTGCTCCGGACCGCGCGCGGCGCCCGAGGGGCGGCCCGGACGCCGGAGCGGCGCAGCAGCGCGCGTACTCGCCGCATCAACGGCATCAACCGCGCCAGACCGACCAGGCGACTGAGCGCCCTCTTCCGCGATCTGCCGGGCCTTGCGGGGCGGCCGCTTCACCGCGGGTTCATCCGATGGAATCCTTGCCATTGCTTTTTCAGTTTGACGAGTGGAGCGATGTCGCATATATTAATTTCTAAATTAATTAATTTCAACGTCCCAGCCCCATGAATCAATCGACAACGACTCAACCCGCAGCGCTCGCGCACGGCGACTCCAAGGCCGCCGCGCAACCCGTCGACCACCCGCCGATCCGCCTGCTGTTTCCAGCACTGCTGCTGGTGATGCTGCTCGCCGCGCTCGACCAGACGATCGTCTCGACCGCGTTGCCGACCATCGTCGGCGAACTGGGTGGGCTGAGCAATCTGTCGTGGGTGGTCACCGCCTACCTGCTCAGCTCGACCATCGTGGTGCCGCTGTACGGCAAATTCGGCGACCTGTTCGGCCGCAAGATCGTGCTGCAAACGGCGATCATCCTGTTCCTGGTCGGCTCCGCGTTGTGCGGCGTCGCGCAGAACATGACCCAGTTGATCGTGCTGCGCGCGTTGCAAGGTCTCGGCGGCGGCGGTCTGCTGGTCGTCACGATGGCTGCGATCGCCGACGTGATCCCGCCGGCCCAGCGCGGCCGCTATCAGGGCGTGTTCGGCGGCGTGTTCGGTCTCGCCACCGTGGTCGGGCCGTTGCTCGGCGGCTTTCTCGTCGAACATCTGTCGTGGCGCTGGATCTTCTACATCAACCTGCCGCTCGGCATCGTTTCGCTAGTCGTGATCGGCGCCGTGTTCAAGCCGCATGTGCAACAGGTGAAGCACGTGATCGACTACATGGGCGCGGCGTTCCTCGCGGGCGCCCTCACCTGCATCATCCTGTTCACGAGCCAGGGCGGCACGATCCTGCCGTGGTCGTCGCCGCAACTGTGGTTCACGCTCGGCATCGGGCTCGTGTCGATCTGGGGTTTCATCCACGAAGAGCGCACCGCGGTTGAGCCGATCATGCCGCTGGAACTGTTTAAACAGCGCACGTTTTTGCTGAGCAGTCTGATCGGTTTCATCATCGGCGTGTCGCTGTTCGGTTCGGTCACGTTCCTGCCGCTCTATCTGCAAGTGGTGAAAGGCTCGACGCCCACCGAGGCCGGCATGCAGATGCTGCCGATGATGGGCGGCCTGTTCGTGATGTCGATGGTGACCGGACGCCTGATCAGCAGGATCGGCAAATACCGGATGTTCCCGATCGCGGGCACGTTCCTCGTCGCCGTCGCCATGGTGTTGCTCGCGCGTTTGCAGATCGATTCGCCGATTCATGTGATGTATGTCGATATGGGCATACTCGGTTGCGGCCTCGGCATGGTGATGCAAGTGCTGATTCTCGCGGTGCAGAACACGGTCGAATTCAAACATATGGGCGTGGCGACTTCGGGAGCCACGCTATTCCGCTCGATCGGCGGCTCGATCGGCGTAGCCACGTTCGGCGCAGTATTTTCGAACGGCCTCGCTTCGCGCCTCGAGAAGCTGATTCCACCCGACACCGAATTGCCGCACGCACTCGGACCCGCGGCGATCCACCAGTTGCCGGACGCGTTGCGCGGCGACTATCTGCAAGCGTTCGCGGGCGCGCTGCACATGGTTTATCTATCGGCCGCATGCGTGGTGGTGCTGGCTTTCGCGCTCGCGTGGCTGCTGAAGGATCATCCGCTGCGCCAGCACTGATGCGCCCGGTGCGCGCTACAAGCACTTAAAGACAAGGTCGGGCGCCATGCGCTTCGACCTCGTTCTGTTTTCACGTCTGTCATGATGTTCACGCGCGTTTGTTCGACGACTCCGCGCGCCGCGTACAAAAAGCTCACCGTCCGTTCGTCCTGCCTGCATATGCAGTGTTTCGTCGTACCTGGAAATGTGCGCTGACGCACACACGCTAGGTATCACCGGCGATTGACGCGCTCAACGAAACGCCACATATTGGAAGCAGCGGCACCGCATGCGCAAACGTGCGGCCCAACGCTCTTTTAGCGCATGTGGATCGTGATTTACGCGGACGTTGCTCCTGCCTCAACACGATCTGGAGCATGCCGTACCGGCATCGTTTCCAACAGGTGGGTCCACAGCATGTCCACCCAGACACTACTCGGCCAAAGCTTTCCGACGCCCTGCAAACGCTGTGGCGGCGCACTGTATCGTGAAGTCGACTATTGCCCGTATTGCGGCGCGGCGCATCCGCTCGACGCGGGTCCGCACAAGCGTGTCGTGATTCCAGGCAGCCGCGCCAGCGCGATGAACAAGCCGCCGAGAAACAACATCGACACGCCGACCACCGCTACCGCTGACACTGCCGCACCCGTCGCGCAGAAAAGCGCGGCGAGTGTCGCTCCGGAATTGCCCACCCCGTTTCTCGCATCGCCGGACGCGCCGATTGCTCCGCTCGCCGAACACCCGCATTGGATAGGCCCCGGTGGACTCACGGTGCGCAAGGTGCTGCTCGCGATCGTCGCGATTGTCGCAATCGGCCTGGCGTTTGTCGGCTATCAACTATTCGGCGACGACCACGATCTGCAAAGCCGCGACACCGAACAGAACGACACGACGCAGGACGCCAGAACGACCACCGGCACGATCGCACCGTATGCGCCTGCTCAGACTACGCAGGCTGCCCGGCCCCAGTCCGCTCAACCGGCGAATCAGAACGCCGCTGCGAATCCGGCGATCGCCGCGAAGCCCGGCGCTTCCACGTCGAACACATTGCTGCTTCCTATCGCGCCACAAATGGCCGCGCCCGCGCCGGCGAAACCCGTGCTCCCGCCCACACCGCAGTTCCGCGACGCCGCGCAAGCGCTCCAAACCGCACGCCAGGCGATCCGCAACAACGACATCTCGACGGCGCAGGCGGCTCTCGCTGCGACGCAAGCGCTGCAACCCGGCAATGCCGATGCGCAATCGCTGCTGAACGACCTGAAGCCGTTGGCCGCGCGCCGCGACGCCGCATTGCAGGCCGCGCAAACGTGCGCCGCGCAACAAGCGTGGCCATGCGCGCGTCAGCATGCGAACGAAGCGCTCAGCATCGACACCGGCAACGCGGCCGCCAAAAGCATTCTCGAACGCGTGATTCGCGAAACCGGCTGGGCGCCGCTCAATTCGCATGCCGCTGCCGGAGTTGCGACGCAAACTGCGTCACACGCTGCGTCACAGCCACCAACGTCCATACCGCAGCCGAACGGCGCGCAAGCCACCGCGCCGCACGCGGGCGCCACGGTGGCCGACGCGAACAGCGCCGAAGCACGCGCTCGAGCGATCAGGGATTCCGGCTGGAGCCGGCCGAGCGCCAGCGGCGCGAAGTCACCCGCGACCGCCAAGGCGAGTCAATGAAAAATCATACGGATACCGAATAGTCTGACCAGCCGACGAAGTGGCTGCGAAGTGGCTGCATCTCCGCATAGCTCGCCGCAACACGTATTTGCGCAGCGACTGAGCGGCAACCCACGGACATCGCACGCGACGTGCGCCGAACATGACGTAGCAAATCCTCTCGCACCGGCGCGTCGAACACGTCGGCGCGAGCGGCTGTTCAAACCCGAACGATAGGTGGATCGACCATGCTGAAGAGACTTCTCACGGGATGGCTGGGGCTGGTGTTGATGATCGTGTCGTCGTTTGCGCTTGCCGAAGCCGCGCACTACAAGATCGTCACCGGGCCGGAACGAGGCACCTATATCCAGTTCGGTCAGGATCTGGCGAAATGGGTGGCCGCACCGGTCGGCATCGATCTCGAAGTGATGGCATCGAAAGGCTCGGCGGAGAACGTGCAACGCATGCGCTTCGAGCCGGGCGTCAAGCTCGCGCTGGTGCAGTCCGACGTGTACCAGGCCTACCTCGATATGGCGAACGCGGGCAACGCCGACGCCGGTACCGCAATCCGTCCGCTGCGGCTCATCATGCCGCTCTACGACGAAGAAATTAACGTCGTGGTGCGCGCCGACTCGCCGCTAAAAACTTTCGCGGACATCAAGGACAAGAGCATCAGCGTCGGCCTGATAGGCAGCGGCACCGCGCAATCGGCCACCACGCTTTATCACCTGATGTTCGGTCAGCCGATTCCCGACCAGAACATCCAGCATCTGAGCAACGAGGACGCGCTTGCCGCGTTGATCGTGAAGAAAGTGGACGTGGCGATCATCGTGGTCGGACAGCCGGCCAAGCTGTTCAACGACATGAATCCCGAACTGCTGCAACAGATCCGCTTGTTGAAAGTGGACCCGGCCGCGCCCGAAACCGCTCGCGCAAAACAGACCTACTTTCCCGCAACGATCCGCGCGGCCAGCTATCCGAACTGGCTGAAAGAAGACGTGCCGACGCTGACCGTCAAAGCCTTCCTCGTCACCTACGATTACGGGCTGCGCGATACCGTCGTCAATCTGAACCGTTTCGCCGACTCGCTGTGCACCAACTTCGACAACCTGCAGGCGCAAGGCCATCCGAAGTGGAAGCAGGTGAAGCTCGAGTTGCCGGCGCTCGTGCGCGGCTGGAAATACTACGGCCCGGTCGAGAAGCATCTGCGCGCGTGCCTCGTCAACAAGAGCGCGGCGATGAGCGCGGCCGCGGCGACGCAAGCCGTGCAAAAGCCGCGCACGTCCTGCACGGATCAGGAACGGCTGCTTCTGCTGTGTAAATGAAGTTACCTGAGTGAAGTTACCTAAGGGAGTCGACCTGAGCGCAGCTAAACGCGCACGGCCGACACCTCCATCGCGCGTTGCAACGCGTCGTACACCTTCGGGCGATTGCATTGCGACACGTTGAAGCGCAGATACCCGGTGGCGCTTTGCGATGCGCTGAACACATTGCCCGGCGCGAACACCACGTTGTCGGCGAGCGCATGACGGGCGACCTCGGCGGCATCGAGTCCGTCCGGCAGACGCGCCCATACGAACAACCCACAGCGCGGGCGGGTCCACACCTGAAGGCCCGCATAGCCGAGCCGCCGGATCGTCTCCCCCATCGCGTCGGCGAGTTTGGTGCGCATCGATTCCAGATGCCGCCGATAGGTGCCGTCCACCAGCAAACGATGCACGACGCTCGCCGCGAGCTGGCCGTTGCCGAACGAAGTCGCCAGTTTCAGATCGATCAGCGGCTCGATCCATGCGCTGCGCGCCGCGATATAGCCGCAGCGCACCGCCGCCGACAAGGTCTTGGAAAAGCTGCCGATCGACACCACCCGCGCGAGGCCGTCGAATGCGGCCAGACGCGGCGCGGGTTCGCCTTCGAAATCGGCGAAGATGTCGTCCTCGACGATCAGCAGATCGTGCTCGCCCGCCAGCTTCAAGAGCCGGTGCGCGATCGCAGGTGCGAGCGTCGCGCCGGTCGGATTGTGGACCGCGGCATTGGTCACGTACAGGCGCGGACGATGTTCGATCAGCGCGCGCTCGAACGCGGCCAGATCGGGACCGTTCGGCGTATAAGGCACCCCGACGATGCGAACCCGGTGCGCGCGCAGCAGCGCCTGGAAGTTGAAGTAGCACGGATCGTCGATCAGCACCGTATCGCCGGGTTCGAGCAGAAAACGGCACACGAGATCGAGTGCATGCGTGCCGCCGTCGGTCAGCACGATCTGTTCGGGCGGCGCCTCCACGCCGTGTTGCGCGAGCCGCCACGCGAGTTGCTGGCGCAGCGCGGGCAAGCCGCCCGGACTCGCGTAATCGACCAGCAGCGCGTGCGGATCGCGCGCCACCGCACGCAACGCGCGGCGCACGCCGTCTTCCGGCAGCCATGACGCGGGCATCCAGCCGCACCCCGGCTTGAACATCTTCGCGCCGGCCTCGAGCGACTGCCGCGTGAGCCACAGCGGATCGACTTCGCGATCGAGACGCGGCCCCAGATCGGCGAGCGCGAACGGCGGCGCATGACCGGACACGAAAAATCCCGAACCGCGCCGCGCGACGATCACGCCCTCCGCGACCAGCCGGTCGTATGCCTCCACCACCGTCGACTTCGACACGCCGAGCGCTCCGGTCATCGCGCGGATCGACGGCACGCGCGCGCCGGGCATCAGCGAACGGCTGGCAATGCGCTCGCGCAGGCTGTCCATCACGGTCCCGACGCGGGTGCCCGATAGTGCGCCTAGTACACTTAGTGCGCTTTGAGACTCGCTTTCCGCCATCTGTACTGCTCCACAGTAGGTACAGTTTGTGTGAATTGTACTGATCCGTAGCTTACCGTTTACGCGCGATCGGAGGATGCTTAAGGCGTTCTCTCACGCACGGATTTCCATCGATGGACAAGACAACCAACGGCTGGCTCAGCGGCCTCATCGGCGTACTCATTTTCAGCGGCTCGCTGCCCGCCACGCGCATAGCGGTGCAGGGCCTCGACCCGGTGTTCCTCACCGTCGCCCGCGCGACGATCGCCGGCACACTCGGGCTGTTGTTGCTGCTCGTGTTCCGGCAGGCGCGACCGATGCGGCGCGATCTGATCCCGCTGATCGTGGTCGCGCTCGGCGTGGTGGTCGGCTTTCCGCTGCTGACGGCACTTGCGCTGCGCCACGTGAATGCCGCGCATGCGGTGGTGTTCATCGGCTTGCTGCCGCTCGCCACTGCGATTTTCGGCGTGCTGCGCGGCGGCGAACGCCCGCAAGCGGCGTTCTGGCTGTTCTCGGCGCTCGGCAGCGGCGCTGTGGTCGCATTCGCGTTACGGCATGGACTCGACGCATCGCCGCTCGGCGACGCGCTGATGCTGGCGGCGATCGTCGTGTGCGGTCTCGGTTACGCCGAAGGCGCGCGCCTGTCGCGGCATCTTGGCGGCTGGCAGGTGATTTCGTGGGCACTCGTGTTGTCGTTGCCGCTGATGCTGCCGCTCGCGTGGTGGACGCGGCCGGCCTCGTTCGACGGCGTGAGCCACGCGGCGCTGTGGGGCCTCGCGTACGTATCGCTGTTCAGCATGCTGATCGGCTTCGTGTTCTGGTATCGCGGCCTCGCGCTCGGCGGAATTGCGGGAGTCGGCCAATTGCAATTGCTGCAACCGTTCTTCGGTTTGCTGCTCGCCGGCCTGCTGCTGCACGAACAGGTGCCGCTCGCGATGATTCTGGTCACCGTCGTGGTAGTGGCCTGCGTGGCGGGCGCGCGGCACTTTTCGAAAAGCGCGCCGGCCCGTCCGGCGGTCTGACCCGCGGCGCTTCGATCAGCGCTTCGATCAGCGCTTTGATCAACTCCACGCGCCGCTCTACGCTCAGCAAGCGAGTCGACTATGTCATCATTCCAGTGATCGACCCACCACTCGCCCCGCGCCGCGACTAAGATGCCGACCGCCTTTGCTCAAACCGTCGAAGCCCGCTTCGCCGAACTCACGCCCACATCGAAACGCGTTGCCAGTTACATGCTGGCGAACCTCGATCGGCTCGGCCTCGAAAACGCCGATCAGATCGCGCAGCAAGCCGGCACCAGCGGCATTTCGGTGGGCCGCTTCCTGCGCAGCATCGGCTACAAGAATCTCGACGACCTGAAACGCGAATTGCGCGGCACGCAGGAGCGTCCGTGGCTGATCACCGACCGGCTCGACGCATTTCGCCGCACAGCCGGCCAGCACGACGCGACCTCGACCGACGGCAATCCTCCCGCCGAGCCTGACACCGCCCTCGCCCATTCGCTGCAGCTCGAAATCGGCGCGATCCAGCACGTGTACCAGCTCGCGCAAACGCCGATGTTCGCCCGCGTCGCCGAACGCATTTCGAATGCCGACGCGGTGTACATCCTCGGCATTCAATCCACGCGCGGTATCAGCAATGCGTTCTACAGCTACCTCGAATATATTCGCCCGCGCGTGTTCTACTCGGACGGGATGTCGGGTTCATATGTCGACTCGCTGAACTCGGAGTTCAAGTCGCCGTATCTGATCGTCACCGATACCCGCGCCTATTCGACCATCGCGCGCCGCTATTGCGAAGCGGCCGCGCGCCGCGGCCTGCCGTTCGCGCTCGTCACCGACATCTATTGCCCGTGGGCGCGCGACTTCGACGCCGATCTGCTGCAGGTCAAAACGGATGTCGGCCAGTTCTGGGATTCGCTCGCGCCGCTCACCTGCCTGTTCAACCTGCTGATTTCGGCGGTGGTCGAACGGCTCGGACCGGCGATCGACGAACGCGTGGCCCGTAATCGCGAGCTGCAAAACGAATTCGACCAGTTCGAGCGTTGACGCAAATACCTACGCGTGTGGACAATCCTGCAAACCGTCCGTAGCTATACCGCCTGCATGTCATGACCGGTCAAAACGATTTTTGACCCGCTTCAAATCCGCGCGTGCGGCGGGCATAGTTGAATGTATTCGCACACAGCCCAACAGACAGATACCGCCTCGACAGGAACACGTATGAGTACCACCCGCCCCGCCTCCGCCAGTTCAACCGACACGCCGCTCAGCGCGCCGCTCGTGCGCGACGCCGTGGAAGCCGACTTGCCCGCCATCCAGACGATCTACGCGCACCACGTGCTGACCGGCGTTGCGTCGTTCGAAGAAGTCCCGCCTTCCGTCGACGACCTGCGCACGCGGCTCGCGTCGGTACGCGCTCACGGGCTGCCGTACATGGTGGCCGAGATCGACGGTGAAGTCGCCGGCTACTGTTACGCGACGCCGTACCGGCCCCGCGCCGCCTATCGCAACACGATCGAAGATTCGATCTACGTGAGCGACGCGTATCGCGGCCGCGGCCTCGGCCGCGTGCTGCTGCAGGCTTTGATCGAGCGTTGCGAAGCCGGACCGTGGCGTCAGATGGTCGCCGTGATCGCCGACGGCGGCAGCGGCGGCTCGATGTCGCTGCACGCGCAACTCGGTTTCGAACTGACCGGCACGTTGAAAGCGGTCGGTTTCAAGCACGGACGCTGGCTCGATAGCACGCTGATGCAGCGCACGCTCGGCGCGGGCGCGTCCACCTTGCCCGACGACGCGCTGCAAGCGCACGGCTAAAGCGCGGGCGGCCGCGTTAAAATCCCGTCCATGCCCAATACGCCGCCCCCCGTCCCGCCCATTCCCGACGACGCCGCCGCTCCGAACCCCGCTTCGGGCAGCGACCCGTCACGCAACGAATACACCGTCGACGAACTCGCGCGCGTCACCGACACCACGGTGCGCAACGTGCGCGCGTACCAGGACCGCGGTCTGCTCGCGCCGCCTGAAAAACGCGGCCGCGTCGGCGTGTACGACGACACGCACGTGTCGCGCCTCAAGCTGATCAACCATCTGCTCACCCGCGGCTACACGCTTGCGAATATCCAGGACCTGATCATGGCCGTCGACGAAGGCCACGATCTGCGTTCGATCCTGGGCCTCGAATCCGCAATCGGCAGCCGCTGGTCGCGCGAGCGGCCGAAAAAATACTCGCTGCTTGAATTGCTGCACATGTTCGGCGACAAAGCGTCGCCGAGCGCGCTCGGCAAAGCGGTCGACCTCGGCCTGCTGGAGCGCAACGGTTTGTCGTTCGTGTCGGGCAGCCCGTCGGCACTCGCGGCCGGCGCGACGATGGCGCAGGAAGGCATTCCGCTTGCCGATCTGCTCGACGCCGTGGGTATCGCGCGGCCGCATTTCAATGCGGTCGCGAAGGCGCTGGTCGATCTGGTGGTCCGCCAGCTCGACCGCTACGACGCCGATACGCTGCCGCCGCCCGCCGATGTGCCCGCGCTCGTCGAAGCGATCTGGCGCGTGCGCCCGCTCGCCATGGTGCTGGTCGAAAGCGAAATGAACCGCGCGCTGGAGGAAGCGTCGGGCGACTATCTCGGCGACCGCGTCGCGGCGATCATGGCGAAGAAGCTCGGCCATCCGCCCGAAGGCGCGGGCGACGAACATGGCGCGGGCAAGAAAACCAAACCCGGCAAGTAAGCGCGCGGCGTGCCCACCAGGCGCTCAGGCGCGGGCTACACGGCCCGCGCGCGTCATATTCAAATCTCCATTGCTTCGTTTGATCGGCGCGGCGTCCATGCGACGATTCCCGCTCTCAATATCGATGAAAAATCGACCCAACGAAACGCCATGGAGATTCGCCGGATGGGCCGTCCTGTCAAAACATCGCTTCAACTTGCCGCGTTGCTGGCCGCGCTCACGAGCCTGAGCGCCGTCGCTCAAAACCCCGGCACTACCACAAACGCCGCGAGCAACGACACGGCCAAGGTGCTGCGCATCGGCTATCAGAAGTCGGGGCTGCTCGCGATCCTCAAAGCGCAGGGCTCGCTCGACGACAAGCTCAAGCCGCTCGGCTACAGCATCAAGTGGTTCGAATTTCCAGCCGGACCGCAACTGCTCGAAGCACTGAACGCGAACGGCCTCGACTTCGGCTATACCGGCGCGCCGCCGCCGGTGTTCGCCCAGGCCGGCGGCGTGCGCTTCGTGTACGTCGGCGCGGAGCCGGCCGGACGGCATAGCGAAGCGATACTGGTCAAAGGCGACTCGGCGCTGCACAGCGTGACTGAACTGAAGGGCAAACGCGTCGCGTTGCAAAAGGGGTCGAGCGCGAACTACCTGCTGCTCGAAGCGCTGCAAAAAGCCGGCCTGCGTTACGAAGACATCCAGCCGGTCTATCTGGCGCCGGCCGATGCGCGCGCCGCGTTCGAAAGCGGCACCGTCGACGCGTGGGCGATCTGGGACCCGTACTACGCGTCGGCGCAACAGGCGCTGAAGGCGCGCCCGCTCGTCGACTATACGAATCTCGACCCCGCGTACAACTTTTATGAAGCGACGCGCGACTTCGCGCAGCAGCATCCGGACGTGATCACCGCGATTCTCGGCCAGTTGCGCACCACCGGGCTGTGGGTGAACGCGCATCCGGTGGAAACCGCCGCGCTGATCGCGCCGAAGGTCGGGCTCGATCAGAAGCTCGTGGAAACGTGGGTGCGGCGCTATCCGTACGGCGCAACGGCCATCACCGACGACGTCGTGCGTTCACAGCAAGGTGTGGCCGACGTGTTCTACGGCGCCCATCTGATCCCGCAGAAAATCACGGTGAAGGACAACGTGTGGCAGAACCGGGAAGCGACCGCCGCGCTGAGCGCGAAGTGAGATCGGCGGGCCATTAACAGGATGAAACCGAGGCGGACCTGCGGGTCCGCTTTTTCATGTTCTATTCCACATCATGAAATAGAAATACTCACCCCTAGAGTTGGGCATCTAACCGCTCGCTTGCGCCATCCGTTGACAGCCTCTATTGTTACATCAAACAATGTAACAGTTAAGAGTGAACAACAAGGAGACGGATCGGATGAACGCTCGCATGATGCCCCACGACACCGCGCCGCCCGACGCGTCGCCCATCGTTACCGATATCGCCATCATCGGCTCCGGCTTTGCGGGGCTCGGCATGGCGATCCGGCTCCGCCAGGCCGGCCTGACCGACTTCATCGTCGCCGAAAAGGCCGACTCGGTCGGCGGCACCTGGCGCGACAACCATTACCCCGGTTGCGCGTGCGACGTGCAATCGCACGTCTATTCGTTCTCGTTCGCACCGAACCCGCGCTGGACCCGCATGTTCGCGCGTCAGCCGGAAATCCGCGCGTATCTGGAAGACTGCACGCAGCGTTTTGGCATTCAGCGGCATCTGCGCTACGGCCATGAACTGGCCACCGCCGTGTACGACGAAGCGCAGCACCGCTGGCATCTGAGCTTCGCGAACGGCCAGCAATGGTCCGCGCGGGTGCTGATCTCCGCCATGGGCGGCCTGTCGCGCGCGGCGATGCCGGACATTCCCGGCATCGAGAATTTCAGGGGCCGCGCGTTTCACTCGCAGCATTGGGACCACACGTATCCGCTCGAGGGCAAGCGCGTCGCCGTGATCGGCACCGGCGCGAGCGCGATCCAGTTCGTGCCGCAAATCGCGCCGCGCGTCGCGCATCTGAACCTGTTCCAGCGCACGCCGCCGTGGATCATGCCGAAAGCCGATCGTGCGGTGAAACCGCTCGAACAGTGGCTCTTCAAACACCTGCCGTTCACGCAGAAGATCATGCGTTCGGCGCTCTACTGCATGCTCGAATCGCGCGCGTTCGGCTTCGCGATTCACCCTTCGCTGATGAAGACCGCGCAGAAAGTGGCCGAGCGCCATCTGCGCCGTCAGGTGCCCGATCCGCAACTGCGCGCCACGCTCACGCCGAACTACACGATGGGCTGCAAGCGCATCCTGATTTCGAACGACTACTTCCCCGCGCTGTCGCGTGAGAACGTGTCGGTCACCACGACCGGCATTGCGCGCATCGAAGCAGATGCCGTGGTGACGAGCGACGGCGTGCGCCACCCGGCCGACACGCTGATCTTCGGCACCGGCTTCCAGGTGGCCGATCCGTTTCCGCGGGGCGTGGTGCGCGGCCGGGGCGGCGTGGACATCGTCGATACGTGGCGCGACGGCGCGCATGCATACCTCGGCACCGCACTGCCTGGCTATCCGAATTTTTTCATGATCGTGGGTCCGAACACCGGTCTCGGCCATAACTCGATGGTGTTCATGATCGAGTCGCAGGTCGAGTACATCCTGCGCGCGCTGAAGACGATGAACGCCGAGCATGCCGACGCGATCGAAGTGCGCCCGCAGGTCGAACGCGCGTACAACGAGCAGATCCAGCAGAAGCTCGGCCGGGCGATCTGGTCGACAGGCGGCTGCAAGAGCTGGTATCTCGACCCGAAGACCGGCAAAAACACCACGCTGTGGCCGGGATTCGCGTACAAATTCCGCCAGGCCACCAGCAGCTTCAGCATGAGCGATTACGTCGCGTATTCGCCCGCCGCACGTCCGGCACATCCGGCAAGCGCGGCAAGCGCACAAACCAGCTCGTTGCAACAACCGGCGCACGCAGCCGGCCCGAGCGCGACGACTTCCGCGGAAGCAACCTGACCCACATAACAACGCACGAGGACAGGAGACAAACTCATGAAAAACTTCACCGATAGAGTGGCCGCGATCACCGGCGCAGGCTCCGGCATGGGCCGCTCGCTCGCGATCCAGTTGGCGCGCGAAGGCTGCCACCTCGCGCTCGCCGACCGCAACCCGACGAGCCTCGCCGAAACCGCGCAGTTCGCGCAAGCGGCCGCGCCGCAGATCGTCGGCGCGCCGTTGCGGATCACCACGCGCGTGCTCGACGTGTCGGACCGCGCGGCGATGTTCGACTGGGCCGCAGAAACAGCGGCGCAGCATCAGCGCGTGAACCTCGTGTTCAACAACGCGGGCGTCGCGCTGTCGAGCACCATCGAAGGGATGGATTACGCGGACCTGGAGTGGATCGTCGGCATCAATTTCTGGGGCGTGGTGCACGGCACGAAGGCGTTTCTGCCGTACCTCAAGGCGTCCGGCGCGGGGCATATCGTCAATACGTCGAGCGTGTTCGGCCTGTTCTCGCAACCGGGCATGAGCGGCTACAACGCGACCAAATTCGCAGTACGCGGCTTTACTGAAGCGCTTCGCCAGGAGCTCGACCTGATGAAGTGCGGCGTCTCGGCCACCTGCGTGCATCCTGGCGGCATTCGCACGAGCATCGCGCAATCGAGCCGGATCGCGCCGAACATGGTCGGCTTCATGCTGGAAAACGAACAGCAAGGCAAGGACGACTTCGAGAAGTTCTTCATCACCACCGCCGACGAAGCCGCGCGCGTGATTCTCGACGGCGTGCGCAAGAACAAACGGCGCGTGCTGATCGGCCGCGACGCGCGCGCCGCCGACTGGCTCGCGCGCACGTTACCCGCCGCGTATCAGGCGCTGGTGGTAATGCAAACGCGCCGCATGAAACGCATCGCCGAAAAGCGTGCGCGCCGTGCCGCGCAGATGAACAGCCGGCGCGCCTGATACGGCCTGCGAAAAGTGCAAACCGTGCTGCGCCAACTGAACCCGACATCCGGATCCGCAGCACATCACGAATCACCCGAACACCAGGAGAAAGGCCATGATGCCGGTTCGCCGCGACCTTCGTTTCAATCTGCCTAAGGAACGTGCCTGCGATTGGCACGTGCAAGGCTCGCATGTGACACACTTCTTCAATGCGCTCTCGCTGCTGTTCCCGGCCGGCGAGCGTTTCTTCATGGACAGCGTGCGCAACTACCGCGACCAGATCGACGACCCCGAACTGAAAAAGCAGGTACTCGGCTTTATCGGCCAGGAAGCCATGCATACGCGCGAGCACATCGAATACAACGATCTGCTGCAGGAAGCCGGCCTGCCTGCGCACAAGCTCGACAAACGGCTGCAGGCCATTCTGAAATTCGGCCGCAAGATCCTGCCGGATTCGTATCAGCTTGCGGTGACGGTGTGTCTCGAGCATTACACCGCGATGCTGGCCGGTTTGCTGCTGGAGGACGCGACGCGCATCGGCGGATCGGTGGAAGGCTATACGCAGATGTGGACCTGGCACGCGCTCGAAGAAACCGAACATAAATCCGTCTCTTACGACGTGTGGAATACGGTGCTCAAGCCGGGCGTCGGCCGCTATCTGCTGCGCACCGGAACGATGCTTTCCACCACGGTGATGTTCTGGCTGATCGTGTTCGATTACCACATTCGTCTGATGATCGCCGACCGCAAACGCGGCGGCCATATTCGCGGCATGTGGCGCGTGCTCAAGTATCTGTACGGTCCGCGTCATGGCGTGTTTCCGCGCATCGCCGGCGAATGGCTGAGCTTTTTCCGGCCCGGCTTCCACCCGTGGGACTACGACAATCGCGCGCAACTGGCGCGAATCGACGGCCTCGTCGCCGCGATCGAGGCCACTAACGCGGTCACGCCGAGCGCTCGCAAAGGCATACGGCGCGGCGCGCAGGCGGCCGCGTGATACGCGATACGCTGTCGGTCGAGGCCGGCGACGTGCGGCTCGCGGTCTACGTCAGCGGACCGCGCGACGCGCAACCGGTGGTGCTGGTGCACGGCTACCCGGATTCGGCTGCGGTATGGGAACCGGTGCGTGCGCAACTCGATACGCGTTACCGGGTGATCAGCTACGACGTGCGCGGCGCGGGCTCGTCCGACGCGCCGCATTCCCGCTCGGCGTACCGGCTCGAACGGCTGGCCGCCGATCTTGCGGCTGTTGCGGATGCGACTTGTGGCGGGCGGCCGTTTCATCTGGTCGGGCACGACTGGGGTTCCATTCAAAGCTGGGAAGCCGTCACCGATCCGGCTTTCAAGGGCCGTATTGCGTCGTATACATCGATCTCGGGACCATGTCTCGATCATGCGTCGCTGAATCTGCATGGGGACAAGGGACGGCCTGACGCGCCCGTTGTCCCGGACGAGAGCGCCCAGGAACAACGCAGGCATCCGGCCGCAAAACGCCCATTCGGCAGCGGCCTGCGGCAAACGCTCAAGTCCTGGTACATCTTCTTCTTTCATCTGCCCTTGCTGCCGGAACTGGTGTGGCGCGCAGGCGGCGCTCGCATGTGGCCGCTGTGGCTACGTTTGACCGAACGTGTGCGGCCCGCGCGCGATCCTTCGCAGTTGCGCAATGCGCTCAACGGCCTGAACCTCTACCGCGCCAATTTCATCGACAAGCTGTTGCGCCCGCGTGCGCGCCACGCGCATGCGCCCGTGCAATTCATCGTGCCGTTGCGTGACCGTTATGTCGGACCGGAACTATCGCTCGGTCTCGAGTCCTGGCTCGGCCCGTATAGCCGCACGGAGATCGATGCGGGCCACTGGGTGGTATTGCGCGAGCCTGAACGGATCGCGGCATGCATCGAACGCTTTGTCGAACGGCATGGCGCGGATCGCGCGGGAATGGCGCCGACGCCTGCGCCGGTCAACGCGCGAGCGGCAGGCGTCTGAACAGCGTCGGATAGTCGATCACGAGTCCGTCCTGATCGACCTGCATGTCCGCGGTGAAATCGCGAAAGATGCCTTCATAGCGATACTCGCGATTCAGCGCGAGGCAAGAATAAGCCTGCTCGACTCGCGTGACCTGCAAATCCGGCGTCGAAATATACGCGACCGATATCGGGCGGCGTTCGCCCTCTGCAAGTTGCAAACGTCGGATCGGCAGCGTATTGGTAAACGGCGTGGCGGCAATATCGATATCGACGCAGCCTTCGATTGCATCCAGCACGACACCATGGCCATCGCTCCAATGACCGTTGCCGTCGCCATATAGCTCAAGCTCGCCGCCGCCGACGATTTTCAGCCACGCGTAGGTAGTGCGCCACTGCGCGTCGACACGCACCGCGTAGTGCAGCCCGTACGCGTTGCCGTAACGCTGCCCGACCACCGCGCTTTCCGCCGCGAAGCCGTCCGCGCGCGCGTCGAACGCCAGATGTTCGATACCGTCGCCCTCTTCCGAAGCCCACCGTAGTTCGCGCATGCGCCGTCTCCGTGAATAGCGGCGCGCGACGCGCACCGGGCATCCATCCTAGCGCGAAAGCTTGCGATTCCCTTGTACGTCCCTACCCTGCGTATGTGTTGCAAATAGCCACTATCAACGTGCGGCCATGCCCGCCGGCGCGCCGGCGGCCTATGCTCGCGGTTCGCATCCCGCGCGACTCGTCGACGGCGCTGTCCACACGCCTCGGCGGCGACGCGCATCGTCGCAATCGAACCTGGTCAATCTCACGCCATGCACGCCGCCGCAACCGAAGCGCAATCCGCCGCGCTGCGCACCTTGCTGCGCAGCCTCGGCCAGATCGCATTGCAAGCTGACTCGTTCACCGGCGCGTGCCTGCTCGCCGCGTGGCTGCTCTACGATCCGCGGCTCGCGTGCGCGGCGCTGATGGGTGCAGTCGCGGCGAACGTAAGCGCGTTGCTGGCCGGCTGCGACGAAGACGACACACGTGCCGGTCTACACGGTTTCAACGGTGCGCTGGCCGGCCTCGCCGCGTTCAGCTTCATCGCCGACAACGCAACAGCCGCCGCGGTGGCGCTTCTCGCGGCGACCGCCACCGCGTGGTTGCTGGAGCCGTGGTCGCGCCGTTTGCGCGCGCGCGGGCTCAGCGTTTTTTCGAGCCCGTGCCTGATCGTTACGTGGCTCTGGTTACCGCTCATGAAAGCTGGCATGGAGCCGCAAACCAAACTTTCTCCAGATCACGCGCTGAGTGTCGTGCAAGGGTGCACTGGCGTGTTCTCCAGCTTCGCACAGATCGGTTTTGCGTCAGGTGCGTTGCCGGGTTTGCTGGTGGTGATCGGCATTGCAGCGGCATCGCGACGACACGCGTTGTGGGCTTTGTTCGGCGCGGGCTTCGCGAGCTTTGCTCATCTGTTGATCGGCGCGCATACAAGCTCGTTCAGCGTGGGCCTGTTAGGATTCAACGGCGCACTGACCGCGATCGCTCTGGCTGACTGCGGCATCACGACAATCGCGGCCGGCGTGGCGCTTTCTGTCGTGCTGGAAGCGCTCGCGGCATATTACGGCTTGCCTGCGATGACCGCACCGTTTGTGCTGGCGACATGGAGCATGCAGTGGTTCGCGAATCGCTTCGGTTTTAGCAGGCGTATGGCGGTTAGCGCAGCACGCAATGCCGCTGTGCCCAGCAGCCCACATCCTGAACACGCAAACGCCCGGCGAGCGATCGAGTTGCTGGCGTCGGCACCCGCGAGACATCCGGGCCAGACCGCGCAGGTTCAGCACGCAAAACAATGACAGAAGACAGCGACAGGAGCTACCGATGTCCTTCACCCACACACCCGCCGGCCGCATCGCCGAGACCGGCCCGCAATCCGACTCGGAACGGCGCACGCGCGTCGACCTGGCCGCCGCCTACCGGCTCGCCGCGCTCAACGGCTGGGACGACCTGATTTACACGCATATCTCGGCGAGCGTGCCCGACGAACCGGGCCACTTTCTGATCAATCCATTCGGTCTCGCGTTCGACGAAGTGCGCGCGTCGAACCTCGTGAAGATCGATATCGAAGGCAATGTGGTCGGCACGAGCGAGCATCCGGTGAACGCCACCGGTTTCGCGTTGCACGCCGCCGTGCATGCGGCGCGCGAAGACGCGTTCTGCGTGATGCATCTGCACAATACCGCGGGCATCGCGGTGTCCGCGCAACCGGCGGGACTCCTGCCGGCCTCGCAACACGCGCTGCGCTTTTATGGCCACCTCGCGTATCACGACTACGAAGGTCTCGCGTTCACACCAGCGGAAGGCGAACGCCTCGTCGCGCATCTCGCGGACAAACCGGCGATGCTGTTGCGCAATCACGGCACACTGACCGCGGGGCGCACCGTCGCCGAAGCGTATGTGCTGATGGCCACGCTGATCAAGGCATGCGAGATCCAGTTGCAGGCCCAGGCCGGTGGTGCGGAATTGATCGTGCCCGACGATTCCGTTTGCGCGCGCACCGCAGAACAGCTCCATGACGGCGGTGCCGTTGAAGGCGTACTAGAATGGCCGGCCCTGCTGCGCAAACTCGACCGTCTCGACCGCAGCTATCGCGAGTGAATTCAGTCCGCCGATTTTCCGAGCTTCACACTCAACCCGATCCATCACGGAGACTCCGCAATGCCCACGTTTCACATCGAACTGTTTGAAGGCCGCTCGCTCGAGCAGAAACGCGAATTCGTCAAAGCCATTACCCAGGCAACATGCGAAACGCTCGGCGTCGAGCCGAATTCCGTCGACATCGTTCTCACCGACGTGAAGCGAGAAAACTGGGCGACAGGTGGCCGCCTGTGGTCCGACACAGACGCGTAAGCAGCAGCGTCGGCCACAAAACTCAGCGCAAAAAAACAAGCCAAAAAAAAGAGCTGCGGGCATAACGCACGCAGCTCCTGTCCTGCCGGACGACGCGTATCGAAACCGCGCCGCCGTTCCACCCGATACTTAGAACTTGTGGATGATGCCGACGCCCGCAGCAAACTGGCTGCGCGACGACGAAGGCGCACCGTTCTGGCCGTCGCCGATATCGGCGGTGGCGTTGATGATGTTGCCGCTCGTGCCCAGCGTCTTGCCGTTCGCGCGCTGATAAGCCTCCAGCGCATACAGGCCGGTGCGCTTGGAGAGGCTGTAGTACTGCGACAGGTTGAACTGGTTGTAGCTGGCCGAACTCGTGATCCCGTTCGACTCCGTAGCACGCGTGTAGCTATATCCCGCGGCCAGATCCAGCGACAGCAGCGGCTTGTAGTGCAGCACCAGGCCACCCGTGTTGAAGATTGCCTCGTTGCTGAACTTCGAGTTGATACCCGGGATGTATTGCACGTTCGAATACGAGAACGAGATATCCCATTGCGACGTGAACGTATAGCCGCCCGTCACCGCAACACGTTGCTGCGCTTGCGCCGTCTGGTAGCCGTTGTTGATGCCCGACACGCCGGCTTGAGCACCCGCGTTCGACGTCGTGGAATCCGCGCCCCACGCGCCGCCGCCCGGCGTCGAGTTATTGATGCGCTGGAAACCCACCGCGAGGCCGATCGGGCCGTTCGCATATTGCGCGCCCGCGCTGTACGTCGAACCGGCATTCAGGCTGCCGGCCACGCCGCCCAGCGAATACGAGCCGCTGACCGTCAGGCCATGAATGTTCGGCGACGTATACACCAGCGAGTTGTTCGCGCGGTACAGCGTATCCAGCGAATCGATATCGCCTGGATGCGCGCCGTAAGCGCCGGTCAGCCACGTGGTCGGGCTGTACGGCGACAGCATCGTGTAGTACGCGGTGTACTGGCGGCCTGCCGTCAGCGAACCGAACGTCGAATTGGCGACACCCACATACGCCTGGCGATTGAACGCGAGACCCGAGACGCCTTGCGCACCGGTCGCGCTGTTGAAGCCCTCTTCCAACTGGAAGATCGCCCTGGTGCCGCCGCCCAGATCCTCACTGCCCTTCAGGCCGAAACGGCTGCCGGCCCAGATGCCGTTGACCACCTTCACGACCGAGTGGCCGCCGGAGTTCGAACCGAGCGCCGCCTGGCTGCTCTGATAACCGATGCCGGTATCGATGATCCCGTAGAGCGTCACGCTGCTCTGAGCGTGCGCGCCGAGGGCGACCAACCCAAGGGCGGAGGTTGCAAGTGCCTTTTTCATTTGTGCTCCTCTGTAAAAAACTTATTTTTAATTAGGCGCTGTCTGTACAGCGTCCACTCCGAATGCACTCGTCAGAAAACCGGGTGTCCATTGATCAGGCTCGGCAACCACGTGGAAAACATCGGTACATAGGTCACGACGTTGATCGCGCTGAAAATCGCCAGGTAATACGGCCATGCCACCTTGGTGGTTTCGCCGATCGACACGTTGCCGATTGCACAACCGATGAACTGCACCGAACCGATCGGCGGATGCACGAGACCCAATGCGCAGTTCAGCAGAATCATGATCCCGAACTGCACCGGACCCACGCCGCTATGCATCGCCATCGGCAGGAACAGCGGCGTCGTGATCAGGATGTGCGCTGCCATGTCCACGAACGTGCCGAGGAAAATCTGGATCAGGTTGATGTACAGAAGCATCAGCCACGGCATGCTGGTCGCGCCGTCGAGCATGCGCTCGATCGCATCGGGAATCTCCAGATACGCCATCTGGTAGCGCAACATGTTCGACACGCCGATCAGCAGCAGCACCACGCCAGTGGTTTTCGCCGCTTTCGACAGCGCATGGAACAGCTTCGTCATCGTCATCGTGCGATATACGACGATGGTCAGCACCAGCGAATAAGCCACCGCGATAGCCGCGGCCTCCGTCGCCGTCGCAATCCCTTTCGCCACGCACACCAGGATGATCGCGATCACCATCAGGCCGGGCAATGCGCCGAGGAATGTGCGGCCCACCGCGAACCAGCCGGGAAAGCGCTGCAGTTCGGTCGAACCGTCCGGACGGCGCGGATAACCGTAGCGCACCGCTTGCCAGTACGCGGCGATCAGCACGAAGCCCATCACCCACAGCACGGGCAGCAGACCGGAGAACAGCAGATCGCCGATCGACACGCCGCTCATCTGGTGACCGTTGAGCGTCCCCGTGATGCCTTGTGCGGCGAACGCGTAGATGATCATGTTGGTCGACGTCGGCATCAACGCGCCGGCCAGCGACGAGTGCGTGGTCACGTTGACCGCATACGCGGCGCTATAGCCTTCGCGCTTCATCAGCGGAATCACGACGCCGCCCATCGCCGACGTATCGGCGGTCGGCGAACCGGACACGCCGCCGAACAACGTGCAGGCGACCACGTTCGCCATGCCGAGGCCGCCGCGGAAATGCCCGACAGTGGCTTGCGCGAAACGCAGGATACGGTCGGCGATACCGCCGTGCAGCATCAGCTCGCCGGAGAAAATGAAGAACGGCACGGCGAGGAACGAGAACGCGTTCATGCCGGAGATCATCGACTGCATCGCGGTCGCAGCCGGCAGGCCTTCATACAGATAGGTCAGGACGCAGGATAGCCCCAACGCGAATGAAACCGGAACCCCGAGAACGAGGAAGACAAGAAAACTGATAGAAAGAAGGGCAAGTTCCATGATTGTTCTATTTTTGTTTCTGTACGAAAAGCGCCAGGAGATTCTCGAACGAGAACAGTGCAATGCAGACGCTGGCGATGACCGGAATCACATAACGAAGCGCTTCCGGCAGGCCTAGAATCGGAATGCGGTCGTCCATCGTCGTTTCGGCCATCTGCAGACAACCGAAGAAAATCGCCACCGCCAATGCGATCAGGCACAGATGCTGGAACGCATGCGCAACGGTCTGGCCTTTCGGCGGCAATTTCGTCACCAGCGAATCGAGCCCGATATGGCCGCCTTCGCGAACCTTCAACGCGGCGCCGAACATCGCGATCACGATGACCAGCAGCAATGCGATCGGCTCGACGAAATCCGGCGCGTCGCTGAACACATAGCGCATCACGACGCTGTAGATCACCAGCAGGCACAGCACGGCGAGACTCACCGACGCGACGACCACCAGCAGGCGAAACAGAAAATCATTTGGGCGTTTCATGAAGCTCATTGACCCCATCCTTGCATACGACTGACTCATCTTGTTCGTTCAGGCATCCTGTACAACTTCAGCGGTACAGGAAACATGCAGCAGAAAAGCCGGCAGAACATCTGCACGGCTTTTCGTGTCACGGCACAACGGGTTCTTTATTTGACGGCCTGGATTTCGTCGACGAGCTGCTTCATCTGCGGCGTCTTTTCATACTTCGCCCACACCGGCTGCATCGCCTTTACGAACGCTGCGCGGTCGATCTGCGCAGCCGGCACGATCGTCGCGCCGCCCTTCGTCACGATTTTGGCTGCGTCGTTTTCACGCGCGGTCCACAGCTTCACGTAGTAAGGCACCGAGTCGGCCGCGGCCTTCTTGATGATCTCCTGTTCCTGCGGCGTCAGCGTGTCCCACACCTTCTTCGAGAACACCAGCACTTCCGGCGTCATCGAGTGCTGGGTTTCGGAGTAGACCTGAGCGACTTCGAAATGCTTGGTTTCTTCGTACGACGGCAGATTGTTTTCCGCACCGTCGACGAGCCCCGTCTTCAGGCCCGTATAGACTTCGGCGAACGGCATCGGCGTCGGCGTGCCGCCCATCGCCCTGATTTCGTCGACCATCAGATCCGACGGCTGCACGCGCACCTTCAGCCCCTTCATGTCGGCCGGCGAATGGACCGCTTTCTTCGAGTACATCGAACGCGCGCCGCTCTCGTAGAACGTCAGCGCGATCATGCCCTTCGCCTTGAACGCGTCGAGAATCTTCTGGCCTTCCGGGCCGTACATCACCTTGCGGAAATGGTCGATGTCGCGAAACAGGAACGGCAGCGACGGGATCATCGATTCAGGAACGATTTCGTTGAACGCGGCGCCGTTCGCGCGCGCCATGTCGAGCGCGCCGATCCGCACCTGGTCGATCGTGTCGTTTTCCGAACCGAGTGCGCTGTTGCCGAACACCTTCACCGTGTCCTTGCCGTTCGTCGCCTTGCTGATCTGCTCGCCCATGTACTTCACGGCCATGTTGGTCGGATAGGCGTCGCTATGCACATCGGACACGCGGAACGTGCGCGCATGAGCCGACACGGTGCTGAAGGCCAGCACGGAAGCGGCGACGAGCAGCGAAACACGGGAAGTGGCGAACTTGTTTTTCATCGTGACATTCCTTGAAATTTTGAACCATCCAGTCGATTGGAAAGGGCCGCTCGCGGATGTGACATGGTTTTATTGCGTCTCCGGCTCGGCCATCCTCGCCCGTGGGGCAACGACGCTTTGCCGCGCTGGCCTGTGCAAAGTCCCCGGCACAGATACTCAGCACTCCTGTCAGACAACACGACTTCTGCACTTCAACTGCATCGGCGTGAGCCCGCGCGATCGACACATTACGCAGAGCACCCGCCCTCTTCGTCCCGCGAACCCAAGCTATCTCGAAAGCAAATTGTTTGGGCTCATATGTTGTACGACGACATATGAAGTCTATAAAACGAGGGTGCAGTTGTACAGCCGGTATTTACCCGGACAAGTCCAATTTTTGCGTAAGAGTTTCCGGCTGGAAATCACGCGCAACCCTAAGTCAACAAAGGATTTAGAGTTAAATGACGCGGATGCCGGGCGGCTGATGATGAGAAAAAGAGATGGCTGCAAAGTGGCATTTTCGCCACTTTGTTGTACGACGAGTGATGAATAAAACAGGCGACTGTCGGGCACCGGCAGACTAATTGCGCGGCGCCCGTTCGTAGACGATTACCAGCCGCTTTCAGAGCGCGCCGGCATATTCCGGCTCAGCCAGGCCGGTCACGCCCGGACGCACCGCAAACAGATGGCCGTCGTGTTCGGTGGCGCCTGTACCGGGGCGAATCGACGTGACGAACAGCGTATCCAGATCCCGGCCGCCGAATGCGCACATGGCCGGCTTTACCGCCGGTACGGCGATCTGCCGGTCGAGCTTGCCCTGCGGCGTAAAGCGAAGCAGCAGGCCCGCGTCGTTCGCGCAGATCCAGTAGCAGCCGTCGGCATCCACCGCTGCGCCGTCGGGACGGCCGGCGTAGTCGTGCAGATCGGCGAACACGCGCCGGTTGCGCGGCTCGCCGGTTTCGGTGTCGTAGTCGAACGCCCAGATGGTGCGCCGCAACGGATGCGAGTCGGACATATACATCGTCGTGCCGTCCGGCGACCAGCCAAGGCCGTTCTGCGTGATCAGGCTGTCGACCACCGGCGCGGACAGCACGCCCTTTTCATCGAAGCGATACAGCGCGCCGGCGGGATTGGCCGCCGACATGTCCTGCACCATCGTGCCGGACCAGAAGCGCCCTTGCCGGTCGCAGCGGCCGTCGTTGAAACGCATGCCCGCGACCGGAAACGAAGGCGCGGCGAGTTTCCTGCCGGTCACCGCAACCGCCTCGCCGTGACGCGCGCCTTGCGGCAACGTGACGGCAAAGAGCCCGGTCTCGCAGCCGGCCAGCACAGTGCCGCGATGATCGAACGCGATGCAGGCCACCTGCTCCGGCATCACCCATTCGGACCGCTCACCCGAGTCGACCCGCAAGCGCACGATCTTGCGCGCCGGAATGTCGACCCAGTAGAGCGCCTGTTCCGCCGCACGCCACACCGGGCTTTCGCCGACCTGCGCGGGCACCTCGCCGGCACCTTCGAGCCGTTCGACTCGCGGATTCGTCGCGGCGCTCATCGCTTCGGCTCCATCGGGCCGGCCAGCACGAACGGGCCGCCCTGGTAGTACTGGGTTTGATCGTCGAAATTGGCGGTGGGCGCCGTGACCGGAAACAGATGCTCGAACTCGACCGAGCTGTCTTGCGGACGGAAGCCGAGGAACGCCGCCTTCGTGTTGTCGACCCACTTGGTGCGGTTGTCCGACACGCCGTAGACGATCGCGTGACCCACGCGATTGGTGAACAGCGAGCAGCGCACCAGTTCGATCAGGTCGCGGAAGCTCAGATAGGTGACGAGCATGCGCGGGTTCTTCGGCTGCTCGAACGACGAACCGATCCGCAGACACACGGTTTCCAGCCCGAAGCGGTCGAAGTAATAGCGCGACAGCGATTCGCCGAAGCACTTCGTCACACCGTACAGGCTGTCCGGGCGCAGCGGCGCGTCGATGTCGAGCACCGACGTGGTCGGATGAAAACCGACCGCGTGATTCGAGCTGGCGTAGACGATGCGCTTCACGCCCTGCTTCTGCGCCGCCGAATAGAGGTTGTACATCCCGCGGATATTCGCTTCGAGCAGGTCTTCGAACGGCGCCTCGACGGAAATGCCGCCGAGGTGCACGACCGCGTCCACGCCTTCGAGCAGCGCGAGCACCGCGGCTTCGTCGGCGATATCGACGATCGACGCTTCTTCATGTGCAGCCGTTTCACCGAGCGGCACGATATCGCTGACACGCACGATATCGGCCCACGCGGCGAGCGCGCCGCGCAGTTGCTTGCCGAGGCCGCCGGCGGCGCCGGTCAGCAGAAGGCGGCGAAAAGGTTTCTGTGTCACTGGGCGTTCAAGCGTTGAGTCGGTCATGTGTCTATCTACTAGGTGATTACGTCGATCAGATCGGGACAGCCGGGCGGTTCAAAGCGGTTCAAAGCGGTTCGGGCGAGCCCGGATCAGGTCACCGGCGCCGGGTTGAACAGCGTCAAGGCATTGTGCAGCTTGAGTTTCTCGGCGCAAGTCTGTTTGCGCCCGCTCGCCACGTCGAGCATCAGGCGGAACAGTTCCCAGCCGACGTCTTCGATGGTGGCGGCGCCGGTCGCAATCGTACCTGCGTTGATGTCCATCAGATCGTGCCAGCGGCGCGCCAGATCCGAGCGCGTGGCGACCTTGATGACCGGCACTTCGGCGAGGCTGTACGGCGTGCCGCGGCCGGTCGTGAACACATGCAGGTTGATGCCGGCGGCGACTTGCAGCGTGCCGCAGATGAAATCGCTGGCCGGCGTGGCCGCGTAGATCAGGCCCTTCTGGCGAACCTTCTCACCGGGCGACAGCACGCCGGAAATCGCTGAATTGCCCGACTTGATGATCGAACCCATCGCCTTCTCGACGATGTTCGACAGGCCGCCCTTCTTGTTGCCCGGCGTGGTGTTGGCGCTGCGGTCCGCGCCGCCGCGCTTCAGATAATCGTCGTACCACTGCATCTCGCGGATGATCGCCGCGGCAACCTCCGCGTTGGCCGCGCGCGCCGTCAGCTGGTCGACGCCGTCGCGCACTTCGGTGACTTCCGAGAACATCACGGTCGCGCCGGCGCGCACCAGCAGGTCGGTCGCGAAGCCCACCGCGGGGTTCGCGGTCAGTCCGGAGAACGCATCGCTGCCGCCGCACTGCACGCCGATCACCAGATCGGATGCCGGACAGGTCTCGCGACGCCGGTTGTTCAGCCGCTTCAGATGGCCGTCGGCCATTTTCATGATCGATTCGATCATCGACTGGAAGCCGACGTGCGAGTCGTCCTGCAACACCACCACGTCGCCGTTCAGATCCGCCTCGATATCGCCGATGTCGGCGACTTCCGCGACATTCGCCGCCGCGGCGATCGGAATCGTGCCCGGCGGCATCAAACGCTCGGGTTGCAGCTTTTCGCAACCGAGGCTGACCATCATCACCTCGCCGCCGAAATTCGGATTCAGGCTGATATTGCGCACCGTGCGGATCGGCACCATCGCGTCCGGCGCGTCGATCGCGACGCCGCAGCCGTACGTGTGGCCGAGGCTCACGACGTCGTCGACATTCGGGTACGTCGGCAGCAACTCGGCCTTGATGCGCGTCACGGCGTGCTGCACCACGTCGGCCACGCATTGAACTGTGGTGGTGATCGCCAGAATGTTGCGCGAGCCGACCGAGCCGTCGGCATTGCGATAACCCTCGAACGTGAAACCCTCGAGCGGCGGCATCTCCGGCGCCCTGATGGTGGCGATCGGGAGGTCTTCGAGGCCCGGCGGGCTCGGCATGCGAATCACGTGTTCGTTGATCCAGCTGCCCTTCGGCAGCGCCTTCAGCGCATAGCCGATCACGACGTTATAGCGAATGACTTCGTCGCCTTCGGCCAGATCGGCCAGCGCGACCTTGTGCCCTTGCGGCACACGCTCGCGCAGCGCGAGGCCGTCGGGAAATACCGCGCCCTCGCCCAGACCGCCGTCGTTGACGACGATCGCAACATTGTCATTGGGGTGAACGCGAATGTAGAGCGGGGAATTATCCATTGCATCGATCCTTTTGGCGCCAGCGCGCCTGCTGTGCCAGCTATTCATACGTCATCCTACAACATGAAAGATGCGGTCGCGGTTCCGTATTTACCCTAGGGCACGCATTATGCCGTTAAATCCCCGTTGAGTTAGCGGATTTGTTGTTGTACGATGACGTATAAGAAATCTCCATTTCTCAGTCACCACCCAAAATCGTGACCTACGGTCACCACAATTCCGACGCCTGGATATACATCATGACGACACCGCAGGAACTCAAGCAGATCGTTTCGGAAGGCCTTCTCTCCTTCCCGGTCACCGACTTCGACGAACAAGGCGACTTCCGCGCCGACACTTACGCCGAGCGCCTCGAATGGCTCGCGCCCTACGGCGCGTCGGCACTGTTCGTGGCGGGCGGCACGGGCGAGTTCTTCTCGCTGACGCACGACGACTACTCGAAGGTCGTGCGCACGGCGACCGAAGTCTGCAAGGGCAAGGTGCCGATTCTCGCCGGCGCCGGCGGCCCGACGCGCGTGGCGATCGCCTACGCGCAGGAAGCCGAGCGCGCCGGCGCGAACGGCATTCTGCTGATGCCTCACTATCTGACCGAAGCCTGCCAGGAAGGTATCGCCGCGCACGCCGAAGAAGTGTGCAAGTCGGTGCCGAACATGGGCGTGATCATCTACAACCGTGCGAACTCCAAGCTTAACGCCGACATGCTCGAAGGCCTCGCGGCGCGTTGCCCGAACCTGATCGGCTTCAAGGACGGCGTGGGCGAAATCGAAAACATGGTGTCGATCCGCCGCCGCCTCGGCGACCGCTTCTCGTACCTCGGCGGCCTGCCGACCGCTGAAGTCTATGCCGCGGCGTACAAGGCGCTGGGCGTGCCGGTGTATTCGTCGGCCGTGTTCAACTTCATTCCGAAGACCGCGATGGAGTTCTATCGCGCGATCGCCGCGGACGACCATGCGACCGTCGGCAAGCTGATCGACGAATTCTTCCTGCCGTATCTGGCCATTCGCAACCGCCGCGCGGGCTACGCGGTCAGCATCGTGAAGGCCGGTGCGAAGCTGGTCGGCCACAGCGCCGGTCCAGTGCGCGCGCCGCTGACCGATTTGACCGAAGAAGAAGTCGCGAAGCTCGACGTGCTGATCAAGAAGCTCGGCTCGCAGTAACGCGACCGGCGCCGGCAAGCCGTGCGCATCGCGCACGACGCCTTCAGGAAGCGCCCGGGACGGTAACGTCGCCGGGCGTTTTTTATCGCGGCAACGCCGGCCGCGCGCACCAGAAAACCCGGGACCCCGTTCCCGCGCACAAGATTCAGGAGATGACCATGGAAATGAGCCGCACAGCGAACCCCGCCGACGCCGCGAAGCGCACCAAAGTCCGCTACGCGATCCTGCTGCTGATTTTTCTCATCACGACATTCAACTACGCGGACCGCGCGACGCTCTCGGTGACCGGCTCGGCGATGCGCACCGAATTCAGCCTCGACGCGATCCAGATGGGCTACATCTTCTCCGCGTTCAGTTGGGCGTACGTGTTGTCGCAATTGCCGGCCGGTTGGCTGCTCGACCGCTTCGGCGCGCGACGCGTGTACGCGGCGAGCATTTTCCTCTGGTCGCTCTTTACGTTGCTGCAAAGTTCGATCGGTCTGCTGGGCAGCGCGGCGGCGGCCGTCACCGCGTTGTTCGTGCTGCGTTTCGCGATGGGCGTCGCCGAATCGCCGGCGTTTCCGGCGAACGCGAAAGTGGTCGCGAGCTGGTTTCCGACCAACGAACGCGGCACGGCGTCGGCCATTTTCAACGCGGCCCAGTATTTCGCGGCCGTGATTTTCACGCCGCTGATGGCGTGGCTCACGCATGCGTTCAGCTGGCACGCGGTTTATCTCGTGATGGGCGTAACCGGCCTGCTGCTCGCGCTCACGTGGCTGAAGGTGATGAAGAATCCCGCCGACCATCCGGGTGTGTCGCGCGCCGAGCTCGACTATATCCAGCAAGGCGGCGGCGTGATCAGCGGCCATTCGAAAGCCACTCGTGCCGCGGATATCGAACGTGCCGGCGGCTGGTCGCTGGTGCGTCAACTGCTCGGCAACCGCATGCTGGTCGGCGTGTACGTCGCGCAGTACTGCATCAACGTGCTGACCTACTTCTTCCTGACCTGGTTTCCGATCTATCTCATGCAGGCGCGCGGTATGACGATCCTGCACGCCGGCCTCGTGGCGTCGTTGCCCGCGATTTGCGGCTTCTCCGGCGGCGTGCTCGGCGGCATTCTGTCCGACGGGATGATCCGCCGCGGCCACTCGCTGACGGTCGCGCGCAAGGTGCCGATCGTCGGCGGGATGCTGCTGTCGGTGTGCATCATCGGCTGCAATTATGTGTCGACGGACTGGATCGTCGTCGCGCTGATGTCGCTCGCGTTCTTCGGCAAAGGGATCGGCGCGCTCGGCTGGGCGGTCGTTGCGGACACGTCGCCGAAGGAAGCGCTCGGTTTGTCAGGCGCGATCTTCAATATGTTCGGCAACGTGGCCGGCATCGTGACGCCGATCGTGATCGGCTATCTCGTCGCGAAGACCGGCTCGTTCAACGGCGCGCTGGTGTTCGTCGGGGTGAACGCGTTGCTCACCGTATTCAGCTATCTCGTGATCGTGAAGGACATCAAGCGGGTCGAGCTACGGCACGCGTGACACGAAATGATCTGGCGTTTATATAATCAGTCGTCAGACGACGGTATAATGAAACACAGGAAAATATCTGCAACTATTTGATTCAAGGGGCGTTTTCGATGGCTACACCACTGGCTTCCGCAGCACCGCCACGACGCGCTCGCAATCTGGCCGAGTTCGTCGTCGGGTATGTCACCGAGCAGATCGCGTCCAATGCGCTGAAACCCGGTGACAAACTGCCGACCGAATCGCAACTGATGGTCACGCTGAGCGTGAGCCGCACGGTTATCCGCGAGGCGATTTCGCGTCTGCAGGCCGGCAAGATCATCGAGACGCGCCACGGGATCGGCAGCTTCGTGCTGGAGCCGCAGCGTGAAAAGCTGGGCATCGACATGGTGCCTGCCACCACGTTGCGCGACGTGTTGTCGATTCTGGAACTGCGTATCAGTCTGGAGACGGAATGCGCGGGTCTGGCGGCGCAGCGCGCGAAGCCGGAAGATCTCGCGCGTATGCGCACGGCGCTCGACGCGATCGAGGCGACCCGCCACAACGGTCTGGACAGCGTCGACGCCGATCTGCAATTCCACATTTCCGTGGCGCGCGCCACCGGCAACCGCTATTTCGTCGACATCCTCACGCAGATGGGCAGCGCGCTGATTCCGCGCAATCGGCTGGATTCGGCGGGTATCGCGCGCGCGGAGCCGGACGCTTATTTGTCGCTCGTGAATCTGGAGCATGAAAGCATTCTGGAGGCAATTTCGCGTCACGACGCCGAGGGCGCGCGCGCGGCGATGCGCATGCATCTGTCGAACAGCCGCGAGCGGTTGCGGCGTGCTAATGAGCCTGTGGAAACGAATAACTGATTGGGTGGTGGTTTGCTTACAGCCCCGTTGCTCTTTGTTGGAGCTGCGGGGCTGTTCTGTTTAGGCCAGAGGACAAGTTGGCGCGATGACCGACCGAAAAGACGAAACGTGGGAAAAACTCGAAGCATTCGCGCGCGAAGAGTTGGGCAAACCGATTTTCGGGCACTTGCGTATCGAACCTGAAAGCCGGGTGGAAATTGACTTGGGATTGACCGGGATCGACGCGATCCAATTCATCGACAAGTGGGCCGGACGATTTGACATCGTGGCCGAGAACTTTCCATACAACCGCTATTTCGGACCCGATAGCCTTGACGTGCTTGGAGCCGTCGGCTCGCTCTTGCCAAAACGGCGCGAAAAACCCGCTCACGCATTGACGCTCGGCATGCTCGCAGACGCCATGCGCGCCGGCTGCTGGGACACGCAGGCGATTGAAGCTGCGGCTTACCCCGGACAATAACGCGTGCTGCGAGGCGAGTCGGCGATGGGTTGTGAGCGCACCCGGACCTGACGTGATATCAGATTGCCACAAAGAAAGGCCGGGAAATGTCCCGGCCTTGGCCTTTCACCCTACTCCAGCGCACCGCTCATCCACAACCCCAGCGGCGCGCCGAAACACCTCACCCGCGCGTGATCTCACCATCACGACGGCGCCACAGATCCAGCGGATTGCCGTCAGCCAGCGACTCCGGCAACAGCTCCGCCGGGAAATCCTGATAGCACACCGGGCGCAGGAAACGCTCGATCGAAGTCGTACCAACCGACGTCGCGCGGCTATCCGACGTCGCCGGGAACGGGCCGCCGTGCACCATCGCGTGCGAGACCTCGACGCCGGTCGGGAAGCCGTTCACCAGGATACGCCCCGCCTTGCGCTCGAGAATCGGCATCAGGTGCTTCGCGGCCGGCACGTCGCTGGCGTCCAGTTGCACGGTGGCCGTCAACTGGCCGGCGAAATGCTCGGCGACCGCCAGCAATTCCTGCTCGTCCTTGCAACGCACGATCGTCGAGGCCGGACCGAACACTTCGTCTTCGAGCGCGGGCGTCGACAGGAACGTCGACGCGTCGGTCACGAACAGCGCGGCGCGCGCCTGAGTCGGACCGGTTGCATCGGCACCGCGCGCCACCGCTTCGACACCGCGTATCGCTTCCAGCTTGCTCTCGCCTTCTTCGTACGCTGCGTGAATTCCGCTGGTCAACATGGTTTGCGCCGGCTTGACAGCCAGTGCGTCGGACGACACTGCCACGAAGCGCTTCAGCGCATCGCCGTCGACGGCAATCGCCAAACCCGGGTTGGTACAGAACTGACCCGCGCCCAGCACCAGCGAATCGACAAAGCCACGCGCGATGCTGTCGCCGCGCTGAGCCAACGCATTCGGCAACAGGAACACCGGGTTGATGCTGCTCATTTCGGCATAGACCGGAATCGGCTCGGCACGCGCCGCCGCGACGCGCATCAGCGACGTGCCGCCCGCGCGCGAACCCGTGAAACCGACGGCCTTGATCGCCGGATGCGCGACCAATGCCTCGCCGACGGAATTACCCGCGCCGACGATCATCGAGAACACGCCTTCAGGCAAATCCATTTCCTGCGCGACCGTCTGGATCACCCGGCCGACCATCTCCGACGTGCCGAGGTGAGCACGGTGCGCCTTCACGACAACCGGGCAGCCGGCCGCGAGCGCCGCCGCCGTATCGCCGCCCGCCACCGAAAACGCGAGCGGGAAGTTGCTGGCGCCGAACACCGCAACCGGGCCCAGCGGAATCTTTTGCATGCGCAGGTCCGAGCGCGGCAGCGGCTTGCGCTCCGGCAGCGGCGAATCGAGCGTGGCGGTGAGCCACTGCCCGGCGCGCACCACTTGCGCGAACAGCTTGAGCTGGCCGGTCGTCCGGCCGCGTTCGCCTTCGAGACGCGCCTTCGGCAGGCCCGACTCTTCGTGCGCGCGCTGGATCAGCGCATCGCCGAGCGCAGCGATGCCATCGGCGATACGCTCGAGGAATTCGGCGCGCACCGCGAGCGGCAGCGCCCGGTACGGATCGAACGCCACGCGCGCGAGTTCGCAGGCTGCATCGACATTCGCCACCGTGCCGCTACCGAAAACCGGTTCCGCGATGTCGGCTGCCGTGGCAGGATTGAACGCACGCAACGGTTTTTCTTCGCCGCGCACCGCTTTGCGACCGATCAGCATTTCGCCGGTAATAGACATTTCGCTTTCCTTGAATGACCGCTATAGATATAAGTCATCCTACAACATAGGAGGCTAGCCGCGCAACTGATGCTTACCCCATTCCCACCAAAATCCGGGTATACGCGCCTGTCGCCGCAGATTGCACGAATGCTAATCTGATTAAGACATACGACAACTTATAACAAGCATCCGCAACGCCGCAACGCCCCGATCCATCGCAGTTCGAGGAGACAGTCATGCCAAGCGTCACGCCGTATCAGTCTTTGCCCAATAGCTTTCGCCGTGCCGTGTGCGGCGGCGAAACCCTGATCGGCTGCTGGATGTCGCTTGCCAGTCCGATTGCGACCGAACTGCTCGGCGGCGTCGGTTTCGACTGGATGCTGCTCGACGCCGAGCACGCGCCGAACGACGTCCTCACGCTGATCCCGCAGCTGATGGCGCTCAAGGACAGCGTGAGCGCACCGGTGGTCCGCCCGCCGGCCAACGACAGCGTGTTCATCAAGCGTCTGCTCGATAGCGGCGTGTCGAACTTCCTCGTGCCCTTTGTCGAGAGCGCGAAAGACGCGGCCCGCGCGGTCGCCGCGACGCGCTATCCGCCGCAAGGCATTCGCGGCGTGTCCGTGAGCCACCGGGGCAATCGCTATGCGACCGTGCCCGACTACTTCGACATCGCGAACGACAACGTCTGCGTGATCGTGCAGATCGAGAGCCGCAAAGCCGTCGATTCAATCGACGAGATTCTCGCCGTCGACGGCATCGACGCCGTGTTCGTCGGTCCGTCCGATCTCGCCGCCACCTACGGCCACCTGGGCAATGCGGCCCACCCGGACGTGCAGCAGGCGATCGCCCACGTGTTCGAACGCGCGCAGGCCGCCGGCAAGTCGAGCGGCATTCTCGCGCCGGTGCAGGCCGATGCGGAACGCTATCGGTCGATGGGCTGCCGGGTGATCGCCGTGTGCGCGGACATGGGCTTGCTCAAAGGCGCGGCGCAAGCGGTGCAGAAGCACTTCATCCACCCATGAACCCGTCAGCGGACGGGCTGCCGCCACGGCCGCGACGACCTCTCAGGAGCATTCCATGCAAAAAGCGGGCTTTATCGGACTCGGCATCATGGGCAAGCCCATGGCGGCCAATCTCCTCAAGAACGGTGTCGCGCTCGCCGCGTTCACGCGCAGCGGCGTGCCGGCCGACCTCGAACAGGCAGGCGCCGTCGCGTGCGACAGCCCGGCCGCCGTCGCCGCGCAAGCGGACGTGATCTTCATCATGGTGCCGGATACGCCGGACGTCGAACGCGTGCTGTTCGGCGAGAACGGGCTCGCCGGTGCTTTGCGCGCGGGGCAAACGGTCGTGGACATGAGCTCGATTTCGCCGATGGCCACCCGCGAGTTCGCGGCGCGCGTGCGCGAGCGCGGCGCGGAGTACCTGGACGCGCCGGTGTCGGGCGGCGAAGTCGGCGCGAAGGCCGGCTCGCTGACCATCATGGTCGGCGGCGCGAGCGCCACGTTCGACAGCGTGAAGCCGCTGTTCGACATGATGGGCAAGAACGTCACGCTGATCGGCGAGGTCGGCGCCGGCCAGGTGTGCAAGGTGGCCAACCAGGTGATCGTCGCGGCGACGATCGAGGCGGTCGGCGAAGCGTTGCTGCTGGCCTCCAAGGCCGGCGTCGATCCGGCGCGTGTGCGCGAAGCACTGATGGGCGGCTTCGCGTCGTCGCGGATTCTCGAAGTGCACGGTGAACGGATGACCAAGCGCAGCTTCGATCCGGGCTTCCGGATCGAACTGCACCAGAAAGACCTGAACCTCGCGCTGTCGACCGCGCAATCGCTTGGCGTGTCGCTGCCGAACACGGCCACCTGCCAGGCGCTGTTCAATGCATGCGTCGCGCACGGCGGCAACGCGTGGGATCACTCGGCGATGGTGCGCGCGCTCGAAATACTCGCCAATCACGAGATCGGACAGAAGAGCGCTTGAGTGGCGCGTTCGGGGCACGGCGCATGAGTCGATCCATCGGCTCTGGTTCGCGGGTCTCTCCGAACGATTTGCGACGCCCTTCGCGCGGGTGGGCGTAGACTCGACCTCATCCCACACAATCGACGCGGGACGGCGCGCTCACCCGCGCTGCCTCGCCCTCGCCGAATCGATCGAGTCCAATCCGCGCCCATGACCGCCGCCGACCTTTCCGTGCTTTCCGTGACCTTGCCCGCCGAGTCCGGCGTCGCTCGCCTGTACGACGCACCCGATCTCGCCGACGCGTTCGCGGTCCGCTTGCCGGACAACGCAATCGACGACCCGGAATTGCTCGCGCGCTTTCTGTTCGCGCATCAGGCGGGATGGGTCATGCACTTGTTGAAACTGCGCGATGCGCTGGTCGCGCGCTTCGGCCTCAAGACGTCGGCGCAGTTGCGCAAGGAAGCGGCGACAGGCTCGCGCGAGCGTGTCGACATCTTCAGGATCTACACGCGCAGTGCCCGCGAGATCATCCTCGGCGAGGACGATAGCCACCTCGATTTTCGGCTTTCGGTGCTGCAGCAAACTCGCGATATCGGCAACGGCCGTGCGCGCTATCTGGTTCTATCGACGGTGGTGCACTGCCATAACGGGCTCGGCCGTTTCTATATTCTTGCGATCGCGCCGTTCCATCGCGCGGTGGTTCGCTCGGCGTTGCGACATGCGGCGCGTGTCGGGTGGCCGACAACGTGATGAGCGATGTCGACGCGACTGCCGCGGCAAATAAAAACGGCGCACGATTATCGGCGCGCCGCTTTCATAACCTCAATCGAGAGCTCAGCGCAGCGCCGCGTTACGAGCCGAGAAACGCCAGCAGATCGGCATTCACCTTATCCGCCTCCACGGTGCACATGCCGTGCTGTCCGCCCGGATAAACCTTGAGCGTCGCGTTCTTCACGATCTCCGCCGTGCGCCGGCCCGCTGCATCGATCGGCACGATCTGGTCGTCGTCGCCATGCAGGACCAGCGTCGGCACGTCGATCTTTTTCAGGTCTTCGGTGTAGTCGACTTCGGAGAACTGCTTGACGCAGTCGTATAGCCCCTTGATCGAACCCGCCATGCCCTGCACCCAGAACGAATCGATCACGCCCTGCGATTTCTTCGCGTTCGGCCGGTTATAACCGTAAAACGGCAGCGCGAGGTCCTTGAAAAACTGCGAACGATCGTCGACCACGCCTTTGCGGATGCCGTCGAATACGTCGATCGGTGTGCCGTTGGGGTTGGCTTGCGTTTTCAGCATCAGCGGCGGCACTGCGCCGATCAGCACGGCCTTGGCCACCCGCTTCGTACCGTGACGGCCGATGTAATGCGCGACTTCGCCGCCGCCCGTCGAATGACCGACCAGCGTCGCGTCCTTCAGATCGAGATGCTCGATCAGCGCGGCGAGATCGTCGGCGTAGGTGTCCATGTCGTTGCCGTCCCACGTCTGGGCCGAACGCCCGTGGCCGCGACGGTCGTGCGCGATGACCCGAAAACCTTTGCTGCCGAGGAACAGCATCTGCGCGTCCCACGCGTCCGCGCTAAGAGGCCAGCCGTGCGAGAAAACGACCGGGCGGCCGCTGCCCCAGTCCTTGTAGAAAATCTCCGTACCGTCCTTCGTGGTGATCGTGCTCATCTGCGGACTCCTGTTGGATGAAGTCTGCCGTCGCCGGCAGGTGGATGAAGCGTGCTCTCCAGGACCGGCCGGGCGGCAAGTGCTCGCGCGACCAGACGCCTGTTCGAGCATGACACGGTAAGCGACACGTATTGATGACGGACTCGTGCGGGCGCGGAATGAAAACGCAATGCACCGCGCGGAAGCCGGAATGACTAGTCGAAACGAATGTTGAATGACTGCGTGGGACGACCACACGGTCTGGACGAACGCCGCGTGGCTGTTTGCATCGTAGAAGCAAACCGGGCTGTTGACTAGCCGATCGGCCGATAGAAAGTCGGCGGCGATGGAGTTATTGTCGGCTAATGACAGAACTGCGGACAGAACTGCGGATAGAACCCCGCCCGGAAACCAGAACGAACACCCTGATTACGCCAACGCCGTCGTAACCGCTCATCGCGGTCCTGCTTTCGCCCTCTCTGAGTCGTTCGATCTCAAGCACTGCTGCTCGCCAGGCTTTAGCTGATCCCCAGCAAAAGACCGCTCAGGTCAGTAGCTTGCACGTTAATAACATATTTGTTACTATGATTTCAGATGGCATTTACGATCGATTTCTACAACGAACGCGTCAAAGTGAACGTTGCCTCATTGCCGAAAACACTCCTCGCACGTTTTATCGCGTTAGCCGATCGCATGGAGGAATACGGGCCGAATCTCGGCGAACCGCATACGGCATCCATGGGCGGCGGGTTGTTCGAGATGCGCCTCAAAGGCGCCGAGGGTATCGCCAGGGTGTTCTACTGCGCCGTCGTGGAACGCAAGATCATGATGCTTCACTGCTTCATCAAGAAATCGCAACAAACGCCGCGCAACGAACTCGAGATCGCGCGCAAAAGACTGCTGGAGATCAGAAATGGCAACCTATAAGGCAATGCGCGCCCGCGCGCTCGCCGATCCCGAAGTACGCGCCGAATACGAACGGCTGAATCGCGAAGAATTCGCGCTGCTGGACCAGATGCTCGCAGCGCGTCGCGAGGCGGGTTTGACGCAGGCGCAAGTGGCCGAACGCATGGGCACGAAAGCGCCGGCCATCACGCGGCTCGAACGGGCGCTTGCGTCCGGCCAGCACTCGCCGTCAATCGACACGTTGCGCCGGTATGCCGCCGCCTGCGGCAAGCAACTGTTCATCTCGATCGCGTAGTGAATTCGACGCGGCGTGGCACTGCGACCGCTGCGTCGCCCCCCTTGTTGCAGCGCGGTCGATTGCCGCAGTCTGGCGTGATGCACGTCGTTCGCACAAAAACAGCTAGTCAGGAAAACTTGATACTCATCAAGGCTTTGCCGTCTTAAAAGCGAAAAAGAGCGCAAAACAACGTGGTTTTTTGACGCACGTCGCGGTGCAGCAAAAAAAACGCCGATCCCCTACTCTTCGGCCACTGCCTCGCGCAGTGCGCACCGACAGCGGTCGACGCGCGTAGTCCGCCTCCGGGCTCGACGCACCTAAAGCTCCTCACGCTCATGAACTCCGCAATTTCGGCATTCGATCTCGCCCGCATCCAGTTTGCGTTCACCGTTTCATTCCACATCGTTTTTCCGGCGCTCAGCATCGGCCTCGCCAGTTTCATCGCCGTGCTCGAATGGCGCTGGCTGAAAACCGGCAAGGCGTACTACAAAGATCTGTGTCTGTTCTGGTCGAAGATCTTCGCCGTGGCTTTCGGGATGGGCGTCGTGTCCGGCGTCGTGATGAGCTATCAGTTCGGCACCAACTGGTCCGGTTTTTCGAGCTTCGCCGGTCCCATTACCGGTCCGTTGCTGATGTACGAAGTCATGACGGCGTTTTTCCTCGAGGCCGGTTTCCTCGGCATCATGCTGTTCGGCTGGCAGCGGGTGAGTCCGCGCGCTCACTTCGGCGCGACGCTGATGGTCGCGATCGGCACGCTGATTTCGACGTTCTGGATTCTCGCGTCCAATAGCTGGATGCAAACGCCGCAAGGCTTCGACGTGGTGAACGGCCACGTCGTGCCGCTCGACTGGTTCAAGATCATTTTCAACCCGTCGTTCCCGTATCGCCTCGCGCATATGGCGCTCGCCGCGTTCATCGTCGCGGGGCTGGTGGTGTCGGCGGTGGGCGCGTGGCATCTGTTGCGCGGCAGGCGCGATCCGGCCGTGAAAAAGATGTTCTCGATGGCGCTCTGGCTGCTGTTGATCCTCACGCCGATCCAGGCTTTCGTCGGCGATCAGCATGGCCTGAACACGCGCGAATATCAGCCCGCGAAGATCGCCGCGATCGAAGGTCTGTGGGAAACCGAGAAAGGCGGCACCGCGCTGAATCTGTTCGGCATTCCCGACATGCAGGCAGAAACCACGCGCTACGCGGTGTCGATTCCGCATCTCGGCAGCCTGATCCTCACGCATAGCTGGGACGGCGAGATTCGTGGGCTGAAGGAATTCCCGCCGCAGGACCGGCCGAACTCGACGGTCGTGTTCTGGAGCTTTCGCATCATGGCCGGACTCGGCGTGCTGATGATCGTGATGTCGATCGCCGCGGCGGTGCTGCGGCGCGGTGAGCGTCTGTTCGAATCGAAGGGGTTCCAGCGCTTCGCGATCGTGATGGGACCGAGCGGCTTCATCACGCTGCTGGCCGGCTGGGTGACCACCGAAGCGGGCCGTCAGCCGTGGGTCGTCTACGGCGTGATGCGCACGTCGCAGGCGGTATCGCCGCTCACCACGCAGCAGGTTGGCATTTCGCTGATGGCGTTCGTGGTCGTCTATTTCCTCGTGTTCGGCACCGGCATCTACTACATGCTCAAGCTGATGCGCTCGGGTCCCGCGTTGCCGGGTCAGACGCCGCCCGGTGCGCCGGAGCACACGCCGAACCAGACCGCACGCCGCCCGCTGTCAGCCGCCGATCACATGATCGACGCCGCTTAACCTCATCTGCCGAAGAGAATGGAAATGGACGTAACCGTAGTGTGGGCCGCGATCATCGCGCTGGGCCTTTTCATGTACGTGGTGCTCGACGGCTTCGATCTCGGCATCGGCATCGTCTTCCCGTTTTTCCCCGACGAAAAGGAACGCGATCTGATGATGAACACCGTCGCGCCGGTGTGGGACGGCAACGAAACCTGGCTGGTGCTCGGCGGCGCCGCGCTGTTCGCGGTGTTTCCCGCGGTCTACGCGACCGTGCTGTCGGCGCTGTATCTGCCGCTGATCTTCATGCTCGTGTGCCTGATCTTTCGCGGCGTGTCGTTCGAGATTCGCGCCAAGGCGAATCGCACCAAACACCTGTGGGACCTCGCGTTCATCGGCGGCTCGGCGGGCGCGACGTTCTTCCAGGGGATCGCGCTCGGCGCGTTCCTGCAAGGCATCCCGGTGATCGACGGCGGCTATGCCGGCGACGCGTTCGGCTGGCTCACGCCGTTCAGTCTGCTGACGGGTCTCGGCCTGCTGGTCACTTACGCGCTGCTCGGTTGCGGCTGGCTGGTCGCGAAGACCGAAGGCGATCTGCAGCGCCGCTTGCATCGCGTCGTATGGCCGCTCACGATCCTGCTGCTGGTGTTCATCGCGATGGTCAGTCTGTGGACGCCGCTGCAGGACCCGAAGATCGCGCAACGCTGGTTCCACGACGGCATGTTCTACCGTCTGCTGCCGGTGCCGTTCCTCGTCGCGGTGTGCGCGTTCTTCATGTATCGCGCGGTGCGGGCGCGGCATCACAACACGCCGTTCGTGCTCGCGTTGCTGCTGGTGCTGCTCGGTTATCTCGGCTTGCTGGTGAGCCTGTGGCCGTATGCGATTCCGTCGAGCATGACGCTGTGGGAAGCCGCCGCGCCGCGCTCGAGCCAGATGTTCACGCTGGTCGGCGCGCTGGTGATTCTGCCCATCATCATCGCGTACACGACGATGGGTTATTGGGTATTTCGCGGGAAGGTGAGGCATGGCGACCAACATCACTATCATTAAGCAGTTGGCCGGGCATAAGGCCGGCACGCGCAAACTGCCGGGCTGGCTCTGGTTCATCGCGCTATGGTGCTTCGGTGTGGCGTCGGCGATGTCGCTCGGCTTCGCGTTCAAACTTCTGATGAACGCGACATTATTCGCAGTCAAATGAATGGGGCGTCTTGCCGGTTGGATCTGTCGCGCATAATCTGCGGGCATCCTGCGCGGTGCGCTTGAAAAAGGGAGCCTACGGCTCGTCTACCTAGCAAGCCGCAAACGACGCGCGGGAGACCAGCCTGACTCATACTGCGACGGATCGAAACACGCGGCGATTGAACTCCACTACGCGCAGGCCCGTCTCGCGGAGACATCATGAAGTTTCTTGTGGCCGACGACCATGAACTGATCCGGCAAGGCGTCAAAAGTCTGCTGCGGGGACTTGACCCCGACGCCCAGTTCGACGAAGCCGACAGTTGGGAAACCCTCGCCGCCGCCGCGCGGCCCGATGCGGATCACGATCTCGCGATCGTCGATCTGCACATGCCGGGGATGAGCGGCGCGTCGTCGCTCGACATGTTGCTGAAGGCGAACCCCGCGCTGCCGGTGGTCGTGCTGTCCGCCGAAGAATCGCCCGACGAAATGCGCGCGGTGCTGGCCGCCGGCGCGCTCGGCTTCGTGCCGAAGCGGCAACCGGCGAGCGTGATGCTCAAGGCGATCGAACTGGTGTTGTCCGGCGGCGCCTATGTGCCGATGGAAGCGCTCAGTCTGCTCGGCTCACGCGACACGCAAGCCAACCCGACACGAGCGGCCGCCTCCGCACCTGGCGACAGCGGCGCTGCGCCGGCCGAACCCGGCGCGCAGATTCACGCGTTGCAACCGCACCAGCAACATCTGCTGGAAAACCTCTCGCCGCGGCAGCAGGACATCATGCGGCTCGTGCATCGCGGCTGGACCAACAAGATGATCGCGCGCGAACTGGGCGTTGCGGAGGGTACCGTCAAGGTGCATCTGTCGGTGATTTTCCGGGCGCTCGGCGTGCACAACCGGTCGACCGCGATCGCCGTGATCAACGGCTGGCTCGAAGCGGGAAAGACCTTGTAGCTAGAACGACATGCGCGGCGGGCGGTGGTCGCCGCTGGGCGAACCGTCTGCCGAGTCGAACCCTCCGTCGCCCACCGACAAACCACGGGCGGCCACCGCCCGCCCCTTGTCCAGATCCGCCTGCTGCCACAGCATGTCCAGCGTGCGCCGCAGGCGCGCCGGCGTAACCGGCTTGTGCAGCACCGGAATACCCTGCAACGCGAGCGCCGCCAGTTCGGCCGACGCCATGTCGCCGGTGATCAACAGCGTCACCACGCCCTCATGCCCTGCCCGCGCGAGCATCGCGCGCACGGCGCTCAGCGCCTGCGCGCCGGTGCGATGATTCGCCAACTGGTAGTCGCATAGCACGGCGTCCGGCACGAAGCCGTCGCCGAGCGCGGCGAGCGCGTCCGCTTCGTCGCGCGCGCCGCGCACCACGCAGCCCCAACGCGCGAGCAGACTGGCGAGGCCTTCGAGAATCGACGGTTCGTCGTCGATGCAGAGCACGCGCCGCCCTTGCGCGGACGGACCGCCCGCCACGCCCTCGTTCAAACTCGCGACAATCCCGCCGGCGTCGCCGCCTTGCACGGGAAAGCGGAACACCGAACCGCGGCCCGGCGCCGAACGCAATTGCAGTTCGCCGCCCAGCATCGTCACCAGCCGCCTGACCGTCGGCAGACCGAGACCGTGGCCCTGGCGCGCGTCGCGTTGCGGATTGGCGACCTGATAAAACTCTTCGAAAATGCGCTGATGCTCGTCGAGCGGAATGCCGATACCCGAATCGCGCACTTCGATAAAGCCGCCCGAGGACCGGCCCGCGCGCCGGAAGCCCACCCATATCGCGCCTTCTTCGGTATAGCGCACCGCGTTCGAGACCAGATTGCTCAGCACGCGTTCGAGCAGTACGGGGTCGTCATGCACGATCACGCCGGTCGGCGCGATTCGCAGCGCGAGCCCTTTGGCCGCGGCCTGCGGCCGGTACTGGCTGCCGATCCGCTCGAATAGTTCGGAGAGCCGAAAATGCAGCCGGATCACCTGCGTGACGCCGCTTTCGAGCCGCGCGAGATCCAGCACCTGGTTGAACAGCTGGTTCAACGCTTCGACGTTATAGACGATATGTTCCGCGGTCTTCGCATGCTGAACGGGCGTAGCGGCCGGATCGTGAAGCGGATCGTTGAGAGGATCGTTAAGAGAAGCGGCGAGCAATCCGATCGCATGCAACGGCTGGCGCAAATCGTGGCTCGCCGCGGCGAAGAAGCGCGTCTTAGCGAGGCTCGCTTCTTCGGCGACACGCTTTTGCGCCGCCAGCGACTCAGCCAGATACTGCTGATCGACCCGCGCCTGCACGACCCGCTGAAACAGCTTGCGGTAACTCAGCGCATAGACATTGATCGCGCAGACGAAAAACGCGAGGACGATCGCGAGTATCGTGCGGTCGAACGTATGCGTGCCGAAATGCAGCACGATCGACGGAAACAGCAGGAACGGAATCGCGGTCGAAAAATTCAGCAGATCGAAACCGTTCGACATGAACACGCCCGCCGCCAGCGTGACGAGCATCACCGTGTGCAACAGCGGCAAATCCGGGTGCGGGCTCTGGAACGCGAACCACACCGCGAAGCCCGGCGCGCTGTAGAGCAGCATGCCGCGCACCGCGTGCAGATAGATCCAGCCGCGCGGCGACACGAGACGCGGATAACGGCGGTGGCAGATCCACAGCGCGAGGCCGCCGCAATTGGCCGCCGCATAAAACCCGAAGCACGCGACGAACAGCCGCGGCGACGGTATATCCGGCCAGTAGATCGCCACCAGCACCGCTATCGAGAACCAGTGCGAAAAGAACGCGATCGGATCCTGCGCGTACAGCACGCGCACGAGGTCTTCATCGATTTCACGCTGGAAAGGGTCGACCCGCATCGCGGCGGCCTCCGTGCAGAGCACTTGTTTCGATCCAGAAGAATTGCCGTCGGTCGCATCGCCGGTCACGGCAAATCCGTTCACATTGCGCAAATCCGGCCGACAACCCGGATGGTTTACCCGACGGTTTACCCATCGGCTACCACTTAATCCATATAGGCGAAGCCGCTGCCGGCAACGATACTGGTTTCACGTTCAGCGCGGTTTCAAAGCCCCTCTCTTCATTCCACGGCCTGTAGTCAAGGCTCACCGCAAGGCTCACCGCGCTCCTTGCCTTTCCCCTAATGGAGGCCTTCATGGGCGCAGTTCCAAGCCACGCGTTCGTCCGCCATCTCGACGACGCGATCCTGCCCGACCTGTGGCGCCGGCGCACCCAGTTGTCCGCCGACGAAATGGTGTCGATGGTCGAACTGGTCAAACGGGCGCTGCGAACCTATCACCCACAGGAATTGCACGCGCTCGGCGAGGACAAGGAAGAGCTGGTCGCGCAGTTCATTTACGCCAAAGTGCTGCGGCTCGCGCCCGGCCATACCGAAACCAGCGCGTGCGCCGAAAGCGCGCCGTCCAACGGCTACGCACTGTGCGCGTATTTTCGCCGCTACCTGATCGACTGCCTGCGCAGCGCAGGCCATCAGCGCAACGTGTCGATGGAAAACGAAGGCATGGCGCAGGAGATCGATCTGCACGCGCAAGCGCTGGAAGACCCCGTGCAAAGCGTGCTGATGCAATACGGTCTGGACGAAGAGTGCGTGCGCGCTGCGGCGCGCGCGTTTATCGACCGCCTCGACGAACCCGATCGTATCGTGCTGGCCGGCAGCCTCGGCTGGTGCTCGGAAGAAAAAGGCGGACTGTCGGCGGTTGCGGCTCAGCATAGCGTGCCCTCGTATCACTATCGCGCCGTCAAACTCGGCGTCACGATGAAAAAGACGGCCGGCGCCGGCGATTTTTCCAATACGCGTATCGGCCGCTGGTTGACCGACGTGCTCGGCATCGACATCGAACTCGACAACCGCGCCGCCATACTGATCGCGCTGAATCTGCTCGCCGCGGAATCTGCGGAATCCGGCGAATCCGGCGAATCCGGCAAATCCCGCGAAATGGGACACAGCGAAATCGAGCGGGTTGCGGCTTAACATCAGACGAATGCCGGACGCAGTGCTTGTGTCGAATAAGGTAACGCGCCGGCGGTTTTCGTTTCCCACGCGCTTTATACATGCTCCGCGCGCCACGTACGATGCGCCTTTTTTTGTCGTAGCGCACCGCCTACGATAAAAAAGCTTTAGCCGCACACCGTCTTTGTTCCGAAGTCCGGGCGCCCCACCCGGCGTTTCCCATTCCTGACGAGGTGGTCGAATGAACCGCTTATCGAGCGCCATCACGGCGATCCAGTCGCATTACGAAGTAGTCGTGGTGGGCTCGGGATATGGCGGCGCGATTGCCGCGAGCCGGATGGCGCGTGCCGGACGCAGCGTGTGCGTGCTGGAACGCGGGCGCGAATTCATGGCCGGAGAATATCCGCGCACGCCGCTCGAAGGCGCCGCGCAAGTGCAGTACAACACGCCGCTCGCGCAAATCGGTTCGCCGCTCGCGTTGCTCGAAGTCCACGTGAATCCGGACGTGAACGCCGTAGTGGGTTGCGGGCTCGGCGGCACTTCGCTGATCAATGCGAACGTGGCGCTCGAAGCCGATCCGCGCGTATGGGACGATCCGCGCTGGCCGGCCGGATTGCGCGGCGACGCAGCCGGTCGCGACCACGGTTATGCGCTGGCTCGCGCGATGCTGCAACCGTCGCCGGTGCCCGAAGATTTTCCGCTGCTGCTGAAACTACAGGCACTCGAAAAATCCGCGCAGGCGCTCGGCATGCAGAGCCGCTTCAGCCGGCCGCCGATCACCGTCACGTTCGAAGACCGTACGAACGCGGCGGGCGTCGGGCAGAAAGGCTGCGTCGGCTGTGGCGATTGCAATTCGGGCTGCAATTACGACGCGAAAAATTCGACGCATATGAACTACCTGCCCGATGCGGTCACGCACGGCGCGCAGATTTTCACGGGCGCCGCAGTGCATTCGGTGGTGCGCGACGCCGCGACGCAAACCTGGACAGTGAACTACCAGCTCGTGGATCTGGGCCGCGAAAGCTACGACGCGCCCGATCTGTTCGTCAGCGCCGATATCGTCATCGTGTCGGCGGGCACGATCGGGTCTACCGCGCTGCTGCTGCGCTCACGCAACGAAGGGCTCGACGTGTCGCCGATGCTCGGCCAGCATTTCACCGGCAATGGCGACGTGCTCGCTTTCGCGTACAACGCCGCGCAGACGATCAACGGCGTCGGCTGGGGCGCGCACAAGCCGGGCGACATCCCACCGGTCGGCCCGACCATCACGGGGCTGATCGATCATCGCGACACGGCGAATGTGCGCGACGGTTTCGTCATCGAAGAAGGTTCGCTTGCGGGACCGGTGGGCGCGGCGATGATCGGTGTGCTCGGCGGCGCGGCACCGCTCGAAGGCGTCGACGTGCCGCAGCCGCGCAAATTCGGCGAACGGCTCGGCTACGACGCCCGCGCGATCGAAAGCATTTTGCGCGGCCCGTACCACGGCGCGTTGAACCACACGCAAACCTACCTGGTGATGGCGCACGACGACGAAAGCGGCCGGATCAGCGTGAACGACAAAGGCAGAGCACGCATCGAATGGAAAAACGCGGGCAAGCAGCCGGTGTTCCAGACGATCGAAGCGACGCTCGAGAAAGCGAGCACGCCGCTCGGCGGCAGGTATCTGCGCAATCCGATTTCCACGAAGCTGCTCGGCAACCAGATCGTCACCGTGCACCCGCTCGGCGGCTGCGGAATGGGCGAAGACGCGCAGCATGGCGTGGTCGACCATATGGGCCGCGTGTTCAGCGGTTCAACCAGCGGCGCGATTCACGAAGGTCTATACGTGATGGACGGCGCGGTGATGCCGATGTCGCTCGGCGTCAATCCGTTGTTGACGATTTCCGCGCTGGCCGAGCGCAATTGCGCGTTGCTCGCGGCGTCGCGTGGGTGGCAGATCGATTACGCGTCGAAGGGCACCGCCGACACGCCGCCGCCCGAAAAAATCGGCCTGCGCTTCACCGAAACGATGATCGGCCACTACACGCCGGTTATCCCCGGCGAGGATCGCGCGATGCCGATGGACTTCACGCTGACCGTCGAATCCGACGATCTCGCCGACATGCTCGCCAATCCGCAGCACATGGCGCGCACAGCCGGCACGCTGACCTGCCCCGCGCTCTCCGCGCAACCGCTGACCATTGTCGACGGCACGTTCAATCTGTTCGTAGTGAACCCGTCGGATGTCGACGAGCGCAACATGAACTACCGGATGACGCTCGATTCGGTCGAAGGCAAACCGTACTATCTGACCGGGCAAAAGATCATTACGCGCAGCTCGCCGCTCAATCTATGGGAGCAGACCAATACGCTCTACGCAGAAGTGCGCGAATCGCCGCAAGCCGATGCGCCTGTGATCGGCAACGCGACGCTGATCATCACGCCGGAAAATTTCCTCAAGCAGCAACGCACGCTGGAAGTCACGCATACACCGGATCTGAAGACGCGACTCGAATGGACGTTGAAATTCGGCAAGTTCTTCGCGGGCGTGCTGTTCACCGAATACGGCGGCGTGGCCGCGCCGCTGCAATTCTTCGATTCGAGGGCGACGCCGCGTCTGAAGCGGGCATTGCGCGCGCCCGCGCCGCAAGTGTTCTTCTTCGAGACGCCGGACAAAACTCCACTGCGCCTCACGCGTTACGTCGATTCCGCTAACCAGGCCGCGCGCCCACTGCTGATGATCCACGGCTCGGGCGTATCGAGCCGCATCTTCTCCACCGACCTGATCGCGACCAACCTGGTGGAATATCTGTGCGCGGCGGGCTACGACGTGTGGCTGGTCGATCTGCGGGTCAGCATCGAAATGCCGAGCGTGATGGTGCCGACCAACGTCGACAAGGTGGCTCGCGAAGACATACCGTCCGCGATAGCCAAAATACGCGAGGTAACGGGCGCGCCGACCATTCAGGTGCTCGGCCATTGCCTGGGCGGCGTGGCGCTGAGCATGGCGCTGCTCGCGGGGCTCGACGGCGTGCGCTCGGCGGTGATCTCGCAGGTGTCCACGCATCCGGTGCCGGGCACGTTGCAACGGATCAAGGCGGGCCTGCATGTGCCCGGCATCATGAAATACCTCGGCGTGAACGATCTCACCGCCTACACGCAAGACGGCGAGTGGCCGCAGAATCTGCTCGACGAAGCATTGCGGCTCTATCCGCTCGACCATGACGAAGGCTGCGGCAATCCGATCTGCCACCGCGCGACCTTCCTCTACGGCTTGCTCTACGAACACGAGAAGCTGAACGAAACGCTGCATTCGAACTTGCAGGAAATCCTCGGCATACACGACATGTCGCTGTTCAAGCATCTGGCCGCGATGGTGCGCGCGGGCAAGGTCGTCGACGCCGACGGCCGGGACGTCTATCTGAGCGGCTCAGACGGCATGAAAGGACTCGAAGGGCTGCGGCTGCCGATCGGTTTCATCCATGGCGACAGGAACGAAACATATCTGCCGGAAAGCACCCAGCTCACTTACGACATGCTGCGGCGACGTTTCCCCGAACAGCCTTACGAGCGGCATCTGATTCCGGGCTATGGACACATCGACTGCATCTTCGGCAAGCACGCAGCGGTGGACGTGTACCCGGTGATCGGACGGTATCTGGACGCGCATTGAAAGTGAACAATATGCGGGCGCCGCGTGGATTCACGCGGCGCGCCGGCTTCAAAAAAGCTTGCCCGGATTCAGAATGCCGTGCGGGTCCAGCGCGAACTTGATCGCGCGCATCGCGGCCAGTTCAGCAGGCGAGCGCGAAATCGGCAAGAACTCGCGCTTGAGCAAACCGATCCCATGTTCCGCCGACACCGAACCGTGCAACGGCCCGAGCATCTCGTAGACGAACGCATACACCGCGTGATGATCGACGCCGGGGATCGAATGACCGTCGACAGTAACGTGCAGATTCGAATCGCCGATATGGCCGAAGAAATACGATTCGTTGCCCGGCCAGCGCAGATCGAGCGCCGCGCGGCAGCGATCGACGAACACACCGATTCCGCCGATCGGCAAGCTCACGTCGAAGTTGATCGCGTCGAGCCGTGCCGGAAACTCGGCGGTGCATTCGCGAATCGCCCATAACGCGCGTGCGTCGGCCACTGATTGCGCGATCACCGCATCGCGGATCGCGTGAGCGTCGAGCGCTTCGGTCAGCGCGGCGGAGAAGCGTTCGCCGTCGTCGCCCGAATCGAAACTCGCGTGTTCGATCAGCGCATAGAGCGGATGCGCATGCTCGAACGGCGAACGCGTGCCGGTCAGCTTCACGCCGAAATCGTAGAAATCCGGCCACATGATCTCGAACGCGCCGATGTCGTTGCCGAAGCGCGTCGACAGACGCCGCAGCAAGTCGACCGCCGCATCGTAGCCGTCGAGCGCGACCAGCGCGGTATGCCGCGCCGCGCGCGGCGGATGAAGCCGCAGCACCGCGCGCGTGATCACGCCGAGCGTGCCTTCGGAACCGATGAACCAGTGCTTCAGATCGTAGCCCGTGTTGTTCTTCACCATCTTGCCGAGCGACGTGAGCACGTCGCCGTTCGCGAGCACGACTTCGAGCCCCAGCACCTGGTCGCGCGCAGTGCCCGACTGGATCACGCGATTGCCGCCCGCGTTGGTCGCGAGATTGCCGCCGATCTGGCACGAACCGCGCGCGCCGAGATCGAGCGCGAGTTCGAAGCCCGCTTCGGCGGCCGCTTCCTGTGCGGCCTGCAACGTGGTGCCCGCGCGCACCGTCAGCGTGGCCGAAGCCGTGTCGATCTCTTCCACACCCGTGAGCCGCTCGAGCGAAAGCGCGATATCCGCGGCACGCGCGATCGCACCGCCGGCAAGTCCGGTCATCCCGCCTTGCGGCACCACCGGCTGATGCGCTGCATGGCAAATCGCCAGCGCGCGCGACACGTCTTCAGTACTACGCGGCAATAACAATGCAGCGGGACGCGTCGGATCGTGGCGTGTCCAGTCGGTCATTGCGTGTTCGCCGATCTGTTCGCCGACGCGCACCGCGTCCGCACCGAGCGCCGCACGCAACGCGTCGAGCGTGGCCGCGAGCGACGCGGGGTTGTGTTCTGTCATGCAGTGGTTCCCTGTGCAGCGTGTTTTTTGCGGTAGCCCATCGAATCGTTGATGCGCCCGAGAATATAGTCGCCCGCGGCGACCGGTTGATACTTGAGCTCGGCCTCGCTCGCGCCGAGCTCACGCGGATCGACCCGCGCGCCGTAGGTCGGATCGTAAAACGTCGCGATCGAATAACGCTCGCGCCCCGACGCATTGATCACGCGATGCAGCGTCGAGCGGAACCGGTCGTTGGTCCAGCGCGCCAGCAGATCGCCGACGTTCACGACGAAGCTGCCGTCCACAGGCGGCGCATCGATCCACGTGTCGTTGGCGATCTCGCGCACTTGCAGGCCGCCCACGCGATCCTGCCACAGCAACGTGATGCAGCCGTAATCCGTATGCGGCGCGACGCCGAACTGATCCGCGTCAGACTGAGGCGGCTGCGGCGGATAGTAGACCATCTGCGTGCGCTGCATCCGCTTCGTGTAGCGCGGCGCGAAAAAATGTTCGTCGACGTTCAGACTCAGCGCCACTGCGCGCAGCAGATCGGCGCCGCATGCGCCGACCGCTTCGTAATAGCCGTACAGCGCGGGCCGCAGTTCGGGCATGAAGTCCGGCCAATTGTTCGGCCCGCGCAGCGCCTGACCCGCGAGCACGTCGGGGTCGTCTTCCGGCAACTCGAGACCGATGCTGAAGAACTCCTTGTAGTCGGGACGTTTCGCCTGATACATCGTCGCGTCGCCGAGCGCATTGAAGCCGCGATGACGCTGATTGACCGCGGCACGGCGCTTCGTCTCCACCGGAAAGGCGAAGAACGCGCGCGCCGCGTGTTCGGCCGCATCGATCGCGCTTTGCGGCACACCGTGATTGACGATGTAGAAGAAGCCGATCGTCGTGCACGCTTCGCGAATGTCCTGTGCAACGCGCAAAAGAGCTTGCGGATCGCCGGCACGCACGCCGGCGAGATCGATGATCGGAATGCGGGTCACGGGCATTGCGTTGCTCCCTGAAGGGCTGGCGATTCGACTGACGAAAGCGCTGAACGAGGCGGCCGCGCACCGGCCGCGACACACGCGATCGCCTCTTGCGTCCCAGTTGTATATACCGCCAAAACAGCACTCGCAAGCAGCATCGCGGCGACTCGCATCAGGGCTTTTCTCTACTCGCGTGTTTATTTATTTCGCGCAAAAACTGCGGTATATACTGCCTCGCATGACTCGCGCCGAGCCCCGCTGACGAAGCGCTTTCGCGCGGCACCGCTTTGCCAACTGGAGAAACTCATGAGCATCCTTGCAGGCTGGAAGTGTCGTTTGGTCATGCTGGCGTTGTGCGCGGCAAGCGTTAGCGCCCACGCGGAAGACCAGCTCGCCAAAGTGAAGAAAGCCGGCGAACTGGTGGTCGGCACCGAGATGCAATTCGCGCCTTTCGACTTCCTCGAAAACGGCCAGCAAGCGGGCTTCAACAAAGACCTGTTCGCCGAAGTCGGCAAGGAATTGGGCGTGAAAGTGCGCTTCATCGATCTGCCGTGGCCGAGCGTGTTGCCGGGTCTCGAAGCGGGCAAGTTCGACATGGTGGGCGGTCCGCTGACCGTCACCAAGGCACGCATGGAACGCTACACGTACACGCTGCCGATCGCGGATGCAACCGACGCGCTGCTCAAACGCGCGAACGATGCCGCGCTCAAGCAATCGTCGGATATCGCCGGCAAGACGGTCGGCGCGGGCAAAGGCTCCGCGCAGCTCGATCAGTTGAAGGCCTATGTCGCCACGTTGCCGAAGCCGCCTGAAATCCGCGAGTACGTCGACAACAATCAGGCTTACGCGGATCTCGCCGCCGGCCGCATCGCGGCAGTCGCAAACTCGATGACCAACATCGCGTATGTCGCGAAGCAGCGCCCCGAGACATTCGCCGTCGTGCAGCCGCCGTTCGGCGCGAAGGTGTACTTCGCGTACTGCCTGCGTAAAGACGCCGACAGCAAGCCGCTCGCCGACGCGTTCAACGCCGCGCTCGTCAAGATGCATAACGACGGCCGCCTCACCGCGTTGCAGAAGAAGTGGTTCGGCGTGGCGATGGACGCACCGACTTCAATGCCCACGCCGAATTACTGAAACACAGGCGCCCACGCGCCGATGTCCTGATGCACGCGATGCGAGCTCCGCTGCGAGCCGCATCGCCCTACTGTTCTAGCGAGTGCGACGCGCATGTTCAGCACAACCGTCTTCGCCCAGGGCTTGCCGTTGCTGTTGCATGCGGCGCTCGCCACCATCGGCATTTCGCTGACGGGTCTCGTGATCGGCTTTTTCGTCGGCATCGGCGTGTGCGCGGCGCGGCTTTCCGCGAAACGCGCCGCACGCATGTTCGGCGGCGCCTATGTGTTCTTCTTTCGCGGCGTGCCGATGCTGGTGCAACTGCTGCTGGTGTACTACCTGCTGCCGTTCGCCGGGATCAACGTGTCGCCGGTGGTCGCCGCGATCAGCACCGTGTCGCTCTGTTCCGCTTCCTATATCGCCGAGATTCTGCGCGGCGGTTTTCTCAGCATTCCGCCAGGCCATCTCGAAGCCGCACGCATGCTCGGACTCTCGCCGCTCGACATGCTGCGGCGCATCCAGGTGCCGCAGGCAATCCGCTCGACGCTGCCTTCGCTCGTCAATGAAATGGTGCTGCTGATCAAGGCTTCTTCGCTGATCTCGGTGGTGGGCGTGGCCGAGCTGACGCGCACCGCGCAGAACATCGCGGCCAGCACCTACCGGCCGCTCGAAGCGTACCTCGCCGCGGGCCTGATCTATTTCGTGATCTGCGGTGCGCTGGCGCTCGTCGCGCATGCCGCCGAATACCGTTTGCAGCAAGCCTGACGCCACCACCGCGCGACCCCGCCATGCAAAAGCTCGACCCCACCGTCATCACGCACAACCTGCAACCGATCGCCGCCGGTCTCGCGACCACGCTCGGCACCTGGGCCGCCGGCGTTGCGATCGGCATCCTGATCGGCTTTCTGATCGCGGTGCTGCAACTCTTTTGCGGACGCTGGGTGCGCGGCCTGTTGCGCTTCTATATCGAGCTGTTTCGCGGCACGCCGTTTCTGGTGCAACTGTTTTTGCTGTACTACGGCGGCCCGTCGATCGGCCTCACGCTCGAACCGATGACGGCCGGCGTGCTCGGCCTGGGTCTGTACGGCAGCGCGTATTTCGCTGAAGCGTTCCGCTCCGGTTTTCAGTCGGTGCCGCCGGGTCATCTGGAGGCGGCGTCCTGCCTCGGACTCACGCGCTGGCAAGCGATCCTGCGCATTCAGGTCCCGCAGATGCTGGTGCTGATCGTGCCGGCGCTGACCAATCTGATCATCGTGCTGAGCAAGGAAACCGCGGTGTTGTCGATCGTCACCGTGCCCGAACTCACGTTCGTGCTGACCGGCATCGGCTCGGCCACCTTCGCTTTCGTCGAAACGTTGCTGGTGCTGTGCGCGTGCTATCTGGCGCTGGTCGAGCTGACCTCGCGCGCCGGCATGTGGGCCGAGGCCCGCATCGCGCGCTTTATCGCGTGAACGAAGCGTGAACGAAGCCTGAACGAAATCCGGACCTTTCTATGAACGCCATCGCCGACATGCCCTCTCCCGCGTCCACGTTGAACACCGGTACGTCGCAGGATGCGCCGCTGATCGAAGTACGCGACCTGCGCAAACGCTTCGGCGAAGTCGACGTGCTGCGCGGCGTGGACCTCGACATCGCCCGCTCCGAAGTGGTCTGCATCATCGGCCCGTCCGGCTCGGGCAAGAGCACGCTGCTGCGCTGCCTCGCCGCGCTCGAAACCTACGATCAGGGCGACGTGCGCATCGAAGGCGAACTGCTCGGCTATAGCGAGCGCAACGGCAAACGCGTGCGCGCGTCGCAGAGCGAGATCAACCGCGTGCGCCGCAACGTCGGCATGGTGTTCCAGCAGTTCAATCTATGGCCGCATATGACGGCGCTCGGCAACGTGATGGAAGCGCTGCTGCGCGTGCGCCACCTGTCGCGCGACGAAGCGCGCCGCCGCGCCAACGCGATGCTGGACACCGTCGGCCTCGCGCACAAGGGCGATGCGTATCCGGCGAAACTGTCAGGCGGCCAGCAGCAACGCGTGGCGATCGCACGCGCGCTGGCAATGGAGCCGCACATCATGCTGTTCGACGAACCGACCTCGGCGCTCGATCCGGAACTGGTCGGCGAAGTCCTGCAGGTGATGAAGCAACTCGCGCGCGACGGCATGACGATGGCCGTGGTCACGCATGAAATGGGCTTCGCCGCGCAGGTTGCCGACAAGGTGATGTTCATCGACCAGGGCCGCATCGCCGTGCAGGGCACACCACGCGACGTATTCCACGACGCGGGGCAACCGCGTTGGCGGCAGTTCCTGCAAAACTACTTCGATCGCAATGCATTCTGGGCGCGCGGTCCCGACGAAGCGGATCCGGTATGAACGCGTTGACTACGGACTTACCGGCCGCGCGCTACGAACAGGTCAAGCAGCACATTCGCCGGATCATCGAATCGGGCGCGCGGCAAGCGGGCGATCGTCTACCGTCGGAACTCGATCTGGTCGGCACGCTCGGCGTATCGCGCATGACGGTCAATCGCGCGCTGCGCGAACTCGCCGACGAAGGGCTCGTCACCCGCGTGTCGGGCGTCGGCACTTTCGTCGCACAGACCAAGCCGCAATCCACGCTGCTGATGATCGCGCATATCGGCGACGAGATCCGCTCGCGCGGTCACGAGTACGGGTACGACACGGTGCTTGCGCAACGCGAAACCGCGCCGGTGACCGTATCGAATGCGCTCGGGCTCGCGCCGGGCGCTTCGGTTTTTCATGTGATCTGCGTGCATCGCGAAAACGGCTTGCCGGTGCAACTGGAAGACCGCTACGTCAATCCGGCGATCGCGCCGGAATTCCTGCGGCAGGACTTTTCGACGATCCGGCCTTCGGAGTATCTGTTCGATATCGTGCCCGCGCATGACGTCGAGCATGTTGTCGACGCCGGTTTGCCGACGCGCGCCGAAGCGGATCTGCTGGAAATTCGCGCGGAAGAACCCTGCCTCACGCTCATGCGCCGCACGTGGACGAGCGGCGTAGCGGTGACGTTCGCGCGCTTCGTGCATCCGGGCTCACGGTATCGGCTGGGTTGCCGGTTCTCGCCGGATATGTCGCAGCGGCAGGGTTAGCCGCGCGTCGCGGCCGCGTTCAAACGTTGCCGGCCAGATGGAAACGCGAAGCCGGATGCCACAACTGCACCGACGTCGCGACATCGTCGCCGACCCATGTGCGGCGCCACAACTGCAAACACGGCTCGCCGATCTCCATCATCAGATGCCGGCGCACATACGCGTCCGGTTTCTGCGCGTAGATGCGAAACTCCGCGCGCTGGATCGGCGCGAGCCGTACCATGTAATGGTTCGGCGTCTCGACGGTGAAGTCCTGTTGCAGGTAATCGGGGAATACTTTCGGATTGACGTAGCGATCCTCGTACTGGATCGGCTCGCCCTCCTCGCTGTGCACGATGCACGAGTGGAACGCGGGGCCGCCGGCAAGGCCGAGCGCTTCGAGCGCCTGCGGGTCGTCGCTCGGCTCGAGCGTCAACACGCGCGCCGAATGACGATGGCCGCGCGCCGCGATTTCGTCGGCGATGTTGCGGATCTCCAGCACCGTCGACTCATAACGCTGCGGCGCGACAAAAGTGCCCGAGCCCTGCACGCGCGTGAGCACGCGTTCGGTGGTCAACTCGCGCAGCGCGCGCGAAACGGTCATGCGCGCAACGCCGAACTCCTTCACCAGTTCCGTTTCGGACGGGATCAAACCGCCCGGCTTCCAGTCGCCTTCGCTGATGCGCTTGATCACATAGCGCTTGATCTGCTCATAGGCGGGCATCGCCTTCACAGGGATGTCCTGATTGCGAGCTGGGCAACCTGGGTTGTCCGGGTTTCCCTGCAAGTCAGCGGTTTGCGCGTTTGTGTTTGTAATAGTGTTCACGTCGACCTCGTGGGTGGTGCGCAATATGCCGGTTCGCCGGCGGGTAAGCCCGCTCGCCGGCTTAGTCTCCGTCAGGCGATGTGCGCCGTGGCCAGACCGTCGTTCGCGGACGCCGCGCCGGGATGCCCCGCGCTCGCCAGCGTGGCGGCCTTCGCGAGAGCGGCGAGGCCCGCGCCGCCGATTGCCGGGGTGGCCGGGCCAGGGCGAATGTTACCCGGGTTCGGCAGCAGCGGCGGCGCGCCGTCGGCGATCATCCGGAACGCGATGCTCATGTCGTCGGCGAGCGGACGGTCGTCGCGATAGGTCGGCACCGCGCGGCGCACGCGCTGCCATAGCGCTTCGGTATGCGGCGCGCGCGGCGCGTCGACGGTTTGCAGGTCGTATGCTTGCGCCGCCGCCAGCAGTTCGATTGCGACGATGCGCCCGGCGTTGTCGACGATCTCCAGCGCTTTGAGCGCGGCGGGCGTCGCGTGGCACAAGTGGTCTTCCTGCAACGCCGACGTGATGCCGCCGTCGAGACTCGCGGGCATCGCGAGGCGCCGGTTCTGCGCGACCAGCGAGGCCGCCGTGTACTGCGCGATCATGAAACCGGAACAGGTGCCGCCCGGCTCCGCGAGAAACGCCGGCATGCCGCTGACGAGCGGATTGACGAGGCGGTCCAGACGCCGCTCGGCCATCGCCGCGACCTGCGCGACCGCGGTCGCGAGACTGTCCATCGCCAGAGCAATCGACGCGCCCACCGCATGCGCCTGCGAATACACGCGCGGGTTGTCCGGCGTGCCGGCGACGATCGGGTTGTCGGTGATCGATGCGAGCTCGCGATTGACCACCTCGGCGGTCGCGCTGAGCACGTCGCGCGCGGCGCCGTGCACGTGCGGAATGGTGCGCATGCTCAACGGGTCTTGCGTGCGCTGGCCGACCACCGCGGCGAGAATGCCGCTGTCGGCGAGCGCCGTGCGCATCCGTTCGCCGACCAGGTTCAGCCCCGGCGAAATGCGCAACGCGAGCGAATCCGCGTCGAACGCAGCGAGTTGGCCGCGCAGGTTTTCGAAGCTCATCGCCGCGACCACGTCGGTCCAGTCGAGCAGACGTTCTGCGCGCGCCAGCGCGAGCGCCGCGAGACCCGTCACGCACGGCGTGCCGTTGACGAGACTCAAGCCCTCTTTCGCTTCGAGCACCAGCGGTTCGAGGCCGAGCATCCGCAACGCGGCGCTTCCCGTGATCCGTTCACCGCGATAGCGCGCATACCCTTCGCCGATACACACGAGCGCGATATGCGCCATATGGCTCAGATAACCGACCGAGCCGAACGCCGGCACTTCCGGCAGGCAATCCGCGTTCAGCAGCGCGACGAGCCGGTCGGCCACGTCGAGACGAATGCCCGAGTGACCATGTGCGAAGTTGTTGACCGCCGCAGCCATGATCGCGCGCGTCTCGGCGACGCCGAGCGGCGCGCCCACGCCGACCGCGTGGCTCATCAGAATGTTGCGCGACAGCGTACGCTGCTCGCTCGGCGACACGATCACGTCGCATAACGCGCCGACGCCGGTATTCACGCCATATGCACGAATGCTTCGCTCGACGATCTGTTCGACCAGCACCCGCGCCGCTGCGATGCGTGCGCGGGCCGAGTCGGAAAGTTCGAGCGGTTCGCCGGCGGCCACCGCCGCCACTTGAGTCCAGTCGAGAGGACGATCGGAACGGATCACGGCCATGAGAGTGCTCGCTAAAGATTTAGTTGGTGGTGCGGTCTTGATGGCTCGACACGAATTGCCGGAAACGCTCCGACTTGCATTCGACGAAGACTTCGTCCGGCGTGCCGTCGGCTTCCACCTGGCCTTGATGCAGGAACATCACGCGATTCGATACGTGACGCGCAAAACCCATTTCGTGCGTGACCACCAGCATCGTGCGGCCTTCTTCGGCGAGCGAGCGCATCACGCGCAACACTTCGCCGACCAGTTCCGGATCGAGCGCCGAGGTGGGCTCGTCGAACAGCATGACTTTCGGATGCATCGCCAGTGCGCGCGCAATCGCCACGCGCTGTTGCTGACCGCCCGACAGATGCGCCGGATAGTGGCCGCGTTTTTCCGCGAGACCGACTTTCGCGAGCAACGCTTCGGCTTCTTCAACCGACTCGGCGCGGCTGCGCTTCTGCACGCGCATCGGTCCTTCGATCAGATTTTCCAGCACCGTCATATGCGACCAGAGGTTGAAGTTCTGGAACACCATGCCGAGTTGCGAGCGCACGCGGTCCACCTGGCGTCGGTCGCTCGGCTGCAATTTGCCGTCGCCGCGGCGCTTCATTTTCAGCTCTTCGCCCGCGAGCGAAACCGAACCGTCGTCAGGTGTTTCCAGCAGATTCAGGCAACGCAAAAAGGTGCTCTTGCCCGAGCCGCTCGCGCCGAGGATCGAGATCACGTCGCCTTGATGCGCGTCGAGCGAAATGCCTTTGAGCACGTGATGCTCGCCGAACGACTTGTGGATGTTCTTGACCGACAGTGCAACGGGTGCGGTAGCGTTCATGGGGTTCTCCAGATTCTGCAAATTCAGCGGGGCTACGCGTGTGGCGCGTGTGGCGCGTGTGGCTTTAAGGCGCTTCGGTCGGCGCGGGCGTCGGTGTCGCGGTGGAACTCGACGCGGACAGCGGCCGGCTCGGCGCGCTTTGCGCCGGCGCCGCGCGCAGATGGCGCGACAGGCGCGTTTCGAGCAAACCGAGCAGGCGCACGATGACGAAATTCAGGAACAGATAGATCAGCGCGGCGCAGACAAATACTTCAGTAGTCCGGTAGGTTTGCTGAATGATCTGCTGCGCGACGCCGGTGACTTCCCACACGGTGACGAGACTCGCCAGCGCGGTCGATTTGACCAGCAGCACGGCTTCGGTCGAATACGCGGGTAAGCACTGGCGCAACGCGATCGGACCGATCACGCGGCGCAGCAGCGCGAAGCCCGACAAGCCAATCGAATAGCCCGCTTCGATCTGGCCGACCGGCACGGCCATCAACCCGCCGCGAATGATCTCGGCGGTATATCCGGCGGTGCATAGCGCGAGCGACAACACCGCGCACATATACGGCTCGCGCAACACCGGCCACAGGAAACTCTCGCGTATCACGCCGAACTGCCCCATCCCGTAGTACACGAGGAACATCTGGATCAGCAGCGGCGAACCGCGGAACACGAGGATATAAGCGCGCGCGAAGCGGTTCGGCAGCCAGTTCGGCGACACGCGCATCGTCACGATCACGAGCGAAAGCAGGCCGCCGAGAATCAGCGAACAGAAGAACAGCCCGAGCGTGGTCGGCACGGCCGCGATCAACTGGCGCAGCGTGTCGAACAGGAAATCGAAGTCGAAATGCATGATGTCCGGTCCTCGTCAGTTGCGCGCGAAGTTGCGTTTGAAGGATCGGCCCACGCGCGCTTCGGCGCGGTTGAAGATCCGGTTCGAGATGCTGGTCATCAGCAGATACAGCGCGCCGCCCACCACGAAGAACGTGAAGTACTGATGCGTGGACCCGGCCGCCACCTGGCTCGTGCGCAGCAATTCGGCGAGCCCCGTGACGGAGATCAGCGCCGAATCCTTCAGGCTCAGTTGCCACACGTTGCCGATTCCGGGCAATGCAAAGCGCAGCACTTGCGGGATCAGGATGCGGCGCGCCATGGTCAGCGTCGGCATGCCGATCGAGCGCGCGGCTTCGAGTTCGCCGCGCGACACCGCCAGCACCGCCGCGCGATACACCTCCGCCTGATACGCGCCGGAGATCATGCCGACAGCCAGCGCGCCGATCACGAACGGCGGCACGCCGACGAAACCGTCCGCGCCGAACCATTGGCCGATGGTGGTCACGAGCGTCGAGCCGCCGAAATAGAACAGGTAGATGACGAGCAGTTCGGGCACGCCGCGAAACACCGTGGTGTAGATGTCGCCGATCACGCGCAACGTGCGAAAGCGCGACAGCTTGGCCGTCGCGACCAGCGCGCCGAACACCGCGCCGACCGCGAGCGCCGCCAGCGTAAGCGCGACGGTCATCAATGCCGCGAGCAGCAACACGCCGCCCCAGCCCTCCGGCCCGAAGCCGAGCATCTCTATCAGAGCCATTCCCTACCCCTCATCCATGACAACGGATCGAACCAGCCGGCGGGCGCGGGCGGAGTGCCGCGCGCCTGCCGTTACAGCGAAACACGCGAACCGCTCAAGGCGTGACGTCGGTCTTGAACCACTTGGTGGACAGCTTCTTGACCGTGCCGTCCGCCATCGCGGCGCTGATCGCGGTGTCGAACTTCGCTTTCAGATCCGCGTCCTGTTTGCGGAACGCGAGGCCTTCGCCCGGACCCCAGATCGGGCCGCCGATCTTCGGACCGGCCATCACGATCGACGCGGTTTCCTTCTTGTCGATGTTGGCGGCGTAATACGTCACGTCGTCGAACGACGCGTCGATGCGGCCGTTGGCCAGATCGAGATCGCGCTCAGGCGAGGTCTTGTACACGCGGATCGTCGCGATGTCCTTGAAGCTGTCGTTGATGAACTTGGTGTAGACGGTGCCGGACTGGATGCCGATCGTCTTGCCCTTCAGTTGCTTGCGCAATGCGTCGACGGTCGGCTGATCGGTCTTCGGATCGCCCGAGAGTTTGATGACGCTCGCGCCCGGCGCGGCCTTCGGCAGGATCTTCGCGTCGCTCACCGCGAAGGTGGCCGGCGTGGCCGCATACGGCTTCGAAAACGCGATGATCTTTTCACGTTCCGGCGTGATCGAGATTGCGTCCATCAACACGTCGAACTTGCCGGCTTGCAGACCGGGGATCATGCCGTCCCAGTCTTGCGCGACCAGATTGCATTGCAGCTTGATCCGCTCGCACAGATTCGCGACCAGTTCCGGCTCGAAACCGCCCAGCTTGCCGCCCGGCAGCGTCAGGTTCCACGGTGCGTAGCCGCCTTCCAGCGCGATCGTCACCGTCTTCCACTCTTTTGCCTGCGCCGGTGCCGCGAAAAGGGTCGCGGCGCCGAGGACGGCGCCCATCAATGCTGTTGCTAACGTCGTGCGCTTCACTTTCACGTCGAAACTCCTTGGATTGGGGAAACCGTCGAACTGATTTTTAACTGCCGCGTAATTTGTATAGACAAGCTTGCATGAGTCAAAAATCGATCGCAAGAGGATTTGCATGAAATTGCCGAAATCATCGGGCAAACCCCTAGTCAGCACCGTCCGACAAGGGTTTTGAGGGCATTTCGAAAGGCAGGAAGAGGTGCACGACACCGTGCAGGCTGCGTCAGCGTGGTGCGTTTTGTCTAGACAGGTTTGCGCCGGAGGGTGCGGCGAAGCGCGGAATCACAGGGTGAACCGGCGTATTACCAGACGTGCGGGATGAAGCGATAACGCACGCGCGTGGTGTAGTCGGTGTAGCCGTCGAGTTGCTCGACCAGCACGCGTTCTTCACGCACCGCGCGCCAGCCGATGCCGATCGCCAGCACCGGCACGCACGCGAGCCCCCACCACGAGCCGAGCAGCAACGGGGTGCCGACGAACAGCAGCAGCGCGGCGGAATACATCGGGTGACGGACATACGCATAAGGGCCGCTGTCGATCACCTTATGCCCCCGCGCGGTCTGGATCTTCACGACCGGCGCCGCGAAGCTGTTCGCCTGAAACACATAGCGGCACATGAAGAGGCAGAGGAACACGCACAGCGAACCCAGGCTGACGAGCGGCACGGGCATCGGCGCCGACCAGCGAAAACGCTGCGCGTCGAATCCCATCAGCACGAGCCACGCGCACCACGCCAGCGCGACGCCCACCATGAAGATGCGATCCCAGCGGCTTTGCTGCGACTGGACGATAGGCGTGAGCCGCTCGGCGAGCAGACCGGGATCGTGGCGTGCAAGCCAGAGGCCGATCCACAAACTCAACGCGCCCGTTTCGATCAGATACCACCACGCGGCCGGCCATGCGAGCGTGCCGGCCGCGCCGAACAGCAACGCGCCCATGCAAGCCAGCCAGACCACCGTTTGCAGGACGAGGCGCGCGATCATCGCGATGCCCGTTTATGCGGGTGCCGCGCGCGAGCGCACGCGTTCGAACAGTTCGGCGAGGTCGATGTCGCCGGTATTCAGACCGAAGGCTTCGTGCAGGCACGCAGCTAATTCGTCTGCGCTGGCGAGCGTTCGTTCGCTGATGAGCTGACCGTTGCCGGCACGCTCGTTCAGTTGATCGTTGAACAGCGACAGACGCGATTCCGGCAGCACGCGGCAGACGATCAACGTGCTTGCGAAGATCGAATCCGGCGATGTGGACGTGTACCAGTTCGACGTTTCGTAATCGACCCACTCGACCGGCTGCAAGTCGAAACGATAGATGCGCGCCCACGAGTCGTCTTTGGACTGCACCTCGAGTTGCAGCGCGCCGTGCGATGCGTCGGCAAGACGAAACGTGCCGAGCGGCGTGGGTTGCGCGAGGCCGGCCGCGAGACGCAACGGCGCGGTGAGCGTCACGCTGCCGAAACCCACGTCGGCGATCCATGCTTCGTTATCGATGTCGACGCGCAGAACCATGTGCGTGCGCGGCACGATCGCATCGAGCGGGTGGCCCCACACTACGCGCCCGAGCAGCGGCGCGATGCTGAAACCCAACTGCGTCAGCACGTTGGCGAACAATGCGTTGTGTTCGAAACAGTAGCCGCCGCGGTGCTGCGCGACGAGTTTTTCTTCGACCGATTCGAGGTCGAGTTTGACCGGACGGCGCGTGATCGGATTGAGGTTCTCGAAAGGGATTGCGCGCGGGTGCAGCGCTTGCAGATTGCGCAGCACGTCGAGTGTCGGTTCACGCGGACCTTGATAGCCGATGCGGGTGAAGTAGCGTGCAAGGTCGACTGAGTGGGACATTGTCTGGTGTCTCTATGAGCTATGGATAGTGCGCCGCCGGGCGTCTGATCGGGCGGCCAACTGAGCGACTAACTGAGCGACTAACTGAGCAGTCATCATAGCTTTTCTGATGTGCAGCCAGCGTGTTGCGCGTTTTCGCGGTCGATCGTCGGCATCGCGTAACCGGCCTGCAAGGCTTCGCCGCACTGACAAAGCTTTGCAGGCACACACCGCATTACATCCCGCCTTTCAGCGCCGACGTCGCGATAGAAGGCACGCTGATGCCGTGACTCGACGCGAATTGCACCGCCGAGCTCAGCGTCGACATCAACGATTGCAGTTGCCCCGGTGCTGATTGAGCGATATAGGAAGCGCTCTGCGCCGTCTGCGGGTTCAGCCCCGACTGAAGCAACGACGACGGATTCATCTGCCCCACACTGCCCAATCCCGACTGCAGACTCGAGTACTGACTGACGCCCTTACCCAGCGATGTCAGACCGTCGGTGAAAGCCTGCTTGTTGACCGGTGTCGACGCGCCGCCGCTCGCCTGCCCGGCGAATGCCTGCGTCAACGTCTGCGAGAGCGACTGCTGCGTGCTGCCCACCTGCGTCAGTTGACTCACCGACGGCGTGCCGCCGCTCAGCAGCCCCGCGGCCTGTTGCGCCTGACCGGCGGCGCCGCTCAAACCCATCGCCGAAGCAAGACTCGACTGGCCGCTCAACACCTGCTGATTTGCGCCCACATACGATTGCAACAACTGCGACACGCCGCCTGACGACGCAGTCGCACCGGCATCCGCCGAACCGCTGCCACCGCCTATGCCGAACTGCTTCAGATTCAACTGCGCATTCGCCGCGGCGCTCATCACCAAACCGGCGCTCGCCAGCAACGAAACCAACAATCTGCGTTTATTCATTTCAATCTCCTGACTTGATTCTTTCGGGGCACTCGTGCGCTTCGACATCGCATGGCGTCGAGCGTTCTGTATGACTACACGCATACCAAATCATTACATTCGAATTCTTTTTTAATTACACACAAATACTCTTTTGTATCAGTCCGTAAAGACAAGGGTTATATGTCAGTAATATTGATGCGAATCGTTCTCATTTGTGTTGACGCACCCAGGCTGCATGCGTACGATTTGGCCCATCCGCTTCATCGAGCATCGCGTACGAATGCAGCCAACGCCGGGGGGCCTTGGTGACGCATGCCGCGATGACGAAATTGGTCGATACAACACAATAAAAGGATTTCGATGACGTTCGTTCAACTCGACGAACCCGCTGCAAAAGCGCGTTCGCTCCGCGACAGTGTTACGCGCCGTTCGCGTCTGCCGTCGAAACGACGCGTGGTTCTTTGCACCGCTTTCGCGTGGGCCTCATTGACAGCCGGCGCAGCGATGGCCGCAGCGAACCCTGACGCCGCGCCGGAAGCGCCGGAAGCCGACCTGAACATCAAGGCGACGCAGACCGATCAGTGGACCGGCGTGTGGAATCGCCAGACACTGCTCGGCGACATCGGCGGACTGCGCCCGTGGCTCGGCAAATACGGCGTGACGTTCGCGCTCACCGAAACCAGCGAAGTGCTCGCGAACCTGCGCGGCGGCCTCGCGCGCGGCGCCGATTACGACGGCCTGACGACCGCGACCGTGCAACTGGATACGCAAAAGGCGTTCGGTCTGCCGGGCGGTCTCTTCAACGCGAGCGCGCTGCAGATTCACGGCGCCAACCTCAGCGCCAACAAACTCGGCACGCTGAATACGGCGAGCGGGATCGAAGCCGACGACACCACACGCCTGTGGGAGTTGTGGTATCAGCAATCGTTCCTGAACAAGCGCGTCGACGTGAAGATCGGTCAGCAAAGTATCGACCAGGAATTCATCACCAGCTCGTATTCGGCGCTGTTCGTCAATACGATGTTCGGCTGGCCGGCGCTGCCCTCGTACGACATGCCCTCGGGCGGCCCGGCCTATCCGCTCGCCGACCTCGGCGTGCGTGTGCGCGGCCAGATCACGCCTTCGTTGACGGCGCTCGCAGGCGTATTCGACGGCGACCCGCTCGGCAACAATCCGGACAACAAGAGCGGCACCAACTTCAACCTGCACAACGGTACGCTGTTCATCGGCGAATTGCAGTACGCGATCAACCAGCCGGCGGACGGCGAAATGGTCGGCATGGGCGGCGGCGGTTTGCCCGGCACGTACAAGCTCGGGCTCTGGTACAACAACGGCAGTTTCGCCGACCAGCGTTACGACACCAACGGCGTGTCGCTCGCGAATCTGGCGGCCACCAACGGCACCGCGCAGAACCATCACGGCGACTACAGCATCTACGCGGTGGCCGACCAGATGATCTGGCGTCCGGACCCGGACGAGCCGCGCAGCCTCGGCGTGTTCGCCCGCGTGATGGGCGCGCCGGGCGACCGCAATCTGGTCAGCCTCGCGGCCAACGTCGGGGTGGTGCTGAAAGCGCCGTTCAAGGGCCGCGACTACGACAGCGCAGGCATCGCGCTCACGTATATCAAGGTCGGCAATAACGTCAACGGACTCGATCAGGACGCCCGCGCGTTCAGCGCCGGTCCTTACGGCGTACGAACCAACGAAACCACGCTCGAAGCGACCTATCAATATCAGGTGAATCCGTGGTGGCAACTGCAGGCCGACGCGCAATACACGTTCAACGCGGGCGCCGGCCAGAACCCGAGCGATCCGACACAACCGCTGCGCAACACATTCGTGGTCGGCGTGCGGACCAACATCACGTTCTGATGACGACCGCGCCTTTTATGACTCACGCTTCCCGTAAAACGAACTTCATGCTTTCGATCATGACCGCATTCACCATTTCGTGCGCCAGCACGGAGGCCCACTCATGAACCGACCCACGCGCCTCTTTTCGCCGCGCGCCGCGCGGGCCCTGATCGCCACGGCCGTCGGCGCTGCCGCGCTGGCCGCCATGGGCGTCGCACGCGCCGAGCCGCTAGGTTTCCTCGAAACCGTCAAGCATCACACCACGCTGATCAATACCGTGCCGGACAACGGCGACCAGAACCCGTACGCGGTCGTGGTCGCGCCGGTCACGGCGGGCACCGTCAAGCAGGGCGACGTGCTGGTCGGCAACTTCAACAACTCGACCAATCTGCAAGGCACCGGCAGCACGATCATCAACTATCATCCGGACACCAAACAGATGACGGTGTTCGCGAAGGTGCCGCGCGATCTGAAGGAATGCCCGGGCGGGATCGGCCTGTCCACCGCGATGACGATGCTCAAATCGGGCTACGTGATCGTCGGCAGCACGCCGAGCAACGACGGCACGACCGGCACCAAGGGCGCCGGCTGCCTGATCGTGATCGACCCGAACGGCCAGATCGCATCGACCATCACGAGCCCGAACATCAATGACCCGTGGGGCAACATGGCGGTGGTCGACAACGGCACCAGCGCAACGCTGTTCGTCAGCAACGCCGGCTTCGGCGTGGGCGGCGCGGACGGCACGCCGCCGGTGTTCAAGCAGGCCACCGTGCTGCGCCTCGACCTCGACGTGCCGGCCGGCAAGCCGCCGGTCGTGAAGAAGGAAACGGTGGTGGGCAGCGGCTTCGGCGCGCAGGCCGACAAGGGTGTGTTCCTCGTCGGCCCGACCGGCCTCGCGCTTTCCGCCGACCAGAAACAGCTGTACGTGTCCGATGCGATCGGCAACCGCGTCACCGAGATCGACGATCCGATGACGCGCGACACCAGCGCCGGCGTCGGCCGTCAACTGACCGCGGACGGCCTGCTGCATCGCCCGCTCGCGATGATCACCGCGCCCAACGGCCACCTGCTCGTCACGAACGCGCTGAACGGCCAGATCGTCGAAATCGATCCGGCCACCGGCAAGCAGATCTACGCGCGCTGGATCGACACCGACAAGGCGCAATCGCCGCCGGGTAACGGCGATCTGTTCGGTCTCGCGATGACGCCCGAAGGCGACGGCTTCTACTACGTGCAGGACGACGTCAACACATTGGTGCTGGCCAAATAAGCGTTTTTATTGAAAGCCGGAAGGTGAAGTCATCATGGCAAACGATCAACCGCCGCGGCCGTCACGGCGCGGCTTTCTGAAGGCGGGTGGCGCCGCGGTAGGCGCGGGGCTCGGCGCAGGGCTCGCGCCGCAGGCCGCGCTCGCGAAAGCGGCACCTCACAGCGTCGATCCGCAGATGGCCGTCGAGCCGTTCTACGGATTGCATCAGGGCGGCATCGTCACGTCGCAGCAGAGCCACACGTATGTGGCCGCGCTCGACCTGACCACCGACAAACGCGACGACGTGATCGCGCTGCTGCGCGCGTGGACCGACGCCGCCGCGCGTCTTACGCAAGGCAACACGGCCGCGCCGCTGCCGCAAGGCGACGCCGACGCCAACAAGGCCGCGCCCGATTCCGGCGACGTGCTCGGCCTCGGCCCGTGCGGCCTGACGATCACGTTCGGCTTCGGCCCGGGTCTCTTCACGCATGAAGGCAAGGACCGCTACGGGCTCGCATCGCGCCGCCCCGCCGCGCTCGTCGATTTGCCGCGTTTCAACGGCGATCAGTTGATCCCCGAAAAGACCGGCGGCGACCTGTTCATCCAGGCCTGCGCGAACGACGCGCAAGTGGCGTTTCACGCGGTCCGGCAATTGTCGCGTCACGCGTACGGCGTCGCGGCGATGCGCTGGGGCCAGTCCGGCTTCCTGTCGGGTCCGCGCGGCCAGACGCCACGCAATCTGATGGGTTTCAAGGACGGCACCAACAATCCGTCGACGGCCAAGCCGGACTTGATGAACGAATTCGTGTGGGCGCGCGCCACGCCCGACGCACCGTGGATGGAAGGCGGCACGTACACCGTGGTGCGGCGCATCCGCATCACGCTCGAACACTGGGACAACACCGAACTGGATTTCCAGGAACAGGTGTTCGGCCGCCACAAATACAGCGGCGCGCCGATCGGCAAGAAGAACGAGTTCGACGCCGTCGACCTGAAGGAAGAAGACAAGGACGGCAATCCGGTGATTCCGGAGAACTCGCACGTGCGTCTGTCGAATCAGGCGAGCAACAACGGTGCGCAGATTCTGCGCCGCTCGTATTCGTATAACGACGGCACCAACTTCTACATCGAGCGCTGGCCGCCATGGCGCCAGGAGACCGAGTACGACGCGGGTCTCATTTTCGTCGCGCATCAGGGCGACCCGCGCACCGGCTTCATTCCGATCAACGACAGGCTCGCGAAGTTCGACATGATGAACCAGTTCACGACGCACGTCGGCAGCGCGATTTTCGCGGTGCCGCCGGGCGCGAAGCCGGGTTCGTATATCGGCGCGGGGCTGTTCGAGACATAACGCCGCAACACGCACGCAACATCATCAACCACACCATTAATAACGGACTTCGGAATCATGGCTCAAATCGGGTTTGGCGCGCGTCTGCGCCTCATCAGCAGCGCCGCGGCGCTGACGTTCGCGGCTTTCGCGACGGTGCCGTCGGCGGCACACGCGGCATCGATCACGCTGTATAACGCGCAGCACGAACAGGTCGTCAATCTGCTGGCGAAGGACTTCGAGAAGCAATCGGGCATCTCGGTGAAAATCCGCAACGGCGAAGGCCCGGCGATGGCCGCGCAACTCGTGACGGAAGGCGCCGCCACACCGGCCGACGTGTACTTCACGGAAAACTCGCCCGAGCTGATGCTGCTCGAAGAGAAAGGCCTGCTGAGCAAGGTCTCCGATTCGACGCTCGCCACCGTGCCGTCGCGCTTCAACTCGCCGGCCGGCGTATGGGTCGCGGTGACCGCGCGTGAAAACGTGCTCGCGTACAACACGGCGAAGCTGCAACCGTCGCAACTGCCGCAATCGCTGTTCGATCTGGCCAAGCCGGAGTGGAAGGGCAAGGTCGGCATCGCGCCGAGCGACGGCGACTTCCTGCCGCTCGTGAGCGCCGTGCTCGCGCTGAAAGGCGAAGCGCAAACCGTCGCGTGGCTGAAGGGCCTGAAAGCCAACTCGCAGATTTTCGACGACGACGAAGGCGTGGTCGCCGCGGTCAACCGTGGCGGCGTCGCGACGGGTCTGATCAACAACTACTACTGGGCGCGTCTGCATGCGGAAATCGGCGATTCGAAAACCCGCAGCGCGATCTATCACTTCGGCAACGGCGACGCCGGCGCACTCGTGAACGTGTCGGGTGCGGCGGTGCTGAAGTCCGCGCATAACGCGGACGGCGCGCAGAAATTCCTCGCGTACCTGGTCAGCGAACGCGCGCAGCAGTTGATGGCGAACAGCCACGTGATGTTCGAATATCCGCTGCACTCGGGCGTCGCACCGGACCCGATCCTCAAGCCGATCGCCGAACTGAACCCGCCCGCGCTGAGCATCCAGCAACTCGGCGACGACAGCCAGGCCGGCAAGCTGCTGCGTCAGGCCGGTCTGCTGTAAATGAGCGAAGCTCTGTCAGCCGGGCCACCGGTTGTAACGACCGCCGCGGTGCGCAGCCGTTTGCGCGCACCGCGCGGTTTGTTCGCGGCAGCAGCACTCAGCGCTTTGCTGGTCCTGCTGCCGATTGCGTTTACGTTCTGGCGCGCCGCGAGCTTCGGGATCCGCGAAGCGATCGATCTGATCGTCCGGCCGCTGGTCGGCGAACTGCTGATCAACACGCTGACGATCACGGTCTCGACCACCGTCGCCGCTGCCGTGATCGGCACGGCCGCCGCATGGTTCGTCGAGCGCACGCATCTGCCCGGACGCCGCGCGTGGGCCGTGCTCAGCGCCGCGCCGCTCGCGATGCCGGCGTTTATCTCGAGCTATGCATGGGTGTCGCTGAGTCTCGATCTGCAGGACTTCAACGGCGCGCTGCTGGTGCTCACCTCCGCGTATTTCCCGCTCGTCTATCTGCCGGTGGCCGCCGCGTTGCGCGGCATGGACCCGGCGCTCGAAGAAAGCGCGCGCTCGCTCGGCTGCAACCGCTGGACCACGTTCGTGCGGGTCGTGCTGCCGCAACTGCGGCCCGCGCTGCTCGGCGGCATGCTGCTGGTCGCGCTCGGCGTGCTGTCCGAGTTCGGCGCGTTCACGCTGCTGCGCTTTCACACGTTCACCACGCAGATCTACGCGGAATATCGCACCAGTTTCGACGGCGGCGGTGCTTCCCTGCTCGCCTGTCTGCTGATCGTGATCTGCCTCGTCGTGCTGGCCTTCGAGTTTCGCGTGCGGGGCGCCGCGCGCTATGAACGCGTCGATCGCGGCACGCGTCGCGCGGTGCTGCGCTACGAGCTCGGCGCGTGGCGCTGGATCGTCGTCGCCGGTTTCGCCGCACTCGCGATCGCGACGCTCGGCGTGCCGCTCGGCATGATCGGCTACTGGCTGACGCAGCCCGGAGCCGCCGCCGTCACGCCGGCCGACGTGTCGCCCGAACTGCTGTTCAACGCGACCGTGACGTCGCTCGGTTTCGGCCTCGCGGCCGCGGTGCTCACCACGTTGCTCGTGATACCGCTCGCGTTCCTGCTGGTGCGCTATCCGACACGGGTCGCCACGCTGTTCGAACGCACGGTGTTTCTCGCGCAAGGCGTGCCGGGTCTCGTGATCGCATTGGCGATCGTGTCGCTCGCGGTCCACGCGCTGCAACCGTTGTATCAAAGCGCGACGCTGCTGGTGATCGCGTACTCGATGCTGTTCATGCCCATCGCGCTGGTCAGCGTGCGCGCCGCCTTCATGCAGGCGCAACCGCGTCTCGAAGAAACCGCGCGGGCGCTGGGTCTCAACTGGTCGCAGACGCTGTTTCGCGTCGTCCTGCCGCTCGCCGGGCCGGGACTCGGCGCGGCCGCGGCGATGGTGTTCATCTCGGTCGTCACCGAACTGAACGCGACGCTGCTGCTCTCGCCGATCGACACCCAGACGCTCGCGACACAAGTCTGGGCCGATACGTCGACGATGGCGTTCGCCGCCGCCGCGCCGTACGCGGCGTTGCTGACCGGCATTTCCCTGTTCGCCTCCGGGCTGCTGTTCGCGTTGCTCGGCAAATCGGCGCTGCTCGGCGAACGCGCGTGAGCGGCCGACGCCCTGCTTTTTCTATCGGATTTTCATGAGCGAACTTCGTATCCGCGGACTGCAAAAATCGTTCGACGGCCATCCGGTGCTGCACGGCATCGATCTGTCCGTCGAACGCGGCACGCTGCTCGCGCTGCTCGGCCCGTCCGGCAGCGGCAAAACCACGTTGCTGCGGCTCCTGTGCGGCTTCGAGCGCGCGGACCGCGGCAGTGTCGAAATCGACGGCCGCATGGTGGCCGGCGACAACCTGCATATCCCGTCCGAACAGCGCCGCATCGGCTATGTGCCGCAGGAAGGCGCGCTGTTTCCGCATCTGTCGGTTGCGGACAATATCGTGTTCGGCCTGCCGCGTACGCAGCGGCGTGCGCGGCATCGCGTGGCCGAGCTGCTGGAACTGGTGGGCCTCACCGCGGACTACGCCGAACGCGCGCCGCAGCAGTTGTCGGGCGGACAACAGCAACGCGTCGCGTTGGCGCGCGCGCTCGCGCCGTCGCCGACGCTGGTGATGCTCGACGAGCCGTTCTCGTCGCTCGACGCCGCGCTGCGGCTCGAAACGCGCCAGGCTGTCGCGAGTGCGCTGGCTGCGGCCGGCGCGACAGCGGTGCTGGTCACGCACGATCAGTCGGAGGCGTTGTCGCTCGGTCATGAGGTCGCCGTGTTGTGGCACGGCAAGCTGATCCAGACGGCGACGCCGGAAACGCTGTACCGGCGGCCGGTGACGCGCGATCTCGCGTCGTTCGTCGGCGAGGCGGTGTTGCTGCCGGGTGTCGTGCGACAAGACCGTGTGAGTTGCGAACTGGGCGAACTGATGTTGAGCGCGCCGATGGGCAACGGCGCCGTCGACGTGATGGTGCGGCCCGAGCAGATCCGCCTCTTGCGCGCCGAAGAAACGCCGGCCGACGGTGCGGCATCGTTTGACGCCATCGTGCGCGAAGTGACCTTCCAGGGGCAGGACGCGGCCGTCGCGCTGCAGTTGCAATCCGGCACGCAGACGCAGCTTCGCGCGCGCGTGCCGGGCTATCTGACGCCGCGTCCCGGCGAGCGCGTGCGGCTGGCAGTGGATGGCGAAGTCACCGCGTATCCGCGGATCTAGACGGCGTGGTTTGTGCCACGGCCTGACTGGGCGTCTCTCGCCGGAGGGCGCACCGACAAATCCTGCACCATCTGCGCAGCCAGATAATCGCAGGTCGGCCGATCCGATTTCGCGCTGCGCGCCACCACGATTTCCAGCGGCGCGATTGTCGGCAAGCCTTGCGCTTCGCCGAGAATCGCGAATCGTGACGGCACGCTGCAACGCGTGAGCGCGATCACCGACAGCCCGGCATCCACCGTTGCCACGAGGCCCATCAGGCTCGCGCTGCTGAACGCCGCGCGATAGCGGATGCGCGCGCCGTCCAGCGCGGCGAGCGTGTGCTGCCGCGCGACACAGCCCGGTTCGTACAGTCCCACCGGCAATGGCGACGCCGCCAGCACCGGCGTATCCTCCGACGCGCCCACCCACACCATCGGTTCGCTGCGCACGAATTCACCGCGCAGTTTGCGGTCGCGCGTGACGAACGCGAGATCGATCTTGTTGTCCGCGAGCATCGGCGCGAGCGACGTGCTCTGCGCGCAGACGATTTCGATCTCCACATGCGGATACAGGTTCGAAAAACGCCGCAATACCGGCGACAGCAACGACGACACGTAATCGTCCGGCGCGCCGAGCACCACGCGCCCGCTCACCTCGGGCCGCACGATCGCGGACCACGCTTCCTCATGCAGCGCCAGCACGCGCCGCGCGTATTCGAGCAGCGTATTGCCGGGCCGCGTGAGCGACAGATTGCGCGTATTGCGGGCGAACAGCGTGGTGCCGAGCATCGTTTCAAGACGCTTGATCTGCATGCTCACCGCTGCCTGCGAGCGATGCACGGTGGTCGAGGCCTTCGTGAAACTGCCCGTGTCCACGACCGCCAGAAAGGTCCGCAGCAAATCGACGTCGAATTCCGGGTGCATGATTTATCAATCCAGTTTATGGAATTTCTCAATTTAATTCGTTTGCCGGTGCCGCGCAAGCCACGCAATACTCGGGCTTTACGATCACGGAGACGCCCGGCATGTCCCTCACCCAACGTCAACAAGGCGCCATCACGCTGGCCAGCGGCGGGCTTCTGATGGGCACGCTCGGCATCTTCGTCGAGGAAGCGCGGCTCGGCGCGCTCACGCTGGTGTTCTTTCGCTGCCTGTTCGGTTTCCTCGCGCTCGCCGCATACTGCGCGTGGAAAGGCTTTTTCACGCGAGCGCATTTCACGCGCCGCACGGTCGCGCTCGCGCTGATTTCAGGTGTGCTGATGGTCACGCAGTGGGTCGGTTTCTTCGACGCGATCCATCGCACCAGCATCGCGGTCGCGACCGTGGTGTTTCACGTGCAGCCGTTCTGGGTCGTACTGATCGGCGCAGCGTTGTTCAACGAGCGGCTCGGCGCCGATCGCCTCGGCTGGATCGCGACCGCGTTCGTCGGGCTGGTGCTGGCCTCCGGTGTCGCGGCCGCCGACAATCTGCAGGGGCATACGAGCTACCTGATCGGTATTGGCGAAGCACTCGTCGGCTCGGTGCTGTATGCGTCCGTCACGTTGATCGCGAAAGGGCTCGGCAATTTGCGTCCGCATCTGCTGACGCTTGCGCAGTGTGCTGTCGGCGTGGTGTGTCTGCCGTTCATCGCGCCGCTGACCGCGCAACATATCGGGCCGATGCAGTGGTTCTGGCTGGTCGGCATGGGCGTGCTGCACACCGGCCTGTCGTACGTGCTGATCTATGGCGCGCTGCCCAAGCTGACCACGCCGATCATCGCAGTGCTGCTGTTCGTGTATCCGCTGACGGCCATCGTGGTCGACGCGCTCGTGTACGGTCGCGCGCTTTCACCGGCGCAACTCGCGGGAATGGTCCTGATCGTCGTGGCGAGTCTCGGCGTGAATCTCGGGTGGCCGTTGTTCTCGATACTGCGTGCCGGAACACGCGCGCGACATCGCACGGATTGAGCCTCGCGCAGCGTCGCTGCGCAACACCTGTGAAGCAATGCGCGATGCGCGTCTTTCATAAGTCAATCAGCTTTCATTTTGCTCACAATAGCCCTTTAAAAAAGGCTTATTTCTCTACATTCCCGCACAAACGAGAATTGTTCTCGCTATAATTTCTAGATATTACAAGCCGGACAACGATCCGGTTTTTGTTTGACCTCCCATCCCCACATCGACATGCCCTCCGAGGCAGCCGATGTCACGTCCGCGCATCACGTGCGCTGACTCGCGGCGCCCCGGCCGTTTCAATTTTTGAATTCATTCGACAGCTACAGGGGAACCCACCGCTACTTTTCGACTGACCGACCACACGGCATCCGCTTTGCCGTGCGTGCGCGCCTGCGCTTTTTGACGCCCGCTTTGTGCGTTCACAGCGCGCGCTTTCGCATCGCTACACAACTCAAACCACCGATTCATCCTCGAAGAACGTCGTCATGAACGTCAACAAAAAAACGTACCACGCACTCTTACTCGCGTCGTCTCTCGCCGGCGCGCGTCCTCTGATGGCGCAGGAAGCGCCGGCCGCCAACGGAGCCGCCGACAACACGCTGCCTGCCATCGCCGTCAAGGCGGGCACCGACCGCTCGTACGACACCACCACGTCCCGCACCGCGACGAAGACCAACATGTCGCTGATGGATGTGCCGCAAACCGTCAACGTCGTGCCGCGCACGCTGCTCGACGAACAGAACGCGAACTCGCTGCAGGACGCGTTGCGCAACGTGCCGGGCATCGGCTTCTCGGTCGGCGACGGCCAGCGCGACCAGATCACGCTGCGCGGCTTCAACAACATCACCGATCAGTACGTGGACGGCATCCGCGACGACGCGCTCTACTATCGCGACCTGTCGAACGTCGAAAGCGTCGACGTGCTGAAAGGACCCGCCGCAGTGCTATATGGCCGCGGTTCGGCCGGCGGCCTGATCAACCGCGTGCTGAAAAAACCGAGCGCCGATCCGCAACAGACGGTGGGCCTCACGCTCGGCACCGAAGGCGAACGGCGTGCCGAGTTCGACGTCGGCGCGAATGCAAACGACGCCGCGCGTTTTCGCCTGACCGGTGCGACCGAAAACTCCAACAGCTTTCGCGACCAGTTCCAGTTGAACCGCCAGGCAATCGCGGGTTCGGGACAGTTCCGTATCGACCGGGACACGACCGTCAATCTCGAGGCCGACTATCTGCACGATCGCCGCACATCGGATCAAGGCTTGCCCGCTTACCTCGGGCGCCCGGTCAACGTGCCGATCAACACGTACTACGGATCGGCCGATGCCGCGAATACGTCGTATAACGACATCGAAGTCAAAAGCGCGACCGCTTCGCTCGATCATCGCTTCAACGATTCGTTGTCGTTCCATGCCGCGGTGCGCGCGTACGACTTCTCGCTCGAACGGAAAAACTACGTCACGTATGAGCCGATCAAGACCGCGGCGAATCCGGTCGTGACGCTCGACCAGAGCACGCGTTTTCGCGACGACCACGGCGTGGACGGCATGTTCGAGCTGACGCAGAAAACCTCGCTGTTCGGCCTGAAGAACGAGTTGTTGTATGGCGTGGAACTGTCGCAGCAACAGAAGTTCGACACGATTTATACGACCACCAAGGTGGCCACCTACAACCTCTTCAATCCGCAACTCGTCGATTTGCCTGGCGTCACGCCGGGCACCCCTGCGAAGACGAACGGCTCGACCGTGCTCGGTCTCGCCGGCGCGTACGCGCAGGACCTGATTTCGCTGACCGAACACTGGAAGGTGCTCGCCGGCCTGCGCTTCGACTATCTGACGCAGACCCGCAACGACTACACGGCCGCGCACGTGAATCTGGATCGCACGGATCGCGCGTGGAGCCCGCGTGTCGGCCTGATTTACGAGCCGCTCGACTGGGTGTCGTTGTACGCGTCGTATAGCCAGTCGTTCACGCCGCTCGCCGACACGCTGATCAGCAGCGGCGTGATCGCCAACGGTTCGACACTCGCGCCGCAAAAAACCACCAGCTACGAAATCGGCTCGAAGTTCGATCTGGGCCGCGCCAATGCGAGCGTCGCGCTGTTCGACATGAAGCAGACCAATCAACAGATCGCCGATCCGACGAATCCGACTTACTCGCTGCCGATCGGCACGCAGCACTCGCGCGGCCTCGAGTTGTCGCTGACCGGCGAGATCGCGCCGAAATGGTCGGTGTACGCGGGCTACACGTATTTGAACGGCGACGTCGACGGTTCCGCGCAGGCGAGTTCAGCCGGCCTGGTTCTGCACGACAACACGCCGGGCCTGATGCCGCGGCACAGCGCAAGCGTGTGGTTGAAGCGCGATCTGGTGTATGGCTTCTACACGGCCGCGGGCGCGCAGTTCCAGTCGGCCCGCTTCGCGTCGGCCAGCGACGCGGTGACGCTGCCTTCTTACGTGACGTTCGGCCTGGGCGCCGGGTATCACGGCAAGAAGATGGACGTCGCGTTGACGCTGGACAACCTGTTCGACCGCAAGTACTACATTTCGGCGCACGGCAACTCGGATATGTACAACATGCCAGGTGCGCCGCGTACGCTGACGGTGTCGGCGCGGTGGCATATGTGAAAGTGCTGAAGGCGTCGAGCTTCTGATAGCGTCGACGCCTTTGAACGACAACCAGGCGAAAACCTGCCGACAACCGGGCGCATTCTGGCGCCCGGTTTTTTTTATGGATCGTAGTGCAACGCCTGAATGACCGGCTTCACTGCGGCAGCACTTCTCCCTTCGTCTCCGGTGCAAACGGAATCACCAGCAGACCGACGACGAACGCGAGCGCCGTCAACGCGACCGGCACGCCGAGCGTATGCATGCGCAGCACGGCCGCGCCGAGCAGAAAGTTGACGCCTGCGCCGACAAACCGTCCGAACGACGTGCAGAACGCGAACGCAGTCGCCCGCACGCGGGTCTCGAACTGCTCCGGCAGCCACAAGCTGAACAACGCGAAATTGCCGCCGAAGAACCCCAGCACGCAAAGCCACGCGATGAACGGCGCGAGTCCGTTCGGCAGATAGAACGCCCAGCCGAAGCTGCCGACGATCGCCACCGCCATCCCGAGGAAGTAAATCGCGAGCGTCTTCTTGCGACCGATGCGCTCGGCGAGCGGCGGCAATGCGAGGCAGCCGAGAATCGTCGCGATCGACAGCAAGCCGGTTGCGATCGACGCGGTTCTGATCGCATCGTTCTTCGCCATGCCGGCCTTCGTCGCGAGTTGAATGACTGCGGACGGCTCATACACCGCGCCCGCCCACAAGCCGATGATCGCGATCGTCAGCAGAATGCACGCGACCCAGGTACGGCGCCGGTAGACCGGTCCGAAAATCTCGCGCAGCGGTTTCACCTTGGCCGCGCCCGCCTCCGCCTTCTGCCACTTCTCGGTTTCCTTCACGCGCAGCAACACCATGATCGCGATGACCACCGGCACCGCGCCGGTCAGGAACATCGCGCGCCAGCCGTAGTGCACACCGATCGTATAGTTGAGCGCCGCGGCCAGAAAGAAGCCCGCGTAATAGCCCGTTTGCAGATAACCGGCGCCCATCTTGCGGCGGTCTTCCGGCCACGACTCGGCGACATAGGTCCCCGCGAGCGCCCATTCGCCGCCGATCCCGACTCCGGCAATGAAACGATAGATGCCGAGTTCCCACACGTTGTGCGAGGTCGCCGCAAGGCCCGTGAAAATCGCGAACGTGAAGATCGTGCCGGCCAGTACCTTGGTGCGGCCGAAGCGATCCGCCAGCGGTCCCCAGATGAACGACAGTCCCCAACCGACGAGAAACAGCGCGAACAGGATCGAACCCGCGAGACCGACATTTGCGGGCGTCGCCGCATAGCCGGAACGCGGCAGCAGTTCGGTCAACGCGGGCGTGAGAACGAGCGCGTAGATGAACGAATCCATCCCGTCGAGCGTCCATCCCGCCCACGCGCCCCAAAAACCCGCGATCTGCGAACGATTGAGCGGCGTGCGCCGCCGTGCGACCGGTGTGCGGTCGGTGAGTGAATTCATCGTGCTCCTCCGATACTACGGTTATCTTTCGGGTACCTTGTGCGCATGACGCGTCTTTTTATATATAATATTCGATACTATGAGCGACGCAATCGATGGTTTTCCCCTGGACGCCCCGGCGCGCAGCCCGTTTCTTCCTGACGCGCTCCCCGCTGCCGCGCCGCGCGAGAGCACGTCCCGTGTGATCGCCGAGGCGCTGCGCGCGGCGATCGTCGAAGGCACGCTGGCGCCTGGCGCGCCGCTGCGGCAGGACGCAATCGCGCGGCATTTCTCCGTCAGCGCGATTCCCGTGCGCGAGGCGTTGCGTCAGCTGGAGAGCGAAGGCTGGGCCAGAGCGGCCGTGAATAAAGGCGCAACTGTCGCGCCGTTGTCGGCGGACGAGGCCCGCGAGATCTACGAGATTCGCTCGGCGCTGGAGAGCCTCGCCATCAGCCTCGCGATTCCCAATCACACCGCCGCCACGTTGCGCGAAGCCGACCGCCTGTGCCGCGCCGCCGAGCGCGAAGCCGATCCGTCGCTGTACGTCGCGCGCAATGTGGCGTTTCATATGAGCCTGTACGCGCCCGCCGCCCGTCCGCAACTTGCAGGCATGATCGACGCGCTGCATAAGCGCGGCGAACGCTACTTGCGGCTCAAGTTCGGCTTGCCGTCGTACAAGGGCGAGTCCGACAGTGAACACGCCGCGCTGCTCGACGCCGTGCAACGCCGCGACATTCCGGCCGCGCAAACGCTGGTCGTCGCGCATTTGCTGGGCACGGGCGATCTGCTGCATCGTTTTCTCACCGAACGCGCGCAGGCCGAAGCCGCGCTTGCGAATCAACCCAAGCCCCGCGCGAGACGCACGCGCACTACCAACGGGAGCTGAATCCGCCGATGAACCAACCCGCCGAAGCGCCTCCCGCCACCCGTTCATGGACCACGCGCCGCGACGAAAAGAACCGTCGCCTCGCGGCCATCGCACCGTGGCTCGAAGACGGCATCCTGCCGTCCCACCGTATCGTCGATGCGCTCGAAACGCTGATCAAACCCGGCGACCGCGTCGCCCTCGAAGGCGACAACCAGAAGCAGGCCGACTTCCTGTCGCGTTCGTTCGCCAAAGTCGATCCGCACAAGATTCATGACGTGCATCTGCTGATTTCGAGCATCGGCCGGCCTGAACATCTGACGCTGTTCGAACGCGGGATCGCGCACAAGGTGGATTTCTCGTTCGCCGGACCGCAAAGTCTGCGCGTCGCGCAATTGCTCGAAGACGGCCAGCTGGAAATCGGCGCGATCTATACGTACGTCGAGTTGTACGCGCGGATGTTCGTCGATCTGACGCCGCACGTTGCGCTGCTCTGCGCGGAGAAGGCCGATCGTCATGGCAATCTGTACACCGGCCCGAACACCGAAGACACGCCCACCATCGCCGAAGCCGCCGCGTTCCGGCATGGCATCGTGATCGTGCAGGTCAACGAGATCGTCGACGAACTGCCGCGCGTCGATATTCCGGGTTCGTGGGTCGACGTGGTCGTACAGGCGGACCGGCCGTTCGCGGTCGAGCCTTTGTTCACGCGCGATCCGCGTCACATCGGCGACCTGCAGGTGCTGACCGCGATGATGGTGATCCGCGGCATCTACGAACCGTACGGCGTGAGCTCGCTGAATCACGGCATCGGCTTCGATACGGCGGCAATCGAATTGCTGCTGCCGACTTATGGCGAATCGCTCGGCCTGAAGGGCAAGATCTGCCGCAACTGGACGCTCAATCCGCATCCGACGATGATCCCCGCGATCGAATCGGGCTGGGTGGACAGCATCCATTGCTTCGGCAGCGAAGTGGGAATGGAGGCGTATATCGAAGCGCGCCCCGACGTGTTCTTCACCGGCAGCGACGGCAGCCTGCGTTCGAACCGCGTGTTCTGCCAACTGGCCGGACAATACGGCGTCGATCTGTTCATCGGCTCGACGTTGCAGATCGATGCGGACGCGAACTCCTCCACCGTCACGCGCGGCCGGCTGGCCGGCTTCGGCGGCGCGCCGAACATGGGCCACGATCCGCGCGGGCGGCGTCATTCGAGCGAAGCGTGGCTCAAGCTGCTGAAAGACACCGGGCCGGTTTCGCGCGGACAGAAACTCGTCGTGCAGATGGCCGAGACCTACAAGAAAGGCGGCGAGCCGACCTTCGTCGACGAACTCGACGCGGTTGCGGTCGGCGCGAAAAGCGGCATGCCGATCGCGCCGGTGATGATCTACGGCGACGACGTGAGCCACGTGGTGACCGAAGAAGGCATCGCGCATTTGCACAAGGCCGAAGGCATCGACGAGCGGCGCGCCGCGCTCGCCGCGGTGGCCGGCGTCACGCCGATCGGTTTGCGCGCGAAGCCCGAAAAAACGGCCGAGTTGCGCCGCCGCGGCATCGTCGCGTATCCGGAAGATCTCGGCATCCGGCGCGGCGAAGCGAAACGTTCGTTGCTGGCTGCACGCAGCATCGACGATCTGGTGACGTGGTCGGGCGGTTTGTACGCGCCGCCGGCGCGCTTCAGGAGCTGGTGATCATGGCGCCCGCGGTGTTGCGGTTGCCCCTGCGGTTGCCCGTGCGCTTGCGCGATGCGTTTGCCGAATCGTTTGCCGAATCGTTTGCCGGACACACGCTTAGTACTCGTATCGCGCCGTCGCCTTCTCCGTTTTCCGATGAACAACTCGCACGCTTCGCCGCATCCGCGCTGATCGAAGAAGCCGAGCTCACGCCGAAGCCCGCACTGGTAGACCGGCGCGGCAGCGGCGCGCATCGCGACCTCGATCTCGCGACCATGCTGCGCTCCGCGCACGCGCTCGAACCGACCTTTGCCGCGCTCGCGCGAGCGGCGCGGCGGCGCGGCGAACCGTCCGCGTTGTTGCGCACTGAACTTGCGCAGATCGGCCGCGCCGGCGAAGCGGACATGTTGAATGCAACCGGCGGCAGCAACGCGCATCGCGGCGCAATCTGGATCGTCGGTTTGCTGGTGGCCGGCGCGGCGCTGCCGGCCGGCGCCAGGTCTGCAAACGCGTCGCACGTCTGCATGCAGGCCGCGCAAATCGCCTGCTTCCCGGACCGCTTCGCCGCGCCCAGCGACAGTCACGGCGAGCGCGCCCGTCAGCGCTATCAGGTGGGCGGCGCACGGCGCGAGGCACAAGACGGTTTTCCGCACGTGATCGACATCGGCTTGCCGGCGCTGCTTGCTGCACGCGCGCGCGGCATAGCCGAAAACGCCGCGCGCGTCGACGCGCTGCTGTCGATCATGGCCTCACTCGACGACACCTGCCTGCTGCATCGCGCCGGCCTGCCCGGCTTGCAGGCCGGACAACAGGGCGCACGCCGCGTGCTGGAAGCCGGCGGTAGTTCCACACCGGAAGGCCGCGCCGCGCTCGCCGCACTCGAACACGATCTGCTGTCGCTCAACGCATCGCCCGGCGGCTCAGCCGATCTGCTCGCCGCCACCCTCTTTCTCGACATGCTGGCGCATCCTGACGCCGGCGGGAGTTCAGTCACATGGAAAATCTGACCTTCGACTATCCGGCGCAACGCGCCGTCACGACCCGCGCGCACGTCGGCGTGGTGGGTTCGGGCGATCTGGAAGTGCTACTGGCGCCGGCCGATAACGGCAGCGCGCTCGGCGCACATGTCGTCGTGCGCACCAGCGTCGACGGCTACAGCCACATCTGGAAAAGCGTGCTCGACCGTTTCTTCACACGCTACGACGGCGCGGTGCAGATCGAAATCAACGACTTCGGCGCGACGCCCGGCGTGGTCGCGTTGCGGCTCGCGGAAGCGGTCGAAGCCGCCGAACAGGGAGACGACGCATGAGTACCGCACCGCTGCTGCGCGACAGCTTCATCGAATTGCCGGCGCGTGAACGCGCCCGCTCGTTGCTGGACGCCGGCACGTTCCGCGAACTGCTCGGCCCGTTCGACAAGATCGAATCGCCGTGGCTGCCGCTGCAAGGCGTCGTCTGCCAGGCCGACGACGGCTGCGTGATCGCACGCGGCACGATCGACGGCGAGCCGGCCGTGATCGCCGCCATCGAGTCCGCGTTTCAGGGCGGCAGCATCGGCGAAGTTTCGGGCAGCAAGATCGCCGCCGCGCTCGAAATGGCGTTGCGCGACTGCGAACGCGGCAAGATCGTGCGCCCCGTCGTGCTGTTCGAAACCGGCGGCGTGCGTTTGCAGGAAGCCAATCTGGGCCTCGCGGTGATCGCCGAAATCCAGGCCGCGATCGTCGCGCTGCGCCGCCATGTGCCGGTGGTCGGCGTGATCGCGGGCATGGTCGGATGCTTCGGCGGCATGTCGCTCGCGGCCGCGCTGTGTTCGTATCTGATCGTCACGAAGCAGGGGCGGCTCGGGATGAACGGCCCCGAAGTGATCGAACAGGAAGCCGGCATCGACGAACTCGATGCCAGCGACCGGCGCCGCGTGTGGCAGTTGATCGGCGGCGAACAGCGCGCCGCGACCGCGCTTGCCGACCAGTTGGTCGACGACGATACCCAAACCCTTCACGCGGCCGTGCGCGCCGCATTCTCGCAAGGTCTGCCGGCTGCGCATCGTAGCGAACAGGTCGATACGTTTTTGAACCGCCTCGCGCAAATCGACCCGGCCGGCGTCACGCCCGAAACGATGCGCGCGGTGTTCAACGCCCGCAAGGAGCCAGCATGAGCGATACCACTCAAAGCCGCGGCGCACGCTGGTTTCGCGCGCTGGCGGGCGTTCCTTCGAGCGCCGCGCCCGTCTGGAGCGGCGACGCCGTGCTCGGCGACGAGACCGCGCGCTTCATCGCGGTCGTGCCCGATCCGGACAACCGCTTTCCGCGCGCGACCGATAACGTCGTCGGCCTTGAACAGGGCTGGCTGCTCGGGCGCGCGGTACGCGAAGCCATTGCCGCGGACGAAGCGAGCGGCACGCGCCGTCCGATCGTCGCGATCGTCGATGTAAAAAGCCAGGCGTACGGCTATCGCGAGGAAATGCTCGGCATTCATCTCGCGTGCGCGGCCGGCGTGGATGCGTATGCCAGCGCGCGCGACGCCGGGCATCCGGTGATCGCGCTGATCGTCGGGCCGGCGATGTCGGGTGCCTTCCTCGCGCACGGCTATCAGGCGAACCGGATTGTCGCGCTCGACGCGCCCGGCACGATGGTTCATGCGATGGGCAAGGAAGCGGCCGCGCGCGTCACGCGCCGCACGGTCGAAGCGCTCGACGAGCTCGGCGAAACCGTCGTGCCGATGTCGTACACGATGACCTCGTTCGCGAAGCTCGGTTTGCTCGATCAGTTGATCGAAGGCGTCGATGCGGATGCGCCGGATGCGGCGCAAGTCGAGCGAGTTCGTCAGGTGCTGCGCGAACAGATCCGCAGCACGCGTGAAGACGGCCGCCGCGATCTGTCGCATCGGCTCGAATCGGCGGCGGCGCAACAGAACCGCGCGGCATCGATCGAAGTGCGGCGGCGTCTCGCGGAACAATGGGACGCCGAGTGATGCAGATTTGCGCGGCGCCCCCGTTCGATTCCGATCGTGCGTCGACCGCCGATACGCGGTGGCGTTCGCACGACTTGCTGCGCTTGCGCCGCTTGCCGCGTTTCGATGGCGAGCCGGACTGGGTGCGTGCGGCCTTCGAGCGGGCGCCGTATGCGGTGGTGAGACGCGCGTTGGCGGCTGACGGGTTCGTCGCGGTGGGATTGCGCGGCACTGAACGGTCGCAGCGGTATGGCACGTGGGTTCATGTGGACGATGTCGAACACGCGGTCGCGCCTGAGGCTCTTCTCGAACAACCACCGCCGCGCGCTGCGTTGCCGGCTTTCGTGGCGCTCTCTGCATTGCGACACGACATGCGCCGCGCAGAGTGGGTAGATCTCGTCTGGGGGCCGACCGGCAGCACCGGCTTCGAACTCGCCACGCGCGTACCGACCGTCTCCGCATCCAGCGATCTCGATCTGCTGATTCGCACACCCGAAAAACTTTCACGCGACGCCGCCGCCCATTTGCTCGACCGGCTTCAAGCGCTCGCGCACCAGGCCGGAATTCGCGTGGACGCGCAGCTTGAAACACCGGCTGGTGGCGTCGCACTGGTTGAATGGGCAGCAGGGAAAACTCGCGTGATGGCGCGCCAGGCTCGCGGCCCACAGTTGATTGCGGATCCGTGGGCACCGGCTCACGGCTATCTCTGATGCTGGCGCTTCTTTTTCCTGGTCAAGGCGCGCAAACCGACGGGTTTCTTCACCGTCTGCCGAAGCGCGAGGTCGTTCAGCACACGCTCGATGAAGCGTCCGAGGTTCTCGGCAACGACGTGCTCACGCTGGACACATCCGACGCGTTGCGCTCCACCGTCGCCGTGCAGATCGGCTTGACGGTCGCCGGCGTAGCGATCGCGCGCGCCTTGGCCGACGAGCAACTCACGCCGGAGATCAGCGCAGGCTTGTCAGTCGGCGCCTATGCGGCCGCGGTGAGCTGTGGCGCGATAGGTTTCGCCGACGCGCTACGCATGGTCCGCAAACGCGCCGAGCTGATGGAGACCGCGTATCCGTCCGGTTACGGCCTGGCAGCCGTGTCCGGTTTGACCGAACACGAGGTGGAAACGTTAGCCGCCCAACATGCTGACGCGAGCAACCAGCGGGTCTATGTCGGCAACGTGAATGCGCCGCGCCAGATCGTCGTGTCAGGCGCCAATGCGGCGCTGGACCGCTTTATCGATCGCGCACTGGCGGCCGGTGCGCGCAAGGCCACGCGGCTTGCGGTCAGCGTGCCGTCGCATGGTGAATTGCTCGCGCAAGCGGCTGATGAATTGGTCGCGTATGCGCAGAACCTCACGTTCAACGCGCCGCACAGCACTTACGTAGGCAATCGCGGCGGCCGCCCGTTGTACACCGCCAACGCCATCCGCGACGACCTCGCGACCAACATGCGCTACACCGTCCGCTGGTTCGACGCGCTGACGGTGATGCAGGAATTGGGCGCGCGCGTGCTGATCGAAGCGCCGCCCGGGCAGGTGCTGACGGATATTGCCCGCGAGAATTTTCCGGACACGAGTGCGCTCGCCGCAAGCACGTTCTCATTCGACAATCTGGTGGCGACGGCGCGCAGGCGGCTTTTGCCGAACTGAGCACCGACACGCCCCTCCCCTACTCGACAAAAATTTCCTGCAGCGTAGACAACGCATCCGACAGCGCGCGATCAGACACCGCGCCGGCGCGCTTCACGAGTCGCGTTTTGTCCACCGTGCGAATCTGATCGAGCAAAATCAAACCTTTTTTTCGCAAGAAAGTGAGTGGCACCCGAAAAGGCGCCGACTGACCACCCGTCGTCATAGGCGCGACGATGACGGTGCGCAGATGATCGTGCAACTCCGGCGGGGAAACGACCACGCAAGGCCGCGTTTTCTGAATCTCACTGCCGACGGTCGGGTCTAGCGCGACGAGCCAGACGTCGCCGCGCGCTACCATTCAAACCCCGCGTCGTCCGAATTCGGAAACTCGCCCATGACCAGCGTGTCGCCTTGGGACGCCGCCAGCGACCGGCTTGCGTCCGCCCACCCCGCGCGTGCTTTTTTCTGAGGACGCCGGATCACCAGCGCGTTGCCTTCAACTTGCATATCCACTTCGTCCTCCAGACCCAACTGGGCCAAAATCGGTTTCGGAATCAGTACGCCGTGGGAATTACCCATTCTGCGGATGGTCGTTTTCATGGCAGCGCCTGTAAGTGAAATGCTAAGCGGTCGACACGCAAAAGTAAACACAATGTTATTACAGTGTAGCATGTCAAATGGCATAGGACGAATGGCCTGTCCCACGCGGTGATTTTCATCGCGCTATCACCGCTCACCTCCGCTCAATCAACTTCCGCCCCATCGCCTTCGCATACCGATCGCACGCGCTGCGCGCCACTTGCGACGCCGCCAGCACACCGACGTCGGCGTCGTCGCGATACACCATCTCGACGTTGATCGGCGGGGGCAGCGGACGCACCTGCAATTGTCCGAGTTCGCCGCTCGCGAGAAACGGCTCGACGAACAGCGCCGGCACCGCTGCAATCCCGTAGCCGTCGCGCAGCAGCTTCACGATCACCGCCACCGAAGGCATGCAGGTCACCTGCGTATCCGCCCACGCCACACCGTTGCGTTTTGCAAGAGCCGCGACAATGCCCTCCACCGCGATTTGCGGCGCAGTGCCGCGGCCGAACGTCAGTACGGGTTTTGCCAGCAACGTCTGCACATGCTTCGCGCGGCTCGCGGGAATCAGATCGCTACGCGCGATCCAGCGCACCGGGTAGCTCGCCAGCAACGTCGACATGATCGACCGATCGGCATCGCCCTGTGTGTCTTCCACCTGAATAACCAGGTCCAGTTCGCCGACGCGCAGTCGCGGCCCGAGGATCGCACTCGAGTCGACACTCAGATCCACGACGATGCGGTTGTACTCGGCATTCAGCATGCGAATGTAGTCCGGCAGCCAGCTATGCACCACCGTTTCGATCACGCCGAGCCGCAGCCGCTTGGTCACCTGCGTTTCGTCCTGCGCAGCCAGTTGCAACGAGCGCGTAGCCTGCACGACGGACCGTGCATGCGCGAGCAATCGTTCGCCGTTCACTGTGAGCTGAAAGTCGGCGGCATCGCGCTCGATCAACTCGACGCCCAACTCCGCTTCGAGCGTCTTGATGCGCAGCGAAATCGCCGCGGGTGTCGCGTGCATCGCGGTTGCGGTCGCGCGAAAACTGCCTAGACGCGCGAGCGTCAGAAACGTTTCGACAAAGCGGGTATTCATTGCGCGAGATCTCCCATAAGTTCTGCCGATGTTCTCTCGAAGTTCTTCTATTAACGACACGACGCATTGAATCATCGCCGTAAATCGCCGCCGGTTCCGTTAAGTTTAATTTAACGAAAAGCAAGAAAAACTCGCTGGATGGATATTTTTGTCGTTACTAATCTGGTTCGTATCAGCTATCTGAAGCTCACCCGAAACTCACCCGGAGTCCAGCCGTTCATGTCCTTTACGCCGTCCGAATTTCGTCAGCAGGTACGCAGCCGCCACCTTTCCGGCCCGACCGCCGGCTACTGCGGCGACTACGCGCAAGCCAACCTGGCAATCCTGCCGAAGCAATACGCCGACGATTTCCTGCGCTTCTGCACGCTCAATCCGAAGGCCTGTCCGCTGCTCGGCATCGGCGAGCCGGGCGACTGGCGCGTGCCCGCGCTCGGCGCCGATCTGGATATCCGTAACGACGTGCCCGCGTTTTATGTGTACCGCCACGGTGAGCGCGCCGAAGAAGTGCGCAGCCTGAACGAACTCTGGCGCGACGATCTGGTGGTCTTCGCGATCGGCTGCTCGTTTTCGTTCGAAGAAATGCTGCGGCGTGAAGGCATCGCGCTGCGCCATATCGACCAGCAGGTCAACGTACCGATGTATCGCACCCGCGAGCGCAACGTCAACGCGGGTGTGTTCGGCGGCAACCGCGTGGTCTCGATGCGACCGATGAAAGCCGCCGACGCGATCCGCGCAATCCAGATCACCAGCCGTTTTCCGGCCGTGCACGGCGCGCCGGTTCACATCGGCGATCCGTCGCTGATCGGCATTCGCGATCTGGCGCGGCCCGATTTCGGCGATGCAGTCGAAGTTCACAGCGACGAATTGCCGGTGTTCTGGGCCTGCGGCGTCACTCCGCAAGCGGCGATCGAGAGCGCGCGGTTGCCATTCGCGATCGCGCACAAGCCAGGACACATGCTCGTCACCGACATCCCCAACACCACGCTGGCGGTGCTGTAGCCGCCGCGTTGTTCGACTCACCTTAAGCCGTGCGAAAGACACGGTTCACCATCACGACCGGAGCACAAGCATGGAAACCGAAGCGCAGTTGACCGCAGACACCGAGCGCTACGAATCGCCCGGTCCAGGAAAAGGCCCGTTCGCGTGGTATCGGCAGATCTCCGCGAGTGAGAAGCGCGCGTTCTGGAGCTGCAAGATCGGCTACGTACTCGACGCGATGGACACGCAGTTCCTGAGCTTCGTGATTCCGACGCTGATCGCCACATGGGGCATCACGCGCGGCGACGCCGGCCTGATCGGCACGGTCACGCTGCTGAGTTCGGCCGTGGGCGGCTGGGCGGCCGGCGTGCTGTCGGACCGGATCGGCCGGGTTAAGACCTTGCAGATCACGATTCTGTGGTTTGCGATCTTCACGCTCGCCTGCGCGCTCGCGCAGAACTTCTCGCAGTTGTTGTGGGCGCGCGGGCTGATGGGGCTCGGTTTCGGCGGCGAATGGACCGCGGGCGCGGTGCTGATCGGCGAAGTCATCCGTGCGCGCGACCGCGGCAAAGCGGTGGGTCTGGTGCAAGCCGGCTGGGCGATCGGCTGGGGCGTGTCGACGCTGCTCTTTATAGCCGTGTTCTCGCTGGTTCCCGCCGACTACGCGTGGCGCGTACTGTTCGCCATCGGCATTGCGCCCGCGCCGTTCGTGATCTGGATCCGGCGCTTCGTCGACGAGCCGGCAGTGCATCGTCAGCAGAAAGAAGCGGACTCGGCGACACGAACACGCGCGTCGTTGCTCGACATTTTTCGCGGCGAGATCGTCTGGACTACGCTGCGCGCGTCGATTCTCGCGACCGGCGTCCAAGGCGGCTACTACGCGGTGACCACATGGCTGCCGACCTATCTGAAAACCGAACGGCATCTGAGCGTGATCGGCACCGGCAGCTATCTCGGCGTGGTGATCGTGGGATCGTATTGCGGCTATCTGACAGGCGCGTATGTCAGCGACAGGTTCGGCCGCAAACGCGCGTTCATTGCGTTCGCGTTGGCCTCGTGCGCGATTGCGCTGATCTACACGCAACTGCCGCTCGACAATCTGTCGATGCTCGTTCTCGGCTTTCCGCTCGGCTTCTGCGCGTCCGGCATTTTCTCGGGGATGGGCGCATTTCTCACCGAACTGTTTCCGACGCGCATTCGCGGTTCCGGCCAGGGCTTCTGCTACAACTTCGGCCGGGCGGTCGGTGCGACGTTCCCGTTCCTGATCGGCTATGTGTCGCAGACCATGACGCTCGGTCGTGCGATCGGCGTGTTCGCCGCGGCGGCTTACGGCGTGGTGATTCTCGCCGCGTTGACGTTGCCTGAAACCAGAGGGCGTGAGCTTGGCGTGTAGACGGCTAGCATCTCTGGTTAGCGCCACGTTGCGGCGCACGCGGTGTTATCCAGCGAAAAGTCAGATTGATGCGCTCGCCGGCCACGCGCGGCTCCTTGGGCACCCGGTGCCGCCAATCGGCTTGCGTGTCGCCTTTCATCACCAGCAGGGAGCCGCCCTTCAGCGAAAACGACTGCACGGCGCCCGTCCGGTTGTGCCGCAAATCGAAGGTGCGCGCCACGCCCAGACTGACGGAAGCAATCACCGGCCGTACGCCGAGTTCAGGTTCGCGGTCCGCGTGCCATCCCATGCTGTCCGTGCCGCTGCGATAGCGGTTGATCAACACGCTATTGAAACGCGCGCGGCTCGCGGTTTCGGCGGCGGCCTTCAGTTCCGCGACTGTCGGCGTCCACGGCTGCGGCACATTGCGAATTCCCGAATAGACGTACACCGCGTCCGGCTCGCCTTGCCACGCGGTCAGGCGCGGCAACGGCACGCGGCCGGCCGGTGTGCCCATCGTGTCCTGCCGCCACTGCACTTCGTCGATGAGTTGCATCAGCGCCTTCGTCGCCGCTGCGGGCGCGAGCCACTCGGGATACCAGTCGACGTCGGGCGTCGGCAGGTCGTCGAAAAGATCCGCCATGAGGTTGTGCACGCACTGCGTGTTCGAGTGAAAACCGTCGCTATTATGGCGGCAACGACGGCGGCAGCCGCGGCAAAGGCAAAGGCAACGCGCCGAAGCGGTTCCCTTCCGTGCGACGAAACCGCCGGCATCGCTCGACGCATGTCGCCGCGCCGCTGTATTCACCCAAGCACAGCGATGTAAAACACCACCACGCCGATCACCGCGCCGACGAAGCAGAAGCCCTCGTCGGCATCGTCGCCGCTCGATCGCAGCCACGCACCGACCGCGCCGAACAACCCAGCAATGCCCAGCGCGACGCACAGCATCACGACATCGAATAGCGCGCTTTTGCCGAGTTCCGAGAAGTCGACATCGCGTACGCCGAAGTACAGCGCAACGGCCATCAACGAAATGCCGACCAGCGGCAGCATCACATGACTCCCCTCTCGCCCGACGTGATGCGTGTGATGAAAGTGGCGTTCGGGGTTGCCTGATCTGAGCAGCTTCATGATGCGTGTCCTCCCGCGCCGCGCTTCGTGCCGACGACGCAATGAACCGCTGCCGGACCGCGACGGCCCGTCTGCAAGCCGGTTCTCTTCAAGAATAGTCCACTCGCGAAGGCAATTCAAAGCCCATTTAATTAGGGTGCGGCGGCCTTGTTGAAAGGCTCTGCAGCGAGTCAGGGATGCTGCGTCGCGTCACGAGTTGCGCTGCTATAACCCGCGTCGGAAGGAGTCGCCCAGCAAGCTCACGCCGCGAAATCCGGCGGCTCCGGCAAGCGCCTGCACATGTCGGTAGAATGAACCGGCTCGTCGACCATGAAATCGCATTACGCTCGCCGAGCCGCCGCCGTCACGCCGCTCGTGGCGGCCCCTTCCCGCCTCTATCGTCTCTATGCGCCGCTCCTCGTTCCTTGTTCGCATCATCCTGATTGGCATCCTGCTGCATATCTACGTCGGTTTCCGGCTGATCCCCGATCTGCCGATCGACGCGGCCGGCCGCTGGCTGTGTGCTTTGTGGCTGGTGCTGTCGGTGCTCCTGATCCCGCTCGGGATGCTGGCGCGCACCATTAAGCGGCAGCCGCTCGGCGACCGCCTTGCGTGGATCGGATTGCTCGCGATGGGCTTCTTCTCGTCGCTGCTGGTGCTGACCTTCGTGCGCGACCTCGTGCTTGCCTCACTGCTGACCGTCGACGCAATCTGGCCGAACACGCTCGCATTGCCCGCGTTGCGAATGGACACCGCCGCGGCCGTGCCGTTGCTGGCGCTGCTGTCGACGCTCGTCGGCCTGTTCAACGCGCGACGCCGCGCGCGAGTCGTGACGATCGAAGTACCGATCGACGATCTGCCGAAAGCGCTCGAGGGCTTCACCATCGTGCAGATCAGCGACATTCACGTAGGGCCGACCATCAAGCGCCGCTATGTGGATGCGATCGTCGACGCCGTGAACCGCCTGAAGCCGGATCTGATCGCGGTCACCGGCGACGTGGTGGACGGCAGCGTGTCGCAACTGACCCATCACACGCAGCCGCTGTCGCGACTCAGCGCACGGCACGGCGCGTTTCTGGTGACCGGCAACCATGAGTACTACGCCGGCGCGAACGCATGGATCGACGAATTCCGGCGGCTCGGCTTGAACGTGCTGATGAACGAGCACGTGATCGTCGACCACGACGGCGCGCGCGCGATGATTGCCGGCGTGACCGACTACTCGGCGGGCCATCACGATCCGCTGCATCGCAGCGACCCGGCCGCGGCGATTGCCGGCGCACCTGGCGACGTGCTGATCAAGGTGCTGCTCGCGCACCAGCCGCGCTCCGCTGAAGCCGCCGCAGCAGCGGGCTTCACGCTGCAGTTGTCCGGCCATACTCATGGCGGCCAGTTCTTCCCGTGGAATTTCTTCGTTCGATTCCAGCAGCCTTTCACAGCGGGTCTCGCGCGCCTGAATGGACTGTGGGTCTATACCAGCCGCGGCACCGGCTATTGGGGACCGCCGAAGCGCCTCGGCGCGCCGTCGGAGATCACGCGGCTGCGGCTCGTGCCGGGCGAGCCTGACTGACCGCGGCCGCCTTTCGATCCGCCAATGAGCAAACACAGTGTTTCGACGACGAATACCGCCAATATTCGGAGTCCGTATTTATGCCGAAAAAAACGTCCTTAACCTGGCGAATTGCAAGCACATCGTCAGATTCGCTGATGGCTTGACTTACATTTGCAGAGCCGCCTAAAATTCGCCCAGTTCATCAACCCGGAATTGCGATCTTGGACAGTAGCAGTAGTACCCGTCGAGCATCGATTCGCCCGATCGCCTGATCGGCAAGATTTCCGCGCCAGCCGTTAGTTTTCCGCCTGCCGCCGTCTTGCCTTCGGGCCTGATGGTGCGCGTCGTTGATACCCTCGTATTGCCATTGAAGCGTTGCGCAGCCCGCTGTGTTTGCGGACGCTTCGTTCGTTCCTGTTCGTGTCGTGCGCTTCGGCTCATGGGCTTCGTCACGCCTGACCTTCATCGCGTTCCGCGAGCGGATACGCGACGCTGTCACGCGTGTGGTTCACACTGTGCGGTTACGCACGTCACTCCCATCTACCGATGACCATCGAATTCATCTGGCGGCTTCTTGCCGCGTTCGCCTGCGGCGTCGCGATCGGCCTCGAACGGCAGATGCGGCAGCGCAATGCCGGCCTGCGCACCATCACGCTGGTCGCGAGCGGCGCCTGTCTGTTCGTGACGCTCGGCGTGCTGACCGGCAACGGCACTGCCGGGATCACGCAGATCGCCGCTTACGTCGTGTCCGGCGTCGGCTTCCTTGGCGGCGGCGTGATCATGCGCGACAAGGGTTCCATCCAGGGGATCAACACGGCAGCAACGCTGTGGTGCTCGGCGGCGGTCGGCGTGCTGTGCGGCGCAGGCCACTACGGCCCGGCCCTCGCCGGCACTATCGTGGTCTTGCTGACCAACACGGTGTTGCGCGAAGTCAGCCGCATGATCAACGCAACGCCAGTTTCAAACGCCGACCTGATCCGCGAGTATGTGCTGACAATTGTGTGCCTCGAAACCGATGAGATTCACATTCGCACCGTGGTATCCAACTCGATGTACTCGGCGCCGCTTTCGTTTCAAAGCCTGACGAGTGAAGACGTCGACGACGAGACGGGACGCATTCGCGTCACGGCCACCTTGAAGCTGCATCCGAAAGATCAATCGAAGCTGGAGCAGATGGCGAGCCGCATCAGCATGGAAAAGAGCGTGTCCAGCGTCAGTTGGACTGCCAGGGAGGCCGAACCGACACCTGAGTAATGCAGCATGTGTAAGTCCACCCATATTCGTGCGCATCGTCTACACTTAGCTTGCAATTGTTTTAGATAAAGTTAATTCCGCGTCCTGAATGTGGACTTGTCCCATAGCCTTCGACTAAGCTCTGTCACCGTGAATTATTCACACTCAACCATGGAGTCTCGATTATGGAACACGGCATCATTGCATGGCTCATCATCGGCGCGATCGCCGGCTGGCTGGCCGGTGTGCTGGTCAAGGGCGGCGGTTTCGGCCTGATCGTCGACATCATCGTCGGGATTGTCGGCGCGTTCATCGGCGGCTGGCTGGCCGGCGTGCTGCACATTTCGCTCGGCGGCGGCTGGATCGGCTCGATCATCACCGCTGTGATCGGCGCGGTCATTCTGTTGTTTCTTATCCGGCTCGTGCGGCGCGGGACCTGAGCGAAGCATCCTATGTCTTGCGGCGTCAGCGGCCATTGCCCGCTGACGCCGTGTTTCTTTTAAAGACCCGCTTCTTTCGCCGGCAGCATCGAGCCGGTGTCGCGCAGCCGTGTATGCCAGGCGAAAGCCTGGTCCAGCCGATGCGGCGTCTGTCCACCCCATTGCAACGCATCGCGATAGTAGTCGCGCAGTAGATCGCGATACAGCGGATGCGCGCATTTCTCGACGATCAATGTCGCGCGCTCCCGCGGCGCCAGTCCGCGCAGATCGGCGAGCCCCTGCTCCGTCACGACAACGTCGACGTCGTGTTCGTTGTGATCGCAGTGCGGCACCATCGGCACGACGCTCGACACGCGTCCGCCCTTCGCCATCGACTTCGTCGCAAAGATCGCGCAAGACGCATTGCGCGCGAAATCGCCCGACCCGCCGATGCCGTTCATCATATGCGTGCCACCCACATGGGTCGAATTCACGTTGCCGTAGATATCGAATTCGAGCGCGGTGTTCAACGCGATCAAACCAAGCCGGCGAATCACTTCCGGATGATTGCTGACCTCTTGCGGCCGCAACACGAGGCGCTCACGATAGCGCTCTATCTCGCCGAACACCTGCGCCTGGCGCGCGGCCGACAACGTGATCGATGCGCCGGATGCGAACGTGACCTTGCCTGCGTCCATCAGGTCGAAGGTCGAATCCTGCAGTACTTCTGAATAGATTTCGAAGTCCTCGAACGGTGATTCGACAAAACCCGCGAGCACCGCATTGGCAATCGTGCCGATGCCCGCCTGCAACGGCGGCAAGCGCTTCGGCATGCGCCCGTGCGACACCTCGTGCTGGAAAAACTCGATCAGATGACCGGCGATCTGCTGAGTTTCCGCGTCTGCCGGCAGCACGGTGGACGGACTATCCGCCTTGTCGGTGATGACGATCGCGGCGATCCTGTCGAGCGGAATGTCGATTGCGGGCGTGCCCACCCGGTCTTGCGGACGAACGATCGGCAACGGTTCGCGATGCGGACGGCGACCCGGAATCCAGATGTCGTGCAACCCCTCGAGTTCGCGAGGTTGAGCAAGATTGATTTCGACGATCACCTTGTCTGCGAGAATCGCGAAGCTGGCCGAGTTGCCGACCGAGGTCGTGGGCACAATGCCGCCGGTCTCGGTGATCGCAGTGGCTTCGATGATAGCGACGTCGAGTTTGCCGAGTTGGTTGGCGCGCAACATCTCGACGGTTTCGGACAGATGCTGGTCGACAAACATCACCTCGCCGCGATTGATCGCGTCGCGCAAGGTCTTGTCGACCTGGAACGGCAAGCGGCGCGCGAGCACGTGTGCCTCGGTTAGCATGCGATCCACATCGTGACCGAGCGACGCGCCCGTCATCAATGTGATACGCAGCGGCTTGCCTTCCTGACGGGCACGCTCAGCAAGCGCGACGGGGACCGCTTTGGCGTCGCCCGCGCGCGTGAACCCGCTGGCGCCGACGCGCATGCCGTCCTGAATCAGAAGCGCCGCTTCGGCCGCCGACGTGATCTTGCCGCGCAACGCGGCACAACGAATCCGGTCTTCGTACATGAAACTGAGTCTCTCCATAGTCATCCGTCCGGGCTACCGGCGCGCACATCTGCGGTGTGCTCCGCTCAGCAGCCGGATTGGTTTTTTAGCGTGATGCGTGGCGCCGCCTAGCTGCCGAAGTAGAGATTGCAAAAGCTCATAGGACCGACGCATTCTTCAGTTCTCGCTTTCGCTTTCGGTACCACCGCGCGCTTTTCCGCAGCGAAGCTCTGGGCACGCTGTACATTCGCCTGCGCGACTTGCTGTTGTTCAACCGATGACGGTGCGGTTTGCGCGTGGGCTACAGCAGCAGACATGGCACAGGCGATCAGGGCAATCTTCAAAGCTTTCATTTCGTTCTCCAGTACTTTCGGTTGCGCCTCGTAGCAGATCCTTTTGGGAGAGCATTGAGGCAGCAACAAAACTATATGACCGCGCTCCCTGCAGATAAACGGCGCCACGCGGAAGTGATCTTTCCAACTGGAAGAAGGATCGCGAAACGGCATACGTCAAAGCGTGTTGAACGGCGCGTCCTTGTCGAGCAAGGCTGTGCGAATGAAATGCAAACAACTCAGGATGCGCTGCAGGTCATGACGTCGGTCGCGATCCGCATGGACGGTTTTGAGCACGTCTTGCGCGATCCACGTCGCCGCTCGCACGGAACTGATCGCGCTCTCGAGGCTACGCGCATCCGGTCGGGTGAAAAGTTGCGCGAGCTGATCGCAGGTACGCGCGAAGCTGCTGTTCCAACGCGGATGAAGTGCTTGCGCATAACCTGCGCAAACCAGCTCGTTGCGAAGATCAATCGTCGCGTGGCCGACTTCGAGCGTGACGAGCGTCCATCGCAGCGCCTGCCGGCGGCGCCGTGAACGACGCGACAGCAGCATGCGCAGTTGCGAGGTCAGATCGTGCGTGCTCGACTGGAAACGCTGATTGAGCCCGCGCAGTTCGTCCTTGCATGCGGACACGACCTGCGCGCGCAAGTCGGCTTCGATGCGCGCGATCAGCCAGGGCATGTCGGCCGGAAACACCACAGTGAAGACGAGCGCCGCCAACAGCAACGACGCGGTGATTGCGATCCCGTTGTTGATCAGCAGATCCGGCGCGTACGTGATGACATTGTCCGGTCCCGCCAGCAGGCAGAAGAACACGGAAAATCCGATGCCGTATCCCGCGGAGAGTTTGCGTGTCGCGATGAATGCGCCCAGCGCAAGCACGGGCGCGAGCATCGCGCATAACAGCGGGAAGCCGTCGATGTTGGGATACACGTAGCACGCGAACAGATAGCCGGTCATCGTGGCGAGCGCGGCGCCGAGCGCCATCTGTATCGCCATCTTCGACGCGTTCGGCGCGGTAGACGTCAACGCGCAAACAAGCGCCGCGCCGATCACCGCAAAACCACCGCTCAGCCAGTCGGTCTCGATCCAGAACCAGCCGGCAATCGCCATCACCACGGCGGAGCGGACGAACGTGAACGCGACGACAAAACCATTCGTCTTGCTTACATAACGGCTCGTGCTGCGAGGCCGTGCCGCGGATTTTGCAGCACGACGCTGTGCAAGACCCGCGTATGTCTCGCAGTAACCGATCCATTCGGAAACGAATCGATACAGCAATTCCGCGCCTGTATCGAACTCCGCCAACGATTCGACTGGAGTGCTCTCTAACGGGCGTCGCGTTTCACGCACGCGGCGTGGCAAGCCCGCTTGAAACTGCCGCAGACGCGCTGCGGCACGCGACGCGTCCACCCCTGCGTCGCGCGTCGACGCAAGCAACGCCGACATCTCGTCGAAGTACGGTGTAATAGCGTCGACGACACGCTCCGCCCCGCTCGCGCGCAAGCGCTTGCGCAACTGGTGCAGCGCGTGAAGGCGCGCGCACGCATCCATGAACTCGCCGTTCAGACGGCTCAGATGCTGGCTGCGTGAACGCATCGACGGGTCTTCGAAAGCTGCGAAAGTGCGCGTCGCCTCGAAACCGACTATTTCGTCGACGAGGTCCGCAAAGTGCCGCTCGAAGCGGCCGCGTTCGATTCCGCGGCCGAGCACGTCGATGGCGAACGCAGTAAAATTCCGGTAGCGCGTTTCCAGCGCACGCCGCAATGCAAGGCTGGAGCGCTGAGGCACGATCAGCGCGCTCACCGCGCTCGAACACACAATGCCGACCGCCACTTCCGCTGCGCGCGTCAACGCTGCCAGAAACAGGTCATGAGGCGCAGTCACATTCGGAATGCCAATCAGCGCGGCCGTGTAACCCGCCAGTACAAAGCCGTACCATCTGAAATGCCGATACCGCACCGCCGCCGCGATACACGCGCCCACCCAGCCGATCATGCCGAGCATGTACAACTCCGGTTGCTGGACGAACAGCGCGCCGAGCACCAACGCCGCGAGCGTGCCCACCGCAGTGCCGAGGATCCGGTAGAAACTTTTGGCGAGCACCATGCCGCTGAACGGCTGCATCAGCACGAACACCGTGGTCATCGCGATACGCGGCTGCGGCAGATCCAGCAGCATCGCGATGCCGAGCGCCGACAGTCCCGCCGTAACCGTTTTCAACAGATGCAGCCAGGTCAGGCCGTCGCTGTTCGCCCAATCGCGAATCGTCGGTCGGAGCACGTGGAGCGCCAGGAACATGGCGCTCCACTGCTGGCGCGAGTCTGCCGTCGCTTTGATCGCATGCTGGCGTTTCATCAGGAGACAAGGCGCCCCGGTTTATCGCTGAGAGAGATACCGATGGACACTGCGCACACCGGCAGGCAAGGCGCCGATTGTAGGAGCATGCGGTGCGCGCATTAATAGGACTGGCTCGGAACGTCCCTTCCAGAACGAACAACAATGCCCGCTGACGACAGGCGGACAATACGGCTTCTGCCGTGAAATAGAAGGATCGATGGATACGTTACAAAATATGCGAGTGTTCGTGCGCGTGGTCGAAGCAGGTAGTTTTACGGCCGCCGCGCAGTCGCTCAGTTCGACGACCGGCGCAATGTCCCGCGCGGTGTCGGAACTCGAAGCTCACCTGCGTACACGCCTGTTGAACCGCTCGACGCGCCGACTCGCGCTCACCACTGCGGGCGAGCGCTACCTGAAGCGATGCCAGCAAATTCTCGCCGATGTCGATACCGCAGAAGAAGAAGCGAGCTGTGCGCATGAGCGTCCGAGCGGCGTTCTGCGTATGCACAGCTTTGCTAGCATCGGTCAGCACTACGTGCTGCCGGCCATTTCGCGCTATCGCACGCAGTATCCGGAAGTGACTGTCGAACTCACGTTGTCGCAGCGCATGCCTGATCTGTTCGAAGGCAGCAGCGACGTCGCGGTGGTTGCCGCTTCCACGTTGCCCAATTCGGAGCTCGTCTCGTTGCCGCTTGGTACAACGTTCAACATTCTGTGCGCGTCGCCTGGATATGTGCAGACGCATGGCGCGCCGATGCAGCCAGGCGATCTCGTGAATCATGAATGCCTGATCCTGCATACGCCGGCATTCCCGCCGCATGAATGGGTTCTTGACGGGCCGAACGGCAGCGAAACGATGGAAGTAAATGGCCCCGTGCAGGTGAACATCGCGGAGTCGCTGATCGTGGCGATTCGCGAGGGAATGGGGATCGGCATGGTGCCGCTTTACGCGGCGATCGCGGGACTGCGCGATGGAACCCTGGTTCGCGTGTTGCCGGAATACAGATTGCAGAAGACGAACATTTACGCGCTGTACCCGTCACGAAAGTTCATCGATGCGAAGACTCGGACCTGGGTCGAATTCCTGCGCAATCATTTGCCACAGGTGATTGCTCGCGACGAGGCGCTGCTTGCAGAAGTCGGCGAAACTATTGCGAACGATTGTGTGATGGGTGTTCACTCTGTTGGCAGTGGAGATGGAGATGCTGCTTCGCGTTGACGCGGACAACAACCCTGCACATTGCTGCTTGTAAGCAATGTGCCTGCTGGAAACTTTAAACTGGATGCGCAAAGCGCGAGGTAGCTGGCAATGACCGCTACCCGTCGCCACGAGAGAGTAGTACGTCCGGATAGTCGTCGAAGGGGAATTGATAGGGGAAGCGGCGGTTCTTGCGCCGCTTTTTCAGACTGGCGTTTTCCGCGCATCGGGACGCCGGAACGCAGAATCCCGCTTTCGTGAGCCGGCGGGTTTCGTGTCGCGTCAATGGCGCCTTGAAACGCAAAAACCCCGCCTTTTTA
>NZ_JAQQBV010000009.1:0-223774 GCF_046030735.1 Paraburkholderia xenovorans
CCGCGGCAAAGAAAGTAAGTGCCGCCCCGCACAGGGGCAACACGAATAGACCAATAAGATAAGAAATGAAAAAACCCCAAACAACACCGTAGGCAAAAACAAAAAAATCAAGCCGCCACTAACACCCCACCAGAAGCCCGCGCAGCAGAAGCACCCCGCGCAGCAAACGCCTCTCCAATCATCACAAGACTAGGCTGCGAAGCATCAACCCACCGCTGGGCCTCTCCAGCAGCGAGCCCTTCGAGCGTCAGCGTAATACACCGCTCCCGCTCGGTACTACAAGCCTCAACAATCGCCACCGGCGTCCCCACATCGCGCCCAGCATCGATCAACTGCTGCGCGATCTCAACCCCACTATCACGCCCCATGTAAAACACGAGCGAATCCGCATTCACCTGCTCGCGAATCTCATCAGACCCAGGCGCCCGACTAAACGTAGCCAACGCAACGCTACGCGAAACACCCCGCAACGTCAGAGACCGCTTCAACGAAGCCGCACTGGCAAGCGCCGCGGTAATCCCCGGCACCACCTCATACTCGATGCCCGCCGCCTCCAGCGCCCGCATTTCTTCATCGGCGCGGCCGAACAGCATCGGATCACCGCCTTTCAACCGCACCACGACATCGTGCTCAAGCGCAGCATCCACAATCTGCTTGTTGATGAACTGCTGTGCCGTCGACAACTGCCCACAACGCTTGCCCACCGCAATCCGCCGCGCGTGCGCCGGCGCATAGTCGAGCATCGCGGGTTCGACCAGCGCATCGTGCAACACCACGTCGGCCGTGCCGAGAAGCCGCGCGCCGCGCACCGTGATGAGGTCCGCAGCACCAGGTCCCGCGCCGATCAGATAAACCTTACCCATTTGCATCAACCTGTTCCGTTAAGGCGCCCGCGACACGCAATCGGACGCCCTCCACCGCTTACGCCGAAAACGCCCGGATCATCCCGGCCGCGACCGTGTGATGCGTCGCTTCGTCGATCAGCACGAATGCACCCGTGCCCTGATGCGAGTCGTACACATCGCACACCAGCGGCTTTTGCAACGTCAGCGCAACGCGGCCGATGTCGTTCATCGTCAGATCCTTGCGATCCGTCGCCTGCGACAGCGTATGCACGTCGAGCACTTCCTTGATCGCGCCGATCCGCGCAAACACCGTGTTGGTGGTCTGCTTCAACAGATACTTGCGTTGCGTCGACAGCGGCGTGTCGTCGAACCAGCACAAGTCGGCTTCCAGCTTCTTCGCCGGTTCCGGTGCGGCTTCACGCAGCACGAACGTATCGCCACGCGACACGTCGACGTCTTCCGTCAAACGGATCGTCACCGTTTGGCCGGCGAACGCGCGATCCACCGCAGCGGTGCCGCCCACCACCGGCGCAATGATCTCGGCGACCGTCGCTTCGCGGTGAGCCGGCAACACGACGATCGTATCGCCGACCTTCACTTCGCCCGCTTCGACACGGCCCATGTAGCCGCGGAAATCGTCGGCCTGGCTGCCGTCCTGGCGTGCCACCCACTGCACCGGAAAACGCAGCGCCTGACCCGTCGGAATGTCGACCGGCAACGCTTCGAGCAGATCGAGCAGCGGTTCGCCGCCGTACCACGGCATGCTTTCGCTGGCCGTCACGATGTTGTCGCCCTTCAGCGCCGACACCGGCACGAAGCGCACATCCTTCAAACCCAGTTGATGCGCGAGATCGATATATGCGTCGCGGATTTCGTTGAAGCGCGCTTCGCTGTAATCGACGAGATCCATCTTGTTGATCGCGACGATCGCGTGCTGCAAACCAAGCAGCTTCACGAGCGCGCTATGACGCTTGGTCTGCGGCAGCAATTGCGCAACACCGTCGACGAACGTCACCCGCGTCGCGTCGACCAGAATGATCGCGGCGTGCGCAGTCGATGCGCCCGTCACCATGTTGCGCGTGTATTGCTCGTGGCCCGGCGTGTCGGCGATGATGAACTTGCGCTTGGCCGTGGCGAAATAACGGTACGCGACATCGATCGTGATGCCTTGCTCGCGCTCGGCTTCGAGGCCGTCCGTCAGCAGCGACAAATCGATTTCGTCGCCGACAGTGCGCTTGTTCTTCGCGCGCGACAACGCCGAGAGCTGGTCGCTCAATACCGCCTTGCTGTCGTACAACAGGCGGCCGATCAACGTGCTTTTGCCGTCGTCGACGCTACCCGCGGTGATGAAACGCAGCACGCCGAGGTCTTCTGGTTGATGAATACCGCTCATGATTGTCTTACCCTCGTTCGTGTGCTTAAAAGTAGCCTTGCTTCTTGCGCTGTTCCATCGCGGCTTCGGACACCTGGTCGTCCATCCGCGTCGCGCCGCGTTCCGTAATTTCGGTCACGGCCGTTTCGGCGATGATCTTCTCGAGATCGTCCGCGTCGCTTTCCACCGGGCACGTGCAGCTGATATCGCCGACGGTCCGGAAACGCACCAGCGCGGTTTCACTGGTCTCGCCTTCGCGCATCGGCGTAAGCGGCGTAACCGGCACGAGCAAACCATTGCGGCGCACGATCTTGCGTTGATGCGCGTAATAGATCGACGGCAGTTCGAGCTGTTCGCGAGCGATGTACTGCCACACGTCGAGTTCGGTCCAGTTCGAAATCGGGAACACGCGCAGGTGTTCGCCGTTATGCAGACGCGCGTTATACAGACTCCACAGTTCCGGGCGTTGCGCCTTCGGATCCCATTGGCCGAATTCGTCGCGGAACGAAAAGATCCGCTCTTTCGCGCGGGCCTTTTCTTCGTCGCGGCGCGCGCCGCCGATCAACGCGGTGTACTCATATTCCGCGATCGTTTCGAGCAGCGTGACGGCTTGCGCGGCATTGCGCGAATCCGTTTCGCGGCGCAAACGCACCGTGCCGCGCCTGATCGAATCTTCGACATGCCCCACCACCAGTTCCGCGCCGATTTCTTTGGCACGACGATCGCGGAAGTCGATCACTTCGTCGTAGTTGTGACCGGTGTCGATATGCACGAGCGGGAACGGCAGCACGGTCTTGCGATTCGCGCCGATGCCGAACGCCTTCAGCGCCAGATGCAGCACCACGACCGAATCCTTGCCGCCCGAAAACAGCAGCGCGGGCTTGCTGCATTCGGCAACCAGTTCGCGCAGGATGTGAATCGACTCGGCTTCGAGCCAATCGAGGTGATCCATCCGGTTCGCCGTGTTGGCGAGCGGTGCATTGACAGTGGAATCGAGCGTGGTGCTCATGTTCGGGTCCTTCGTTGGTTCGCGTCGCAAGCGGTTGCTCGCATCGCGGAAGTATTCAAATCGGTAAGTGCGGCGTTCAGGCCGGAAGCCAGCGCCTGAGCCGCCGAAAATGCTTTATGCCGACGCGCTTTCGCCGGTGCTGCCAAACGGAATCGGCGTGATCGTGGTGACGTGCAGTCCGCATTCCTTCGTATCGCGCGACTCCCACCACCAGCGCCCCGCGCGGCTATCTTCGCCGGGACGGATCGCACGCGTACAGGGTTCGCAGCCGATGCTCGGATAACCGCGCGCATGCAGCGGATTGACGGGCACGTCGAACGCTTTCAGATACGCCCACACGTCGGCCTCGGTCCAGTCCGTGAGCGGATTGAACTTGGCGATGCCGCGCGCGGCGTCATGTTCTTCAGCATGCAGTTCGGCGCGCGTCACCGACTGCTCGCGACGCTGGCCGGTCACCCACGCGCTGACATCCGACAGCGCGCGGTTCAGCGGCTCGACCTTGCGGATCTCGCAGCAACGCTTGCGCAGATCGACGCTTTCGTAAAACGCATTCAGACCGTGCGAGCCGACGTATTCATCCACGGCGGCGGCTTGCGGATGAAACTGCTCGATCGCGTAGCCATAACGTTCTTTCACGCGATCGAGCATGCCGAGCGTTTCCGCATGCAGACGGCCGGTGTTCAGCGAGAAGATGCCGATCTTCACGCCGCGCGACAGGATCGCATGCGTGAGCAGCATGTCTTCCGCCGCGAGGCTGCTGGCGAGCTTCACGTTCGCGTGACGCGCGGCGATCGAGTCGAGCAACGCATCGAGGCGCTCGACCTTCGCGGCGAGTTCCGGCGTGAGAGGCTGTGCGTCGCTCATGCCGACGCCTTCGCCAGTTCGCCTGCTTCGCGACGGCGGAACAGCGGCTGCGAATTCACCGCGCCCTGATAGTTGAGGCTGAATTCGTCGAACGCTTTCAGCGCGTCATCGAAATCCTTGTCGGCACGCAGTGCATACGCGTCGAAACCGCAGCGGAGCATGAACGCCAGTTGGTCGCGCAGCACGTCGCCGATCGCGCGCAGTTCGCCCTTGTAGCCGTAGCGTTCGCGCAGCAGGCGGGCGATGCTGTAGCCGCGGCCGTCGCGGAACACCGGGAAATCCACGGCGATCAGCGCGAGTTTGTCGAAGTCGCCGACGATCTCCGCAGGTTCGCTGTCCGCCGCGAGCCACACGCCGATCTCCGCAGCGTTGCGCGACGCGCTCAGCGCGTCGCGGGAAGCCTGCCACAACGCGAGCGGCACCAGCACCTTGCCGGCCGGCAAATCGTTCACTGCGGGCAGCGTGCCGTCTTCAGCGGCGCGCACTACGGTCCAGTCGTCGTTGACGATCGCGCGATTCTTGATGATAGAAGCCATCTGTTCAGTATCCTTTTCGCGGTTACGCGTGAGCCGGTTGACGCGACGCGTACACACGTTCCTTGAACGGAGCCATGCCGATGCGGTTGTACGTTTCGATGAAGCGCTCGCCTTCGTGGCGGTTTTCCACGAACGTATCGATCACCTCGCTCATCACGTCCGGCATTTCTTCCGCCGAGAACGACGGGCCGATCACGCGGCCGAGGTGCGCGCCGGTGGCGCCCGTGCCCTGCTCGCCGCCGAGCGTCACCTGATACCACTCCGAGCCGTCCTTATCGACGCCCAGAATGCCGATATTGCCGATGTGATGGTGACCGCACGCGTTGATACAGCCCGAGATGTTCAGCGACACGTCGCCCAGGTCGTACACATAGTCGAGGTCGTTGAAACGCTCCTGGATTGCGAGCGCGATCGGGATCGACTTCGCATTCGCGAGCGAGCAGAAATCGCCGCCCGGGCACGCGATGATGTCGGTCAGCAAACCGATGTTCGGCGTTGCGAAACCTTGCGCCTTGGCCTTTTCCCACAGCGCGAACAAGTCACGCTTCTGCACGTTCGCGAGAATCAGATTCTGTTCGTGCGACACGCGGATTTCGCCGAGCGAGTATTCGTCCGCCCAATCGGCGACGGCTTCCATCTGCGCATCGGTGGCGTCGCCGGGGGCGATCGTGGTCGGCTTCAGCGACAGCGTGACCGACGCGTAACCCGACACCTTGTGCGGACGCACGTTACGTTCGACCCAACGGGCGAACGCGCGGTTTTCCAGCAGATGCTTTTCGAACGAAGCGTCCGTATCCGGCAGCTTTTCGTACACCGGCGGCTGGAAGTATTGCGACACGCGATCCACTTCGGTTTGCGTGAGCGTCGACGGGCCGTCTTTCAGGTGCTGCCATTCTTCTTCGACCTGCGCCGAGAATTTCTCCGGGCTCAGCGCCTTCACGAGAATCTTGATGCGCGCCTTGTACATGTTGTCGCGGCGGCCGTAGCGGTTGTACACGCGCAGCACGGCTTCGCAGTAGGTCAACAGATGCTGCCACGGTAAATCTTTGCGGATGATCGCGCCGATGATCGGCGTGCGGCCCATGCCGCCGCCGGCCAGGATGTCGGCGACCAGTTCGCCCTGCTCGTTCTTCTTCAGATACACGCCCATGTCGTGAATCTGCACGGCAGCGCGGTCTTCTTTCGAGCCCGACACGGCGATCTTGAACTTGCGCGGCAGCCACGCGAATTCCGGGTGGAACGTCGACCATTGACGCAGGATTTCAGCCCAAGGGCGCGGGTCGACCACTTCGTCCGGCGCGACGCCCGCGAACTGGTCGGCCGTGATGTTACGGATACAGTTGCCCGAGGTCTGGATGCCGTGCATTTGCACCGCAGCGAGCTTGCGCAGGATTTCCGGCGTTTCTTCGAGCTGGATCCAGTTGTACTGGATGTTCGAGCGCGTCGAAAAATGGCCGTAGCCGCGGTCGTGCACACGCGCGATCTCGGCGAGCACGCGCATCTGGTCGCTGCGCAGGTTGCCGTACGGAATCGCGATACGGTGCATGTAAGCGTGGCGCTGCATATACAGACCGTTCTGCAGACGCAGCGGACGAAACTCCTCTTCGCTCAATTCGCCCGACAAGCGGCGGCGAACCTGATCGGCGTACTGCGCGACCCGTTCATCGACGATGGTCTGGTCGTACTGATCGTATTGGTACATTCGGGGACCCCAATTTTTGCAGTGATACGCAGCGGTCCGGTTCCGCCGCGCTGTTGAACACCTCTGTTTGTCGGCCTCTGCTCATGAACGTTTAGACCCGTCGTTCATTTGCTTATGACAAATACAGATATCCATATTGAAAAAGATGGACAGATCGTAATAAACTCGCTTTATATTTCAAACGACTAAAAAATTCTTTTGATATGCGGAGAGGTTATATATGAACCTGCATCAATTCCGCTTCGTCCGCGAGGCTGTGCGGCAGAATTTCAATCTGACCGAAGCGGCCAAAGCCCTGTTTACAAGCCAGCCCGGCGTCTCCAAGGCGATCATCGAGCTGGAGGACGAGCTGGGCGTGGAAATCTTCACACGTCACGGCAAGCGGGTGCGCTCGCTGACCGAGCCGGGACGCATCATTTTGCAGTCAGTCGAGAAGATTCTGCAGGAAGTCGAGAGTTTGAAGCGGGTCGGTAAAGATTACGCGGCCCAGGATCAGGGCAATCTGGTGATCGCCGCGACCCATACGCAGGCCCGCTATTCACTTCCGGCCGCGATCGCCGAATTCAAGAAGCGCTTCCCGAAAGTTCACCTTTCGATTCTGCAAGGCAGCCCGACCCAGGTCGCCGAAATGGTGATCCACGACCAGGCCGACCTCTGCATCGCCACCGAGGCGATCTCCAACTATAAGGAACTGGTCTCGCTGCCGTGCTTCCAGTGGCACCACGTCGCGGTGATGCAGCCAGATCATCCGCTGCTCGACCGTAAGCTTTTGTCGCTGGATGATCTGACCCAATATCCGCTGATCACATACGACAACGCGTTCGCCGGCCGCACCAAGATCAACGAGGCGTTCCGCCTGCGCGGGCTGCATCCGGACATCGTGCTGGAGGCGATCGACGCCGACGTGATCAAGACCTATGTGGAACTGGGTCTGGGCGTCGGCATCATGGCGGACATCGCGTTCAACGCCGAGCGCGACCGCCACTTGCGCGCAATGCCGGTCGGCCACCTGTTCGGCAGCAACGTGACGCGGGTCGCGCTGAAACAGGGCGCTTACTTGCGCAGCTATGTGTATACGCTCGTCGAGCTGCTGTCGCCGAGCATGAATCGCAAGCTGATCGAGCAGGCGCTCAAGGGCGAACACGAAACTTACGAACTCTGACTCTGATATCACCACGCTTCCCGCCATGGAGACCCTTCGATGACGTCGTATAAGAAAAAGATCAGCGGCCTCGCCGCTTTCGGTTTGGGCGCGCTTTTGCTCGCCAGCGCGGCACACGCCGACATCAAGGTCGGCATCGATCTGTCGAGCACCGGCCCGGCCGCCGTGATCGGCATTACCAGCAAGAACGCAATGCTGATGTGGCCGGCGACGATCGCCGGCCAGAAAGCCGACTACATCTTCCTCGACGATGCGTCCGACCCCGGCGCCGCCGTGCGCAACATCCACAAGCTGATCAACGAGGACCACGTCGACGTGATCGTCGGCCCGAACATCACGCCGGCGGCGATGGCCGCGCTCGATCCGGTCGCCGAAAGCCAGACGCCGATGATCACGCTGATCGGCTCGGCGAGCGTCGTGGAGCCGCAGGAGGGCAAGAAGGTGTGGGCCTACAAGATGGCGCAGACCGACAGCGCGATGGCCGACGTGATGACGCGCTATATGTCGAACCACAACGTGAAGACGGTGGGCTTCATCGGTTTCGCGGACGGTTACGGCGAAAGCTGGCTCAACGAGTTCAGCAAGTTCGCCGCGCTGCGGCACATCCAGGTGGTCGCGACGGAGCGCTACAACCGCACGGACGCCAGCGTCACCGGGCAGATCCTGAAGCTGATGGCCGCCAGGCCAGACGCGATCCTGATTGCCGGCGCGGGCACGCCGACCGTACTGCCGCAACGCACGCTGATCGAGCGCGGCTTCAAAGGCCCGATCTATCAGACGCACGGGATAGCAACGCCCGAGTTCATCAAGCTGGGCGGCAAGGACGTCGAAGGCACACTGTTCCCGACGCAGCCGGTGGTGGTCGCACATACGTTGCCGGCCGATCATCCGGCGAAGAAGGCCGCACTCGCGTTCACGAACGACTATGAAGCGAAGTACGGCGCGGGCAGCGTGACGCAATTCGCGGGCGACGCGGCGGGTGTCTATCCGCGTTTGCAGGACGCGGTGGCGCGCGCGCTGAAGACCGCGCAGCCCGGCACGCCGGCGTTTCGCATCGCGTTGCGCGACGAACTGGAACACGCGCATGAACTGGTCGTGCCGAACGGCGTGGTCAACACCAGCGCGAAGGATCACGTCGGTCTGGATCAGCGCGCGAGCGTGATGGGCATCATCCGGAACGGCAAGTTCGTCTATTTGAGCCAATAAACCTTTCGACCGCGGCATCAACCGCGGCGCACGCGCCGCGGACGTGTACCATGCTGACGGCCAGCTTGCAGTCAGTCGCGAGCTCAGGCTAATTTGCCGATTCCGCGCGAACGCGGCGCGTCGGGACTCGTGTCCCGACGCCGCGTGTCGCGAGTCCGTGAAGTCCGTCAGACCGCGCATGCAAAAAACCAGAAAACGCATTTTCATCGCCGCTGCCGTAGCCGTCGTGATCCTCGCGATCGCCATCGCCCAGGCCATTCACAAGCGCGGCGCTCCCGCCGCTACCGGGACGCCCTCTTCCGTCGTCGAGTTCGCTCCCGAAGACCTCAGCACCGTCAGCCGCCGCACGCTCTCCGAAACCTTGCCGCTGACCGGTTCGCTGCGCGCGGTCACGCAAGCCGCGGTCAAATCGAAGGTAGCGGGCTCCGCGCTCGACGTGATGGTGCGCGAAGGCGATCCGGTCAGGACCGGCCAGATTCTTGCGAAGATCGATGCCCGCGATTACGTCGCGCGCGCCGAGCAAAGCCGCGGCCAGATGGCAGCGATGGCCGGTCAGCTCGACATCGCCAAGCAGACGCTCGACAACAATCGCGTGCTGGTGGAAAAAGGCTTCATTTCGAAGAACGCATTCGACACCGCGCAAAGCCAGTATGAAATCGCCCGCGCGAATCTCGATGCGGCGAAGGCGGCGCTCGCGTCGTCGAGTCTGTCGCTGGCCGATACGGTGGTGCGCTCGCCGCTCGACGGCCAGATCGCGTCGCGCTCGGTCGAGCCGGGCGAAAAAGTCGCCGTCGATACCAAACTGTTCGACGTGGTCGATCTGCGCACGCTCGAACTGGAAGCACCGGTGCCGGTCGGCGAAATCGGCCGCGTGCGGATCGGCCAGCCGGTGCAGATCGCCTTCGACGGGATCGACGCGCCGGTGCAACGCGCGATCACCCGCATCAACCCGGCCGCGCAGGCGGGTTCGCGCTCGATCATGGTGTACATCCAGGTCGCCAACCCGGCGGGCACGTTGCGGGTCGGCATGTTCGGCACCGGCACGATTGCGATCGGCAGCCGTGAGAACGTGCTGGTAGTGCCGGCCGCCGCGGTGCGCAGCGACGGCACACGCCGTAGCGTCTACGCGGTGGTCGGCGACAAGCTGGTCGAACAGACGGTGCAGACCGGCGTCACCGGCGAGGCCGACGGCGGCACGTGGACCGAGATCGCGGGCGGTCCGCTGGCGTTCGGTCAGCGCATCGTGAAGAACAATCTCGGGTCGTTGCGAATCGGCAGCACGGTACATGTCGTGCAACCGGCTGCAGCCCCGGCCGTAGCCGCCTCCGCCGCGCGCTGACCGGAGCCCTCGCCTATGTGGTTCACCCGCATCAGCATCGGCAACCCGGTGCTCGCCACGATGATGATGATGGCCTTTCTCGTCATCGGGCTGTTTTCCTATCAGCGCTTGAAGGTCGACCAGTTCCCCGACATCACCTTCCCGGTCGTGGTCGTGCAGACCGCGTATCCGGGCGCGTCGCCGGAATCGGTCGAGTCGGACGTCACGCGCAAGATCGAGGAAGCGGTCAACACGATCAGCGGCATCGACGAAATCACGTCGCGCTCGTACGACGCGCAGTCGGTCGTGATCGTGCAGTTCGACCTCTCGGTGGACGCCGTTCAAGCCGCACAGGACGTGCGCGACAAGATCGCGCTGATTCGCCCCGATCTGCGCGACGGTGTGAAGGAACCGCGCGTGCTGCGTTATGACCCGGCGGATATGCCGATCGTCACGGTGGCGGTGTCGAATGCGCCGGGTGCGTCGCTATCCACGCGCGACCTCACCACCGTCGCCGATCAGATCGTGCGCAAACGGCTCGAAACGGTGCGCGGCGTCGGTTCCGTATCGCTGGTGGGCGGCGTGAAACGGCAGGTGCAGATCGACGTGAATCCGGAGAAGCTGCAGGCGCTGTCGATCGGCGTCGACCAGGTGATACGCGCGGTGCAGAACGAGAATCAGGAGATACCGGCAGGACCGTTGACGTCGAGTTCGGTCGAGCAGACCGTGCAGGTCAAGGGCCGTTTCGAAAAGCCGGACGACTTCAAACGCATCATCGTCGCGCGGCGCGGCTCGCAATCGGCGATTCCGACCGAGAACTCGGGCACGCAGCCGGTCACGCTCGACCAGGTCGCCGACGTGATCGACGGTCAGCAGGAACCCGACAGCATGGCGTTGCTGAACGGCCGGCGCGCGCTGTTCCTGACGATCGTGAAGGCGCAGGGCGAAAACACCGTGGACGTGGCGCACGGCGTGCGTGACGAAGTCGCGCGTTTGCAGCCGCAATTGCCGCCGGGCGTGCAACTCAGCATCACCGACGATTCGTCGATCAATATCGAAGACAGCGTCAACGAAGTGAAGCGCACGCTGCTCGAGGGCGCGTTGCTGACCGTGCTGATCGTGTTCCTGTTCCTCGGCTCGTGGCGCAGCACGGTGATCACCGGCCTCACGCTGCCGATCGCGCTGATCGGCACCTTCGCGGTGATGTACGCGTGCGGCTTCACGATCAACGTGATCACGTTGATGGCGTTGTCGCTGTGCGTCGGCTTGCTGATCGACGACGCGATCGTGGTGCGCGAGAACATCGTGCGTCACGTGCAGTTAGGCGCAGATCACCGCACGGCCGCGCTCGACGGCACCAGGGAGATCGCGCTCGCGGTGCTGGCCACCACTTTCTCGATCGTCGCCGTGTTTCTGCCGGTGGGGTTCATGGGCGGCATCATCGGGCGCTTCTTCCATCAGTTCGGCATTACCGTGGCGGCGGCCGTGCTGATCTCGATGTTCGTGTCGTTCACGCTCGATCCGATGCTGTCGTCGATCTGGCCCGACCCCGATCTGCACGACGCGGACACGGGCCGCAAAGGCTATCGGTATGGCCGCATCGTCGAGCGCTCGCTGCATCTGTTCGACCGGCAGATCGAGCGCCTCACCGCGTTCTATCAGCGTCTGCTCGGCTGGTCGCTCAGGCATCGCGCGATCACGCTGGCGGTGGCCGCCGCGACGTTTTTCGGCAGCCTGTTTCTCGTGCCGTTCGTCGGCACCGAGTTCGTGCCGAACGCGGACTTCTCCGAAACGCAGATCGGCCTGACTACGCCGGTCGGAACCTCGCTCGAAGCCACGTCCGACAAAGTGAAACAGGTGCAGGCGATTCTCGCCACGTATCCGGAAGTGCGCTTCACCTACGCGACGGTCAACTCGGGCAACACGCAAGGCAAGAACACCGCGTCGATCACCGTGCGCCTGCAAGACCGCCGCGACCGCTCGCGCGGGATGCTCGAACTGAACCAGGTGTTTCGCGCGCGGCTCGCGTCGGTGGCCGGCGTGACGATCACCGAAATCGGCGTGCCGGACGGCGCGGGCAGCACGAAAGCGATCCAGTTGAGCTTGCAGGGCGACAACATCGACGAACTGCGCCGGCTCGCCGACGCCGCGCAAGCGCGTATCGCGAAGATCCCGGGTGTGGTCGATCTCGATTCGAGCCTGAAGGCCGACAAGCCGATCGTCGCGATCAACGTGAAGCGCGAACTGGCATCGGACCTCGGCGTGGGCGTGGCGGACATCGGCACCGCGTTGCGGCCGCTTCTGTCCGGCGACGCGATCAGCACGTGGCGCGCGCCCGACGATCAGGACTACGACGTCAGCGTGCGCTTGCCACGCGCGCAGCGCGAGGACGTCGACGATCTGGCCAAGCTGATGATCGCGACCAACCGTACCGATGCGAACGGCGCGCCGGTGCTGGTGCCGCTGCGGCAGATCGCGGATATCGTCAGAACGACCGGACCGGACGTGCTGAATCGGCGCGATCTGCAACGCGAGGTGTTGCTGTCGACGAACGTGAACGGCCGCTCGCCCGGCGAAGTGGCGTCGGACATCGCGAAGACGCTCGACGCGATGCATCTGCCGGCGGGCTATCACTATCGTTTCGAAGGCTCGACCAGGAGCATGAACGAGTCGTTCGTGTTCGCGCTTGAGGCGCTCGCACTGGCGGTGATTTTCATCTACATGATTCTGGCCTCGCAGTTCGCGAGCTTCGCACAGCCGCTCGCGATCATGGCGTCGCTGCCGCTCACGTTGATCGGCGTGCTGATCGCGCTGCTGCTGTTCGGCAGCACGCTGAACATGTTCTCGATCATCGGCTTCGTGATGCTGATGGGGCTCGTCACGAAGAACGCGATTCTGCTGATCGACTTCGCGAACCAGGCGCGGCGCGGCACGCTGCTCGACGCGTCGGGCAAAGGTCGCGTGATGGAGCGCCGCGAGGCGCTGCTCGAAGCGGCGCGCGTGCGTCTGCGGCCGATCCTGATGACCACGCTCGCGATGATCTTCGGCATGCTGCCGCTCGCCGCCGCGCTCGGCGAAGGCGGCGAGCAACGCGGCCCGCTCGGGCAGACGGTGATCGGCGGCGTGATTACGTCGTCGATTCTGACGCTGGTGGTGGTGCCGGTGGTTTATACGGTGCTCGAGGATTGGGCGGAGTGGCTGCGGAAGAAATTCGGCAAGAAAACCGCCACTGGCTCCTGAGCACGCCTGCTACTCGACACGCAGCGCCTTCACTCCGGTAGGCGCCACAACACGGCGGCGCCGATGGCGGCTTCGCCGCCCATTTCCGATCGACACCCTCCAAAACGCGCGGACGCTTTTTTGCGGCATCCGCGCTTGCGGCGTCCGCGCGTTTTGCGCATCTGCGCACTCTCCGCCACTGCCTCCCCTTCCCTATCCAGGGAAAACCCCTCCCGTTATTTGTTTTGACTCACTTTCGATTCGAAACTAAACTCTTTCGAAGCAAAAGACATTTCTTTCGAAGAGTGGAGACATGCTGGCGAACAAGAGTTCACTGAAGCGGCGCTTGCAGATCGTCGAAATGGTCCGCAAACGCGGCGAGGTTTCGGTCGAAGAGCTGAGCCAGGCGTTCGACGTGTCGAGCGTGACGATCCGCTCGGATCTGACCTATCTCGAACAGCAGCGCTATCTGGTGCGTTCGTTCGGCAAGGCGCGCTATCTCGCGCAGCGGCCCGGCGAAAGCGTGCTGATGCCGGTGTCCGATTCCGCGGCCCGCAAGGCAGGCGAAATGGCGCTCGCGCGTTTCGCGGCCGAGTGCGTGGACGACTACGAATCGCTGATGCTCGGCGCCGGCGAGATCGTTCACAAACTCCTGCCGCTGCTGTCCGACCGTACGAATCTCGCGCTGCTGCTGAACGACATCGCCATGGCGCAAACCGCGCAGCGCTTCATCCACTGTGAATTGCAATTGACGGGCGGCCACCTCGCAGAAGACAGCGCCGTGCTGAGCGGCCCGGACGCCGAACGCTCGGTGAGCGCGCGTTCGCTCGACCTGTGCATTCTCGAGGCGTCCGGGCTCGATGCCGACGGCAATCTGCTGTGCGCCGACCCGGAACTCGCGCGCGTCTTCCAGGCCGCCTGCCGCAGCGCGAGCCGCACCGTCGTGCTCGCGTGGCAGCCGCGCCTTTCCGAGCGCGACGGCCACGTGTTCTGCAATCTCGCCGACATCGACGTCGCGATCCTCGACGACGGCATCGATGCGCCGACGATGGATCTGTTTCCCAGCAAGCACCTTGAACTTCATAGAAGAGAAAACGGAATCCTCGAATTCCGAAAATCCACGCGTTAATCCCATCATCAAAGGAAGAGACACATGAAACGCAATTCCATTGCCGCGCTCGCCGCCTTCGCCACCTTGTTTGGCGCAGCCGCCGCGCAAGCCGCCGACGTGAAAATCGGCGTATCGCTGCTCACCCAGCAGCATCCGTTCTATGTCGCGCTGGCCGATGCGATGAAGCAGGAAGCCGCCAAAGACCACGCGCAACTCGATGTCGCGATCGCCAACCAGGATCTCAGCAAGCAGATCGCGGACGTGCAGGACTTCGTGACCCGCAAGGTGAATGTGATCGTGCTGTCGCCGGTCGATTCCAAAGGCGTGAAGGCCGCGGTGCTGACCGCGGAACGCGCGGGCATTCCGGTGATCACCGTCGACATTGCCGCGCAGGGCGTGGAAGTCTCGTCGCATATCGCCACCGACAATTACGCGGGCGGCCTGAGCGCCGGCCAGTTGATGTGCAAGGTGCTGGGCGGCAAGGGCAAGGTCGGCATCATCGACTATCCGACGATCCAGTCGGTGATCGATCGGGTGACCGGCTTCAAGAAGGCGCTGGGCGCGTGCCCCGGCGTGCAGGTCGTCGCCGTGCAGCCGGGCATTACGCGCGCCGACGCACTGAGCGCCGCGCAAAACATGCTGCAGGCGCATCCGGATCTCGACGGCATCTTCGGTTTCGGCGACGACGCCGCGATGGCCGCCGCGGTGGCGGGCAAGTCGGCGGGCAATCGCGTGAAGGTGATCGGCTTCGACGGCATGCCCGAAGCGCGCGCCGCGGTCGACAAGAACCCGAACTTCGTCGGCGTGATTCGCCAGTACCCGGAGAAGATGGGCGCGCTGGCCGTGGACACCGCGGTGAAGGTCGCGCAGAAACAACCCGTCGAGAAACTGATTCCGGTGACGCCCGGCGTCTATCTGCACGAAGCCGCAAAATGAACGCGCGCATGGACTCACGCGATGCCGCTGCCCGCGCCGCCGGCGCGGCGGATGACGCGCTCGCCGCACCGCTTCTCGAACTGCGTTCGATCGCAAAATCGTTCGGCCCGGTCGAGGCGATCAAGGATGTGTCGCTCAAGCTGCATCGCGGGCGTGTCCATACGCTGCTCGGCGAAAACGGCGCGGGCAAATCCACGCTGATGAAAATCCTCGCCGGCGTTTATCAGCCGACGCGCGGCGAGGTGTTGCTGCACGGCCGGCCGGTCGCGTTCGCCACGCCAGCGAATGCACAGCAAGCCGGCATCTCGATCATCTACCAGGAATTGAGTCTCGCCGCGAATCTCAGCGTCGCGGAAAACGTGTTCGCCGGGCATGAACCGCGCCGCTTCGGTATTGTCGATTTCCGGGCGCTCACGCGGCAGACGCAACACCTGCTCGACGACCTCGGCATCCGGATCGATCCGGGCGCGCCGGTGTCGCGTCTTTCGATGGCCGAGCGGCAGCTCGTCGAAATCGCGAAGGGTTTGAGCCGCGACGCCGATCTCGTGATCATGGACGAACCGACTTCGTCGCTGAGCGACCGCGAAGCCGAAATCCTGTTCGACATCGTGATGAAATTGCGCTCGCGCGGCAAGGCGGTCGTTTATATCTCGCACCGCATGGACGAAATCATGCGCATCTCCGACGACATTTCGGTGATGCGCGACGGCCGCTACATCACCACGGCGAACAAGCACGACACCACCATCGGCGCGCTGATCACGCTGATGGTGGGCCGCGAAATGAGCGACGTCTATCCGCGCCGCGAGCAAGCGTATGTGCGCCCCACCGAGCCGCTGCTGAAAGTGAGCGGCCTCACGCTGCAAGGGAAATTCCACGACGTCGGCTTCGAGGTCCATGCCGGCGAAATTCTCGGCTTCTTCGGGCTGATCGGCGCGGGCCGCTCGGACGTGATGAACGCGCTGTTCGGTATCGGTCGCCCGAGCGGCGAAATCGTGATGAACGGCAAGCGTCTGAAACTGCGCTCGCCGGAACAGGCGATCTCGGCCGGCATTGCGTTCGTCACGGAAGACCGCAAGCACGAAGGCCTCGTGCTGATGCATTCGATCGCGCACAACGTGACGATGGCGAGCTTCGAGCGCAAGGGTTCGCGCTTCGGCATTCTCGCGAGCCGTTTCGAAGAGACCGAAACGCGTCACGCGATCGCGCGGATGAACATCAAATCCGCCGGGCCGCATCAGGCGGTGGGCGATCTGAGCGGCGGCAATCAGCAGAAAGTCGTGTTCTCCAAATGGCTGGCGCTGAAGCCGACACTGCTGATCCTCGACGAACCCACGCGCGGCGTCGACGTCGGCGCGAAATTCGAAATCTACCGCGTGATTCGCGAACTGGCGGCCGCCGGCACCGCGATCATTCTGGTGTCGTCCGAGTTGCCGGAAGCGCTCGCGATGAGCGACCGGCTCGCCGTGATGCGCGAGAAGCGGATCGTCAAACAGTTCGACATGGCGGGCCTCACGCCCGAGACCGTGATGTCGTATGCAACAGGAGCAATGCAGTCATGAAACCGACCCAACTCCAGCCGGACGCCCGCGCCGCAGAACCGCGGCGCGGCCTCGTCAGCGCAGGCGCGCTGTCGAAACTGCTCCGGCATTACGGCGGCATCGTCTGCGGCCTGATCGCGTTGTGCGTGCTGTTCAGCGCGTTATCGCCGAACTTCCTGTCGCTCGGCAACCTGCTCAACATCGTGATGCAGGTGTCGATCATCGCGATACTCGGCTTCGGCATGACGTATGTGCTGCTGCTCGGCGATATCGACCTGTCGGTCGGCGCGGTGATGGCACTGGTCGGCGGGATCGCGGCGTTCGCGATGCAGCACGGCGTGCATCCGGCGCTTGCGGTGCTCGCCGCGATGCTCGCCGGCGTCGTGCTCGGCTGGGTCAACGGTGCGCTGTCCGCGCTACTGACCATTCCGTCGTTCATCGTCACGGTCGCCACGATGGGCGTGTTTCGCGGACTCGCGTACATCACGTCGGACGGTCTGCCGATCTCGGTGGACGACGACCGCTTCGCCGCGCTCGGCAACGGCACGCTGCTCGGCATCGCGATCCCGATCTGGGTGCTGGCCGCGCTGCTGCTGATCAATCACTTCGTGCTGTCGCGCACCGTGTTCGGCCGCAAGGCGTATCTCACCGGCGGCAATCGCGAAGCCGCGCTGTATTCGGGTATCAACGTGCGGCGCCTGCGCATCGGCATCTTCATGATCTCCGGTTTGATGGCGAGTATCGGCGGCATTCTGATGACCTCGCGCCTCTACTCCGCGCAGCCGAATGCCGGCATGGGTTACGAGCTCGATGCGATCGCCGCCGCGGTGCTCGGCGGCACCAGCCTGAGCGGCGGGTACGGCACGATCGTCGGCACCTTGATCGGCGCGCTGATTATCGGCGTGATCAACAACGGCATGAATCTGCTGAGCGTGCCGTATTTCTATCAACTCATCGTGAAGGGCGTCGTGATTCTGGTCGCCGTCTGCATCGATGTTCAAACGAAGAAGCGCCATGCGTAATTCCGAATCGCAAGCCGCCGGCCAGTCCGGCACCATCCTGACGATGGGTGAAATCCTCGTCGAAATCATGGCGACCGAACGCGGTCAATCGTTCCGCCGGCCGGGCACGCTGATCGGTCCTTACGCGAGCGGCGCGCCGGCCATTTTCATCGACCAGGTCGCGCGACTCGGCAGCCGGGCGGCGATCATCGGCTGTGTCGGCGACGACGACTTCGGCGCGCTGAACGTCGAACGCCTGCGCGAGGACGGCGTGGACGTGTCCGGCATCGCCGTCGTCAAAGGCGCGACCACCGGCAGCGCGTTCGTCACGTACCGGCAGAACGGCGAGCGCGACTTCATCTTCAACATCACGAATAGCGCGTCGGCGCAATTGTCGGCCGCGAACGTGCGCGACGATCTGCTCGCCGACTGCCGGCATTTTCACGTGATGGGTTCGTCGCTGTTCTCGTTTCGCATTATCGAGGCGATGAAAAAGGCGATCGAGACGGTGAAGGGGCAAGGCGGCACCGTGAGCTTCGATCCGAACATCCGCAAGGAGATGTTGAGGATTCCAGAAATGCGCGAAGCGCTGGACTTCATTCTCGATTACACCGACGTGTTCCTGCCGAGCGGTCATGAAGTCACGCTGCTCGCGAACGCGAGTTCCGAACAGGCCGCGATCGACGAGCTGCTCGAACGCGGCGTGCGCGAAGTGGTCGTCAAGCGTGGCCAGGACGGCTGCAGCTATTACGACGGCGAGCGCACGCTGCATTTGCCCGCATTCGCCGTCGACGAAATCGATCCGACCGGCGCGGGCGACTGCTTCGGCGCGACGTACATCGCCTGCTGGAGCCAGGGCATGGGTGTCGAAACGGCGCTGCGTTATGCGTGCGCGAGCGGCGCGCGGGCGGTGACGCGGCGCGGGCCGATGGAAGGCACGGCGACCTTTGCGGAACTCGACGTATTCATCGCCAGCCCGGAGACTCACCATGACTGACATCGTCGCCCGTCTTTCCAACGGCCATCCGGCCGCCGCCGCGCTCAAGGGCATTTACTCGATCTGCTCGGCGCATCCCTCGGTGCTGGCCGCGGCCATGCGGCAGGCGCTCGACGACGGCACGCCGCTCCTGATCGAGTCGACGTCGAATCAGGTCGACCAGTTCGGCGGCTATACCGGCATGCGCCCGGCGGACTTCGTTGCGTTCGTGCACCGGATCGCCGACACCACCGGTTTTCCGCGCGACCGGCTGATCCTCGGCGGCGATCATCTGGGGCCGAACGCATGGCGCAGCCTGCCCGCCGAAGAAGCGATGACGCGTGCCGATGCGTTGATCGACGCGTATGTGTCGGCGGGCTTCACGAAAATCCACCTGGACACCAGCATGAGTTGCGGCGGCGATCCCGAGCGGCTTTCGGATCGCGTGGTGGCTGAACGCGCGTCGCGTCTGTGCGCGATTGCCGAGGCCGCCGCCGGGCGCGCCGGCGCGGGCAACAAACCGGTGTACGTGATCGGCACCGAAGTGCCGGTGCCCGGCGGCGCCAGCGAGGCGCTCGACACCGTTGAAGTCACCGGTAAAGAGGCTGCGCTCGAAACCGTCGCCGTGCATCGCGACGCATGGCGCGCGCGCCATCTGGATCACGCATGGGAACGGGTGATTGCGCTGGTCGTGCAGCCGGGCGTGGAATTCGACCATACGAAGGTCATCGACTATCAACCGCAGTTGGCGACCGGTCTTTCCGCCGCATTGAAGGCAATGCCCGGCATGGTGTTCGAAGCGCATTCGACCGATTACCAGAGGCCTGACGCGCTGCACGCACTCGTTCGGGACGGCTTTGCGATTCTGAAAGTCGGTCCGGGGGTTACTTTTGCGTTGCGCGAGGCGCTGTATGCGCTGGCCGATATCGAAACCGCTCTTCTACCGGCCTCGGAACGCTCGAATCTGCGCGACGTGGTTGAAACCGTGATGCTGCAAAAACCCGCCAACTGGGAAAAGTATTATCACGGCGACGAACGGCAACAGCGGTTGCTGCGGACTTATAGCTATAGCGATCGGGTGCGTTATTACTGGGCCGACCCTACGGTCGAAGCGGCGGCGCAAAAACTGCTGTCCAATCTCACTGGCGTCGCGATTCCGGAAAATCTGCTGAGCCAGTATTTGCCGGTTCAGTACTGGCAAATACGCAGCGGCGAAATCGACGGTTCGCCGAAGAGCATCGTCGAGAGCAAGGTTCGCGAGGTGATTCGGAGTTACGCGCGAGCTTGCCGAGGGGGATGAGCGCTGAGCGGCTGCTTGGCCCACATGCAAGCGGCGCGCCGAAAAAGTAACCCGGCGGATTGCTGGTAAAGTGCGTACCTTCAATCCGCGGCTTCTCCCACCATGCGCACCACCCGAGCCATCCACGCCGTCGAGCGGCTGAAAACCCGCAGCGGCAATCCGCAGTTCGCCGCGATCAGCCTGTCCGGCGGCCTGTTCTATCTGGTCGACAAATCGGGCGGCACGGACAAGAAAGTCTCCGATCCGCTGACGCTCGACGACTTCGTGAAATTCGTCGACGGATATGGGCCGCCGAAACCGCGCAAAGCCAGCAAGCTCGATGTTGCGTTTGAAGAGCAACTCAGGAAAAGCAAGGGCGGCTGAATTTCAGCCATGCGCCCTCTGCTCAGCCATTCCGGACTTCACGCCACTGACCATCCGCCGCGTTGCTTGCCAACGCGGCATCGATGAAACGCAAACCCGCCACCCCGTCGTCCACCGTGGTGAGCAGCAAACTTTCGGCCGGCACCGGTTGACCCGCATCCAGCGCCTCGATCTGCAACGCTGCATCCTTATACAACTGCGCGAACGCCTCCAGATAACCTTCAGGATGCCCCGCCGGCACACGCGTCGCGTGCGCGGCGACCGCGCCTTTAACCCGCCCTTTACTAAGACGCTCGGCCACGCCACCCAGCGGCGTGACCCACAGTTCGTTCGGATTCTCCTGATCGAAGCTCAAGCTCGCCTTCGTTCCATAAACCCGCAAACGCAATGCGTTTTCCGCGCCGCTCGCCACCTGGCTCGCCCACAGCATCCCACGCGCGCCGTTCGGATAGCGCAGCATCGCCTGCACGTGATCGTCGATACGGCGGCCGGGCACGAACGTATGCAACTCCGCGGACAGCGACACCGGCGTCATCCCGGTGACGAACGCCGCGAGATGGTACGCATGCGTGCCGATGTCGCCGAGACAGCCAGCCGGTCCCGCTAACGCAGGATCGGTACGCCACCCAGCCTGTTTGTTGTCGCCGCTCGTTTCCACCGGCTCCGCGAGCCAGTCCTGCGCGTACTCCACCTGCACCACACGAATCTCACCGAGCGTGCCCGCTTCGACCAGTTCACGCGCATGACGCACCAGCGGATAACCGGAATACGTATGCGTGAGCGCAAACAGTTTGTGTTTCTCGCGCGCGAGTTTCGCGAGCGCCTCGCCTTCGGCCAGCGAAATCGCCAGCGGTTTGTCGCAGATCACGTGGATACCCGCTGCGAGGAAAGCAGTCGCCACCGGCGCGTGCAGATGATTCGGCGTGACGATCACCACCGCATCGATACCGTCGTCGCGAGCGGCTTCGGCGCGCGCCATGGCGCGCCAGTCCGCGTAACTGCGTGCGATGCCGGCTTCGTCGGCGCTCGCCTGCGCGCGTCGCGGATCGGACGACAGCGCCCCGGCCACCAGGTCGAAACGATCGTCGAGTCGCGCCGCGAGCCGGTGCACCGCGCCGATGAACGCGCCCTGACCACCGCCGACCATTCCTAATCTGAGCTTTCTTTGCGGCATCTCTATCGCTCCTATGTGATTTCGCCTAACCCGAGCCTTATCGCAACCGCACTCGCACTCGCACTCGATCAGATACCCAGCACGCGCTTCAACTGCGCCGCATCCGCGCCGCTGCCCGCGAAATCGTCGAACGCGTGTTCCGCCACGCGGATGATGTGCCGCCGAATGAACTCCGCGCCTTCGCGCGCGCCGTCCTGTGGATGCTTCAGCGCGCATTCCCATTCGAGCACGGCCCAGCCGGGGAAATCGTATTGCGCCATCTTCGAGAAGATCGCGCCGAAATCGATCTGGCCGTCGCCGAGCGAACGGAAGCGCCCCGCGCGTTCGACCCAGCCGCTATAGCCGCCGTACACGCCCTGCTTGCCGGTCGGACGAAACTCCGCGTCCTTCACATGAAACGCCTTGATACGCTCGTGATAGATATCGATGAACGCAAGGTAGTCGAGTTGCTGCAGCACGAAGTGGCTCGGGTCGTACAGGATGTTCGCGCGCGGGTGCTGCTTCACTGAGTCGAGAAAGCGCTCGAAGGTCACGCCGTCGTGCAGATCTTCGCCGGGGTGCAGTTCGTAGCACACGTCGACGCCAGCTTCGTCGAACGCGTCGAGAATCGGTGTCCAGCGGCGCGCGAGTTCGTCGAATGCGGCTTCGACGAGACCCGCGGGCCGCTGTGGCCACGGATACAGATAAGGCCACGCCAGCGCGCCGGAAAACGACACATGCGCGGTGAGACCCAGGCGCCGCGACGCCTGCGCGGCGAGCTTCATTTGCGCAACTGCCCATTCGGTGCGCGCCGCCGGATCGCCGCGCACGTGCGGCGCGGCGAAGCCGTCGAACAACACGTCATAGGCCGGATGCACGGCGACCAGTTGCCCTTGCAGATGCGTCGACAGTTCGGTGATCGTCACGCCCGCGTCGTCGGCAAGCTGGCGCAGTTCGTCACAATAGGTCTGGCTCGCGGCGGCCTGTTCGAGATCGATCAGGCGTGGATCGCACGGCACCTGGATCCCCTTGAAGCCGAGACTCGCGGCCCAGCCGGCCAGATGCGCAAGGTTGTCGAACGGCACCTCGTCGCCCATGAACTGGGCGAGGAAGATCGCCGGCCCCTTGATGGTTTTCATCGTACGGCTCCTTCAGGCAAGGGCAAAGGCAAGGGCAAGTGAAAAGGCACGCTCCGGCTCGACCACGCGAACTACGCGCCGCGAGCGTGCCGCGGATGCGCAATCAGAACGGCGAGTCAGGAAAGTAAAACTGCTGCGCGTTGTCCTTCGTGATCAGCACCGACGGAATGATCGTCGTAGCCGGCAATTTTTCGCCCTTCAGGCGCGCTTCGGCGGTGAGCTTGATCGCGTCGTAGATGAATTTCGGCGAGTACGACACGTCGGCCTTGATCATCGGCGCACCGTCCATCACGTTCTTCACCATCCCCTTCGAACCGGCGCCGCCGAACACGATCTTGATGTCGCTGCGCTTCGCCTGATCGATCGCCTTGATCACGCCGACGGCCATGTCGTCGTCGGCGGCCCACACGGCGTCGATGTGCTTGAAGCGTGTCAGGTAATCCTGCATGACCTTGAACGCGTCGTCGCGATTCCAGTTCGCATACTTCGCGTCCAGAATCTTCATCTCCGGGTAGTTCTTGATCACGTTCGTGAAGGCGGTATAGCGTTCGTTGTCGAGCGTGGTCGGAATGCCGCGCAACGCAACGATATTGCCCTTGCCACCCAGTCCTTTCGCGATGTATTCGGCAGGCAGTTTGCCGAACGCGGTGTTGTCGCCGGCCACGTACGCATCTTGCGCGCTCGTGTCGGTAAGGCCGCGATCGACCACCGTCACGTACACGCCCTTCTTCTTCACCTGCGCGACCGGTTGCGTGAGCGAGGCCGATTCGAACGGGAAGATCACCAGCGCATTGATCTTGTTCACGGTCACCAGATCCTGCAACTGGTTCGCCTGTTCGGGCGAGCCGGCCGCGGTTTTCACGATCACCTTGAGATCGGGGTGCGCTTTCTCCAGATCGCTCTTCGCCTTGTTCGCCCACCAGACGATGCCGCCGGTGAAGCCGTGGTCGGCGGTCGGAATCGCAACGCCCAGCGTGACTTTTTCATCGGCCCGCGCGACGCCCGCGGTGCCCAGTATCCCCACCGCCAGCATGCCGGCGCCGACTGCTCGAATGATCTGCTTCATGGTTATGTCTCCAATTGTGAGGCGTACATGCGCCCCGATATTTCAACTCACCGTTATATTCGCTGAAGCTCACCGCCTGCCACCTACCGTCGTCCACGCTGCACGAACGCGACGAAGATAATCACCACGCCCTGCACCGCCGCGTTCAGATACACGCTGATGATGCTGGTCAGATTCAGAATGTTCGCGATCACCGAGAGCAGGATCGCGCCGATCACCGTGCCGACCACGCGCCCTTCGCCCCCCTTCAGCGCCGTGCCGCCGACCACCACCGACGCGATCGCCTCCAGCTCCCACAGCAAGCCGGTGGTCGGCGTCGCCGAGCCGAGCCGCGGCACGTACAGCACCGTTGCGACGCCCACGCAAATGCCGAGCAGCATGTACGTGACGATCTTCACCGTGTCGACGCGAATCGCCGCATATCGCGCGACCTGTTCGTTCGAGCCGATCGCCTGCACGTGCCGGCCAAACGCGGTGCGATTGAGAATGAGCGCGCCGCCCGCCGCGACCACGACGAACACCCAGATCGGCACCGGCACGCCGAACAGACTGGCGTAATAAACCGGCCCGTACAGATCGGACAGCGAGTTGTCCAACGTCAGCGCGCCGCCGTCCGCGAGCCAGGTCAACACCGCGCGAAAAATCCCGAGCGTGCCGAGCGTGACGATGAACGGCTCGATGCGCCCCTTCGTAATCAGCAAACCGTGCGCGCAGCCGAACAGCGCGCCGAGCACCAGCGCGAACCCGATGCCGAGCGCAAGGATCAGCAAGGGCGCGAACGTATGGCCGCCGACGCCGCCCGCGAGTCCGTTCATCAGCCAGATCATGCTGCCCGCGATCAACGCGGCCATCGAGCCGACCGACAGATCGATGCCGCCCGAGATGATCACGAAGGTCATGCCGACCGCGATGATGCCGATGAACGACGTCCGCGTGAGCACGTTCATCAGGTTGTCGACGGTCGCGAAATCGCGATTGAGCAGCGTGCCGACCACACAGAGCGCGATCAGCCCGACGAGCGGCCCGAGCGCATAGAGACGGTGCGCGAAACGCCACGCGCGGCCGGATTGGACGGCTTCAGTGGGTGCCGGTCGCATGGGCGATCAACTCCTCTTCGGTCAGATGCTCGAGCGTGAGCGTCGCTTGCAGACGGCCCGCTCGCATCACCGCGACGCGATGACACAAGCCGATCAGCTCGATCAGTTCGGATGAAATGACGATCACCGCGCGGCCCTGCGCGGCGAGACGATGAATCAGAAAATAGATGTCGCGTTTCGCGCCGACATCGACGCCGCGAGTCGGCTCGTCGAGCACGATCACGTTCGGGTCCGGCTGCAGGAACTTGGCGAGCGCGAGCTTCTGCTGATTGCCGCCGGACAGCATGCGCGCGCGGCTCGACAGATCGCCGGTGCGGATGCCGAAGTCGCTCACCGCTTTTGTCAGCGCCGCGCGTCCCGCTTTCAGGTCGAGCAGCGGATGCGCGTAGCGTTCGAGCGTCATCAGCGTGACGTTGTCCTGCAGGCTCATGTTCACATGCAGGCCTTTGCCCTTGCGGTCTTCGCTCAGGTACGTGAGACCGTGGCGCATCGCGTCGCGCGGGCTTTTCAGATCGGCCGCGCGGCCGGCTATTTCGATGCGGCCCGCCGTGCGTTTGCGCAGACCGATGATCGCTTCGAATGCTTCGGTACGGCCCGCGCCGACCAGGCCCGCAAAGCCGAGCACCTCGCCCGCGCGCACGTCGAAGCTCAGGTCTTCGACCCAGTCCGGCACCGTGAGGCCCGTCACGTTCAGCGCGAGCGGCGCGTCGGCGGGCACCGTGATCTTGTCGGGGAACATGTCGGACAGCTCCCGACCGACCATCAGGTTCGCCATCTGCTGCCGCGCGAGTCCCGCGGTTTCGCTGCGTGCGACGAAGCGGCCGTCGCGCATCACGATCACTTCGTCGGTGATGCGCTCCACTTCGTCGAGCTTGTGCGAGATGTAGACGATCGTCACGCCGTCGGCCTTGAGCTTCGCCATCAGCGTGAACAGGCGCTCGGTTTCGGACGGCGTGAGCGTGGCGGTGGGTTCGTCCATGATCAGGAGGCGCGCGCGGCGCGACAGCGCCTTGGCGATTTCCACCATCTGCTTTTCCGCGACGATCAACTCGCGCACCTTCGTGTCCGGCACCTTGTCCAAGCCGACTTGCGCGAGATAACGGGCGGCGTCGGCGCGCATCGCGGCGTCGTCGACGAACCAGCCGCGCTTCTTCTCGTGACCGAGATACATGTTCTGCGCGATCGTCAGATGCTCGGCGAGATTGAACTCCTGGTGAATCAGCACGATGCCTTGCGCTTCGGCGTCGCGCGAACCGGCGAACTGTTGCGCGTGGCCGTCGATCAGCACACTGCCCGAGCTCGCCGTTTCATAACCGGCGAGGATTTTCATCAGCGTCGATTTGCCCGCGCCGTTTTCGCCGAGCAAACCGTAGATGCGCCCCGGCGCCAGCTCGAAACTCACGCCGTGCAGCACGCGCACCGGGCCGAAGTCTTTGCGGATGTCGTCGAAACGGACGGCGAGGCTCATGGTTCAGGCACTCCCGCGGATGACGAGACGGTGCGGCAGCAGCACACCCGGCACGTTCGCCAACGGATTGGCGAGGCGCTGCAACAGCAGGTGCGCGGCGGTTTCGCCGAGTTCGCGCATCGGCTGCGCGATCGTGGTGAGCGGCGGATCGATTTGCGCGGCGAGCGAGATGTCGTCGAAGCCGACCACCGCGACATCGTCCGGCACCCGCTTGCCGACACTGCGCAAACCGTGGATCACGCCGATCGCCAACGTATCGGACACCGCGAAAATCGCGCTCGGCGCGGCGCGCTGTTCCATCAGCACGGCTGCGGCCGAGGCGCCCGCTTCGTAGTCGAGGCTGTTCAGATTCATCCGCCAGCGTGGGTTCGGCGTGATGCCGGCTTCGGTCAAGGCGTCGAGATAGCCTTGCTGACGCTGCCGCGCATACAGATAGTCGACATCCGAGTTGATCAGGCCGATGCGCCGGTGGCCGCGCGCGAGCAGATGCCGCACCGCGTCGCCGGCCGCGCGGTAGTTGTCGATGCCGACATACGGCACGCCCATCGCCGGGTCGAACTCGCAGCAGGCGACCCACGGCAGCGCGCTGGAAGCGTCGCCCAGCGCCTGCTGGATCGTCGCCGGATCGAGGCAGATCGCGCCGTCCGCGCGGCGGCGGCGCAGCAGATCGAAGTAGCTGCGTTCGCGGCCCGGATCGGCGCCGGTATCGCACAGCAGCATGAAGTAGCCGTGCTGACGCGCGACGCTGTCGATGCCGCGCACGATCTCCGCATAGAACGGGTTGCCGACATCGGGGACCATCGTCAGCAGCAGACGGCTCTCGGCGGTGCGCAGATTGCGCGCGAGTTCGTTGACGCGGTAGCCGCTCGCGTCGATCGCGGCCCTCACTTTGTCGCGGGTGGCCGGCCGCACATTGTCGTGGCCGTTCAGCACGCGCGACACCGTCGCCACCGACACCCCCGCCTGCTCGGCGACACCCGCAATCGACAGGCCCTCGGCCGCACGCGGCGGCTGCGTTCCGGCGCTCAACGGAGCTTTCGAAGACGGCTTGGGCGGCGCTTTGGGCATCGATCGGGACAAGTGAACTCGCACGAAAAATGTAATCGATTACATTTTTGCGCGATCAAACGCGGAATCGCAAGGACGAAATGCTAGGGATTAACACGGGGGCGAGCCACACAGGTCGAGCGCCGCCGCGAGCGCCTCGCGCCGCGTGCGGTGTCCGCGACAGGGCGGCTTGACACCGTCATTTGGTACAATCCCGCAGTTACCCGCGCCGTGGCCTGCATTCTGAGTCGTACCCAAGCGGTACCGCCGGGTCGTATCTGCGGACCCTACCCGCGAGCTGCCGGTCAGCGGTAAAAATCGCCAAACTCGCTAAAACCAAACTGCCGAACCCACCATGAACATCGAGCAAGCGCGTTTCAACATGATCGAACAGCAGATCCGCCCCTGGGAAGTGCTCGACCAGGACGTGCTGAATCTGCTCTCGATCGTCAAGCGTGAAAATTTCGTCCCCGCCGTGTATCGCGATCTGGCCTTCGTCGACTTCGAAGTGCCGCTGCCGGCCGGCCAGCACATGCTGGCGCCGCGCGTCGAAGCGCGCGTGCTGCAGGAACTGGCGGTGAAGAAACACGAAAGCGTGCTCGAAATCGGCGCGGGTTCGGGCTACATGGCGGCGCTGCTCGCGCATCGCGCACAGCACGTGCTGACGGTGGACATCGAACCGGAACTGGCCGAACTGGCGAAGAACAACCTGATCGCCAACGGCGTGCTGAACGCCGAAGTCGCCACCGGCGACGCATCGCGCGGCTGGGCCGGCGCCGCGCCGTACGACGTGATCTGCGTGTCGGGCGGGCTGCCGGTGCTGCCGCAGGAAATCCTCGAACATCTGAAAGTGGGCGGCCGTCTGGCGGCTTTTGTCGGTACCGCGCCGGTCATGAAGGCGCAGATCATCACGCGTATCGACGAAAAGCAATACCGCATTGCCGACGTCTTCGAAACTTATGTCGAGCCGCTGCTGAACGCCGTGCAGCCGCCGCGTTTCAAGTTTTAAGACACGCCGCCGCTCTACCGGCGTTTGCCGCAGGCTCTTTCCGCACGCGCATTGAACCCGCGCCTGCCGCCGCTTCGCCGCAACCTGAACTGGATGTCCTGCTGATGCAAAATCTGTCCGCTCCCGCGCTCGCCGAATGGCTCGCCGATCAATCGCGTCCCGCTCCCGTGCTGCTCGACGTGCGCGAGCCGTGGGAAATCCAGACGGCGTCGATCGCCGGCGCCGTGTCGATCCCGATGCGCGAGATTCCCGCCCGCAGCGAAGAACTCGACGACGACGCGCAGATCGTCTGCGTCTGCCATCACGGCGCGCGCAGCGCCCAGGTCGCGATGTTCCTCGAATCGCGCGGCCACACCAACGTGTTCAATCTGCAAGGCGGGATCGACGCGTGGTCGCGTCAGGTCGATCCGTCCGTTCCGACTTACTGATCGCACGGTCTCGATGACGCGGCGAGTGCCGGACTTCGCAGCCGCGTTCGCAGAGCGCGGCGAGGTTCACGGGCCGCTGCGGCGTGTCCTTGCGTTCAGTTTGATGGCCGTCGCGTTCACCGCGTTTGCGCCGCCATCCGCCAACGCTGTCGGCCTCTCCCAACTCTACGACGAAGCGTTGTCGAACGACGCGCAGTTGCAAAGCGCGCGCGCATCGCTCGCCGCCAATAGCGAAGAGCTTCCGCTCGCACGCGCCAAACTGCTGCCGCAACTCTCCGCGTCGCTCAGCGCGAATCGCCAGAACACCGATTTCGGCGGCGGCCTGCCTTCGTCCAACGGCAATAGCGACGGCTACGTGATTTCGCTTACGCAGCCGTTGATTCACGTCGACAACTGGTACGGCTACGCTCAGGGCAAACTCGCGGTCGACTCGGCGCAGGCGTCGTTTGCGCAGGCACGTCAGGATCTGATCGTGCGGCTCGGCCAGGCCTATTTCGATGCGCTCGCCGCGCAGGACAGTCTCGCGATCGTGAGTTCGCAGAAGGCGTCGATCGCACAGCAACTCGAGTCGGCGAAACGTTCATTCGAAGTCGGCAACACCACGATCACCGATACCAACGAAGCGCAGGCCAAATACGATCAGGCGATCTCGCAGGAAATCGCCGCGCAGAACGATCTGGCGGTGAAGCTGGCGTCGTTGCAGCAGATCGTCGGGCATCCGGTCGAACGTGTCGACGGCCTCGCCGCCGGCGCGCCGCTGCCGCCGCCCGTGCCCGCCGACATCAACATCTGGGTCGATGCCGCGAGCGACGGCAACTACCAGGTCGTGCTCAAGCAGATCGCGCTCGACAGCGCGCAACGCGAAACGTCGAAGGCCAAAGCCGGCCATCTGCCTACCGTCGATCTGGTGGCAAGCCGCTCGCGCAGCAGTCTCGGCGCGGCCGGCGCGGGCAACTTCGGCGGCAATTTCGGCGGCGGCTTCGGCAGCGGCGCGAACACGCCCGTGCCCGGCACGCCCCCGCTCGCAGCGGAGTTCGGCAATCTCGGTTCGTACTACACGAACAGCACGATCGGCGTGCAGGTGACGATTCCGATCTTCGCGGGCGGCGCCACGCAAAGCCGCGTGCGGCAAACGCTCGCGCTGGAAGATCAGGCGTCCGCCGATCTCGATACCGCGCGGCGCAACGCGGCGCTCTCGGCGCGCCAGGCATTCCTCGGCGTGGTGAGCGGCCTCGCGCAGGTTCGCGCATTGCAGACCGCCGAGCGTTCCGCGAATACTTCGCTCGAATCGAATCTGCTCGGCTATCAGGTCGGCGTGCGCATCAACATCGACGTGCTCAATGCGCAGGACCAGCTCTTCTCGGCGCGCCGCGATCTGGCGAAAGCGCGCTATGACACGCTGATCAACAGCCTGAAGCTGAAGGCTTCCACTGCCAATCTCACGGACCAGGACGTGCTGCAGTTGAGCGCGCTGCTGTCCCCCGTCGACGACGGCGCGTTGACCGCACTGCCTCAGGTGCCGAGCGTGCCGCATCCGGGCGTCGCGGCGAAAGGCGCGGCGGGCAAGCTGGGACGGCGCGCGATGCCCAATGCGACTGCGCCCTCTCCGGCCGCGCCCGTTCGTTAAGCGTCTTCCGCTTGCCTCGACGGAAATTTCTTACGTTTTCCTGATCATCGTGCAGGCAACATGCCCCGACCGTTTTTCTTCGGAGCAACTCGATGAGATTGATAAAGTTCGCGATGGCGGCAGCAACGCTGCTTCCGCTCGCGTCGTACGCGACGCTGGGCGCGGCGCCCGGTAACGGCGCGTCGTCCCCGGCCATCCTGCGCGCCACGCCGTCTTCCGTAGCCGCCAGCCAGCCTCCCACAGCCGCAACCTCGCCTTACTCCGTCAGTGAAACGCGCGACGCCAACGGCGTCACGATCCGCGAATACGCGTTGCCCAGCAACCTCGTTTTCGCGGTCACATGGAACGGACCGATCCGGCCGGACATGAGCACGCTGCTCGGCACCTACTTCCGCAACTATGTCGACGCCGGCAAGAGGTCCGGGCGCGGCACAGGCCCGTTATTCGGCGACAACGGCGAATTGCGCGTCGAGTCGGCTGGCCGTCTCGGACATTTTTTCGGTACTGCGTATCTGCCGCGTCTCATGCCCGCCGGCGTGCGCCCGAGCGATTTGCAATAAGTCGCGCTCGACCTCACGGACACTCCACCATGAAATTACGCAATCATTTGCGCTGGCTCGTCGCGGCTAGCGCATGCGCGGCGCTCGCCGCATGCGGCGGCGGAAGCGGCAGCCAGGGAAGCAATTCGCTCGACTGGAACCCCACGCCCGACTGGAACTCGAGCAGCTCAGGAAGCTCCGGCACGTCTGACAACTCCAGCCCCGCAGCCACCGGCGACAACACGGTGCCGATCAGCGTCGATATGTCGATGGGCAGCATCAACCGGCCTTACGTCACGGTCACGTTGTGCGTGCCCGGCACGCAAAGCGCGGCGCAGTGCGCCACCGTCAAGAACGTGATCGTCGATACCGGCTCGACCGGGCTGCGCATTGCCGCCAGCGCCATTCCCACGCTGGCCCCGCTTCTGCTCACGCAGGCCGGCGCCACCGACGATAAAGACGGCGCCTCTCCGATCGCCGAATGCATGCCGTTCGCTTCGGGATTCACATGGGGATCGGTCAAGCGCGCGGACATCCGGATCGGCAGCAAAACGGCGGCGAACATGCCCATTCAGGTGATGTCGGACGGCGCGTTCGCCACGCCGTCCGATTGCACGTCGCGCGGCGGCGCCGACCTGGGTACGCCGGCCGTCATAGGCGGCAACGGCATTCTCGGCATCGACAACTTCACGAGCGACTCGCTCGACGCGATCACGATCGCGCTGCCCGGGCTCTACTACTATTGCCCGTCGAGCAATGGCTGTGTCAGTACGCGCATGCCGGCGGCCAAGGAAGTGCGCAACCCGGTCACCGGCTTCGCCACCGACAACAACGGCACCGTGATCCGGCTCCCCGCAGTACCGGCGGGCGGCAAGACGAGCGTGACCGGGCAACTCGTGTTCGGCGTCGGCACGCAGCAGAACAATATGTTGCCGGCGAGCGCAACCGTGCTGGCAGTGGACGCATATGGAACGTTCACCACACAATACAAAGGCCGGGTGCTGAACTGGAGCGCAATCGACAGCGGCACGCCGGCCTTCGCGTTTGCCGACGACGCGATTCCATCCGCGGACAGCATGTACACGCCGGCCACTCCGCTGGCGCTGAGCGCGTCGATGGAGTCCACCGACGGCAGCGGATCGCCGGTCAGTCTGAGTTTCGCGATCGGCAATGCGACCGGTCTGCTCGCGACCAACTACGCGGCCTACAACAATCTGGGGATGTACTTCTCTAACAGCAGCAACACCATGTTCCTCTGGGGGCTGCCGTTCTTCTTCGGCCGCAATGTGTACACCGTGATCGGCAACGCCAAGGTCGGTAGTCGGACTGGACCGTTCGTCGCGTTCTAGCGGCTGGGTTCATGATCGAGCAGACGACGTCTCTGGCGTCGTCTGCTTGTCGCCCGCTTGTCTCCTGCCCGTCGCCTGCTTTTCCTCATCGCGGGAAAAATGTGCAGCAAGTGCCATCGGCGTTTCCTACTCACGCTTAGGACCTTTCCAACCATCTCAAAAAATGCCCGCAGGCAACATGCGCCGACCTGACTTCCGGAGCAATGTGATGAGATGTGTGAAGGTGTTACTGGCTGCAGCGGCGTCGATGCCCCTGGCTTCCTACGCGGCGTTAGGTGGGGCGCCGCTTGCGAGTTCGACTCCAACGCATTCGCTACTCCGTGCGGCGCCGGCGCCGGCCTCTTCCGCCGCTTTGCCGTACACCGTGCGTGAGGCACATGGCAGCGACGGCGTGACGATCCGCGAATACGTGCTGCCCGACAACGTCGTGTTCGCACTCACGTGGGAAGGCCCCGTGCGCCCGGATATGAACGCGCTGCTCGGCAGTTACCTTCCGGCCTTCGTGTCTGCAAGCGAGGCGCGCGCGCGAGGCACCGGCCCGTTGGTGGAGCACACGAACGAGTTTCACATCGAATCGGCCGGACACGCCGGACATTTTTTCGGTAAGGCGTATGTACCGCGTCTCGTCCCCGTCAACGTCCGTGTGGAAGATTTGCTGTGAAATCGTGCAGCGATTCGCTGCAAAAACAAGAAAATGAAAAATTTCAATAAGACACTTTGCTTCGCGATTCTGATTTCCGGTGCAGCGCTCTCGGCTTGTGGTGGCGGAGGTGGCGGCGACAGCGGTGACGCGAACGCGACGAAAAATAACTCGAACCCGGTGGGGACGTCTTCGGATGACTCGGGTTCGACGCCCACTCTCACGCCGAGTCCGTCTTCCACGCCTGCTTCCACGCCGAGTCCGGCTCCGGCTCCGACTCCGACTCCAACACCAACACCAACCCCGACTTCAACGTCAACGTCAACACCAACTCCAACTCCAACTCCAACTCCAACTCCAACTCCAACTCCAACTCCAACACCAACACCAACACCAACACCGACACCGACACCGGCTCCGACACCAACACCAACCCCCGACATCAACACCGTCCCCATCACCGTCGAGCGCTGGACGACCGATTACGTCAACACGCCCTACGTCACCGTCACGCTATGCCTCCCCGGCGCACAGGGTCGCAACCAATGCGCGACGATCGACCACATGCAGGTCGATACCGGCTCGGTCGGCGTGCGCGTCCTCGCAAGCGCACTAGGCTCCGCTCTCGCCAGCCGCCTGCCGTCCCAATCGGGCGCCAGCAACGATCCCACCGGCAATGCGCCGATCGCGGAATGCGCGGTCTTCGGCTCGGGCTACACGTGGGGGCCGATCAGGCGGGCCGACGTGAGCATCGGCGGCAAGAAAGCGGGCAATCTGCCCGTGCAGGTGATCGCCGACGGCCCCTACGCGACGCCATCCGATTGCGCGTCGCGCGGCGTCAACAATCTCGGCAGCGTAGCCGCGCTCGGCGCGAACGGCGTGCTCGGGATCGGTCCGGCGTCGAGCGACTTTCCCGCCGCCGCGCAAACCGTGCTGCCGTCGGCTTATTACTATTGCGCGTCCGCGTCGTCGTGCGCGAACGCGCGGGTGCCGCTCGACACACAGGTCATGAATCCGGTCGCCAACTTCACGTCCGACAACAACGGCACGATCATCCGCCTGCCCGCGTTGCCCGCCGGCGGCCAGTTGAGCGCGACGGGCGAGCTGGTGTTCGGCATCGGCACGCAGACGAACAACGCGCTGCCGTCGAACCCGAAAATCCTGGCGCTGAACCAGAACGGCTACTTTCAAACGACGTACGCCGGCCGATCGTATTCAAGCGCTATCGACAGCGGCTCGAACGCGAACATCTTCGCGGATTACACGGTGCCCTATGCGGGCGACTGGTATATGCCCGCGACCACGCTCAGCCTGTCCGCATTGCTGACGGGCGCGGACAAGGCCGCCACCTCGATCACTGTGCCGTTCTCGCTGGCCAACGGCTCGAGCCTGCTGACGAACCGGTATGCGGCCTACGACAGCCTCGGCTCGCCATCGGCGAGCATGTTCCTGTGGGGCTTGCCGTTTTTCTTCGGCCGCAGCGTCTACACCGTGCTCAATAACGTGACCATCGGCAAGCAGGCCGGACCGTTCATCGCGTTCTGAGCGCCGTCGCCCAGTGCCTGCCTCCCCTTCCTGCGCATGAGGAAACGGCGCGCGCCTGAACCGGCGCGCGCCGCATGCACAACGGCACAGCGGCCATGCACCGCCGCAGCACGCTGGCGGAAACATGCGCCTCGTTGCGGCGCACCACGCACCCAAACGAGGCGATCCATCCTCCCCTGCACCAACACAGTACGTCGTTCAGCATAACTGACGTTTCCTGGATCCTCGCCACCGCACGCAAGACGCGGCGTTTATGTCGAAATTACTACATGGCACGTGCCTTGCAGTACACAAACGGCAAGTCATGCGGGATAAGCCCTGCTGGCTGAAATCGACGCCCATAAACAGTCACCATCAATGGCAAGGGGAAACACATGAAACGTCGTAGTCTGCTGAAGTTCGGCTCCATGTCGGGCGCACTGGCGCTTGCTGGTCAGGTCCCGTTCGCACAGGCGCAGTCCGGCAGCGGTCCAATCAAGGTCGGCATCCTGCACTCGCTGTCGGGCACGATGGCGATCTCCGAGACATCGCTGAAAGACACCGCGTTGATGACCATCGCGGAGATCAACAAGAACGGCGGCGTCATGGGCCGCCAGTTGCAGCCGGTGGTGGTGGACCCGGCGTCGAACTGGCCGCTGTTCGCGGAGAAGGCGCGCCAACTGATCACGCAGGAAAAGTGCGCCGTGGTGTTCGGCTGCTGGACCTCGGTGTCGCGCAAGTCGGTGCTGCCGGTGTTCGAGGAACTGAACGGCCTGCTGTTCTACCCGGTGCAGTACGAAGGCGAAGAAATGTCGCGCAACGTGTTCTACACGGGCGCCGCGCCGAATCAGCAGGCAATTCCGGCGACCGAATACCTGATGAGCGCGGAAGGCGGCGGTGCGAAGCGCTTCTTCCTGCTGGGCACCGACTATGTGTATCCCCGCACGACCAACAAGATCCTGCGCGCGTTCCTCAAGTCGAAAGGCGTGCAGGAGGCCGACATCCAGGAGGTCTACACGCCGTTCGGCCACAGCGATTATCAGACCATCGTCGCAAACATCAAGACTTTCTCGCAAGGCGGCAAGACCGCGGTGATCTCGACCGTGAACGGCGACTCGAACGTGCCGTTCTACAAGGAACTCGGCAACCAGGGGCTGAAGGCAACGGATGTGCCGGTCGTCGCGTTCTCGGTCGGCGAAGAAGAGTTGCGCGGTATCGATACGAAGCCGCTAGTCGGCAACCTCGCGGCATGGAACTACTTCATGTCGCTGCGCAATCCGGCCAACGAGAAGTTCAAAAAACAATGGGCCGCATGGGTCGCGCAGAACAACCTGCCCGGGGGCACCAGGCGCGTGACGAACGATCCGATGGAAGCGACCTTCGTCGGCATCCATATGTGGAAGCAGGCAGTCGAGAAAGCGAAGAGCACGGACGTCGACAAGGTGCGCGTCGCGATGGTCGGTCAGACCTTCGCTGCGCCGTCGGGCTTCACGCTCGAAATGGACGGCAATCACCATTTGCATAAGCCGGTGATGATCGGCGAAGTGCGCGCCGACGGCCAGTTCAATGTCGTGTGGCGCACCAAGACGGCGATCCGCGCGCAGCCGTGGAGCCCGTTTATCGCCGGCAATTCGAGCAAGCCGGACGTGGTCAGTTCGATTCCGGCGTTCCTGAAGCGCTCGCGTTCGCGCATCGTCTGATGCATGAAGCCGGGCAGCGTCGTTCGATATCGACGACGACGCCCGGCACGCCGCTGCACACGCACTACGACGGCGCGGCGCGATGTATCGCCCGCGCCGCTCCGCCGGATTTTCTTCAAAGGCCATCATGGCGTTTTCATTCCCGATACTCGCAAGACGCGTCGCCGGCTTCGCGCTCGCGCTGCTCGTCAGCGCGCCGCTCGCCGCCTTTGCGCTCACCCAGGCCGATGTCGCGCCGCTCGCGAGCGACGACTTCGACGCGAAATCCGCGGCCATCGACAAACTGATCGCCAATCACGACAAGGAATCGCTCGCGGTACTCAAAGCGCTTTCCGACGACAGCGCGCTCGCGACCGATGCCGGCGCCGTGCTGCTGCAGGACGGCGACACCGCGAAGGACGCCATCACCGGCAAGACCGTCGCCGCGGGCGACGCGCAACCGGTCACGCTGAACAACCTGCTGCGCTCGAAAGTGGCGGGCGCGCTGTCGGGCCTGCAACTCGACTCGCCGGACCTCGCGACGCGCGATGCCGCAGTCACCGCTTTGCTGCAAAACCCCGATCCGTCGATCAAGCCGCTGGTCGACGCGGCTCGCGCGAAGGAAACCGATCCCGCGCTGAAGAAGCGTCTCGACACGCTGTGGGCGATGACCGCGTTGCACGACACCGACGCGGCCAAACGGCTCGAAGCCGTGCAACTGGTCGCCGCGCGCCACGACCTCGACATGAACGAACTGCTGCGTCCGCTCGTCGCGAAGAAGCCGGACGGCACCTTCAACGAACCGGACGACCGGGTGCGCGCCGCCGCGCAAAGCGGCATCGACGAACTCGATTCGATCCAGCGCCGCAGCCAGATCGCGGGCACGCTGTTCGCGGGCCTGTCGCTCGGCAGCGTGCTGCTGCTCGCGGCGCTCGGCCTTGCGATCACATACGGGCTGATCGGCGTGATCAACATGGCGCACGGCGAATTCCTGATGATCGGCGCGTACGCGACCTACGTGGTGCAGAACCTGTTTCAACGCTTCGCACCGGGCGCTTTCGACTGGTATCCGCTGCTCGCGGTGCCGGCCTCGTTCGCGGCGGCCGGACTGGTCGGCATCGTGCTCGAACGGCTGGTGTTGAAGCATCTTTATGGACGTCCGCTCGAAACCCTGCTGACGACTTTCGGCGTGAGCCTGATCCTGATTCAGGCGACGCGGATGCTGTTCGGCGCGCAGAACGTGCAGGTGATCAACCCGTCGTGGATGAGCGGCGGCGTCACCGTGCTGCCGAATCTGATCCTGCCGTACAACCGGCTGGCGATTCTCGCGTTCTCGCTGATCGTCGTCGGCATCGCGTGGGCAGTGCTCACGAAGACGCGGCTCGGGCTGTTCGTGCGCGCCGTCACGCAGAACCGGCGGATGGCTGCGTGCGTCGGCGTGAAAACCGCGCGGGTGGACTCGTATGCGTTCGCGTTCGGCGCGGGCATCGCGGGTCTCGGCGGCTGCGCGCTGTCGCAGATCGGCAATGTCGGTCCGGACCTCGGGCAGAGCTACATCATCGATTCGTTCATGGCCGTGGTGCTGGGCGGCGTCGGCCAACTGGCCGGCACGGTGATCGGCGGCTTCGGGCTGGGTCTCGTCAGCAAGGCGATCGAACCGTTCTGGGGCGCCGTGCTCGCGAAGATCGCGGTGCTCGTGCTGATCGTGTTGTTCATCCAGAAGCGTCCGCAGGGCATGTTCGCCCTCAAGGGCCGCAGCGCGGAGGCATGACATGACATCTGCGACTTCACCGGCTCATGTCGGCGCGAACGCCGGCGCCGCGGCACAACGCGAAGCGCAATCCGGCTTCGCGCTCGGCCTGCCGCCGCGTCCGGCGCTGCTGTCGCGCCGCGCGTGGCTCGCGCTGATCGCGCTGATCATCGTGTTCGGACTCGGCGTGCCGTTCGCCACACTGGTGGTGCCGGACACGAGCGCGCTGCATCTGTCCGCGTATGCGATGACCATCACCGGCAAGTTCATGTGCTACGCGATCGCCGCGTTGGCGCTGGATCTGGTGTGGGGGTACTGCGGCATCCTGAGTCTCGGGCACGCGCTGTTCTTCGCGCTCGGCGGTTACGCGATCGGTATGTACCTGATGCGCGCGATCGGCCACGACGGCAAGTACGGCAGCGATCTGCCCGACTTCATGGTGTTTCTCGACTGGCATCAACTGCCGTGGTACTGGCAAGGCACGCAGCATCTCGGTTACGCGCTGCTGCTGGTGGTGCTGGTGCCGGCAGTGGTCGCGTGGGTATTCGGCTTCTTCACGTTCCGTTCGCGGGTGAAGGGCGTGTATCTGTCGATCATCACGCAGGCGATGACGTTCGCCGCGATGCTGCTGTTCTATCGCAACGAAACGGGCTTCGGCGGCAACAACGGCTTTACCGATTTCAAACGCATCGGCGGTTTTCCGATCACGCATCCGGGCACGCGCACTGCGCTGTTGCTGATCACGTTCGCGGTGCTGATCCTCGCGTTCCTCGGCGCGCGGGCGATCGTCACGTCGAAGCTCGGCCGCGTGGTGACCGCGGTGCGCGACGGCGAAACCCGTTTGATGTTCCTCGGCTACAGCCCGCTTGCGTACAAGCTGTTCGTGTGGACCGTTTCCGCGGTGTTGTGCGGGATTGCCGGCGCGCTGTACGTGCCGCAGGTCGGCATCATCAATCCGGGCGAAATGTCGCCGGGCAACTCGATCGAAATGGCGATCTGGGTGGCCGTGGGCGGACGCGGCACGTTGATCGGACCGATCATCGGCGCGTTCGCGGTGAACGGCGCGAAGAGCTTTTTCACGGCGAATTTCCCTGAGTATTGGCTGTTCTTTCTTGGCCTGATTTTCGTGCTGGTCCCGCTGTTGTTGCCGAACGGCATCATGGGGCTGATCGAACTCGCGACGCGCAAGAGGAACCGCTCATGAATGAAAACCCGATGGTTCCTGATCTGGCTTTACCGGAAGAAGCGACTGAAACCTCGTTGAGCGGCGTCGCCAGCATGGGCCGCGCTGTGACGCCGGGCGAGATCGATGTGTCGCACGGCACGATTCTTTACCTCGAAGACGTGACCGTGAGTTTCGACGGTTTTCGCGCGTTGAACGCGCTGACGCTGACTATCGACGCCGGCGAACTGCGTTGCATCATCGGCCCGAACGGCGCCGGCAAGACGACGATGATGGACGTGATCACCGGCAAGACGGAGCCGGATTCCGGCAAGGTGTTTCTGGGGCAGTCGATCGATCTGACGCGGATGAACGAGCCGTCGATTGCGCGCGCGGGGATTGGGCGAAAGTTTCAGAAGCCGACTGTGTTCGAGCAGCATCCGGTGTGGGAAAACCTTGAACTGGCGATGAAGGCCGACAAGGGGTGGTGGGCGTCGTTGCGGGCGCGGCTGGATCGTGACGCGCAAGCGCGGATCGAGGAGACGCTGGCGCTGATCGGTCTCGAGAGCGAAGCGCGGCGGCTTGCGGGCGAACTCTCGCACGGCCAGAAACAGCGGCTCGAAATCGGCATGCTGCTGATGCAGAAGCCGGCGCTGTTACTGCTCGACGAACCGGCCGCGGGCATGACGGACGACGAAACCATGCAGCTCGCCGAATTGCTCAATCATCTGCGCGGCACCTGTTCGATGATGGTCGTCGAACACGACATGGAGTTCGTGGCGGCGCTATCCGGCAAGGCCGGCAAGGTCACCGTGATGGCCGAGGGACGCGTGCTCGCTCACGGCACGCTCGACGAAGTGAAGCGCGACGAGACGGTCATCGAGTCGTATCTGGGCCGGTAAAGCGAGTCGGTAAAGCGGGCCGATAAAACGAAAAGGTCGAACGCACATGCTAGAAGTAGAAAACCTCAACCAGTATTACGGCGGCAGCCACATCCTGCGCGATGTGAAACTGACCGTGCCCGACGGCAAGCTCACCGTGCTGCTCGGCCGCAACGGGGTGGGCAAAACCACGCTGCTGCGCTGCCTGATGGGCGTCGTGCAAACGAAGAGCGGCTCGATCGCCTGGCGCGGCGCGCCGATCACCAAACTGCCGACCTACTCGCGCGTGGAAAAGGGCCTCGCTTATGTGCCGCAGGGCCGCGATATTTTTCCGCGCCTCACCGTCGAAGAAAATCTGCTGGTGGGCGCCGCCAGCAAGAAGGCGCCCAAAAAAATCCCCGATCGTATCTACGAACTGTTCCCGGTGCTGAAGGACATGAAGAGCCGCCGGGGCGGCGATCTGTCGGGCGGCCAGCAGCAGCAGCTTGCGATTGGGCGCGCGCTGATGAGCGATCCGCAACTGCTGATTCTCGACGAACCGACCGAAGGCATTCAACCGTCGATCATTCAGGACATCGGCCGTACGCTGCGTCAACTGGTCGAGGAAATGGGCATGACGGTGCTGCTCGTCGAGCAGTATTACGACTTCGCCAAGGAGATCGCCGATCGGTACTGGGTGATGAGCCGTGGTGAGATCATCGCGGGCGGCGCAGGCGCCGATATGGATGCGGACGGCGTACGCACATTGATCGCCGTATAAGCGGGACGCGCGAGCGGGCGTGCTATTCTCGCCGCATCCTGTGGCAACGCAACGCGGTGAGCGTTGTCCGACGTGCGCAGGCACGCTTTGCTTTCTCCGTCTGGTCGCATTCCATTCGCATGTCGCTTCACGAAAATCACATCACGCTCGCTACCGCACAAGCCAGTGCTCATTCGCAATGGCGCGCGCGTCTTGAACTCGGATTCGTCAAGGAAGGGGAGCGGACCACGCTCAAGCATCGGCTGCACGATGGGCCGTTGCGGATTCAGCGACCGCTTTATCCCGAAGGTCAAGGTATCTGTCACGCGGTGATCGTGCATCCGCCAGGCGGCGTCGCGGGTGGCGACCGGCTGGCTATCGACGTTGCTGTCGGTGCGGGCGCGCACGCCGTGATGACTACGCCTGGTGCGACCAAGTGGTACAAGTCCAATGGACGTGAAGCGCAGCAGCGGATCGACGTGCGCGTCGGCGAGCGGGCCACGCTCGACTGGCTGCCTCAGAACAATATCGTTTTCGATCATGCGAATGCGAAGCTCGATTTTTCGTTGACGCTTGGCGAAGGCGCGACTGCGATCGGATGGGATGCGACTCAGCTTGGGCGGCAGGCTGCGGGCGAGCGGTGGTCCGAGGGTCGCTTATGTACTGTGTCGCGGATCGTTGGCGCGAAGGGTGAGTTGCTGTGGTTCGAACGGACCGCCCTCTCGGCGAGTGATTCGTTAAGAGATGCCGCGCAGGGGTTGGCCGGGTTTCCTGCTTATGGGACGCTGTGGGCGGTTGGAGCCGCTTGTGACGATGCACTCGCTGAGTCGCTGACTGCGCAGCTCCCGTTTAATGAGGCAGTACGCGCTGGGGCCTCTTGCGTGACTTCGGGGGTGCTGCTCGTGCGTGCTGTTGCGCGGTCGATGGAACAGTTGCAGCGGGCCATGACTCAGTGCTGGCTTCAGTTGCGGCCGGTCGTGCATGGGGTTGAGGCTGTGCCTTTGCGGATCTGGCGTACTTAACAGGTTGGCACAGGCCCCGGGTGGGCCACGCCCGCACCGACGTGGCGCGCGGTATTGCCCCAATCGCGTGCATCGCCTGTATTTCCGCCCCGCCAGCCCATGCTGCACCGCCATGGCACACACCTTGCATCGCATCCGCGCACGATGCTGCCGCGTCCTGACGGCAACCGACGCTTCTCGCCACCACCGCTCGCACACCATGACCCGATCCACTCCCCGCCCCGCGCGTCGCGCCTGGCTTGCCGCCCTGCTGCTCTCCCCCGCCCTCGCCTTCACTGCGGCGGCCGCCCACGCGGACACGCTCGACAACATCGCCAAGGCCGGCGTGCTGAAAGTGGCCGTGCCGGAAGACTATCCGCCGTTCGGCTCGGTCGGCCCGGACATGAAGCCGCAAGGCTACGACATCGACACCGCGGCGCTGCTCGCGAAGTCGATGAACGTGAAGCTCGAACTCGTGCCGGTCAACAGCGCGAACCGCATTCCGTATCTGCAAACGGGCAAGGTGGACCTCGTGATCTCGTCGCTCGGCAAAACGCCGGAGCGCGACAAGGTGATCGATTTCTCGACCGCCTATGCGCCGTACTACCAGGGCGTGTTCGGCCCTGCCGACATCAAGGTCACGGGCCCCGCCGATCTGACCGGCAAGACGGTCGGCGCGACGCGCGGCGCGCTCGAGGAAATCGGTCTCACGCAGATGGCGCCGAACGCCACCATCAAACGCTTCGAAGACAACAACGCGACCATCGCCGCGTTCCTGTCCGGCCAGGTGCAGTTGATCGCCGCGGGCAACATCGTCGCCGCCGCGATCCTCGCGAAGAATCCGCCGCGCCGCCCGGAACCGAAGTTCGTGATCAAGAATTCGCCGTGCTTCGTCGGCATGAACAAGAACGAGCCGCGCCTGCAGCAGAAGGTCGACGCGGCGATCGCGACGGCCAAACAGGACGGCACGCTGAACACGATGTCGAAGAAGTGGTTCGGCGCGCCGCTGCCCGCCGATCTGTAAGCGCTTCGTTAGCCCGACTTGATACCGTGGCTGGCTTATCCGGCATTGCACTTGTCGTGGCTGCATCCCGTGCTTAGCATGCGATCGCGGCCATGACACGCAGCGCCTATCATTGTCGCAACCGGTCCCGTGCGGGATCGGCACAACCCGACACCCACCTTCGATGAAGCTGACTCGATGAAGCTGACACCCCGCGAGAAGGACAAGCTGCTGATCTTTACCGCCGCGCTGCTCGCCGAACGGCGCCGCGCGCGCGGTCTCAAACTCAATTACCCGGAAGCGATCGCCTTCATCACCGCCGCGCTGATGGAAGCCGCGCGCGACGGCAAGACCGTCGCCGAGGTCATGCACTACGGCACCACGCTGCTCACGCGCAACGACGTGATGGAAGGCGTGCCGGAGATGATCCCCGACATCCAGGTCGAAGCCACGTTCCCCGACGGCACCAAGCTCGTCACCGTGCATCATCCGATCCCCTAACCCTCCATAACGACGAAAGGCAGCGCCCATGATCCCCGGCGAACTCCTCATCGACGACGGCGAGCACGAACTCAATGCAGGCCGCGCCACCGTCACGGTGGTCGTGTCGAATACCGGCGACCGGCCGGTGCAGATCGGCTCGCACTACCACTTCTACGAAGTGAACGACGCGCTCACGTTCGATCGCGAAGCGGCGCGCGGCTTTCGACTCAACATCGCGGCGGGCACCGCCGTACGTTTCGAACCCGGCCAGGAACGCACTGTCGAGCTGGTCGAACTGGCGGGCGACCGGGTCGTCTACGGTTTCAACGGCAAGGTGATGGGCAAGCTGTGATGCGCGCCGCGCGCCCGCCTGCCCCGACTGCCTCGCTCATCGCCCAGCTCATTTCCGGACTCACACCATGACCCTACGCATTGGCCGCCGCGCATACGCGGAAATGTTCGGCCCGACCACCGGCGACCGCGTGCGCCTCGCCGACACCGACCTGCTGATCGAAGTCGAACGCGACTTCACCACCTACGGCGAAGAAGTGAAATTCGGCGGCGGCAAAGTGATTCGCGACGGCATGGGCCAGTCGCAACGCGTGCATGCCGACGTGGTCGATACGGTCGTCACGAATGCGCTGATTCTCGATCACTGGGGCATCGTCAAAGCCGATATCGGCATCAAGAACGGCCGCATTCATGCGATCGGCAAGGCAGGCAATCCGGACATTCAACCGAATGTGACGATCGCGATCGGCGCATCCACTGAAGTGATCGCGGGCGAAGGGTTGATCGTCACCGCGGGCGGCATCGATACGCACATTCACTTCATCAGCCCGCAGCAGATCGAAGAAGCGCTCGCGAGCGGCGTGACGACGATGCTCGGCGGCGGCACAGGGCCCGCAACCGGCACGAACGCGACGACCTGCACGCCGGGTCCGTGGCACCTGGAACGCATGCTGCAAGCCGCCGACGGCTATCCGATGAATCTCGGCTTTCTCGGCAAGGGCAATGTGAGCCAGCCGCAGCCGGCGCTCGAGCAGATCGCCGCGGGCGCGATCGGTTTGAAGCTGCACGAAGACTGGGGCACGACGCCTGCGGCGATCGACAACTGTCTGTCCGTTGCCGACGATACCGACACGCAGGTCGCGATCCACACCGACACGTTGAACGAAGCCGGTTTTGTCGAAGCGACGGTGGCCGCGTTCAAGGGCCGCACGATCCACACGTATCACACGGAAGGCGCGGGCGGCGGCCACGCGCCGGACATCATCAAGGTGTGCGGCGAAGCGAACGTGCTGCCGTCGTCCACCAATCCGACGCGCCCGTACACCGTCAACACGCTCGAAGAGCATCTCGACATGCTGATGGTGTGCCACCACCTGGACCCGTCGATCGCGGAAGACATCGCGTTCGCCGAGTCGCGGATTCGCCGCGAGACGATCGCCGCCGAAGACATCCTGCACGACCTCGGCGCACTGTCGATGCTGTCGTCGGATTCGCAGGCGATGGGCCGCGTGGGCGAAGTGATCATCCGCACATGGCAGACCGCGCACAAGATGAAGGTGCAACGCGGCGCGCTGCCGGAAGACAACGCGAATAACGCGCGCCACGACAATTTCCGCGCGAAGCGTTATGTCGCCAAGTACACGATCAACCCGGCGATCACGCACGGCATCGCACATGAAGTCGGCTCGATCGAACCAGGCAAGTGGGCGGATCTGGTGTTCTGGGAGCCGGCGTTTTTCGGCATCAAGCCGTCGCTGATCCTGAAGGGCGGGATGATCGCGATGGCGCAGATGGGCGATCCGAATGCGTCGATTCCGACACCGCAGCCGGTGCATTATCGCGAGATGTTCGCGACGCGCGGCGGCGCGTTGGGTCGCACGTCGCTGACTTTCGTTTCGCAACTGGCGGCGGATGCGGGCGTCGGCGAGCGCTATGGGCTGAACAAGCGTATCGTCGCGGTGAAGAACTGCCGCAACATTTCGAAGGCAGACATGATCCACAACGCGTGGCGCCCGGCGATCAGCGTCGATCCGGAGACGTATCAGGTGATCGCCGACGGTCAGTTGCTGACCTGCGAACCGGCCACCGTGCTGCCGATGGCGCAACGCTACTTCCTGTTCTAAACCATGCGTACTCTCGACAAACTGATTGCGCCGCATCTGAAGCTCGCGCCCGTGCTGGTGAAACGCGCGCCCACTTTGACGCTCGCTTTCGACGAACGCCGCAAGAGCCGCCTCGCGGCCACGCTCGACAACGGTGAAGAAGTGGCGGTGCTGCTGCCGCGCGGCACGGTGCTGCGCGACGGCGATGTGCTGGTCGCCGACGATGGCGGCCTTGTGCGTGTCGCCGCCGCGGCTGAGGCGGTGCTGGTTGTGCGCGCGAAAGATGTGCTCACGCTGACGCGCGCCGCGTATCACCTCGGCAATCGCCACACGCCGGTCGAAGTCGGCACGGATTATCTGAAGCTCGAATACGATCCGGTGCTTGCCGATATGTTGAAGCGCATCGGTGCGAGCGTCGATCAGGTGTCGATGCCGTTTCAGCCGGAGTCCGGCGCGTACGGCGGTGGACATAAGCATGGTCATGACGAGACGTTCGCCGAGGACTATGCGTTGGCGCAGCAGGTTTATGGCGAGCATCATGGGCATGATCACTCGCATGAGCATGATCACGGCCACAGTCATGCGCACGGTCACGACCATGACCACGAACACGGCGGCGAGCACGCACACGAGCACAAAGCCGAAGACGACGCCCACGTCCACGACGAATCCTGCGGCCACGGGCATCACCACCACCATGCGCATCGCTGAACTGACGGCGCTGCTGCATCTCGCGTCGCCGGCGCTGCCGATCGGCGCGTTCAGCTACTCGCAGGGTCTCGAAGCCGCGATCGAAGCGCAACTCATCACCGACGCCGACTCCGCACGCGCATGGATCGCAAGCGGCCTGACCGACGTGCTCGCGCATGGCGAGTTGCCGTTTCTCGCGCATCAGATGGAACGCTGGCGCACTCACGACGCCGACGGCCTCAGAGAAGCGAATAGCGAGTTTCTGGCGAGCCGCGAGTCGGCGGAACTCAGGCGCGAGACCGAGCAGATGGGCTGGTCGCTGCGGCAGTTGTGCGCATCGCTGGAATGGGGCGATGCTTCGAGGCGCGACACGCTCGCCTCGATGACGCCGCTCGCGCAGCCCACCGCATTTGCATTCGCCGCGTACGCGCACGATGCCGCGCCCGACGCCGCGCTCGCCGCCTACGCTTTCAGCTGGGTCGAAAACCAGGCGGCCGCCGCGTTGAAAGCAGTGCCGCTGGGGCAGCTCGCGGGGCAGCGCATCATCGTCGCATTGCGCGAGCCGATCGACGCAGCGGTGACCCGTGCGTTGACCACGTCGCCCGAACACATCAACACTTTCGCGCCGCAGCTCGGCATTCTGTCGGCGCGGCACGAGTCGCAATATTCGCGGCTCTTTCGCTCATAAGAAGAACCCTCATGAACGCACCTCATCAAAGCGCCCACTCGTCCGTCCGTACGAAGAAACTGCCGCCGCTGCGCGTGGGCGTCGGCGGCCCGGTCGGTTCGGGCAAGACCACGCTGCTCGAAATGCTCTGCAAGGCGATGCGCGAGCAATACGACCTCGTCGCGATCACCAACGACATCTACACGAAAGAGGACCAGCGTCTGCTGACGGTGGCAGGCGCGCTGCCGGCCGAACGGATCATGGGCGTGGAGACGGGCGGCTGCCCGCACACCGCGATTCGCGAAGACGCGTCGATCAACCTCGAAGCCGTCGACCGGATGCTCACGCGCTTTCCCGATGCGGACATCGTGTTCATCGAATCGGGCGGCGACAATCTCGCGGCCACTTTCAGCCCGGAGTTGTCCGACCTGACGATCTATGTGATCGACGTGGCAGGCGGCGAGAAAATTCCGCGCAAGGGCGGCCCCGGCATTACGAAGTCGGATCTGCTGGTGATCAACAAGACGGACCTCGCGCCGCTGGTCGGCGCGAATCTGGACGTGATGGCTTCGGACGCGCAGAAGATGCGCGGCGAACGGCCCTTCGTGATGTGCAATCTGAAGGCGCTCGATGGGCTCGATATGGTGGTGAAATTTATCGAGAAGAAGGGGTTGTTGAAGGTGTGACGCGAGGACCGCTTCGGTGAGCTGAAAGCGGGGCGCTGCCGCCCCACTCCCTCACTCCCTCACTCCCTCACTCCGGCAACAACGCCATCAACACATCCACCGTCCGCGCGGTCGCCCCTCGATGGCGGGCCGCGAACGCCGAAGCCGCGCCGCCCATCGCCAGCCTGCGAGCGCGGTCGTCGAACAGCTCGCGCAACGCCCGCGCCAGATCGGCCGGATCCTGCACCTGCACCGCCGCGCCTGCCGCCACCGCATCCGCAGTAGCCTGCGTGAAGTTGAACACATGCGGGCCGATCAACACCGGCACGCCGACCGCGCACGCTTCGATCAGATTCTGACCGCCGAGCGGCAACAAACTACCGCCGATAAACGCCAGATCCGCAGCCGCGTAGTAAGCGCCCAACTCGCCCATCGAATCGCCGAGCAGCACGCTCACGTCCGCGGACAACGCCGGCACGCCGCCGCCCGAAGCGCAAGCCGCGGACGCCAGCTTCGCATCCGGCGCCCACGCCGAGCGCCGCTCGACGCGATAGCCCTGCTTCGCGGCCAACGCCGCCACTTCATTGAAGCGTTGCGGATGACGCGGCACCAGAATCAGCAATGCATCGTCGACGCCAAGCGCCGCAAACGCCTGCAACACCAGTTCCTCTTCGCCTTCACGCGTACTCGCCGCGACCCACACCGGCCGCGCGCCGATCGCCGCGCGCCATGCATGGCCGCGTGCCGCCAGTTCCGGCGGCGTGTTCATATCGAACTTCAGATTGCCGAGCACCGCGACGTTGCGTGCGCCGAGCGCGGTCAAACGCTCCGCATCCGAAGGACTCTGCGCGAGCACCCGCTCGAAACCGCCGAACACGCCCTTCGTCGCGTTGCCGAACTTCGCCGCGCGCTTGAACGAACGCGCCGACATCCGCGCATTGGTCAGCACCAGCGGCACATCCGCGCGACGGCATTCGTCGATCAGCGTCGGCCACACCTCGGTCTCCATCACCAGACCGAGCGACGGCCGCCACGCGCGCAAAAAGCGCCGCACCGCATGCGGCATGTCGTACGGCAAGTAGCTGCGCACTACACGATCGCCGAAAATCTGCTCGCCGATCGCGCGGCCGCTCGGCGTCATGTGCGTGAGGAGAATGCGTGCGTCGGGCCGCGCTTTGATCAGCGCGTCGACGAGCGGCTGCGCGGCGCGCGTCTCGCCCACCGACACCGCGTGCACCCAGATCAACGGTGTGTCGTCTTCCGGCAAACGGCCGCGCGAATAGCCGAACCGTTCGCCGATATGCTCGCGATAGCCGCGCTCCTTGCGCGAACGGATCAGCAACCGCAGAACGGCGAGCGGCGCGACGATCCACCAGAGCGCGTTATAAATCGCCCTCAGCATCGGCACTCCGTTGGCTTCGACATGAACCGCGCCACGAACCGCAACGCAAACGCAAACGCAGCCGCAGCCGCCCCCCCGCGATCCACCAGAACAGCGGCGCTCAAACCAGCGCCCTGCCCTTCAGGCGCTCGAGAATACCGAGCGGCGCGCACTCCGGCTGCACCATCGCCTTGACCGGCAGGAAAAACGTCTGCTCCAGCATGAACTGGCCCGACATCACCGCGTGCGAGGTCTGGTCGGAGAAACACACCCACACGCTGCCCGGCGGGAACGGCATGGTCTCCTGCGGGCTCGACTTCTGATAGTCGAGGTCGGCCTTCATCCCGTCGTGCAGATTGAGCATCAGATGGTCGTATTCGCTGCGCGGCGTTTTTGTCACGTGCAGCAGGTTCAGCAACCACGCGGAACCGGGCATTTGCGCTTTGATGTGCGGCAGGAAGCGCTTCGCCACGTCTTCGAACGGCTCACCCACGCGCCACACACGCGGCGCGCCATGCGGATTGACGTTGGTGAACACGCGCAGAATGCGCTCGCCGTAATTCGGCCGCGACGGAAACGCATCGACATGCAAGCGGCTATCGTCTTTACGCCACGACGTTTCGCGCCCTTCCACCTGATGAAGCCGCAGGCTGGTCGGCGCAACGCGCAGCTTGCCGTTGTATTCGGGGAAGAGCCCGTCGACCAACGTGCGCGCATTGGCCTGATAACGCGCGATCAGTGCACGCACCGCCGATTGCGCGACCGCGTCGCCAGCCACGCCGTGCAGCGCGCCGCCGTTCGGCTCGAGACTGATGTTCTTGCGGCTCGGATCGGCCAGCGCGGGATCGAGCAGCGCCTGTTCGCCGCCTTCGATCGCAAAGCGCAGATTCGGGAAATACAGCACCTTGCCGCGTTCGACGCCGGCCAGCAGCGTTTCGCGCGGCACGGACAGATTGCGTCCGTGCCAGTCGGCGTTCGCTATTTCGATGATCTGGGTTTCGTTCATGGTCGCCCTTGAAAGCGGATGGAGCGTAAGGCGAGGCGCGCCGCGTTACAGCAGGCCGAAACCGGCCAGCGCGGACTTGACTTCCTGCAGCGTGGGCGGCTTGCCGGCCGTGCCGAGATTGACGACATTCGGCGACCAGTAGCCGCCGGTGCGCCATGCGGTGGCGAAATTGTACAACTCGACCGTCGGCCGCTTCAGCGCCGCCGCGATGTGAACCAGACCTGTGTCAACACCGACCGTCGCAGACGCGCCTTCGATCAACCCGACCACCGCCGGCAGGCTCAACTTAGGCGGCACGATTGCCGCCGCGCCGAATTCCTTCGCGAGCTGCTCGCTGGTCGCGCGTTCCTCGTCGCTGCCCCACGGCAGCACGATCGACGCACCGCGCCGCACCAGCGACTGCCCCAGCTCGATCCACGCGGTAGCGGGCCATTGCTTGTCGGCGCGCGAAGTCGCGTGCACGAACACCACGTAAGGCACTGGAAGGTTCAGATTCGCCTGCGACAACGCCAGCGCCGCGCGGCTCGTATCGAGGCCGAAGTCGATCTCGTCGGTGGGTTGCGGGCGCGGGTCGTTCAGCGCCGCCGCCACCAGTTGCCGCGTCCGTTCCACCACGTGCGTGCGCGGCTCGATCGGCACGCGTTTGTCGTAGAAGAAACGCACCGGCCACTCGAAGCCCGCGCCGTCGGTGCGATTCGCGAGGCCGACCACCGGTCCGCGCGCCATGCTCGCGACCCACGCGGTCTTGATCAGCCCCTGGCAGTCGATCACGAGATCGTAGTTTTCGGCGGCGAGCGCGCGATGGAACGCGCCGATCTCGCGCCAGTTGGCGGCGGACAGGATGCGCTTGCGCCAGCGGCGCAGCGACACCGGAATCGCCCGGCGCACACCGCTCACCAGTTCGACGAGGCCGACGAAGCTCTCTTCGACGAGCCAGTCGATCTGCGCGTCGGGATGGCAGCGTCGGATATCGGCGATCACCGGCATGTTGTGAACGACGTCGCCCAGCGACGACACCCTCACGATCAGTATCTTTTGCACGCTCAAGAGTGGGAAAACCGGCTATCCGGCCCGAAGATGCGTTGAAAGAGCCCCGAACCCCGTGCTTCGCGCGAGGCTCCCCGAGGGATGAGAAACCTTGGGCGATCCGGTTTTCTCACGAGGACGGCAATTCTAGCGTGCTACGCATAAATGACACGAAAAAACGCGGCGCGGTAGATCAAACCCGCGCCGCGTCTTCACGGCAGCCGCGGCTCGCAGAGAACCGCGGCGCCGTTCGAGTCTTCAGAACGGCAGCTTCGCGTCGGCCTTCTCCGCGAGAATCACGCGGCGGAAGTCTTCCTGGATGCGTTTCAACGCTGCGTCGCTATCGGCTTCGAAACGCATCACGACGACCGGCGTGGTGTTCGACGAGCGCGCGAGACCGAAGCCGTCCGGATATTCGACCCGCAAGCCGTCGATCTTCAGCACGCTATCCGCGCCGGTGAATGTTGCGTTCTGCTGCAAACGCGCGATCAGTTCGAAGTTTTCGCCTTCTTCGAGCTTCAGTTGCAGTTCCGGCGTGGAGTTCGAGTTCGGCAGCGAGTTGAGCAGCTTGCTCGGGTCTTCGACGCGCGTGAGGATTTCGAGCAGACGCGCGCCGGTGTACAGGCCGTCGTCGAAACCATACCAGCGGTCTTTGAAGAACACGTGGCCGCTCATTTCGCCTGCGAGCGGCGCGCCGGTTTCGCGCAGCTTCGCCTTCACGAGCGAGTGGCCGGTTTTCCACATCAGCGGTTCGCCGCCTTTGTCCTTCACCCACTTCGCCAGATTGCGCGTGCACTTCACGTCGTAAATGATCTGCGCGCCCTTGTTGCGCGACAGCACTTCTTCGGCGAACAGCATCAGTTGACGGTCCGGGTAGATGATCTGGCCGTCTTTGGTCACGACGCCGAGACGATCGCCATCGCCGTCGAACGCGAAACCGATTTCAGCGTCCGTTTCCTTCAATGCGCGAATCACGTCCTGAAGATTCTCGGGATGAGCCGGGTCCGGATGGTGGTTCGGGAAGTTACCGTCGATCTCGGTGAACAGTTCGACCAGTTCGCAGCCGAGCTTCTTGAAGAGCTTCGGCGCGAGGCCGCCGGCCACGCCGTTGCCGGTGTCGACCACGATCTTGATCGGGCGCGCGAGCTTGATGTCGCTCGTGATGCGATCGAGATACGCATCGGCGATGTCGTATTCGGTGTAGGTGCCGCTGCCCGCGGAGAAGTTTTCGTCGACGATGCGCTGATGCAGCGCGAGAATCTGTTCGCCGTAAATCGCCGCGCCGCGCAGCACCATCTTGAAGCCGTTGTAGTCTGGCGGATTGTGGCTGCCGGTCACGACGATGCACGAATCGATGCGGCGCTCGCCGCCGTCGAGCTGCAGCGGCACGCTGGCCGCGAAGTAGCCGACCGGCGTCGGCACCATGCCGACATTGACGACATCCACACCGGCCTCACGCAGGCCATCCGACAACGCCTCGATCAACTCGGGACCCGACAGGCGCCCGTCGCGCGCGACCACCACGGCGTCGCCGCCTTGCGCACGCACTTCGCTGCCGAACGCGCGGCCGATCGAACGCGCTGCATCGGCGTCGAGCGTCTTGCCGATTACACCGCGAATGTCATACGCCTTGAAAATAGATTTGGAGATCATGTTGGCTCACTTGCGTGCAATGGAAAATTTTGACCGGCGCAGCGCCCGGAGATCGGTAAAACACTCTCTCTAACCGGACGATACGCCCTTGCCGGAAGCGATCCGGTTCCAACTTATAATTGCGCTTTTCGGACCTGCCTTATCGCACCATTCTAATGCTTAGACGCCCTCCTTTTGTAAAGTTGCCGCACCGGCCGGTGCCGTGGCCGCAACCGTCGACCGGGTGGGCAAGCGCGCGCGGCGCGCTGCGATTGCAATCCGTGCACCTGCACGTGCACCGGCGAGCGGCCAGCGGATGCTGACGCTCAAACGCTTTGCCAATCCGGACGTCACGCGCGCCTTTACCAACATCGTCTGGCTCGGGCTCGAACGGCTCACGCAGATCGGCGTTGCGATCGTCATCAGCGGCATCCTCGCGCGTTACTTCGGGCCGGATACCTTCGGCAAATGGCAGTACGCCAATACGCTTCTCCTCGTGCTCTCCCCAATCACCTGGGTATGCGGCGCCGAAATACTCGTGCCCACCATCGTCAACCGTCCGCCTGAGCAACTGGGCACCGTGCTCGGCAGCGCGTTCGCGCTGCGCTTTTCCGTTTCCGTCGCGGCGCTGCTGCTGACCTGGCTCGGCATTGCGTTGCATGTTCTCGATCCGCTGGTCGGCGCGATGCTCGCCGGGCTCGCCGTGACCATGCTGTTTCGCGAGCCGTTCGTCGGCGTGATCAACGCGTGGCTGCAAAGCATGACGTACAGCAAGCCGCAATTGCTCACCAGTATGAGCACCGCGGTGCTGAAAGCGGGCTGCGTCTATCTGCTGGTGCGCGCCATGGCGACGCCCGCGCGCTTCGGCTGGCTGTGGGCCGCCGAATCGGCACTGATCGGTATCGTGCTGCTTGTTTATTACATCAGCAGACATGGCGGCAAGCTCGGCTGGCACGTCGATCGTTCGCTGTTCAAGCACTTCGCGACGGCCGGCACGGTGTTCTGGCTCGGCCTGATCTGTATGTATCTGTTCCTGAAACTGGACCGTCTGATGCTCGAGCGCGCGATTTCGTTCGCCGACCTCGGCCGCTATTCCGCCGCCCAGCAACTGAACGAAAACTGGATCACGCTCGCGTTGATGCTCGCGCAAACCATCGCGCCGGCCTTTGTCTATCGTGTGCAGGACGCTGCGCAACTGCGCCGCAACATGTGGCGTCTCACCGCAATGACCGCCGCGTTGATGGTGAGCGGCGCACTCGTGCTCGACCTGCTCGCCGGTGTGATCATCCGCCGCGTGTTCGGGCCGGACTTCGAAGGCGCAATCGAGATCTTCCGCTGGGCAGTCTGGCTCTCGGTGCCGGCCGGCATCGAAGCGATCGGCAATCTGATCGTGCTCAAATATCAGGCCAAATTCGTGCTGCTGTCCAAGTGGCTGCTGGCGCTGGCCGTCGCCTTCGCGGTGAATCTTCTGGCGATTCCGCGGCTCGGCGCTTATGGCGCATTGGTGGGACTCGCCGTCGGTTATCTCGCGGCGGCGTCGGTCAATCTTTATTACATCCGTTTCAAATTGCGCCCATGACGAATTCATCCGCCGCCGCGCAACCCTGCCTCGACGACGTCGCGGTGCTGATACCCGCCTATAACGGCCAGGCCGATGTCGATCTTACGCTCGCGTCGTTCAGCGAACGTGCGCTAGTACACGTACTGATCGTCGACGACGGCAGCACGCCGCCGATCGTCGCGCCGGCACTTGCGAATCTGAAAATCGAAGTGCTGCGCCTGCCGCAGAACGGCGGCATCGAACGCGCATTGCAAATGGGCATCGACGCACTCGCTCAACGCGGCTTCCGTTACGCGGCCCGCATCGACGCGGGTGATCGCAGCGTGCCGCAACGCCTCGCGAAACAGCGCGAGTTCATGGAGTTGCATCCGCGCGTGGCCGGCCTCGGCATGTGGACGCAAGTGGTGACGCGCGCAGGCGAGCCGCTGTTCATGCTGACCCCGCCGGCCGAGCCGAAGCAGATCCGGCGGCTGCGCTTCTTCCGTTCATGCCTCGCGCATCCGTCGATGATGTTGCGTATCGACGCGGTACGCGCGGTCGGCAACTATCGCGCGCGCTATCGCTCGGCCGAAGATCTCGATCTGTTCGTGCGTCTGATGGCGCAATACGACTGCGCGAACCTGCCAGAACTCGGCCTTTACTACGAACTGAACGAAAGCGGAATCAGCGCGACCAAACGGCGCCGCCAGATCGTGTCGACGCTGCGGCTGCAACTGCGCCACTTCAACGTCGCCAATCCATACGACTGGCTCGGTCTCGCGAAGAATCTGCTGCATCTGGTGACGCCGTATCGCGCGTTGCAGCGAGTCAAACGCACGTTGCTCACGTTGCGCACGCCGCGCGCGAGCCGCTAACCCTCACCGTCGAGCACGTTCCCGCATGAAGCCTGCTTTCAAATCGACGCCCGCGCTGCGCATTACACTCGTGTGTAACACCGCGTGGGCAATCTATACGTATCGGCAAGGGCTGATCCGCATGCTGGTCGGACGCGGCGTCGATGTCACGGTGCTCGCGCCGCGCGACCGCACGTTCGAATTGCTGAGCGCGATGGGTTGCCGCTGCATCGAATTGCCGGTGGCGTCCAAAGGCACCAATCCGCGCGACGACCTGCGCACACTGTGGTCGCTGTACCGGCTGTATAAAAGCATTCGCCCACACGTGGTGTTCCACTACACGATCAAGCCGAATATTTATGGCTCGATCGCCGCGAAATTGGCGGGTGTAGAGTCGGTGGCGGTTACCACCGGGCTCGGCTACGTGTTCATCCAGCAGAGCCGCGCGGCGCAGGTCGCGAAGAAGCTGTACCGTTTCGCGTTCCGCTTTCCGCGCGAAGTCTGGTTTCTGAATCGCGACGATCAAGCCGCGTTCGTCGATCAGAAACTGCTGGTGCATCCCGAGCGCGCGCGTCTGTTGCATGGCGAGGGCGTCGATCTCGCACAGTTCGCGTTCACGCCGCTGCCCGAGCGCGCCGAGTTCAAGTTCGTGCTGATCGGACGGCTGTTGTGGGACAAAGGCGTCGGCGAATATGTCGAAGCCGCGCGGCGCGTGCGCGAACGTTATCCGCACGCGCGGTTCCAACTGCTCGGCCCGGTCGGCGTCGACAACCCGAGCGCGATCACGCGTGAAGAGGTCGCCGACTGGGAAAAGCAAGGCATCATCGAGTATCTTGGAGAGGCGCACGACGTGCGCCCTTTCATAGCCGATGCCGATTGCATTGTTTTACCGTCGTATCGCGAAGGCGTGCCACGCACGCTGATGGAAGCGTCGGCGATGGGCCGGCCGATCGTCACCACCGACGTGCCCGGTTGCCGCGAAGTAGTCGCAGACGGTGTCAACGGATTGCTGTGCGAAGTGCGCAACGCGGAGAGCCTTGCGCAAAAACTCGCACAGATGCTCGACATGAGCGGCGCCGAGCGCCGCGCCATGGCTGAACGCGGCCGACAGAAAGTCGCACAGGAATTCGACGAACGGGTCGTCGTCGAAACGTATAAAGACCTGGTGCAAAAAATGACGGGTGTTTTACTTTAACGGAGCAACAGCATGACCACGAAGGGCACGATTCTGGTAACGGGCGGCGCAGGGTTCATCGGCTCGCACACAAGCGTCGAACTGCTCAATGGCGGCTTCGACGTCGTGGTAATCGACAATCTCGTGAACAGCAATCGCGAATCGCTGCGGCGCGTGGAGAAAATCACCGGCAAGCCCGTGACCTTTTACGAAGCCGACGTACGCGACGAAGCGGCGCTCAAGCGTATCTTCGATGCTCATCCGATCACCGGCGCGATTCACTTCGCCGCGCTGAAGGCGGTGGGCGAATCGGTTGCGAAGCCGATCGAGTACTACAGCAACAACGTCGGCAGCCTGTTAACGCTGCTCGGCGTGATGCGCGATCGCAATGTGAAGCAGTTCGTGTTCAGTTCGTCGGCCACTGTGTACGGCGTGCCGAAAAGCTCGCCGATCGACGAATCGTTCCCGTTGTCGGCTACCAATCCGTATGGCCAGTCAAAGCTGATCGCCGAGCAGGTGCTGCGCGATCTGGAGCTCGCCGATCCGTCATGGCGCATCGCGACGCTGCGCTATTTCAATCCGGTCGGCGCGCACGAAAGTGGTTTGATCGGCGAAGACCCGGCCGGCGTGCCGAACAATCTGATGCCGTATGTCGCGCAGGTGGCGGTCGGCAAACTGGACAAGCTGCGGGTGTTCGGCGGCGACTACGACACGCCTGACGGCACTGGCGTGCGCGACTATATCCACGTGGTGGATCTGGCACGCGGGCATCTGGCCGCGCTCGACGCGCTGGTCGCGCACGACGCGAGCTTCGTCGTCAATCTCGGCACGGGCCAGGGCTATAGCGTGATCGACGTGGTCAACGCGTTCGAGAAGGCGGCCGGGCGGCCGGTGCCGTATGAAATCGTCGCGCGCCGTCCGGGCGATGTGGCGTCGTGCTTCGCCGATCCGGCGGCAGCCGAGAGGATTATCGGCTGGCGTGCGCAGTATGGTATCGAGCGGATGTGCGCGGATCACTGGCGCTGGCAGTCGCAGAATCCGCGGGGGTTTGCGGTTTAGGGGCTGAGGGGTGGATAAACGGTAGCCGTGGCCGGGCATCGCGCGAATGGGAAGCGAGACACGATGCACGGTATTCGATTATCGGTAGCCTGAAAACTCATGTCGGAATTAGCACTTTCAGAAACGGAGTGCGGCGATGGCGCTTAAACTGGGCGGTCGCCGCATGAGCCGGACAACAGCGGCTTGCGGCGAAACACAATTCACAATGGAAGTTATAAACCGGCCGCTACGTCCAGGCACGCTTGCACAATAGATAAACACCGAAAAATACCGTACCCCTCTTCAATAAAACCACATCAATCCCGCTCTGCAATAAGCCCCTCAGCGGCACTAAGTGCGGCCACAAGCATGATTGACGTCCTTCTGTATCGGAAATCAGGGCAGTGAGAATATTTTCGGAAATAATGACATTGTCTCGCGATCACACTTCGGAAAGTATTGCCAGGCCAAATAACCCGACCTTACCTCGCGCAGGTTGATTCATTTTAAATTGGCGATTTCGTGAAATTTCTCTACTTACCAACAGATAAGTAGCTTTCATTCCGTGAACAAAATTATGTAGAATCTCGTCCGCAATCCAGATGCGGTCCGCATCGAAAATAAGTCGCTATTAAGAAAGGCGTCGGGAATGAGCGCACGAGAACTGATAAGAATTGTCGCGGGCGGATTAATTCAACAGGATCGCCTGCTCAAGCTGGACTCGCCGCTGGGCGCAAATGTGCTCGTGCCGCAGCGGGTCGTCGGGCATTCGCGTATCGGCCGTCATTTCGAGTTCACGGTCGATGTTGTTTCGACCTCTGGCGGCATCGAGCTCAAGACGCTTATCGCGCAGCCCGTCACGCTCTGGATCCAGCAGGCCGACAAGTCGTACCTTCCGCATAACGGCTACGTCCACACCGCGCGGCGACTAGGGTCGGACAGCGGACTGACCAGCTACCAGCTCGGCTTTTCCTCGTGGCTGCACTTCCTGAGGTTTCGCCGCGACCAGCGCATCTGGCAGGACAAGAGTGTCGACGAAATCGTCACCGACGTGTTCAACACTCATCCGCAGGCCCAAGGCCTGTTCCAGTTCGCGTTGTCGACACCGCTGCCATCACGTTCCTATTGCCGGCAGGACGAAGACGACTGGAACTTCGTGCACCGGCTCCTTGAATCGGAAGGGCTTTACGGCTTCTGGCAACAGGCTTCGGACGGCCGCTCTCACACGCTTGTCATTACCGATCAACTGCGAACCTTCGCGGCGCTGTCCCCGCAAATCGTGAAATTCTATCGGGCGGGCACCGGCAGCGAGACAGACGCGCTGACCCAATGGTCGGGCACACGCACGCTGCAGAGCGCGACCCTGAGCACGCGCACCTTCGACTACAAGAATCCCTCCACCCGCTTCAATCCCAAGGGCACGACCATCCCCACCATGCCCCATCAGGGCGCGTTGCCGGATCAATCCGAGGTCTACGAATACACCGGCGCGTACACGTATTCCGCCCAGGAACGCGGCGACCATCTATCCAGAATTCGCATGGAAGAATGGGAGTCGCGCGCGAAGCGCTTTCATGGCGTAGGCGGCATGCGTGCAGCCGATGCCGGGCGGCGTTTTACGCTCGACGGCCATCCTGACCACGATCGCGATGCCGCGAATCAGCGCGAATTCGCCGTCATCGAGACCGACTGGACGATCGAAAACAATCTGCCGGTTGCGAGCGAGAGCGCGATCTTCCCGCATAGCCTGCAGAACACGCTCGCCGGCGCGCGCGCCAGTCACACCGGCGCCGACCTACGTGTGCCGCATGCGGACGGGTCGGAGGGCTTCTATCGGGTGGCGATCGAGGCGCAGCGGACCACCGTTGCGTATCGGAGCCCGCTCGAACACGAGAAGCCGCAGATGCACCTCGAGTCGGCGCTCGTAGTCGGTCCGAAGGGCGAAGAGGTCTACACCGACGAGTTGAACCGGATCAAGGTTCAGTTCATCTGGGACCGGCTGAACGAAGGCGACGAACGTGCATCCTGCTGGGTGCGCGCGGCTCAAGCCGACACCGGCGACGGTTACGGCGGCGTGCATATGCCGCGGGTCGGCGAGGAGGTGCTGATCGACCATATCGGCGGCGATTGCGACCGGCCGGTGGTCGTCTCGCGCCTTTATAACGGCACGGCGAAACCGCAATGGCATTCGAACGGGCTCCTGTCGGGTTACCGGTCGAAAGAGTACGGTGGCACCGGCTACAACCAGATGGTGATGGACGACTCGACGGGCCAGAACCGCGTGCATCTGTACAGCAGCATCGCAAACTCGCATCTGCATCTCGGGTACCTGATCGCGCACGACGGCAACGCGCGCGGCGCGTACCTCGGCAGCGGCTTCGATCTCAAAGCCGATACGTATGGGGCGGTGCGCGCCGCCAAGGGCCTGTACGTATCGACACATCCGAACACCGGCGCCGCCAGCCAGCCGCTCGACGTGCGCGATGCGCAGAGCCAACTGGTCAATTCGGAGAGCGTGATCGAGGCCCTGTCGCAAGTTAGCGAAACGCATCAGGCCGCGAGTTTGAAAGACGGCCACGACTCGCTCAAACGCTTTACCGACGCCACGCAGAACAGTGTGGCCAGCACGGCTTCGGGAGGGCGCACTGCCGGCGGAGGCACCGGCAACGCGAACGCGTTCAAGGAACCGGTCATGGTGCTGGCCAGTCCGACTGGCATTGCGTTGTCCACCCAGGCATCCACACAGATATCGACTGATCAGCACGTCAACCTGATCAGCGGACAGAACACGCACATCGCGACCGGCAAGTCGCTGCTCATGAGCGTGACCGAAAAAGTCAGCCTGTTCGTGCAGAACGCGGGCATGAAGCTGTTCGCCGGCAAGGGCAAAGTCGAAATCCGCGCGCACGAAGACAACATCGAAGTCACCGCTCAGAAGACCCTCAAGCTTGTGTCCGCCGCCGATAAAATGGAAGCGGCGGCGGCAAAAGGCATTCTGCTGGCTTCTGGCGGCGCGTACATCAAGATCGAGAACGGCAACATCGAGATCCATGCGCCGGGCAAGATCGACATCAAGGGTGCCGAGCAATCATTCGCCGGTCCGGTGAGCGGCAGCTACCCGCTTCCGCAGTTGCCGGTGGGCGATCTGGTCACCCAGTACAGCGCGCGCTTCGCGTCGATTGGTTCCGACGAACTGTTCGCCGATGCGAAATGGCTCAACCAGCCATACAAGATCGTCGACGAAGACCACAACGTGCTTGCGCAGGGCAACATGCCGGAGAGCGGCCGCCTGCCGCGCGTGATGACCGACGCACCGAAGGCGCTGAGGCTCGAGATCGGCAACGACGACTGGAAAACCCACGAGATCGAGACGCCGACCGCGCCGACCGCGCAGGAGGCGGACGACTACACGCTGAACGAAACACAATTGAGCGGCGCGTATTTCGACGTGCTCGACCACGACTCCGGCACCTTCTTCCGTACCGACGACGTGAAAGCTCTGCTGTCGGCGGAGACGTTAAGAAAGATCGCGTCGCTTGAGGAATAGAACAATGACTTATCGCGTGAAAACATGGCTCGCCCTTGCGCTGTGCGCGTATTCGGCGATGGCCGCAGCCGGCCCCTACAAGTCCGGCATCCACCAGTGGGACGTCAAGGACGGCAAGCTGACGCTGATGTCGGGCGTCATGACGGACAACGCGGTTCAAACCTACCTGAACTACACGTTCTACCTGGAGAACGCGCGCGACAAGACGCTGTATCAGGTGCCGGTAGTCGACGGCAAGGACACGTCGAAATTCAAGCTGACGATTACCGAATCCAGTGCGGGCGACGATGCAGTGCAAGACGCAACCATCGTCACCAGACAGGACACCTGGTTGCTGATCGGCGAGAAGGATACCGGAACGGACCCGTCCGCCACCGCACCGGTCAGCGTGCGCGTCTACAAGCTGGTGTCGGGCTACGACGGCGACTGGGCTTACTCATTTCAGCTCACCAGAACCGTTCGATACGCAAAGGCAAAGCGCTACACCGTAGAAAAAGCGCTGAGCGAAAACGCCAATAGCCTGCAATAGGGGGAGAGCATGCCGAAGTTCGTGAGCGCGACCTATCACCTCGACATAGTCACCGCCGAGTTCGTCGCGGACAATGGCGACCATCTGCTGCGCAGCGGCGGCAATCCCGCATGGCGCTTCAACAATCCGGGCAACATGCGCCCGCCCAGCAGGCGCGTCATCACCACGAACATCGGCCGCGCCACCATGCGCGACGGCAAGCAGTTCCTGATCTTTCCCGACTACGACACCGGCCGCGCCGAGCTCAAGAGTCTGCTGCGCGACCCCGAATCGTATGCCCAGAGAACGATTGCTCAAGCCATTCCGAAGTTCGCGCCGAGTAGCGATCACAACGATCCGGACAAGTACATCCGCTCTGTCGTGAACCGCACCGGCATTCCCGCGAACACCCAACTCGGCACGCTCACAGACGCGCAACTTGAACAGGTGATGGACAGCATCGAGACCCTCGAGGGTTATCACGGCAATGTGCAGACACGCTCGGAAAAGTGGGTGAAGACCGCGAAAATTGCGTTGTCCGACGGTGCCCGGCCGATTCCGAACCAGCCGGTCATCGTCCGCCAGAACGGCAAGGAATCGAGGCTGACCACCGACGCAACCGGAACGCTGCCGACGATTCCACACACCGGCGGTACGATCGACGTGTTGATGGCGGATACGCGTGACGAGTGGAAAAAAGTGTCGAGCATCGGCGTGGCGGACGCTTCGAAATCGTTTCTGCTGGTACGAGACCTGTTTGTCGCTCATGCATCGACGGCGCCTCACGTGCCACGCGGCGAGGTGACGAAGGCCAAACGCGCAGCATTCGAGTACCGGATCGAGCCACACGATACGTTGTCGAAAATCGCTACGCGCTTCAAGACGAGCGTGGCGAAATTGAAGGCAGACAACAAACTGCACAGCGATTTAATCGTCGTCGGCAAGAAGCTGTTCATTTACGAGGGCGGGACTGGCGACGGCGTAGCGCATTCCGGCAATGCGGCTGCGCATACTGTATCGCAGAGTACGGCGAGCGCGTCGGCTGCATCGGGCAGCAGCGCTGCCGCGCATCCGGCCGTGGCGAAACCGGCTTCTACACCCGCGCCGATCCCAGCCTCGGCCTCCACGTCGGCTGCCGTCCAATCGGCTGCGCGCGCGACTTCATCGGCGCCAGCCGCGGCGACCGTGGCTGCGTCATCGTCCACTGCACCTGCTGCACCTGCTCCAGCACCTTCGCCCGCTTCTGCCGCGGCAGTATCGCCTTCACCCGCAGCCCCCCAGAGCGCGCCGATCACGCTCACTCGCACACAGGAAGGCCAAGGCCGTCCTATCGCGCTCGTACCGCCCGACCAGCCCCGCGCCTCGTGGATGAACATCGCCATCAAGGAAGGTGAGCGTTGGGGTGGCGCGGACGAAACGGTCATCACGAAGACCATGAACTATCACGATCTCGTCGACGAAAAAAACTGGATCAAGTCCCTGAGCGGCAGCAACAACGCGTGGTGTGCGGCGTTCGTCAACTGGGTCATGCTGCAGGACGGGCGCCACATGGTCACGAAACGCGACGATCGGCATCGCGCGCGAGCATTCGCCGCAGACCCGAATTTCCCGCAGATCAAGGAGCCGGTGTACGGATGTATCGCGGTCCTCGGCAACCTCGGGCACGTGATGTTCGTCTACGGCTACGACTCAAAGAAGAAAAAGCTCGTGGTGCTCGGCGGCAATCAAGGTGGTCATGGAACCTTCGGCGGCACGATCGATTTCACCGATTTCGCGAAATCGGCTATGCACGGCTTCTACGTGCCGCTCACTTATCTCCCGTTTGCACAGGAAGAAATAAAGAAAGGCGCGCAACTTCCCGAAGCCAGCGCCGAAGAACTCAACAAGCTACATCACATCAAAGATCCCAAAGGTCATGGAACACGTTAACGCAGCACGCAAATCAATCGCCGCGGCTTTTACGCTCGTACTGGCTTGCGTGAGCAATCTTGCGCTGGCCGCTCCTCAGGAGAGCTGTCTCACGCAAACCGATCTGCAAGCGGTGCAGCAAAATTTCTTCGCTCACTTTCCGGATGCCAACGCATTCAGGCAATACGCAGATAAGAGCAAATTCCGCTTGCTCACCAATGCCGCTTCTGGCCGTGACCTGGAGCAAAACGGCAAGCCGACCACCGACAAGATCGACTGGTTGGTCGGAGTCATGAACGATCACAAGGAACTGTTCTCAAACTTCGCGTTCGACAAGCCCGACTTCACTTACATGAAGGGGCAATTGAAAGGCGGCAAACCATCGGTTGATAATCTGCGCACTTCAAAGCGCTTTCCCACCAACGAATGTGTCCAGGAAGTCACTTATGCCGTGCCATCCGGTGCGTGCGCGATAGGCCAGCGACTGACCGACCTGTCCGTCACTTTCGTGAAGGACGAACATCCGTTGTCGCTGCGTAGCGTCGAGATGTATTTCGACGCCTGTCCGGCCAAGTGAGTCGGTCAATCATGCGACGACTGTCTGTCCGGGGAGAAATCGCGCGATGAAAGTCCGCGGATGGATTCGGGAGGGCGACCACGCCGCGTGCGGCGCCACCGTGACCGAGGGCGATCCGACCTTTAGCAGTCACGGCCAGCACCTTGCGTTCGACGGTGCCGTGATGTCGTGCCCGAAGCGCTGCCACGTGGTTGCGGGCGCCCACAACGCGACATTGCCCAGCGGCCAGCGCAAGGTCGTTCATGGCGACACGACCTCCGCCGGTTGCCCGCTGATCTCGACATTGAACGACACGCATGGCATCGGCGCGGAAGGCACCGGCGCGGCCCCTGCTTTCTTACAGGACGCCGAGGGCAAATGGCAACCGGGCCAATTCGACGATCGCTACGTGCTGTGCGGCGTCGGCAGCGGTTCCCCGCTTGCGAACACCGCGTACGCGATCGAACGCCAGTCGGGCGCACTCGAGCACGGCGTAACCGACGCGCAGGGCCGCACCCACTTGCTGACGCAAACCCTCGAGCGTGAACCCGTGCGCATTTACGTGGAGGATAGCGAGTGACGATTTACGGGCAGAACGGCAAACCGATGCGGCTCGTCGCCGCGCTTCACACCACACCGATCGAAGACGCCGAGCCGAAGGAGGTACGGCTCTGCGGCGATCCGAACGACGCGATTCCGATCGCGGAGTTTATGGTCGGCGAAATGAAAAAGAATCCATTTACGGCCGAAGGCAAGAAGATCAAGAGTGCCAACGACTTCGATCCAGCCGCCGAAACGGCAAAATGGAACGCGTTGCCCTGGTACGCGAAACTCGGTGGCATGCCGGATTACTATGGCGTCGCGGTGGGACAAAAAACGGCCGCTTACCAGATGTGGGCCGAGCGAGTCGCGCCCAACCGGCCGTGGGACCACAAGCCGATCATCCAGAAGACGCTAAAGGCCAAGGGCATCTTCAATCACGGCTGGCAAAAGTACGGGCAGGACGACTACTTTTACGACATCTGGTCGAACATTCATTACGGCTACGTCGGCGTGGCAATCGGATTCAGCGCAGGTGAACTGATCAAGGGCGCGGGTTTGGCCCAGGCCGCAAGCGATGCGGGCCGCGATCTCTCCCACGTCCGCTGGCCTACGATCCAGAACCATCAGCAAAACGGCTCGTGGCCAGCCAGCGCGGACGATGTACCCGACCATATTTCGATCCAGCTTGGCATCGATCTTTATGCGGCGGCAAAGCCGGATGCCTTGACGACAGAGCTTCTGCTCGACAGAATCGCCGCCGTGCCGATGCCGTGGGGCGCCGGCGAGGACGCCGCCAAGCGTCCGCATCAATGCACCAGGTGAGCCACTGACAATGCTTCGTCGATTATTTAAATGGACCGCCGCCCTCTGCACGCTCGCGCTCGTCGCCTGGTTCTTCTGCCGGCCGGTTATCGTGCTGCACTATGCGGCCGACGCACAGCATCCGGTCGCGTACTTCTACAACGAAAGCAATCAGATCACGCGAGCCCAGCTCAAACCCGGCCAGGTCGAGAAGTTCCATACGGCGATGTTTCCGGCGCCTGATGCGTGGATCGAAATCAGCGTACCTTTCGCAAGCCGCGACGGCGTGAGTATCACACCGCCGTACAGTCGGGTCGACGTGTATATCGACGCGACGACGAAAATCGCGCGAGTTGACAGGAAGACCCGTTTCTTCGACCGTTTTTAAGCGATCGTCTACCTCGCCGCGCCGCGCCGTCCGAACCCTGCTAACCACTGGGAGCGCGCGGCAGCGAACCGCCAGCTCAGTTTCGGCCGACGCTGCAACTTCGCGAGACTTCGCAGCCGTGTCTTTCCGGTTCTGACTTCAGGCGCGGCTTCAGGCTGCGCATCGCCGGCCCGCAACACGTCTCTGAAACGCTGCAGCGCCAGCCGTTCGTTGGCACGGGAATAGCGGACGCTCAATGAGTCGATGCCCGGCAGCAATGCGTCGAGCGTGTCTTCGTCCGACGCCCCTAGCGACTCGGCGCGCGCGATAACCCGCTTGACGAACGCACCGATGTCGCCCGCCTCGACGGCTTCGAAATTCGGCGCACGCCAGTAATCACGTCCGCCGCCGCCGTGGTAACCGATCACATAGTTGCCGCATAGCGCGGCCTCGATCGGCGGCAAGCCGAGTCCTTCGAGATCGGAAAACGACATGAAAATCCGCGAAGTCCGCAACGCATGCGCGACTTCCCGTTCGCTCATTCCGTCGATGGCCTGCAACCGCCAGCCGGCCGGCAGCCGCCGTTCCAGCGCAAACGCGACGGCCGCCGCATGCCGGCCGTTCTTGCGCGGCATATAGGTGATCACATTGCGCTTGTCCCGGCCGATCGCGAATTCGTTCGCGTCGATCGAGCACTGCACGCCCACGACGCGCGCCGCCAGCTCAGGATAGTGCAGCATGATCAGGTCAGTCGTATCCGACGAGATCGACAGGATCGCCGTGGCATTGGCATACGCGAACGACGCGTCGGCACTCGTGTGGCGGCCGCCGCAATCGCTGACGTAGTAGCCGTTCTGCACGAAGATCGAGTACTGCACGCCGGCATCGACGAGCAGGCGGGCACACGCGGCCGCCTTGATTTCAGGCAGCACCAGATGGTCCGTCGCACGCAGTTCGCTGGCCGCGATAGTCGGCACCGCGTGCTCGGCCCACGGATACTCATAGCCCCGCCGTTCATGCAGAACGACGGCGTCGATTCCCGTTTCGTTGAGCGCACGGCAATGGTCGTAGATGACCTTCACCCCGCCCGCGTGTTTCCCCAACGCAGGCGCTGTGCAGAAGTAGACGACACGCATCAGTGGTCTTCCCGTAGCGTTTTTGTGGTCTTTTTTGATCGTTATCCACGCCGGCACGGTCGAACGCTGACTTGCACCAGGCGCGAGGTCGAATCTTACTTGATCTTTATGGCGCTCAACTACCGACCACGCGCGAGGCAGCGAATTAATTCATGCCGGGGTTTCAAGCCAGCGCGCTTGCAATCGCCGCGCCGCGTGCGCGACCGGCCGTCGCCGGATTGCCTGGCCGAGCAGCCGTCGCCGTCACCTCATTCCCATTGACCCGGAACACGGACACCGCGTCGCGCAACACCTGCGCCTGCTGTTCGAGCGACTTCGCCGCCGCGGCCGCTTCCTCGACCAGCGCCGCGTTGTGCTGCGTCACCTGATCGATCTGCGCGATCGCATGATTGACCTGTTCGATGCCGTCGCTCTGCTCGTGCGCGGAAGCCTCGATCTCGTTCATCACGCCCGTCACACGTTGCACCGCGCCCATCGCTTCGTGAATCGTCTTCTGCGCGTCGGATACCAGCGACGCGCCCTGCTCGACCTTCGCCGCGGATTCGCCGATCAGTTCCTTGATTTCCTTCGCCGCCGAGCCCGAACGTTGCGCGAGACTGCGCACTTCCGACGCGACCACCGCAAAGCCGCGCCCCTGCTCGCCCGCTCGCGCCGCCTCCACCGCAGCGTTCAACGCGAGGATATTGGTCTGAAACGCGATGCCCTCGATCATGCCGATGATCTCGGCGACCTTGCGCGACGATTCGGTGATGCCGTCCATCGTCTGCGTCACGCGCGAGACCACCGCGCCGCCGCGGGTCACCGTATCCAGCGCGCCCTGCGCGAGACGGTTCGCCTGCTTCGCGTTGTCCGCGTTCTGCTTCACCGTCGCCGACAGTTGCTCCATGCTCGCGGCGGTCTGCTGCAACGCCGCCGCCTGCTGCTCGGTGCGCGACGACAGATCCGCATTGCCCGACGCGATTTCATTCGCGCCCTGCGTGATCGCCGTGGTGCTGCCGCGCACCTGCGCGACCGTGTCCACGAGGCCGTCGCGCATCTTCGTCAACGCGCCCAGCAATTGCCCCATCTCGTTGCGCGACCGGCTGGCGATCGCGATCGTCAGATCGCCGGCGGCGATGCGCTCGAAGTGCTTCACGGTCGCATTGACCGGCTTGATCAATGCCACCGACAAACCGATCCGCGCCGCCACGCCGATCGCGATCGCAATCGCGCCGATCGCCGCGAACAGCAGCGTCGCGAGCCGGAAGCGTTGCGCGCCGGTCTCCGCCTGCTGATGCTGATTGGCGGTCTGCACCTGTTCGAGCGCGTCGATGGCCTTCGAATAGGCCGCGTAAAAGTTGTTCGCGGTTTCGCCCTGGATGTTGCGGAAGGTGTTGAAGTCGAAGTCGGTGAGCGCCTTGAACTCCGGTTCGATCGCCTTATCGACGAGCGCCGAGCGCGCCTGCTCGACGGCTTGCGCGAGCTTCTTTTCGTCCTCGCTCGCGAACGGGCCGGCCATGTAGCTGCTGAAATCCTTATTCGATGCGACCAGCACCTTGTGCGCGGCCGGCAGCAAGTCGTCGGTCTGCTTGCCGACGCTGAAGAGCGTCTGATAGGAACCGAGCCCCAGTTGCACCTGCAGCAGCTTTTCCGAACTCGCCTTCAGATGCGATAGCGCAGCGGCCGTGCGCTGCGTCTCGTCGAGACTGCTGTTCGCCAGTTTGAGCGCCCCATAGCCGACCCCGATCACGGTCAGCAGGAAGGCGACGAATACACTGATGACCAGCGTGAGACCGCCACGAATGGTGATGTTGTTTAGCATTGGATCTCCGGAACGACACGTCGTGCGGCGGCGAGGGCGGTAAAAAAAACAGCATGCGTCTTTATTCGTAGGCGATTTACACTTCGCCGCAACTAGGTTAACGACCTCGGCGGCCCGGCGCTATATAGGTGAAATCCATGACAGGCGTGGGTCAGCGGGCCGCCACGCGATCACTATCTGGGATCGGCCGCGCGCTCACGCACGGCTGGTGCTTTTCCGGGCGCCGTGCGTTTCGTTTGTATAATTCGGCGTCTTCGCTCAGGCCCACTTTCATGCTTAGTTTTGCGCTCGGCTTTCTCGTTTCACTGCTGATCACGCTGTTGATCGTGCGCTATGCGCATCTGCATGAAAAATTCTCCACCGACACCGATCTGGCCGGCGTGCAGAAATTCCACGCGCGCCCGGTGCCGCGCATCGGCGGGGCGGGGATTCTGATCGGTTTGATCGTGTCTGCGGCGCAGTTGTATTACGCGTATCCGGCCGTCTCGGGCGGCATCCTGGGGCTGATCGCGTGCGGCATGCCGGCGTTCGGCTCGGGCCTCGTGGAAGATCTGACCAAACGCGTGTCGCCGCTCGCGCGCCTCGTCTGCACGATGGCGGCCGCGGCGCTAGCCTACTTCGTGCTGAATATCGCTGTGACGCGCATCAGCGTGCCGCCTCTGGATTTTCTGCTCTCCTACGCGGTGATTTCCTGTGCGGTCACGGTGCTGGCGGTGGCGGCGCTCGCCAACGCGATCAATATCATCGACGGCTTCAACGGCCTCGCTTCGATGGTCGCGTTCATGATGTTCGCGTCGCTCGCATACGTGGCGTTCCAGGTGTCCGATCCGATCGTGCTATCGGCGTCGTTCATGATGATGGGCGCGGTGCTCGGTTTCTTCATCTGGAATTTCCCGGCGGGGCTGATTTTTCTCGGCGACGGCGGCGCGTATTTCATCGGCTTCATGCTGGCCGAACTGTCGATCATGCTGGTGATGCGCAATCGCGAAGTGTCAGCGTGGTACCCGGTGCTGCTGTTCATGTATCCGATCTTCGAGACCTGCTTTTCGATTTACCGGAAGAAATTCATTCGCGGGATGTCGCCCGGCATTCCCGATGGCGTGCATCTGCATATGCTGGTTTATAAGCGGCTGATGCGCTGGGCGGTGGGCGCGAGAACGGCGAGCGAGCTGACGCGGCGCAATTCGTTGACCTCGCCTTATCTGTGGCTGCTGTGTTTGATTGCGGTTGTGCCGGCGACGTTGTTCTGGCGGCATACGCTGCATCTGTTCTGTTTTGTGGTGGTGTTTGCGCTGACTTATGTGTGGCTTTATGTGAGTATTGTGCGGTTTAGGGCGCCGAAGTGGATGGTGGTGAGGAAGGGGAGGCGGTGACCGCAGATCCGCCTTCCTCGTATCAACACGCTTAAATCTGGGTCCGCCCCAGGCCGCACGCGGCTGTGACACCCTTGGTTATCTGTCACGGAGGACGGGCAGACTGCGTTCATTGCGCAGCGAGCGACAACTCAAATATGGACGCAACCAGAAAACAAAGCGTCGAAGCTGCCCAGATGCCAAATTTACCCGTGAGATAATCGAAGCTCCATACGAAACATCCAGACCATGCCGCGTCGCTACAACGAGGAAATTCAGGTACTGCGGGCAATCGCAATCCTGCTTGTAATGGGGCACCACTTGCGGGCCCTGTTTAACTGGCAGCCCGAGAAGTGGCAGAACATCGGAGAGGGTCTGTGGATCGGCGTTGATCTCTTTTTTGTCATTTCCGGTTACGTGATCGCCGGGCCGCTGCTTTCGCGTCTGAACGATAAGCAAGGAATTGATTTCTGGCGTGAAGCCGGCGCTTTCTGGATCAAGCGGTTTTATCGCATCTCGCCATCCGCGTGGCTCTGGCTTGCACTGCCGCTCGTCTTCGGCATTTTCGCCGTTCACACGAAAATCTATTACTTCACCGCCCCAAGTATTAGCGACGTCGCCGCGGCGGTATTGCATGTAGCCAACCTGCACTACTACGCTTGTACAGTAGGCAGTGGCGTTTGCGGCCTTTATACGCCGTATTGGACACTTTCCCTCGAAGAGCAGTTTTATTTGGTGCTCCCCTTCGTCATCCTGCTATTCGGCAAACATCTCAGGTTGTTCCTCGTCGCCGTCGTGTTGGCCCAAGTCTTTCTTCATCGGGAAGCATGGGTTGGTCTGCCCTATTTCATCCGCACGGACGCATTCGCACTTGGTGTTCTGCTAGCGATGTTCTCAAGATCGCCTGGATACAGAGTCCTCGATCCACACTTGACTTCGACCCTCTTCCGCTTCCTCGTGCCGCCCCTGCTGCTAGCCGTGTCCGTAGCGAATACGCGGTACCAGATCGTCCCGTTCTACACGGGGTTGGCAGGTGTGATCGGCGCCATTGCCGTCTGGCTGGCTTCATACGACAAGGGATACCTGATCAGGCCGTCCCCTGCACGCAAAGCTCTTAGCTGGATCGGCACACGCTCCTACGCCATTTATCTCGTTCATGTTCCGGCCTATTTTTTCACGCGCGAAATATGGGCCGCTATCGAACCGCCCGGCACGGTATTCAATTCGACGTACACCATACGTTACGTAATAACCGCGCTTTTGCTGACGGTCACTGCTGCAGAACTGAACTACTGTTATATCGAAGAACCCTTCCGGAAGAAGGGCAAGCTCATCGCGGAGAAGATGCTGACGCAGGGAGAAAGCGGTGTAATGGTATCGCCGGAACCACAGGCCACGTCGGCGTCGTCTACGTCAGATCAACCATCGCGAGCGCAAGCTTAGGGGCCGACGGCTTGAACGTGGCCGTACCGGCCTAGCGGAAGGCGTGATGCTTTGCTGCTGGGAGACACTCCCGCAAGCCGGGAGTTAGATTTTGGGGCCGTGTACGCGTCTTGGAACAAGTGGCAGCTTTGGTCGTGTTTGCGCTGACTTATGCGCGGCCAGCCCATTGAAACTGTCTTACGTACCTTGTCAGGATGCCCGAGTAATCGGCTCGACGCTGCGCAATCCAGGCGCGCTCGCCGGCTGATATTCCGGCACCCAGCGGCGCAAGTCCCGCCGCACTTCGTCGTCGCTCAACACACGATGTTGCATCAGCCACGGCAATAGCTTATCCAGCAGATCGTCCGATACTTCGCGCGCGCGCGCTGTACGGAGTTTCGGATGCGGTGTGCGCGTCGTCGTTTCATCGCAGGCAAGCAGCTCTTCATAGAGCTTCTCGCCCGGACGCAGCCCCGTGAAGACGATCTTGATCTGCTCTTCGCTAAATCCGTAAAGACGAATCAGATCACGCGCCAGATCGACGATCTTCACCGGCTCCCCCATGTCCAGAATGAAAATCTCGCCACCGTGCCCCATGCTCGACGCCTGGAGAACAAGTTGCGAAGCCTCGGGAATCGTCATGAAGAAGCGCGTGATCTCCGGATGCGTCACAGTGACCGGTCCCCCCTTCGCAATCTGCTGCTGGAACTTCGGGATCACGCTGCCGGCGCTACCGAGCACGTTGCCGAATCGAACCGTTTCGAACTGGGTACGGGCACTCGTTTGCTGCAAAGCCTGACATGCCATTTCTGCCAGTCGTTTGCTAGCGCCCATGACATTGGTCGGATTGACTGCCTTGTCGGTCGAGATAAGTACGAAGTGCTTCACATCGTGGGAAATTGCGGCGCGACCTACTCGATAAGTGCCCAACACGTTATTGCGCACCGCCTGCCAGGCGTTCTGCTCTTCCATCAACGGAACGTGCTTATACGCTGCAGCATGAAACACGATATGCGGCGTGTGTCGAGACATGACATGATCGAGTAGCAGCGAGTCTCGTGCATCGCCGATCACAGGGATCATCGATACATCAGGGAACCGTTCGGTAAGCTCTTCCGTCAATCGATAGATCGCGAATTCTGAAAGATCGTAGGCGATCAACTGAGCAGGCCCGAAGCGCAGAATCTGCCGGCAAAGTTCAGATCCGATCGACCCGCCAGCGCCGGTGACCATCACAACCCGGCCGCGCAACAATGCTTCAACATGCGGTGTATCGATGTTGACAGGATCACGACCCAGCAAATCCTCGAGGTCAATCTGCCGTACTCGCGACAAGAACCCTTGGCCTTGCGTTACAGCGGTCAGCGCAGGAAGCACCAGAGCGCGCACGCCGGCCCGCACGCATAGCGTAGCGACACGTCGCTGGGCCTCCACCGCGGCGGACGGAATCGCAATGATCGCGTATTCGGTTTTCAACTCTTCAGCCATTTGCGGCAATTCGCTGATTGCGCCTAAGACCTTGTAGCCGTAGATTTCCCGTCCGTGCTTGGATACATCGTCATCGAGCAGGCCAACCAGACGCCATTCGCTTGATCGCGACAGTTCACGCGCAAGGCTTGCTCCGGCGTTGCCGGCTCCGAGCACGACGACAGGCTTGCCTTGCGCGACGAGGCCACCGTAGAGATAGAACTCTTTGGTCGCGCGATACAACGCTCGTGAGCCACCCATGGCAAGGAACAGAAATAGCGGCGACACCACCAGAACGGAACGCGGCACGATGGGATTAGGCTGCACCAGTACCGAGACCACCATCGCGACCAGCGCACCAGCGGCAACCGCTTTCGAAATGCGTACCAGGTCCGGCAAGCTGGCGAAGACCCACATACCGCGGTACAGGCCGAAAATGCGAAACATGACGCAGTAGGCCGGGAGCACCCAGACAAGCGAATGCAATGCGCCGGTTCGAAAATTGTCCGGAACTGAACCATTGAAGCGGATGAGATAGGCGACAAGCCAGGACGCAGCCACCGCGCACAGATCGAAAAGGAAAGCGCAGAAAGACAGCCAGGTAGCCTTGCTTCTTAGCATCAACGTTAAACCTCAGTTATCGGACGATGTTGATTGGAAACGACGCCAGCGTAAATCAACCAAAGCCCCTGCTACAGAAAGAACGGCGATCCAAACGGCTAACACGCACGATTGCAAAATCGCTGAGCGGCCCAGTGCACCGACAGCAAATATTATCCCAGCGACCATTAGTGCATACCAAATCAAAGCTGTCCTGGCGTGCCCGATGCCTGAGCGCACCATACGTTGATAGTAATGCTCGCGGTGCGCTTGCCAAAATTTTTCGCCGCGGAGCAGCCGGCGTGCCAGCGTGATCGAAGCATCGCAAATGAACGGCGCAAACACGAAAATCGGGAACCAGACCGGCCAGACTCCTCCGCGCCACCCCCAGTAACCAAGCGCCCCAGCCAGAAACCCGAGCGAAATCGATCCAGCGTCACCGAGAAAGATGCGTGCTGGGTGGAAATTAAACAACAGGAAGCCGAGCGCAGCACCCGAGATCGCCGTCGCCGACCAAACGAGTTCCGACAATGGATGATCGCTAATCAGCGCACCGGCCGCGTAACCGGCGAAACCGAACAGCGCCATACCGCCCGCCAGACCGTCTGCACCGTCCATGAAATTGTAAAGATTAACAAGCCAGATCATCAAAAAGGCAAGAATTACCAAGACCCACCAAGGGGCATTGGCGGGGAAAAGTACAACTAATCCGATCACGGCAATCAGATGCGCGGTGAACCTGACTCTCGCGGGCAATCCGCGCCGGTCGTCGATTTGTGAAATGGCGGAAAGGAAGACCGTCCCGAGAGCGGCATACCAAAGGCTGTCCGCCAACAGCAAGGTCGCCGCCACGGCCACCGGCACAATGCCCCAGCCTCCGACGCGCGGCGTCGGAACGACGTGTAGTGAGCGGTCGTTAGGGATGTCCGTCGCGAGTCGCCACGCCACGCCGGTTTGGAGAAGCACCCACAAAATAGCGGCGCATACGCACGCGGCGCCGAGCGCGACGAACGTTACGGCAACCCAAATGGGGATGGTCGAAAGGTACGTTAACATGCGCGCCCTCAATGCGTGGATCGATACCAGCGTGTGGTCTCGGCTAAACCTTTCTCGGTGCTAAAAGGAGGTTGCCAGCCGAGTACGGTGTGAATGCGCGTGGTGTCGAGTTCAAGGCTGCCTACCAGCCGCTCGACTTGTGCGCGGCGGCCGGTCAGAAGGCCAGCAATACGTAGCCAGGCAGGCGGCACCGGCAGCAGCAGACTGGATTTTTGCAAATGTCTCATTAGAGCGCGGACGAGTTCCGTCACGCTCAACACCTCGCTGTCGGCGACATTGAACGTTTGACGGGCCGCAAGGGGATCGAGTGCGCAGTGCATCAGAGCGTCGACGAGGTTACCGACGTACACCATGCTGCGCCGCGAATCGACCATCCCTAAAGGCAGCGGCACCCGGTGCGCAACGCCTTCCATCAACCGCAGGAAGTTCGCACGCACTTCGGGTCCATACACCAGAGGCGGTCGCACGATGACAACGTCCAGCCCCGACTCGTCGCTGTAAGCCGACAGCGCGCGCTCGGCGGCAAGCTTCGAGCGCCCATATGCATCTTCGGGCGCAGGCTCGTCGTCTTCCCGCAGCGGCCGGCCATTGTCCTCTTCGGCCTGCGCCTTAACGCTGCTGACAAAAACAAAGCGCCTTGCACCATGATTCCGCGCGGCACGGGCCAGCCGTAACGTACCTTCGACATTGGTCGCGTGGAAGGCCGCGTCGGGATCGGCAGCGTCATCGCGCATCACATGGACCCGTGCAGCCAGATGCACCACACAATCAACCTTAAGCGAGGACGGCCATTGCGCATCGATACCCGCGAAATCGATGCTGGCGTCGACCCATTCGCTCACGCCCCCGGAAATGTGCCCGGCACGCCGAACCACCCCTGTCACAGCATGCCCGGCAGCGAGCAGCGCCGGACATAGCGCGCGACCGACAAATCCATTTGCCCCGCTGACAAGCACATGACTCATAGCCACTTCCAGCCGAAGCGGTTGAAGAATTTGTAAGCCGATGCGATGAACATGCGAATGTGCGCCCTTCCTTTGCGTGCCGCCCCGCCGCCATGGTGCAGCACGCGAACGGAAGGCACGTACACGACGCGGGTGACATCATGCGCGCGAAGACTCAGGTCGTAGTCTTCGAAGTACAGGAAATATCTCGGATCAAATCCGTCCAGCTGCTTGAGCGCGACTGTACGAAAAAACATGAAGCAGCCGCTTACAATCGGCGGATCCCACACGGTATCTCTCGCGTTGACGCGGTCGCGCATTTCATAGCGGGCGAGACGATGGGCGAACAACTTTCGTAGCCGGGCTGGCAGAAAGCCGCGCACGAAAAGGTCCCAAAGCGATGGGTAGCGGCGACAGAGAAACTGCTGGTGTCCGTCGTCATCGCCAATCCACGGCGTTATCAGGCCAACTTCCGAATGTGCGTCGAAAAAATTGAGAGCTTGAGCAAGTGCTTCAGGGGCGAGCTCGATATCGGGATTCAGGACCAGGTGGTAGCGGCTGTTGCTGCGAGTGATCGCCAGATTGTGCCCGCGTCCGTAACCGATGTTTCCATGACCGGCGACGACCCTTACGACGACTCCTTGCGCCCGCAACAACCCGATTACCGCCAGATTTTCCGGCAGACCGCCATTGTCGATGAGAAACAACGCAAGCGGCAGGTCTGGTCGCTGCTGCCGCAGCGTCGCGCAGGAAGTGCCGAGGCTCGCGAGGGTAGCGACCAGTTGATCGACGTCGGGACGGAATACCACCACCGAGACGGATAAGCCGTCAAATGAAGCAGATTCGGAATGTGGCGCGCTTGTAGTTTTCATAGATATCGAAGAGCACGCCGGACAGGCGACATTTTCTGTTTTCCGCAACAAAACCCGGAGTTTGATCAAAGTTCACCGCTTCGGCGATTGTCATTTCCGTCCATACACGGAAAAGCCGCAGCAGCGCGGGTATGCGGTCGCCGGAACCGTTCGGCTAGTCGCCCCCTAGCAGGGTAAGAGCTAAGCCATGCACGACAGAAGCGCCACAAGACGAACGGTTCCCTTAGAGCGGTCATATACGCACGCCCCCTCAAACAGCATCGACAGTCCGTTTTCAGGCCCGAAAATTAATCGGCGAGGTCATATCGCGCTGCGCTCCAGTTTATGGCGACGCGTGCTCATATTCAGCAAGTACGTCGTCCACAGGACCAAACGCACGGACACCACCGCGTTCGAGCCACAGCGCTTTGTTGCAGGTGCGTCGAATCTCTTCATTGGCATGCATTGCAAGCACGACAATCTGCGCACGACTCCGCAGTCCGTGCAGCCGATCCGTCGCCTTGTGCCTGAACGATGCATCGCCAACGCCCATCACTTCGTCCAGCAAGAGAATATCGGCGTCGACGGCGGTCGAAACGGCGAACGCGAGTCGCACGCGCATGCCGCTGGAATAAGTTCTAAGCGGCAAATCAAGGTAATCGCCCAGCTCCGAGAAGTCAGCGATTTCTTGCTGCTTTTTCTTGATTTCCGCATCGCTCATGCCGAGCAGCAGCCCGCGCAGCCGAATGTTTTGACGTCCGGTCGAGTTCTCGTCCATACCGAGACCAATGTCGAGCAACGGAACAACCTTGCCCGACACGCTGATTTCGCCAGCCGTAGGCGTGTAGATGCCAGCCATCACTCGCAGCAGCGACGATTTGCCGGCACCGTTGTGTCCGATCAGACCGACGTGATCACCCGGCGAAAGTTCGATCGTGACGTTGTCGATTGCACGAACGACTACGACGCCGTGATTACCTTCAGCGATCCGGTTGCGGCGCCCGTAGCGCAAAACCTGCTTCTTGAGCGAACGGCCCTGAACGTCGTATATCGGTAGGTCGAGCGTTGCATTGGTAAGTTTAATAAAGGTCATATTGCTTCGCTTTGTTATACCCAAAACGCAACGCGCTTGATAAAGCGGCCTGTCATAAAAAGGGCGAGGAGCCAGCCGAGCACCGCCATCGTGCAACAGATGATCCAGGTATTGAGATTCGGCGCGACGCCAGTAAGCGGACCACGCACCAGATCGATCATATAGGTCAGCGGATTCATCTCCACGATCAACGGAAACTTGGTCAAAGACGACGGCTTGTAGATGATCGGCGTGACGTAAAAGGCAATCTGCATGACTGCAGAAATCATTTGCGGCAAATCACGAAACCTTGCGGACAATAAGCCGACCAGCGCAGCTATCCAGATAGCATTCGCGGCGTAGATCACAAAAGCCGGTATGAACCAGATCATCGCCAGCCACGAGTGAGTGCCGAAAGCAATCAGCAACACCAGGATAATCAGGAAGTTATGCCCAAGAATAATGGCATTACGCCACGCGACCTGAAAGATAAAAATCAGTTTGGGGGTCGCAGTTTGCCGGATGAAAGGCGCGCTGTAGATATAAGCGGTGCTGCCTTCAGTGACCGTCAGCGAGAAATAGTTCCACATGATCAGGCTGATGGCGAGGAACGGCAGGTACTCGCGAATGTCCTGCTTGAAGAGCGTGCCGTACACGACTCCAATAGAGCCAATCATTACGCCCATACTTATCGTGAGCCAGAAGGGTCCAAGCCGGGAACGGGCATACCGCTGGCGGATTTCGAGCCACCCCAGGAGCGTCCATAAGCGCCAGGCCGCGATGCTCGATGCCATATCCGAAAAAGCGTTGGGGAAAGAACCCATCGAGCCGGGTCGTCGTACATTTGTTGACATACAGAAAGATCTCTCTCGTTAATCTTCACTGGACAAGCGCTTCGTCCGCGCTCGCCTTTGCGCTGCTGCGGTGACGGTCGAGCCTGCTTTGGTGCGGAACGGCAAGGGCACCTATCGCCTGTTTAAGCGGCGACAAACGGGTTGCACGACTGCATTTAACTTACGGCGAAGCTCGCGGAAGTTGGGTATCGGTGAATAGTCGAGTGCCTTCAAGATGGATAGCGCTCCTACTTTGCGATTCGCCTGCAAGTCTTTGCGCGCACGGATCATGTCGGACAGTCCGCGCACTGCATCGTACTTCGCTTTTAGCAGGATTCGTCCGTAACCCCTGGCGGCAAATATCACCACCGTCGCGACGTTCAGGGCTATATGCGATGGCAAAAACAGCCAGAACAAAAAGCCGGGCATATTCTTGACAAAGGTCCAGACTAGGTTGCGATGCCCGTGATACAGCGAAAACTCGCTCTGCGGTCCACCTGACGATACACCGCCGACGTGATAGACCAGCGCGGATGGCACATAACGACATTGCCAACCGGCCAGTCGGAGCCGGAAGCCGAGATCGACGTCTTCGACGTAGCAAAAGAACCGCGAGTCGAAACCGCCAGCCGCCTTGATGGCTAACGTCCTGTAGAGCACCGCGCCTCCACACGCCGAGAAAATCGGCGCAGCTTCAAGATCGCGGGCGCGCATCGGCCTGTTATAGCCGCGCCGCCAGACAAGACCGCTCGCGTGGTACACGTCGCCCGTCCCGTCCAGCAATCCATCGGTGCCAGGTTGCATCTGGCGGCACCCGAACGACCCCGCCTCCGGATGCTGCGCTGCGGTGGCGATGAGCTCCTCCAACCAGTGCGGGTCGGCAATCGCGTCGGGATTGAGCAATGCGACGAAGTCCGTGTCGCAACGCTCGAACGCCACATTATTGCCTTCCGCAAAACCAGAGTTGTAGCCAAGCGGCATCTTCTCCACGCCCGGGAACATCTCGACGACCGCTAACGAACCGTCGGTGCTAGCGTTGTCCACAATGAGAATGCGTTCGATCGGATACGTCTGACCTCGCAGCGACTGCACGCACTCGTTGAGCAGTTGCCCACCGTTATAGTTAACGATCACCACGCTAACGGTCGGCTTCACATCGGACACCGCCCTCATGCTACGAAGCGCCGGTAAAAGCGGTACACCTGTTTCAGAACCGGATAGGGGATAAGCGATGGAAAGGTACGTTGAGCGAACGTAAGGTAACGGACAGCCCGTTGCGAAAACAAGGCCCATTCCGTGGCACCGTAACGCGCGCGTTGATAAATGGCGGCAAAGGCGCGCGGAAAAACATGATTCTGGATGTGCCGACCGACAAGGCCAAGCAATCCGGCCGCTGCGCGACGGTCGCTCTGGAGCAGCGTGGAAGCGACGGATTCGAATTCGCGAATGTCCAGCAGCGCTCGCCCCAGCACATTATTGTCACACACACGGTCGTTCCCATGCCGCGCCATCACGACGGGTTGGTCTTTCACGACCACAGCACTACCGTGCTTCATCAGATTGATAATGATCCACGAGTGCGGGAAGAGCGAGCGCGCATATTCCTGCGCGCAGGGACCACTTCGCAACTCGGCCTCAGACCGCAGCCACGCTTCGCGTCTAACTACGACGCCCGAGATCAGCGTGAATGCAGCCCCAAGACAGCGCCCCGCGTCGAACAGTTCCGCTAGCGTACGGAACGTATAGGCGGCGCCACGCGCGTGCCCTGTCGCGCTCGCGTCGATATACGGCCAGTCGCGAAGGAAATTGAGTTCGGCGTCACCATCGCATCGCCCCAGCAGGATCGCGTCGACATTGTCTGAGTCGATGGAGTCGATGAAGTCCAGATCCATCCTGAGGACGTCGTCGTCGCTCATGATCAGCACCCATTCGCTCTGCGCTTTTGCAACAACGTCCAACAGGTTCGCAATCGCTCCGCGGTTCACCGTATTTCTGTCGTAGCGCACCCGACCGGCGTGAGCCAGCGATCGCATGAAGTGTTCGGTGCCGTCGTCTGACGCATTGTCCAGTACAAGGACGTCGCACTGCGGAGCGTTTAACCGGATGGACTGCAGCAACTGCTCAAGACAGCGAACGCGGTTAAACGTCGGCACACATATGCACAAATTCAAACGCGACTCCGAAGACCAATCGATTCTGGTGCAAGGCGGCTCTTGACGCGACACACGTGTGACAGTGCGTGCTGCTTTGCCCTATAGAGCAGTGGGATGCGATAGTGAGCCCGATGCTACTCGATCGCCTCGGCACAAGGACGCGGTTCACCCGCCATGTTTATCAAGACAAGGATTATATCAACGGAACACAGCTGCGTTACCGCTCGCTGACGTCAGCCCAGTTTTTTTGGGACAAAACGTGGCTCCGTCGACGTTGGCATGCCTATTACGCTATCCGAGGTCGGGGTGTGTGATATCCGATTTCACGGATGCTCGTCGCCTCAAAGCAGCGTTCAAGCTGCACCGCAGCTTATTTGCGTAAGCTTGATGTAACGTTGGGGGCGCGGTTCGATGCAAAAGCACAGATAAAGAATCGATACCGCGAGCCGCCGGTTTGCTACCCAGTCGAGCCGTGTAACGAACCAAGCCCCGGAAACAGGGCCCGGCAACCGCAGGACATCAGCGGCGCCCCCTAATCTTCGACCACACCGCGCGCTTCAATCCTCTGATTCGTCTCGAAATACGCACGAGCCGGGCAGCGGAGTTGAGGACCCCCCCCATCGATCGCGACCGGTCGGTGAACGCGAAAACACGATGCATGAACCACGTTGCGCGCAAACTCATCTCGAGTCGAGAGTATTCGCGCCGCGCCGTATCAGTGCGAAACAATTCGAACGTCTCTTTGATAAGACGCAACTCGTAGATGTTGATCGGATCGCCTATGTGCGCGCCGCATCGAAGGTGATAGGCAATGAACTGCGGAATCTGCAACGAGGTTTTCTGAAACGGGGAAAGTTCATGCGCCGTCCGCAACCGGTAAAGCGGAAAGTTGTCTTTGTCGGTCAACATGTACAGCAGTCGCGCGTAGCCCACTGACAGGCCGTAGTGCGGGGAGCGCTGCATGAACTTCGAGTAATCGAATGTATCGGGACGATGATTCTCGATCGTACAGACGACGAATTGATTGCCGAGCGTCACCGCGGGTTGGTCGTAGAAATTTTCCAGCAACGAGCCCACATGCGGAAAGGAGGTCATGAGTTCGACATGCCTCTGATGATTCTCGGCGATCTCCGGCTTGCTCCGAAAAAGGAACGCGGAGATCGACCCGAACAACGTCATCGGGCCTGTCGTCTGCATGAGGTCCATCAGCGTCGGGCTATAGTTGTCTGCCAGATCGGGAATGAACTCCGACACGGTGATCTTTCCACTATGCGCATCAAGCAGACGGCGGTTCAAGAAGATCGTGCCGACCCCCGGATTCCATCGGATCGTGTTCAAGACCGCCCCAATCACGCCAGGTTCGGGCCAATCGTCGTCACCCATCCACCAGACGTACTTGCCCCTGCACGCAGGAAGCGCGATGAAGAGATTTTTCGAAGCGCCGACATTGCTCGCATTCCGGATGAACCGGAACCACTCCAGATGCTCGAATTTGCGCGCGACTTCCGTCGTCGAATCGGTCGACGCGTTGTCGACGACGATAACCTCTATCTCGCCCGAGGGTAACTTGCGCAATTCTGCCTTGAACCGATCCAGCAGTTCCTTGACATATTTTGCACGGTTGTACGTAGGAACCAGAATGGAGATGGCAACAACCGGATCTGCGGGAACTTGCGGAAGCGTGGGTGCCTCAACCTGTGACGGACGGAGATTGCTTGTTTCGGACATATTATTAAATTTATGTGGCTGCGCCTGGCGTGAGGCCACCCAATGCATTGAGTGTTGCCTGCTTGGCCACCTTCCCGCAAACCGATGAATTCAGCGCCCAGGTTTTGATATTGAGCATGAGTTGCGGATTGGCAGTGACCGCCTCACGCAGCCAGGAGCCGAACCCCGCATCCTCCAAGTGATCTTCGAGGGTCACAACCGCCTGCCAAGCCTCTACCTGCCCTTCCTGCGTGGCCTTCTGTCCCATGCCCCAAAGCGGCAGCGAGTGGACTGCGTAGTCCACATACGATGAGTCGGTCGCCAAGCTCATTGCGAATTCGAGCGCAGCCCCCGTCGACAGCAAAGTTTTGTGCGCGGCATTGCCTGATTTGACCGTCAGCCATTTACCCGGTGCGATTTCCGGAACGCCATCGTGAAAGCTTGGCTCACCGGCCTTACCCAGTCGCAAGTATGACGGCCCAGGGTTAGCGCACAGATAACGAACACACGCACGAACTTCCATCGGATCGCCTGGCGCCGCAATCAACATGTTAGGAAACATGCGCATGAGCCCGTAGTCCTGGACTGCATGATGGGAATAACCCAGGTTCCCGTACGCAAGGCCGCCGCCGACCGCCACCACCGTCACGGGCAACCCGTGATAGTCAATGTCATTGCGAATCTGCTCCGCACAGCGGAAAGTCGGGAAATTTGCGATTGAATAAGTGAAGACGTGGTAACCCTCTGACGCCAACCCAGCAGCCAGACCCGTCATGTTCTGTTCGGCCACACCTGCATTAAAGAAGCGCTCGGGAAATCGCTTCGCAAATGGCTCGACGACGCCATAGCCCAAGTCGCCCACGACGAGAACGATGTCCTCGTGCTGCTCTGCCTGAGCGATGAGTTCGTCGATAAAGGCATTACGCATTGGCGGCCTCCAGTTCGCGCAGAGCCGCGGCCAGTTGCTCATCACTCGGCGAGCGGTAATGCCATTGCACTTCGTTCTCCATGAAACTCACGCCTTTCCCCTTGACCGTATCAGCCACAATCATTCGCGGGTGACCGGGAGTGCGAGCATCGAGTGCCGAAGCCAGCGCATCGTGATCGTGCCCGTCGACGGACACGACATCCCAACCGAACGCCCTGAGCTTGTCGGTCAGCGGTTCGAGATTCAATGTCCGCGATACCGTATCGAGACTTTGCAGCTTGTTGTAGTCGATCACAGCGACAAGATTGTCGAGCTTGTGATGTGCGGCAAACATCATGGCTTCCCAGTTCGAGCCTTCATCCATCTCACCGTCGCTGAGGACGACAAATACGCGCCAGTCGGCCTTGCGCGTTTTGGCAGCCAGCGCCTTGCCAACGCCGAACGGCAGGCCGTGCCCCAATGCGCCCGTCGACAACTCCACACCCGCCACCTTGTGGCTGATGTGGTTCATCAGCCAGGAGAAATCCGCGCCATATGTCTCAAGCTCGGACTGAGCGATGAATCCAGCCTCGGCAAGCGCTGCATAAACCGCCACGCATGCGTGCCCTTTGCTGAGGATGAAACGGTCGCGGTCCTTGAGCGTGGGATTCTTCGGATCGACATGCATCACCTTTCCGTAGAGCACCGACACGATGTCCGCTATGGATAAGGCGCTCCCGATGTGGGAGGCCTTCGCGCGATGGACCATGCGCAGTGCGTTGCACCGGACATTCCGTGCAAAGCTTTGGGTGTGGTTTGTCATCGACATCAAGCGCCCAGTAGACCTCGAATTTGCGAAGCGACGTACATGACTTCGTCGCGCTTCAGGCAAACACCGCTAGGCAGGTTGATCGCTTGAAGACCTACGCGCATGGCCGTAGGCTGTGGCTGCTGCTGGGTCGTCCAGATCGGATACTGACTGATAGCGGGGAACACAGGCCGACTGTCGACGTTGCGCTCTTTCAGACGCTTCATCAACTCGTCTCGCGAAAGCGGTGCCGACTCGTCCAGGAACAGGCTACTCATCCAATAGATGCTACGTGCCCCTTCGATTTCCTGATTCAGCCGGATGTGCGGCACGCCTTCGAGGCCTTCTTGATACCAGTTGAAAATACGGCGCTTCATTTCGATCAGTTCATCGACGCGCTCGAGTTGCCCCAAGCCGAGGGCGGCCTGAATGTTCGACATCTTGAACTTGACGCCGTCGGCATCGATCCAGAACGTACGTGACGGATTGCGGCCCTGGTCCCAAATCTTGAGGGCTTTCTGATACAGCGCGTCGTCGTCCGTGACCAACATGCCGCCTTCGCCCGTCACCATCAGCTTCGCACCCTGGAAGCTAAAACCGGCGAACTGGCCGAACGTACCACAGCGCTTGCCCTGCCATTCGGCGCCGATTGCGGGCGCCGCATCTTCAACGATCGGGAGTCCGTGCTTCTTCGCGACCGCAGTAATCGCCGACATGCGTGCCGGATGCCCGTACATATGCACAGGCATGATTGCCTTGGTTTTCTCGGTAATCAGCGACTCAACCGAAGATGCATCGAGATTCCACGTGTCCAGTTCGATATCGGCGAAAACAGGCGTAGCACCCGTGTAACGCACTGCGTTCGCGGTAGCCACCCAAGTCTGGTCCGGCACAATAACCTCGTCGCCAGGACCGATATCGAGAGCCATCAACGCGATCTGAAGCGCGCCGGTGCAACTGGACGTTGCGAGGGCATACTTGACGCCGACGTACTCCGCGAACTGCTTCTCAAAGCGAGTCAGGTATTTCGACCACTCCTTGTTCCATCCCTTCGCCGCAGCATCGAACGCGTAGTTCGTTTCGCGCGCCGAAATGGAAGGGCCGGCCGTCAGGATCAGCGACTTGCCGATCTCATCTACCGCAGGCGACCAGTCCATGCGTACGAAATGCTTGTCTGCCGCTTCGCCAGCAGCGACTTCCGAATATGACGTCGTTTCGCCCTTCACCGAACGCTTCAGCGGAATGCGCTTCGTCTCGACGAAACCATTGCGCTTGTAAAACTCGATGGCTTGAGGGTTGTCATCCATAACGCGCAGGAAGAAGCCTTCGACTACCGTGGTCGTGCGAGCCCATTCGACCAGCGTGCGCAGTGCCGCAGAGAACAGGCCCTTCTCGCCGTCCTGTTCGCCACGCACAACGTTGTCGACCTCAAAGAACGCTTCGTCGTTGTAGCAGCCATTGAAGCCGATATGACCGAACACTTTGCCCTTGGTGTCAGTCACAAGGAAGAGCATGCGGTCTTCGACAGCCAAAAGCCGGTCCTTCATCCAGGCACGCGTACTTTCGAGCGTCGCATGGAACTGGGTCGGATACACCTCAACGTTCGTATTGCGCCATTCGGTCAGGCGCTGCAGCAACGATTCGTCTTCGAGATGAACCTCGGAAACCGGAACCAGGAACCCTTGATCGCCGATTGCAACGGCGCGCAAGAACGCTTGCTGCGCATTGACCGCCGATTTGAGGAAGCTAAAGTTAGCTACAACCGACTTGCGGTAAATATCCATCGAAATTTTCGTCACTTCTCAGTCCTCAAAAGTTCACGCCAAGAAAAGCCTCGATCTTGCTCGCGGTGAATTCAAGCATTTCACGCGTCAAAGCCGGCTGTACGCCGATCCAGAACGTGCTGGTCATGATGGTGTCGGTATTCTTCAACTCGCTTGCAACGCGGAAGTTGCGACCCAGCATGTACGGCTGACGCGTCAGGTTTCCAGCGAACAAAAGTCGCGTACCGATCTTGTTCTGATCCAGGTACGTCAACAGATCGACGCGCGAGACGGGTGCATTTTCCCGAAGCGTGATCGGGAATCCAAACCACGACGGATTGGAGCCCGGGGTAGGTTCGGGCAAGATCAGGAATTCTTCGCAGGACGAAAGCCGCTCGTGCAGGAACGCGAAATTGTCGCGTCGCGCCTTGACGAAGGCATCAACCTTCTCCAACTGCGCCAGTCCGCACGCAGCCTGCATATCGGTGATCTTCAGGTTATAGCCCAAGTGGCTATACGTGTACTTGTGGTCGTAGCCTTCGGGCAATTCGCCCAACTTCCAGCCAAACCGCTTGCCGCAGGTGTTGTCCTTGCCGGGAGGACAGTAGCAGTCACGGCCCCAGTCACGGAAGCTTTCTGCAATCCGCTTCAGTTCGTGATTATTCGTAAAGACCGCGCCGCCTTCGCCCATCGTGATGTGGTGTGCGGGGTAGAAGCTAACGGTCGCGATGTCGCCGAATGTACCGACCATGCGGCCGTTGTAAGTTGTTCCCAACGCATCGCAGCAGTCTTCTACGAGCCACAGGTTGTGTTTCTTGCACAACGCGACCACAGCATCCAGGTTGTATGCGTTGCCGAGTGTGTGCGCCAGCATGATCGCTTTTGTCTTGGGGCTGATTGCCGCTTCAAGCAAGCTGACGTCGACATTGTATGTGCCAAGTTCGACGTCGACGAGCACCGGCACCGCGCCAAACTGGAGAATCGGATTGACCGTAGTCGGGAAGCCGGCGGCCACGCCGATGACTTCGTCGCCCGGGCGAATTGCGCGCTCGCCGAGCGCCGGCGAGGTCAACGCCGAAAAGGCAACGAGGTTCGCGGACGAGCCGGAATTGACCGTAATCAGATGCTCGACGCCAATGTATTTGGCCAGTCTCTTTTCAAACTCGTCGTTGAAGCGCCCGGTAGTCAGCCAACCATCGAGGGACGCTTCTACCATCGCCTTGAGTTCCGACTCGTCGATCAGCTTGCCCGACGGCGGGACGACAGACAGACCGGGAAGGAAAGGTTCCGGACGAAGGGCGATCGACGCATATTCGCTAACGAGACTGGCGATTTGTTCGCGAATAGCTTGTGTTCTGGGGTTTTGCATAAGTTTGGTTTTAAACTAAGAGCCAACAAACAAAGATAACGCTATGCGTCGCAATGGCTGGAACACGCATCACAACTAGCGCGGCAGGACCTTTTGACTAGCTCCGCCTGATAACCTCGCCAGGCACGGGGAGCAAAATGGCGCCTTTCTGGTATTGCGTGATTTGCGACAGCGTCAACTCCCGTACGTCTTCGCCCTCTCTACGCCGCTGTGCCCAGTCTACGATGAGCTTTAGCGCATCGTCGAGTCTCAGATGCGGATGCCACCCAAGCCGGCTACGCGCTTTAGAGATGTCCAGCTTGAGAATGCCTGCCTCGTGAGGATGGTTCCCCTCGCTGACCGACCATTTTGCATCGTTGCCCCAGTGCACGGCAAGCCGCTCGACGATCCAGCTCACCGGGCGCACGTCTTCGTCGTTAGGTCCGAAGTTCCACCCGGCGGCAAACGCCTGGCCTTCGGTGAAGAGACGCTCCGCCAGGCTGAGATAACCTCTAAGCGGTTCGAGCACATGCTGCCAGGGCCGCGTGGACGATGGGTTGCGCAACTGTACCGCGTGACCAGCAAGAAAGGCGGTCACGGCATCGGGCACCAGCCGGTCGCGAGCCCAGTCACCGCCGCCAATTACATTGCCCGCTCTTGCCGACGCTATTGCGGGGCCAGACGACGCAGCAAAAAATGACGACCGGTACCCGTCGGTAACGAGCTCCGAGCATGCTTTGCTGTTGCTATACGGGTCGAAGCCGCCGAGCGCATCGATCTCGCGATAGCCCCACATCCATTCGCGGTTTTCGTAGCATTTGTCCGTCGTGACATTGACGACGCATCGCACGTTTGCGCTGCCCCGCACTGCCTCGAGCAAGTTCACCGTACCCATCACGTTCGTGGCATAGGTGCCGACCGGGTCGTCGTACGAATACCTGACCAGCGGCTGTGCCGCCATGTGTATGACAACCTGTGGATCCGCCTCGCGCATCGCGCTGCTCAACGCCGACAGATCACGCACATCGCCGATCACCGACTTCATGCCGGCTCCGACGTCCGCTTCGACGAAGAGACTCGGCGATGTCGGCGGTTGTAGTGCGTAGCCGGTAACATGCGCCCCGAGACTCTGTAGCCAAAGGCATAACCAACTGCCTTTGAAACCGGTGTGCCCCGTAACGAAAACGCGCTTCCCTTCCCAGAATGCAGGATTCATGACCACGTTTTCCAGTTGGCCTGGCCACTTGCCCAGAGTTCTTCGAGATGATTCTTGTCTCGCAAGGTATCCATTGGCTGCCAGAAGCCGGTATGTTGGTAAGCGGCCAGCTGTCCGTCCGCCGCAAGACCTTCGAGCGGAGTGGCTTCCCACACTGTTGAATCGTCTTCGATGTATTCGATGACCGAAGGAGACAGGACGAAAAAGCCGCCGTTGATCATCGCGCCGTCCCCGGCAGGTTTTTCCTTGAAACTCTTGACGCGGTGGTCAGCGAGGTCCAGAGCACCAAAACGTCCCGGCGGCAGAACAGCCGTGAGCGTGGCCTTGACGTTTTGCTCTCGATGGAACCGAATCAGCTCCGTGATATTTACATCACTGACGCCATCGCCGTAGGTGAAGCAGAATGTGTCTTCATCCTTCAAATAAGGATAAACGCGCTTGAGTCGGCCACCGGTCATAGTCAGCTCGCCAGTGTCGACCAAGGTTACACGCCATGGCTCCGCATTGCGATGGAGAACTTCCATTGAATTTGTCTGCATGTCGAAGGTTACATCAGACATATGCAGAAAATAATTCGCGAAGTACTCCTTGATAACGTAGCCACGGTACCCACAGCAGATAATGAAATCGTTGATCCCATGATGCGAATACGACTTCATGATATGCCACAGGATAGGCTTGCCGCCTATCTCGATCATAGGTTTGGGCCGCGCGACAGTTTCCTCACTGATTCGAGTGCCAAGCCCACCCGCCAAAATCACCGCTTTCATGTAGCTCCCTAGATTCATGCTCGATTCGCACTCCCACACGTAACACGTTAGGGCCAAAAAACGGCCCTGCATCGTAGCAACGCTGTGGCGACGGCGGCGAAGAGGACCGCCGTTAGGCGGCCATTTTTTCTGCCATTCCGTATGCTTTCCTATCGTGCGGTATTATTTTCACAAGACTTTACAACTTCACAAGACATTAAACTTTCGAGCGCATGTACCGTTAACTATACACCACTCCGTATGGCACTTTGCGAGATAAGGAGTGCTCACCCTATGTCCTCGCACCGCGGTCACGTTGAGTTTACGCCTACCCCATTCTCGAATAGCTTGCAGGAAATCCGGCACAAAAGTCGGCCACGACCTCTGTAGTTGATTGCTGCGGAGCCAACGGAATCATTCCCTCCTGTGCGCAGGATGGCGTACCCTGTCACGATCCTCGAAACACACATAGCGCGGCATGCAGAAGCAACATGATCGTTTTCCCGTCGACGATTTCTCCGGTTGCGATCATCCGAACCGCATCGTCGATCAGTAATTCGACAACCTCAATGTCTTCTCCCTCTTCAACCAGTCCGCCGCCGCGATTAACCCGGTCGGCAGGCGTATACGGTGCAATGAAACAGTGAACGACGTGCGTAACGCTGCCCGGAATCATTAGCGCTTCGAAGACCTTCTTCACGTCGGATACGCGATATCCGGCTTCCTCGGCAATCTCCAGTTTCACACGCTCCTCGGGAGACGCGCAATCAAGAAAGCCGGCGGGAGCCTCAAGCGTCCACCCCGACTCGCCACGCAAATACACGGGGAGACGGAACTGTTTAACAAGGACTACCATACGTCGAGTCAGATCGCAGAGCAGTCCCGCCGCACCATCGTCGACGGTGTAGATCTCTCGCTCGAGGACCTGACTAGAGCCGTCACTACGTTCGTACTGCAACGTATGAAGCTCAAGCTTCTGACTCCTGTTCGACAGTTGCTCGACGAAAAGCGTCTGTACGCGATTTCGGTTCACCATCGGCGCCTCACTCGAATACATCTTCACCGGTTATCAATGCAGGGCTGACGCGTTGCCGGGTGGCAAGATCGACCGTGTGGAGATACACGGACGCCGCGCCGTAAAACTCTCGAATACCGCGCCCAAGTCCGAAACCGGCCTGACCGTCGACACAAGTCACGCAAACGTTCATGCAAAGCACTCCGCATGAACCAGTCGCGAGCCCGCCATATCCTTCGCTGCAAGCATCGGCTCGAAGTCGATCGGCCAATCGATGCCGATATCCGGATCGTTCCACACGATGCTGCGTTCATGCTCCGGAAACCAGTAATCCGTCGTCTTGTACAGAAACTGCGCCGACTGCGACAGCACGACGAAACCGTGCGCGAACCCGGGGGGCACCCACAGTTGCCGGTGATTTTCCGCGGATAGAATCATGCCGACCCACTTGCCAAAATTCATCGAACTCTTGCGAATGTCCACGGCGACATCGAACACCTCGCCTTCAATGACCCGCACAAGCTTGCCCTGCGCGTGCTCGATCTGGTAGTGCAGTCCGCGCAATACGCCTTTCGCGGAGCGAGAGTGATTGTCCTGCACGAACACTACGTCTCTTCCGAGATGCTCGGCGAAATCGCGCGCGTTGAAGCTTTCATAGAAAAAGCCACGCGTGTCGCCGAACACCCTTGGCTCGACGAGCTTGACTTCGGGCAGCGCTGTTGCGGTTACCTGGATGGCCATGCGACTTGGTCCTTCGTAAGGCTGAGCAGGTACTGACCATACGCGTTCTTGGAAAGCGGTTCGGCCAGCGCGAGCACTTGCTCTTCGTCGATCCAACGCTGGCGATACGCAATCTCCTCGGGACACGCGACCACGAGACCCTGCCGCTTCTGCAACGTAGCAATGAACGTGGACGCCTCGATTAGCGAATCATGCGTGCCCGTATCGAGCCACGCGTAGCCACGCCCCATGATCTCGACGTTCAGTTTATGGTCAGCCAGATAGCGTGAATTGATATCGGTAATCTCGAGTTCGCCGCGCGCGGACGGCTTGATATCCGCGGCGATGTCACAAACCTGATTGTCGTAGAAGTAAAGGCCGGTCACCGCATAGTTCGAACGCGGCCGGGCGGGCTTTTCTTCAATGGACACCGCCCGGAACTGCTGATCGAACTCGACCACACCGTAGCGCTCCGGATCGTGCACATGATATGCAAAAACGGTCGCGCAATCGGCGCGTGCATCTGCACTCACAAGCTGCTTCGCCAAGTCGTGCCCATAGAAAATGTTGTCGCCGAGAATCAGCGCCGACGGATCATTGCCGAGGAACTCGCGACCAATGATAAAAGCCTGCGCCAGACCGTCTGGCGAGGGCTGAACGGCGTACTCCAGGTTCAACCCCCAACGGGTACCGTCACCAAGCAGTTCGGCGAAGCGCGGCGTGTCCTGTGGCGTGGAAATGATCAGGATGTCGCGAATACCCGCCAGCATCAACGTGCTGAGGGGGTAGTAGATCATCGGCTTGTCATAGATGGGCAGCAGTTGCTTCGATACCGAGCGCGTGATGGGGTAAAGACGGGTTCCGGAACCACCGGCCAAGATGATGCCTTTTCGTTTCATATTGGGTCTCTCAGGAAGTCTGCAAAGGCGCACTCAGCCGAGCAACCGTTGCCCTGCGACGAACTCCGCCAGCACACGATCCACGCCTTCCCGCCAGTCGGGAAGCTCGATATTCAACGCCGCACGCAGCTTCGACGTGTCCAGCAGGGAATTAGTCGGCCGCGGCGCCGCACTGCCGTAGTTGGCGGCGGTTACAGGCAGCACCTGGTCGGACGTCACTGTCAGCGCAACGTCGGCGGCCGCGAGCGTGTCAACTATCCGCCGCGCGAACTCATGCCAACTGGTTTCGCCCGACGCGGCGAGGTGATACACGCCGCGAGCCATCGGCGCACGATTGTCAAGATACCGGTAAGCAGCGAGCGCCGTAACGTCGGCAAGCAACGATGCGGGGGTCGGCGCGCCGATCTGGTCAGCGACCACGGAAAGCGACGGGCGGCTGCGCGCGGCACGTGCGATCGACTTGAGGAAGTTACCTCCCTGTACGCCGAACACCCAACTGGTGCGGAATATCCAGTGATCGACGTCCACGCCCCGTACCGCGTGCTCGCCGTCGAGCTTCGAGCGGCCGTAGACAGACAACGGCGCCGTGGCGTCATCTTCCACGTAAGGAGCCGACTTCGTACCATCGAACACGTAGTCTGTCGAATAATGAATCATCAGGGCGCCAAGTGCTTTCGCTTCGGCCGCGAGCACACCGGGCGCCCGCGCGTTGACAGCATGCGCGAGGTCAGCCGACGTTTCCGCGGCGTCCACCGCTGTGAAGCCACTCGCGTTGACGACCAAGCGCGGCCTGACCGAGCGTACCGCGTCCTTGATCTGTTCCGGCGAGGTCAAGTCACACGTCTCGCGCCCCATTGCGACGATCGGACCCAATTGCGCCAAGCTCCGGCACAATTCCACGCCCAATTGCCCTTTGGCACCGACAATAAGGATGGGGGCTGTCTCGCGACCCGTGCGCGCCTCGAAGTCAGGCATAGTGCTGCCCTACCCACTTGCGGTAGTCGCCGGAGGTGACTTCGCTCACCCACGCCTGATTGTCCAGGTACCAGTGAACTGTCTTGCGCAAACCGCTTTCGAACGTCTCCGCGGGCCGCCAGCCGAGTTCGCGTTCAAGCTTGCTCGCGTCGATCGCATAACGGCGGTCGTGGCCTGGTCGATCATTGATGAACGCGATCTGCTCACGATAACTCCCCCGTGCCTTCGGCTTCAGTTCGTCGAGCAGAGCGCACAGTGTGTCCACAACCTCAAGGTTGGCTTTCTCGTTCCAACCACCGACGTTATAGGTTTCCCCCGGCGTGCCGCTTTCAAGCACGCGGCGGATCGCCGAACAGTGGTCCGTCACATACAGCCAGTCACGCACGTTCTGCCCATCGCCGTAGATCGGCAACGACTTGCCAGCAAGTGCGTTGGTGATCATTAGCGGAATGAGCTTTTCAGGGAAATGATACGGACCGTAGTTATTGGAACAGTTGGTGGTCAGCGTGGGCAAAGCGTACGTGTGATGGTAGGCCCGCACCAAGTGGTCCGATGCAGCTTTGGTTGCCGAATACGGGCTATTGGGCGCATATGGCGTTGTTTCGGAAAACTGAGGATCCTCGGGACCAAGCGAACCGAATACTTCGTCAGTGGACACGGCAAGCATGCGAAAGGCCGATTTTTCGACTTCCGGTAGACCGCCCCAGTAAGCGCGCACTGCCTCAAGCAAGGTGAAGGTGCCGACGACGTTTGTCTGCACAAAATCAGCCGGACCGTCGATCGAGCGATCCACGTGACTCTCTGCAGCGAAGTGAACCACGGCTCGCGGCTTATGCTCGGCGAACAACCGGTCGAGCGCAGCACGATCGCAAATGTCGACCCGTGCAAATATATGTTTCTCGCTTCCTTGAAGCGACTTGAGCGTGGCGAGATTACCTGCATACGTGAGTTTGTCCACGTTAAGCACGGGCTCATCGCTTACACTTAGCCAATTCAAGACGAAATTCGCGCCAATGAAGCCCGCGCCGCCCGTTACGAGAATCATACAAATCCTTAAGGTGTATTCTTGCGCTCCAGCATAAGCAGCGCCCCCTGCCCATCACTACCGCTGCTCGCTGCAACGACCGACGCACTTTTTGGCGGATCCGCGAAGGAACCAGCATAAGCTGGTGCGAACTCGCGTCTTTTTTTAGCAATCGAGTCAGGCCGCGCCACGGTTGGCGCGCCATTGACCTTTGGAAGCGAAGATTATATGACACCGCGCCTCCAAAACAATGCCCGAATACAACTTGATACATGGAGCTTGCGGGCGCTAAGAGCCTGACCAACTTTGCGTGCCGGCCACGCAAATAGGAACGCACCGCACGGGTTGCGACCTTGGACTGTCTTTAGTTATGACGGGCAATTCATGTAGGTGTAGCGCCAAGCAATCACGTCTTTCTGTAATTTTTGTGGGCTGATGCGTGCATTTTTGGAAAACGACGCCCCTTAAAGGTCGCCGCTTACGCCGCCAACATCCACCGCAGCGTATCCATAAACGGAATAGCCTCGACCTTCGGCACCAAAGACCGCAACTTCGCAGGCGACCCCGCCAGCATCTTCACATCCGTCTGACGCACGAACGCCAGATTCACCCGCACCTCGATGTCGTGCCCGGTCAGCTCGCTTGCGGTCGAAAGAATCTCCCGCAGCGTATAAGGGGTGCCCGTACACACATTGACCGTTTCAGCCGCGGCATCGGAATCGAGCAGCGCCTCATACGCACTCGCCACATACCGCACATCGGAAAAATCACGCGCGACGTCGATATTACCCAGCTCGATCGCCGCATCGCGCCGCGCGAAATGCTCGACGATCTTCGGCACGAGAAAATTGCTTGTCTGGCCGCGCCCGGTGTAGTTGAACGGCCGCACGATCAGGATCGGCAGGCGGTCGAACCACGTGCGCACCATCGTTTCCATCGCCGCTTTGCTGGCGGCGTAGTGATTGACCGGCGTGACCGGGAAGGTTTCGTCGATGGCGCTGCTCGTCACGTTGCCGTACACGTTCGCGCTACTCGCGATCAGCAGCTTGCGCGGCGTATGGCCGACCGCTTCGCAGGCCTCCAGCAGATTCAGCGTGCCGAGCACGTTGACGCGATAGAAGTCGAGTGGATCGTTGTGACCCACGAAGCTGATCGCGGCCAGATGCACGATGTAATCGGGCCGCACGGCGGCGATCACGCGCCGGCAGGCGTCAGGCGACGTGATGTCGAGCCTCACGCGCGTCGGCGTTTCGACCTCGTCGCGACCGGCTACCGTCTCGATCACGGTATGGCCACGCCCCAGCAGACGCTCAACCAGATAGCGGCCGGTGAACCCGCTCGCCCCAGTGACGAGCGTGCGGATCGGTTGCTTCGCATGAGAAGTCGACATGCTTTCTCCGTTCACGAGGGTCATCTGTTGTGACGCAATATCGCGCACTATTGCAGCGCCGCGGGTTCCGGCGACGCGCCGACAGCGCTTTGCCCGATATTGGCCGTTCAAACGGGCTATTATGTCACGCTAGTATGTTGCACCGCCCACCGCGGCACGTCTTATGCGTAACAGGTTGTACCGAATTGCAACGACCCTTTTGATGACACCCTCCACCGCTTCCACCGTTCATTCCTTCGCACACCTGCCTCCTCTGGCTTTCGGCGATCTGCAAGGCTGTCGCACGCCGTTCCGGCAATTGCTGGAAAAAGCTGCGCCGCCTGCCGGCACCCCGCTGTGGTTCGCGGGCGACCTGATCAACCGCGGCACTGAATCGCTTGCCACGTTACGCGACATCATCGCGCTGGGCGACCAGGCAGTGCCGGTGCTGGGCAATCATGACCTGCATTTATTGTCGGTGTCGGCGGGCATTCGCAAGTCGAAAAAAGGCGACACGATCGACGACATTCTGGCAGCGCCGGACGCTCAGGATCTGCTCGACTGGGTTCGCCACCGGCCGCTCGCGCATTTCGACAACGGCATGCTGATGGTCCATGCGGGCGTGTTGCCGCAGTGGGACGTCGCGACCACGCTGGAACTCGCTCACGAATTGCAGCGCGCACTGCGCGCGCCGAACTGGAAGGAAACCCTCGCGGGTCTGTACGGCAACGAGCCGAATCGCTGGAAGGCCAGCCTCAAAGGCATTGAACGCTTGCGCCTGACCTGCAGCGCATTGACGCGCGTACGTTTCTGCAATGCGGACGGCGCGATGGATTTCAGCAGCAGCGGCGGCCTGAATTCGGCGCCGCCGGGTGCAATGCCATGGTTCGACGTGCCGTCGCGCAAGACGGCCGACGTCACCGTGGTGTTCGGTCATTGGGCCGCGCTTGGCCTGACTCTGCGCGACAACCTGATCGGCCTGGATTCGGGCTGTGTATGGGGAGAAAAACTGTCCGCGGTGCACCTCGCGCCGAACCCGGCGGAACGCACGCTGTTTCAGGTGAATTGCGAAAGTTGCCGCGCGGCGGGCGGCGGAGGCAACTGAGCAAGCAGTCGGGTTGCCGCTCGCCGAAGCCGATACCGGCTAGCAGCACCCTGCTACGCTACTTGGTGCGCTACTCGAGCCGCGAACAACGCGCGCCCGCATTAAGCCGAGCGCCCGCCTTGATCGATCGGCTCGACCAGCGCCGACGTGTCCACCGCGTCTGCGCCCTGCCCGACAAACACCGCACCGGTGCCGGCCAAACCGCCCTGCATCTTCCGCAGCGCCGCCCCAATCACCTCCTGCGCCTCTGCCGCCAGCGCGCGCCGATCCGCACCGGGCGCAAGCGGCGCACCGACATAAACATGCGCGGTCAACGGCCCGCTTTTCAACAGCGCATTCAACGAATCGGCGAGCGTCAAATCGTCGATATACGCGGGTGCGGTGGACTGCCGGCCCTGCGCGTCTTCATACATGATGCACAGCGGCTGCACCGGCGCCGAGGCCGACACCGCCGCCTGGAACATATTCGCGTGAAACGGCAGCAACGCAAGCCCACTGGACGTCGTCCCTTCAGGAAACACGCACATCAATTCGCCCGCGCTCAGACGCTCGGACAATTCATGCATGATCCGCTTCGCGTCGCTGCGCTTCTCGCGCTGGATGAACACCGTGCCCAGTTGCTGCGCGAGCCAGCCGACCACCGGCCATTGCCGGATCTCGGCCTTCGACACGAACGGCGTGGGCCGCCACGCGTTGATCACGTAGATGTCGCTCCACGAGATGTGATTGGCCACCACCAGCGCGCCGCGATCGAGCCGCGCGCTGTCGTTATGCACGACGAGCTGCATGCCGCACAGCCGCAGCATTTTCAGCGACCACTCACGGTTGAGTGTCTGGCGGCCTTCCTCGCCCACCCTGGAAAAGCGTGTGGCGATGATCCACATGCCGTGCAGCAGATGCACGACCAGACGGGCCTTGCGTAACGCGAGCTTCATAGTCAGAGACTTTCTTAAGATGACGCCGGGATCAACGCTGTTCGAAAGCGACGTGACCGGACACGATAGTTGCCCGCACGCGTGCCGGCAGTTCGTAGCCGAGGAACGGCGTATTGTGCCCCTGGCTCTTCAACGCACGCGGTTCGACGCGCCAATGCGCGTGGCGATCGAACACGCACAGGTCGGCCACGCTGCCCACGCCGACGCGGCCGGCTGCGGCGAGCTTCAGCACGTCGGCCGGCGCGGCGGTGATACGGTTCAGCGCTTTCGCAAGCGGCACGCCGGCTTCGTCGGCCCACTTCACCGTCAGCGACAGGAACAATTCGAGGCCCGTCGCGCCCGGCGTGGCTTCGGCGAACGGCAGCAGTTTTTCGTCGTCGTCCACCGGGGTGTGGTCGGAGCAGATCGCGTCGATCGTGCCGTCGACGAGGCCCGCGCGGATCGCTTCACGATCGCGCTGTTGACGCAACGGCGGATCGAGGCGGAACTGCGCGTCGAAGTAACCGATGTCGAGGTCGATCAGATGCACGTGATTGATCGTGACGTCGCACGACACCGGCAGGCCCTCGGCTTTCGCCGCGCGCATCAAAGCGATGCCCGCCGCCGACGACACATGCGACAGATGCACGCGCGCGCCGGTCACGCGAACCAGTTCGAAAATCGTATGCAGCGCGATGGTTTCAGCCGATACCGGCACGCCGGAGAGGCCCATCCGCGAAGCCAGCGCGCCGCTCGCGGCGACGCCGCCACGGCCGAGATACGCATCCAGCGGACGCAGCCAAACGGTGTAGCCATACGTGGCCGCGTATTGCAGCGCGCGCATCAACACCTGCGTATCGACCACCGGCACATCGGCCTGCGAAAAACCGATGCAGCCCGCTTCCGTGAGCTCGACCATTTCGGTGATGACCTGCCCTTTGAGGCCGACCGTCAACGCGCCGAGCGGATACACGTGCGACTGGTTCAGATTGCGCGCGCGGAACTTGAGCATCTCGACGAGGCCCGGTTCGTCCAACGTCGGATCGGTGTCCGGCGGACACACAAGGCTCGTCACGCCGCCGGCCAATGCCGCGGCCATTTCGGATTCGAGCGTCGCCTTGTGTTCGTAGCCCGGTTCGCGCAAGCGCGCGGACAGGTCGACGAGACCCGGTGCGATCGTCAGGCCTTTGGCGTCGATTGTTTTCTCTGCCTGGAAGTCGGCCGGCGCGTGGCCGAGCGCGACGATCTTGCCCGCGGCGATAAACATGTCCTGCTGCTGTTCGGTGCCCACTGCCGGATCGATCAGCGTGCCGCCTTGAATATGAATCTTCATGCGCTGCCTTAATTATTCCGAGGTCTGAAGCCAGACGAAATCAGTCGTGATTGCCCGCGACAATCCCCATCACCGCCATCCGCACCGCAATGCCGAACGTCACCTGATTCAGGATCACGGATTGCGGACCGTCGGCCACCTGCGAGTCGATCTCCACGCCGCGGTTCATCGGGCCCGGATGCATCACGATCGCGTCGGGCTTCGCGAGCGCGAGGCGCTCCGGCGTCAAGCCCCAGCTCTTGAAATACTCCTGCGCCGACGGCAGCAACGCCCCGCTCATCCGCTCGTTCTGCAGACGCAGCATGATGATCACGTCGACGTCTTTCAGGCCTTCGTCGAGATTGTGGAACACGCGCACGCCCATCTGTTCGAGGCCGCCCGGCAGCAGCGTGCGCGGACCGATCGCGCGCACTTCCGGCACGCCGAGCGTGGTCAGCGCGTGAATGTCCGAGCGCGCAACCCGCGAATGCAGAATGTCGCCGACGATCGCCACGCGCAGATTCGTGAAATCCTTCTTGTAGTGGCGGATCGTGTACATGTCGAGCAGACCTTGCGTGGGGTGCGCATGACGACCGTCGCCGGCATTGATCACGTGCACGTGCGGCGCGCAATGCTGGGCGATCAGATACGGCGCGCCGCTCGATGCATGACGCACGACGAACATGTCGGCATGCATCGCCGACAGATTGTTGATCGTGTCGAGCAGCGATTCGCCCTTGCTGGTGGACGAAGCATTGATGTTCAGGTTGAGAATGTCCGCCGACAAACGCGTCGCGGCGATCTCGAAGGTGGTGCGGGTGCGGGTCGAGTTCTCGAAAAACAGGTTGAACACCGACTTGCCGCGCAACAGCGGCACCTTCTTCACCTCGCGATCGGTCACGCTGACGAACTGATCGGCGGTATTGAGAATGTGATTGACGATCGCCTTCGGCAAGCCTTCGATCGACAACAGATGTTTGAGCTCGCCGTTTTTCGTGAGCTGCGGATTGCCCTTCAGGAAGCCGTAGCGAAAGCGCTCGGTGGCGCTGTCGGCGGAATCCTGCGGAACCTGGGTGGCGGTGTTCATGATGTACCTGCTTCAAATACGGGCTTCAACGTGTTCGATGTCGATGCTGACTGCGTGTGACGATTCAGGCGCCGCGCGCGAAGCCGCGGCGTGTCGACGTTTTTGCTCGGGCGCTGATAGCGCGGAACCGCGTTTAATCGACGCGTGCTTCGGTGTGGAAAGTGAAGCGCGTGAACTCAGGCTCGCCGTTCGCGCCGCTCGCCTCGCGGGCCAGCACGAGCGTCGTATCGGCCGGCACCTCCACCACGCCGCCGACGAAGCGCGCCGCCACCGGCAGTTCGCGTCCGCCGCGATCGGCCAGCACCGCCAGTTCGACGCAAGCCGGACGGCCGTAATCGTAGAGTTCGTTCAGCGCCGCGCGGATCGTGCGACCGGTGTACAGCACGTCGTCCACCAGCACGATGCGACGGTTGTCGACCGCGAACGGCAGCGAGGTCGGGCTCGCCTGCGAGTGCAGGCCCTTTTTCGCGTAGTCGTCGCGATGCAGCGCGACATTGACCACGCCGAAGCCCGGTGCTTTCAGATCGCGCGCGAGGCGCTCGGCGAGCCACGCGCCGCCGCTATGAATGCCCGCCAGCACGGCGCCCTCCGCGCCGCCCAGTGTTTCGCCATACACCGCGACAATCTGTTCGAGCAAAGCGCGGTAGAACGCTTCGGCGTCAATGGAACTCATGATCGTTGGACAGTCCGTCTAGATATTGCTGGAGGATGATGCTGGCCGCTTCGGCGTCGAGCATATCGGCGCGGCCGTGGCCGGCGCGGATTTCCGCCTTCGCCTCGACCGACGAATAACGTTCGTCGATCCACGTAACCGGCAGATTGAAGCGGCCATTCAGCTGATTGCCGAAGCGCTTCGCGAGTTGGGTCATTTCGTGCGGCGTGCCGTCCGGGTGCATCGGCAAACCGACGATCAGCGCGTCCGGCTTCCATTCGGCGATCAGCTTGCCGACTTCCTCGAAGCGATATTCGCGGCTGCGGTTCTGCACGATCACGAGCGGGCGCGCACTGCGTGTGAGCGCATTGCCGACCGCCACACCGATACGTTTTTCGCCATAGTCGAACGCAAGCAGCGTCGCCTCACGTCCACCCGCGAGACTCATGCGTGACCTGCTTCGCCCGACAGCATCGACAGGGAAATGCCGAGCAGCGCGAGCGCCGCTTCGAGACGTTCTTCGGCAGGCACGTCGAAGACGATCTTCGGGTCGGCCTCGACCGTCAGCCAGCCGTTCTTCGAGATTTCTTCTTCGAGCTGACCGGCGCCCCAGCCGGCATGGCCGAGCGTGAGCAGAAAGCGCTCGGGGCCGGTGCCGCTCGCGACCGCTTCGAGCACGTCTTTCGACGTGGTCATTTCAAGGCCGCCCGGCACGGACATGGACGACGTGTACGCATTGCCGTCTTTCGGATCGTGCAGCACGAAGCCGCGCTCGGTTTGCACCGGACCGCCGAAATACACGGGAACATGCAGAAGGGGTTCGATCTCCAGCTTGAGATCGATGCGACTGAAGAGCGCTTCGAGGTCGATATCGGTCGGCCGGTTGATCACGAGGCCGAGCGCGCCGCGCTCACTGTGATCGCAAAGGTAGACCACCGTTCCTGAAAACGTGGGATCGGCCATGCTAGGCATGGCGATCAGGAACTGGTTGGTCAGATTGATGCGATCGGTACTCTTGGACATAGTTCGGATTTTAGCAAAGACGATGCGGGATGGCGGGGCTTTGAGCGTGCTTGGGAGCAGGATGCCGCGATATCTGCTCAAGCGTGCCGCGAGCCATCGACGGCGATTCAAGTTCCACTCTATCACGCACTCCGGCGTTGGCCACCGTGCAGGTTAGCGGTGTTTTGCGACACGCATAGGTCGTGCCTTGCCGTGAAGTTCTGGCGATATTTAAAAGGCGCTGCGATGCTGTCGCGCTGTTTGCAGCAATGTTGCCGATCTGGTCGCGGTATCACCCGAAAGCCTGCGGCGCGCGTTCAGGCGCCGCCCTCCTCGATCGCCCGCGTCAACGCGGCCAAGGTGGCGCCGGCGCCGGGCGGCGTGACACCCGCGGCGACCTTGTGCAACGTCGCGCGCAGCGCTTCGGCCGCCTGCTCGAGCGTGCTCGCCGCCGGCGCGCCGACGATCACATGCGAGCGCACCGCGGGCGTCGATACGCCGGCATGCGCGCGACGACGCCACGCGAGCCCCAATGCATCGGCCACCAGCGCAACATGCCCCAAGCCCAGCGCACAGGCCGCCGCGCCGAGACGATAGGCGGCGTCGCCCGCTTGCAACGCCTCGCTCGGGTCGGCCTTCTCCGGCTGATCGGCCATGCGCGCATGCTCGGTCAGCGCCGCAATCGCGCCGTCGGCCGTTTGCAGGAAATCTTCGTACGCGTGCGCGTTCACCGTCAGCACGCCCAACTCGCGGGTCATCACGATGCGCGCGGCCGTGACGGCCTGCGCGTCGGCGGCGCCCGCTTCCCACAGCATTTCCGACGCCTGGGTGCCGGCCACGTGCCAATCGACCGTCAAACCGTAATCGCGCAGCACTTCGACCTGCTCGGCGTCGTCCGCCGCGGCGCCGAACAGCGCGTAGTCGCGCCACAGCAGCGCGAGCGTCGCCCGCACCAGCGAACGCGGAGCGCGCTGGATGCCGCGCGCGTGGTCCGCGAGCGTGAGGTTGCAGCGTGCGTAAAAACGCCGCGCGTCGGTTTCGCTCGTGGCGCGGCCGCCGACGCGCAGCGCCTTGGCGCACGCTTTGGCGAGCCGCCAGAAATCGTAGGGATCGGGGCCGACGAGCTCGGCGAGCACGGCATCGAGTTCATCGAGCGCGGCGTTGGTCAGCGCCAGTGCGGCGCTGCTGCCGGTGTCGGGCTGGGAACGCAGCACCGGCAACAACGCACGCTCGTAGCGCGCGCGCAAATGCGCGAGATGATCCGCGGACTGCGCGGGCAGCGACACCGGCGGCACCGCACGCCCGGTCAACGCGAGGTCTTCGAAAGCGACGCTGGAACCGGGTGTGTGCTCGGACAGATGTGCGCACACCGAACGGTAGTGATTGAACAGCGCCGGCGAACATGACAGTTCGCGCAGATTGTGGCGCTCGAGGGCTGCGCGAAAATCACGCAAGGCCGCGCCGAAAACGGGCCGTGCGCTGTCGGCGGCGCCCGGATCGGCTGCTGGGTGCATCGACAGCGGTGATAGCCGCACCAGCGCGTCGGCGAAACGCTGCGCGCTCAGCCAGCCGGCTTCGCGCAATGCATGCGACGCCCGCAGCAACGCCGACGTGCATTCGCCGCGCTGCTCGTACGCCAGCAACGCCTCCGCCAGCGCAAGTTCCGCGGGGCGGACAGCGCCGCCGCGCGGATTCGGCAATGCGTCGAAGGAATCAGGTGCAGCGGTTCGAAGAGTCATGGGCAGACGACAGGAAGCTGACGGGCCGCCGCTTCACGCTGCACGCGGACCGATCGTCCAACGTGTGCGTTCCAGCGACAGGACAATGACAGACTACCGTTGCGACACGGCGCGCTCGGCCGGCTGCGGCACTTCAGATCTGAACCATCTCGAAGTCTTCCTTGCGCGCACCGCACTCCGGGCAAGTCCAGTTAATGGGAACGTCCTCCCAGCGGGTGCCCGGCGCAATGCCTTCGTCCGGCAAACCGGCTTCTTCGTCGTAAATCCAGCCGCAAATCAGGCACATCCAGCTTTGATATTCCATTCTTGTGTCGCGTCGTAAAGTCCGTGGGAACGGGAGCCATGATGGTACCGTGTTGCCGCCCCAATGCCTAGCAATCAGAAACGGGCTATCGTCGCATGCGGCGGCCTTGTGCCGCGGCGGTTGGCCCCGGTTCGCCGCGGTTTTCCTGATGGTGGCGAAGCGGTGACGAAGCGCGCTCGCCGCTTGCCTGCAATGCGCACGCCCAGCGCTTCGTACCGGCGACGCGAGCGGAGCATCGGCCATTCGCGGCGATGCGCCGAAGGATGCGAAAAAACGCCCCCGTAACGGTTTAGGCCGCATAATTGAGTCGATTGCGCACTCTCTGCGCCTAAATTTAGCTCCTTTCTGTCAATCTTCATGCCCAGCGACACGCCTCCGATCGTCCTCACCTTCGGCCTTTCCGATCCCACCGGCGGCTCCGGCCTGCAAGCCGACCTGATGACCCTTGCCAGCATGGGCTGCCATGGCGTTTCCGTGCTCACCGGCTACACCGTGCGCGACTCGGCAAGCTGCGACGAAGTCACCGGACTCGACCCCGAAGTGGTCGCAACGCAAGCGCGGATGCTGCTCGAAGACATGCCGATCGCGGCGTTCAAGGTCGGCGCATGCACGCGCGCCGAAGTGGTCAGCGCGATCGCCGAAGTGGTCGCCGATTACGACGACATCCCACTGATCCTCGCGCCCGATTTCACCCTCGACGACGAACACGTGCTCGCCGCCGACGAATTGCGCGAAGCCATCGCCGATCTGCTCGCGCCGCAAACCACGCTGCTGGTTGCCGACGCGACCACGCTGCTGGCGCTGGCTCAACCGGACGGCGACGCCGAAGCGCCGAGCCTCGACGCGGCGATCTCGCATTTGCTGTCGCAAGGCTGCGAATACATTTTGTCGACGGAAACCGGCACGCACCGGCTCGTCAACACGCTGTTCAGCGAAGACGGCCAGTTGCGCCAGGACACATGGGACCGCGGCAGCCATCGGATCATGGGCATTACCGATACGCTGGGCTCCGCGATTGCCGCGTTGCTGGCCAACGGTCAGGAACCCGCAGAAGCCGTGCGCGAAGCGCAGGAGTATCTGTACCAGGCCGTGCGCAACGCGTTTCGGCCGGGTATGGGCGCTTATATGCCGGACCGCTTTTTCTGGGCCCGCAGCAGCGACGACGAAACGCCGCCGGCCGCCGGCAAGGATGCGACACCGGGCGAAGCACGGCACTGAAACCCACCTCGCGCCCATAAAAAAACCCGCATTTCTGCGGGTTTTTTCGTTTTGGGAAGCATGCCTCGCGGCACGCTTCCCCATGCGTTTCGAAGCGGACCTCCCGCGAGAGAGGCCCAATCGAAATTACATGTCCATGCCCATGCCGCCCATGCCGCCCGGCATTCCGCCGCCGCCCAGCGGAGCGTCTTCCTTCGGCAGTTCGCACACAGCTGCGTCGGTGGTCAACAGCAGGCCAGCGACCGAAGCTGCGTTTTGCAGCGCCGTGCGCGTCACCTTCGTCGGGTCCACGACACCTGCGTCGACCAGGTCGACGTACTCGCCGGTTGCCGCGTTGTAGCCGTAGTTGCCCGTGCCAGCAGCAACAGCCGCCACCACGACGCTGGCTTCTTCGCCACCGTTCGTGACGATCTGGCGCAGCGGCTCTTCCATCGCGCGCAGCACGATCTTGATACCTGCGTCCTGATCGGCGTTAGCGCCCTTCAGGCCGGCGATTGCCGTACGTGCACGGATCAGCGCGACGCCGCCGCCAGCCACGATGCCTTCTTCCACAGCTGCGCGCGTTGCGTGCAGTGCGTCTTCGACACGTGCCTTCTTTTCCTTCATTTCGACTTCGGTCGCAGCACCGACCTTGATCACTGCAACGCCGCCTGCCAGCTTGGCCACGCGTTCCTGCAGCTTTTCACGGTCGTAGTCCGACGTTGCTTCTTCGATTTGCGTGCGCACTTGCTTCACACGTGCTTCGATCGTTGCAGCTTCGCCAGCGCCGTCGATGATCGTCGTGTTTTCCTTGCCCACTTCGATACGCTTCGCTTGACCCAGTTCAGCCAGCGTTGCCTTTTCGAGCGTCAGGCCGGTTTCTTCAGCGATGACTTGACCGCCGGTCAGGATCGCGATGTCTTCCAGCATGGCCTTACGACGATCGCCGAAGCCCGGAGCCTTGACGGCAACCGTCTTCAGGATGCCGCGGATGTTGTTCACCACCAGCGTTGCCAGTGCTTCGCCTTCGACGTCTTCTGCGATGATCAGCAGCGGACGGCCAGCCTTGGCGACTTGTTCCAGTACCGGCAGGAGGTCGCGAATGTTCGAAACCTTCTTGTCGTGCAGCAGCACGAACGGGTTGTCGAGCACGGCAACTTGCTTGTCCGGATTGTTGATGAAGTACGGCGACAGATAGCCGCGGTCGAATTGCATACCTTCGACAACGTCCAGCTCGTCTTGCAGCGACTTGCCGTCTTCAACGGTGATCACGCCTTCCTTGCCGACCTTGTCCATCGCTTCAGCGATACGATCGCCGATCGACGAATCGCTGTTTGCCGAGATCGAACCGACTTGAGCAATTTCCTTGTTGGTCGTGCACGGCTTGCTGATCTTGCGCAGTTCTTCGATCGCTGCGAACACAGCCTTGTCGATACCGCGCTTCAGGTCCATCGGGTTCATGCCCGATGCGACGTACTTCATGCCTTCGCGAACGATCGACTGAGCCAGAACCGTTGCGGTCGTGGTGCCGTCGCCTGCGTTGTCGCTGGTCTTGGAAGCCACTTCCTTGACCATTTGCGCGCCCATGTTCTGGAGCTTGTCTTTCAGTTCGATCTCTTTCGCGACCGAAACACCATCCTTCGTGACCGTCGGGCCGCCGAAGCTGCGTTCCAGCACCACGTTGCGACCCTTCGGGCCCAGCGTGACCTTCACAGCGTTCGCGAGGATGTTCACGCCTTCAACCATCTTGGCACGGGCGGAATCACCGAATACGACGTCTTTAGCTGCCATCTTCTAACTCCTTGAATACTTGGGATATAACCGGGTAAGTAGCGATTTGCTCGCTTACTTCTGCACCACGGCCATGATGTCTTCTTCGCGCATCACGAGCAGTTCGTTGCCGTCGACCTTGACGGTCTGGCCTGCGTACTTGCCGAACAGGACGCGGTCGCCCACCTTCACGTCGAGCGCGATTTGTGCACCCTTGTCGTCACGCTTGCCCGGGCCGACTGCCAGAATTTCGCCTTGATCCGGCTTTTCTGCTGCGGCTTCGGGGATCACGATGCCCGACGCAGTCTTGGTTTCTTGATCCAGACGTTTGACGATCACGCGATCATGCAAAGGACGAAGGTTCATACATACTCCTCTCTTGATTGAGACTGAAGAACGCTGAGAAAACCCGGCTGGCCAGGCCAACCGGCGATGTTGTTAGCACTCTCGTGCAGCGAGTGCTAATTATATGGACGGGTGGTGACAAATTCAAGAAGGGATGGCGGCGGGATCGGTAAAAATCCCTCTGCCGAGCCTCATTCAACTTTGAACTTCTCGTGACTCCCGCGAAATTCAAGGGAAAACCCTCAGCCGCTCGCCCTCGTCCGTCATGACAGAAAAGTTGACAGCAAAATTGTTTTTTGCTGGTATACCAGTCATGAACCAGAAACCTCCCATCGTCGCGCTCGATCGCGAGACCACCTACAAGGCCATCAAGAACCTGCTGCTGTCGGGCGAGCTGGGGCCAGGCGAAGCGCTGTCGGAACGCGCGCTGTCCGAGCGTTTCGGCGTGAGCCGCACACCGGTACGCGAGGCGATCCGTACGCTGGCGAACGACGGCCTGCTCGAAATCGTGCCGATGCGCGGCACCTTCGTAAGGCAGCTGAGCGTCGACGATCTGCGCGAGATTCATGAGTTGCGCCTCGCGTTCGAAGGCATGGCGGCGTGGCTCGCCGCGCAGCGCGGCGTCCCCCCGGCCCTGCGCGATTGCGCCGACCGGCTGCGCGCAATGAGCGCCCCTCACGCGAATATCGATGTCGACGAAGCACAGCAGATCGGCTGGCAGTTTCACGAAGCGATGTTCGCCGCAGCCGGCAATGCGCGGCTGCTCGACATGTACCACGCGTTGCGCGTGCAGAGCGGACTCGCGCTGCAACGCATCCCCAATTACGACGTCAAGCGCACGCGCGAAGCGGTTTGCGAGCACCTCGCAATCTTCGAGGCGATTGCCGCAGGGCGACCGGACGACGCGCAGCGCGCCGTCTGGGATCACCTGAATCACGCAATGCAGGTGCGCCTGAAGGCGCTCATCCCCGTGTCGGCAGTCTGAGCGCCGGCCCACGATCTCCAAGAAAGGTCCAGCCATGTCCCGTACTGCCAGGAAACGTCTCATCCCGCTGCCCGTCCAGATGCTGCTAGGTCTGATGCTCGGCATCGTCTGCGGTTTTGTCGCGCCGGGCGCGGCCAGCAAACTCATGCCGGTCGGAACCGCGTTCGTGCAGGCGATCAAGATGATCGTCGTGCCGCTCGTCTTCACCGCAATCGCGCTCGGCATCTATCAGATGGGCCACAACGCTCGCGCGCTCGGACGCGTGTCGGCCATCAGCCTGCTGTACTTCTTCGCGGCCACCATCGTGTCGGCGGTGATCGGACTCGGCATCAACGAACTGTTCCACCCGGGACTCGGCGCGCATCTCGCCGGCGCCGATCCGAAGATGAAGGTCGTCGCCACGTCGGTCGACTGGACTCACTTCTTCCTCGACATGATCCCGTCGAACATCGTCGCCGCGATGGCCGGTTCGAATCTGTTGCCGGTGCTGTTCTTCGCCGTGTTGCTGGGCCTCGCGCTCGCCGCCACCGGCGAACGCGCCCGCCCGCTCGTGGCCGTGCTCGACGCGCTGATGGGCGCCGTCTTCAAGGTGACCGACTGGATCATCGCGGTGTCGCCGATCGCCATCTTCGCGATCATCGCGTGGCTGTTCGCCACTCAGGGCGGCGGCACGATCCTCGCGCTCGTGAAACTCGTGGGGACGATGTATCTGGGCCTCGGCGTGCTGCTCGTGCTGTTCTGGGTGCTGCTCAAGGCCGTCGGCGAAAAGCCGCTCAAGGTCACGCGCGAAATCAGCGAACCGGTGATCCTTGCATTCGCGACGCGTTCGTCCGAGGCGACGTTGCCGCTGCACATGGAAAAGCTGATCGGCATGGGCGTGCCCAAAGCCATTGTGTCGGTCGTGCTGCCGCTCGGCTACGCGTTCAATCGCGACGGCTCGATCATGTACTTCGCGCTGGCCGTCGGCTTTCTCGCGGACGCGTACCACGTGCCGCTCACGCTGCCGACCATGGTGTCCATCATCATCGTCACCGCGCTCGCCAGCAAAGGCAGCGCCAATGTACCGTCGGGCGGACTCGTGGCCATCGCGATGGTGCTGACGACGATCGGCGTACCGGTGGAGGCACTGGCGATCATCGCCGGCGTGGACGCGTTCCTCGACATGGGCCGCACCGCCATCAACGTATTCAGCAACACGGTGGCGATCAAGCTGGTGATGAAGTTTGCCGGCATTCCTTATGAATCGCCGGAGCAGATGCAAATGCAAACTGAAATGCAAACACCGACGGCGCTCGCCAATGTGGAGAGCGCGACAACTCCGGCCCACGCCGCACACGGCCAGGGGGGCGCATGATCGATCTGCGCAGCGACACGGTGACCCAACCCACGGCCGAGATGTGGGATGCGATGCGCGCAGCGTCGCTCGGCGACGACACGCTGGAGGGCGACGCAACCGTGCACGCGCTGGAAACACTGGGCGCCTCGCTCGCCGGCAAGGAGGAGGCGCTGTTCGTCGTGTCCGGCACGATGGGCAACCTGATTGCATCGCTCTGCCATGCCGTGCGCGGCGGCGAGGTCGTGCTCGATGCGCACGCGCATATGGCGAAGTCCGAAGCCGGCGGGCTCGCGCGCATCGCGCATCTGTATCCGGTGTCCGTGCCCTCGACGCGTGGCGAAATGGATCTGAACGTTCTCGCGGATTCGCTACGGCCCGGCTTTTCGCGCTACGGCCAGCCGACTGCAATGGTGTGCGTCGAAACCACCCACAATCATTCGGGCGGCTACGTGCCGTCCCTCGCGTACCTCGCCGACGTTCGCGGACTCGCGGCGCACGCGGGCATCGCGGTCCACATGGACGGCGCGCGTGCGTTCAACGCCGCGGTCTCGCTCGGCACTCACCTTGCGCGCGTTGCCGCCTATTGCGACAGCGTCACGTTCTGCCTGTCGAAAGGCCTGAGCGCGCCGATGGGATCGATACTGGCCGGCTCGCGCGAGTTCATCGCGCAGGCCCGCACGTTCCGGCGCATGGTCGGCGGCGGCTTGCGGCAAGCCGGCATCATGGCTGCGGCGGGCAAGGTGGCGCTGGACACGATGGTCGAGCGGCTCGCGGAAGATCACCGGCGCGCACGGCGTCTCTGGCAAGGTCTCGCCGACCTCGACCCGACACTGGTCGATCCGCAACCGTCGGGCAGCAACATCGTGCGCCTGCGGGTAAGCGAACAGCGCACTACCGATGCAAGCGCCTGGGCACGCGCGCTCGAACAGCACGGCGTGCAGACACGCGCGAGCGGCACCGGCATGCTGCGTCTGGTCACGCATCGGCATATCGAAGACGCGCACATCGAGCTCGCGATCGCGGCGGTCGCGCGTATTCGCGAAGCGTAGCCATCGATCTCGTCCCTCGCGCAATAGCAACACTTCGGCCAGGGAATCCCCTGGCCTTTTGCGAGTTTTAATCAGCTTTCCGAACGATGTGTCGTGATTCGACTGCAGGATGGCGTTTTCGTGCGCTATCCGAAGCATTCGATCGACAAAGCGCGGTGTTACGCTAAAGAGGCAGCCTTCGCGGAAATGAGCCGCCGTTTCAGCGGCAGAGTCAGCAGCCAGCAGAACCTGCCGCGAAAGTGCCACTGCCTGCCTGTAAATGGCTAAACATCGCTGCGGGAGCGACTGCGATGGGATTGAAAACATATATAGCATTGAGCTTGTGGGTGTTCAGCAGCGCCGCCGTCGCGTGGCAGCCCGTGACCTATCCGGTCCGCAGCCAGAGCGCGTATCAGCAAAGCGTCGACACCGGCCTGTGTTATGCGGCCGCGAACAAGCAGACCAAGGTCAACATCGTCCATGAATCGCAGTTGCCGCCGCGCAAACCGGCGGCGCTGAAGACTTCGTCGACCGGCGCGCCGTCACGGCCGCCTTTGCCCCCCAGCAGCTTTTCAGCGACCCCGCCGGGCAGCGCGAGCATGCCTGCCGCCACGGCCGGCGCCGGCGCAAGTGCGCCCACGGTGAGCGCCGCATCGGGTGCCGCCGCTGGCAAAGCGGCGGGCAAGCCGGGCACGACGACGAGCGCCGCCACTGCGGTTAGCTCCACGGCGACCACAGCAGCGGCAACAGCAACCACCGCAACGACCAGCGCCTCGGAAACGGTGGCGGCCAGCGATGCACCGACGACCTCGGCGTCGAACGTGAAGCTGCCTCCGCTGCCGGCTCCCGAGCCGCCAATGACACAGTACTGGGCCGCGTATGGCGCGTGCATGCAAGCGCGGGGTTACGTCGTCACACAGTAACCCCGGTTGCAAGCCTCGTTGCCGCGCGTGTTTTTCCTGATTGTGGCGCCGGCATTCGACGCCCCGTTTGCGACACGGCGATGCTTAGCGACTTCGATACCGATCGGCATGATCCCTTCCGATGCAGGCACTGCGGTGCCCCGCTAGTCGGCCGCTTCACGCCCTGTGCCGCGTGTCACGCGCGGCCGGCTGAAACCTTCGGCATGCGTCATCCGCCGGGCTCGCAATTGAAAGTCCCGCTGAGTCACACGCCACTGAGTCACACGCCGCCGATCCTCGCCGCCCGGCTGCCCGCGCCAAAAATCTGGGGCTCGTCGTCGCGAGCGCTGACCGATCCTTACTACGTCACGCCGGAACCCGAGCTCGATCTCGAGACACTGCCGCGTTCGCAGAAACTGCGCCGGCCGGTGGCGCTCGGCGCGTCGCTGGTGGTGGTCGTGTCGGCTGTGTATCTCGGCTTCATCCATAGCAACGACGCCGCCGTCGGCACGCCGATCGCCGTGTCCGGCAAAGTACAAACCCAGCCGGTGAAGTCGCCGCTCGTCGTTGCGCAACAGACCCCGGCCGCACCGGCGCGGCCGCTCGCGGCCGTGCGTCCGGTTGCGCCCGCCGCGCGGCCCGCGCCGGTACGGCCGGCGCCGTCGCTGTCGTCGTCGCCATCGTCCGCGCCCACACGGCAGGCACCCACACCCACCGCGACGGTAACGGCGGCCACCGCGCCGCCGGCACGCCGCGCGGCGCCGGTGAGGCCCACGGTATCGACAACATCCACCGCATCCCGCGCACAGGAAGCGAAGCACAATCCCGCCACCCCGGCCGACAATCCCACCGACAAAGCGCGCGCCGATGCGTCGCGGCAACTGCGCGCCGCGCGCGCCAACCTGCAGCAGAACAATCTGTCGGCGACGAGAGCGCGAGTGCTCGCCGCAATCGCCGCGCAACCGGACAATCGCGACGCGCTCAATCTGCGCACGACGCTCGCGCAGCGAGAACAGCAACGCGACGGGTTGTTGAGCGTCGCGCGCGGTTGCGGCTATATCGCACGCTGGACCTGCATGTGGCAGAACGCCGGCAATGCGCTGCAAATCGACGCGAGCAGCAAGGAAGCGCAACGGCTCCTTACGCTAGCCGTGCGTGAATCGGAACTCGCGAACGCGTGGACGCAGGAACCGGAAACAGCGGCGGCGACGCCGGACGAGCATCCGTCGGCGACTCACCACTGAACGGCAACACAGGCAGCACAGGCAACACAGGCAGCACCGAACAGGAACAAGACCGCCGCCCACCTACCGCGCCGGCACCGCCATGCACACCTGCTGCGCGATCGCCCGATAACGCGCGGCCGTATCGCTGAGCGTGAGCCCGGCGAGCGAGCGTTGCGCGCGCGCCTGACCGAGCGCGACGAGCACCGCATCGGCATAGCTCTGAACGTCGTCGGTATCGACGAGTTGCACGCCTGGAAATCCGTTCGCAAACGCAAACGACGGAATCCTGCTCGCGACGATCGGAATACCGGAAGCGAGCGCTTCGAGAAACGCCACGCTATGCGCTTCGGAGCGCGACGGCATCACGAACACGTTCGACTCCGACAGCACGCTCGCGACATCGGTGCGCGGGCCGGCCACGACCACACGCTCCGCGATCCCGAGTTCGTCGACGAGCGCAATCACCGCGCGCTGATAGTCCGGATCCTCGACCACGCCATACAACGTGAGACGCGCATCCTTCACGCGCGCGAGCACCTTGCTGAACGCGCGCACCGTGAGCAACTGATTTTTCACCAACGCGTAGCGTCCGATCTGCACGACCTGCGGCGCGCCGCCGCTGCGCGCGACGCCGTCGGTGAACGCAAAGCGCGCGAGGTCGACGCCGTTCGGCACCACGGTCATCGACGGATGCGGCCCGATCGCTCGCGCGTAATCGGTCACGCCCTGTTGCGACACGCCGATCACCGCGCGCGCGCGTCCCGACAGAATGTGCTCGACGCGCCGGAACAGCGGCCGCTCGAAGTCGTTGGTCGCGGAATGCATCACGTAGACGACCGGCACGCGCACCGGCAACGCGCGCGCATAGAACGACGGAATGGTCGCGTGCGCGAAGATCACGTCGGGCCGGAACTGCCTGACCGCCGCGAACAGGTTCCACAATTTGCCGGCCGGACGGCGCCGCCGCGACGGGAACAGACACTCGACGCCATGCTGCTGCAACTCCTGCTGCAGCGGCATGAATTCATCGTGCACAGGCATCAGCGACGCCATGCACACGGCCATGCCGTCCGCGCATTGATCGATCGCGAGATCTTTTGCGAGAACCTCGGCGCCGGACAGGCGCGGCGCCAGCACCAGATGGAAGACTCGCATCACGGGGCGGCCCTCGCAGTCAGCGTCCGGAACAGCATCCACGCCGCGGCGCAGCCGAGTCCCAACGTCATCGACCATGCGATCCCCGTCACGCCCCACCAGTGAACGGCGGCGGGCACGCTGATCACCAGCACCACCACCTGGATCAGCGACGCGTGCACGGTCGCCTTCGCGTCGCCGACCGCGCGCAGATAAGCGACGAGTACCGCAATCAGCGCGCCGATCGCCATATTGATCACCAGAATCCTGAAGAGCGGCACCGCGGGCAGCCACGCCGCGCCGAGGATCAGCGAGAACAGCGGCTCGGCGACCAGCCTGAGCACTTCGACGAACACCGCGAGCCCTACCGCGACCGCAAGCAGATAGATCTTGATCAGCCGCGCGGCAGCCTGCGGACTGCGCCGATGATGCGCGGCGAAAGTCGGGAAAAGGTATTGCGACATTGCGATCGCCGCGTCGGCGAGCAGCATCTGCGCGAGCCGCGACGACATCTGATAGCTGCCCAGTTGCGCCGGTCCGAGCAGCTTGCCGACCACCACCTTGTCGAACTGGTTGAGCAGCAGATTGATCACGCTGCTGGCCCAGATCCAGCGGCTGAAGCCGACGTACTGGCCGATGCCGCTCCACACGAGGCGCAGCGGCGGGCGCGGCTTCATCGTGAGCCACGTGAGCGAACTCTTCAGCGATTCACCGGCCACCAGCCCGATCAGCACCGACATCGCGCCGACACCGCCATACGCGAGCGCAAGTCCCACCGAGCAGTCGACGAAAGCCGCCGCCACTTCCACACCGGCAATATGCTGAAAGCGCCGGTCGCGTTGCACGAGGTAATAAGTCGGCGACGCGAGTCCGCGCAACAGCGGCAGCGTCGCAGCGAGCTGGATCAGCACGAGCGAACCGTCGAGATGGAACTGGCTGCTCAAGAGCGGCGCGAGCGCCACCAGCAGCAGCGAGATCAGCACGCCACGCGCGGTGAGCGTCGTCCAGACCGCGCCGAGTTGCGAACGCGTGGGCGCGTGTTCGCCCTGAATGACCGCCTGCGCGAGCCCCGTATCGGACAACGCCTCGGCAATCGCGACCGCCAGCAACGCCACGCTCACGCTGCCGATCGCCGCCGGCCCCAGCATCCGCCCAATTGCAAGAAACTTGATCGCCACGAGTCCACGCACCGCGAACTGCTGAAGCAGCACCCACGTCGCCGCACTCGCGCCGAAGCTGGACGCTATCGAAAGCGCCGGAAGCCTGATCGCCCGCAAGCTGTACTCCGTCGAATTGGAACGCCGTTGCATGGCACGCGCCCATTTGTCGGATCGCTGCGTGTGCCGGCGCTTGATTGGTAAGGTCGCCAGCGTCGCCGGCAAGGTTTTTCATCGAACTCTGTATACGACCTTACCGCGAGAGAACCGGCACCAACCGCCATCACCCAGGCGAGTTCAGCCGAAGCCATTGCGCTCTAGTACGTTTAGCCACAGAACGGGGCAAATTGACCGTTCGACCTTGCGCGACGGATGCTAACGTTCGTCAGTCAGCAGTCCGTCGACGGGACGTTAGCCGTCCGGCGGGCCTGCGCACGGGCATCCTGCGCAACGGCAACGACAGCGACAGCGACTACAACGACTACGGTGATACGCGCGATGCAACAAGACTACGTGCTGATTGTGGAACCCAACCTCACCGGCCATCGCTGGCGTTACGCCGAGTGGACGATGCAGGCTTGCGCGGAGGCCGGCTATCCGTGCATTCTTGCGACCGAATCCGCCAACGAGGACCACCGGCTGCCGCGCCAGATCGTGGCGGCCAATCGCCCGGACATGCAGATTGCGTTCGTCGATCCCGAAGAGCGGCCACGCGGTCTGCTGCGCGACCCCAACGAATACTGGCGCTTTCATCGTTACTTCAAGCGCGTGCACCGGATGGTGCGGCGCGTGCAGCCGATCAGGCTCGCGGTCGTGCCCTATGCCGACTATTTCTTCTACTCGCTGCCGTTTCTCGGCTCGCCGTTCGGCAAGACGCCGTGGATCGGCATCACGATGCGTTCGACGTTTCATCATCACAAGGTCGGCATCAAGGCGCCGGATCGTCCGGTCGTCAACGCGGTGAAGGCGCTGCTGTTCAAGCGCGCGATCCGCACAGCCGGACTGCGCACGCTGCTGACCATCGATCCGACCTTGCCCGAGTGGGCCGCGCGCCATGCATCGAAAGGCAGTGCGACGGTCGCCTATGTGGCCGATCCGTTTCCGGACGAGCGCGCGGAAGACCCCGCGCTCGCACGCGAGCGGCTCGGGCTCGATCCCACGCAACGCTATCTGCTGGTGTATGGGGCGATTACCGAGCGCAAAGGAATTTACGAACTGGTTCACGCGTTGTCGCGGATGGAACATGCGCCCACGTTGATCGTCGCCGGGGAACAGGATGCGGGCACGCGCCACTTCATGCGCAACCATGTGCGCAGCGTGCAGCCTGCGCCGCTGATAATCGATTCGTTCATCTCGAACGAGATCGAACGCGATCTGTTTTCCGCCTGCGATGCCGTGTGGCTCGGCTACAAGGGTCACTATGGAATGAGCGGCGTGCTGGTGCAGGCGTACCGCTTCGGCAAGCCGGTGATCGCCACCGAAGACGGCCTGATCGGCTGGTTCAGCCGGCGCTGCGAGCTGGGACCGATTCTGAGCGATCTGAGCTCGGCGTCGATCGGCCGCGCGATCACCGAGACGATGACGTCGTGGCCGCATCCGGACCACGCGGTGCCGTCGGAACGCGAGGATCTGCTGTCGCGGCACACGCTCGGTCAGTTCAAGCAGACGCTGCTTCGGCAGATGGCTTGACGTTCTGCACGCGTCGCTGCAGCAAATCGCACCTACATGCGACTCCTGGTCGCTTCGTCGGGTCACTGACCGCTTGCTCACTGTGTCGGCTCGCGGCCGCTAGCTCCACCGCTCACCGCCGATTCACTCTTAACACAACAGATTCGCCAGCACGTCCGACGCACGATGCGGCAGCGTGATCTGTCCATGCGCGATCAGGACAACTGGCCGCCGGTAACGGGCACCGGCTCCGGCGCAGGCTGCTCGCGCACCGAACTGCTGCGCTTCTCGGGAAACAGCGCGTTGCGTATCAGCAGGAACGGATACTCGATTGCGCGCGTGGTCGCATAGCCGATCACGATGGCGATCGCGAACTGCGCGGTCAGCGCGATGATCCAGATCGCGCTCGGCGGCAGACCGAGCGCGGTCGCCTTGCGGATGATGATGTCGCCCGGCGCGAGCGCGAGCGAATGCCACAGGTAAATCCCATACGAGTACAGACCTATCCACGCGACGCCCCGATAGAGCAGCGAATTACGCAGCGATCCGGAATGCTCGAGCACGAGCACGATCAGACCGACGAAGCCGAGCGCCTGAAGCGTATAGCCGATGCTTTCGTCGAGCGGAATGTTTTTGGTCGCGAACGCGAGCCACGCGCACAGCAGCGCGACGATGCCGACCAGCAGCCACTTGTTCTTTGCGAAGCGCTGATAAACGGCCGGCTTCATCCAGTAGATCGCCGACAGGATCACGCCGACCAGCAAGCTGTCGATCCGGTACTGCGTGTACGCGAATGCGCCTTGCAGATCGCCGTCCGCCACCGCGAAGCAGCGCGCGATGAGCACCACCACGCAAATCGCGCTGAGCACGCCGACGATCGTCCACACACGAAAGCGCCAGCGCGCGAACAGCAACAGCAGCGCGGGCAGCACGAGATAGAAATGTTCTTCGACCGCAAGACTCCAGGTCTGCGTGATCGACGTGCCCAGATAATTCTGCAGATGCACGAGATTCTGGAACAGGAAGCTATTCCACGGATGCCGCCCGGCCAGCACATGGAACACGATCAGCACGTAATACGCCGGCCAGATGCGGAAAATCCGCCGGATGATGAAGCGCCGCGCGTCGACGTGACCGGTTTCCGCGTATTGGCGCAGCAACAGGCCCCCCACCAGAAAGCCGCTCAGCGTGAAGAACAGATTCACGCCTTCACGGCCGAAATTCTTCAGCGGATATTCGATGATCTGGATCAGGAAGTTGCCGGTATGAACCGCATGAAAGTGAAACCCCATCACCATGATGATGGCAATGCCGCGGACGAAGTCGAGCTCGATCGCCCTGCCGGTCGTCGCGGGTCCCCCGCCGAATAACTTCATGTTGTTCTCCCCTGGCGCCATTCGTGGGCGCATGTCCCGCATGTCCCTTCCGGCATCTTCGGTGGCTAAAGCCGTGCGCGCGCGCCAACATCAAGACATTGGCCGACAAGATGGCAAAGTTCGCGCGGCTCTTGCAGGCGGCGTCCTTGCTCCTGTCGCCAGAACCCAGGCGATCGGAGACGAAAGCGGCCGCCCGGATTGGCAAGCGGGGATATTCCCGCACAATGAGTTCTTGCGAGACTGCCGGCTACAGACCGGCGGCAAAACAACGGCGAAACGACGGCCACGGGGAGGAATCAGCAATGCGCCATCAGTATGCGACGCTCTGGATCTGGATTTTCATACTACCGCTTGCGGTGGACTATAAGGCCACCGACGCCAATACCGGGCACTTCGCCCAGTTCGTGTTCGTTCTACCGGTGGTCGCCGCGGGCATCGGCCTCGCGCTGATCGCGCCGCGTTTTCGCGAACGCTCGCGCCTGCGCTCGATCGTCACCATCAGCATGCTGATGTGCGTATTCGGCAGCGTGCTGACCCAGATGATCCAGGATAACGACACCGGCAATTATCTGCGCGTGCTGCTGCCGTTCATGCTGTTTCTGCTCGGCTACGTGGTGGCCTGCCGCCCGTGGAGCGAATACCGGATCTCGCAGTTCGAGAAAGCGATTTTCGTCGCCAACGTTATTTGCCTGCTGTTCACGTTCGCGTTCGGCATGGCGACCGGCGGCGATCTCGAAGACGTGCGTTTTCGCATTCTGTCGGTCACGCTGCTGGGACTGCAAGGCGTGCTGCTGCACGAATTCGTGGTCGCGAAACGCTTTTCGTTTTTCACCGTGGGCATTTTCGCGGTCAGCGTGATCGTCGAACTGCTGAGCGTGACGCGCAGCATGATGCTCGGCACGATCCTGCTGTTCGTGCTCGTACTGGCGCTGTGCGCGCCGTCGATCCGCTACGTGTGGCGCGCGGGCGCCCGGTCGGTGATCGTTCTCGCCGTGCTGGCCGGCGTGGCCGGCATCGCCACCGTCGCGTTTCCTACCGTCACCGAACACTGGGCGCAGCGCATCTTCGCGTCGCAGGAAACCCCATCCGGCCGCGATCCGACCACCATCACACGGCTTGCCGAGATCCGCGATCAATACGATCAGGTGACGGCGACGCCCGAAGCGCTGTTGTTCGGCCAGGGCTACGGACACTACTACCGCTATTCGCCGCTCTATCTGCCGGACCTCGCCGGCCAGTTCAGCGAGAAAGACTTTTACGCGGTCAACGAATGGGCCGCGGGTCACAATTTCTGGGTCTATCAATTCTTCGCCGGCGGCCTGCTGTTCGGCGTCGCGATGCCGCTCGCGTCGCTCGCCGCGCTCGTGATCTGCATCTTCTCGTATCGATACTGGCGCTCGGTCGTGCCCGACGCGCCGCTGTTGCCCGTGCTCGGCCGCGCGATCATGCTGTTCGCCGCGCTGCCCGCCACGTCGATCGGCGGCAATCCGCTCGGGCCGCGCTTCTCGGGGCTGATCTTCGGCCTTGCGCTTGGACTGATGGTGGCAACCCACGCGCGTCTGCAACGCGCGCTGCCCGCGCGCAAGAGACGCATGCCGACCCCGCCGCATCTGCGCCCGGCCGCGATGCCCGAGTTGCCGGGCCGTATTCAGCCCGGCATGGGCCGCGCCGATCTCGCGACGACGCTCGGCAGCCCCAGCACCGCGCGCACCGCCTCATCGGTGTCCGGCAACTTCGGCGCGCTCGTCCCGCATAAGCCATCGGCTCACCGCACCGACCGACAAGACATCGTCCGATGAAAATCCTCCATCTGCTTGCCAGCGTCGATCCACGCGCCGGCGGTCCGGTTGAAGGCGTACGCCGCAGCGGCATGGCGATGCAGGAAGCGGGACACGAAATCGAAGTGGCGACCTGCGATGCACCCGGCGAAGCCTACCTCGCGGCGTTCCCGTTTCCGGTTCACTCGTTCGGTCCGGTCAAAGGACGCTACGGCTATAGCCCGCGCCTCACGCCCTGGCTCGCCGCGAACGCGAAACACTTCGACGCGGTGGTCGTGCACGGCTTGTGGCAATACCACGGCTTCGGCACATGGAAAGCGTTGCGCAGAAGCGAAGTGCCCTATTACGTGTACACGCATGGAATGCTCGACCCGTGGTTCAAGGAAGCGTACCCGCTCAAGCATCTGAAGAAGTGGCTGTACTGGCCGTGGGCCGACTATCGGGTGCTGCGCGACGCGCGCGCCGTGATCTTCACGACCGAAGAAGAACGCACGCGCTCGCGGCAATCGTTCTGGCTGTATCGCGCGCACGAACGGATCGTTCCGTTCGGCACCACGGTGCCCGAACTCGACGCGGCTCGCGTACGCGAAGCGTTTCTGCAAGCGGTGCCCGGTCTCGAAGGCAAACGCATCGTGCTGTTTCTCGGCCGCGTGCATGCGAAGAAAGGCTGTGATTTGCTGATCGACGCATTTGCCCGCGTCGCCGGTCGCGATCCGGCTCTGCATCTGGTCATCGCGGGTCCGGACGAAACCGGCTGGGCGCCGGCGCTGCGCGCACAGGCGCAGGCGGCGGGCATCGCGGACCGGCTCACGCTGCCGGGGATGCTGCAAGGCGATCTCAAGTGGGGCGCATTCCATGCGAGCGACGTGTTCGTGTTGCCGTCGCATCAGGAAAATTTTGGCGTGGCGGTGGCCGAGGCGCTCGGCTGCGGTCTGCCGGCGCTGATCTCCGACAAGGTCAACGTGTGGCGCGAAATCGATGAGGACGGTGCGGGCCTGGTGGCGTCGGATACGGTCGACGGAACGGAAAAGAATCTGCTGCGCTGGCTCGACCTCGACAACGCCGCCCGCGATGCAATGCGTGCTCAGGCACGCCGCACGTTCCATTCACGCTTTCGCATCGAGACCATGGTCGGCGCGTTGACCGCGCTGCTGGAATCGAAAGGCGTCGACGCCGGCGATACGCGCCGCGCGCCGCTTACTTCTCTGCGCAAAACGGCTGCTGAGCGGGGTTGATCGGGCTGCGTTCGATCGTCGGGCGCTAAGCTACTTAAGCCACGCTCATTCACTCAGACCCACCTGCTTGCGGCACCCGGCCGCAAGCCACCCCCCACCGTCACTGCTCCTTCATCAACGGCGTCAACGCAGACGCCGCGATCGGCAACGCATCGACCTGCGATTGCACCGGGATCGTGATCATCGCGCTATTGGCGGCATCGGCCCTCGTGTTGCCGACGATGTCCGGCAAATCGAGCTGCCGGATCAGATGGGCGGCAAGACGCAACGACAGCGCCGCGATGGTAATGGTCGGGAAATTCGCGCCGACGGTCGGAAACACCGAACTGCCGCCGATATACAGATTGCCGATGCCGTGCACCTTGCAATCGCGATCCACCACGCCTTCGCGCGGCGAATCGTGCATCCGCGTGGTGCCCATGTGATGCCAGGTGCCTTCGAGCTTCGTGGGCCAGCGGCGGCCTTCGAGCGGCGCATCGAGTTCGACGTCCGCGACGCCCGCCATTTGCAATTCCCGCGCGAGCAACGCGAAGGTTTTGTCGAAGGTGCGTTGCACCTGCTCGCCGAGCCGCCACTCCACTTTCACGCGCGGCATGCCGAAGCGGTCGCGCCGCTCGGCCGACAACGTCACGCGACTGTCCGGATCGGGCGCCGCTTCGGCGATCGCCTGCAAGGTCACGTCGGTGATCAGCGCGGGCCATTGCAGCAGACGCGTCAGGCCGAAGCCCACGGTATCCAGCGGATGCGCGGCCATCGTCGCAAGGTCGGCCTTCAGGCTGCGGCCCGGCTGATCCTTCTGCATCAGCGCTTCCTTGCAGCGGATCAGCGCCTCGGAACCGGCGCTGCCCTCACCGTACCAGCGCGAGTACAACCACACCCGCGAATTGAGCAGCTTTTCGCGCTCCATCCACTCCTGTTTCGGCGCGAACTGCGACGAAATCTTCGTGCCGTGCGCCGATACCGCCGCGTTCTGATAGTGGTACTTGATGTCGTACAGCTTGTTGCGCGGGATGCCTTGCCGGAACCGCACCTTGCCCGACATCACACGCGGATGGTCCATGAAATAGCGGCCCACCAGATCGTTCGCATTGCCGAGGCCCGTGCTCTGCACATCGTTCGACGCGAGCAGCAGGCGCGCATTTTCGATGCCGCCGGTAGCCAGCACGAAAGTCTTCGCCGTCACCGAAATCCTGCGGCCGCTGATCGTGCCCACCTGCACACGCGAAATCGACGTGCCCTGCGCGTCGGCATCGATATTCAGCACGTTCGCGTACAGAAACACCCGCACGCGCGGCGAGCGCGACAACTCCTCGCGATACACCTTGCCGAAACGCAGCGGCGGGCTGAACTGCGCGACGGTATCGCGCATGTCGCCCGTCGCGAGCGGTATGCGGCGCACGTCTTCGCGGCCGATTTCTCGCTCCCAGTAGGCCGGATCGAAATTCTGCGGGCCGAGCTTCAGCAGCTCGTGCGTGCGCGCATAGTACGGCGCGAGTTCGTCGAGTCCGAACGGCCAACCGCTGTGAGGAATCCAGTCGCGCTTCTCGAAGTCCCACGGGTCGAGCGGACGGCACCAGCCGCCCCAGCAATTGCTGCTGCCGCCGAAATAGCGGCTGCGCGAGCCGTCGGCGAACGTATACGGCAGGCCGGCGTTCTCGCCACGATAGAGATCGCGCGTTTCGTCGTCCGGCCCGAACCCGCCGCTTTCCAGCATGCACGTGTCGACACCGGCCCTCGACATCTCCAACGCAAGCGTGATCCCGGCTACCCCGCCGCCGATGATGCAGACTGTCGTTTCGATGACCGTGTTCTGTTCGACGTTGCGAGTATCGATAAACATCCCTGCTCCCCATCTTCTTGCTGCATGTCTTGAGTGCGTCCACCCGGCGGCTCGCCAGCCGGAGCTAGCAAGCAAGCCAACGCACACATCGTTGCCGGATCCATCCATCGAACGAATCACGTCGCGCCGATCTTCAAAAGTCGATCGATAAAGCGCATCGCGGCGGCCGATATTCCGGTGCTCAACGACTTGGCCTCCTCAGCGTACAAACGCTGCGGTTCTATCTATGTGGTTCAGGTCACGGAACCGAAGCGATTCCGGATAAAACGACACGGATTTCCGCCGTACACGCCCTCCGCTTCAAGGGACCGATGCACGACCGACAACGGCGTCACCACGGCCGACCGGCCGATCGTCACGCCCATCTGCACGACACATTTCGACGTAATCCATACGCCGTCTTCGATAACGATCGGCGCGACGCGCAAATCCATATTGGTGCTCATGTCATGCGAACCCGCGCTCAGGAATGTCCCCTGGGAGATGCACACGTTCGAGCCGATGCGGATCGTCGCCTGGTTGTAGATCCACACGTCCACGCCGAACCAGCAGTGATCGCCCACCTCCAGATTCCACGGCGCTTTCACGCGGATCGGATGCACGAGGCGGCAACCGCGGCCGATCTTCGCGCCGAACAGGCGCAGCAGCGCGACCCGCACGAACGACAGCGGCAGCAGCTTGTTGTTGATCACGCAGGCTTCGAGGAAGAACCACAGCATCTCGATCAGCACACCGCGTTTCGCGCGGTAATTGCCCTTTCCCGCAAGACTCAGATCGATCACGCGGCCGTCCTCACGCGTTCTCTGTTCCTGCGGCATACGCCCGATCAGCGGATCGTCGGCAACGTTACCCATCAGCTTTCTCCGGACCACACAAGGTGGTGAACACACCCATACAAGCCTGCCAGCTTGCTTACATTATGTTTCGGTCCACTACCCAAATTCGCGTAGTGGCTGTACAGGGAAGCGTTTTGGCGGCTACACGCGTGAAGGTTGGCGCACGATAGCTGTATCCAGACGCATCACTCGGGGGAACACAATGAACAGATCGCTTCGACACACCAGCACCGCATTGGCGGTCGCCATCGCCGCTTGCGCGGCGCCCGTATTCGCGCAGAACGCGGCGCCCAAAGCTGCGGCTCCCGCGGCCACCACCGCCACTTACGGCACCGCCGCGCCGACGCCCGTCGATCGTCAGGCCGCGCGTCGCAAGAAAGAACAGGGCCTGCTCGGCGCCCCGCGCGAATACGGCACGCCCGGCGCCGGCAACGACACCGCCGACGCGCAGCAGGCCGATCTGCTCGACGAACAACGCATGCGGGTGGGCGGCGGTGGCGCGCAAGGCGGCGGCATGCCCGCGCCCGGCAAAGCCGCGCGCAATAACAAGGCGCCCGCCGATGCGCCCAAAGCGGGCGACAACCTGATGGCCGCCGGCGCCGCGAAGTCCACTTACGCCGACCCGTACGGCACCACCGGCGCCGGCAAGCGCGCCGTCTATCGTTCGCCGTGGTGAGTGCGTATTCATGACAGGGCCGCGTGCCGGATCAATCCGGCGCGGCTTCCTCCGCGTCCGCGGTCTTGTGACGCCGCCGGGCCGCAACACCTGAAGAACCCGTGCCGAATGGCGACGGCCGTTGCTTCACCGGTTCGCCCGCTGCCTGCGGGCACAGAATCGCAAGCCGCTCTTCGAACGCGCGCATCGTCGACTCCGGCGACAAACTGCGCTCCGCATAATTGCGCGCCGCCTTGCCGAGCGCCGCGCGCCGTTCGGGATCGCTCGCCAGCACCGTGAGCGCCGCCGCCAAAGCCTTGACGTTGTCCGGCGGCACGACCACGCCGCGCGGCGCCACCGCTTCGTAAAGCGCGGTGCCGCGGCGCGCCATCGCAACGGTCGCGCGGCCGCTCGCGAACATGCCGGTGAGCTTGGACGGCATCACCAGATCGGCGGCGTCGCCGCGTTGCGGCAGCACGTGAATGTCGGCGAGATTGAGCAGTTCGTTCAGCCGGTCGGCCGGTTGCAGCGGCATGAAAATGCAATTGGCCGAGCCCGCGCAGCGCTCGAGCAAACTCTCCCGCGCGGCGCCGCTGCCGCAGAACACGAAGGTCAGATCGGCGCGCGCGGCAAGCGATGCCGCCGCGTCCGCGAGTGTTTCGATCCCCTGTTTCGCGCCCATATTGCCCGAGTAGAGCACGACTTTCTGCCCCGCCGAAATACCCAATACGCGGCGGTAGTCGCTCGCGCGCGGCAGCGGAAAGATCGTCGCCACGTCGACCCAGTTCGGCAGGCAAACGATCCGCGCCGGCAACACACCCTTGGCCGCCGCGCGCGTGGTCATCTGCCGCGTGATCGACGACACCGCATCGAAGCGCCGCAACAACGCGCTTTCGATCCAGCGCGCGATACGCGACGCGCGCGAACTCTTCAGCAGGCCCAGATCGAATGCCGCATCCACTTCGAAATCCTGAATATGCAGCCACGTGCGCGCGCGCGTGAGCGCCGCGACGCTCAGCGCGGCCGGCGCACACATCAGCGTCGGCGCGATCAGCATCACCACGTGCGGGCGCCACAGCGCCTGCCACGCGAGCACCGGCAGCGAACTGGCCGCGAACGTGGCGAGATGCAGCATGCGCTTCATGCCGCCGGGACGCGACGGCACCCACAACGGCGCGCGCCAGACCGTCACCGCGTCGCGCGTCTCGCGCCGGTAGCGCCACGACGCATAGCCGTCGGCGACACGCCACTCCGGGTAATAAGGCGGTGCGCACACCACCCGCACGTCGTGCCCGCGCTGTGCCAGCAACACGGCCATCTCCGCCGTGTACTTGCCCGTTCCCGTCAGTTCCGGTGCGTAGTTGAGGCCGTAGATAAGGATCTTCATTGTGGCAGCCAGAACGGTTCCAGGGCATTGCACGGGCGACGCGGCGACCCGCCGCGCCGGCCACGCGCATCAGTCGCTGAGCATCAGGGCGCAGCCGCGGGCGATATTCGCGGCTGCGGAAGGCGGGTCGAAGCGCCGGATCACATCCATGCAGCGATGCGCGGTGCCGGCGGCGTCGGCGAACGCTTCCATCGCTTTCAACATCGTGCGCTGCAACGCGGCGACATCGCCCGCCGTGAACGCATAGCCGCTCACGCCGTCGATCACCAGTTCGGGCACGCAGCCGCAGCTTTCGCTGACCACCGCCGGGCAACCGTGCGCAAGCGATTCGTTGACGACGAGGCCCCACGGTTCGCTGTAACTCGGCAACACGAGACAGGTCGCGCCGTAGTACTCACGCGTGAGCGGCTCGTCCTGCAAGCTGCCGGCGAAGGTCACTGCATCGTTCAGTTCCAGCCCGGCCACCTTCGCATGCAGCACGTCCGCCATCGGCCCCGTGCCGACGATACGCAAACGCGCGGCCGGAATGCGCCGCCGCAAACCGGCGAACGCCTCGATCAGCGTGCCGATACCCTTCTCTTCGGACAACCGCCCCACGTACAGAAACACGGGCGGATTGCCGGCCCGCGCCTCGGCTCGTTCGACGAGCGCCCGCTCCGGCGAGAACGAGCCCGGCAAGGCCGCGGCCTGGCACGGCACGAAAATCTTGTCGCGCTTCGCGCCGAGCGACAGCAGATACTCGCGGCTACGCTCGCCGAAGCCGAAATAGCCGTCGCAGAGCGCGAAAAACACCCGCTTCGGAATCGACGTGAGCAGCTTCTTCGGCCGGTCGCGCGCGGTCGAATCGCAGAACACCGCCCGCCGTTTGCCCGTGACGATGCACGCCGCCAGCATCGCCCAATACTCGGGGCGGTGATAACCCGGCAGCACGATCAGATCCGACTTGGCCCGCAACACTTCCCACGTGAGCCGCCACGTGAGCTTGAGCATCGGCACGTCTTCGTAGCAACCGTCGAACAGCTTCTGCATCGGATAGCGATGGAACGAATAGTCGACTTCCGAAAAACCGATCCGGTCGTGTTCGGTGTCCGCGATCTGCACCATCGAATATCGTATTGCTCCGGATGCCGAAATATTGTGCAGCGCCGAGAACACGACACCCTTGTGACGCGACCATACGACGTTGTGGAAGATCGTGACTGAAGCCGTCATTTTGATGCCACTCCTCGAAAATTCTTCCCCCTGTGCGATCCGCGCGCTGCCTGTGCGAACCGCCCCAAGTTCCCTGGTAAGCTTTTAATAGGCGTTCAGCGACGCCTGATTGCGGCTGCGGTCCTGCAGTCATTGCGCGAGCCGCGCCGTCGCGCGCTTACGCGGCGACAGCGGCGGGGGTCGAGCCCGCGTGCAATTCGGCAAACTCCCGATAGGTCGCCGCGATCCCTTCCTCGAGACCGATGGATGCCTGCCAGCCCATCTGCGTGAGACGCGACACGTCGAGCAGCTTGCGCGGCGTGCCGTCCGGTTTGGACGCGTCGAACACCAGTTGCCCTTCGAAGCCCACCACGTTGCAAATGCACTCGGCCAGCTCGCGAATCGTCAGGTCTTCACCCACGCCGACATTGAAGAGCCCGTCCTTCACGTCGTGTTCGAGCACGAACAGCGTCGCGTCGGCGAGATCGTCGACATGCAGGAATTCGCGGCACGGCGTGCCCGAGCCCCACACCGTCAGCGTCGCGGCGCCGCTCAGCTTCGCCTCGTGCGCCTTGCGCAGCAGCGCGGGCAGCACATGGCTGCTGTTCAGATCGTAGTTGTCGTTCGGACCGTACAGATTGGTCGGCATCAACGACACGAAATGCGTGCCGTACTCGCGGTTGTACGCCTCGCACAGTTTCAGCCCGGCGATCTTCGCGATCGCGTAGGCGTCGTTGGTCGGTTCGAGCGGCGACGTGAGCAGGTATTCCTCGCGAATCGGCTGCGGGCATTGCTTCGGATAAATGCACGACGACCCGAAGAACACCAGCCGCTCCACCTTCGCGCGATACGCGGCATGGATCACGTTGGTTTCGATCACCAGGTTTTCGTAGATGAACTCGCCCGGCCGCGACGCATTGGCGAAAATGCCGCCCACCCGAGCCGCCGCGAGCAGCACCACGTCGATCCGCTCGGCCTCGAAGAAGCGGTTCACCGCAGCCTGATCCTTGAGGTCCAGTTCCGCGCGCGAACGGGTGATCACATTCGGATAACCGGCGGCGGCGAGCCGTCTGACCAGCGCGGAACCGACCATGCCGCGGTGCCCCGCGACGAAGATGCGTGCGTGTTTGTCCATTATCGTTACTCGTGATGTTCGAGCGCGGTGAAGCCGGCCAGCGTGACCAGCGCGTCACGTCTCGCAATCTGATAGTCCGCGCGCACCATTTCCTTCACGAGCGACTCGAACGGCGTGGTCGGCTGCCAGCCGAGTTGCGCGTGCGCCTTCGACGGATCGCCGAGCAGCGTTTCGACTTCGGCCGGCCGGAAGTAGCGCGGATCGACGCGCACGATCACGTCGCCGGGCGACATCTTGACCTCGCGCCCTTCGACCTTCTCGACGATGCCGACTTCGTCCACGCCACTGCCTTCGAACCGCACCGTCACGCCCAGTTCGGCCGCCGCGTGCTGTACGAATTCGCGCACGCTGTACTGCACGCCGGTGGCGATCACGTAATCCTCAGGCTTGTCCTGTTGCAGCATGCGCCATTGCATCTCCACGTAGTCGCGCGCGTGACCCCAGTCGCGCAACGCGGACAGATTGCCGAGATACAGCGTCTTCTGCATGCCTACCGCGATCCGTGCGACCGCGCGCGTGATCTTGCGCGTGACGAACGTCTCGCCGCGCACCGGCGATTCGTGATTGAACAGAATCCCGTTGCACGCATAGAGGCCGTACGCTTCGCGATAATTGACCGTGGTCCAGTACGCGAACAGCTTGGCGACCGCGTACGGGCTGCGCGGATAGAACGGCGTGGTCTCGGATTGCGGCACCTGCTGCACGAGGCCGTACAGCTCCGACGTGGACGCCTGGTAAAAGCGCGTCTTGTGCTGCAGGCCCAGAATGCGGATCGCCTCGAGAATGCGCAATGCGCCGAGGCCGTCCGCGTTCGCCGTGTATTCAGGCTCTTCGAACGACACCGCCACATGGCTCTGCGCCGCGAGGTTGTAGATCTCGTCGGGTTCGACGCGTTGAATCACGCGCAGCAGGCTGGTCGAGTCGGTCAGGTCCGCATGATGCAGAAACAGCCGCTGGTCCGGATCGTGGGGATCGCGGTACAGATGGTCGATCCGGTCTGTATTGAACAGCGACGACCTGCGTTTGATACCGTGTACGTCGTAGTCCTTCGAGAGCAGCAGCTCCGCCAGATACGACCCGTCCTGTCCAGTAATGCCGGTGATCAGCGCGACCTTACGTTTCATGAAGCATTCTCCTGGTTAAACAATGCGATGCCAGTGCCACGTTTCGGTCGAGCGGTCGGCCCCCATGACGGGGCCGCCGTCTCAACCGGCGATGCTGTCGTATCCGTAATAGCCGCCCTGATAGCCGGAGCCGAGGAACGCGCCTTCCTGCGGCACGTCGGTCAGCAGCACGCCCTTCAGATGAACGCCGCCGTTGAGCAGCCGCTTGGCCGTCTCGGAGATTTCGTTCATCGGATGACGGCCATGGCGCACCACCAGCAGCGTGGTGCCCACATGCTTGCCGATCACCGTCGAGTCGGTCACCGCCAGCACCGGCGGCGTATCGACGATCACGAGGTCGTAGTGCGACTTCAGTTCGTCGAGCATCTGCTCGAAGCGCTTGCTCATCAGCAACTCGGACGGATGCGCGGGCAGCGCGCCCTTCGCGAGCACGTCGAGACCCGGCAGCACGTCGCGCTGGATCATCGCCATCAGATCGCCGCCGCCCAGCACGTCCGACAAGCCTGGCTGATGGCCGACGCCGAAGTGCGAGTGGACGTCGCCGCGCCGCATGTCGCCGTCGATGATCAGCACGCGCTTGTTCGCCGACGCGACCAGCGCCGCCAGATTCACGGAGAGGAACGACTTGCCGGCATCGGGCCGCGAACCGGTGATCATCACCACGTTGTTCTCAGCGTGATCGAGGGACAGTTGCAGCGAGGTGCGCAGATTGCGCACGCCCTCCACGGCGATGTCTTCCGGCGCCTGCTGCGCGAGCACATGCAAACCGCGGCGGCGCAGCATCACGTTTTCCTGCAAACGCAATTGCTGCTGGCTGCGCGGCACGATCGCGAACACCGGCACGCCGAGCGCGGCTTCGATCTCGTCCGGACGCTCCACGCCGCCGTACATCGCGCGCTTGAAGAAGGTCAGCATGATGCCGATCGCGAGACCGCCGCCGAGCGCGATCAGGATCGCGAGCACGCGTTTCGGACGCACGGGTTCGTCAGGCGCTTCGGCGAAATCCACCACGCGCACGTTGCCCACCTGGCCCGCCTTCGCGACGCGCAATTGCTGCGCGCTGTTCAGCAGATTGGTATAGAGCTCCGTGTCCACGTGCACGTCGCGCAGCAGACGCAACGCGGTCTGCTCGGTATCCGGCATCACCGAGACGCTGCGGTTCATGTTGGCCTGCGCGCCCTGCAACGCGGCGATCTGCGCATCGAGCGCGGCCACCGCCGGGTGATTCGCGGTGAAGCGTTGCGACATCTCCGCGCGTTGCGTCTGCAGATCGAGCAGCTTGGTCTTGTTGTCGACGATCTGCTGCAACAGCAGGCGGCTTTCTTCGCCGAGGTCCACCGTGCCGTGCGTGTTGCGGAACTTGTTGTAACGCTGTTCGGCGTCGTCGAGTTCCTTGCGCAGGCCGGGCAGTTGCTGGTCGAGGAACGCGAGCATGTGCTCGGCTTCCGTCGACCGGCTTGCCACGTCCTGGCGCACGAATTCGCGCGCCATGCTGTTGACGATCGCGGCCGTCAACGCACTGTCGCCGCCTTCGAGACTCGCGCGGATCACGCCGGACTGCAGCGTGGTTTCCGCGACCACCAGCGACTTCTGCAAGCGGTCCACGGTGCCCAGCGTCGACGCGCGCTGCAATTCGAAACGCGAGCCGGGGGGGCCGGTCAGCGTGTCGACGTGCAGTGCGATCGGGCCGTCGGCGGTATCGGTTTCCACCGTTTCGCCGACATGGCCCGACAGGATCGCGATCCCATTCCTGTCGCGCAACACATACGAGCCCTCCGTGCCTGCAATCAGCGTGAAAGAGGTGTCGTACATGTCCTTCGACGTGTCGAAACGCGATACTGCAATGCTCTCGTTGCCCCACGCGTAACCGGACAGGTTGATGAACTGGGGCAGCTTGAAGCCCCACTGTCCGTTCACGAGGCCCGCGATCATCCCGCCGATCAGCGGGAAATAGCGCGGCGACGCCGAGATGTCCAGATGCAGCCGCTTGACGGTTTCCTCGGTGACGAGCCGCGATTTCAGCAGCTCGATCTCCGCGGCAGTCGACGGCTTGGTGTCGAACATGCCGGTGAGCGGCGGCAAGGAATCCTTGCCGTTCGCGTTTGCGTTGCCCGTCTTGTCCTCGACATGGAACAGCACGTCCGCGCGATACACCGGCGGAGCGAGGAACGCATAGGCGCACCCCAGCGCCAATGCGATCGCCGTCACAGTGAGGATCGTGCGCCAGCCTCGCACGATCGTGCGCAGATAGTCCGATAGATGCAATTCATCCGGTCCGGACACATCCGTGTAGCGGTTCTCGAAGTTGATAGCCATTTTGTTCACCCAACAAAGCCCGGCGGTTCAGGAGCGCGAGGCGTGGTTTTACTTCGCGACGATCACACCTGTCACGGCCGCATTGATCGCCGGCAGGAACAGATTCAGCACGCGGTTGAAGCGGACCAGCGCACCGTTATCGACGTAGACCACGTCCTTCGGTTGCAACTCGAACTGGTTCGCGAGCACCATCGAAACCGGCGACGTGGCATCGAGGTGATAGACCTCGGGCGTTTCGCTGGTCGAATTGCGGATCACGAACAATTGCTTGGTTTCAGCCGTAGCCGGGTTGAAGCTGCCGCTGTCGGAGAGCGCCTGCGACAAGGTCAGCGTGCCGTTGCGCATCGGCAGGATGGTCGCCGGCTTGTTGACTTCGCCCATCACGAACACCGCGCTGTCGTCGCGCGACGAAACCCGCACGATGTCGCCCGGCTTCAGATAGATGTCGCCCGGATTGCGGCCGCGCTTCACGAGGTCGTCCACGTTGATCGCGTAGGTCGAGCCGCCGCGAATCAGGTCCACGCGGCTGCGGTCCGCATTCGCGCTGAAGCCGCCGCTCTGGTTGATCGCGCTCGTCAGCGACATCGGAATGTCGTTGAGCGCCTGCGCGCCCGGCAAGCGCACTTCGCCGTCCACATAAACCTGCGCGGCACGGAACGACGCGACCCGCACCGTGACTTCAGGCTTCTGATAGACCACGCTCAGCTTCTTGTGCAGTTCGCGCTGGATCGTGCCGATGTCCTTGCCCGCGACATGCAGCGTGCCCGCGTACGGGAACTGCACGTCGCCGTTTTCATCGATCAGGAACCCCGGCGCCGCATCCGACGTTTTCGCGTTTTGCGCGGGCTGGCCGAGCGCCGCCGCGAGTTCCGGGTGATCCCACACGACGATCTGCAGCACGTCGCCCGGACCGACCTTATACGCGGTCGGCTTGCCGAACAGGCCGACCGTATCCGTCGGCAACTCGGAAGCCTTGTGCGCGGCCTTCATCTTGCGCAGCAACGCGAGGTTGATATCCGTAATCGGCACCTGCACCTGCTGCGACGCTTCGGTGCTGTATTCGCCACCGGTTTCCTGCACCGCGGCCGGCGTAATCATTCTTTGCCCCGGCGAGAGCGAGCATCCCGAAAGCAATGATGTCACCGTGCAAATCACCAGACTTCCCGTACGTATTCCGAGCGAACCCATGATCTTCCTCCTTGCGCCAGGGCATCTGTCCTCGGGGGAGGCAGCGCCCAGCGTGCTTGTTAACCACTTCTTAGTAAGCGTTTCGATGCACCAGTCCTGCAACGATCGTCGCGCCGATAATCCGCATGTCGAGTGCGAACGACCAATGCCCCAGGTAGTACAGGTCATGTTCGACACGACGCTCCATCTTTTCTATGCGGTCCGTTTCGCCACGAAAGCCGTTGATCTGCGCCCAGCCCGTGATACCCGGCTTGATCCGGTAGCGATTGATGTAGCCCGCGACCACCTTCTGATAGAGGTCGTCGTGCTCGAGTGCATGGGGACGCGGTCCGACGACCGACATATCGCCACGCAACACGTTGAAGAATTGCGGCAGTTCGTCTAGACTCGTGCGGCGCAGAAACGCGCCGACTCGCGTCACGCGCGGATCGTCGCGGGTCGCCTGCTGGACGACGCCTTTTTGCCCGGCGTGCAAGCGCATCGAGCGGAATTTGTAGATCGTGAAGACGCGGCCGTCCGCGCCTTTACGCTTCTGCCTGAACAGCACCGGGCCGCGCGAAGAACACTTCACCGCGAGCGCAATCGCGAGCATGATCGGCGCGAGACCCAGCAGCGCGGTCGCGGCAAACAGGCGATCGAAGATTTCCTTCTTCAGCAGTGAGTTCGCCGACAGCGGCGACGCGACCAGATTGATCGCCGGCACGCCGAGCAGATCGATCACGCCGCTGCCTTCGAACAGCGCGAGGCTGCGCACGTCCGGCATGAAGCGGATGTTCACCAGATCGTCGCGGAATTCGTTGATGAGCGACACGATCAACGGTTCCTCGGTGAGCGACAGCATCAGCCACAGCTCGTGCACGTCGTTCGTACGAATGTATTCGGCCAGCGCGTCCACCCGTTCGAACACCGCCACGCGCGAGCTCGTCACCGCGACCTCGGGCCGCGTGTTGAACACCGCGCTCGCGCGAAAACCCGTCGTGGGTTCCGACTCGATCCGGCGAATGATCGTGTCGCATTGCTGGCCGCTGCCGACGATCGCCACGCGGTGCAGATTCATCCCGGCGCCGCGAGCGCGCGCCAGCACCGCATGCGTGATCAGCCGGTAGGCGATCAACAGGCCGCCCGTCATCGCGGTCCAGTACGAAAACCACAAACGCGATACGAAATCGGCACGGTGCAGCGAGTACATCAGCACCAGCGCGCAGCCCTGCACCATCAGCCATGCGAGCGACACCTGGCCCGCCAGCGCGAGCTTCGAACGGCCGCGCCACGATTCATACACGCCGAACGCCGGAAAGATCGCCAGCGCGAAGGCAGCGGAAAACATCACGAACGCCCAATAGAACCCGGATTGAGCGAGATATTCAAAGCGGATCTGCGACGCCACCGCCGCACCCGCGAGCACTAACGCGACATCGAATATTCGCGCGAGCAAATCCTGAAACTTGCGCATTTTGCTTCCCTCGTTCTTGCCGTTCTTATCCGCGGATGATTCGCGGCGCGCTGTTAGGAGCAGCGGCCGTAGTTGTCGTTGAACCTCACGATGTCGTCTTCGCCGAGATAGGCGCCGGACTGGATTTCAATGATCTCGAGCGGGACCTTGCCCGGGTTCTCGAGGCGGTGGCGCGTGCCGAGCGGAATGTAAGTCGACTCGTTTTCGCTCAGCAGGAAGGTCTCTTCGCCGCGCGTGACGAGCGCGGTGCCGCGCACCACGACCCAGTGCTCGGCGCGGTGGTGATGCAGTTGCAGCGAAAGCTGCGCGCCCGGCGTGACGACGATGCGCTTCACCTGAAAGCGCTCGCCGTGATCGATCGAATCGTAGAAGCCCCAGGGGCGCCGCACCTTCCGGTGTGCTTCGGCTTCGGGTGCGTGCTGCGCCTTGATGCGCGACACGAGTCCCTTCACGTCCTGCACATGCGAGCGGTCGACCACCAGCACCGCGTCCGCCGTTTCGACGACGACGACATTGGTCGTGCCGACGCACGCGACAAGGCGCCCTTCCGAATGCGCGTAGCTCGACACCGCGCCTTCGAACGCCACGCGGCCGCGCCCGGCGTTGCCGTTGGCGTCCTTGTCCATCGCGGCCCATACGGCGTCCCACGAACCGAGGTCAGACCAGCCCGCATCGAGCGGCACCACGACGCCGGCAGGATTCGGCGCGGACTCGGCGCCCCCGGCTTCGGCAGCGGCGGGTACGTCGGTCAGACGCTCCATCACCGCGTAGTCGATCGAATCCGCGGGCGCGGCGAGGAACGCGTCGAGCAGCGGACGGAAATACGCGCCGTCCACGCGGCCTCCGGTGAACGCCTGTTCGCAGGCCGCATGCATCTCGGGCTGCAAGCGCTTCAACGTGTCGAGCCACACGCTCGCCCTGACGATGAAGATGCCGCTATTCCACCAGTAAGTACCCGCTGCCACGTATTGCGCGGCAATCTCTTCTGCCGGCTTCTCGACGAAGCCGTCGATCACGTGCGCGCCTTCGGGCAGTTCCGCGCCGATCCGGATATAGCCGAAACCGGTGTCGGGACGGGTCGGCGGCACGCCGAGCGTCGCGATCGAGCCCTGCTCCGCATGCCGCGCGGCGTTTTCGAACGCGCGTTGCAACGCACTCACGTCGGCGATCGAATGGTCGGCCGGCATCACGATCAGAATCGCGTCATGACCATCGGCGCATGCGAGCGAAGCCGCGAGCGTCAACGCGGGCGCCGTATCGCGCCGTGCGGGCTCGACGATCAGGCGCGCATTCACGCCGTTTTCCTGAAGCTGCTCCGCGATCACAAAGCGGTGCTCTTCACCGCACACGATGATCGGCGACACATCCACCGACCAGCCGGACGGAAATCCATCCATGCGGCGCGCGGTCGCCTGCAACAGCGAATCCGAACCGACCACGTCGATCAGTTGCTTCGGAAAATTTTCGCGCGATACCGGCCACAGACGCGTACCCGAGCCACCGGCGAGAATCACCGGCACGATGCGCTTGCAGCTCGCTCCAGCCGTTGCGACGCCCACGCCGCGCGGATCGACCGACGCAGCGCTCCCAGCATCCTGAATCAACATATTCGCATTCCTTATAATTCTTCAAAGTCAACGAAAATACTCACCGAAGTGTGGCCTGGCGAGCGCAACCGGCCGCCTGGCGGCACCCGGCACCCGCGCTATTCGCCGACCAGCCGACGGCTCTGAATCCGGAACTCCGTGGGAGAAATTCTCATCCGCTTGCGGAACACTTTCGCGAGGCGGTCGCCGTTGCCCATGCCGGTACGGCGCGCGATCTTGTCGACCGGCAACTCCGATTCGGTCAACAGGCTGCACGTCACCGCGAGGCGTTCGTGCAGCAGGAAACTCGACGGCGTGATGCCCATTTCCATCTTGAAGCGGCGCAGAAAATTGCGTTCGCTCATCGCGGCGAACTGTGCCGCGTCGGCGATCGAAATCGACTGCTGGCAGTTTTCCTGCAACCAGCGCGCCGCGGCGCGCACCTTGTCGCCGGGGCTGAGACCGCCGTCTTCGCCGAGCAGCGGCGCGAGGTTCGAGCACGAATCGGCCAGCAGACGCTCCGCTACCGTGCGCGCGGCCGCGCCGCCCAGATCGCGCTTGATCATTGCGAGCGCGCTGCGCATCGATTCGAGCCGGTCGCCGGCGTCGCCGTTCGGTTCCGACTGACGCGACGACGGCAACGGCGCCGGGCGCCGCTCGCCGCCTTCCATCGTGTGGGCCGTCGTTTCCGCCGAATAGGCGGCCTCGAGCAACGCGCGTCCTTCCGCGATAGGCCGGACCATGCCCGTGTTGCGGCGCACCCGGCGCAGCCACGCGATCAGCCGTTCATCGGAAGCCGCGGCGAGCGCACCCTTGCCGCCCGCGACATACAACGCGTCGAAGCCGCCGTAATGACGCGCGTCGAGCCCGTCGGTCCACACCCGCAGCGCGGACGATGAAGTCACCATGCCGCCGTCGGCCGACAGGAACGCCACGTCGTACATCCAGCCGCCCGAACCCGACGACGCCAACTCGTTCGCCGCCTGAAAAACCTCGGCAACGACGCCGGCGCCTTGCAGCGAGCAGTCGTTGAACATCAGTATCGCGATGCGACGCATCCCTTTATTCGGTGCGTGCACCCAACGCAGCATTGCAGACTCGAGACTCGCGCAGGTCATAGTCATCCTCTCGCCGGAAACGGATACTTGTCACTTTCGAGGGCCGTACAGAGGCATCCTCTGTGCAGTGCATCATAGGCACCGGTAATCCAGCATTTAGCCGCCATGACCGAAAGTGCAGACATGTTGGCGTGTTGAAATGGTGGCCAGCCAATGATTTTCAGAACATTCCCGCCATTACGGTTCTTTTAGCGAATTAAACGCAGATTCCGCATATGAATCAGTTTGCATTCTGCGAATCTTAATGAAAAACAATTCGTTTTTTCGTGCGCCAGACCACACATTCGCGCTACTCGAAACAATGACGTGAAGATCGGATTGCGCCCTTTATCACGGCGATTTGAAGTGACATTTTTCTGTAACACCGGCAGAATGAGGGTAAGCCTCCGAGCGCGCCGGCATTCGCCGCGACCGCATGTGTGCGCGACTTTCTTCGTACTATTTATACAGCCGGTCGATAAACGTAAAACAGCCTTCAATATAAGGAATTCTTGCGGGGCAAAATTATTTAATTCGCTGCTATTGGAGCTCGAGAATATAAAGAAGACGATTAATGTTTCAAACCTGAAACATGGAAATAAGACAACTTCATACCGCGAGGCAATAGGCGGGCCAATGGCGGATTTGGTCGAACCGGAAACTGTCGGTTTCCGCCGCCGGATTGCGGAAATACACTATGCCATTTCCGCAACACCTCGCACTGTGCGCTTGCGCACGGCGGCTGTTGCCTGGTGGACTAGCAATTCGGCGACGCCGGGGATCATCATCGAACGACACGGGGATCACATGTCGAATGAACGCGGAACGGCCACGCAGCACGCTTGGTATCGATCTTTCGCCGGTGTCTGGCGTGCCTCGGGTACTGAGGTTGCGCGTACGCTCGTGGCCGTTTTTGCTGCGGCTTCGGTACTCGCATCCAGCACGTGCGTAGCGGCAGACAAGGCCGGGACGGCAGCAGCGCAAAGCGGCGCAGCGGCCCCGAGCCATGCCGCATTCAGCGCCGAAGGCAGGAAATGGACGCCGTGTGCGGCGGAATATGGCACCTGCCGTTTCAGCGGCACACGCGAGGTGTTGTACGGGACGGTCGAGCAGCATGCAATCAAGACGTTCACGGACAGCGCCGATTGCAACAACGGCGTATTCGGCGATCCCGCGCCGGGGGTCATCAAGCGTTGCGCGGTAGCTGACGACGCAGCGCAACAAGGCACCCCGCTCGCCGCAACCAGGCCGACGCCCACCGCGACGCCGGAGCCCCCGGCCGCGCCCGTTGCATTGCAGAATCCGCCTGGAGAAGGCTTGCGCTGCTCGGCGCCCACGTCACCAACCCGCGCCGCGCCGAACGGCGATCTGCTCGAAGCGGACACGCCGGGCGACGGCACACGCCTCTTCGCCGCGGACAAACCGTTCGCGATCGTCTTCACGTCGCGCCCCACGCAGAACGACACGCTCAACTGGCAGATTCGCGACAACTGGAACGTGGTGCGCGCCAGCGGCAAATTCGCGGTTGCCGCGGGCGCAACGCTGTCCACGCTGTCATGCGCTTCCAGCATTGCGGGTTACTTCGCGATTTCCGTGTCGCTCGAGCGCGCGCACGGACAGCTCGAATCGCGCGGCACACGGCCCACCGGCATCGCCACCTTCGGCGTGTTGCCCGACACCACCGCCACGTTGCCGCCGGTGCGCTATCCGTATGACGATCTGCATCGCTTCGGCGGCCAGGGCGCGGCCTATCTCGCGCCCGGCCAGCATTGCTGCGACGGCGACGGTTACCGGCCCGTCTACACGGCGCTCGGTTTGTCGTGGGTGAACGACAATCGCAACTGGTACATGGAAGAGCCGAAAAACGCCGGCACCTTCAACCCCGCGACAAAACAGTTGGCGCCGTTCTTCCGGCGCGGCGACATCCTGCGTCTGATTCAACTCGACGGAATTCCGCCATGGGCGAGTCCCACCGGCAAGGAGACGCACAGCTACGCGCCCACGTCGCTCGCGCAGATGAAGGACTACATGGCGAAAGTCGGCACCGAATCGAATCGCGTGCGCACCACCTACTTTCCCAAACAGCGCGACAACTACTATCAGGTCACCTGGGAGCCGGACGCGGACGGCGGACTGCCGTGGCGCGACAGCGACGCGAATTTCATCGCGATGTACCAGGCCGTTTGGGAAGGCATTCATCAGACCGACCCGCATGCTGTCGTCATGGGGCTGACGTACGCGTCGGTGCAGGCGAACGTCAAGTGGTTGCGGCGCCTGGGTCCGCAGGGAATCGGCCGCTATCTGGACGGCGTGAGCATTCACGGCTACTACGACATCGGCACGACGCCGTCGCATCCTCCCGAGCGCGTCGCCGACACCGGCAATCAGGGCACCGTGCCGGGCGCATTGCCCGCTGCCATGCGCGCGCTGCGCCACGAAATGAGCCGCTATCTGAAGCCCGGCGCGCCGCTGTTCGTCACCGAGACCGGTATCAGCTACGACATCGGCGAGTCGTACGGGAAGAACTACCCGGGCTGGAACGTGCTGTATGCGCAGGCCGCGGTCGTCGCGCGCACGCATCTGATTCTGCTCGGCGAAGGCGCGGACATGAGCTATGTGTTCTACCTCGCCGACATGCCGGAGACCGCGCCCGGCTACGGCGTGTTCTTCGAACTCGAGCACCCGGCCGGCGCGTACGGCCCGACCCGCATCAGCCCCAAACCCGCCGCGCTCGCGGTGGCGGCGATGACGCGCATCGTCGACGGCACCGTCACGCTCGGCCCGCTCAAAGGCTTGCCCAGGGGCGTGTATGGCTACGCGTTTCGCCGGCTCGGCGGCGGCAAGGTGGTGACCGCGCTGTGGACGCACGACAACGACCAATGGAGCGCGAAGGCGGGCTTCAGCGCGAGCCAGAGCGCGGACTACCGGCTACGGGTCGACGCGGCGGGCACGTCGGGCAATGTCGCCGTGCTCGACATGATGGGCAACGCGTCGACGCTGCCGTATCGCGACGGCGTGGCGAGCATCAGGCTTTCGCCGACACCCGTCTACGTGATCTCCACGAACGCCGACGTGTTCAGGGATGCCGTCACGACGCCGGAAGGTTACGTCGCGCGGTAGATGTCGAACGGCGCCGATATTTCGGCGTGATGAGACAGGTCAACAGGCTTTCCGGGCACGTAAGATGAACTAAGAAAAATTGGGCACACGGATCGATACTCTGGAGCCCGGACATGAATGGCCTTGCCTGGACGATGCTGGTGCTAGCCGCAATGATCGGCGCAGCCTTGTTCGCGACAATCGGCGCCGTGCTGCTCGCCTTGCTGCTTGCGAGCATTTCAGAGCGGCTCACGAAAAACGACGCCCATTACGACGACTATTAGCACATTGCAGCATTGCAGCAGCGCCATCGCCTCGGGAGAAAACCAAACCCATGCTGACCCAACTCGATTTCCTGGACGTGGTTCGTCTCACGCCGCTAATCGCGATCGATCTGATCGTCACCGACACGGACGGGCGCGTGCTGATCGGACACCGTCGCAACCGGCCGGCACGCGGTACATGGTTCGTGCCGGGCGGCCGCATTCACAAGGACGAAACGCTCGACGCGGCGTTCTCGCGCATCGCCGACGCGGAGCTGGGTATCGCGAAGCTTGCGCGTTCGGCCGCGCGCTTCGAGGGCGTATTCGAGCATCATTACAGCGACAATTTCGCGGCCGAGCCCGACGTGTCCACGCATTACATCGTACTGGCCTACGCGTTGCCGATCCACAGCGCGGCGCCGGTCGGACGGCTCGATCAGCACAGCGACTATCTGTGGATCACGCCGCCTGAATTGCTGGCGCGCGAAGACGTCCACGACAACACCAAGGCGTATTTCCGCTGAGCGCGCAACGCGATCTTTAATGCACTGTGACCTCGCCAACGTGCCGGGTCGAGCAGGTGAAGTAAGATCGAGCCCACCGTCAGGGCTCGAATCAACATGCGACTATCGGCAACCAGGCTCGTTCGCGTTTCATTTCAGGCTTTTCTCGCGGTTCTATGCTTCACGTTGCTGCCCGGTGCGGCCCACGCGGCCAGCGGGGTCGCTTGCAACGCGGGCACGCTGGTCACGGTCGTCGCGCATCTCGACGACGACCTGTTGTTCGTCGACCCGGCCATCAGCGAGCGGCTCGACGCCGGCTGGTGCATCACCACGGTTCATCTGATCGGCGGCGCCAACGGTGCGAATTTCGCGTATGTGCTGACACGCGAGCGGGCTTCGCGACTCGCGTACGCCCGCATGGCAGGCGTGCCCAACGAGTGGCTCGAATCGAATCTGACGATCGCCGGCAAGCTGGTTCACCAGATGGTGTTGAAGGCGAAGCCGCAGGTCCGTCTGCTCGAATTCCGCCTGCCCGGTGGCGCCGTGCGCGGTGGCCGCGAACCGCTCGGCTTGCTGTGGGAACAGCGCGCCACGCTTTCCACCTATCCGATGAACGCCGACGGCACCGTGCGCGTGCAATACGATCGGACCTCGTTGTCGGCGACGCTGAAAGTGATCCTCGCGGACGCGACGCAGATCTACACGCTCAATCCGGATACCGTTCCGTTTCTCGAACATCCCGATCACATCTTCGCCGCGCGCATCACGCGCCACGTCGCGCAGACGCTGAACCGCAGCGTGCCGATCGAATACCACGTGACGTATCCGACCGGCGGCTGGCCGGCCAATCTGCCGGCGGCCGAGGTGCAACGCAAGCGCGATATCGTCGCGAGCTACTTCGCAATCGACGGCAGCGACTACTCACACGTATTCGGCGAGTTTCAGTGGGACGGCAACTGGGTCGCGCGCCGCTATGCGTTCGCGGATCGCAGCGATCACCGCATCGCGGATTTCCAGTCGCATCCCATTCAACTCTTCAATGCGGCGTCGAGCCGCTGCCTGACGTCCGCCGGCAACGGTCGCGCGCCGACGCTCGCCGCGTGCACCGACTCGCCGACGCAGCAGTGGCGCTGGGACCCGCTGACCGTTTATCCGGGCAATACGCGCAACGCGGCGCTCGTCAGTGTCGCCACGTCGCAATGCATCGCGGAGCGCGACGGCTATCTGATCGCCGAAACCTGCGATCAGTGGGACATCACACAGCGCTGGACGCCGTGGGACTTCGGACTCGTCTATACGCCGCAGCGTCATTGTCTCGGCGAGAACGGCGGCAAGCTCGCGGTGCGCGGCTGCTCGGCGCTGACCACGCGCTATCGCTGGGCCACCACGCAGCGCACGCAGGCAACCGACCTGCGGCTCGCGACCGCCATGTATGGGGATCTCGGCGGCACAGGCGCGCCGTCCGCGGTGTATGTGCAGCGTCAGAAGGACGGACCGGGTTTCAATGTGTTCGCGGCGTCGCTCGAGAAAACATCGCGCCCCGCGCTGTGGTATGCGGGCGTGGTGCCGTTCGACTATCGCGCCACCGCGCCGAGTTGCGCCGGCAACACACTCTGTTTCGACAGCGTGCGCTTTCTGCTCGGCGATTTCGATGGCGACGGCAAAGCGGACTTGATGGTGATCGGCGCGCGCGAGGGCGGCACCGCGTTCTGGTTGCTGCGTAATGCGGGCGGCCGCTTCGAAGCGCCGCGTCTGTGGTTGCAAACGAGTCGCGCGTTCCGGCCGGAGATAACCCAGCAATACGTGGCCGCCGATTTCAATGGAACCGGACGTGCCGGAATATTGATCGCGCAGAAACGAAGCGACGCGGGGCTCGATTTGTGGGTGGCGTCGTCTGCCGGCTTGAGCGGCTCTGCGCCGACACTATGGGCACAGGCGAAAACGCTGCGGCAGAACAGCAATCTTCTTGCGCTTCAGGGAACCGGCTCGCGGACATCGCTCGTCGCCGTGGATAGCGCGGACGGCCGGCTCGCGCTCACGCCGATCGCTAACGCAGGCGCTCGCATGACGATCGGCGAACGCAAATTGTTGCCCGCGTCTTTCGTGCCCGACTTCGTGAAAGTCGCCGCCGGCGCCGCCCAGGGTAAAGACAGCAATACGCTGCTTCTGCTGACCCCGCATCTCGACGGCACGAGCGACGACGCGTTAATCGACATCTCGACTATCGACGCCACTGGCGCAACGACTACGCCGGTGCAAACAGCGACATTACGTGGGATGTCATGGTCCGATGTTTTTCCGGCCGTCGTGCGCGATAACGGCAATGCGTCGCTCGTGCTGTATCGACGAACCGACGCCACGCTCGGCGATTTCTATTTCACAGGCGGTGCGGCCGCGCTGACGCGCTACCCACTGAACGCGAATTTCGCGCCGGGGGACGCGCAGGAACTCGGCGCACTGCCAGGGCTTTTCTCCGAGACGTTGCGAATCGACCGGCTCGCGCAGTGATGAACTGCGCGAGCCGCGCGATCAGGCCGACACCCGCATAGGCTGCACGAACTTACGGGCGACGCTCATATAGCGATCCGCCGTGTCGTGCAGCGTGTAGCCCGAGAGCTGGCGGCTCGCGCGCGGCGTGTCGAGCGCGCTGAGCAATGCGCGGCCGTAGCCGGCCGCGTCGGTCGTATCGACAAGACTCACGCCGTCGAAGCCGCTCGCAAAACCGAACGACGGAATCCGGTTCGCCACCACAGGAATGCCCGAAGCGAGCGCCTCGAGAAAACCGATGCTCTGTGCTTCGAAGCGCGACGGCATCGCGAACACGCGCGAGCTCCGCAGAATCGCCGCGACATCCGAACGGGGTCCGCACACGGTCACGCGGCTTTCCAGGCCGAGTTGAGCGACGAGCGACTGCACCGCTTCGTAATAGCCGATTTCCTCGACTACGCCGCACAACAGCAACCGCGCATCCGGCTCGCTCTGCACGACGCGCTCGAACGCGCGGATCGTGTCGAGTTGATTCTTCGCTTCTATATAGCGGCCGAGTTGAACGATCTGCTTCGACGGCACTTCGATCGCCGGCGCGGCCACGTCGATAGCCTGCGCGAACTGAGCGGCATCGACGCCATTCGGAATCACGACCATGGCCGGGTGTTCGCCGATCTCGCGTAGATAGTCGTCGATATTCTGTTGGGACACGCCGATGATCGCTCTCGCGCGCCGCGACAGAAGACGCTCCGCATGTTTCAACGAGCCGTTCTCGAAGTCGTTGACGCCGGAGTGCATCACCCACGCGATCGGCGTGTGCACGGGCAGCAGCCGTACATACAACGCCGCGAGCGTTGCGTGGGCAACGATGAAATCAGGCCTGAACTGACGCACTACGCGATACAGATGCAGCAGCTTGCCGATCCTGCCGTGGTGCATCTTCGGAAACATACAGGTGACGCCGGCGCTCTGGAGTTCGCTGCGAATGTCGGCGAAATCGTCCTGCTGCGGCAGCAGCGACGCCATGCAGACTTCATGCCCCGCGCGCTGGTGATGAATCGCCAGCCCCTTTACCAGTACTTCTGCCCCGGAAAGCCGTGGTGCGTGAACCAGCTGAAGAATTCTCACGATTTATCTCTCGGGATAACCGCATTTTTTGCGCAGCGGGTGGACAGGCCGATCCGGCCAATACACCGGCATAAGGGAAATTATCGGCATTCCATCATCTTTTGATCGTTGATCCGTACACGCCCTTTCGGGTCGCGACGTCGTCTCCATGAAACAGCGACAGTTCCGCTGCGAAGCCACTATCGCGAGGAAACGTTACACCCAAGCATAAGCTGTATTACGCCAACTCCAAGGCGCTATCGGCGCGCCAATGAGCGGCAGCGCCCATTTCTCATCGCTTTACGCGAATTCTGATAGTTAGGCATCCGTTTCAATGGCCTTCGACCTCAAGTGAAGATGGCGGAAAAAGACTGTATTCGCCCGACTTTTTCATTGGTTTGATCAATGCAATTAGTACTTCGACTTTGTTCATACGTAACGACTCGTTACTTCTTTTAAGCATACTAATGCGTATCGTTGCGGTCGATTCTTCCCATTCGTGGCTTCCAACCTGACGAAACAGTAAATACTCCGTCGCGTAAACGCGATGAAGTCGGACAAGGCGGTTCAGCCGTCTCTTTCCATCAGACGTCAGGCCATTTTCGTCGTACTTTCCCCGGTCGTTCGAATCCGCCAAGCCGGCTTTTGCACGCGGCTCGGATTCGTATGAATGAACCCCGACGTTCGATTGATCTCCCCCGCGTGCGTCGCGAAGAGATCAACGATCGCTCAGCTAACTCATTGCTTATAGACTGATGAAATCGCATCTACTCGTACTTTCCACACTTTCTCTGGCACTCGCGGCTTGCGGCGGCGGCGGTAGTGGTGACGGCTCGTCCAGCAGCACGTCGACCCAGGCCAACGGCAGCAGCGGCGCCGCTACCGGCGGCGCGAATCCCGCCAGCCTGAATGCCGCCGGCAATTCCACCGCCAAGCTGAGCTGCGCGTCGCCCGCGACGTCGGCGGGTTCCGGCAGCGCGACTATTTCCGCCGACACACCCAGTGCCGACGGCACGCGGATCTTCGCGGCCGGCAGCACCTTCCAGCTTGCTTTCACCACGAACGCGCCGAGTGCCGACACGCTGAACTGGGCCGTGACGGACACCCTCGGCAACGCAGTGGCAAGCGGCAGCACGCCGGTTGCAAGCGGTTCGCAAAGCATCACGTTCAGTTGCACGTCGACGCTCGCCGGCTACTTCGCCGCGACTGGCACGCTCGCCAGAAACGGTGGCCAGTTGCCGCAAGCGGGCACGCGTCCGGTCGGCATCGCGACCTTTGGCGTGACGCCGAACCTGTCGGGCGTGATTCCGGCCGTCAGTTATGCGCGTCAGGAACAACATCGCTTCGGCATGCAGGGCGCGAACGACAACGGGCCGCTGCTCGCGGCGCTCGGCATTTCGTCGACGATCGACGACCGCCAGTTGTCGGCGATGGAGCCGAACGGCCGGAACACGTTCAACCCGTCGGCAAACAATCTCGATCCGTTCTACCAGAGCGGCAACGTGATGCGCCTGATCCGCCTCGACGGGATTCCCGCGTGGGCGAGCAGCACCGGCGCGTTCCAGGACGACACCGGCGTGCCGACCGACCTCGCGTACTACCAGAACTACATGAGCCGCGTGGGCACCGAATCGAACGCGATCCGCAGCGCGTATTTCCCGACGCAATCGGCCAACTACTACCAGGTGACGTGGGAACCGAACCAGATGTGGACGGACACGGACGCCAACTTTGTCGCGCTCTACAAATCCGTCTACCAGGGCATTCATTCGACCGATCCGCACGCTGTGGTGATGGGTCCCGCGGACGCATTTCCGAGCCTCACCACCACGCGCCTGAAGCGCCTCGCTCCGCTCGGCTTCGGCCAGTACATCGACGGCGTGGCCACTCACGGTTATTACGACGCGGGCACTTCGCCGTCGCATCCGCCGGAGCGCTACGACGCCGATCCGTCGACCGCCGACAGTTCGTTGCGCGGCCAGATGCGCGCACTGCGCTCCGAAATGGCCACTGACTATCGCACCGGCATGCATCTGTTCTCGACCGAAGCCGGCATCAGCTACGACATCGGCAGTGCGTACGGTCCGAACTATCCAAGCGCGAACGTGCTGTACGCGCAGGCCGCGGTGGCGGCGCGCATGCACATCATCACGCTCGGCGAAGGCGCGGATCAGACCTATGTGTTCTACGGCGCGGACTATCCGGGTGAAGTGGGCTACGGCACGTTCTTCGATCTGAGCGACCCGCAAGGCGCATACGGCGCGACGAATATCAGTCCGAAGCCGGTAGCGATGGCAATCAGCGCGATGACCCATACGCTCGACGGCACCACCACGCTCGGCCCGGTGAACGGCACGCCGAACGGCGTCTATGCGTACGCGTTCCAGCAGGTCGGCAACGGCGCGGTGATCACTGCGTTGTGGGCGCATAACAACAACGTGTGGAGCGCAAGCGCCGGCTTCAGCCCGACCTACAGCGTGCCGTATAGCCTCAGCGTGGATGCGCCGGGTACGAGCGGTACCGTCAAGGTGATCGACATGATGGGCAATGCGTCGACGATCAACTACAGCAATGGCACGCTCGCGCTGAACCTGACCGAGTCGCCCGTGTATGTGGTGTCGAACAACGCTTCGCTCGCGAAGGGCAATGCGACGACGCCGGTGGGTTACGTCGGTATGTAAAAGTAGCTGACGCAACCGGGTTTCACGATACCGGTATGACGATGCGAAAGTCCGTCGGCAAGCACACGCTTGCCGACGGATTTTTTTATTGGAGTACCAACTATTAATTCATTTCACTTCGCTTCTCCCGTTTCATGTTTATCCGCGATCGCAGCCAGTGTTTCCGGCCGCAATGGAAATGATGTGCTCTCACTTGGCATCGCAACGGCGCTCGTCTAAAAACAGTTATCGAGTCGTCGACGCCGACGGCGGGCATATGCCGTAGCCAGCTCGTAGATGCGACAGGCCGGAGAAGCTCATGGTCAGTTTGTCAGGAACGCAGCGGCTCAGAAAACTTGCGGCCACCTGGGCGCTCGTGTCGTGTTGCACAGGATGCGTGGTCACCACCACGTATTTCGACGACGGAAAAACAGAGACGCGATGGTTGGGCTTTACGCATCTGGACATACGAAGTCCGTCCGGCGACGAAGCGGGTCCCGTGGCGACGCGCCTGCGCTCACTGGGCATTCTTGTCGGCACGGAATCCGGCATCGGATATTTCGACGACAGCTATGTGCGCATTCCATTCGATTGCCGGATCGTGTTTCTGGTGCAAACCGAAGCGCAGCTTCTGGAAGCAAAGAGAATGATCGACGACCAACCTGATAAGGGATATTCATGCGCTACCCGCTATTGAAAATAATTGCAGCGAGCGTCGGCGTTGCCGCGTGCACAGTATCCTGTTCGAATGCGCCACGAGCCAATACGCTCATTTTCGACACTCACACCGTTATCGCCTTCGACGTGTCACAAGAGCCGACCGGCAACCTCGGCATGACGCTGGGTTATCGCCGGCGGGAGTCCATCTGGCTACCACTGCTTCCGAATACTGCCAGCGCGTCGGATCAGACAACGCAGGCCGCTTGCAAGTCGGACTCGTGCAAGGCATTTGTTGCGACCACCGGCAACAACAGTGAGACGGGGGGAACCGACGCACGCGATACCTACTCGGTGCTAGCCAGCTTTTCCGACCAGTCGAGTGGCGGGTCGCCGGTCGCGGCATCGGAAGCCGGCATGACCGGCGGCACAGCGCTCACCCAGTACATTGCGACGGGTTTTGCCGCGCGCGCGTTGGCTGAAAACGGCTCGGTCGGTGCGAACGCTCGCGTGTCAACACCTGATCCCGGCGTCGCGTCAACCCGCAAACGCGGCGTCAACGGCGAGCCGGGCAGCGGCACACGCAAGCTCGAGCAAACCTTCAACGGCCCCACTCCGAATCGATGACACCTGCTCCAGATATTTCGTCGAGCCGCCCTGCCACGATGCACTGAACCACCCTTCCAGGCGAAAGCTCGTCATGGCCCTGCGATAACCGTCAGGATTCCTGTCAATTATTAAAAATAAACATCAAATTCCGTAGTTTTTCGAGGCGGCATTGGGTCGCAGAACTCAATTCGCATGAAACAAACTCGACTAGCGTTTACTCAGCCCAACAGAGGATCAATGTGGCACCCAATAAGGTCCACGATGTCATTCACAAAATTAATATTATAGGTATCGTCATCTCGCGAAAAATGTTAATTCGTCATACGAATCATTGATATATTAAATTTAACTGAATATTATTTTTTACAATTCGTATCAAGCGTTTCTGGTACGACCGGATGAGCCGAAAGACGCTCCCTAATGAATCAGCGCGCCCTCCGCGAGGAAGACCATGAATCAGATTCACGCAATGCGTGTTTTCATTACCGTCGCCGAAACTCGAAGCTTTCGCCGCGCGGCACAGCAGCTCGCCGTGTCGAACGCCCTTGTCACCCGATCGATCGCAATGCTGGAAGCACGTCTGCAAACGCGGCTCATCAACCGCACCACGCGCAACGTCGCGCTAACCGATGCGGGTAAGCGCTACCTCGAGGGATGCCGGGGCGTGCTCGAAGAATTCGATCAACTCGAGAAAACGCTCGTGCAGAGCGAACAGGAGCCGACGGGTACGTTGAGCATCGTCGCGACAGCCTCATTGTCGCTGCCCACACTCACGCCGCTATTCGACGGATACCGGCGCCGCTATCCGAAAGTCAAAGTGCGCCTGACCCTGGCGGAAAGCTATGTCGATGTGGTCAACGACGGCTATGAGGATCGCTACGACGTCGGGATCGTCACGTCGGCGCCGGCTGCGCGCGAGGACCTGGTTCATCGTCCGATCGGCAGTAATGCGCTCGCGTTGTGCGCGTCGCCAGGGTATCTCAACCGGTGGGAGGAACCACTCACGCCCGACGAGCTTGCATCGCATTCATTTGTCGCGCTGCCCGACGCAGAACAGGACGGCGCGTGGAAATTCATCGACTCTTTAGGGCAGTCGCAACTGGTCAAATTGCGCCCGGTCTATACGGTCAACAGTGCATTGATGGTGCGGCAGGCGGCGCTGGCCGGAATGGGCATCGCAATCCTGCCATCACAGCTGGTCGCCGACGATCTCACGGCCGGCACGCTTAACAGGGTGATGAAAGACTACCGCTTCGACGATCCGGATGGGAATATCTCCGTCGTGTATCGCAGGCGGCAATACGTGCCGCCCAAAACACGTTCGTTCGTCGACTATACGGTGGAGTACTTCGAGCGCGGCAAGCGCGCACCCGCCGAAGCGGTCGCTCATCTGACCGCGTATAGCTACGACGCAGCGGAAGACTAGCCAGGCAGCGCCAGACAACGACAAGTAACCATGACGGAAAGCAGGCATGAAAACACCTGCATGAAAACCAAAAGCAGCGCACACTACCGGCACAGCTCCCTGGCGGAGCGAAAAGAAGGCGCCAATTGGGAGTCCATCATGGCAAAAGGTCAAATGCGCAGTAACCGCGAAGTGAAGAAACCGAAGCAGGCGAAGAAGCCGCAGCCGGCTACTTCGCCGTCCGGCGCGCCGCCGATTCGTGTTGCGCCGAGCACGTCCTCGACGCAAAAGAAGCACTGATCCGGCCACGCATGAAAAGACCCGCTGGCCACTCCGGCGGGTCGCCACCGAAGCACCGCATTACTTCGACATATCCTCCAGCACGACCTCCCACACGCCGATCGCCGGCATCGGTATTTCCCTCCCGTCCAACGCAAACTCCAAAGCTCACCCGTTCGGCTCGCTACGCAGGTATGTCGAGACTGCCGATCGGCACCACGTCGCGGCTCCGCCGGCGCGAGCATCCTGCGTCTCGCCTTGTCGGGAATTGTGCGGCTCGTTATGCTGAGGGGCGCGCGGCACGCTCAGGTAAAAAGGCCGATGGAGCATCCGGCGCAGCACAAGACAGAACACTCCACCAGGACCCGGAACAGCACATGTCCACTACCAGCCTCTTCTTCACCGCCGCGGGCGTCGGCCTCGCGATCGCCGCACCGGTCGGCCCGATGGGCATGCTGTGCATCCGTCGCACGCTGACCGGCGGCCCACGCGCCGGGCTCGCGATCGGCTTCGGGATCGCGAGCGGCGATGCGGCGTATGGACTGATCGCGGCGCTTGGACTCGTCGGCATTTCGCAATTCATGCTTGCCTATGATCGGCCCTTGCATCTGCTCGCCGGTTTGTTCCTGCTCTATCTGGGCGTGCGCACGCTGCTGCAGAAAGCCCCTGCCGACGCAGCGACGGGTAACGCCGACTCCGACTCCGACGCAAAGCTCGCCCAGGTCGGCCGCTCCGGCGCGTTGCGTGCCTACGCGAGTTCATTGCTGCTAACGCTGACCAATCCGCAAACCGTCATCATGTTCGCTGCGCTGTTCACGACGCTGGCGCCGCGCGGCGCGTTTTCGTCGAGTGTCGCGTTGATCACCGTGAGCGGCGTGTTCTGCGGCTCGATCGCGTGGTGGTGTTTCCTCGTGACGGTCGTGTCGCTCGCGCGCCATGCGATCGGCAGCAAGCTTCGCGTTGCGATCGACCGGGTGGTCGGGCTCACGCTCGCGGCATTCGGCGCGGTCGAGATTCGCCGCGCGCTTTGATCGATTGCTGTTGGCGAGCTAAGTGTGCTGCTCGCCGACGCGTATCCGCGACGCAACGGTCTCGCGCGTGTGAGCCACCGCGAGAAAGCGTCGCTGCCCACACCGCCCACGCAATCACGTCAGTTTTGCGACAATAGCGGCTTTCGCCGCACCGCGCCGCGTCCCGCACGTCTCGCGATGATCACGATTCACGTGATCTCGACGGGCTTCCGCGCGTCGGCGTTCAACCTCATCCAGAATCCACCGGCCGTCAGCGGTCTCATCAATGGCTCTTCCCCACATCGAACTGCTGTATTCCGTCTCCGGCCTGTTCGTCGGTTTTCTGGTCGGACTGACGGGCGTCGGCGGCGGCTCGCTGATGACGCCGATCCTGGTGCTGCTGTTCAACGTGCACCCGGCCACCGCGGTCGGCACCGACCTGCTCTACGCGGCCGCCACCAAGGCAACCGGCACGCTGGTTCACGGCCTGAAGGGTTCGGTCGACTGGGGTATCACGCTGCGGCTCGCGGCCGGCAGCGTACCGGCCGCGACCATCACGCTGATCCTGCTGCATCGCTATGGGATGGATACGCCGGGCGCGAGCCGCCTGATCCAGGTGGTGCTCGGCGCGGCGCTGCTGGTGACCGCGGTGGCGCTGGTGTTTCGCCCGCAACTCGCGGCGCTCGGCGCGCGGCGTCGGCGCCCGACGAGCCAGGGGCGCACGCTGGCGCTCACCATTCTGACCGGCGCGATACTCGGCGTGCTGGTGTCGCTGACCTCCGTGGGCGCGGGCGCGATCGGCGTGACGGTACTGTTGCTGCTGTATCCGCTGTTGCCCACCACGCGTATCGTCGGCTCCGACATCGCTCATGCGGTGCCGCTCACGCTGCTCGCCGGCGCCGGGCACTGGCTGCTGGGTTCGATCGACTGGTCGATGCTGTTGTCGCTGCTGGTGGGTTCGCTGCCGGGCATCGCGATCGGCAGCTATCTGTCCTCACGCGCGCCGGATGCGCTGCTGCGCAACGTGCTGGCGGCGACGCTCACGCTGGTCGGCGTAAGACTCGTGCTGGCCTGAGGACGGTCTGAACCGCAACCCTGAACTGCAAACCTGACTGCAAACCGCCCGCAGGGAGCGAACGGCTATTTGAAGAAGCGGCAGGTCAGATCGGTCTCGAACTGTCTGACCCAACGGCCTTGACTGTCCCGATACGACTGCGCCCAGCCGCCGCGCCGCACGGTGACGAGGCGCTCGTGCGCCGCATCGTCCGGGTCCGGACACGCGCTGATGACAAAATGCGCCGGCGCGAAACCATGCCGCGCGCAAACCAGTTCGAAGGCGGCCCGATCGCCGATCGGCAGATCGGTATAGCGCAAAGGCGTGGTTTCCATAGCGTTGCTCCGGTTCCTACTTATCACAGTACGCTTCGCGCTATTTCGTTTGTGTGTCATAGCGCACGGACGGTCGCTGCGGCACCCGAGTTGGCGCGCCGGGCCGTCTGGAACCATCATCGCCGTTTAAAAATATTGCGCTGCGGAAAATAAAGCGAAAAAAAAGCTCCGGCGGATTGCCGGAGCCCTTGCATCAGCACACGTCGGAACGGCGCCGGGCGCCGCCCGGCCAGCCGATCCGATTTGCCGCGCGGCTTACTGCTGCTGCACGCTCAGCTTGTTCGACACCGACGTCACGCCTGCGACGCCCTTCGCGGCTTCGCCTGCTGCGTCGATCTGGCCCTGGTCGGGCACCGAACCCGTCAGCGTTACCGCGCCGCCACGTGCGCGCACGGCGATGTTCGACACGTCGATGCCTTGCGCCTTGGCCAGCGCGGCGCGCACTTTGCGGCCCAGTTGACCGTTGGCCTTTTTGGTTGCCTTGGCGCTGGCCGCCGGCGCTGCCGTCGTGCCCGTTGCCGGCGCATCGCTCGCCTGAGCGTAGACATTGCATGCCACCACCATCGCGACCACCGAGCCCAGCGTCTTCAGAAAACCGACCGATTTCATATCTTCTCCTTTGCTTCACATTGGACCGCATCTACCAAGCGGCTTCGTTACGACTACCTGCGGCCGGCGCGGACGCGACAATACGCGTCGGCGATGACCGACCATGACGTGCAACACGGAGTGCGAGAGGCGAAAGGAGCCGGCGGCCGTTGCCGCATGCGATGGCAGGCATGCAACGCGGCGCGGAAGCCGGCAAGCCGCGAAGTCCGTCGGCGCGCCCGGTTCTTGTCTGTCGTGCCGGGTCGCGCCGCGCGAAACGTCTAATCGCGGCAGCGATGCACAATTTAATCTAGCCGCGCCAGAATCGCAAAGGGTTTGATCATCCGCGCGCGACGAGGCATGCGTGAGGCATGCGGCGGGTGGGGTTCGGCTCACCGGTGATTTCATAGCCGGGCCATGCGCGGGGTCATGCTTTGTTCACGCGCGAGTCACGTCCTTTTCATGCGCGGGTCACGGGCGGTTCACGCGCAGTTCACGCGCAGTTCACGCGCAGTTCACGTTTTGTTACGCGTTTCTCGCCGCCACACGCCGCCGCGCGTGCCGCCATCGCGCGAATCTCAGGTACCATCGGCGCGACGTCCGCAGCCGCGCCGCATGCCCGGCGGCAAGCCAGGCATGGCGCGCGCAGCAACGTGGCCGTCCACGCGAGGCCGCTTGCGCGCCGCATCGCTTCCATTCACTTTCGACCGTAGAGCCGTCCCGTCATCCGATGAAGCCAGCCACCGGCCGCAAACGCCCTCCTCGCCTCGTCGCCCGTTTCGTGGCGATCTCCTGGCGCGATCTGGCGGTCTCGTTCGGTCCGATCCTGCTGATCGCCGCCGCGGCGATCTGGGTCGCCGTGCGCCTGATCCAGCCCGCGCCGCCGAGCACCCTCACTATCAGCGCCGGCCCCACGGGCAGCACCTTCTGGAACGCCGCGCAAAAGTACAAGGCGATCCTCGCGCGCAACCGCATCACGCTGAACGTGTTGTCCTCCGAAGGCTCGGTGGAAAACCTCAAACGGCTCTCGGACCCGCACTCGAACGTCGATGTCGGCTTCGTGCAGGACGGCCTCACGCACGGCTCGAACGACGATCTGGTGTCGCTCGGCAGCGTCGCGTACGTGCCGCTCGCGATCTTCTATCACGGGCCGACGGTCACGCGGCTCTCCGAGTTCAAGGGCCAGCGGCTCGCGGTCGGCGCAGAAGGCAGCGGCACGCGCGAACTGGCGCTCGCGCTGTTGAAGGCGAACGGTATCGAGCCAGGCGGCGCGACCCGACTGCTGCCGCTATCGGGCGACGACGCCGCACAGGCGCTCGTCTCCGGCAAGGTCGACGCGGCCTTTCTCGCGGGCGACTCCGCACAACCGGCGGTGATGGGCAAGCTTTACCGCACACCGAACGTGCAGTTCTACGACTTCACCCAGGCCGATGCGTACACGCGCCGTTTCCCGTATCTGACGCAACTCAGCGTGCCGATGGGTGCTTTCGACCTCGGCAAGAACCTGCCGTCGGCGCCGTTCCAGCTGGTGGCGCCGACCGTCGAACTGGTGGCGCGCGACTCGCTGCATCCCGCGCTATCGGATCTGCTGATCGAAGCCGCCCGCGAAGTGCATGGCAAAGCGAACATGCTGCAGCGCGCCGGCGAATTCCCCGCGCCGCACGCACACAGTTTCCCGATCAGCGACGACGCCGCGCGCTACTACAAGTCGGGCAAGAGCTTTCTGTACCGGGTGCTGCCGTTCTGGCTCGCGAGTCTCGCGGACCGGCTGCTGGTGGTGGTCGTCCCGCTGATCGTGCTGCTGGTGCCGGCGCTGCGCCTCGTGCCTTCGCTGTACGCGTGGCGCGTGAAATCGCGCATCTATCGCTGGTACGGCGCGCTGATCGCGATCGAGCGCAGCGCGCTCAGCGAGCATTCGGCGGCCGAGCGCGCGTCGCTGATCGAACGGCTCGACGCGATCGAAGATTCGGTGAACGGTCTGAAGATGCCGCTCGCGTACGCGGACCAGTTTTACGTGCTGCGCGAGCACATCGGCTTCGTACGCCGACGTCTGACACAGGCGCGCGACGGCTTCGGCGAGGTCGGCGAACCAGACTCGAACGACGCGCCACCGCCCGATGCTGGACGAACCACGGTTGCAGAGGAAACGCCAGAAGAACGCGGCGCAGCCGAGGCTGACGAAGTGAACCGGACCGGCGAGCCGGACGCGCCGAGTACACCGCCGGCCGGCCGACACGCGTAGGAACATCGCGCGGCGGCTGCCGCCGGTACAACCCGGCAGTCGACGCATCGACCACCCACCGCGTCCGGCTGAGGGCTGCCGGCCAAGCTGCCGCCCCGCCCACCGAACCGCCACCGCACCCGCCCACCGCCGCCCCTATCCATGACAGCCTGACGCCGCAACATCCACAACGCCCCTGTCGCACGGGAATCCCGTAGGTGCAAGCCGGGGCCGCACCGCGTAAGATCATCAGAATTCCGACGGTCCAGCAGATGCACTGTCCGGATCAAGCACCTGGGAGAGATCTATATGAACGCTGGCAACGACGCCACGCAGCCGCTGTGGTTTTACGATTTCGTTTCGCCGTTCACCTACCTGTTGCTCGAGCAACACGAAAAATGGCCGGGCTTCGACTTCACGTTCACGCCGGTCGTGCTGAACGACCTGTATCGCCACTGGGGCCAATCGCCGGCCTATAGCGTGCCCGCCAAGCGCACCTTCCTGTACCGGCACGCGCTGTTCCGCGCGGAGCAACTCGGCATTCCGTTCAAGATGCCGCCGGCCCACCCGTTCGAATCGATCAAGCCGTTGCTGCTTGCCACCGCGGTTCAGGGCGACATTCAATTTGTGCGCGAGATTTTCCGTTTCATCTGGCGCGAAGGCCGCGATCCGTCGAGCGACGCCGCGTTCGCCGAGCTATGCGAACGCGTCGGTCAGCCGGACGGTCCCGAGCTGATCAAAAACGCGGAGGTCGACGCACAGTTGCAGCGCAACACCGCGGACGCGATCAAGCTGGGCGTGTATGGCGTACCGACCTTCTATCTGAACAAGCAGTTGTTCTGGGGTGAAGACGCGCTGCCGATGGTGCTGTACTGCGCACGCACGCCGAACTGGCTCGACTCGAAAGAAGTGAAGCGGATCAGCAACCTGCCTTCGGGACTGGCGAAAAGCCGCACTTAGGCGAAGCGCGGGTAGGGGCGGCGAAGCCGCATCGGCCTCGTCCCCGGAGGAGTACAAGAGCGCGGCGTGAGCGCCCCGCGACATGTCCCGACTGCGCTGCTGATGCCGGCCATACCGCACCTGCTATGGCCGCTACACGGCAATCGGGCCTAAGGTTATGACCTTCGCGCCCCGCTCTCGCGACGCCTTCATCGCAAGCGGCTCCGTACCACGCTTCATCGCACCGATTCCGCCCGCATCGCACGCAGCCCGAACCATGGACGACACCGCCGCCTCTCTCGACATCTGGCTCGTGCGCGTGCTGCGCACGCTACTGGTCGAGCGCAGCGTGACGCAAACCGCGCTGCGTCTGAACCAGACTCAGCCCGCCATCAGCACCGCGCTGCGCAAACTGCGCGAAACGCTGAACGATCCGATCCTCGTGCGCGGCAAGTCCGGCATGGTGCCGACCGAATACGGCGAATCGCTGCTTGCGTCCGCGCAACGCGTGCTGCGCGAAGTCGATTTCGTCGCCACGCCGCACGGCGATTTCGATGCGAGCCGCTCGCGCCGCACCTTCCGCGTGGCGGCGCCCGATTATCTGAACGACTTCTTCATGCCCACCGTGATCGCGCAGTTTCGCGAAGCGGCGCCGCATGCGCGGCTGGAAATCGATTCGCTCAACCCGACGCTCGATCATTCCGCCGCGCTGGACGCGGGCGAACTGGATCTCGTGATCGGCAACTGGCCGAAGCCCGATCCGCGTTTCGAAAAAAGCGATCTGTTCTCCGATACGGTGGTATGCCTGATGCGCGCCGATCATCCGTTGACGCGCGCACCGTTGACCCGCGAGGCCTATCTCGCCGCGCCGCATCTCGCGCCCACGCCGTATAGCGGCGCGCGCGGCGGCGCGATCGACATCGGCTTCGCACGGGCGCGCGCCGAGCGGCGCATCGTCGCAACGCTGCCGTACTTCGGCCTCGTGCCGCAAACGCTGCTGCAATCGGACCTGATCTTCACGACGACGCGCCGCTTCGCGACGCACTACGCAGGCATCCTGCCGCTCGCGGTGGTCGAGGTGCCGATTCCGTTTCCGCGCATCAAGTGTTATCAGTTGTGGCATCCGCAGCCGGATCGGCCGAGCGATGTCGGCTGGCTGCGCACGTTGATGTCGAGCGTGTCGGACGGCCTCGTCGCGCAGAAGGTACGGCGTGCGAAACCGGCGCCGAAAAAAGCAACGTCAGCCGCGCTGGACTGACGTTTTCTGTTCGATGCGTCAAGCGCCGTGAAAGGCGCGCGCCGGTTAAACAGTCGCAAAAATCCTTTGCGTCGCCGCCTGAGCAACAGCCTGCCGGCAGCGCACCTGCAACAGTTCCGCACACACCGCGACGGCGATCGCCGGCGGCGCCTTGTCGACGATTCCCGTCACGCCGATCGGGCAGGTCATCTCCACCAGCCGGTCCGGATCCACACCACGTTGCAGCAAGCGGCGCTCGAATTTCACGCGCTTGGTCTGCGAGCCGATCATCCCGAAGTAGGTGAAATCGCGCCGCCGCATGATCCGCTCGGCGAGCGAAAAATCGAGCGCATGGTTATGCGTCATCACGAGAAAGTACGCGCCGGGCGGCGCCGTGTCGACGATCGCGTCGGGCGTGTCGGTCGCTTCGATCTGCACGTTGGCGGGCGTCTCGTCGGGGAACAGTTCGTCGCGCTCGTCGACCCACTGCACGACGCACGGCAGACTGCCGAGCAGCGCGACGAGCGCATGGCCGACGTGCCCCGCGCCGAACAGCACGATGTGCATCGGCGCCGGCCGCGGCGTTGCCACCGCGCTGCGCCGGCCGATCTGAACGGAAGACAGGTCGTTCATCGCAATCCTTCCCGTGGGTTTCGAAATCTGCACGATGGCGCTCCGTGACGGTTAAGCGTGTGTCGGCGACTGCCGCGCGGCCGCGGTCGCAGCCCGAACCGCGCCGACCGCTTTCAGGATTTCCTCGCTGGTCGCGGGCGCGTTCAGCGGCGGATTGACCTTGTGATCGCCCACGGCCGACACCGCGTCGCGCACCGCAAAGAACACCGAGAACGGCAGCAGCAGCGGCGGTTCGCCGGTCGCCTTCGAGCGGTGGATGCTGTCCTCCGCGTTGCGGTTCTTGAACAGACGCACGCGGAAATCAGGCGGCGTATCGTTGACGGTCGGAATCTTGTAGGTGGACGGCGCATGCGTCATCAGCTTGCCGCCTGCGTTCCACCACAGCTCTTCGGTGGTGAGCCAGCCCATCCCTTGAATGAACGCGCCTTCCACCTGGCCGACGTCGAGCGCCGGATTCAGCGATGCGCCCACGTCGTGCAACGCGTCCGCGCGCAGCACGCGCATTTCGCCGGTCAGCGTGTCGATCACCACTTCCGACACGGCCGCGCCGTACGAGTAGTAGTAGAACGGCCGGCCTTGCAGCTTCGCTTGATCCCAGTAGAGCTTGGGCGTCGCATAGAAACCGTCGGACCACAACTGGACCCGCGCGACGTAAGCCTTCGCGATCACTTCCTCGAACGGCACGGCCACCTCGCCGACCAGCACGCGGTCGTGCGCGAAACGCACTTGCGACGCTCTCACGTTGCCGTCGCCGAAACGCTCGGCGGCGAACGCCGACAGACGTTCGCGCAACTGGCGCGCGGCGTCCTGCGCGGCCTTGCCGTTCAGATCGGAACCGGTCGACGCCGCGGTCGCCGACGTGTTGGCGATCTTGCTGGTATCCGTGGCTGTCACGCGGATGCGGTTGAAGCCGACGCCGAGTTCATGCGCGACCACCTGCGCGACCTTCGTGTTCAAGCCCTGGCCCATCTCGGTGCCGCCGTGATTCACCAGCACCGAGCCGTCGGTGTAGATGTGCACGAGCGCGCCTGCCTGGTTGAAGTGCGTCACGTTGAACGCGATGCCGAACTTGACCGGCGTCAGCGCGAGGCCCTTCTTCAACACGTCGTTGTTCGCGTTGAACTCATTGATCGCCGCGCGCCGCGCGCGATATTCGCTGGTCGCTTCGAGTTCGTCGATCAACTCGTGAATCACGTTGTCTTCGACGATCTGGCCGTACGGCGTCTGGTTGCGCTCGGTCTTGCCGTACAGATTGCGACGCCGCACGTCGAGCGCATCGACGCCCACCGAACGCGCGACGTTGTCCATGATGTATTCGATCGCGAACGCGCCTTGCGGACCGCCGAAGCCGCGAAACGCGGTGTTCGACTGCGTGTTGGTCTTGCCGCAGAAACCGTCGATCGTCACGTCGGAGAGCCAGTACGCGTTATCGAAATGGCACAGCGCGCGCGTCATCACCGGACCGGACAGGTCGGCGGAAAAACCGCAGCGCGACGTCATGTCGACCGTCACGCCGTCGATCACGCCGCGATCGTCGTAGCCCACTTCGTACGTGTAGTGGAAGTCGTGGCGCTTGCCGGTGACCATCATGTCGTCGTCGCGGTCCGGACGCAGTTTGACCGGGCACAGCAGCTTCCACGCGGCGAGCGCCGCGCAGCACGCGAACAGGCCCGATTGCGATTCCTTGCCGCCGAAGCCGCCGCCCATCCGGCGGCATTCGATCAGCACGTTATGCGACGCCACGCCCAACGCATGCGCGACCATGTGCTGCATTTCGGTCGGGTGCTGCGTCGAACAGTAGACGTGCATGCCGTCGTCGTCCTTCGGCACCGCGTACGAGATCTGCCCTTCCAGATAGAACTGCTCCTGACCGCCGAGCAGCATCTCGCCGGCTTCGCGATGCGCGGCGCGCGCGATCTTCGTGCCGGCCTCGCCGCGCGCGAGTTTCATCGGCGGCAACACATGCCGGTTCGCGGCGCGCGCCTGTTGCGCGGTCAGAATCGCCGGCAGCTCTTCGTACACGACTTCCGCGCGGCGCGCGGCAAGCCGCGCCGTTTCGTGCGACGTCGCGACCACGATGAACATCGGCTGGCCGACGTATTGCACGACGCCGTCCGCGAGAATCGGATCGTCGCCGTGAATGATCGGACCGACGTCGTTGACGCCCGGAATGTCTTCCGCGGTAAAGATCGCGACCACGCCGGGCGTGGCGCGCACTTTGGCGAGCGACATCGACACGATCTTCGCGTGCGCTTTCGGCGACAAACCAAGCGCGGCGTGCAGCGTACCGGCGAGCGTCGGGATGTCGTCGGTGTAAGTGGCGCGGCCGCTCACGTGCAGATGCGCGGACTCGTGCGGACGCGAAATGTGGACCTGGGTGAAGTCTGCTTCTGCCTGAAGGTCTTTCAGGAACGGTTCGGCTTGCTGATTCATCGTGTGGTTCTCCGTATCCTCGTGGCGTCTCAGGCGCTCGCGCCGGCCGGCGCGCAGGCGGCGGCGACCGCGCGCACGTCGAGCGCGCTCTTCGGCAGCGGATTGTTCGGACGCGTTTCGAGCCAGAAGCGGTACAGCGTGTTCTTCGCCGCTTCGAGCCGGTAGTGGCTGGTGGCGCGCATGTCGGACAGCGGCGCGTAGTCGGTGCCGAGCGCGAGCATCGCGGCTTGCGCGGTGGCTTCGTGCCATTCGGCGTCGCGCAGCACGGCTTCGGCGTGTGTCGCGCGCTTCGAGGTCGCGGCCATCCCGCCGAACGCGATGCGCGGCTCGCGAATCAGGTTGCCGTCGGCGATGAACGAGAACGCGGCGCACACGGCCGAGATGTCCGAATCGAAACGCTTTGAGAGCTTGTACGTGCGGAATTGCAGGTTCGCACGTGCGCCGGTGCGCGTCGGCACCTTCACGCCGACGACGAACTCGTGCTCCGCCATGTCCTTCTTCTGATACGCGAGGTACAGATCCTCGAGCGGCATCTCGCGTTCGATGTCGCCGCCGCGCACGATCACATGCGCGCCGAGCGCGATCAGGCCCGGCATCGAATCGCCGATCGGCGAACCGTTCGCGACATTGCCGCCGAGCGTGCCCGCGTTGCGGATCGGCAGCGACGCAAAGCGCTGCCACATTTCGTTCAGTTCCGGATACTGCTTCGCGATTTCCGCGTAGGCCTTCTCGACCGTCACGCCCGCGCCGATCTCGATCCACTCGCCGTTCGTTTCGAGCTTCTGCAATTCGGCGATCTGGCCGACGTAGACGATGTCGCCGAGTTCGCGCATCTGCTTGGTGACCCACAGGCCGATGTCCGTGCTGCCCGCGAGAATGCGCGTGGCGGGCGCGGCTTGCTTGATTTGCGCGAGTGCTTCGACGGTGCGCGGCGCGTTGAATTGCTGGCCGGCGTGCTGGTAGTGGAACGTGTCGTGACGCTCGAGCGTGGCGAGCGTGTTCGACAGCGTGTCGAGGTTCACCGGCGCCTTGGGTGCGGGCGCTTCGAACATGCGCACGGCCGCGTCGACGATCGGACGATAGCCGGTGCAGCGGCACAGGTTGCCGGTCAGCGCGTTGCTGATCGTTTCGCGCGACGGCACCGTTTTGTTCGCGCAGCCATGTTCGTGGCCGTGCTTCTCGTACAGCGACCACATCGACATCACGAAACCCGGCGTGCAGAAGCCGCATTGCGAGCCGTGGCATTCCACCATGGCTTCCTGCACCGGATGCAGCGAGCCGTCCGGCTGGCGCAAATCTTCGACGGTGTAGAGCGCTTTGCCGTCGAGCGTCGGCACGAACTGGATGCACGCGTTGACCGCCTTGAAGTCGACGCCGCCCTTTGCGTTGCGCTCGCCGATCACGACCGTGCACGCGCCGCAGTCGCCTTCGGCGCAACCTTCCTTGGTGCCGGTGCAATGCGCGTCTTCGCGCAGATACTGCAGAACGGTGCGGGTGACGGGCGCATCCTTGATCTCGCGGATCGCGTTGCGGTGGTAGAAGCGAATCGGCTCGGTCATGTCTCTAACTCTCGAATGTTCTGTGTCCGTGGGGACGTGCTGCGAGGATGGTTCGAAAACTATCACCGTCAATAAATCCAACCCATAGGCACGGTCGCATGCGGGATATATTGCGGGGACGATAAAGAGATGGGTTTTGACAGCGGTCTGCTTATGTTGATGTGGCCGATTCGGCTATATTTGTTAATTTTTGCGGATATTGAGCCATCGAAAAAACCCTTGAGACCTGAGATCAGGTGCTGAAAGCGACCGTTTGCCGGATGAAACGGCTCGCCCGATGATTATCTGCCCCCGTTTCTATCGGACAATTTATTAAGCGAATCCTGCAAGAGAATCGGTTCCATGGGAAAATCACACCTTCCCCGCCGTTTTCAAGTCTCGTTTTCCCCATGTCCACCGACTCAGCAACACCCCGCAGCGAATTTGCGACCACCATGCAGATCATTCCGGTCGTCTTTTTCACGTTTCTTTGCTACCTGACGATCGGTATCCCCCTGGCGGTGCTGCCCGGCTATGTCCACGACGATCTGGGTTACAGCGCGGTGCTGGCCGGCGCGGCGATCAGCGTGCAATACCTCGCAACGCTGGCGTCGCGGCCGCTGGCCGGACGTTCGGCGGACACGCTTGGGCCGAAGCGCACGGTGTCGATCGGTTTGATGGGCTGCGGCGCGAGTGGGGTTTTGCTGCTGGCGGCGGTGTTGTGCGGGCGCTGGCCGGTACTGAGCCTTGGGTTGCTGGTGTGCAGCCGGCTGGTGTTGGGCTTCGGCGAAAGTTTGTGCGGGACGGGCGCGATTCTTTGGGGCATCGGGCGGGTCGGGACCAGCAATAACGCACGGGTGATTTCGTGGAACGGCATCGCGACGTATGGCGCGCTGGCGGTCGGTGCGCCGCTCGGGGTAGCGATTGCTCATGGCGTCGGGTTTGCTGCGCTGGGGATTCTGGTGATTCTGCTGGCGGCGTTGGGTTTTTATCTCGCGCGTCCGATTGCGCCGGTGCCGATCGTGCACGGTGAGCGGATGTCGTATCGAAGCGTGTTCACTCGCGTGCTGCCGCATGGGATCGGGTTGGCGCTGGGTTCGGCCGGGTTTGGCTCGATTGCTACGTTCATCACGCTGTTTTATGCCGCGCGGCATTGGCCGAATGCGGCTTTGTCGTTGACGGTTTTCGGCACGCTGTTTATCGGCGCGCGTTTGTTGTTTGCCAATACGATCAGGACGTATGGCGGTTTTCGCGTGGCGATTGTTTCGTTTACGTTCGAATGCGCCGGATTGTTGATGCTGTGGCTCGCGCCTGAGCCGCATATCGCTCTCGCAGGAGCGGCGTTGACCGGGTTTGGGTTTGCGCTGGTGTTTCCTGCTCTGGGTGTTGAGGCTGTGGGGCTGGTGCCGCCGGCGAGTCGTGGGGCGGCGCTTTCCGCTTATTCCGTGTTTCTCGATCTTTCGCTGGGGATTACCGGGCCGCTGGCTGGGTATATTGCCGGGGAGTTTGGGTATGGGTCGGTGTTTCTGTTTGCGGCGGCGGCCTCGGCAGCGGCGGTTGTTTTGTCGACGATGATGTATTTGCGTAGTGTGCGGGCGCCGAATGTGCCTGCTGCGGGTTGAGCCTGAAACCGAGTTTGGCAAGATGCTGGCGTGAACGGATTTTTAGGCCAAAGCGCTTTACTAAGCTGTATTGGCATGACCATCAGCCGTGGGGACGCTGAGCCAACTGCTAGAACACGCCATCGTGAATATTACGTCTTCATGATGAATGCCAAAATATAATATGGCACAGTTATCGGTACATTATGGGTATGGTTTTGTGTACCAGTATTAAAAACTAAATCGTGCGCGTGAGATTGACTGCCGCCCACTTTCTCGGTTGAGAGTTGCGACGCATAATCGCCGCTATGGGCACCTTGCATCGGCATGTAATAATTCCCACCGCCATCCTCTTTGAAATTGTCCCAATTTACCACGTAGATGGGATCAGCATTAGTATTCCCCCCCTTCGAAAGCACGTTGTGATCGTGTGCTGGCATCTGGTTTAAGGTTAAAGCCACATCCTTCGTTTTTCCAGAAAGATTCAGAGTTCCAGAGTCGGTAACCGCCGTGAAATTCTTGTTACTTTTATCTCCCGTTAGAGTGCTCGTACTCGCGCCACCGATATCGCTAGCAGCCCCTCCCACGATAAATCGGTTAAGCAAATTTGGAGTACCATTCGTTCCGTCACATAATACCCATCCTGTGGGAATGCCTTTCCCATCAGGATTGGAAAACATCATAATCATGCCTTTCGGAAGAACGTGAGCGGGATCGATACTGATACCATCAGAACTCACAGTAATGCCGCCCGCTGACTTCACTTTCACCGTCAACGCACCGTTATCAGAATCAAAGTAAAGACCATTGCCGCGATTTATGAACACGCCTCCACTGTCGACGTCAAGACCGTAGCCGGTATGTACCTCAACCGTCACCGCACCACTGTCAAAATAAATGCCATTGCCTGCCTTCACAGCCACGGCTCCATCCTTGATTTCAAGACCGGAGCTGCTGTTTAAATTAACCGACAACTTCCCCATATTGGCAGGATCGGTGTCAGACGCTATCGACAACCCGGCCCCGATCGTATTGTTTGTCTGATCCGGGCTCTGCCCCACCGCGCGTCGCCCGCATTCCGCAATGTCGATCAGATTACCGAAATCCGTCGACAGCGGAATACTGCCGGCGGCAAAACGGTTTTTCAGATCTGAAGTCGTTACATCAGTAACGGTAGTCGATACGTTTGATTTCACTTCTCCCCCCGCGACGTCTTTTCCCGACGTCGCGCGGGAGGTTTTTTTAGCCGTTACCGGCTTCGAATCGTCTTTCCCGCCTTCTGACGCCGATACTTTTTTTTCAGCCATCGCTTACTCCTGATAGTCCATTCGATTCGCCTGAATCCGAAAAATTGCAAACCAGCAAACCGTCGTGTATGCAAAAAATCACTACCGCACGGACGGTAATGCGTCTTCGGCAAAAAAGCAGGCGATCGAAAACCGGATAAAATGGAACCGACTAACAGCAGCGCCGATCTGGCCTGACTGCGCATGAAGAACGGTTTGTGCGTTCGCTACTCGTTTGCGGTTGATATCAGCTTAAGAGATAAACATCTATTTCCAAGAAAATTCTGCGTATTTCCTTGGAAATTCCCCCGAAAAATTACGATGCCGAAATCAATTATCCGATGTATTGCACAGATTAAAACAGCTACCCATCCACAAAAATCCTCGCAAACGGAGAGCCATATATCATCGATCATTATTATTCAATCAGCGTCAGTATTTTTTAATAATCAACAGTCTGAAGCTGCGACACGGCTGCGCATGATACCGGGCGGCAAGCCGCCCGCATCCGGCCGCGTCACCCGGCAGAGAATCTCAAGCAAACACGCTACCGCACCGCAGCCCGTGCCCCACCCGACAACGACTTCTCCAACGCCGCCACCCCCGCCGGCAAATCCACCGCCGCGCCCAGATCGAGCATCGTACGACCCAGCGCATGCAGCGTCCTGAACAGATTGTGTTCGCGGCACTGCTCGCCCATTTGCCCGATGCGCACGATCGGCAAGCCGAACGAGCCCGAAATTTCCACCTGATGCTGACGCGAGATGTGTGCGCAGATATCGCCGGGACTCAAGCCGTCCGGCGCCTCGATTCCCACCACCGAATTGAGCCGGCAAGCCTGCGGCGTATAAAGCTTCAAACCCAGCGCAGAAATGCCTTCCTGCAACGCCAACGAACATTTCAAATGCCGCGCAAACCGCTTCTCCAGCGTCTCCGCGCAAACCAGCCGCAAAGCCTCATGCAAAGCCAGCACGCCCGACACCGGCGCCGTGTAGTGATACCCCGCGTTGTGCCAGAAATTCTCAGCGAGCGACGCATCCAGACACCAATGCGCATTCGGCGCGGTGCGCCCCTTCACCCGCGCCCAGGCCGCGTCGGAGAACGCAATCAACGACACCCCAGGAATCGACGACAACCCCTTCTGCCCACCGGTAATCACCGCATCGATACCCCACGCGTCCATCTCGAGCGGCATCGTGCTCAGCGTACACACCGCGTCGACGATCACCAGCGCGCCCGCGGCTTTCGCCAATGCGGCGATGTCCTTCAGGTGGTAATTCCACACAGTGTTCGACGTCTCGCCCTGCACCACCGTCACGATCTCGGGGCGCTCACGGCGAATCGCTTCCGCGACCTGTTCGAGGCTCGCCACCGAGCGGTCGTCGACATCGAGCGTACTGACCCGCGCACCGACGCGGCGGCCCATCTCGGCCATCCGCTCGCTGAAGAAACCATTGCGAATGCTCAACACCCGCGTACCTTCCCACGCGAGATTCGAGATCGCCATTTCCATCGCTGCTGAACCCGGCCCTGCCACGCCCAGCACCCATTTCGAATTCGTCTGGAACACATAGCGCGCCATCGTCTTTACCTGGCCGATCACCTTCACCATCGTGTTGCCGAGGTGATTGATCACCACCGTATTGGCCTTGGCGACCGCCGCGGGAATCGGCACGGGGCCGGCGCCCATCATCAGCAACGGCTCTTCGGGAAGAATGGCGTCGAGCGATTCGACAACCGGGCAGGGTACTAGGGTCGCAACGGAGGAAGAAGATGAGGTGGGCATGATCGGTACGTGAATGTCAGGACGCAAAGGAACAAGCGGCCCCGCCAGCAGTGATACTGGCGGGGCCGTTCGACCGATCATTCACCGATGCACGCGATTGCGCAAGGATTTTGTCTATGCCTGGCGCAATTTCAAGGAATGGCGCGTTGTCGCACCGCTGTTTCTGTTAAATCACTGTCGCCATTGCCGTAGATGCGGCTTCATTACCATTCCTGAGACAAACCGCTACGCGGCCATATTCTGGGTAAATTGCAGAATAATAAATTCCGCTGGACGCACGGCTGCCATTCCCACTGTCATTATCATTTTTCCCTGCGCGATGTCATCGGATGTCATGGTCTCGCCTTCGCCGATCTGAACGAAATAGGCATCTTTCTCCGTATCGCCCATTAATGCTCCCGCTGTCCATAACCTACTCAGGTAGGACGTGGCGGCATGACGCAGCTTTTCCCAGGTTGGTGCATTGTTCGGCTCGAACACCAGTTTCTGGACGGCCAGACCGATGTCACGTTCGGCACTATTGAACAGACGTCTTACCGATATATAGCGCCAGTCGCTGCTATCTTCGAGCGTTCGGGCTCCCCACACCAACGTACCACGGTCATTGAAACTCCGAATCATGTTGATCGCCGCGCCGGAATTATATAAACCTTGCAAATCGTCAGTCACCCGATCCTGCAGCGTGTAGTTTGAAGGCAAGGCAATATTGGCTGGCGCCTTCCATACACCACGCGTTCGATCTGACACACAATAAAGTGCGGCCATTATCACACTGGCCGGAATGTCCTTGGTCTCATAACCAGGCCAGTCGACATTTAACGCCGGATAGTAAACAGCCGCGCCAGACTGGCTCACATAATCCTGATTGGCTGTACCCGCGGCAAAAGCACCTGCACTCGGAACGCAGTCCAGAATCGCGAACCTCCCGGTTCCCGGCGCGCACAGGTCTCTGACGTTGGAAGTGTTGATATCACTGGCGCTACTCCCGCCTCCAACAATCAATGTAATGTCGTCGTAGTGAGACACCACTGCCAGCACATTTGCGTGACTCGTCGAATAACAGGGGCCACCTCCGCATTCAAAATATGCTTTCAGGTGACGGGCATCTTTCACGACCTGGTCGTCCGATCCAAAGTCGGCGACAACATCGAGATAATTTTCGTACCTTTCCACGCTATAACCAGTGTTATATCTTCCTATAATTGGAACCGCTGTAGGAAGTGTATTAATTGAAATAATAGGAGAAGCATCCTCCACGACATAAACACCGGGATAGCTGACTTCGATTGTCATAGTGGCCTCGAAAAACCGTAATCTTAAATACGAATTTTTTCAACTGAAAATCTCGCTCAACCGCACTGAACGTACTCTACTAAACGAGATTTATTTTTCAAGGCGCCACAGCAGATCTAATGAAAAAAATAATAATTATTACTACAACAAAAAATCAATCTATACGATTATATAAATTTATTAAACAATACCATCCCCGACGCATTCAGGATCAAACCATTCAATGGTGAATTAACGAATTTATGGAAGTAGTAACGGCCGTAATTTCAGAATGTCCCGCCACGCACGGCCCTCACAAACCGGACAACAGCGCCGCAAAACCGAACAACGGGCGGCCCTCCCGAGCCGCCCGTCTCACATCACTTCACCTTGGACTTATCAAGCTTCTTCCCAGTCGCAGCGTTATACCGCTCCACATACTCCTCGATCAGCTTACGCATCGCGCGGCCGATCTGCCGATAATCCGACTCGTTCAGATTGGCGAGCGACACCCGTCCCGACGGATGCTGCGTACCGAATCCACGCCCCGGCAACAACACCACCCGCGCCTCGCGCGCGAGTCGGAACAGCAGTTCGGATGGCTCGATATTCTTCAACAGCCACTCGACGAAGTCGCGCCCGAACATCCGCTCGCCGAGGAACTCGATGTCGAGAATCGTGTAGTAGTCGACCTGATTCGGATCGTCGTCGGCGAACGAAATGCCGACCTCTTCGTACAACGCCTGCTTGCGTTTGCGAATCAGACGCTTCAGCGCGTTCTTGTACGCGTCGGGTGTGTCCATCAGCGAGAACAGTGAGAACAACACCATCTGCACCTGCTGCGGCGTCGACAAACCCGCCGTATGGTTCAGCGCGACGGTACGGCTGTCGGCCACCAGACGATCGATGAACTTCAGCTTGTCCGGTTCGGTCGTGATCGATTCATAGCGCTCGTGCAACTGCTTCTTCGCGTCCTTCGGCAGTTCGGCGATCAGCTTGTCGAGCACGTTGTCGCGATGCGTCGCGATCGTGCCAAGCCGCCAGCCGGTCGCACCGAAATACTTCGAGTACGAGTACACGAGGATCGTGTTCTTCGGCGCGAGCGCAAACAGCGACACGAAGTCGTCGGCAAAGGTGCCGTACACGTCGTCGGTCAGCAGGATCAAGTCGGGCCGTTCCTTGACGATATCGGCAATGTACTGAAGGCTCTCGTCGTCGATCTTCACCGAAGGCGGATTGCTCGGGTTCACGAGGAAAAACGCCTTAACCTTCGGGTCGCGCAGCTTGTCCAGTTCCTTCTTCGAATACTGCCAGCCGTTGGCGACGTCGGCTTCGAGATTGACCACGTTCAACTGATAGTCGTTCAGGCGCGGAATCTCGATGTACGGCGTAAAGATCGGCATGCCGAGCGCGATCGTGTCGCCCGCCTTGATCAGGTGGTTCTCGCGCAGCGTGTTGAAGATGTAGGTCATCGCCGCCGTGCCGCCTTCCACCGCGAACACGTCGAATTCGCCGACGAACGGATGGTGGCCGATCATCTCCTTACGCAAATACTGGCCGACGATCAGTTCAGACAACTTCAGCATCCGGTCCGGCACCGGATAGTTCGACGCGAGAATCCCCTCGCACATTTCGTAGAGGAAATCGCCCGCCGACAAACCGAGCTGGTCGCGCACATACGACACCGCGCCACGCAGAAAATCGATGCCGGACACGCCCTTGTTCTCGCGCAGGAATAGATCGAAGCGTTCTTCGAGGCCTTCGCGGCGCGGAAAACCGCCGACGCCTTCCGGCATGTACGCGAACGAGCGCTCCGATTCGCGCATCGCAAAGAGGCCGAGTTGCCAGAAGCCGTGGCGCGGAATCGTCGCGAGGAAATTGGGGTTGCCGCGCCCGGCGTTGAGCATCGACGCATTGGCGGGACGCTCCACCGCGCCGCCGCCGGCTGCCTTGATCAGCTCGTCCTTCAATTCGAATGGGCTGAGCGCCGCGAAACCGGCTTGCGCCATGTCGCCGCCCTGCTTCTTGCCGTCTTTCTCTTTTGCCATGATGCGTTCTCCAGTGTTCAAGGGAATGACGCCGGCGTGACGAACGGTTGTCGCCTGGTCGTCGCCTGTCGCCGGCATGAGAGATCGATAGATGAATGCGCGCTAAAACGCGTCTAGACCAGCCCGACCACCAGCGGTCCGAGCAAGGTCAGCGCGACGTTGGCGATCGCATAAGTGATCGCGAACGGCACGGTGGAGACGGCGCTTTCGGTCTTGTCGAGCACGCCGCCGAAAGCCGGATTCGCGCTGCGCGAGCCCGACAGCGCACCGGCCAGAATCGCCGCGTTCTTGTAGCCCAGCACGTAGCGGCCGAACAGCATGGTCAGCAACAGCGGGAACAACGTGACGAACACGCCGAGCAGGAAAATCGTCACGCCGCTTTGCTTGACCGTCACGACCGCCTGCAAGCCGGAATTCAACCCGACCACGGCGACGAACGCCGCAAGCCCGAAGTCCTTCAGCAACTGCGAGGCCGCCGTCGGCATCACGCCGTACATCGGATGCTTGCCGCGCATCCAGCCGAACAGCAAGCCGGCCAGCAGACAGCCGCCGCCCGAACCGAGCGTGAGCGGAATGCCGGCTACGTTCACGACGATCAGGCCGATCAGCAGACCGAGCACGAGACCCACGCCCATGTAGATGAAGTCGGTCTTGATGGTGTACGGCAACTCGTAGCCGGCGGCGTCGACCGCGCGTTTGGTGTCTTTCGGCGAACCGTAGAAGGTGATCACGTCGCCGTGTTCGAGTTTGGTCTCCGGCAGAATCGGCAGCGGCTGTCCGGCCCGCGACGCGCTCTGGATGAACACGCCGTGGCGCAAGTCGCGATCCACCACTTCGCGCGCGGCGGCGATCGTCGTGTGGTTCATGCCTTTGCGCGTGAACACGCCTTCGCGCGTTTGCATCACCACGCCGATGTCGTCGACATTGGCGATCTCGTTGCCGTTCGCGCCGAACGCGACCACCGCCTCGCGACGACCCACCACCAGCACTTCGTCGTTCAGTTGCAAAGTCAGATCGGGCGTCGGGTCGAGGCTCTTGCCATCGCGCTTGATCCGCTCGATCGTCAGCATGTCCTGATGCAGCGTTTCGACCGCCTTGACCGTTTTGCCCGCGCTGACGTCGATCCTGTACGCGCGGCCAACCAGTTCGGGCAACGCCTGGATCTGTCCCGCGCCGAGCGTGGGTCCGCCGGACGAGAGCTCACGTTCGGCGTCGATCGCGGCCTCGCGCAAACCTTGCCCCATGAACTTCGGCAGTATGTTCACGCAGACGATGATCGCGCCAAGCGAGCCGAACACGTAGGTCACCGCATAGGCGATCGCCACGTCCGATTGCAGCGACTTGACCTCGTCGGCGGGCAGGCCGAGACGCGCGATCGCGTCGCCCGCCGTGCCGATGATCGCCGACTGCGTCAGCGCGCCGCCCGCGAGCCCGGCGGCCAGGCCCTTGTTCAGGTGGAACAGCTTCGCGCAGATCACCACGGTGACGAGCGCGGACACCGCAAGAAAGATCGCCATCGCAATTTCGCGCAGCGTTTTGCGGTTCAGCGAGTTGAAGAAGCCTGGGCCAGAGTCGTATCCGACCGCGTAGATGAAGACGGCGAACATCACCGACTTCACGCCGTTGTCGATCGTCACTCCTGCCTGACTGATCACGACAGCCGCCAGCAACGAACCACCCACGCCGCCTAACTGGAATTTGCCGAATTTGATCTGCCCGATGAAGTAACCGACCGCGAGCGACAGAAACAGCGCGATCTCGGGTGATTTCTGAAAAATATGGTGTAGCCAGTCCATCGTTTTCCTCACTTGATAGTTGGCGTTGCGGAGTACAGGTGATACAGGCGCGCGAGGCCCGTGGCGCTCACGCGCAGACGCTCTGGCCGCCTAGCCGAATTTCCCGGCGAGGCCGACTACGACCGGTCCCATCAACGGCAACAGAATGTTCGAGAGTGCGTAGGTGATCGTGTAGCCGATCACCGGCGTCGAGTTGCCGGTCACGCCGACCAGCGCGCTAATCGCCGGCGTACTGCACTGCTGGCCGGCGATCGCGCCGAGCAGCATCGGCGTTTCGAGCTTGAGGAACACACGGCCGATCCACAGTGAAAGCAGCCCCGGCACGAGCACCATCAGAATGCCGGCCACCGGCAGCGCCAACCCGTATTCACGCACCAGCTTGATCGCGTCCGGTCCCGCCGACAGACCCACCGCGGCGATAAACGTCGCGAGTCCGAAGTCCTTGAGGATTTGTGCGGCCGCCGACGGCAGCGAGCCGACCAGCGGATAGCGCGAGCGGATCCAGCCGAACAGCAGCCCCGATAGCAGACAGCCGCCGCCGGTGCCGAGCGCGATCGACACCCCGCCGATGCGCGCGCCGAGATGGCCGATCGCCATGCCGGCCAGCACGCCGAGGCCGAGATAGACGAAGTCGGTTTTCTGGGTGGCCGCGAGCACATAGCCGAGGCGCCGCGCGCCGCGCTCGACATCGGCTTTCGCGCCGACCAGCGTCAGCACGTCGCCGCGATTGAGTTCGGTGCCGGGCAGCGCGGGCACCGTGGTTTCGAGCCGCGTGACAGCCGCGATGTACACGCCGTGTCCATCTTCCGGCTTCGCCCGTTCGCGCAACTGCGCAACGGTCGCGCCATGCGCGTCGCTACGCGTGAGTACGACGTCGAGCTTTTCGGCGGCCAGCTGGCTGAAGCCTTCGCCCGGCACTTCCGCGCCGAGGGTCGCCGCCGCGGCCACGATCGCTTCGCGCCGTCCGCCCACCAGGATCAGATCGCCGGCGGCCAGCGTCAGGTGCGGCTCGACCGGCACGCGTTCGCCGTTGCGTTCGACCTGTTCGATCGTCAGGTTGAAGCCGTGCTGCTGCTCGACGCTCAACACCGTCGAGCCGGCCGCCGCGTCGATCTTGAATGCACGGGCGACGAGCGGCGGTGCGGCCGCCTGCTGCCCTTCGCCGAACGCGCCGTCGCCGCCGAGCTTGCGCCACACGCGCTCGGCTTCTTCGCGCAGATTGACGCGCAACAGCAGCGGCGCGAACTGGCTGGTGAACAGCACGATGGTGATCAGGCCGAACAGATAGCTCACGCTATACGCGGTGACCACGTTGGCTTGCAGACGCAGCGTTTCGGCGTCGCTGAAACCGAGCTTCGCGATCGCTTCCGACGCGGTGCCGATCACCGCCGATTCCGTCGCGGCGCCGGCCAGCAAGCCGGCCGCGGTGCCGACGTCGAGCCGCATCACGACCACCGCGATCATGATCAGCACCAGCACCGAAACGATCTCGATCACCGACAGCAAACCATAGCGCCAGCCGCGCCCGATGTTCGCGAAGAACTGCGGGCCGCCGGTAAAGCCAAGCGCGAAGATGAACAACGCGAACGCGATGTTCTTCAGATCGGGAGCGAGACGCGCGCCGGTCTGGCCCAATACGAGCGCGACGATCAACGTGCCGCACACGCCGCCGAGCTGTATCGGACCGATGCGGAACGAACCAACGAAATATCCAATTGCAAGGCTTGCGAACAGCGCGATCTCCGGTTGAGATCTCAGCAATTCACTGATCATGTTGGCTCGCGGTTTTGCGGTTTATTAGTAGGCAACTGAAAAGATCGCTTCTTTCACTTTCCAAAAACGGATTCGAAGTGCGACACCGTGACTCACCGATCGCGCACGAATATCCAGGCAGCATGACTGGATGCATTTTGCGAATTCTGTTTTATGGAAGGGGAATGACGCGACACCCGCAAACGGCCGTGTGCTGCTGCGTGGCAGCGGATATGCACTGTGCTTCAACTAACTCGGTTGTCATGCTTCCCTCGCAAAGTTGTCTAACGGGCGTGGAATACACACACGCTGAAGATGGCCAATTTTTTAGCACGGGAACATGCTTTTTCGGGACTTCTTTTTTAATAATTATTGAAGTTCGCCACGGCTGTCAATATGATTTTCAATTCGGGTCGATTTAAGTTCGCGAAAAATGATCTTTAGTAAAGACCGATATACTGGCGAGCCTGTTGGCCGCACGGCGCATCCGCCTCATTCAACGTCGGCACGAATCGTTCGGAGTTCCTCATGCGCATGATCCTGTTCAGCAGCCGCCAATACGACATCGACACGTTTGCGCAAGCCAACGGCGAGCATCGCTACGAACTGCACTTCCAGGAATCGCATCTCGACAGTGAAACGGCGATCCTTGCCGAGGGCTACGAGGTCGTATGCCCGTTCGTCAACGACAACGTCGACGCCGCCGTGCTGGAACGGCTTCATGCAGGCGGCACGCGGATGATCGCGCTGCGCTCGGCGGGTTTCAATCACGTCGACCTCGCCACAGCCGAACGTCTCGGCATCACGGTCGCACGCGTGCCGGCCTATTCGCCGCACGCGGTCGCCGAACATGCGGTGGGTCTGATTCTTGCGCTGAACCGGCGCTTGCCCCGCGCGGTCGCGCGCACTCGCGAAGGCGATTTCTCGTTGCACGGCCTGCTCGGTTTCGACCTGCACGGCAAGACTGTCGGCGTGATCGGCACCGGCATGATCGGCCGCGTGTTCGGCCGCATCATGGCGGGCTTCGGCATGCAGGTGCTGGCCTACGATCCCGGCAAGCCCGCCGACGATCTGCTGGCGCTCGGCGCGCGCTACGTGCCGCTCGACAAACTACTGGCGGAATCGGACATCGTCAGCCTGCATTGTCCGTTGGTGCCGGACACCTACCATCTGATCGACGGCCGCGCGCTCGCCAAGATGAAGCGCGGCTCGATGCTGATCAATACGGGGCGCGGCGGACTTGTCGAAAGCAATGCGCTGATCGGCGCGTTGAAAGACGGCCAGCTCGGCCATCTCGGCCTCGACGTGTACGAGGAAGAAGGCGGCCTGTTTTTCGAGGACCACTCGAATTTGCCGCTACAGGACGACGTGCTCGCACGCCTGTTGATGTTCCCGAATGTGATCGTCACCGCGCATCAGGCGTTCTTCACGCGCGAGGCAATGAACGAGATCGCGCAGACCACGCTCGGGAACGTCGCCGCGTGGCAGGCCGGTGCGCCGCATAACGTGGTGCAAACGCGCGGCTAGCCGTTCGTTGCGCGGTGCGCTCTGCTTTATCGTGGCAGGCCACCGCTCACTGCATCCGCCGCGCCGTCCAGCGTAGTCGGACGCAGGGCGATGCGGGCGTCGTCCGCGGCGCCGCACAGCTCACGCAGAAGCGCCGCCTCGCGCTCATGCACTTCCACCGGACACCAGCGCGCGCCGGCATCGGCGAGATAGCGCGCGCGATGCTGGCCGTTGCGGAATGCCACCACACCTTCGCGCTCGATACCGAGCCAACCGAGCATGCCCGGTGCGCGACGCGTCGAAATCGTCACGTACGGCATCTGCGGGATGCGCGGATTGTCCGGATCGAGAAACTCGCGTATGCCCCGCACCTTGCCCGAGTGCCATTCGGCGACCGGCTTCAGCACGTAGTCGGTATCGTCGCGATCCGCGCAGACGAGCAGCTTGCGCACGTCGACGAGCACCACCTGATGGCGCGTGCCGTCCATGACGAACACGCGTTTCAGGCGCACATGGTCGAACCACGGATGGTCGAGCAACGGCACGACCCAGACCGTCTCGGCACAGGCGGGCGCAGCGGCGGGCGATGAATTGGACAAGGACAAAGGCACGCTCGATGAGCTGGCGCGAATCCGCCAACGCGTTAAAAGAGCGCTAACGCTACGAGGCGATTGTGAAAGAAGCATGACAGACACCTCGATTAATCAACCGGCATGAACGACCGCGTACGAACCATCGGCTCGAGGACTCGCGTTCAGGAAAAGACGGGCGGCATCGGCAAATCTTCAACGCACATTTCGTATAACGGCGTCGTCAGCAAGCTGTTGAACGGCCTTTAGAAAAAAACAACAACGGCCTCAACGGTAAGCACGGCTGATTTTACTTAGGTAGAATCCCCTACTACTTTACCCGTTACATGTCGCAAGCGTTCTCGCCCCGAAAACGCGCGCCATCCGCGCCACGCCTCCCCGTCGCGCCGAATCCAGCTCCATCACACGCTCCATCGCCATGCCTTTACCGCTGCTTGCCCTCGCCGTTGCCGCTTTTGGAATCGGTACCACCGAATTCGTGATCATGGGCTTGCTGCCCGACGTCGCGCGCGATCTGTCCGTGTCGATTCCGGCCGCGGGCATGCTGGTGTCCGCGTATGCGCTCGGCGTCACGATCGGCGCACCGATCGTCGCGATCGCGGTGGCGAACATGCCGCGCAAGAAGGCGTTGATGAGCCTGATCTGCGTGTTTATTGTCGGCAATCTGCTGTGCGCAATCGCGCCGAACTACGGCGTGCTGATGGCCGCGCGCATCGTCACGGCGTTCTGTCATGGCGCGTTTTTCGGCATCGGCTCCGTGGTGGCCGCCGGCCTCGTCGCGCCGAACCGCCGCGCACAAGCCATTGCGCTGATGTTCACCGGCCTCACGCTCGCCAACGTGCTCGGCGTGCCGCTCGGCACCGCGCTCGGCCAAGCGGTGGGCTGGCGCGCGACGTTCTGGGCGGTGACCGGCATCGGCATCGTTGCGGCGGCCGCGCTAGCCGTGTGCCTGCCGGCCAGAATCGACATGCAGAAGGCGAGCCTCGTACGCGAATTCAGCGTGCTGAAGAATCCGCAAGTGCTGATGGTGCTCGGCATCAGCGTGCTCGCGTCGGCCAGCCTCTTCTCGACGTTCACCTATATCACGCCAATTCTCGAAGACGTCACCGGCTTCACGCCGCATGCGGTCACACTCGTGCTGTTGCTGTTCGGTCTCGGCCTGACGGTCGGCAGCACGCTCGGGGGCAAGCTGGCGGACTGGCGGTTGATGCCTTCGCTGGTGGCTTTTCTGATCGCGATCGTCGTAATCCTGACGATCTTTGCAGGCACGATGCACGCCGAAATCCCCGCGATGATCACGATTTTCGTGTGGGGCATTCTGGCCTTCGCGATCGTGCCGCCGCTGCAGATGCTGATCGTCGACCGTGCGAGCCACGCGCCAAATCTCGCCTCGACGTTGAATCAGGGCGCGTTCAACCTCGGCAACGCGACGGGCGCATGGCTCGGCGGCATGGCGATCAGCGCGGGTGCGCCGCTCACCACGTTGCCGTGGGTCGGCGTGGCGACTTCGATCGGCGCGCTGGTGATGACGCTGTGGTCGATGTCGATCGATCGACGCGCGCAACGGATGGCGGTGGCCGGCTGAGCGAAGCGCGAACGCGACGATAGATAGTTCAGGTGCGGCGCGTGCGTGCGGCGCGTGCGTGCGTGCGTGCGTGCGTGCGTGCGTGCACCAAGGGTCTAACCAAACCCGTACGCAGGTGCCAATGACTTGCGTCCGTAGTAGCATCCCGGCCGATGAAAGTCATCTTCACTCGCGATTTCCTCGCCTTGATTCTCAGCGTCGCCGTGGTCGGACTCGGCAGCGGCGCGACGCTTCCGCTCACCGCCCTCGCACTCACGCAAGCCGGCTACGGCACTGACGTGGTCGGCCTTCTGACCGCCGCGCAAGCGGGCGGCGGACTGATCGTCGTGCCGCTGGCCGGCTGGATCGCAGCGCGTTTCGGCGGCCGCCAGGTGATCACCGGCGCGGTGCTCGTGGTGGCGTTCGCCACCGCGTCGATGCAACTCACTACAAACCTGTGGCTCTGGGCCGTGCTGCGCGTGCTGTGCGGCGCGGCGCTGATGCTGCTCTTCACGATCGGCGAAGCGTGGGTCAACCAGCTCGCCGACGACGCCACGCGCGGCCGCGTCGTCGCGATCTACGCAACCAATTTCACGCTGTTCCAGATGTCGGGGCCGGTGCTGGTGAGCCAGATCGCCGGCTTCACGCCATGGCGTTTCCTGATTTGCGGCGCGCTCTTTCTATTCGCGCTGCCGATGCTCGCGACGATCCGCACGACGCCGCATGCGGCTGAGGAAGAACATGCGGCGCACGGCAGTTGGCGTCGCCTGTTGCCGCAGATGCCGGCGCTCGTGATCGGCACTGGATTCTTCGCGTTGTTCGATACGATCGCGCTTTCTCTATTGCCGTTGTTCGCGATGTCGCATGGCATAACGAGCGAGGTGGCCGTGCTGTTCGCCTCGGCGCTATTGCTCGGCGACACCACGATGCAGTTCCCGATCGGCTGGCTGGCCGACCGCCTCGGTCGAGAACGTGTGCATATCGGGTGTGGCGTGGTCGTCGTGCTGCTGTTGCCGTTATTGCCGTGGGCGATCAGTTCGGCGTGGCTGTGCTGGCCGCTGCTGTATGTGCTCGGCGCGGCGGCCGGCGCGATCTACACGTTGTCGCTGGTCGCGTGCGGCGAGCGCTTTCGCGGCGTCGCGCTGGTGTCGGCGAGTTCGCTGGTGGGCGCGTCGTGGAGCGCCGCCAGTTTCGGCGGACCGCTGGTGGCCGGCGCGTTGATGAAAAGTGTCGGCGACGATGCGATGGTCGGCGTGCTGCTGCTTGCCGCACTGGCGTTTCTCGCGGCGATCTGGTGGGAAAAGCGGCGCTCGCCGATGAATGCGATCGGCTGAGGCCGCGACAGGATCACTTCAGCGCCGGCAAAATCTGGCCGACACACGTCCCGAACCCGACGCGATACCCATCGCCCTGACACCAGCCGGCCAGTGTCAATTCGTCGCCGTCCTCGATAAACGCGCGCACCCCGCCTTCCTTCAACTCCAGCGGATTCTTGCCGTTCCACGTCGACTCCAGCAGACTGCCGCACGAATCGGCCGTGGGTCCGCTGATCGTGCCGGAACCCATCAGGTCGCCGACTCGCGTATTGCAGCCGCTTACCGTGTGATGCGCCAGTTGCTGCGCCATCGTCCAATACATGTGCTTGAAGTTGGTCCGCGAAATCGTCGTAGGCTGTTTCGACTGTTGCGGGCGCAACGTCACCTCGAGCGCGATATCGAACCCGTGCTTGCCGTCGTGACGCAGATAGGCGAGCGGCTCCGGTTCTTGCACGGGTTGCGCGACGCGGAACGGCTCGAGCGCGTCGAGCGTCACGATCCACGGCGAGATCGTCGTCGCGAATGTCTTCGCGTTGAACGGACCGAGCGGCACGTATTCCCATTGCTGGATGTCGCGCGCGCTCCAGTCGTTCAGCAGCACCATCCCGAAGATGTGCGCCTCGGCGTTCTCACATGCAACCGGTTCGCCGAGCGCGTTGCCCTGCCCGATCACGAACCCGGTTTCCAGTTCGATGTCGAGCTTGCGGCACGCGCCGAACACCGGACGCTCCTGGTCCGGCAGCTTCAGTTGACCGTTCGGGCGGCGCACCGGCGTGCCGCTCACCACCACCGACGACGCGCGCCCGTTATAGCCGATCGGCATCTCCGACCAGTTCGGCAACAACGCATTCTTCGGATCGCGGAACATCGAGCCGACATGGGTTGCGTGTTCCTTCGACGAATAGAAATCCGTGTAGCCGGGAATCTGCACGGGCAAATGCAATTGCGCGTCGGCCTGGCGGATCAGCGCGCGGCTGCGCAATTCGGCGTCGTCGCGCAGCGTCGCGTGATCGTGCGCCAGCAGCCCGCTCAGTTGAATACGCACGCTGCGCCATGCATCGCGACCCAGCGCGATAAAGTCGTTCAACGCATCACGCACGAACACGTTGCCACCCGCGGCCGATGACGGCACCGTCAGCAAGCCCGCCCCTTCGAGCACAGCCAGGTCGACAATCCGATCGCCGATCGCGACGCCCACGCGACGCGTCGAATTCAATGCATCGCTAAAAATACCGAACGGCAGGTTCTGGATCGAGAAATCGCTGGTCGGATCGTTCGCCGATTCGACCCAGCTCCTGCGCGACGGATCGAGCGTCGCGTGAAGATCGCTCAATGCGCTCATCGTTGCTCCGGGTTGAAATGTTTGTTGAGACCTTGCCAGCACTCGTAGTAATGCGCCTGCAATTGCGCGGTTTCGAGTGCGAAACGCGTGGGTTTGATCAGCGTGCGCGTTTCGAACATGAAGGCCATCGTGTCGCCGACCTTCTTTGGTATCGACGTATCGCCATGCGACGCCTTCTCGAAGGTATCCGCATCCGGCCCGTGGCCCGACATGCAGTTGTGCAGACTCGCGCCGCCCGGCACGAAACCTTCGGCCTTCGCGTCGTACACGCCATGCACGAGGCCCATGAATTCGCTTGCGACATTGCGATGAAACCAGGGCGGCCGGAACGTATCTTCCGCGGCGAGCCAGCGCGGCGGGAAGATCACGAAGTCGATCGTATCGACACCCGGCGTATCGCTTTGTGATTGCAGCACGAGAAAGATCGACGGGTCCGGATGGTCGAAGCTGATCGAGCCGATCGTATTGAAACGGCGCAGATCGTATTTGTACGGCGCGTAGTTGCCGTGCCAGGCCACCACGTCGAGCGGCGAATGGCCGATCTCCGCGCGCCACAGATTGCCGTTCATCTTCGCGACGAGTTCGAAGTCGCCTTCGCGGTCTTCATATGCGGCGTGCGGCGTGAGGAAGTCGCGCGGATTCGCGAGGCCGTTCGAACCGATCGGGCCGAGATCCGGCAAACGCAGCAACGCGCCGAAGTTCTCGCAGATGTAGCCGCGCGCGGCGCCGTCGGTCAGGCTCACCGCAAAACGCACGCCGCGCGGAATCACCGCGATCTCGAACGGCGCGACGTCGAGCACGCCCATCTCGGTCGCGATATGCAGGCGGCCTTCCTGCGGAACGATCAGCAGTTCGCCGTCGGCGCTGTAAAAGAAGCGGTTTTCCATCGACCGGTTCGCCGCGTACACGTGGATCGCGCAACCGTTCATCGCTTCGGCCGCGCCGTTGCCCGCCATCGTCACCCAGCCGTCGATGAAATCGGTCGGCTCGGTGGGCATCGGCAGCGCGTCCCAGCGCAACTGATTGGGCGGCGTCGGCGGCACGTCGGCGAAATTGGCGACGAGCCTGTCGGACGGCAATTGCGTGAACGGCTTATGCACTGCGGCCGGGCGAATACGGTACAGCCACGAACGGCGATTGTGGCCGCGCGGCGCGGTGAACGCGGTGCCCGACAACTGCTCGGCATACAACCCATACGCGGCGCGCTGCGGCGAATTGCGGCCTTCGGGCAGCGCGCCTGGCAGTGCCTCGGTGGCGAATTCGTTCGCGAAGCCCGATTGATAGCCGGGCTCGATCTCGAGCCGCGAACTCGCGGTGTTCGGCGTACGTGTTTTCGAATCCATACAAGCTTCTCCGTTGAGACTCGATGCGTTCATGTCAGGCGGGCGGCTGTTCAGACGGCCGCCCGCGTCGACGCGTCGCACGCGGCCAGCGCGATCAGTTGTCCGCCGATGAGCGGCCCGATCATCGAATCGATATTTACGAATGGTAAAACTAATTACGCATAGTGAAATTCACGTATACCCTGAACAGCGTATGGCGAATCCTTCGCGCGCCGCGTCGACAGGCGTTCGGCCGATAACGTTATGAGCATTTTGTTCATGTACGCGCGGTGCGGACTGCTACTATCAATGGATACGACAAGCGCGTCAGAACCCATTGACGCTGATCGCGCACTTACTGCCATCCATTCGCCTACATGATTCCGCCGACCATCCCCAATCTCATTGCCTGCGCCGCCTCTCACCCTTTTCTCGGCGAACATCTGGCGATGGGGACCGGCGTGCATAGCGATATCGCGCTGGCGCGATTCGCGGACATCGAACTCGCCAGTGCCTATGAGCCGATCTTCGACGTCAGCGTGCATGGGCTTGCGCAGTCGTTGTCGTCGGGGGCGGAAGGTGTCGACCGGTTCGGCGACGAACTCGGCTTCCAGGCCGTCACACAGCGGCTCGACGGCGCGCCGTTCGAGATGTTCGATCCGTTCGACCGCATCGCCGACGATCAGGAACTGGTCGCGCTGGATCGCATGTCGCGCGCGCTGCACGCGATCAACTTCTTCGGCGCGCAGCGGCATGGGCTGCTGTTTCTACGCGTGCACGAGCGTTTGCTGAAGAGCGTGAAGTACGACCACGGCCGGCATTTCTCGACCGTGCTGGTGTCGTTCGGGTTGAATCCCGCACGAGTCGTGATCGAGTTGCCGGCGGCGGCCGTCGCACACAAGACCTTCCTCGGCTATCTGACCAAGAGCTATCAGCGCTATGGGTTCAAGGTGGCAGGCAATCTGTCGAACGCGGGGCAGATTCTGTCGGTATCGGATACCGCACGGCTCGACTTCATCAAGATGGATGCGGCGATCGCGTTGCGCGAATCGATGGTGAAGGCACTGACGGGTTATGCGAGCCGTCTGCGGATTCCGCTGATCTTCAATCGCGTGATGGATGAAGCGCAGTTCCTCGCATTGCAGCAGTACGATGTGCGCTTCGTGCAAGGGCCTTTATTTACTGCGCATTATCACGATCGGGCTTGAGCGTGCTTTGAGCTTTCGAGCTTTTTAGTTCGCTTCAAGCCGTATCGCCCAGACGTCGCGCCAAAGCTTTTAGACGCGGCGCCACACTCTGCCTGAACACCTCCTCGCTCATCGACGAAGCCGGTCCGCTGCAACTAAGCACGAGCCAGCGCCCTTCGCGCGGCTCGCGGAACGGCACCGCGACGGCGTTTACGTCGTCATGCCACGCACGGAACGAATAGCAGCAGCGTTCTTTCGCGAAGGCCTCGATCTCCAGTTGGGCATCGGCGATCAACGTGGCAGCCTCTTTCCCTACTGCTTTCGTTAGCTCCGCCAACAAAGCCGCGCGCACATCCACCGGCTGCACGGCGAGATACGCACGTCCCATCGAACTCGTCAGCATCGACAGTTTCGAGCCGGATGCGAGCCCGAGCGTCAGCGCGGTTTCGCTGCGAATGGTCTCGAGGTAAATCATGTCGAGGCCGTCGCGGCAACCGAGCGAAACCGCCGCGCCCACCTCGCGTGCAAAGGCCCGCATATGCGGACGCGCGAGTTCGAGCGTGTCGGTGCCGGATAGCAGCGCGAAACCCAGCGACAGCACGCCCGCGTCGAGCGCATATTTGCCGAGCGTCTCATCGAGGCGCAGATAGCCCAGCACGGTCAGCGTGTACGCGAGACGATTGACGGTCGCCTTCGGCAAACCCGTGCGTTCGACGAAATCGCGGTTGCCGAGCATCGTGTCGCCAGGCTTGAACGCACGCAGCAAGTCCAGCCCGCGCGCGAGCGCGACGACGAATTTGCGCTCGTCGAGCGGTTCGGAGAGAGTGGTTACTGGCGTCATGTGGTGATACACTCGATCGTGATTTGCAAAACATTGTTTCGCATAGCGGAACTTGAGTCAAGGCAATTCATTAAGGCAATTTGTCGAGCCGCTCAGTCGCTCAAGTCAAAGGAATCAGGAGATACGTCATGGCCGAGGCCGCGCAGTTTCATTGGGAAGACCCTCTGCTGCTGGATCAGCAGCTCACCGAAGACGAACGCATGGTGCGCGATGCCGCCGCCGCTTATGCGCAGGACAAGCTTCAGCCGCGCGTGCTCGAAGCGTTCCGTCATGAGAAAACCGATATCGAGATCTTCCGCGAGATGGGCGAACTCGGCTTGCTCGGTCCGACGATTCCCGAGCAATACGGCGGACCCGGGCTCAACTACGTGGCGTACGGCTTGATCGCGCGTGAAGTGGAGCGCGTGGATTCCGGCTACCGGTCGATGATGTCGGTGCAGTCGTCGCTCGTCATGGTGCCGATCTACGAGTTCGGCTCAGAAGCGCAGAAGCAGAAGTACTTGCCGAAGCTCGCCACTGGCGAGTGGATCGGCTGCTTCGGGTTGACCGAGCCGAATCACGGCTCCGATCCGGGCAGCATGGTCACGCGGGCGAAGAAGGTCGATGGCGGCTATTCGCTGTCGGGGTCGAAAATGTGGATCACCAATTCGCCGATCGCCGACGTGTTCGTCGTCTGGGCGAAGCTCGAGGAGAACGGCAAGGACTCGATCCGCGGTTTCATTCTCGAGAAGGGCTGGAAGGGTCTGTCGGCGCCGACCATCCATAGCAAGGTGGGGCTGCGCGCGTCGATCACCGGCGAAATCGTGCTCGACGAAGTGTTCGTGCCGGAAGAAAACCGTTTCCCGGAAGTCAGCGGCTTGCGTGGTCCGTTCACCTGCCTGAACTCGGCGCGTTATGGGATCGCGTGGGGCGCGCTCGGCGCGGCCGAAGCGTGCTGGCACACCGCGCGTCAATACGTGCTGGATCGCAAGCAGTTCGGCCGGCCGCTCGCCGCGAACCAGCTGATCCAGAAAAAACTCGCCGACATGCAAACCGAAATTACGCTTGGCCTGCAAGGTGTGCTGCGCCTTGGCCGCATGAAGGACGAAGGCACGGCGGCGGTCGAAATCACGTCGATCATGAAGCGCAATTCGTGCGGTAAGGCATTGGACATCGCGCGGCTCGCTCGCGACATGCTCGGCGGCAACGGTATCTCGGACGAGTTCGGCATTGCGCGGCATCTGGTGAATCTCGAAGTCGTGAATACGTACGAAGGCACGCACGACATTCACGCGCTGATTCTCGGCCGCGCGCAAACGGGGATTCAGGCGTTTTTCTGATGCGCCGGGTGGTTCGCTCGCTGACGAGCGTTGTGCTTTAGCGTCGCTTTAACGAAAGAAGGCCGGTTCATCGCTGAACCGGCCTTTTTCTTTTGCGGCGTGGCGTTACGTTACGTTGTATTGCATGCCGAAGGCGTGCTTTGCGACCGATCAGCCGCTTACTTGTTCGGCTGCGGCGTCAGACGCAGATAAGGACGCACCGCTTTGTAGCCCTTCGGGAATTTCTGCTTGATGACTTCCTCGTCCTTCAACGACGGCACGATCACCACGTCATCGCCCTGCTTCCAGTTGCCGGGCGTCGCGACCGAATGATTGTCCGTGAGTTGCAGCGAGTCGATCACGCGCAGCACTTCGTCGAAGTTGCGGCCAGTGCTGGCCGGATACGTGATGATCAGACGCACTTTCTTCTTCGGATCGATCACGAACAGCGAACGGACCGTGAGGGTTTCGTTGGCGTTCGGGTGGATCATGTCGTACAGCTCGGCGACCTTGCGATCGGCGTCGGCGAGAATCGGGAAGCCGACGTTGGCCGCTTGCGTCTCGTTGATGTCCTTGATCCATTCCTTGTGCGACTCGGCACTGTCGACCGACAACGCGATCGTCTTCACATTGCGCTTCTCGAATTCGTCGGCCAGCTTGGCGGTGAGGCCGAGTTCGGTCGTGCAGACCGGCGTGAAATCGGCGGGGTGCGAAAACAGCACGCCCCAACTATCGCCCACCCATTCGTGAAACCTGATCGGACCGACGCTCGATTGCTGTTCGAAATCCGGTGCGATATCGCCAAGACGTAGACTCATAATGCAGCTCCTTGATTGTGTTCGGACATTCTGCGCGGACATTCGCGCGCGACGCTCTGCTAAAGCGCGCGGTGCAAAAGTACAGCATACGGGAGTGACGGTACAGAGCGAACGAACATCGCGTCACTACTTTATGCGTTTTTGTAATTTTCACCGATTTAGTGGAAACTTTGCGGGACAGATCAACTCCATCTTAGGCAAACTGTGCTACCTCACGCGGTAAGAGCCTATGCCTTCACGGATCGCCGCAACCGGGAACGGTTCGTGCGTTGGCTTTGAAGCAATCGGGCACTGCGCTCGCCAGCGGCCGTTTCTTTGGTTACGATTCACGCGTGGCGTGATGAAGGGGAGCTGTCAATGTCGGAAGTCAACAAGGAGAGATTGATGTCGGATATCAAAACCGTCCTCGCGGACGCGGAAGATCTGCTGAAACAAGCCGCGAGCGCCACGGGCGAGCGCGCATCGGAACTGCGTGAAACGGCGCTCACGCGCCTCAAGCAGGCAAAGGAAAAAGCGGCTGACGTGCAGGTCGTAGTGGTGGAAAAAGGCAAGAAGGCCGCCCGCGCCACCGACGACTACGTGCATGAGCATCCGTGGGCATCCATCGGCATCGCCGCGGGTGCCGGCGTGTTGCTGGGTCTGTTGATCAACCGCAAGTAAGACACGGGTGCCGTTGTCGCCGCCGGATTCAGGCGTCGACAACGGGCCTATCAGTCATTCGAGTTGACCGGCGCCTCACTGGCCGGTCGGCTTCTTCTGGCGCGCTCGTTTTCACGCGCCGCCAGGCTTTCACGCGCAACGACCACAGCCATGACGATCGAATCACAATCGCAGCGCGGGGAACAAAGTCCTTTGCGCCGCATCATCGGTTCCGTGTTTGCCATTCTGCAGACGCGGCTGGAACTGGTCGGCATCGAACTCGCCGAGGAAAAGGACCGTCTGCTCGGCGTGCTGTTCCTCGGTCTGGCCGCGATGATGCTCGCTACGATGGCCCTGATCGCTTTAACGGCGCTGATCGCCATCGCTTTCTGGGACACTTACCGCTGGCAGGCACTCGCCGGTATCACGGCGGTTTACGCGATTGCCGGTCTAGCTTGCGCACTCAAGGCGCGCAGCGGTTTGCGCAATGCGCCGATGGTGTTCGAAGCAACCATTGCCGAGTTCGAAAAAGACCGCGACGCGTTCCACAAGCCTTGACGATTTGACGGCATCGCGAGCTCGGATGGAGGGAATGTCTCGCGCCCGTGCAGCCGCCAATCGAATTCGTCTTGCCGCGCCGTCCCGGTGCGTTGCTTTCAGTGCGTTGCTTCAATGCTTTTTTAGTGCGTTGCCTTCGTTGCCTCACCTTCACTGCCGCCGATACGCCATGAGCCAACTCCATTCCGATACCGCCTTTCGCAATAAGCGCCACCAGGCGAAAGATTTGAGCGCACCGCACCTGCGAGCGTTGCGCAAGGAACTGCTGCTGGTGCGCGCGGAAGTCGAGCGTATGGAGCTTGCTCAGGCGACCATCGAATTGCGTCAGGCAGTCACGCACTTCAGTTGGCTCAAATTTATCATCCCCGGCTTCGGCGGCGTACGCGTGGGTAGCGGCTCGAAATCGAGCATCCTGAATGCGGGAAGCATCGGCGCACTACTCAAGCAGTATCCGCTGATCAGCTCCATCGCTTCGCTGGTGCTCGCCAAGCCGCTGCGCGCGACCGTCGCGGCTGGTGCAAAACCCGCGCTCAAGTGGGGCAGTCTTGCCCTCGCCGGTTGGGAAGCGTACCGGATCTGGAAGCAGATGAAGCGTGACTCGGCTGCATCGGCGCAAGGTCAGGTGGACCGCACCGATAGCGGCTATTGACGCGTCGGGGCGATGCGGCATTGAGATCGAGTCGACGCTTCTGCGTGCGTCGTGTCTGCACCGCATGCGCGTCTGCATGCGCATCTGCATGGATTAGCTCGTATTCCAGCATTCGTTGCTTGCCGGCCCCGCGCCACTAACTCCACTGCTGTTTCTATTGCCGCGCAAACCTGTCGCGTCAAGCGTGAAGGTGCCGCAGGCGTCGTCGCGCATCGGACCCGTTTCGATCGGTGCGGCCTCCAGTGAATAGCCACCGCCTCCGTCATCGGACGGCAATACGCGCAGCCGATAGATCGGTGCGCCGAACAGCGGCGCCTGGTCGAGACCTGGGGGCAATGTGGCATTGCTGTCGCCCGGAGCGGCTTCGACTGACTGGGCCGCCCGGTAAAGCGCGGACGCCGCGTCGATCCTGTAAGTTCGCGCGACATAAGCACGGTACGACGGCACAGCAAAGACGGCCAACGTGACAGCTATCGCCAGCGCGATCATCAGTTCGAGCAGTGTGAACGCGGATGTTTGCAGCCTCGTCATGAACCTCCTTTCAGAACGGTCGAGCGGCGACGCGGCGCCAATGTCGTTCGATATGCTCGTCTGCAATGACAAGCTCCATTTGTAGCCAGACCTGCGAGTCCTGGGTGCGGCCGAAGCCACGTGCTGTCAGCAAATACGCTTTGGCGTCGGCGCGAGCGCTCAGTCGCCAGGGTTCGATGAGGCATCGAGGCGCTCGTACGGATCCTGGCCATTGCGCAACGGGTGCAACCGCGCCGGCTTCGAAAGCGGCCGCGTTTTTCCATTGCTGCGGTTCGCCGGTTGCGGGCGGGTCGCTCGCGGACGACTCGAGTGCCACCGCTGCGACGACGTTGCGTGCACACAAATTCAGCGCCGAATCTGCCGCGTGAAAAGCTTGCAAATAGTCGCGCACGTTGGTCGTGCTGCGCATTGCCGCGAGCGACGCTTCAAACCATGCGGCGGAGGTGCCTAACATCATCGCGGTGATCAGCAGGACGATAGGAAGCACCGCGCCGCCGCTGCGAGCGCGCGAGATGCGAGCGGTCGTGTTGGGGTTGATTCGATTGCTGGATCGCCTGCACTTCTCGTGCTTCTCATGCTCAACGCAACTGCTACACCCGACGGTCATAGCAAATCCTCCGCCTGATTGCGTATCGCCACTCGCCGCCAGAACGCCTGGCGCGCTCGCGTGTCGACTCCGAGCACGCTCGCGCCATCGCAATCGACATAGCGCAAACGCCGCGCTTGTGGCGCACCGCGCACCAGCACGCAAAGATCGACAGCGATCACCTTCGCCCACTGGTCGGCCGTCACCGCCGACGCATCCAGCGCGCTCACTCCGCCCGCCACCCAGTAGCGAAGCCGAACACGTTCGACACCTTCTACGAGCGGCTGCGCCGACCCCGCCTTGCCGTTGCCTTCGCAGTAAAGCTCCGGCTCGCCCGTCGAACTGCTGAGCCTCGCGAAGTATCGATTCACAACCTGCACGCCCTGCGTGCCGAGCGCCGCGTTATTACTGGTCACGGCCTGGCCGAGGCAGTCCGTCGACTGCCCTGTCGCGGATGGCCACGTCGATACGTTGTCTCCTACGTAGCGGACCGCCACGCCATCCGAGTGGCTCGGCAACGTCTCGCACGCAGAACTGCTGTCGGCGCCGGTCGGGCGTCCGCCGGAACAGCCGAACAGCGGCGGCGGAACACTGAACCGCTCGACATCCGCCGGCACGAAGCCGGCCATCTGAAGTTGCTGACCGAGCAGCGTGAGCGCGCTCAGACCTGCATCACGAATCCGCAACGCATCGCTCGCGTGCCCGAACGCGGTTCGTTGAGACGTGTAGAGAGCAACGACGCCGGCGGTCACTACGAGTCCCAGCGCGATTGCGATCACGAACTCGAGCAACGTATGACCGCTCGCGAGCGACGCGCGCCGCATCATTTCGCAAACGCCAGCGCGACGCAGGACGATCCTGCCGGGACCTCCACGCCACCACAGGATTCCGGTTTGTCGATGACATCGTCCGCGCGGCGCGAATCGCGCAACGCTGTCCACGTCACGCGAGCACTCGACACCCCACCGCCCTCTCCCACCGACGCCTCGCCATGCGGCAACAAAGTCGCCGCGCGCACGCTCCATTGTTTGATCGCCGCATAGCCTCCAGAAGGCGCACGCAGCGCTTCAACGACAGAGTCGGCGATCCACGCCGCCTGTTCGCGGGTCGCCGACGCCTTGGCTTCCCGCGCTGTCCACAATTGAGCGGCGCTCAAACCGAGCGTCGTGACTGCCGTCAGCGCCACGGCCAGCATGACTTCGATAAGCGAACTGCCGGTGCGCGTCGAACCGGCACCGCGCGCGTGTTGGCCCGATAAGCAGGGTTGCGGGATACGACCACCGCGCGCGGCGCGGCTGGCTCCGACGAGGCGCCTACAGAAAAAACGCGGCCTCATGACGTAGCTCCGCACGCGCCCTCGACGATCCGCGCGCGGCCACCGGCCGCGATGCGAATGCAGCGTCGCCAGCGGTCGCCTTGTGTCGCCTTGGACGTCACGCGCGGCGCAATGTCGAAGCTCCGAAAAGTGCCGATCAACTGGCCCGCGGGCGGCGTGAACGTGAGGTTCGTCTGTGTCCCGACAATACTCACTGCGGAAAGCAAAGGGTGCGCGCGAAGCAGCGTAAGCGAGCCGCCGCGCTCGGCCAGCACAGCCCAGCCGCATGACCAATCGGCGATGCCGTCGCCGCACGCCTGACCGGCCGCAAGACAGCGGCGCGCCGCATCGATCCGGCAGACGGTGACACGCGCGCCACGCCGCAACGTTTCACTGCGCGCATAGGCGAGTGTCGAAGCGAACGCTTTCGCCCGTGCATCGACCTGGTCGCGCACATGCCATGCGACGAACGACGGCGTAGCCATCACCGCGATCAACGCCATCAAGGCAACGACAGCAAGTGTTTCGACCAGCGTAAAGCCGCGGCGCGGCCGCGAGCGGACCTCGATCCATTTCATCTGCATCCCTGATCGTTTCGAAGAATGCAGCCAATCTAGCGACTTGAAATCGACTCCACAATCGGCCGAATGGCCAGGTGGCGCTCAGACGTTATCTCGCGCAAAAATGCACGCGTGACGAACCTGAACTGGAGCGACGATGCGAATGAGCGATGGAATGCAACAGGATGAGACAACTCGCACGCAGCCCGGCGCGCGCCGGCACTCAGCGCTTGCGGGGAGGTTTGGGAGGGGACGACGCGCGGCGAAATTCTTCGATCACGTCTTCGAATTCGGAGACGTCTTCAAAGCGCCGGTAGACAGAAGCAAAGCGAACATAGGCAATCGTGTCGAGCGCACGCAACTCGTTCATCACGAGTTCGCCGAGGCGCTCGCTGCGCACCTCGCGCTCGCCGCTGCCGAGCAGTTGATACTCGATGCGGGCAACCGCCGCGTCGATCGCGTCCGCCGCAACCGGGCGCTTGCGCAGCGCCAGTTGCATGCTCGCGACGATCTTGCGGCGATCGAATTCCGTACGGCTACCGTCCTTCTTGACGACCGACGGCAACGCCAGCTCGACCCGCTCATACGTCGTAAAACGTTTGTCGCAGGCCGGGCAGCGGCGGCGCCGGCGGATCGTCGCGCCGTCTTCGGATACGCGCGAATCGACAACCTGCGTATCGGCGTGACGACAGAAGGGGCAATGCATGGCGGCTTAACGGTAGACCGGGAAGCGCTGGGTCAGCTCAGCGACCTGCGCGCGCACGCGTTCGATCGTGGCCGTGTCTTCCGGGTTGTCCAGCACGTCCGCGATCAGGTTGCCGACCTGCTCGGCTTCCTTGACGCCGAAACCGCGCGTGGTCATGGCGGGCGAGCCGAGGCGCACGCCACTCGTGACGAACGGCTTTTCCGGATCGTTCGGGATCGCGTTCTTGTTGACCGTGATGTGCGCAGCGCCAAGAGCAGCTTCCGCTGCCTTGCCGGTGATTTTCTTCGCGCGCAGGTCGACCAGCATCACGTGGCTTTCGGTGCGGCCCGACACGATACGCAGACCGCGCTTGACCAGCGTTTCAGCCAGCACGCGCGCATTTTCGACGACTTGCTGCTGATACGACTTGAATTCCGGCGACAGCGCTTCCTTGAACGCAACGGCCTTGCCGGCGATCACGTGCATCAGCGGACCACCCTGGATGCCCGGGAAAATAGCCGAGTTGATCTGCTTCTCGAACTCGGCCTTCATCAGGATCACGCCGCCGCGCGGGCCGCGCAGGCTCTTGTGCGTGGTGGTGGTGACGAAATCGGCGTGCGGCACCGGATTCGGGTAGACGCCCGCGGCGATCAGACCGGCGTAATGAGCCATGTCGACCATGAAGTACGCGCCGACCGACTTGGCGATCTTCGACAGGCGCTCGAAATCGATGCGCAGCGCAAAGGCCGACGCGCCGGCCACGATCAGCTTCGGCTTGTGTTCCTGAGCGAGCTTCTCGGCGGCGTCGTAGTCGATGTCTTCGGCTTCGTTCAGGCCGTAGCTCACTACGTTGAACCACTTGCCCGACATGTTGACCGGCGAACCGTGCGTGAGGTGACCGCCGTGCGCGAGGCTCATGCCCATGATCGTGTCGCCCGGCTTCAGCATCGCGAAGAACACGCCCTGGTTGGCCTGCGAGCCGGAATTCGGCTGCACGTTCGCGGCTTCGGCGCCGAACAGTTGCTTGACGCGGTCGATCGCCAGTTGCTCGGCAACGTCGACGAACTCGCAGCCGCCGTAGTAGCGCTTGCCCGGGTAGCCTTCAGCGTATTTGTTCGTGAGTTGCGAGCCTTGCGCAGCCATCACGGCCGGGCTCGTGTAGTTTTCCGACGCGATCAGTTCGATGTGCTCTTCCTGACGGCGGTTTTCCTGCTCGATGACTTTCCAGAGTTCAGGATCGACGTTGGCGATGGTGCTTTGGGCTCTGTCAAACATACGGATTCCGTTGAATGGGTTCAGGTTGACCGGATCGTGCGCCGAATCTTGCGTAGAGGGTACGCGGCGCTGCTGGCGGCTGGGCCAGCCCTGACGTGGCGGATGGAGAGTCGCCGCACACGCGAGGCAGGACAGCCACCGTCAGCGCAGATCGATGCGCGCGGATCACGGCTGCCCAGGCGAACGGCAAAACGGCACCCTGCGCTTCACGGTGGGTTGTTCCACCTTGAATCCGATTGGTTGAATCGGTTCTATCGCCAGTCACGCAGGGATGAGCGCGTTAGTTTATTGGAAGAGGATCGAATAGGCAACCGGCTTCCTGCCGCCCGCGGCGCCGGTCGCCGGCCTTCTGCAAGCGCCTTGCAAACGTCTGACGAAGCCGTTCCAGCAGCCGGATCGGCGCCGCTGCCGCAACTGCCCGTACGGCTGGTTCATCCTTGCCGCAGCGCCGCATTGGAAGTAGGCTTGGGGCCTTTCTCTCCAACCGACCAGGGAACTGAAATGATTGTGTTCGTCACCGGAGCGTCCGCGGGTTTCGGCGCCGCTATCGCTCGCGCTTTCGTCAAGGGCGGCCATCGGGTCGTCGCCACTGCACGGCGCAAGGACCGGCTGCAAGAACTCGCCGACGAACTCGGCGACTCGCTTCTGCCTTATGAACTCGACGTACGCGACCGCGCCGCTGTAGAGGCGGTGCCGGCCTCGCTACCGGCCGATTTTGCCGGCATCGACGTGCTCGTCAACAACGCGGGCCTCGCGCTTGGCGTGGAGCCTGCGCAAAAAGCGAGTCTCGACGAGTGGAGCACGATGATCGAGACCAACTGCACGGGCCTCGTGCAGGTTACGCACACGTTGCTGCCGGGCATGGTTGAGCGCAATCGCGGGCATATCTTCAACCTGGGTTCCGTGGCCGGTCGCTGGCCTTACGCGGGTGGCAACGTTTACGGCGCGACCAAAGCGTTCGTGCGCCAGTTCAGCCTGAATCTGCGCGCCGACCTCGCCGGCACCGCGCTGCGCGTCACCGACATCGAGCCGGGGCTGTGCGGCGGCACCGAGTTCTCGAACGTGCGCTTCCGCGGCGACGACGAAAAAGCCGGCAAAGTGTACGAAAACGTGCAACCGCTGACGGCCGAGGATATTGCCGACTCGATCTACTGGATCGCCACGCGTCCGGCGCACGTCAACATCAACACGATCGAACTGATGCCGGTGGCTCAATCGTTCGCGGGGTTGGCGATCCACCGGGGCTGAAGCGCGGCGTGAATGGCGACCTGAGTTGCAGCGCGAGCGGCCTGAATTGCGGCCTAATTCCCGGCTCAATTACCGCTGAGGCCCGTCAGGCGGGGCGCACATCTTGAAACAGACCTGCGGGTGTGCGTTCCGGTAAAATGCGCCGCATGAATATGTCGCCCAGCCAGCCCGGCACGGAAATCGGCTTCACGTGGCCCATCCGCGTGTATTACGAAGATACCGACGCCGGCGGCATCGTGTTTTACGTGAACTACCTGAAATTCTTCGAGCGGGCGCGCACCGAATGGCTGCGCGCATGTGGCGTCGACCAGAAGCGGCTCGCGGACGAAACCGGCGCACTGTTCATTGTGCGCGGCACCGCGCTCGATTACCGCGCGCCTGCCCGGCTCGATGACTTGATCCAGATCGTGAGCAAAATCGAACGTCTTGGCCGCGCATCGATCGAATTCGTGCAGGAAGCATGGCGGGACGGCACACTGCTTGCTACCGGTTCGATCCGGATCGGATGCGTCGATAGCAACGCGCTGCGGCCGACCCCGATTCCTGCCACGACGCTAGCCGCTTTGCGGCGCGGGCCAGGTGTCGGCAACATCGATAACCTCGGCCTGTCAACGAACAACGACTGAACCCCGTTGTTACGGGGCCAGTGAACTCGTAACGATCAAGCAACACAAAGCATGGTTCGGCTTGCAATATCGCCGACGCTTCCGTTTTGCTCACGGCAAGCTTCGAACGACCTTGCAGCCGGACGCCCCCTTCCGGGACGTTAAAACGAACCTTTATGAACACTACACAAGATCTGTCGATCGTTTCTCTCGTACTCAATGCGAGCCTGCTGGCGCAGGCCGTCATGGCGCTGCTGCTGTTGTTGTCGCTGTTATCGTGGACCTTTATCTTCCGCAAGTGGTTTGCGATCCGCCGGGCGCGCGCGCAAACTGAACGCTTCGAACGTGATTTCTGGTCGGGCGGCGACTTGCAGGCGCTGTACCAGAGCGCCGCGAACAACCGCCACACGATCGGCGCGCTCGAACGGATTTTCGAATCCGGCATGCGCGAATTCCTGAAGGGCAAGGAAAAACGCCTGAACGATCCGGGCGCGATTCTCGACGGCGCGCGCCGCGCCATGCGCGCCGCGTTCCAGCGCGAAATGGACGTGCTCGAAGCCAATCTGGCGTTTCTCGCGTCGGTCGGTTCAGTCAGTCCGTATATCGGTCTGTTCGGCACGGTGTGGGGGATCATGAATGCATTCCGCGGCCTCGCCAACGTGCAGCAGGCAACGCTTGCGAACGTTGCGCCGGGCATTGCCGAAGCGCTGACCGCCACCGCAATCGGCCTGTTCGCTGCGATTCCGGCCGTGGTCGCCTATAACCGTTACGCGCACGACATCGACCGTCTGGCGATCCGTTTCGAGACCTTCATCGAAGAGTTCTCGAATATTCTGCAGCGTCAGGCACAGTAAGGAGTCCACGATGGCAGGCTCTTCCTCCAGCATGCGCGGCAGCCGTCAACGCCGCGCAATGGCCGACATCAACGTCGTGCCGTACATCGACGTGATGCTCGTGCTGCTCGTGATCTTCATGGTGACCGCGCCGCTGGTCGCCCCGTCGATCGTCAATCTGCCGACCGTCGGCGGCGCCGCGCCGCAACAGCAAACGCCGCCCGTGATCGTCAACATTCGCGCGGACGGCAACATGAGCGTCAAGTACAAGGACGACGCCGGCGCGCAGCAGCAGGAAGACATGACGAAGGCCGATCTGAACGGCTTCATCGCCGACCGTGCGCAGTCGCATCCCGACCAGCCCGTCGTGATCGCCGCCGACAAGACCGTGAAGTACGAAGTCGTGATGAACGTGATGTCCGAGCTGAAAGCCCGTGGCGTCAAGCGCGTTGGATTGCTCGTCAAATCGCAATGATCCGCAAGAATTCCGAATATCCGCTACAACCGCCGCGTGAACGCGGCACCGGGCGAGCCTTCGCGTTCGCGCTGGTGATGCACGCGCTGCTCGGATTCTTTCTGTATCACGGCATCCAGTGGCAAAACAGCACACCTGAGGGCGCGGAAGCCGAGCTCTGGACCGAGGTGCCTGACACCGCGATCCCCCGTCAGCCGCCACCGCCGCCTATCCCCGTGGCCCCCGCCCCGCCGGTGCCGGACGAGCAGGCCGACATCGCGCTGCAGGAAAAGAAACGCCAGCAGCAGGAAGCCGCGCGTCAGGCGCAACTCGCGGAGCAGCAGCGTCAACAGAAACTGCAGGCCCAGCAGGAAGCCGAAGCGAAACGTCAGCAGCAACTGGCCGCCGACCAGGCCGCGCAACTCGCCGCGCAGAAGGCAGCGGCGGCGAAGCAGAAACAGTTGCAACAACAGCAACAGCAGCAGGCAGAGAAGCTGAAACAGCAGCAACTGGCCGAGCAGCAGAAGCAGCAGCAATTGAAGGAACAGCAGCAGGAGCAGCAAAAGCAGGCCGAGGCTGATGCGCAGAAGAAGGCCGACGCGCAGAAGGCGGCGAAGGCCAAGGCGCAAGCCGATGCCGCGGCGCAAGCGAAGAAGCTCGACACGGAACGTCGCGCGCGCCTTGCGCAGATGATGCAAGGTTCGGCCGGCGGCACGAGTTCCAGCAGCGACGGGCTTGGCAAGAGCGGCACCGGAAGCGGATCGGGTGGCACGGCGACGTCGCCGGGCTATGCGGACAAGGTGCGCCGCGCCGTGCTCCCGAACGTTAGCTGGGGCGGCGAAACAAGCGGATTGGAAACAGTGGTTTCAGTACGCTGCTCGCCGACAGGTACGTTGCTGAGCGCGTCGATCTCGCGCGGCAGCGGAAACGCCGCGTGGGACGCGGCGGCGCTACGGGCCGTCAATCGTACGGAGCAAATGCCTCTGGACGTGAACGGCAAGGCGCCCACCAGCTTCCTGATTACGTTGCGCCCGGCGCCTTGATTCCAGTCGTCGGCAGCCGTTGACAGCAGACGCGGCGCCCCGCCCAGCGTGGCGCCCCCGGGAACGAATTGAACTTTGGCGGGTCTGTCTGCTGTCGTGAAGTGTTAGTAAAACCGTTTTTTGGGGAATCCATACAGCATGAGTTTGATGACCAAGCTAGGCCTGCGGACACTTGTAGCGTCGTGCCTGATCGCCGTCGGCGGCGCCGCCAACGCACAACTCAACGTCCTCGTGACGGGCGTCGGGTCCACCCAGTTTCCGATCGCCACGGCGAATTTCGCCAATGAAGCGAACTCGCCACAGCAGGTCAGCACGATCGTGCGTCAGGATTTGCAGCGCAGCGGCAAATTCACGAACATCGACGCGGGCGGCACGCCGGTTTCCGAAACCGATTCCGTCGACCTCGGCAGCTGGAAGGCCAAGGGTGCAAACGCATTCGTGTCGGGCAGCGTGAACCGCTTGCCGAACGGCCAGTACGAAGTGCGCTTCAAGCTGTACGACACCGTCAAGGGCGAGAGCCTCGGCGGCCTCGTGCTGGTGAGTCCGGAAAGCGGCTTGCGCATGAGCGCGCACAAGGTCGCGGACTACATTTACGCGAAGCTGATGGGCGGGCGCGGCGTGTTCGCAACGCGTCTGTCTTACGTGATCAAGACCGGCGGCCGTTATCAGTTGCAGATTTCCGATTCGGACGGCCAGGACGCGCACATCGCGTTGTCGAGCCCCGAGCCGATCATCTCGCCGGCATGGTCGCCTGACGGCACCAAGGTCGCTTACGTTTCGTTCGAAAAGAAGAAGCCGATCGTCTACATCCACGATTTGCCCACGGGCCGTCGTGTGGTCGTATCGGACCAGAAGGGCAACAACAGTGCGCCGGCGTGGTCGCCGGACGGGCGCACGCTGGCCGTCGCGCTTTCGCGCACCGGCAACACGCAGATTTTCGCGGTCAATGCAGACGGCAGCGGCCTGCGTCGCCTCACGCAAGGCAGCTCGATCGACACCGAACCGGCCTTCTCTCCTGACGGCCAATCGATCTATTTCACGAGCGACCGCGGCGGTCAGCCGCAGATCTACAAGATGTCGGCCCAAGGCGAAAACGCCGGCGCCGCGCAACGCGTCACGTTCACGGGCAGCTACAACACCAGTCCGCGCGTAAGCCCGGACGGCAAGCAGCTCGCGTATATTTCGCGCGTCGGCGGCGGCTTCAAGCTGTACATCCAGGACCTGCAAGGCGGAACCGCCACGGGCCTGACGGACACGACACGTGACGAATCGCCGAGCTTCGCGGCGAACGGTCAGTACATTCTTTACGCCACACAGGTGAACGGCCGTGGCGTGTTGGCCGCAGTATCGACCGACGGTCGTACTCGGCAGGTCCTGTCCGTTCAGGGCGGCAGCGTACGCGAGCCGTCCTGGGGCCCGTTTATGCAATAACGTTCATGCAACAACACAAGGAGAGTAACCAAATGATGTCAAAACTTCGTTTCGCATTTGCCGTATTGATGGTCGGTGCGCTGGCCGCGTGTCACTCGGGCGTCAAGCTCGACGAAAACGCTAACAAGGGCGGCGCAGTCAGCACGCAACCGAACCCGACCGATGTCGCACAGGTCAACGTCGATCCGCTGAACGATCCGAACAGCCCGCTTGCCAAGCGCAGCATTTACTTCGACTTCGACAGCTACTCGGTCAAGGACGACTATCAATCGCTGCTGTCGCAACACGCGCAATACCTGAAGAGCCATCCGCAACGTCACGTCCTGATCCAGGGCAACACCGACGAGCGCGGCACGAGCGAATACAACCTGGCACTCGGCCAGAAGCGTGCTGAAGCCGTGCGCCGTTCGCTGTCGCTGCTGGGCGTGCCGGACTCGCAAATGGAAGCCGTGAGCCTCGGCAAGGAAAAGCCGCAAGCCGACGGTCATGACGAATCGTCGTGGGCACAAAACCGCCGCGCCGACCTCGCCTACCAACAGTAAGTAACGAGTGATGAGCCGAATGACGCATCGTTTCTCCTGGCTGCGGTTTGCCGCAGCGGCCTGCGTCGCGGGCACGGCCTTCGCGGCTGTGCCGGCGCACGCCGGTATCTTCGACGACGATCAGGCCCGTCAGGCGATCCTCGATCTGCGTTCGAAGACCGATAGCCTGTCGAGCCAGTTGTCGGCGGCACAGCGCACGATCCTCGATCAGTCCAATCGTCTCGACCAGTTGAATCAGCAGGTCGCGACGCTACGTGGGCAGAACGAGGACATGGCCAACCAGTTGGCCACCGTGCAAAAGCAGCAGAAGGACTACTACACCGATCTGGACACGCGGCTGAAGAAATTCGAGCCGCAGCAACAGACGGTGGACGGCGTCCAGGGCGAAGTGCAGCCGGGTGAGACCGATTCGTTCAACGCGGCTTCGCAGCAATTCCGCAGCGGCGATTTCAAGAATGCCGCGGCGTCGTTCCGTACGTTCATCTCCAAGTATCCGAACAGCCCTTACCAGCCGACCGCGCAATACTGGCTCGGCAACGCGCTCTATGCACTGCGCGACTACAAGGGTTCGACGGCGACGTGGCAAGGCGTCGTGAAGAACTACCCGCAGCATCCGCGAGCGCCGGAAGCGCTGCTCGCGATTGCCAACAATCAGCTCGAGCAAGGTCAGAAGGCTGCGGCCAAGAAGACGCTCGAGCAGATCGTCGCGCAATACAGCGGCTCGGATGTCGCGCAATCGGCTCAAAGCAAGTTGTCGCAGATCAAGTAGTGGTAGTTCGCGGTAACGCGCAGTGTCCGATTTCATAGTCACGCGCGCCTCTCGCTGAAAAGCCCGGGAGTCATGTCCCGGGCTTTTCACTATCTGAAGTGCTGTGAATGAAGTGCCGGTGAAACTGGATACTGTTGGCGGGTTGACAGCCCCTACGCGTTATCGCTATAATCTCGCTTCTCTTTTGGGTCGTTAGCTCAGCTGGTAGAGCAGCGGACTTTTAATCCGTTGGTCACAGGTTCGAATCCCGTACGGCCTACCAAAGAAATCAAAGGGTTACATGCCATGTGCATGTAACCCTTTTCTCGTTTACGGTCAAATGTAGGCACCGTGTAGGCATTTCAGGTCGGCACGAATCAATCTCAATCCATTGAGCTGCATACGGCACCTCCCCAATTTTCCCCTCTTCGAGGAAAATAAGCCGCACGCTGATGCCCACTTCTCCCGTGCGGACCAGGGCTGAACCCCGATTGGACTTGCGTGCTGTGCAAATCGGTTGTCCGCTGCGCGCTTACACGGCCAAGCTCGAAAGCTGCGACTGATTCAAAAACCTTCACTCTGGTCAAAGCTGGGTCTAGTCGAAGACTATCCTTGTTGCTTATACCGTCTGCTTCCCTTCGTAGAAGATGGCATCCAACATAGCCGCGCGAGCATGCCAAGCTTCCCGTCCTAGACGGTCAGAAGGCTCAGGGGACTGCCACCACGGCGACTCCATGATGCGAAGAACCACTTCTTCCCAGTACCGTTCGTAGTCAAGCTGATCGGACTTCTCAAGGCCAACGTCCTCCGCAAGCTTTCGCTTGTTCTGGGCGTCAACGCACAGAAAGATGTCAGGCCGTTTCATTGCAAGCAGTCTGGTAGCCGTTGCAAGACCATGACCACCGCCCGTATATGCCGCCAAATAGTGCCCGATATAGGCATCGTAATGCCCCTTGCTGATTTCCCCCTCCAGCGGAATCTCATCAAGGGCTCGCGAGTAAGCTTCGTTCCCAGCATTAATTTGACCTGCGAAAGTGCCTGCCCCTTTCATGCTGCCAAACCATGCCCAATTCTCGATGGCATTCACTTTACTGGGAAGCCCGGCAATCCCTTTTCGTACTCCAAGATCCATGTCGTTGAAGTGGCTGTAAGTCTGGAAATATTCCCGAATCTCCTTGAGCAAGGCAAGCCGATCCTTGAATCCGTGATATTTGTCCTTCTTGACTTCAGCCAGATAATCCTCCCACTCCATTGACATCACTTTGGACTGCACTGCTGGTTTCGATGTCGCCCTGTCGCCGAAGATGTCCGCGACCTTTTTCAAGTCACGCGCTTTGAGCTTCCACAACTTACGATAGCTGTCAGCCTCACTCTGATGAACCGTCTGGGCCTCACACCAATACTGGGAAATGACCTCAGCTATTTCCTGCTTCAGTGTGGGTTGGCCGTCACTGCTACTGACGAGAACCGATAGCTCTGTATTCTTCGTCAAGGCTCCTACAGTAAGATTCGGACTACCAATGACAACCTCCCAAGCATCATCGCTCCAGAAGAGATAGACCTTGGGGTGAAACACTCCGTCAGGTTGCAGCATGAATCTCACCTTCTGCGACCCCACGAATTGATCGAGAACGTCAGGATGCGTTTGGTAGAAGTGCGTGCCAATGACGGCTTGAACAATCCGCTCTTCGTTTCGCACCAGTGACTTGAAGACCTCAGTTTCTCCCGACGCCCAAGCCGTTGCAATAGCGATGCAGGAATACTTCCCTACAAGCCGTTTCAGTTGCTTACTTAGTTCCGCACTCGTGCTAATGAGTCTCATCCGATCCTCTTATTTTCCTACCATGTCGGTCCGGTAGTGCCAGCCACACACCGAGAAAAAACGATCGTTCTCTGACTACCTCGCACTAGAAATGATAGGTCTTATTGCGAATCACGATTTTCCCGCATATTGCGAAACTTCCTCCTCCACGCGGGTCTGCGCGTTATAGATACTAAAGGTACAAATCGCAGACCCGGCAATTGATATTACAAGAGAAACAACATGGAGCGATGATGGATGCTTCCAGTCGCCCATCCATGCATATATGGAAATAAGCATAAAAATCAAGTTCCATGCCAATGCGACATGGAAGCACACCTTCAATCTCCAGTAATCCTGCCATTTTTGCAAGATACTGCTTTTATCTTTTTCCGGGAACAGCAGTTTCCGGCCTGACACTAACGACCAGCACAAAAGAGCACTAGGTATAGCGATCGCCCACTTGAATAGATCATCAGAGATGTTAACCCCTGACAAGAGATGATCGATCTTCTTTCCTAGGGCACACTGAATCGCAACTCCGGCAATCACCAATGGGAATTCTAGAGAAATAAAAAATGTCCGCGCGATCTCCAATATTATCCTCATGGATGCCTCATATCCCGTTCTGAGCTTGTTCGACGAAAATGCTTTTCAGCCTCTTCAGCCAAGTCATTAGGCACGGGCTCTTTCGAGAATAGGAAGGTTTTCTGGGCATCCGATGTACGGATAGTGACTTCCTCACCCTCTTGCTCCCCAACAACTCGACCTGAGCCATACCCATCTGCCGCCATCAATACAGCCGCATCACCAATTGCGACATCGAAGTCGGGTTGGTAATTGGAATTTTCCAAAATGCGAGTTACCAGCTCCGCAATTTTTGTCACCAGCCCTGCTCCAGAATCCTGAGTCTCTTTTAAAATAACCTCGGATGCATTTCGTTGCGCCACGTAGTTATTAAGAGACCCCCACAAACGGCCAAAAAGTGGATTGGGAGGATGAACTCGTGCCGATAGCTCGCGGATACGCTCAAGTCCTTGCAGCTTTACACCAAATGTACGGTAATCCGATACCGCCTCAACGGAACACCCGACAAAGAAATTTTCGTACGTTGCCTCGATAATTTCTTTGAATCTACGCGCAAAAACATCCGCCTCAACGTGATTCCAGACGTGCATGTATGCCAAACCCGAATATTTCGGAAGATATACAAAATTGGCGCTTGCAATAAGAAGATTTTCTGCGATTGCATCAATTTCATGTCGATTTTTGATGTCAACAAGCTTTACATGTCCTTCATCGGAGAATTTTGAAAGTCGCCCAAAAATAAATGGGGAGTTCTCACCTCGTTTGTCTAAAACGTTGGTGATAGTCCAGCGCGCTTTACCGACTGCGATCGTCGCCGCATTCGAGATGGCATCCATCAGACGCTCTTGGTCTAATGTCCCCATCTTGATGACCCGACCAAGATAATAACGGCCTCGTCGCATAATTTTGATTTTTAATTTACTTGAACCAAAAAATTAAACTCATCGACTCTCAGATGAGGGCATCAGTTTATCAGCACAACGGTAATGCCCCTGTCCTCAGGTGTCGCATGCGAGATAAAAAGCGTACCTCTTGCACTGCATTCATATCCGTTGCAGACATCGAGTCAGAACTCCTGTGATAGTCGTGACTTTCACGCAAATGACGTCATTTTCTCACGTCGATTGAGCGTTCGCGAAATCGGTAGCAGCCAAGCATGTTCATCTATTCACGAGCTTTCCTGTATCTCGGTCATAGACCTTGTTCAAAATCGTCCCGTCCAAAATACTCCGAACAGCCTCGTCGATAACAGACAATGGCACCAAGAACCACTCCCGCGGACGTACCGGTTCACCGAAACGCGGAGGCAGAGTCATATCGAACTGTGCACTGGCAAATACCTTATGGAACAATCCCTCCACCTTCGTGCGATTGACACCCGCCAGTTTGTAAGTCGCCACGACTTCAACTGGCGCACATAGGTAAGTCGGGTCGTTTTCAGCACCGGCTATGCGGGTTTCGACCCTGCCGCCAGTAACGCCGATCTTGTGGATGAACTGGCGATATTGCGCAATGAGTGGCTCGTCGGACAGACTACGCAACACGTAGATCGTACCGCTCTGCACATCACCGTCCTCCCAGTCGCCGCTGAATAGCGGGCCGACTTCGATTTTGCGCAAGCGGCGCGGTGTCTCGTCGCGGTAGATCGCTTTCTGGAATGAGCGTAGCAACAGATCACTTTCCGTTGCGTTGTCGTAAATAACGCGAAGCCGCGCATCTGGATTATCACCAACGGACGTTCGAATCGCTTCACCGCGATGGGCGATATAGGCAATTTGCCCTTGCAGAATGAAAAAATCACCCTGCTGGATATTGGCTGTTTTGATTTCAGAGTCTTGGGCGAACGGTTGAGACTCCCAGGTGCCGTCCATCAGTCCGGCCTTGGCATCGTCGAACAGAGGCTTGAAATTGTCGAAGTCGATGCAAGGCGTACGGTCCGCGATTTGCTCAGCCGCCGTCTTTTCCGCGGCGGAACGAACATGCCGAAGTACTGTGATGTCTTCGTCACCGTGCGGCTCGACCCCGAGTTCCGCGAGCAGATCATCGTCCTCCAGTTGGTCCGGGTCGACGACGACCTCGCCAGCCGACTCTGCGAGGAGACCTTGGGTGTCGAACGTTGCAAGCAGTGCAAGCGCGGCCGTGTTGCGGCGTAGTTGATCCAGACGAACCGCGTAAAGACGCTCGAAAATGTCCAAACCTTCACCGTGACGAGGCGCGTGGCCGTGCTGGTCGACGAAACCCTGGATCTCCTCGAAACCGGCGATGATGCGTTCCTCCCGGGCCGTACGCCCCCCCGTTACCTCGACCTCAACCGAGATGCCCAACTGTTCAAGCAGGTCGTCGTCGGACACGTCGTCCCGTACTTGGCTCTTTTTACGCGTTGCCATTGCCTTCCTTCCTCTTCTCGGCAGCCTTGAAGCGGGCAAGAACTGCGATGCCTTCGGCCATGCGCTTCTCCCACGGATCGGCAGCGTTGATGTCCGGCAGGCGACCACGATCATGCTTGAACGCCAGAGCCCGTTTCGCCAGGTCGCGCGCCTCCTCGATCGGGATGTTAATCTTGCGTGCCGCGATCACGGCTTGCACTTGCTTCAAAGTCTTCTCGTCCATCGCCTTCGCAAGAATCGCGTAGGCGGTGTCGAACGGGTTGATTCGGTCGATCAGGTCGATGTCCAGTTCCTTGACGCTCATCGCAAACTGCTTAACCCCCTCAATGAGGGCAAGGTTCGCTTTCGGCGTGCCGTCGTCGGTTGCTTCATCGGCAGCAAGCATTTCAACCTGCTTTGCCTTCTGCGTGAAGGCCAGGGCAGCGACCGCGTACTGGCGCACGGCTTCCTGGTCGTCCTCTTCCAGGTGTGGGTACTTCTCGCGCACGATCTTTCCCATTTGAAGAATCGTCAGTTCCTCAGGAATCGTGTTGTCGTGGTCGAACAAACCGCGTTCGAGCGTCTTGCTGTTCTGCACGAATGAGGCGAGCACTTCGTTGATGTCCTCGCGGCAAATGCGCGCCGCTTCCTCGGACTTCGGTTCGACCAGCCCCTTGACCTCGACGTGCACACGCCCGTCGTCGTGGTTCACGCCGATGTTGAATTGGCCGTCCTTGTAGCCGTCGGGGCCGTAGTCGAAACCGGGTTGCTCGCCAGCGTTCTTGGGCGTGAACTCGAAACGCGGGGCCAAAACTTGCTCCATGAGCAGGCTTGCGGCGATCGCCTTCAATGTGTCGTTGATCGCATCGGCCACCATGTCCTCGGACGCATCCGGTTCCGCGATCAGGTTCGTGAAACGTGCGCTTTCCTTGCCCGGTGCGTCGCGGGTGGCACGACCGATGATCTGAACGATTTCGGTCAGGCTGTTGCGGTAACCGATGGTCAGCGCGTGCTCGCACCAAATCCAGTCGAAGCCTTCCTTCGCCATGCCGAGCGCGATGATGATGTCCACCTGATCGCGGTTGTTCTTCTGCTTAGGGTCTTTCAACGCGGACAGAACGGCAGAACGGCCGTCGCCGTCGTCCACCAGATCGGCAACCTTGATCACGCGGCCCTCGGGTAACTCAACCAGATGAAAGCCCGTTTGGGGATCGGTGCCTTTCCAAGTGCCGAGGCTGTCCATAATCTCCTCGACCTCACGGTGCTTCCTTTTGAGGCTCTCGCGCGAGTTGACGTTCGGGATGTGCACGATCGTTTTCAACGACGGATCGAGCACACCCGTGATCGAGTCCAAGTACGGGCCAGTGTAGAAGTAGTAGCCGATGTCGAGAGATTTCAGGTACTCGTAGCCGTTCAACTGCTCGTAGTAGGTGTACGTCACCGTCTCGAAGCGTGCTTCGTCGTCTGGTGCCAGCACGGCCTCAGCGTCGCCACGGAAGTAGGAGCCAGTCATGGCGACCATGTGTACCTTGTTCCGCTGAATCAGCTCGGTCAACTGCCGGCCCAGGATGTTGTCCTGGTCGCTGCTGACGTGGTGGAACTCGTCCACCGAGATCAACCGATCGTCGAAGGCGGCCGGTCCAAGTTCCTGGAAGGCAAAGCGGAAGGTGGCGTGCGTGCAGACCAGCACTTTGTCGTCGCTAGCAAGGAACTCGCCGACGGCCTTGACCTTGGACGGTGCCACCCTCACGTCGTCCGCCCCGGGCGCGTTGCACAAGTTCCACTGCGGCCTCACAATCCAATCGGCGAAGAAGCCGTACATGGACAGCGGTTCGTCGGCAAAACTACCGCCGATCGAGCGCTCGGGTACCACGATCAACGCCTGCTTGACGCCCTGGTTCGTCAGTTTGTCGAGCGCGATGAACATCAACGCACGCGACTTGCCGGAGGCCGGTGGCGACTTGATCAGCAGATATTGCTCACCCCGTTTGGCGTAGGCGCGTTCCTGCATGGGACGCATACCCAATGCGTTCGACTTGCTGGACGCCCCCGTCCGATCCGTCTTGATGGTAACGGTCGGAATCGAATAGCGTTTGGTCTCTCCGTTGCTCATTACGCGGTCTTCCGTGCTCGAATGGTTTTCTTGGCCGGCTTCGCTTCCGCCGACGTCATCTTCGTGTATAGGTCAAACAGTTTTTCCAGTCGCTCGGTGTCGTTGCGAAACCGACGCCCAATGTAGACGCGTTCAAGCACTTCGTCGTTTCGCTCATGGGCACGACGCAAATCCTCCGGCATGTCGTCCGGATCGTAAAGGTCCGCGATCGTCGCCGGGAAGTGCGCTTCTCGAGCAAGCAGGATGTTCTCCACACATTCGGTCAGATCAGCTTTGTTCTGCTCCGTGAGTGTGGGGACCGGAAAGGTGTTCCAACCCAACGTGTTGGAATAGCGATACCGGGTTTCAAGCTTGCCACAGACGGTTGCAATCCAAACCAGATGAAGTCGAGAGGCAATAAGAGCCATACTCCAAAGCGGAGCATCATAGAGTGCGAAAGCGGCATTAGATACAACAGCACCTCTGATCAGTGCGCCCACTGGTAAAGCACTACGATTTTCACTGGTATGGATGGGGACTATTAGCGGGATGTTCTCACTATCGCTTTCGCCATGACGAACTTCCGAGAAGGCATATGGAGTTTCGGCCTGCTCCCGGGTCTTGTCCTTTTTGCTGTTTGCTCGAAACTGCCGAACGATCTCCAATCGAGCGCGGACGAACGGCAGCATACTTGCTTCTTTCGCCTTGTTAGGAGGGATCCAAAGGCAATATCGAGATTTTCCGTCAATATATTCGTCACTTCCCAAATAAGGCTTGATGAACGTCTTTACGGCATCGTCATTGATGGACAAGTAGTCGGATGACTTTATCACCAGCCCTCCTCCATCGGCCGGTTTGCTCCCATAATCCATTGGAGGCAGCCCGTTCAGAGGCATATTAGTCTTATGCACTATCGTTTCAGTATTGGGTACCAAATATGGGCCAATATAATCTACAAACCTCTCAGATGGACTATCTGCTTCGCTTTCTTCATACAGCCTTATCTTGGACGCCCGCGCAGAAATACCGACAACAACGACAGTAACCCCAGCGTTATTACGGGCGAGATTTTTCCACTTAAACGATGTGCGTGCGAAGTGAATCCTGACTCCCATCGCAAGACAGGGTTCCCAAAAAATCGCGACTTGTTGACCTTGGCAGATCGAATTTGTAGACACGAACGCACAATCGGCACTTCCCCCAGAGCAAATTTCCGTCGCTTTCTGGAACCACCCCAACACATAGTCCAGAGACTTCCACTGAACGTTCGATCTGGCGAAAACAGCGGCTAGATCGTCCTTTTCACGGTCTGACATTTCAGACTGACCACTGTACGGTGGGTTACCGCAGATATAGGTTTCCCCTCCTTCGTTTTCGAAGTCGATTTCAGGCTGATCGAGTGGCGTTTCAAAGAGGTCATCCGAGACTACCTTTACGCCTGTCCCAGCAGTCGGGCAAAGCGACAACCAGTCGAGACGAAGCGCGTTACCGGTCGTGATCCAGTTCTCCGCTTCGAGCGGGAGGAAATCTTGTACCGCTTGCATCTGGCCTCGATACAGCACGTCGCATTGGTATTCAGCGATGATGAGCGCGAGACGAGCAATCTCTGCGGGAAAACTGCGGAGTTCGATGCCACGGAAGTTGGTCAGAGGAATGGCCGACCGTAGATCAGGCTCCTCTCGACGACGATTGATTTCGGCCTCGATCTCACGCATCTGCTTGTACGCGATGACCAGGAAGTTGCCCGAACCGCACGCTGGATCAAAGACACGGATCCGTGCCATGCGCTTGCGCAGGTTCAGCAGTTTGGCTTTGTTGTCACCAGCGGCTTCCAATTGGGAGCGCAGATCGTCAAGGAACAGTGGATTGAGCACCTTCAAGATGTTCGGAACGCTCGTGTAATGCATACCGAGCGCGCCGCGCTCCTCATCGTCGGCGACCGCCTGAATCATCGATCCGAAGATGTCGGGGTTGATTTCGTGCCAGTCGAGATTGCCGGCGTGAAGCAGGTACTGCCTTGCCATGCGCGTGAAGCGCGGCACCTTGTTGCTGCCACCGAACAGGCCGCCGTTCACGTACGGGAACGCATCGGCCCACCCCGGGATTTTTGCGTCCGCACGGGCGCTGCTGTCCTTGGTCGATAGGTTCATCGCGTGGAAGATCGTGCGGATCACCTCGTGCGTATTGCCCAACGCCGCATCGCTCATCCGATCGACGGTCTTCGTGAACAGACCTCTACCGTCGAAAATTCCCGTGTCCTCAGCAAAGAAACAGAAGATCAGGCGGGCCATGAAGTGATTCATGTCCTGTCGGCGCTCGTCCGTCGCCCAATCCGGATTCTCACGCAACAGTTCCAGGTACAGTTTATTCAGTCGGCCGGTTGCCCGAACGTCGATCGCGCTGTCCTTGATTTCCTTGATCGTCGAGATGCCCGCGAGCGGCAGGAAGAAGCCGAAGTGGCCGGCGAACTTTGCGTACTCGCAGGCGATCGTTTCGCCGTTCGCCATATCCTCGGCTTCAAGCGTGTCGCCGTCCGTCGCCAGAATGAACTTAACCTTGCCCTTCGTGGTCTCCGAGCTCGCGCGCAACGCGCTCAGCGTCGCATTGACCTTGCCAGATGCGCAGGTAGCCAAGTGGATGTGGCTGCGTTGCAGGACGCCGCCGGGCACGTCCGATTTGTTGGTGTCCCCTTTGCGAAGACGGGCGATCGTGGTCTCTTTGTTACCAAAAGCGGCCAAGAAAGCAAAAGGGAATCCTTGAGCGTCAAAAGGGGACTCTGCCAGCTCGGAGACAGCGGCTTCGATTTCAACTGCGTTCATGTGTGTGGCTGCTATGGTATTTATCCGCAATTATGCCAATAGATATTGGGGACAGATAATAAACTTGCTGGTGATCGACTGCGCTAGGGAGCCGTCACACTACCTTGGACGTTCTGAACAGGGCATTGACAGACAAATACGACAGCAATCGCTTCGGCTTGAAAATCGATCAAACCCAGAAAAATTTCATCGATATATCACCGACGTAAGCATCCATCCGGAATGCCTGGGCAACGCTGCTTGCCCTGAATCTTCACGAGGCTGATATATGACCCATTCGCTTTCCTGTCCCCGCTGCAATTCCCTCCGCACTACGACGCGCGACACGGCCCGCAAGGTCGGTGGTGCAGTCGGCACGGTCGCTGGTGCCGCTGGTAGTGCCGCCGCAGCGTTTGGCGGTGCCGAAGCTGGCGCTGCCCTCGGCTTGGTCGCCGGGCCAGTCGGCTCGATCCTTGGCGGCCTTGCCGGAGGCCTACTCGGCGCGCTTTTCGGTGGCGCTGCGGGGTGTGCCGCTGGCTCCGCTGTCGGAGAGCAGATCGACGAACGCGTGCTCGACAACTATGCCTGCCTGGAATGCGGCCACACGTTCAGGAAGCCGTCCGCTACCTGACACCCTCCCGCTCTTCGCTCCCCGCTTCTCGCTCAATGCCTACAGCCCCTCGGGCTGTAGGCATTTTTGCCTTCTATTTCTCCCACTCATTTTAGTAAGGATAGCAAAATGCATCTCGTATCCAGCATGGCGTATGTCGGCGACACCCCGTGGCATGGGCTGGGCAATCAGCTCGCCCCGAACCAGCCCATCGATGTCTGGAAGAAGCAGTGCGGCATGGACTGGAGCATCGAGGAAGCCGAAGTACGTTTCCTCTCCGGAATGGCCGGCTCATCCCTCGGCTCGATCCACGCATTTCCCGAGCAGAAGGTGCTTTACCGCTCGGACACAAAGCTGCCGCTCTCCGTCGTCTCGTCACGCTATCAGGTAGTGCAACCGGAATCCATCCTAGAGTTCTACCGCGATTTGACGGAGGTCGGCGGGTTCGAACTGGAAACCGCCGGGGTCCTCAAAGATGGCAAGAAACTTTGGGCGCTCGCGAAAACCGGTCAAAGCGCAACGCTCAAAGGCTGTGATCGCGTGAATGGCTATCTGCTGCTTGCAACCGCGTGTGATGGCAGCCTGGCGACGACCGCGCAATTCACGTCGGTCCGCGTCGTCTGCAACAACACGCTGGCCATTGCGCTTGGCGACAATATCGGGGCGGTCAAGGTGCCGCACCGCAGCCAGTTCGACGCACAGGCCGTCAAGCGCCAGCTCGGGATAGCAATTTCTTCGTGGGACGGCTTCATGGCCCGCATGAAAGCCCTGAGTGAATGTCTGGTCAACGACACCGCAGCCGAAACCTTCCTGCGCCGTGTGCTGACCTACCCCACAACCAGCGCCAGTACGCCCGTCGCCGCGACCAACGACAGTGCGATCAAAACCGTTCAGGCACTGTTCACCGGCCGCGGCAAGGGCTCGGACATGGCTTCAGCGGCTGGTACGGCGTGGGGCCTGCTGAACTCGGTCACAGAGTTCGTCGATCACCAGCGCCGTGCGCGCAGCGACGATCACCGCCGCGATGCTGCGTGGTTCGGTACGGGCGCCGCCCTCAAGCAGAAAGCATTTGATGAAGCCATGCGGCTTGTCGCATGAATTCACGCTTCCTTTCCATCCATGCCCGGCCAGAGTCTTCCCCGCCGGGCATTTTCATTTGTGGAGGTCGAAATGGCTTTGCCTGAACCCACTGGTCGTCATCGCAGCCGCCCGGCATTGCGACTCGTAGAAACGAAGGACATGCCGCGTGAGGACTGGCTTGAAGTGAGGAAATCCGGCATCGGTGGAAGTGATGCCGCAGCTGCTGTTGGGGTCAGTCCGTATCAGTCGATGCTGGAACTCTGGCTGACGAAGACAGGCAGGGATGCGAACCTGCCAAAGCCCGATCCGGACGATACAACCGAGCCCGTCTACTGGGGAACGATTCTGGAGCCGATCGTCGCGGCGTCCTACACGAAACAGACGGGCAATCGAGTGCGACGCGTCAATGCGGTCCTCCAGCACCCCACCATCCCATGGATGCTCGCGAATGTGGATCGCGAAGTCGTCGGCAATCGTGATGTCCAGTTGCTCGAATGCAAAACCTCGGGAGAATTTGGTGCGCGACTCTGGCGCGACGGTGTTCCCGAGTACGTCGTGTGCCAAGTTCAACACCAATTGGCCGTGACGGGCAAGCAGGCAGCCGATGTCGCCGTGCTGCTGTGTGGCCAGAAGCTCGACGTGCATCGCATCGTGCGCGACGACGCACTGATCGCCCGGCTCATCGAACTGGAAGCGGTCTTCTGGCGGTATGTGGAAACCGATACACCGCCTCCCGCCGATGGATCGGAATCTGCCGATCGTGCGCTGCGCTGCCTGTATCCGGGTGCAGGCGGCACGGTCGATTTCACGGATGACCGTCGCCTCTCGTCGGCCTTCGCTGATCTGGTCGCCGTGCGAGCCGAGATTGAAACCCGCCAGACGTTTGAAACCCGGTTGAAGCAGACCATCGTGCAAAGCATGGGCGAAGCGGACCGTGCCCAGTTCGAGACGGGTTCTGTGTCGTTCAAACGCAGCAAGGATGGCTCCGGCGTCGATCTCAAACGGCTGCTCGCCGATCACCCCCAGTTCGCCACGCAGTACGCCATCACGAAACCGGGTTCGCGCCGGTTTCTGGTCTCTATCTGACCCGTTGTTCCAATCTCTCTATTACCCACAGGAGCATTGTCATGCTGAAGGGTCTTGTGATTTCGCCTCCCGTTGTCGGAAGAATCTCCATCGGCCGTGTGGTCGAGAAGAACGGTAAACGTCTGCCGGAAAAGGACGACCAGTTCACGCTCACAACCCAGGTGCAGCAGCGCGGAGAGTGGATGCTGCACCCGCTCAACGAAGAACTCCGCAAGGCGACATCGGGCAAGCTGCGCTCGATCCCCGTGCGCTTCCTGTTCAACGATCCCGATCTGAACCTGCGCGCCGAGTATTCGTGTTTCGATCGCGATACCGGACGGCCAGTGTGTGTCGGCAATGGTGAGACGTGCCGCCGCGCTACGGATGCCGGTATCGAGGAACTCCCGTGCCCATCGCCAGATGGCTGCGCGTTCGGCCAGGGCGGAGCCTGCAAACCCTATGGTCGGTTGAACGTGCTGATCGGCGACGAGGACGAGATGGGGAGCTTCTGCTTCCGCACGACTTCGATTAACTCGATCCGCACGTTGGCTGCACGGTTGCACTACTTCTCGGCAGTCTCGGGTGGTCTGCTCGCCTGCCTGCCACTGGAACTGAAGCTGCGAGGCAAGTCCACCACGCAAAGCTACCGGAGCGCGATCTACTACGTTGATCTCGGCGTGCGCACGGGCAGCACGCTCGAAGCAACGATCATCGGTGCGCGTGAGCTGGATGCGCGACGCCGTGCGGCAGGTTTCGACCAGACCGCACTCGATGCTGCTGCGCGTGCTGGATTCGCCAATGGTGCATTCGAGGACAGTATCGAAGAAAGCGCCGCTGTTGCCGAAGAGTTCTATCCGGAGGAGTCCGGCGATGGCGGTAGTCACGATGCTGGTCGCGTCAATGCCACGGTGACCAGTACGCCTAGCCTGAAAGACCGGCTGGATCAGCGTGCCGCACTGCTCGGCGGGAAGGCCGCATGATCCGTCGCGTAGCGCTCGTTCTGGCAGTCGTGACAACGGGCACTGCCATCTGTATGTCGGTACTGGCCGGCTGGCAGCGCGGCGGGTGGCTGTCGGAACGGCTCGTGTGGGTCGCAGTCGGCATCGTGCTGGTTGCCGGCGCACATCTGCTTCCCACACTGTGCCGGTCAGCGCCGCTTGCCGTGCGCGGTGTCGGTACGCTGCTATGGCTCGGCTGCATGGCGGCAGCCTCATTCGGCCACGCGACGTTCTTCCTGCTGTCGCAGTCGCACGCGGGCGATGCTCGGGTATCGCCATTGGGGGACGCCAATACGCCCGCGCATCGCAGTCTCACCGCAGTCATGTCGGATCGCGCATCGGTGACGGTGCAACTGGCTCAGGCCAATGCGCACCGTTGTTTCGGTGACTGTCCGCTACTGCGTGGGCGCCGTGCCGGACTAGCCGCGCGATTCGATGCACTGGATGCCGAGGCCCGCGAAGTCCGGCGGGCGCAGGCCGTCGAAGATCGAGCCGAAACGCGCCGCGATGTGGTTCGCGCCGATCCGGTCACGCTCCGGCTCTCAGCGCTTTGTGGGTTGACGGTCACAAAACTCGATCTACTGGCCGGGCTGGTGTTCGCCGCCATCCTCGAAAGCATGGCCTGTCTGCTCTGGTGGCTCGCATTACTTCCACGCACGACTACCGGGACGGCACCCCGTCACGAGGCCGTCGCTTCGGTCACGCCGGAACGACTGAACCCGCCTTCGGCAGTCACGCCCGCCGTTTCGTCCGAATCACTGCCCGCTGTCACGGCGACGACGGAACCGGAAACCGACCTCGTGAAGCTCGTTCGCGACGTTCAGGCTGGCATCGTCAAGCCCACCGTTACCGGCATCCGCCTGCATCTGCGGTGCTCGCAGGCCAGAGCTACGACACTGCGCCGCCAGCTCACCGACCTCACGCCGTAATCCGGGCGCGTCCTGCGCCAGGTTCCCATTCATCTTGCGATCACGTTATCCGGCTCCGCCGGAGGCCCGTGCTCGTCCTGTTTCCGGAGGTATTCATGAGCAATATCACCCGTCTCAAACCGCTGTTCCATCCGGGCCGGCTATTGATCACGCCCGAGGCGCACGCAAAACTGCAAGCCAGTCAGATTCCCGTTATCAGCGTCATGTTGCGACATATCGCTGGTGACTGGGGCTGCGTGTGCGACGAAGACCGGGAGCAAAACGACCTATCGATCGTAGCCGGCCTGCGTCTGCTGTCAATCTATCCGCTGCCGGACGGCGCTCGCATCCTCGTCGTCACCGAGTGGGATCGCTCTCAGACCACCATCGAGTTGCTTGAGGAAGCCGCCCCGGGAGGAATTTCCCACCCGCAACCGACTACCCGTTGCCGCTATCCGGCATGGCCCGAGGTGACTTACCAGGCGAGGATCGCAGCATGAGCGGACAGACGCGCACTCGCCTACGATTTCCGATGGGCAGGACGGTCATCACGCCCGCCGCACGGTCCATGCTGGAACAGGTCGGGCTTTCGCCGGTCGCCCTGCTGGATCGGCACTGCGGCGGAGACTGGGGCGAACTTGAAGCTGACGACATCGCCGAAAACGAACTGGCGTTGCTGACCGGCAAGCGCCTGCTGTCGAGCTACGTAATACCGGGTGGCGGCAAGGTCTGGGTCATCACCGAAGCCGACCGCTCGGTCACGACGATCCTGCTGCCAGAGGACTATTGATGCCCGCCCTCGTCCAGAAGTTGCACCCGGCGCTACGTCCGGGACAGCAGCTAATGCTTGCCGGAACCCGCCAGCCGCTCTTCAGCCGGCAAGGCGACTGGGACGGCGGCAGTGCCCTGCATTGCGTTGCGATGGCTCTCGCAATGCTCGGCATGCTCGCCGATCCGGTCGATCTACCCGCTTACGCAAGCGGCCCTGCCGCGCACTTCTGGGATCACGCATGGCCGCATTACCTGCATGGCCTAACGCCTTCCGGACTAGCCAGTTTCGTCTACGAACTCAATACCGGCGTACAGCCTGTTCAGGCCGAAGGCTCTCCCGCCGAACTCGTTCGATTCTGCGCGCAGGAGTTGAGTGCCGGGTGGCCGGTCATCGTCTGGATCGTCAACCATCGCACCGATGACCGGCATGCCGCGCTGGTCGTCGGGATTGAGGAGCGGGACATGATCGCAAAGGCACTTCTTCTGCTCGATCCGTCTGGGACTGCGCCGGTGCTCGGTGTGTGCAACGCACGGCTGGAACCTAGAGAGTCGTACGCCTCATACATCACGCCCGAAACGAGCGTGCGGGCAGACGTAGATGGCGCGGTGTCTATCCGCACGCTGAAAGAAAATTCTACCGGAGCCTGCTGCGCTTGATTTCGGGCGGTGTCGCTGCGTTCGCGCGGCGCTCACCAGTCGGCATCAGCGACACATCGTCCAGCGGTGCAAACAGCGCGGCCAGCGTTACGTTCAATGAATGGCAGATGTTCGCCAGGGTCTCAATGGACGGATTGGCAATGCCTCGCTCGATCGCCGAGATGTACGTCCGGTCGATGTGCGCCTCAAAGGCGAGCGTTTCCTGCGACTTCCCGGCCGCATGCCGGCATTCCTTGACCCGCTTGCCGAGGGCAATCGAGATCGGGGCGGGTCGGGCTGCAGGAGAAGGAGTTGGGCGCTTCGCAGTCATGGCGTGCAGGATGCCCGCCCGTCGACTGATTAACGACGTTTCATACTCTACATTTAATGTAGCGTTTACACTTCATTTTCTCTTTATCAGGCCGATATTGAGAATTGTGAGCTCACATCCCAGGCCATCGTGCGCCCGTCTTTGTCGAGTAAACACCACATCCATATACTTGAGAGGAAACCACACTGTGCAGAAGAACACGCTCAATACGGGGATCACGAAACTGGCGCTCGGCGCATTCATGTGTGCAACGCTCGTCGCATGTGGCGGCGGTAGCAGTTCGGGCACCAGTACCCCGAGCGTCACCACGAACGGCACGGCCGCCGTTGGCGCGCCGATTGTTGGCGGCACCGTGTCGTTCAAATGTGCCTCGGGTGCAACGGCATCGGCAACGACCGCCGGCGATGGTACATATTCCGTAACCTTGAAGTCGGCAGACTACCCGTGTGTCGTGCAGGTCGCCGGCGGCCAGGCGAACGGTGCAGCCCTTGCGTCGGCGCTGCACTCGGCCTCTGCCGCGCCTGGCACGACCAACGTCACGCCACTCACCGATCTGATCGTCGGCGTGCTGGGTAATGGAAACGCTTCGGCGCTTGATGGCGCTACGTCGAGCGCCCTGTCGAGCGCGATTACGGCCGACAACCTGGCGAGCGCGCTCACGAAGGTCCAGACTGCGATCGCAACCTTGCCCGGCAAGCTGGCAATTGCGAGCGGCTTCAATCCGCTGAATTCTCAATTCAGCGTGGGCGATTCCAATGACGCACTACTCGACCAGTATGCGGCGGCGCTCGATGCTGCGGGTCTGACGCAAGCCGATGCTGTCACGCACACGCAGGCTGGCACGGCGATGACGAAGACGCCTTACTCGGCGATTGCGTATACGACTCCGGGCATCACCGCGACACCGATGGGCACCTCGCTCAATCTCGACAACACCTTCGGTATCGCTATCGCCGATCCGAATCGTGGCCTGTACGTTGCCAAGGCAAATCTCGATGCGAGCGGCAATGTCAGCTCGTTCGCGACTCCCGGCAAGTTCACGGCCATCGTGAGCGTTCTGGGCAACCGCGTCGGCGAACTGTGCACTGCCAACGGCGTCGGATCTGTGTCGGAAGGTCAGCCGGGACAGTACGTCTATGTGTCGAGCGATATGGTGGAGGTGACCGATCTGAGCGAGCTGAACAACCGGACATTCGACGAAGTGGAAGACTGTATGCAGTCGGGTACGGCGACGTTCGCTAACAACGGTATCGTCACGTTCACGGGCAATGACGGTCAGACGGACGCTCCGGTCAGCATCGTGCAGGCACTCACTGCGGCGGGCGCTCCCGACCCCGCAAACCATTCGGTAGAGCATGCCAGGGTCTACAAGTACACCGATTCGACAGGCGCCGCACGGTATGCCTACATCACGATCAACGGCACGACGGGCACCGACGATCCGCTCACGTTCGATACCGACACGAAGTACGTGACGATCGGATTGTCGCGGTAAGCATCCAGCTATCCGTGGCCTGATGTCCCGACCGGGTGCGGCGGCATCTTTCTCAGCGCAGCGGCTAGTTGTTCCGGCCGGCTGCGCTTTCTTTATCAGGCGAGCGAGCTTCCGTCGGCTACGCGCGCCAATCTCTACTCACTTTTTCACTGATGAACATGAAATTCACCACGCTTGCCTCGGCGGCGTTCCTGAGCCTAGCATTGGCCGGCTGCGGCCATTCCGAAATCGACACGGTCAAGGCTGCAACCGTTCCGCAAGACTCGACCCATACCTACGAGACGGCTCTGTCGAATCGGGCCTCATGCGAGAAGGATAGCTGGCACACGTTCAAGGACGACACGAACCGGACGGTCGTGGAATACCGCTGCGAGCTGAAGAACGGCGAGGCGCTGCTTGCGGAGTTCCGACAGCGGAAGATCATCGATACGCAGCACGATTTCCAGGGCTATTATCACGGCCTTGATCAGACAGCCGAGAGCCTTCACCAGCAGAATCCTGAGGCTCTGGAGAAGCAGCTTGCCGATGCACGGAGTCAGCTCGCGCAGTTTCAAGCCAATGGCGCGCCGTCCGGTGCCGATACGCCAGAGGCACTGAAACAGCGCATCGTCAATCGCGAAAGTACGTTGGAAACGGCTCAATCCGCCGTCGAGCGGGCACAACGGGATCTGGATGATGCCCGGAATGGCCTGATCGGCGCACAGCAGGAGCGGGCGCGTTTTGAGCAACAGGAGAAGGACGCGCTCGCGCAGATCGACAAGACATATGGCGGCGTTACCACTGCAACCGAGGTGTTCAAGTGGCACGTCAGAGATGGCGAGGTAGTGCCCGCCTGGTCTGGCGTCGAGTTTACGAAGCAGGACGGCACTACTGCACGCCAGGATAGAAGCTGGCAGCAAACGATGGGGGATTTGCTCAACCATCGCGGCGACGATCACGTTCATGCCGTGCTCAATGTCCCCGACAACATCGTGCCAAGCCAGCAGCCGTCGGCATCCTGATCGGCAACCCCAGCGACGAACGCAACCGATACTGTTCGGGCACCCAGCAACCAGGCTCAGCCTGCTACGACGTGAAGCCGGAAGACTTCCGCGACGGGATGGGATGGGCGATGAAGACGCCTTCACCGCCGACTTCACGAACCGAAACGACGCGGCGATCATATCGAGTAATTTTTATAGTTATTTTTATAACTCTGCGCCATAATGTCACCGGCCCGGCACCTTAGCGCTGGATCTACAACCCCGGGGCCACTCGGCCCCATCACCGCAGGTTCATTTTAATGTCCTTCGACACCGAATCCGAGCATACGATCAGGTTTCAGCCCCGCGGCCGCGTGACGAAGTCCACGCGCACGTTCGAGATCACCTTAACGTCGCGTCTTACCGGCTACTACATCAACATCGTCGAGTTGAAAGACGGTGGCGGCCGCGTACCGGTTGCACTGAACGATCCGCCCCGCTACACCCTGCATCCCGCTGCTTTCCACTCGATGCGCAAGCACTACCGCGGCGAACTGGTCGGCGAGATCTTCGCCGAACTGCGCCACGAGGCGGTGCGCCCGATTCGCTTGAGCGCGGAACCCGGCAACCTGCCTGAGTCCGACGCTTATATCGAAGCCAATCACGACGAACGCATCTGGCCGGACGGCTTCGAAGGCGCAGTCGTGGACGATCTGTCGGACTGGCTCCCCCACTTGCAATTGAAGCCGGAGGCCTGAAGCGATGGGACGCGCGTCGCTCAATTGGCAAGAAAATGAGACGGAGGCGATCACGCGTGCGATCAGTAACGCTCATCGAACCCAACCGACTGACAACGAGCAGTTCCTCGGCGAGGTGATCAGCAAAATCGCAGAAGTGACTGGCCGCGTTTACGGCCAGTCAACTTACGACCGTTTGATCCGGGCGGCACTTGGCGTCAATGGCACGAAGCGCCGTCCGTCCGCTCCTACCATCCAACGCGCAATTGAACGCTATCGAGAAGCAAACCAGGAGATCGTTGGTACTCGCAGCACACGCCTACCTTCGCCTCCAGGCAACGAGATTGGTGCGGCCCTCCCCCCAGCGGTGCGTCAGTTGCTGGATTCGCTGCTTGCCCGGTCTGACGAAGACAACAAGGCAATACGTCACGCTCTGGAAGCTCTCGCTGAGGCCCATGCCCGTGTCGCATCGCTTGAGTGCGAGAACGCGCAATTGCGGGAAGCGCTTGTGGCCGCACAGCCCAAGCATGGCGCTAAGGCAGAGCATCCTAAGCCCCGATAAGGCCACTCTGCCTTAACGCAATCAACTTATCTCGAACGCTTCGCCATGCCGATCTCGGCCATCAGGATGCTGATCGTCCTCGGCGAGATGGCGTAGATTCGCACGCAACGCCGTGCGCTTTGCCGGGTTATGCCAGTTTGTCTGGCTGAGCCAGAACAACGTGCCACGCCAAGTTGGGCGACATTTTTTTTGTTTCAGCCCCGGCTGCAACGGCAGCAAACAACCCAGACTTGAGTGATCGTGTCAGCACAACGGGAGCTAGATGATGCCCGGAATGGCCTGACCGGCGTGCAGCAGGAGCGTGTCCGTTTCGAGCAGGCGGAGAAGGATGCGCTCGCGCAGATCGACAGGACATACGGGAATGTCACGCAAGCGAGTGAGGTATTTCAGTGGTTTGTCCGGGATACCAATGTCATGCCGACCTGGTCCGGTGTCGCGCTGACCAAGCAGGACGGCAGCACCGTGCGCCAAGACAGAGCGTAGCAGCAGACCATGTGGGATTTGCTCAATCACCGGGGCGACGATCACGTTCATGCGGTGCTCAACGTCCTGGACAACATCGTCCCCGACCAGTAGCCATCGGCACCAGTACAGGCCGCCAATACGAGTCTGGCAAGAGGAGAGTCTGGCTAAGCCAGAACAACATGCCGCGCCAGTATGGGCGGCATTTTTTTTGCCGCCCAAGAGTGTCATCGGTCCGTCACCGGCCCAGATGAGGACGTTCTTGGCGAATTCCATCAGGGCCCGCGGCTTCGGCCTGCAAAAGGCCGAATATAAGACCGTAGCCGATACCTCGTTAAGGCATCACATCAAGATCGACCTGGCAAACCGGGCGGTGTCCATATAAGAGTGTGTCAAAACACAGAAATCTGCTGGGTGCAGAGGTGTTGGCTCGCGGGTACCTGCGCTCGTGCCGGACTGAAGAATTGGCTTTACCGCGATTTTGAACGGGATGAAGATGCACACGATACCCTGACTTCAATGCTTCATTGCGTGAGCCCTCACGCCCGCATTGCTTCCATTACCGCCGACATGCCGAGAAGCTTGATCACGCGCTTCATGTTGTAGGCCAGCACGTGCAAGCTCATCTCCGCATCTCGCCGCCGACAAAATCGTCGAACACCAGAACTTCGTCTGGGCCAATTCGTCGATGTCCGGCAGACGCGTCAAAGTGCGCCGCCTCGCTGACGTTCTGCAAATGGAGTTCGCATCGGCATGATGGAGCGTCGCATAGAAGCTTCGCTTTCTTGGGGTAGATCTGGCCGCTAGAATCGGCGACAGCGTTCAGCGCCCGGATAGCTGACCATGGACTGCCGCGTTCGGCCACAACCCGCAGTTCACATGGGTCGTCGGTGGACGCTCAGGCGCCGCCTCCGCCCCGTAACCGGCCATATGCGCATATAAGCAATTCGAGTTTGATAGGTCTTGTATACTTGCAACGCGTTCGCATTCGGACGCAGACCTATACCAAAAGAAAATTCCAAGAGAAAATGTCTCGAACATAGTGCAGGAACCAGCTTGTCCTGCATCTCCCGCGGAATGTATTGCGCTAAAACTCGGGGAAATCTATGAGATCTATTCTCAACTGGCTCGCCGCAGCGGCTTCGCTCATTGGGCTGTTCTTCACGCTGCGACCGCCACAAAATTCTTTCAGTCACACGCAAATCGGCTTTGTCGTGCTGACGGCGGTGGTCTTCGGCGGCGCCGCCATCTGGGACCTTCGTGAAGCGCGTAAGCGGTCCGCAAAGCGATACAAAGATACTGCCGCGATCAACAACTACATGTATGCAATGCTGCGAAACGGCGGCAGATGTGAAATTTGCTCTCGTGACGCAAGCTGGATTTCGGAAACGCGGATCTATTCGCTGCTTCAGGATAAGGCTCGCCGAGGCGAACTGACATTTCTAGTCCATCAAAGCACGGAAAAGATCAAGGCACTCGGTGCGATGGGTGCGGAAATAATCGAATACGGCGCATTCGGATTCGAGCCAGTTACCCGCTTCACGGTCGTGAATGCAGGCAATCACGCCTCTTCATACGTGGCTGTCGGTCGAAAAAAGCCCCACGAGCCCCACATTATTGAGGAACTTGACTCTTCACACCCCACTTACTCGATGGCACACGATGTCATTCGCTCTATTAGGTCCGCCAATGATAAGTTTAAGAAAAACTAAAAGCTTGTCGCGTATTACGCGTGAGTGGGACGCAATAGCGGGGTTGCGAGAGCAGCAAATCTCCTCAGGAAAAGATCACAGCGCCAATCACGTACTGGCGCCTGCGATACTTGACGAGCTTACGGCCGTTGACTGCTTGGTAGACGTCGGCTGTGGCACGGGCTGGCTCACTTCTCGCGTCGCGTCGCGAGCGAAGATCGCCGTCGGGTTAGATCCGAGTCGCGAGTCAATTGCGATTGCTCAGACACGACACGCGAGCCCGTCGATAACTTACCATGCTGAAAGCATTGAAGAATATGCGCATCGACGGTCGCGTCCGCGTTTTGATGCTGCGATCTCAAACATGGCTGCGAGTAGCGCGCCCGACTTAGAGGCCTTTTTCTCAGGATCGCGACGGATATTGAAGAGGGATGCGCTGTTTATTGCGACTGTTCCGCATCCCTGCTTCTGGCCTCTCTACTGGGGGTATGCATCCGATCCCAAATTCGATTACGGCAAGTCGTTTGCTGTGGAGGGCGAATTCAAAATTCGCAAGCAAGCCAGCGACATGCTTACAACTCACTTTCACCATCCCCTTGATCGATACATGTCTGCTCTCGAAGGCGTCGGGCTCCCTGTGACGAAGGTGCGGGAACTGTCAGGGCGAGGTTTTAAGTTTCCCAGATTCCTGCTTCTTATTTCTCGTGCGGTCTAACGACTCATTCCAGCCGATGACCACGATGCGCGGCTGGCTTGCAGTCGTGTACCGACGTCTGAGCAACTTCTAGGGTACGTCGACCTCAGCGCCCGGTTTGCGCTCGCTCAGATCACAATTGAGCGGGATTTTTCTGAGGAAATTCCGCGCGGCATAAACGGAAACTTTGGTTCTCGCCTGCGGATTCCAGAAAGCCGACTCGGAGCGACGCCACTAACCCCACGAAAAGCACCGGACCTTGGGAACCGATGAGCCGAGCGAGCCAGACGCGAGGCAGTGTCAATCAGTCAATCTACTCGAACATTGTTGAACTGCAACGCCCAGGATTGACAGCGGAAAAAGCAACGCGAACACTTCGAGTTTGTCCTGAATCGTTGGTGTCCGATGCTTTTTTCGAGAGAAACTATCCGTGACCGGCTTCACGAGGCAATAGATGCGGCCGACTTTCCGAATGCGCTCCCATCAGACCGTTACATTGAGACATATCAGGGAATTCTGAGTGACTTCGAGTCTGCGACGAGGGACGGCTGGACCGAGCAACTCGTGGTCGATTTCTTTGAGCGCATCTACCGCCAATATAGATGGATGCCTATGCGGGGCGCGCTGCGCATCGACTTCGACTCGGCGCGGGCGCTTGCACAGGAGTTGAACATGCGGACAGACACATCGCAACTGATTCAACTGGCGAGTCGCGTCGCAAAGAACTCAATGGTTAGTGGTTCAAAATTTTTGCATTTCTATGACCCCGCAAGGTTTCCCATCACCGACGATTGGCTCCAACGCCTGAGCGGGAAGCCGCCTGAGTCTTCATACCGCCTAGATTATTACCGTACCTACAAAGAAGGAGTCGACTTGGTGGATGACGAGCACGCGCAACGAGCCTGCGAATGGGCGTTACAAGCCTTTGGCTACCCCGTCCACCGAACCCGCGCAATCGAAGCACGCGCCTTCTATCTAGTAAAATTCCGAGCAGGCTCTGCTGCCCGTCAATGCTCGCGAGCCTGAACCGCAGGACCTCTCAGACGTCATGGCCGAATTGAGCCATGAATGCTAGAGAACGTTCCCGTCAGGCGAGATGCCAGTAAAGCGCACCATCATTTTCTTGGCGTCCGCTGTCAACCGCAGCACAAAATTGTGCGTCACTTTTATTTTCGAGAACATGACGAAGAAGATACAAACACAAAACAAAAAGCTATTCATCAGTCATGCAGTCGCCGATGGACCGGTAGTCAAGTCGTTCGTAACGTTACTCGAATCGGGGATTGGCGTTCAACCGACTGACATTTTCTGTTCATCCATCAAGGGCCAAGGAATCAGACCTGGAACGGACTTCAAGTCATCTATCCATCAGCATTTGGACGGCGCGACCACGGTAGTGGCCTTGATATCCGAGAATTTTTATAACAGCCCTTTTTGCATGTGTGAGCTTGGAGGAGTCTGGCTCCAATCAAAGGACTTTATTCCTGTCCTGGTCCCACCGGTACATTTCGGTGAAATGAAAGCAGTTCTCGCTGGGCTCCAGGCACAACGCATCAATTCAGCAGAGGACCTTGATGAACTTCGCGACGAACTCGCTAGCCGCTTAGAGATTACGGCGCTGCCTACACCCAGATGGAACGCGAAGCGCGACGAATTCTTGGAAGGACTGTCGGGAAATTTGGGGAAAATTCCCCCTTCCCCGACCGTTCAGCGCACTCTGCTCGAAAATTCTTTGAAGGAAAAGGAAGAGTATGCAGATTCTCTGCGAGAAGCTCAGGCCGAACTCAAGAAGGTGAGAGAGCTCAATGAGAAACTAAAAAAAACGAAGGATGCGAAGGCTGTCTCGGGCATCCTTGCCGAAGCGATGGACGCGGGGGAGTATTTTGAAACGATGTGTACGGACGCGAACGTCGCGCTCGCTGAACTGGCAGGAATAACTCGCGAAGCAATCTACGTCTCCGAGCTCGGAGAGGACTTTTTCCCCGGCAATACTTCCGAATATTCCTGGGATGATGCGCAAAAGCCTCTGCAGTATAAAGAGTTGAGGCTTAACGAAACTGAAAACGGGGTTTGCCCGAACGATTCGAACAAATCCGTAAAACGCGCAGATAAAGCGGTGGGAAAGCTTCGCCAGTGGCTAAATGATGGAGAAGCGCCCGAAGAGTTTTTCGAGTGGTATTCCAGCGCTTACGAGGGGGAAACGCCTGACTTGACGGACCGTGCATTTTGGGACCGGCATCTGTGGTGACGTAAGCTGCATTGCAAAGAAGGAAGCAGGCATGGGGGTAAGCTGGTCGTAGGTCGGCTGTACCTTCATAGCTGTCGTTCGGCCTCGCGATTCTCTGTGACCAAATTGGGTCGATTTCGGTCTCCGCGACTAATGAAGTTCTGCGCTTCCGGTCGAAGAACCCCACAGCAAACAGCCTGTCGGCAGCGGCGCAATCTCTCGGCACCGAGGTAGCGCTTGCCGTATAGTTCTCGATGAGGAGGGATTTTGGAGCCGAACCGCTGGTCAGGCCGTCGCCACATCCGCCGCTTTAGCTAGCTCAGCTTACACTCACAGGCTGCGCCGCCCCCCCTGAAACCTATGCCCAGCGGGGCTTCCAGCCGTGCAGGAGGCTTTCATGCGAGGACAGTTTGCTTCAGCTTCCGGCCTCCGGAACCTAGTCCGTCAAATGAAGTAGAAACTTTCAGTCAAGTCTCGAAGTGCCAAACGTGCGTCCATGCCACGGCAACTCGCGCTCGCGTTCGAACTCGGCAAACGCCGGATCTTGCGGGCTATAGAGCACGTTGCGCCACCACAAGCACGGGAACGAATAGAGCTGTCGCCTGCTAACCTCTGATTCTGCATATGGCCGGCTATCCTTCCCCCGAAGCCGAGGAGCGCTACTCGACGGAAAATTTCCGAGTGCCGAACAGCTTGTCGTCCTCATCGCAATCGATAGGAACCTGCGTGACTTTGGCCATATACAGACCGATGAGCTTGCGTAATGCCTCACGCTTTTTCTCGTCATCGCGGTGGACATAGCCGATGGCTACGCCCCACTTGTTTTTGTACGAATGAGCATAACGGTTTGCGTTGTCAAAATCGCCCCACTGCGTAATACGCTGCCACGCCAGACCCAGTTCCTCGCAGGCCCTTACGTGATCGCGTCTGCTGACTGATACGAATGCCACGATATGGAGATGATGGTTCCCATCACCGCTATCACGAGCACGGCCATTTCCACTTTCCTGTCGCCAAATCAATGCGTGTATGTCATGCAGAATGGTGCGCTCATGGTCTTTTAGTGGCCTACCCATACGCCTACGTTTGCGTTCATAGGCTTGGGCATCCCTTATGCGCTGGAATAGCGTATCGCGGAACTTCTGCATCGTTCTAAAGCCTACGTCATCACGGAATAGCTCTTGGATGTTCAAGGTAGGGAAAAGTATCTGATAGCTCTTGCGGCTATCGAACATTTCTTTTTCAAAATCCAGACCCGTTATGCGGTTTCTGGTAAAGCGTTGCTTCTTGCGTTTTTGGGTATAGGA